>CAVUFJ010000008.1:0-244827 GCA_963740755.1 Rhodothermales bacterium
ACATGCTGGGCTTGGCGGGCTGGGTCGATGCCGCTCCGGACTGCAGCTGCATGTAGGCGCTGTCTGTCGCCTCGATTCGAAGAGCTGGTTCTCCTCCTCGAAATCGAACAGCGCGCGCGACGAGATCGCGACCACGAGTTGACCGGCAAGCGAGATCGGCATGGCGGCGATGATAAGGAGCGCGCTCCGCGGCAGGAGGATTTTACCCAGGTGTTGAGCTGGATGATCGGCAGCAGCACCGCCAGCACGATCAGCATCACGACGCCGCCCATGGCGACGATCAGCAGGGGCTCGAGCACCGTCGCCAGCCGATCGCGCGGCGCCGCACTTCGGACACAGAGCTGGGGCGCGGCGCGCTCGAGCATTTGCGGCAGCTGCCCCGTCTGCTCGCCGAGCCGCGAACCGCCTCGACCTCGCCACCGGCCGCGCCCGCCCCTTCTTCACCCCGGCCGATGCGCGCGGGCGCGTTACCGGCCCCCCAGGTGCGCGCCCTGCTCGCCGAGCCCAGCGGCCTCTGGATCGGCACCGACGCCGGGCTCGCGCACTATGACGCGCCCTCAGCAAACGCTCCGGCGGGCCGAGGGCATCACCGGGGCCGTGCTGGCGCTGGCGGCCCTGCCCGACCGGGCAGTGCTGGTGGGCACGACGGAGGGCCTGTTCCGCTTCGACGCACAGGCCCGCCAGGCGCGGCGCGTGCCCATCGGGGCGCCCGGGTTCGTCTACGCCGTTGCCCGGCAGGCCGACGGCACGATGTGGATCGGCACGCGCACGGGCCTGCTCGTGTGGCCGCGCGGCGAGGCCACCCCGCACCCGCTCACCACCGACGACACGCGCGCCCTTGTGCTCGTTGGAGCGCAGACCGTCTGGACGGCCACCGTCGAGAGCGGCCTGCTGCGCCTGCGCCTGCCGCTGGCCGCTTTTCGCACGCTCAGCCCGGCGAACGACATCGTAGGGGTGTCGGTGCGCGCGGCGGAGGGCTCTGGGCCGCCTCCAGCGCCGGCCTGCTGGCCGTCGATCCGGGCGGGCACCGCGTGCAGGTCCTCGCCGAGACCGGGCCGGTCCGGGAGGTGGCCGTGCGGGCCGACGGGCGCCTCGTGCTCGCGGTGGGCGGCAGCGTGGCCCTCTACACGCCCGGCTCGGGCGCCCCGGTGCCCCTCCGCGCGGCCGGGCTGCCGCCCCGGTTTACGGCCAACCGGCTCCTCGTAGACCGCAGCGGCGCGCTCTGGATCTCGACGATGGACCAGGGGGTGATCCGGGTGAGCGCCGCCGGCGACAGCGCCCGCGTGTACCGTCCGGGCACGCGCGGCGGGTTTCCGCACGAGTTCGCCTGGCCCCTCCTCGAAGCGCGCGACGGCACGCTCTGGGTAGGCACGATGGGCGGCGGCCTGGCCCGCTACCACGCCGACCGGGACACGTTCGAGGTGTACCGCCACCGCGCCGACGCGGCGAGCCTACCTGCCGACCGCGTCGTGGCCCTGCACGAGGCCGCCGATGGGCTGCTCTACGTGGGCACCGTGGGCGGCGGGCTCGCCTGGCTCGACCGCGCGCGGGGCCGCTTCACCTCCTTCGGACGGGCCGAGGGGCTGCCCGAAGACCACGCCTACAGCCTCACGAGCGACGCGCACAGCCTCTGGATCGCGGGCAGCACGACGCTGAGCCGCCTCAGCCTGGACACATCCCCGGCAGGCGAACGCCCCTCGGGCCCAGGCGCGCGCCAGATCGTGTCCTACAAACAGCGCGACGGGTTGCCGGCGCGCAGCTTCCGCTGGGGATCGGCCGCGCGCGATGCCGATGGGACGCTCTACTTCGGCAGCGGCGCCGGCCTGCTTGCCTTCCACCCGGACGCGCTTCCCCCGGTGCCGCCATCGCCGCCCCTGGCACTCACCGACGTGCGGCTCTTCAACCGGCCCGCCGTGTCAGGCCGGCCGCCCCGCCAGCTTCGGTTTGCGTACGACCAGAACTTTCTCTCCTTCACCTTCGCCGCGCTCGACCTGGAGGCGTCGCACGTGTACCGCTACCGCCTCGACGGCCTCGACACAAGCTGGGTGGAGGCGGGCGCCCGCAACTTCGCCGACTATCCGGGCCTCGCGCCGGGCGCCTACCGGCTGCGCGTACAGGCGGCGCAGGTGGGCAGCAACCACTTTGCCACGGCGCCTCCGCTGAAGGTGATCGTGACGGCGCCGTTCTGGCAGACGTGGTGGTTTCGGCTGCTGGCTGCGTGCGCGCTTGCCGGGGGATTCTACGGCGCCTACCGCTACCGGCTCGCCCAGCTGCTGCGCGTCGAGCGCGCCCGGCGCCGCATCGCCGACGACCTGCACGACGACCTCGGCACCAAACTGTCCACGCTCGCCACGCAGCTCGAAGTGTCGGGGCAGTACGGCCCACTGGGCACGGCGCCCACGGCCCTGCTCGGCTTTGCCGCCCAGACGCGCACGCTCATCACCGATCTCCGCGACACCGTCTGGGTGATCGACGGGCAACGCGACACCCTCGCCAGCCTCACCGACCGCCTCGAAACGACTGCCTACAACCTGATCGGCGCGGAGCGCTTCCGCTTCGACCGCCCCGAGACGCTCCCCGAGGTCCCGCTCCCGATGGAACAGCGGCGCCACCTGTTCCTGCTGCTCAAAGAGGCCCTCCACAACGCCCATCGCCACGCCGCCCCGGCACTCGTGCGCCTGATCGTGGAGGCCGACGCACGCGAGGCGCGTTTCACGGTAGAGGATGCCGGGCCGGGCTTCGACCTCGCCGGAGCGTCGGCGCGGGGCCAGGGCCATGGGCTCGGGGCACTGGCCCGCCGCGCCGAGGCCGCCCGCGTCCACCTGCAGGTGCAGAGCGCCCCCGGCGCCGGCACGCGCGTCCAGGTGACGCTTCCACTGCCCGAGCGCACGCGGCCCAGGGTCCCCCACCTCCGCCGCAACGCCGCCGCGCCCTAGCGGCCTCGGGCGCGCAGGTGCTCGTGGAGGTAGCGCGAGAACAGGCGGTAGACGTGCAGCGGCGTGCCGCGCCGCCTCGAAGTCGCCCGGCGTGCAGGCGCGACCCGGACCTCATCGGTGAGGAGGGAACCGCGCGATCCGCATTTAACGTTGGAATCACAGTGATTAGATAGGGTACCGCCCGCCCCGGGGCGATACTATTGAGCGCAGGAATGTGTCTGCTTGCGCTGTCCCCCCTTATGGCTCTCTCCTCCGCCGACGCTGAGCGCCTCAGTGTCCTCTCGCGTTACGGCGGCCTTGAGGCCCCCCCCGACCGCGCCCTCGACCGGATCACCACCCTCGCCACACGGATCTTTGAGGTGCCCATTGCCCTCGTGACCCTGGTCGGGGAGGATCAGCAGGTTTTCCGCTCGTGCTACGGCCTCGGCATCCGGGGCACGCCGCGCGACGTGTCGTTCTGCACCCACGCGGTCGAGCAGCAGGCCCTGCTCGTGGTGGAAGACGCCGCCGAAGATGCGCGCTTCCGGGACAACCCGCTCGTCACGGGCGACCCCTTCATCCGCTTCTATGCCGGGGCGCCGCTCGTGAGCCGCGACGGGATCAGCTTCGGCTCCCTGTGCCTCATCGACCGCACCCCGCGCACGCTTTCCGATGAGGACGCGGCGACGCTGACCGACCTGGCCGAGATGGTTGTAGATGAGCTTGAGCTGCGCTACGAGATGCAGGCGCGCCAGGACGCCGAACAGGAGGGGCACGCGCGGAAGCTGCGGTTCGACAAGATGCTCGAGCACTCTTCCGACGTCATCAGCATCCTCGACGCCGAGGGCACCATCCTCTACGAATCGCCCTCCGTCCAGCCGCTGCTCGGCTACACCCCCGAAGAGCTCCTCGGGCGGCCGGCGCTCTCGTATGTCCATGAGGATGACCGGGAGATGGTCATGCAGGCCCTCTATGCGTGCATGACCACCCATGAGCGCCAGCCGCCTGTGGTCTTTCGCTGGCAGCACCGGGATGGGTCGTGGGTGTCGCTCGAAGCGCTTGGCACCAACCTCTTCGACGACCCGACCATCGGCGGGCTGCTCGTGAACTCGCGCGACGTCTCGATGAACCTGCGCTATGCGCAGGAGCACGAGGCGCGTCAGCGGGCCGAGGAAATGCTCCGCCTGCAAGACTCGCTGCTCACCAACATGACGCACGAGCTTCGCACCCCGCTGACGGCCATCCTGGGCATTTCGGAGGTGTTCGCCGAGGAGGCCGATCCGGGCCGCAAACCCCTGGCCGCCGCGCTGATGTCCGCCTCGGCCCGGCTGCAGGAGACGCTTTCGTCCCTGCTCGAACTGGCCCAGCTCGAAGGCGGCACGCTCCACTTCGACGCGGGCCTGTGCGACCTCGTCACCGAAGCCAAGGCCGCCGTCGCCCGGGCCTGCGGCGCCGCCGAAGAAAAGGGGCTGACCCTGCAGGTCGAACATGAAGGCCGGGTGCCTGCCTACACCGACGTGCGGGCGTTCGGGCGGGTGCTCGACCACCTCATCAGCAATGCGGTCAAGTTCACGCACGCGGGCAGCATCACCGTGCGGCTCTACCCCGTCGAGGCTGGCGTCTGCGTCGACGTCGCGGATACGGGCATCGGCATCTCGGAGGGCTTTCTGCCGTACGCCTTCGACCCGTTCCGGCAGGAATCGCAGGGCCTCAACCGCTCCTACGAGGGCAACGGCGTCGGGCTCGCCCTCGCGCAGCGCCTCATTACGCGCCTGGGCGGGCGTCTGAGCGCCACGAGCGAGCGGGGCTGCGGCAGCACCTTCACGGTGTACCTGCCCACCCCCGACTGGAACAACCTGCGCCGCCTGGGCCGCCCGCAGCCCTGATCGGGCGCAGGCCGCCGCCTTCCGGAAGCGGCTCTGCGCCCGCTGGCCCCAGCGCCTAGCGGCCCCCGGCGGGCAGGTGCTCGTGGAGGTAGTCGTTGAGCAGGCTGTACACGTGCAGCGTCGTGCCGCGCCCCTCGAAGATGCCGTGCGTGCGGTTGGGGTAGGCCATCATCTGGAACGGCTTGCCCAGTTCGACGAGGCGGTTGATGAGCCGCTCGGTGCCCTGGTAGTGCACGTTGTCGTCGCCGGTGCCGTGGACGAGCAGCAGGTCGCCGCGCAGGCCCTCGGCAAACGTGATCGGCGAGGCGATCCGGTAGCCCTCGGCGTTGGTCTGCGGCAGGCCCATGTAGCGCTCCTGGTAGATCGTGTCGTAGAGGCGTACGTCCGGCACGGGGGCGACGGCCATGCCGATCTGGTACACGTCCGGGTAGCGGAAGAGGCTGTTGAGCGTCTGCGAGCCGCCGCCGCTCCAGCCCCAGATGCCGACGCGGCTGCCGTCCACGTACGGGCGCTGCGCGAGGGCGCGCGCGGCGGCGGCCTGGTCGGCCGAGGCGTGGACGCCGATCTGCCCGTAGATGACCTTGCGCCACGCGCGGCCCTTCGGCGCGGGCGTGCCGCGCCCGTCCACGCTGGCCACCACGTAGCCCTGCTGCGTCTGCATGAGGTCCCACAGGTAGCCGCTGCCGCCCCAGCTGTCGTTCACGGTGGTGCTGGCGGGCTCGCCGTAAACGTGGAAGAGGACGGGGTACTTTTTCGCGGGGTCGAAGTCGGGCGGGTACATCAGGAAGCCGTCGAGCATCGCGGTGCCATCGGTGGTCGGCACCTGGAAGAACTCGGTGCGTCCGCGCCGGAGGGCGTCGACGCGGCGGCGGAGGCGGTCGTTGGCCGCCAGCCCGCGCACGACGCTGTGCGTGGGCAGCGCGACGAGTTCGCCGCGCGCGGGCACGCCAAAGCGGCTGTACGTGTGAAAGCTGTAGCGGGCGCCGGGGGCCAGGGTGTAGCTGTGCGTGCCGGCCTCATTGGCGGGCGAGAGGCGCTCGGCAACAATGATCGCGGGCGCCGCGCTGCCGCTCGTGCGGGTGCGCCCACGTGGGCGCGGGGCCGGGGCGGCGGGCGCATCGAAGCGGGCGCGGTAGAGGTAGCGCTGCGTGCTGTTGCTGGGCGAGGCGGTGTAGTAGACGTAGCCGCCCTCGGTATCGACCTGGAGGATGTTCAGCACGTCGGTGTTGGCGGGCGTGACGGCGCGCATCCCGGAGCCGTCGCGGTTCACCACGTAGACGCGGTTCCAGCCGTCGCGGTCGCTCACCCACGTAAAGCGGCGGCCATTGTCGAACCACACGAGGTCGTCCACGACGTCCGTCCACGCGCTGTCCCGCTCGGTGACGATGGGGCGCGCCTGCATCGTCCGCACGTCGGCGAAGAGGAGTTCGTTGGTGTTCTGGAGGCGGTTGAGGTGCTGGATGACGAGTTCATCGGACGATGCGGCCCAGTCCATCCGCGCGGGGTAGTGGTTGCGCGCGTCGTCGGAGAGGTGGAACCAGCGCGTCGCGCCGCCCGCTGCGGCGACCACGCCCACGCGGGCCGCCGAGTTGGTCTCGCCCGCCTTCGGGTACTGGATCGGCGTGACGAACGAGTAGAGCGAGTCGGTGTCGTTGACGAGCAGGTAGTTGCGCACGCCCGAGGCGTCGAGCTGCCAGTAGGCGAGCTTCGTGCCGTCGGGGCTCCAGCGGAAGCCGTCGCGGAGGCCGAATTCCTCCTCGTACACCCAGTCGAACGTGCCGTTGATGATCGTGTCGGAGCCGTCGTTCGTCAGGGGCGTGATCTGCCCGCTGGCGAGGTCTTCGACGTAGAGGTTGTTCTTGGAGACGTACGCCACGCGGTCGCCCTGGGGCGAGAACTTGGCGAACATGAGCGACGACGCGGGCCGTCCGGCGCCGAGTTGGCGGAGGCGTCCGCTTGGGAGGTCGAGCACCCAGTAGTCGCCGCGCGTGTTGGCGCGCCAGACGCGGGCCGAGTTGGTGTAGACGAGCAGCTTCGTGTGGTCCGGGCTCCACACGTAGTCTTCGAGCGGCAGCACGCTTGTGGACCCGGCGGGCGTGAGCTGCGCCGCCGTCACGAGCGGCTCTTTGGTGCCCGTGGCCGCGTCGTAGCGCGCGATCATGAAGCCGCCCGCCCCGCGCTCGACGCGCGTGTAGTGGCTGCCGTCGAGCCAGCGCACGGCGCCGATGCCCTCGCCGCCAAAGTAGCCGGAGGCGTAGAGCCGCTGGAGGGTGACGAGGGTCGTGTCGTCCTGCTGCGCCTGCGCGGGCGCGGCGAGCACGAAGAGGAGCGCGGCGAGCAGCACACGCGGGGTCATCGAAGGGCGCATGGAAGCGTGGGGAATGCGCCAAAGTAGCACGCCGACGCCCGGCATCCCTGCGGTTGGCAACACCGAGGGGGATTCCACAACGTGCGGGGCAACCTGCCTAGCGGGAGGCCGTACTGTTTATCGTCCTCCTGTACGACTATGCCCGCCGCCAAGCTCACGCTCCGGCTCGACGCCGCTACCGTTGAGCGCGCCAAGCGCTACGCGCGCCGCCGGGGCACATCCGTGTCGCGCCTGGTCGAGGCGTACTTCACCGCGCTCGACGCGCCCGTCTCCAATTTGCCTGATTGGGCGAAGGACATGCCTCCCATCGTCCAAGCGTTTCTGGACCGTCCGCCGGCCCCGGACGTCTCGGAGGCGGACTACGACCGCTACCGCGATGAGAAGTACGGAGGTGCCGGGTGACCTCACGCCTACGCCTGGCACTTGACACCAATGTCGCGCTCGACCTGCTGATGCGCCGGGGGCCGTTTGAGCACGACGCGGCGGAGCTGTTCGCGGCCGCCGCCCGGCATCAACTGGAAGGCCTACTCGTCGCCACCTCGATCACGACGGTGTATTACGTTGTAGCGAAGGCCTATGGCAGCGCCCGCGCGCTCGAAGACGTGCGCCGGCTGCTGAGCCTCTTCGACATCGCGCCCGTGACGCGGCCCGTGCTCGACGACGCAGCGGCCCACCCCGGGCGCGACTTTGAGGACGCCGTGCTGGCCTTTGCCGCCCGTCACGCCGGTGCCACTGGCATCGTCACGCGCGACCCTACCGGGTTTGCTGGCGCGCCCCTGCCCGTTTACACCCCGGCCGAAGCGCTCGCGCTCCTCGCCGCGCGCTGACGTCCCCTTTTCCCGTTCCCCTCCATGTTCGCCCCTGAGACCTACCGCGCCCGCCGCGCCGAACTCGCCCGCCGCGTGGGCGCCGGGCTCGTCTTCATCCCCGGCAACGGGCACGCGCCGGCCTTCTACCGCGCCAACGCGTACCCCTTCCGGCAGGACGGCACCTTCCGCTACTACGCCGGAATCGACCGCGCCGACCTCGCGCTCGTCGTAGATGCCGACACGGGCGAGAGCACGCTCTACGGCACCGACGCGACGCTCGAAGACGTGATCTGGACCGGCCCGCAGCCGTCCACCGCCGACCTCGGCGCCCAGGCGGGGTTCACAGACACGCGGCCGCACACCGCGCTGGCCCCCGTGCTCGCCGAGGCGATCCGCAGCGGGCGGACCGTCCACACCCTCCCGGCCTACCGGCCCGAGCACACCGCCGCCCTGCCCGCGCCGGTCGCCCCCTCGGAGGCGCTCATCGCGGCGGTCGTGGCGCAGCGCGAGATCAAGACGGACGAGGAGGTGGCCGAGCTAGAGCGCGCTCTGGCCGTGAGCGCGTCTATGTACCGCGTGGCGATGGGCATGACGCGCCCGGGCCTGCGCGAGCAGGACATCGCGGCGGCCGTGGCGGGCGTGGCGCTGGCCGAGGGGGAAGGGCTGTCCTTCGGGATGATCTGCACGGTGCGCGGCGAGATCTTCCACCTCGAACGCGCCGACGGCGTGCTCGAAGACGGGCAGCTCTTCCTGCTCGACTCGGGCGCGCTCGCCCGGAGCGGCTACGCGAGCGACGTCACGCGCACGTGGCCCGTCTCCGGCCGCTTCAGCGCCCGGCAGCGCGCGGTCTACGAGATCGTGCTCCAGGCCCAGCAGGCCGGCATCGACGCCTCGTGCGTGGGCACGCCCTACCGCGACGTCCACCTGGCTGCCGCGCGCGTGATCGCAGTGGGGCTCACCGACCTCGGGCTGATGCGCGGCGACCCCGACGAGGCGGTGGCGGCGGGCGCGCACGCGCTCTTTTTCCCGCACGGCTTCGGCCACCAGATCGGCCTGGACGTGCACGACCTCGAAGCGCTCGGCGAGACCTACGTCGGCTACGGCGAGGGGTTTGCGCGGGCCGACCAGTTCGGCCTCGCGTACCTGCGCATGGCGAAGCCGCTGCGCGCGGGCCACGTCGTCACCGCCGAACCCGGCGTCTATTTCATCCCCGCGCTCGTGGAGGCGTGGCGCGCCGAGGGCCGGCACGCCGCGTTCATCGACTACGACGCGGTGATGCCGTACGTCGGCTTCGGCGGCATCCGGATCGAGGACGACGTGCTCGTAACTGAGGCGGGGCCACGCGTGCTCGGGCCGGGCATCCCGAAGGCCGTGGCGGACGTGGAGGCGGCGGTCGGCGCCCGCTGACCGATGGGCGTCCCTCTGGCTCGGCCCGGCCCCGGGGGCGCGTCCGCAGCGCGTCGTGTCGCTCGTGCCGAGCCTCACCGAACTGCTCGCCGACCTCGGGCTCGGCGACCGCGTGGCGGGGATCACGCGCTTCTGCGTGCATCCGGCGGCGTGGCACCGCTCGAAGCCCCGCATCGGCGGCACCAAGACGGTGGACGTGGCAAAGGTGCGCGCCCTCGCGCCGGACCTCGTGATCGCCAACCGCGAGGAGAACGAACGCGACGCAGGTGGAGGCCCTCGCCGCCTTCGCCCCCGTGCTCGTCACCGACATCGCCACGCTCGGCGCGGCCCTGGACGCGATCCGCGAGATCGGCGCGGCCACGGACGCGGCGCCGCAGGCAACAGCGCTTGCGGCGGAGATCGCGGCGGGGTTTGAGAGCCTGGCGGCGTTCCCGCTGCGGCGCGCGGCCTATTTCATCTGGAAGGACCCGTGGATGACGGTGGGCGGCGACACCTTCATCCACGACGTACTGCGCCGCGCGGGCTTCGCCAACGTGTTCGGCGATGCGGCGCGCTACCCGTCGGTGACGCCCGAGGCCGTGGCGGCACGCGCGGCCGGACGTGCTGCTGTTCTCGTCCGAGCCGTTCCGCTTTCGGGAGAAGCACGTCGGCGCGATGCGGGCGGCGTGCCCGGACGCGGCGGTGGCGTTTGTGGACGGTGAGGCGTTTTCGTGGTACGGCAGCCGCCTGCGGCACACGCCCGCATACGTGCAGGCGCTGCGGCATACACTGGCATCGCGCGCGTGACGGTGCGTATCGTGCGGGCAGCCCCCTCTGCCCATGCGCCGCCTGCTCCCCTGCCTTCTCGCCGTCACGCTCGCCGCCTGCGCCGGTAGCCAGCCCGCCGCCCAGGCCCCCGCCGACCTCATGGCCCGCGCCCGCGCGCTCGCCCAGCGGGCGATCATCGTAGACGGGCACATCGACGCGCCCTACCGCCTCACCGAGGAGCCCTGGGCCAACCTCACCGGCACCGACTCGACCGGCGACTTCGACTACGGCCGCGCCAGGGCCGGCGGGCTCGATGCGCCGTTCATGTCCATCTACATCCCGGCTGAAAAGCAGGCCGTGCCAGGCGTCGCCGCCGCCTACGCCGACTCGCTCATCACCAACGTCGAGCGCTGGGTGGCCGCCGCGCCGGACAAGTTCGAGATCGCGCGGAGCCCGGCGGACGTGGTGCGGATCGCGGCGGCGGGCAAGGTGGCCCTGCCCCTTGGCCTGGAGAACGGCGCCCCGCTCACGACCCTCGCCGACGTGCAGCACTTCTACAGCCGGGGCATCCGCTACGTCACGCTCACGCACGGCAAGGTCAACCAGCTCGGCGATTCGTCCTACGACTCCACGCAGACCTGGCACGGCCTCTCGCCGTACGGGCGCGCCGTCGTGGGCGAACTCAACCGCCTCGGCGTGCTGGTAGACATCTCGCACGTCTCCGACGCAACCGCCTTCGACGTGCTGCGCCTCACGCGGGCGCCCGTCGTGGCCACGCACTCGGGGATGCGCCACTTTACGCCCGGCTGGAAGCGCAACATGAGCGACTCGCTGCTCGCCGCGCTCGGGCGCAACGGCGGCGTGGTGATGATCCCCTTCGGCGCGACGTTTCTCCGCAGCGCCTACCAGTCCGACGAAGGCGGCTTCGATGCGCTGTTCGAGGCGGCCCTGCGCACGCGCGGCCTCACGAAGGGCACGCCCGAGGCCTACCGCGTCTTCCACGCCCTGCGCCGCGCCCGGCCCGTGGGCACCGTGGGAGACGTGGCCGACCACATCGACCACGCCGTCCAGGTGGCCGGCATCGACCACGTCGGCCTCGGCTCCGACTTCGACGGCGTCACGCGCCTGCCCGCCGGCCTCACCGACGTGTCGATGTACCCCAACCTCGTGGCCGAACTGCTCCGGCGCGGCTACACGGAGGCCGACGTGACGAAGGTCCTCGGCGGCAACCTGCTGCGCGTCTGGCGCGAGGCCGAGCGCGTGGCCGGGCGGTAGCCTTGCTCCGCGCGTCGTCGTCCCCTTCCCTGCGAAGCGGACGACGGCGCACGTCCGGGGAGGGCCGGGCACGACCCGCCCGGCTAGCAGCGTTGCAGGCGGGTACCCGCCCCCGTTCGATGCGCCGCCTGCTCCTCCTGGCCCTGCTCGCCCTGCCCGGTGCCCTGTGGGCGCAAAACATTCCGGCACCGGATGCGGCGTTCGTGCTGCCCCCGCTCGCCACGCTACGTGGACGTGCCGTTTCACCGCGTCGGGACGCTCGTGCTCGTGCCCGCGCGCATCGAAGGCGGGGACGAGCGCTGGTTCCTCCTCGACACCGGCGCCGGCATCCACGTGCTCGACCGCGCCGTGGCGGACTCCATCGGCCTCTTCGGGGGCGCCGCGATCACGGCCACCGGCACGGCCGGCACCGCCCCGGCCATGATGCTCGGCGGGCTCCGCGTGCAGGTCGGCGACGTGTACGCTACGCAGCAGCGCGTGATGGTGCTGCCGCTCGGGCCGCTCAGCGCGCAGATCGGGCATCCCGTGGCCGGCATCCTCGGCTTCGACCTGCTCCGCCTCTTCGCCACCACCTTCGATTACGCGCGCGGGATCGTCCGCTTCGAGGCCCCCGGTGCCTATGTGCCGCCGGACGCGGCGCTCGTGCTTCCGATGGAGGTGGTGGAGGGCCGTCCGTTCGTGGACGCGTGGCTCGGGCAGGCCAGCGCGCGCCCCGCCACCGGCCGCTTCCTCATCGACACCGGCTACGACGGGGCGGTGAGCGTGAACAGCCCCTTCGTCGAGGCCTACGGCATCCTGAACGGCCTCGGCGCCACGCAGGAAGGCCGCGTGGCGGGCGTGGGCGGCAGCAGCACCGCCGTGTCGGGCCGGATCGCGGCGCTCGGCATCGGGCCGCTCCGCTTCGACGCGCCCGTGGCCACGCTCTCGCGGGCGACGAGCGGGGCGAGCGCGAGCAGCGCCTCGGCGGGCCTGCTCGGCGGCGAACTCTTTGCGCGCATGACGATCACGACGGACTACGAGGCCGGGCGCTTCATCGCCACCTGCACCGCCGCCTGTACGGATCCCTTCGAAGCCGACATGAGCGGCCTCGTCGCTCCTCGCCGAATCCGGCGGCCTCCGCGTCGTCGGCGCCCGCGCCGGGTCGGCCGGCGCCACGGCGGGCGTCGCCCCGGCGACCTCGTGACGCACGTAGACGGGCGCCCCGTCGCCGAGATCGGGCTCATGGAGACGCGCCGCCTGCTGCGCCGAAGACGGCGCCGCGCGCGTGCTCACGCTCGTCCGCGGCGGCGTGACGCGCACCGTCACGCTCCACCTGCACCGGCTCGTGTGAGGGCCCCCCCTGCTTCTGCGCGCTGGACGCGCTCCGAAGCGGTCCTCCCCCGAATTCGGGGGAGGTGTCGCGCAGCGACGGAGGAGGAGAGCCTACGCCCCGATGCTGTCGAGCGCGTCCTCGGCGGTGCGCACGACGGCGAAGCGCCCCCGGTCCGGCGTGCGGACGAGGCCCTCGCGTTCGAGGCGGTCGAGGAAGGCGACGAGGTCGTCGAAGAAGCCGTCGGCAGAGAGCAGCGTGATGGGCTTGTCGTGGTAGCCGAGCGCGCGGAGCGTGAGCACCTCGAAGAACTCCTCCAGGGTGCCGATGCCGCCGGGGAGCACGACGAACGCGTCCGCCTGCGAGAACATGATGCGCTTGCGCTCGCCCATCGTCTCGGTCACGATCATCTCGTCGGCGGCATCATAGGCGATGCCCTCGCGCGCCTTGAGCGTCTCCGGGATCACGCCGACCACGCGCCCGCCTGCCGCGTGCGCCGCCCGCGCCACGACGCCCATGAGCCCGACCGCCCCGCCGCCGTAGACGAGCGTGTGCCCGCGCGCGGCGAGTTCCTGCCCGAGGGCTTCGGCCACGCGTCCGTAGCGGTCAATCGAGGCGGCGGCGGAGGCGCAGTAGACGGCGACGTGCATCATGGCAGGGAATGGCTGCTCCTCACACCCGCCGATGCGCACGGGGATTCAGGGCTGGGCTTCAGGGGGTAGGCACGACGCCACCCCCGGGTGTAACACGTCCATGCGACCCCTCTTCTGCCTGCTCCTGCTGCTGGCCGCGCCTGCCGCGCACGCCCAGCGCTTCATCCTCGCCGACTCCATCGCCACGCCGGGCGCCTACGACGCCCAGTGGGGCGACTACGATGCCGACGGCGACATGGACGTGCTCGTGAGGGGATCTCCCAGGCTCACCGTCTACCGCAGCGACGCCGGACGCCTCGTGCAGACCACGATCGACGCCCAGACGCGCGACCTTGCGCCTGACGGCCGGTGGGCCGATGTGGACGGGGACGGACGCCTCGAACTCGTCTCGGGCGACGTTGCGTACCGCCTCACCGGCAACATACTCGAAGCCGTGCAGAGCGGCCCGTTCTGCAAGGGCATGCCCGACCTCAACCGCGACGGGTACGAGGACCGCATCACCTATCTCTCAGTCTCAAACTCGTTTTCGAGCTATTCGCTCTTCGTCCGGCAACCGGATTGTTCGATCCGAGAGGTGTTCCGAAGACTTACTCAGGATGACACCTTTCCCTCTTTCCTCACCGTCGATTTAGACGGAGACGGAGATCTCGATTTTCTGGTTGCAAACGAACTGGCGTTCAATGACGGCACGCGGTTCCCATCAATGCCCCTCCAGCCAGGAGGACCTCCCAACGTTCGCGTTGTAGGCGGCCTGCCTAGAACACTCCCGGTAGATTTCGACGACGACGGAGATCTCGATGTAGTGGTGCCATTCGATTCGTTGCGCCTGTTTGCATTCGAGGATGGCCGCTACAGCAACACGGCCGTAAAGGCCCGAAAGGTCAGCGTAGGCTGGCTCTATCCGGGTGATCTCGACGGTAATCGTTCCCCGGACCTCTTTGGCCTGAGCAGTTCCAGCCCCTCAACGCCCCCACAACTGATTCGGCTGACGTCGGGCGGTTTTGAGGTAGACACCCTCCGCGATCTCCCTCCGATCACCTCTACCCTGCAACGCAAGAACCTGATGCTGGCGGACGCGACAGGCGACGGCCTGCTCGACGTAGCATCTCTAGGTTCGGACAACAGCTTCCGGCTCTGGCGCAACAGCTCTGCCTCAGCACCACCACGCCCCTCGGCCCCTGCCAACTTGCGCGCCGTCGTGGAGGGCAACCGCGTCTTCCTCTCGTGGGAGGGCCACGACCCGTGGTGCACCTACGCCCTGCGTGTGGGCACGCGCCCCGGCCTGGGCGACGTGATCGGCGCCGATGCCGCCCCCAACGGCTTCCGCCTGCTCCCCGGCCCCGGCAACCTCTCCACCGCCCGGAGCGTGACGCTCCCGATGCTGGCGGGCGCGCGCACCTACTACTGGAGCGTGCAGCAGGTGAGCCAGAGCGACCAGGGCTCGCCCTTCGCGCCCGAGGCGTCGTTCGAGGTCACCAGCACCACCGCTGCCGAGGCGGCCTCCAGCTCCGGCGCCTTTGCGCTGAGCGTGGCGCCAAGCCCGGCCAGCAGCACCGTCACGGTGACGCTCGGCGCGGCGCTACCTGAGGCCACGACGCTCGTGGTGTACGATCTGCTCGGGCACGAAGTAGAACGCCGCGCGCTCTCCGCCGGGGAGGCACGCGCGGCGCTCGACATATCGGCCCTGCCAAACGGCGTGTACGTGCTGCGGGCGACGCGTGGTGGGCAGGCTTCGCACCGCACCTTCATCGTGGCCCGGTAGCCATTACTGGTCACCGTCGGTGGGCTGGCGGTCGTGGGCGTGGTTGAGGATGAGCACGCCGTCGGGCTCCTTTTTGAGGTCCTTCGGCACGTCATCGCCCGGCATCCCGTGCGCGGGCGTGATGCCGCCGTCGGCGAGCCAGAGCGCGCCCGTCACGAACGAGGCTTCGTCGGAGGCGAGGAAAGCGTAGACGTTGGCCATCTCCTCGGTCGTGCCCCGCCGCCCGAGCGGGGTGGCGCCGACGATGAGCTTCTCCATCGCTTTGTCCATCGGCCCGAGGTCCGCGCGCGTCCACGACGAGTCGATGGCGCCGGGGCAGACGCAGTTGGCGCGCACGCCGTACTTGCGCCTGCTCCACCGCCACGCCCTTGATGAAGCTGTGCACCCAGCCCTTCGTGGCCCCGTAGGCCGTGAACTGCGGCGTGCCGTTGAAGCCCGCCTCCGAGCCCGCCGCGACAATGCAGCCGCGCGTCTTCTGGAGTTCGGGCAGCGCCGCGCGGACGCAGTGGAAGACCGTCCGGCAGTTGTCGTGCAGCATCTGCTCGAACGCGTCGACGGGGTACTGCTCGGTCATGCCGGTCGTCACGAGGCTGCCCGCGTTGGCGACGAGCACATCGAGGCGCCCGTAGCGCGCCACCGCGCCGGCCACGGCGGCTTCGGCAAACGCCATCTCGCCCGCGTCGCCCTTGTAGGCCACCGCCTCCCCGCCTGTGGCGATGATCTCAGCGGCGACGGCCTCCACCGGGTCGTCGGGCTTGCCGACCAGGGCCACGAGGGCGCCTTCGCGGCTGAACTTTTTGGCGATGGCCTCGCCGATGCCGGTGCCGGCGCCCGTGATGAGCGCCACCTTGCCTGTGAGTCGTTGCATGGGGGTATGGAAGGGGTGACGACGCTGCGCACCCCTGCGCCGCGCGCCGGGATTCCCGCCCGCCGCGACGTTCGCGCAACGGATCCACCCGCCCCCTCCGTCGCTGCGCGACACCTCCCCCGAAACTCGGGGGAGGACCGCTGCGGAGGCCGTCCAGGCCGTAGCAGCAGGAGGGGGCAGGCGGAGGCAGCAGGAGGGGGCCGGATCGTCTGCGCCCCTCTCCGGTGCAAGCCTCCGCACGCCCCACCCCGATGCCCGACGTCCCCACCACCCTCCGCGCCCAGATCAACCTCCTCGGCGGTCTGCTCGGCGAGACGATCCAGGCGCAGGAAGGCCCCGCGCTGCTCGATCTCGTCGAAGAGATCCGCGCGCTCGCCAAGGCCCACCGGGCGGGCGATGCCGCCGCCGGCACCGCCCTCGCGGGCCGCCTCGCAGGCCTGCCCCTCCCCGAGATGCGCGGCGTCGTGCGCGCCTTCGCCGCCTACTTCGGCTACACCAACCTCGCCGAAGAAGCCGAGCGCGTGCGCGTGCTCCGCGCCCGCACCATCGACGCCGAGGCGCGCGGCCAAGCGCTCTCCGAATCCCTCGCCGACGCCTGGCGCACGCTCGCCGCGCGCGGCCTCACCGCCGCCGACGCCCAGGCGCTGCTCGACCGGCTGCTGCTGCTGCCCGTGTTCACCGCCCACCCCACCGAGGCGCAGCGCCGCACCACCCGCACCAAGCTGCGCCGCGTGGCCGACGTGCTGCGCGCCTTCGACCGGCAGCGCCTCACCCCCGACGAGGTCCGCACCCTCGACGCGGTGCTGCGCGAGGAGGTCGTCGCGCTCTGGGAAACCGACGTCACGCGCGTGAACAAGCCGTCCGTGCTCGACGAGGTGCGGGGCGGCCTCTACTTTTTCGAGCGGACGTTTTTCACGCTCGTGCCGCGCCTCGACCGCGCCATGCAGGCGGCGCTCGCCGAAGCCTACCCCGGCCATGCGTTCCGCCTGCCCACGTTTCTGCGCTTCGGCTCGTGGATCGGCGGCGACCGCGACGGCAACCCGTTCGTGACGCCCGCCGTCACCGAGGAGGCGCTCCGGGAGCACCAGACGCTCGTGCTGCGCCTCTACCGCGCCGCCCTCGACGCGATGCGGGGGCACTTCAGCATGGGCGAGCACGTCGGGCGCACCGAGGCCTTCCAGGCACGCCTCGACGCCTACAGCGAACGCTTCCCCGACATCACCGCGCGCCTCGACGAGCGCTACCCCGGGCAGCCGTACCGGCAGTTTCTGCCCTTTCTCTTCCGCCGCCTCGACGCCACCCTCGCTGCCGCCGCGCGCCCCTGGCACGCCGCCCCGGACCCGTTCCCGGACGCCTACGCCTCGCCCGACGCCTTCGCCGCCGACCTGCGCCTGCTCCAGGAAAGCCTGCGCGCCCACGCCTCGCCGCTCCTCGCCGACGGCGCCCTCGCCGACCTGCTGCGCCAGGTGGAGGTGTTCGGCTTCCACCTCGCCGCCCTCGACGTCCGCCAGCACGCCGAGCGCCACCGCGCCGCGCTCGACGAGGTGTTCGCGGGCTACGGCCTCCCCGGCTTCGCCGCGATGAACGAGGACGAACGGACGGCCCTCGTCGCCCGCGAACTCGCCACGCCGCGCCCGTTCACGCCCTTCACGCTCGCCTACTCCGACGCCACCAACGAGACGCTCGAAACCGTCCGCCTCATCCGCCGCGCCCACGCGCAGCTCGGCCCGGAGAGCCTGAGCGCCTACGTGATCTCGATGACGACGGGCCCGAGCGACGTGCTGAGCGTGCTCCTGCTCGCCCGCGACGCCGGCGTGGCCGACGCCCTCGACGTCGTGCCGCTCTTCGAGACCGTGGCGGACCTGCACGCCGCGCCCGGCATCCTCGAAGCGCTCTTCGCCGAGCCTGCCTACCGCGCCCACCTCCAGGCGCGCGGCGACCAGCAGCAGGTGATGATCGGCTACAGCGACTCGAACAAGGACGCCGGCTACCTGACGGCCAACTGGGAACTGCACCGCGCGCAGGGGGCCATCGCCGAGGTGTGCGCGCGGCACGGGCTCGGCCTCACCTTCTTCCACGGGCGCGGCGGGAGCGTCGGGCGGGGCGGCGGGCCCACCAACCGGGCCATCCTCGCGCAGCCCGCCGGCAGTGTGGGCGGGCGCCTCAAGCTCACCGAGCAGGGCGAGGTCATCACCGCCCGCTACGACGACCCGGAGATCGCCTTCCGCCACCTCGAACAGCTGCTCCACGCGGTCCTGCTCACGAGCGCCCCCGCGCCCGGCGCCGCGCCCGAGTCGCCCGCGTGGACGGAGGCGCTCGTCGCCCTCGCCGCGCACGCCGAAGCCGCCTACCGCGCCCTCGTCTCGCACACGCCCGCGCTGCTCGACTACTTCCACACCGCCACGCCCATCGACGAGATCGGCGGCCTCAACATCGGCTCCCGGCCGTCGCGGCGGGCGGGCGGGCGCGGCATCGCCGACCTGCGGGCCATTCCCTGGGTGTTCGCGTGGACGCAGAGCCGCGTGGCGCTGCCCGGCTGGTACGGGCTCGGCACGGCGCTCACGGAGTGGGCGGGCGAGGACGACGAACGGTGGGCGCTGCTCGCCGAAATGGCGCAGCAGTGGCCCTTCTTTCGCGTCGTGCTCGACAACGCGCAGATGTCCATGCGCAAGGCCGACCTGAGCATCGCCGAGGTCTACAGCACCCTCGCCGACGACGCCACGCGCGCCGCGATCTTCCCGCGCCTCGCCGCCGAGTTCGCGCGCACCGAGGCGGCGATCCTGCGCCTCACCGGGCAGCACGACCTGCTCGACGGCGAGCCGTGGCTCCAGGAGGCGATCCGCCTGCGCAACCCCTACATCGACCCGATGAACCACGTCCAGGTGGCCCTCCTGCGCCGACTCCGCGCCGATCCGGAGGCACCCGAGGCCGCCGACCTGCGCGAGACGGTGCTGCTCAGCGTCAACGGAATTGCGGGCGGGCTGCGCAACACCGGCTAGCGGAAGCGCTTTGCGGCGCGCTCTTCACCGACACCTCGCGGGCGCGCCCCAGGGCACGTGCGAAGTTGGAGGCCCACGCCCCGCCGCCATGCCCGAGCCTGCCCACGACCCCCGCGCCACGATGACCGCCATGCGCCGCGAGATCGACGCGCTCGACGCGCAGCTGTCCGAGCTGCTCGCCCGGCGCGTGCAGTGCGCCCACACGATCGGGGTGGCCAAAAAGGCGCTCGGGCTGCCCATCTACGACGCCACACGCGAGGCCGCCATCGCCGAGAGCGTCACCGCGCACCTCGACCGCCACGGCCTGCGCCCGTTCGAAGTGCCCGTGCTCGACATCTACCGCACGCTCGTGCTCGTGTGCCGCCACGCGCAGGACGACCCTACGCTCGACGGCGACGCCTGATACCAACGCTGGCCGGTGCGGGAATGCCCGCTGGCTATGATGGGTCACGGAGGATGGATCATCGCCAGAGGGCGCCTCTGCGCGTCTCTGATCCGGCATCGCTGAAGGTGTTGTGCCTGGAGCCGCGAAGCCCTGTGCCTTGCCTCGGACGCGTAGGGGCGCCATGCATGGCGCCCCTACCGCCTTCTGACCAGGATTCGGGCGAATCCAGATGACCATGATCCATCCTCCGTGATCACCCCGGCGATCCCACTCCAGCCTACCGGAGTGGGGGGACGCGTCAGCGGGCGAGTGCGTCGCGCCGCAGGAGCGCGTCCACGCTGTAGCGTCCGGCGCCTGCTGCGGCAAAGAAGAGCGCCATCGTGCCGAAGAGCACGGCGTCTTCGCGGTTGCCGTAGGGCTGCCCGGCGTGCGCGAGCAGGGCCACGATCACGAAGTGGCCTACCACGAAGAGCGCCGCTGGCCGCGTGAGCAGCCCCGCCGCGATCAGCAGGCCGCCGGCAAACTCCGCGAGCATCGCCAGCCACGCAAACAGCACCGGCGCCGGCATCCCCATGCCCCCCACCATCTCGACGAAGCCCGGCTTGGGCGGCACTTTGCCCAGCCCGTGCGCGAGCGCCAGCGAGAGGCCCATCACGACGCGGAGCACGGCCCGCGCAGCGTCGGCGGAGGTGGGTTCGAGGGGGGAGGAGCCGAAGAGAAACGAGCGGAGGTTCATGGGAGGGGGCGGAGGTAAACCGGAAGGATCTGTGCCCGCATGAGGCCGGCAGACCTCCGTGAGGATACGACAGCCGCGCCCCTGCGGGGCCTGCCGGCCCGCCGCCGCCGGCCCGGAATACACCCACCGGGGGCTCTTTGCAGCCGCGCGCGTAGAAGCAACAGCCTACCTTCTCCGCCTCCGCTCGTTTTGCTGCTGCCGCCCCGCTCTCCGCTCCGTCTGCCCCTCGTGCTCCTGCTCGTCGTAGGGCTCGTCGGCGGTGCGGTTGTGGCTGTGTGGCGGCTCGTGCCGCGCATCACGCAGGAGACGGTGCAGCAGGCCGTGCTCACCACGATCGAGCGCGAGGCGCCGGCGCGCTTTCTCGTCACCGGCACGCTCGACGCCACGGCCACCGTCACGCTGCGCAACACCAAGACGCTCCTGCCGGGCGTGCTCGACCTGAGCCTCGGCACCAACCGCGTCAACGTGCGCGTACCCGGCCGCATCGCCTACGGCTTCGACGTGGGCACGCTCCGCGCCGAGCACGTCCGCCTGGGCGACGATGGGGTGGTGGAGGTCGTGGTGCCGCCGCTGCGCGTGTTCAGCGTCGAGCCCAACCTGGCCGGCTTGCAGGTGCAGACGACGCGCGGCTGGGGCCGCTCCGCCGAGGGCGCCCATGCGCTCGAAACGCGGGCGCTTCCCTACGTGCAGCGGGCGCTCCGGCAGCAGGGCACCGCCTACCTCAACGGACGCCCCGTGCAGGCGCGCACCAACGCCGCGCAGGCGCTCGAAACCATGCTCCGCCCGGCCCTCGAAGCCGCCGGCGTCAAGCACCCCCGCTTCCGCTTCCAGCTCACCCCCGAGATCGTGCGGGAAACGGGATAAGCGCGGAGGGCGCAGCGGCAGGGGCGCGGGCCAGGAGGCAGGGCGGAGATCGCCCCGGCGGCAGGGCCCGACGCGGCGTTTTCAGAAAAAAATGAAACCTCCGGGCGCGTGCCTCCGTTGTCCGCGCGCCATGCCCACCACGCTCTACCTGATTCGCCACGGCGAGACGGATTACAACCGCCGCCGGGCGGTGCAGGGCCGCCGCATCAACGCGCCGCTCAACGCGATGGGCGTGGAGCAGGCAGCGCAGCTCGGCCTCCGCTTTGCCGACGTCCCGCTCACCGCGCTCTACGCGAGCCCACTCGTGCGGGCGCAGCAAACGGCGCAGGCCATCGGGGCGCACCATCCCCACCTGCCGCTCACGCTCGACGCCGACCTCGAAGAGATGTCGTGGGGGGTGCTCGAAGGCGCGCCCGAGAGCGACGCGACGCGCACCGCCTTTGCCGCCATCTACGAACGCTGGGCGTCGGGCGATTTCGACGCGCGGCTCGACGAGGGCGAGAGCATCCTCGAAGTGCAGGCGCGGGCGCTGCGCGCGTGGGCGCGCGTGCTGCGCGAGGCGCCGGGCGGCACCGTCGCGGTGGTCACGCACGGGCGGTTTATCCGCGTGCTGCTCGCGAGCGTGCTGCCCGGCTACGGCCTCGCGCGGATGCACGAGCTCTTCCACGCCAACACGTCCGTGAACCGCCTCGTGGTGGACGCCTCAGGCGTGCGCGCGGACCTGCTCAACTGCACGGCCCACCTCGACGCCGCCCTTCCGGCCCTCGACGCGATGCGTCCGGCGGCGCTGCTGGCGCGCGGATGAGCGACGCCCCGGCCCTGCTGCTGCGCCGCCCAGCCGCCGAGCACCTGCTCCGGGAGGTCCGCCGCGTGCTCGCCGCGCCCGCGCGGCAGGCGCCCTACGTGCGCGTGGAAGTGGAGGCCGATGCGGCAGACCTCCCGCTTGCGTGGCTGGCCGCGCAGCCGCACACGCCGCGCTTTTACTGGCACGGACGGCGGCAGGCTGCCCGCATCGCCTGCAGCGGCGCCGCAGTCTCGGTGTCCGACGACCCGCGGGCGCTCCGCGCGCTCCTGGCGCGGCTCGGCCCCGACGCCCGCTTCTACGGCGGCTTCCGCTTCGACGCCGCGCGCCCGCTCGAATCCGGCGCGTGGCGCTCCGACGAGCGCTTCCGCCTCACGCTCCCGCGCGTCACGCTCACCCACGAGGGCGACCGGGCCGTGCTCGCCTGCCACCTCGTCTTTCCGCGCGACGCGGCCCGGGGCGGCGAGGTGCTGCGCACGCTCCGCTTGCTGCGGGCCCCGGCGCCGCTGGCCTCCACGCTGCCCCTGCCCGAGGCGCGCCACGACCTGCCCGACCGCGCCGGGTGGGACCGCATGATCGCCGACGCGCTCGCCGCCTTCGACGCCGATGCGCTCCGCAAGGTCGTGCTCGCGCGGCGCGTGACGTTCCGGTTTGCCGAGCCGCTCGACCCGTTCGCGCTCCTGGCGCGCCTCGAAGCGGCCACCCCGCGCACGTTCCACTTTCTCACCGAGCAGGCCCCCGGCGCCGCCTTCGTGGGCGCCTCGCCCGAGCGCCTGTTCCGCCAGGAAGGCCGCGCGGTGTGGACCGAGGCCGTGGCCGGCACGCGCCCGCGCGGCGAAACGCAGGGCGAAGACGCCGCCTTTGAGGCCGACCTACTCGGCAGCGAAAAAGACGCCCGCGAGCACGGCTACGTGCGCACCTTTCTCGCCGCAAGTCTCGCCCCCCTCGCCACGGCCCTCCGCGTAGACGACGCCCCCGAGGCGATGCCGCAGGCGCGCGTGGTCCACCTGCGCACCCGCATCGAGGCCACGCTCCGCACCGGCGTAGACCCGCTCGACGTGCTGCTGCGCCCTCCACCCGACGCCCGCCGTCGGGGGCACGCCCACCGAGGCTGCGCTTGCGTTCCTGCGCGCCCACGAGCCGTTCGACCGGGGGCGCTACGCCGCGCCGGTGGGCTGGATGAGCGCCGATGCCGCCGAGTTTGCCGTGGGCCTGCGCGCGGGGCGGGTGGAAAACCGCGCCCTCGCCCTCTACTCCGGCGCCGGCGTCGTGGCCGGGTCGGATGCCGGGCGCGAGTGGGACGAGATCGAGAGCAAGATCGGCGACTTTGCCGGCGCCCTCGGACTCCGCAGCCGCCGCTGAGGCCCCCGGCCCCGTGGGGCTTGGTCCAACCGGTGGACGTGCGGTGCAACAATGGGGCCTGCGTTGCGGAACGGTGACAGGGTAATGCCCCAAAGGGGTGCAATATCGCCCCTCTAGCCCGTACGCTAGGGGGACTGGACGCTAGCCCCTTGCTCCGCCATGCGCACTCTGTTACTCTACTTCGTCGTCGCCCTATTCGCCTGGATGGGCTTTGCGCTCTTCGGCGGCTCCGGCGACACGCCCCTGGCCCCGGGCTTCCTGCTGCTCATGGCCGCCCTCAGCGTCGTGCTCTGGGACCGCTTCGTCGCGCCACGTCAGGTGGCCTCGGCCACGCACGTTTCTGCTGCGAGCCCCACGTGTTTCCGCAACGCGCACCATCGAGCGCGCCGTAAGCCCACGTCCGGCAGCGCCCCCGGTGCCCCTGACGACCAGCGCGGCGATGCCCCCGCGCCTCGCCTCGGCCGGGCCGAACCTGGTCTGGCGCCCGCTCGCCTCCTGACGAACAGCCGCCGCTCATGTCCCGGCCCTCCCCGGAATCACCCCCGGAGCCTGTCCGAGAGGGCGTCGTCGGTGAAGGCGCAGATCCGGACGATCTACGAGATTCGCACGTGGCTCGTCGGCCACCTCGACACCGCCCTGCCCGGCGCCTAGCCCCAACGCCCATGGAGCTGCTGCCCGAACGCGAGGTGGACCGGGTGCTGGAGTGGTACGAGAAGGACCCCGGCGAGGCGCTCGTGGGCGAGGAGGTGCTGAAGGGCCTCGACCTCGACCACCTGCGGAGCCTGTTCAAGCCCGATGAGCAGGAAGATCCGCTCATGTACCTTGTCTACGAGGTCACTTCCGACGACGTGTCCCGTCTCCAGCAGGCGGTCGATCACCAGATAGACCTCAGCGTCTATGATTACTTCGTGGCGGCCTACCGGAAGGGCTACTAAAAAAGGCGGTGGGTAACGGTTAAACTCCCGTCTACCCAAGCCTTTTCGCTCATGCGTTCGTCGATTCGCCGGGCGGCCCTGATAGTGGCGTTGCACTCCGGTCTGGTGCTGTCTGTCCAAGCCCAGTTGTCGGCGCAGGCCGCTCTGGCTACCCTCACCGCCCGCTTGGGCCCCGAGATCACCCCAGACGAGCAGGCCTATTTCGGCCTGTTCTACCCCTTTCGTGACCGCTTCCAGCACGCTACTGCCCGCCTCGACGGCGACGCGTTGCTCCTCGACGTGTACATGGCCCGCAATGGCGTGCCCGCCGACACCACCTACCGGCTTGATGCGGCCGACGCGGCCATCCTCGCGGGCTATGTGGACAGCTACGAGCGCATTTTTTTAGAGGGTGTGGGAGCGCACGCCGCCGAATTGTCCACCCTCATCCGGCGGCGGCTCGCGCGCCCAGCGTCGCTACCCGAGGGAGCGCTACGGCGCGTGCAGGTGACGACGCAGGATGGACAGCTGCGCGAGGGCGGCCTGCTCTATGCGAGCGAAACCTACTGGGCGCTCTGGCCCGGCCGCGCCCCCTACACGTGGCAGCAGTCGAACCGTGTGACCTGGATTCCTGCAGCGCAAATTGTGGCCGTTCATGTGCCCGGGCTCTCAACCGGCCTCCGCCTCGGCGAAGCAGCGCTGCAGGTGGGTGCGCAAATCGCGGCCGCCGCTCCAGGAGCTCTCGGTCTCGACCGGGGCGTGCAGGGGCCACTCCTCACTGGCCTTTCTACGGCGGCCGTGCTGACCGCCCTGCGCCTCAGGCCCTCCGGAGGAACTTCGCGCATGGCTGCCAATCTGCCCGCCGGAATGCCCCCTCTGTTTGAGAGGGCAGCACCGCCCGAATTTCTGGCCCTGCTTCGGGCGCAGCCAGCTTTCTCGCCCGCGTCTTCTGGCGCACGCAGAAGCCGCCGCTCGTACGTGGACGTAACCCTCGGGACGAGTTACGCCCTGGGCAGCAGCGGAGGCGCCTATGACACCCGCTCTACTGCTTCCGGCTCCGACTTCTCTGCAGGGCCCCGCACGTATGCAGAGGCGGACCGCATGACCCTTCGCCCCAGCAGCCTGCACCTCGACGTGCAGGTCAATCCGATGCCGTTTCTCTACGTCGGCGTCGAAGGGCGGCGCTTCCGCGACACCTACACGCCTGAGTATGGAGAATCCATCACAGGCCTGCGCACGGGTGGGGTATACGGAGGAATCCAGCTGGCAGGTACCAGTCCGGTTCTATCAGGCCATTCGCTCGCGCTGGGGGGCGGCTACGAAGTGATCGACGCTCGCCTGCAAGGGTCGTTCTACACCACGCTGGCACTCCAGCAGGGCAAGCCGCAGCCTGCCCAGATGGACGAAATCGTCTACACCTACGAAGCCCCCGCGCGTGTGAAGCGCCCCTTTGTGCGCCTCGCCTACGAATATGCCCTGACGGACCTGACCTCGTTTTTTGCCAAAGCCGATCTGGCTACGACAGCCACCGTTTCCCAGCCACGTCGCACGTTCGAGAGCAGCTACCTCGGCAACACCTTCACGACCGAACGCCCTGCCCACGACCTACGCCTCATCGGCCAGACCATCGTCGTCGGCACGCGGCTACACTTTTGATTGGCCCGGCAGCCCTTCGAGAGGCCGGGCGTCTTCGAGGCGCCCGAGCCTGCGGAGGCCCGGGCCAGCGGCGCGCGACGGCGACGACGGTGAGCAGCGTCATCACCCCGCCAAAGGTGACGGTGGCGATGGGCCCGATGCCGTGCGCGAGGGTGCCCGATTCGAGGTCGCCGATCTCGTTGCTCGTGCTCACAAAGATGGTGTTGACGGACGTCACGCGCCCGCGCATGGCGTCCGGCGTGAGCACCTGGAGGAGCGTGGAGCGAATCACGACCGAGATGCTGTCCGCAGCGCCGAGCACAGCGAGGGCGGCGAGCGAGAGCGGAAACGAGCGCGACTGCCCGAACACAAGCGTGGCCGCGCCGAAGGCCGCGACGGCCCAGAGGAGCGTCCGTCCGCTGCGCCGGAACGGCGGCAGCACCGTCAGCAGGGACGCCATCGCAACAGCTCCCACAGACGGCATCGCGCGGAGCCAGCCGAAGCCGCTCGCGCCCACGTGGAGCACGTCGCGCGCGTAGACGGGCAGGAGCGCGGTCGCGCCGCCAAAGAGCACAGCCACCATGTCGAGCGTGAGCGCGGCCAGCAGCACGGGCTGCTGCCACACAAACCGCGCGCCGTCGAGCATCGACGCCCACGTGAGTGGCTCGCGCACCCGCACGTGCGTCTGCACCCGCACGGTGGACAGGTTGAGCAGGAAGATGGACGTGCCGGCGGCGGCCAGGCTATAGGCGAGCGGCACGCCCCCGCGAGAGGCCAGCACCACGCCCGCGAGCAGCGGCCCGAGGGTGGCCCCGATCTGCCAGCGCAAACTGCCCCACTTGACGGCGTTCGGAAAGAGCGGCACGGGCACGAGGCCGGGGATAAAGGCCTGGCTCGTCGGGCGGAAGAAGGCGCTCGCGATGCCGATGACGAGCAGGAGCGCAAACACGACCGGCACGGGCGCCTGCACATGGGCCGCCCACGCGAGCCCGGCGTTGGCGACGAGCGTGAGCGTGGCCGACACCGCGAGCACGCCGCGCCGCGAGAACCGGTCGGCGGCGATACCGGCGGGGAGCGCCAGCAGGAGCACCGGCAGCGCCAGCACGAGCCCGACGTAGCCGAGCGTGAGCGTCGAGTGGGTGCGGTTGTAGAGGTCCCAGCCGACCGTCGCCGTGCGGATCTGTCCGCCGATGGTCTCCAGGAACGCACCGAGGAGGTAGCGCCGGAACGCCGGGATGCGCAGCGCGCCGATGGGGTCGGTGGGCGAGGGCGCGGCGGCGGGCTCCATGCCGCCAAAATGCGGCGCCCCTGTGGTAGCCAGCCGCGAAGAAGCCACGAACTGGGCCTCACGCCTCCCCATGGGGACGTGGCGCGCAGCGCCGGAGGGGGTGCGGTGCCGAAGGGCGGTGAGCGTCGCGACTTTCTGGGCGCCAGCACGTATCTGCCCCCGAAGAGCGTTGGAGCCACCGTCGCGTTAACCCCCTCGGCGCTGCGCGCCGGTCCCCCAAGGGGGACGGTTGGTACAGGCGCAGATGAAGACGAGCGTGCCCTTGTTCACGGGAAGCAGGCGACGTTACGTTGCCGCCTCTGCCTGTCCAAGATGCGCCGCTTCGCCCTGCTCCTTCTGGCCCTCTTCAGCCCCGGCTGCGACGGAGGCGAGGCGGCGGGGCCGTTCGACGGCGTGTGGCAGCAGGAAGGGCTCGACGAACTCTACCTCGTCATCACGCCCACCGCGTTCGCCTACCACGACTTCCAGGGCGACTCGGTCGACCGGGGCGCGGCCTGCTTTATCGTGCAGCGATACCGCCTCGACGGACACACGGGCGCTACGTACACCCTTTCCGCCGAAGGGGTGCGCTCCACCCTCACGCTGCGCCGGGTAGAGGGGCGGTTGGAGGCCGAGAGCGACGCCGGTGTCGCGCGCTTCAGCCCCTCGGCCCGCACCGAGGCCGAGTTGAAGCCCGTCTGCTGAGCATCTCCCCGCCCCGCACCGGCGGTTTGCGCGCTTTTCGCGTGACGGCGGGCGCCAGATCGGCGTTCTTGCGGGCTCTCGACGCCCGCCGCCATGACGCCGAAACCGCAGCCCGAAACGCCGTCTACCGCCTACGACCCCGAAAGGATCGAGGGCAAATGGTACCGCTACTGGGAGGAGCGCGGCTTCTTCCACGCCGAGGTGTCGCCCCGCGCGCCGCACACCATCGTGATGCCCCCGCCCAACGTGACGGGGCGCCTCCACATGGGCCACGCGCTCCAGGACACCGTGCAGGACGCGCTCACGCGCCTGCGCCGGATGCAGGGCTACGAGGCCCTCTGGATGCCCGGCCTCGACCACGCCGGCATCGCTACGCAGAACGTCGTCGAGCGGACGCTCAAAGAGCAGGACGGCACCACGCGCCACGACCTCGGGCGCGAGGCGTTCGTGGACCGCGTGTGGGACTGGAAGGAGGAGTACGGCGACATCATCCTCCAGCAGAAGCGCCGCATGGGCGCCTCGGCGGACTGGGAGCGCACGCGCTTCACGATGGACGAGGGCTTCACGCGCGCCGTGCAGGAGGTGTTCGTCCGCCTCTACAACGAGGGGCTCGTCTACCGCGGCGCCTACCTCGTCAACTGGGACCCGGACAACCAGACCGCCCTCTCCGACGAGGAGGTGGACAACGTCGAGCGCGAAGGGTCGCTCTACTACGTCCGCTACCCGCTCACCGACGGCGGGCACATGCTGGTCGCCACCACGCGCCCCGAGACGATCATGGGCGACACGGCGATTGCCGTCAACCCGGACAACGAGGCCACGCAGCCCTACATCGGCAAGACCGCGCGCGTGCCGTTCATCGGGCGCGAGATCCCGGTCATCGCCGACGCCTACGTGAAGGCCGACTTCGGCGCGGGCGCGCTGAAGGTCACGCCGGGGCACGACAAGAACGACTTCGAGATCGGCCAGCAGCACGGCCTGCCCACGATCTCGCTCATGAACAAGGACGGCACGCTGAGCGAGGAGGGCGGCCCGTACGCCGGCATGGACCGCTTCGAGGCGCGCAAGCGCGTCGTGGCGGACCTGGAGGCCCTCGGGCTCATCGAGCGGATTGAGCCTTACAAGGCGACCGTTCCCATCTCCAGCCGCTCGAAGGCGATCATCGAGCCGCTCATCTCGCGGCAGTGGTTCGTCAAGATGAAGCCCCTGGCCGCGCCGGCCATCGAGGCGGTCAAGGAGGGGCGCATCACGTTCCACCCGGCGCGCTGGGCGGGCGAGTACCACCGCTGGATGGAGAACATCCGCGACTGGACGATCTCGCGGCAGCTCTGGTGGGGCCACCGCATCCCCGTGTGGTACTACACGACCCCCGAGGGCGAGATCGACGAGACGCGCAGCTTCGTGGTGTCGGTAGACCGGCCCGACGTGCCCGGCGCCGACACGATGGTGCAGGATGAGGACGTGCTCGACACGTGGTTCTCGTCGTGGCTGTGGCCGTTTGCCACGCTTGGCTGGCCCGAGCCCACGCGCGACCTCGCCCACTTCTACCCCGGCTCCGTCCTCGTCTCCGGCTACGACATCCTGTTCTTCTGGATCGCCCGGATGATCATGGCGGGCCTGCACTTTACCGGCGAGGTGCCCTTCCGCGACGTGTTCATCACCGGCATGGTGAAGGACAAGCAGGGCCGATGGATGTCCAAGAGCCTCGGCAACGGTATTGACCCGCTCGA
This sequence comes from Rhodothermales bacterium, assembly GCA_963740755.1. Classification (GTDB taxonomy): domain Bacteria; phylum Bacteroidota; class Rhodothermia; order Rhodothermales; family BA12; genus CAVSDF01. Next base: position 29,399 of record CAVUFJ010000008.1, read on the forward strand.
CATGATCGAGCAGTACGGGGCCGACGCGGTGCGCTACTCGCTCACCGTGCTCTGCGCGCAGGGGCAGGACATCCGGCTCGACCCGCTCAAGTTCGAGATGGGGCGCAACTTCGCGAACAAGATCTGGAACGCGTACAACGTGTTCGGACGGTTCGTGGAGGAGGGCAAGCCCTACATCCGCACGCGCAGCTTCGCGGAACTGACGCTCGTGGAGCGCTGGATGCTCACGCGGTTGCACGCAACGATCCAGACGGTGGACGAGGCCGTGGGCCGCTACCGCCTCAACGAGGCCTTGCTCGCGCTCTACGAGCTGTTCTGGGACGACTACTGCGCGTGGTACCTCGAACTCATCAAGCCCGCCCCGGGCGAGGTGATGGACGACGAGACGATTGCGCTCGCCCTCGAACTCTACGAGACGATGATGGTGCTGCTGCACCCGTTCATGCCGTTCATCACGGAAGAACTCTGGCAGCGCCTCCGCCCCCGCGCCGACGGCGAGAGCGTGAGCATGGCGTCGTGGCCCCAGCCCAACCCCGCCGAAGCGGACGCCGAGGCGGCCCGCGTGTTCACGCTCGTGCAGGAGATGATCGGCGGCCTCCGCGCCGTCCGCGCCGACTACAGCGTGGCCCCGGGCCAGTCGGTGGACGCCGTGCTCAACGTCCCCGCCGACGATGGAGCCCTTCGGGCTGCCCTTGAGGCCAACACGGGCTACTTCGCCCGCCTCGCGCGGGCGCAGGTGACGGTGGGCAGTGGCCTGGCGCGTCCGGAGGCGAGCGCGGCGGTGGTCGTGGGGCGCTCCGAGGTGTTCCTGCCGCTGGCCGGCATGATCGACCTCGACGCCGAGCGCGCCCGGCTCACAAAGGAGATCGAGCAGAAGCAGGGCTTTCTCACCGGCGTCGAGCGCAAGCTCTCCAACGAGAGCTTTGTGGCCCGCGCGCCCGAGGACGTGGTGGCGAAGGAGCGCCAGAAGGCCGTCCGATGCCGCCGCCGAACTCGAACGCCTGAGGGCCAACCTCGCCAGCCTGGGCGCCCCCACCTGACGCCTACGCGCTGGACGCGCTCCGGCGTCGGTCCTCCCCCGAATTCGGGGGAGGTGTCCCGCAGGGACGGAGGGGGCGATGGAGGGGCCCCCTCGCTTCAGTCGAAGGCGGCGCGGACGCCCCGGCGCACGCCCTCGGTGACGAGCCCGTACACGAGGTGCGAGGCGAGCGCGTAGAGGTGCGTGGACGCCGGGATCTTCTGCGGGGGCTTCGAGAAGCCGAGCGCTGGCACAGCGGCTTCGTCCGCGAGCGCCCACACGGCGGCGCCGAAGGGCAGGCCGAGGCGGTCGTGGTGACGGGCAGGTACTCGGCGGCAAGCCCGTAGACGAGCCCGATGCCGCCGCCGGTGGCGTAATGCACGACGGGCGCGGCGGCCTGCTTCTCGGTCTTGGCGAGGTGGTGCTGAAACACGTTCGTGGAGATGGCCTGCGCGGCCTTCTCCGTCGCCGGCTCGGCGCGCCCGTCCGGCGCGGGGTCGCCGAGGAGCTTTGCGAAGCGTTTGGCGGGCACGAACTTCTGGAAGAGGTCCATCGCGAACGAGGCCGCGAGGCCCCCGGCGAGCCCGGCTACGGCCCCGGTGAGCGGGCGTTCGTCGGGGGCGAAATAGGTCGGAGAAGACGGAGGACATGAGCGCGCGGGGCTGGTGATCCGTGGCGCTACCGCACGCGCCGCCGCCGGGCTCCGCACACACCTCAACCTTGTTGTGAGGCGCGCAGGCAAGCGTTCCGCAACGTAGACGCTCCAAAGATGCGTCCAGTCGGCCCCATACTCAGGTGCCCGGCTGCCGGTCGATGTATGGATAGCGCCGAAACTCCTGCAGCACGCGGGCATCGCGCGTCGTCTCGAACGCGTCGCCGCAGTCGGCGCAGCGGAACGTGATCTGGCGCGGCTGCCCGGAGATACCGGAGAACATCCGCAGCCACGCGCCCGCGCCGTACGTCAGGTCCGGACGGATGCTGTGGTGGTAGCGGTCGTGCCCACACGAGCACGTGGGACGCGCGGCGGCTTCGAGCATGGCAGGTAGGAGGCGAACCCTAGGGACGCCCGTGCGCCCGCTCGGTTCACCGGCGCCCGGCCCCAGGCACGTTCCCCGCGCTTTTCACCGCCGCGCCGTGCCGAGCGCCTTCCGCACGGCAGGGGCCACCTCGTGCCGAGCAGTTCGATGGCGCGCATCAGAGCCGGTGCGGGAGCGTGCCGACGCTGAGCTGGAGCAGCACGCGGTCGTGCCCGAACCATTCGTGCTGCAGGAGGATCTTGTCCACCACCTCGGCGGGGCTGCCCACGAACGTGGCCCCGTGGGGCGCCCGCATCGCCTCGAAGCCCTCGCGCGTGAGCGGCGGCCAGCCGCGCTCCCGCCCGATGCGGTTCATCGTGGCGGCAAAGCTCGGGTAGGCGATCTCGGCGGCGGCCTGCGAGGTGTCCGCGATAAAGCCGTGGGCGTTGATGCTGAGCGCCGGGCGCGGGTGTCCGCGCTCCTCGGCGGCGCGGCGGTGGAGTTCGGCGAAGGGCTTGAACCGCTCCGGCATCCCCCCGATGATGGCGAGGGCCATCGGCAGGCCGAGCACGCCCGCGCGGATCGCCGACGTGGGCGTGCCGCCGACGGCCACCCACACGGGCAGCGGGTCCTGCACGGGGCGCGGGTACACGCCCTGCCCCGTGAGCGGCGTGCGCGTCTCGCCCTGCCACGTCACGTGCTCGGAGGCGCGCAGGCGCAGGAGCAGGTCGAGGCGGTCGTCGAAGAGTTCGTCGTAGCGGTCGAGCGAGAAGCCGAAGAGGGGAAACGACTCGGTGAAGGAGCCGCGCCCGGCCATGATCTCGGCGCGCCCGCCCGAGAGCGCGTCTACGGTGGCGAACTCCTGGAACACGCGCACCGGATCGGCGGAGGAGAGCACGGTGACGGCGCTCGTCAGGCGGATCTGCTTGGTCCGCATCGCCGCTGCCGCCAGCACGACGGCGGGCGCCGACACCGCATAGTCGGGCCGGTGGTGCTCGCCGACGCCGAACACGTCGAGGCCCACCTGGTCGGCCAGTTCGATCTCCTCCATCAGGTCGCGCAGGCGCTCAGCGGCGCTTGGCGTGTGGCCGGTGGTGGGGTCGGGGGTGGTTTCGGCGAAGGTGTAAACGCCGAGTCTCCATGCGCGGCCGGGGAGGTGGCGTCCCCAAGCCGCGGCCCCGCCGCTGCGTTCCCTGGCGCATGCGGACGCGCGTTCTCCGGCCGCGGCGTCGTCAGCGCGGCGTGGCGGCACGTACGCAGCAAATCGAGGGTGAGGCCGTAGAGCATCGTCCCATCCGCCCCAGTCGAGCGTCTGCGGCAGGTCGAGGACGCTGTGGTAGGGCTGCGTGCCGCCGCCCGAGATGAGGAAGAAGGCCGGCACGCCGCGCTGCACGAACGGCCAGTGGTCCGAGTTGGGGCGCTGGTGCGCGCGGGGTGGGAGGCGCCTCGCCGGCGCGGGCGAGAAGCGCCTTCACCCGGTCGAACTCGGCCGCATGGTTGGCGCCGCCGAAGACGGTCATCGTGTGCCCGCCGCCCATCATGTCCACGTTGATGAGAAAGCGCGTGCGCGCGAGCGGCCATGTGGGTGCGGCGGCGAGCGCGGTCGATCCGAAGAGGCCCTTTTCTTCGGCGCCCATCGCGGCGAAGACGACGGTGTAGCGCAGCGGATGCTGGGCGACGTCGCGGGCGAGGGTCGTCAGCAGGGCCGTGCCGCTCGCGTTGTCGTTGGCGCCGAGAAAGCAGGCGCGGCGCGCGCTGAATGGACCGTCCACGCAGCCGAGGTGGTCGTAGTGGGCCGTCACGACGACGAACGAGTCGGGCACGGCCGTGCCGCGCACCGCGCCCACCACGTCGGCGCCGCGCAGGCGCCTGGTCGGCGTCGCCGGCGAGGGCGAAACCGGCCTGCGCCGCTGCCACCGGCCAGGCCATCGGCCGGACGGCGAAGACCGGCACGGGCGCCCGGAAGCGGGTGCCGCCGTAGGCCGGCAGCAGCGTGTCGACCACCACGACGGCGCGCGTGGCCGGCGTGAGTCGGCGGCGAGCGCGTCGAGCGAGCGGCGGGCGGGGCCGCCGGGGCAGGCGCACGACGAGCACCTCGCCGGCCGGGGCGCGCCGGCTGCCCGGCCTCGCGGGTGGGCGCCTCGCCCTGCCCCGCGGCGCTGCCCACGAGCGGGAGAAAGTCGAGGCCGGAGCGCGAGCGGCCGCCCGTCCACGCGGAGGCCCGCCGACGCCACCTGCCCCGCGGTGAAGGCGAACGGCAAGCGGTAGCCCTGCGTCCCGAGCGGGCTGGAGCCCGAGCGCGGCAAAGCGGCCCTCCAGCAAGCGCCGGTCGTGCGCGCCGCGCCGCCCCGCGCGTCGTAGCCCCGCCCGGCTAGGCGGCGGACGTGAGCGTGTCGAGCAGCGGCGCGGCCGTAGGCGTCGGGGGAGACAGCCGGGGCGGGCGCCGGACGCGTGGTGGCACAGGCGGCGAGCAGGGGCGCGAGGACCCAGATCCAGCGGCGCATAGGGCAGGGAGTTTAACGGTCAACGGGCGAGCGGCCCGCTGCGTGCCTCACGCGGGCTCGGCCTCGACGGGGTTCGTGAGCGCGCCGATGCCCTCGATCTCGATGGTCACGGTGTCGCCCGGCTGGAGCCAGCGCGGGGGCTTCGCGGCCATGCCGACGCCCTGCGGCGTGCCGGTGAGGATGACGGTGCCGGGCAGGAGCGTCGTGCTGCCGCTGAGGAACTCGATAAGCGTGGGCACGTCGAAGATCATGTCGGACGTCGTCGGAGTCCTGCACGGTCTCGCCGTTGAGGACGGTCTTGATGGCGAGGGCGTTGGGGTCGGTGAGTTCGTCGGCGGTGACGAGCACGGGGCCGAGCGGGCAGAACGTGTCGAAGGTCTTGCCGCGGCTCCACTGGCTCCCGCCCCAGGCGATCTGCCAGTCGCGGGCGCTCACGTCGTTGCAGCAGGTGTAGCCGAGCACGTAGCTGAGGGCGTTCTCCTTGCGTCGCGTTCTTGCAGGCCTTGCCGATCACGACGGCGAGTTCGCACTCGTAGTCCACCTGGTCGCTCGCAAGGTGCGTGGGCAGTTGGATCGGATCGCCCGGATGCTGCACGGCACTCGGCGCCTTGAAGAACAGGATGGGCCGCTCGGGACTTTTGGCGCCCGTCTCCTCGGCGTGCTTGCGGTAGTTGAGCCCGATGCCGTAGATGGCGACGGGGGCCACGGGCGCGAGCAGCTTCTGCACGTCCGCCCGCCGCGTCCGTCACGGTGAACGCGCCAAAGACGTCGCCGTCGATCTCGAAGTCTGCGTCGCCCTGCCGGGCCGCGTAGCCGATGCGCCCGGAGGCGTCCTGATACCGGATGATCTGCATGTCGTGGATTGGGGAGATGGCGTGAGAGGCGGCGCCCCCTCCGTCCCTGCGGGACACCTCCCCCAAATTCGGGGGAGGACCGACGCCGGAGACCGTCCAGGCCGGAGGCGTCAGGAGGGGGGGGCCGTCTTACCGGTTGACCTGGTTGTGGAGGGGGTGCCCGTCGAGGGCGCGGCGGGCTTCTTCGGCGGCCATGCGCTGGAGGCGCGGCAGGCTCGCCTCGCTGTACCACGCCGTGTGCGAGGTGAGCAGCGCGTAGGGCGAATCGCGGAGCGGGTGGTTGGGCGGCAGCGGCTCGGCCTCGAAGACGTCGAGGCCCGCGTAGCCGATGGTGCGCGCGTCGAGCGCGGTGGCGAGCGCCTCGGTGTCCACAAGCGGCCCGCGCGAGGTGTTGACGAGGACGGCGTGCGGCTTCATCTGCTGCATCCGGGCGGCGCTCACCACGTGGCGCGTCTCGGGCGTGAGCGGCAGGTGGAGCGAGAGGATGTCGGCCTCGGCGAAGAGGGCGTCCTGGTCCAGGCGTTCCACGCCCGCGTCGGCGAGCGCGGCGTCGGACACGTACGGGTCGTAGGCGGCGAGGCGGAAGCCGAAGGGCCGGGCGCGCTCCAGCACCGCCCGCGCGATCCGCCCGAAGCCCGCCGTGGCGAAGGTCATGTCGCGGAAGGCGGGGAGTCGGCACGGTGGCGGGCTTCGAGCGCCCACGTGCCCTCACGCGTGCGCCGGTCGATGGCGGGAAGCTGGCGCGCGAGGGCGAGGGCGAGCGCGAGGCGTGTGGTCGGCCACCTCGTCGATGCAGTAGTCGGGCAGGTTGCACACGGGGATGCCTTGCGCCTGCGCGGCGGCGAGGTCCACGTTGTCCACGCCGATGCCGTAGCGGACGATGACCCGGCAAGCACTCGAGCGCGGCGATCACGTCGGCATTGATGGGCGCCCACTGGACGATGAGCGCGTCGGCGCCCTTTGCGGCGGCGATGACGTCGTCGGAGGTCTTGCACTGGGCCACGGTGACGTCGTGCCCGGCGAGCACGTCGCGTTCGGGGTCCACGTTGGGAAAGCCGTGGTCGGTGATGAGAACGTTCAATGAGGTGCGGGGTGGAGAGAAACGGTAGGGGCACGGCTCGCCGTGCCCTTGTTCATGGTGGCAACGAAGGGGAAGGCATGGCACGCCATGCCCCTACGGAAATCATACGGGCGCCTTCACGGCACGAGGACGGCTTTGAGGTCGGCGCCCTCGGCGGCGAGCATCCGGTGGAAGGCGGTCACGCCCTCATCGAGGGGGAAGACGGTGGGCCAGCTGGTCACATCCACGCGCCCGTCGGCCATGAGCGCGAGGGCCTCGGCGAGTTCGGACTGGGTGGCCGCGTAGGTGCCGAGCACGTGCCGCTCGGGCAGCGTGACCGGGTACGTGTCGAGCGTGACGGCGTCCTCGTGGAGCCCGATCCACACCGCCGCCCCGCCCGGACGCGCCGCCGCGATGGACTGGCGCTTCGTGAGCCCCATCCCCACCGCGTCGATCACCACGTCGGCCCCCTCGCCGTTTGTGAGCGCGTGCATCACGGCCACCGGGTCTTCCGCGCGCGGGTCGAACACGCGCCGGGCGCCGAGCCCCTCGGCGACGGCTCGGCGGTGCGGACTCAGGTCGGCCACGACGACCTCGGCGCCCGTCATCGCGGCAAAGGCCTGCTGCGCCATGAGGCCAATCGGCCCGGCGCCGATCACGAGCACGGTCTGAGGCCGCAGCCACGCGGTGAGGTGGACCATGTGGACCCCGTTGGCGAGCGGCTCGGCGAGGCACGCGGCCTCGGCGGGCAGCCCCTCCGGCCAGTCCATGAGCGCGTGCGCGGGCACGGCCACGAACTCGGCGAAGGCGCCCGCGCGGTGCATCCCGAAGATCTGGCGGTGCGCGCACAGGTGCGTGTCGCCGCGCCGGCAGCGCACGCAATCGCCGCAGGGCACGAGCGAATGGCTCACCACGCGCGCGCCCACGGCCACGCCCGTCACGCCCGGCGCCGAGCGCCGCCACGGTGCCGCAGAACTCGTGGCCCATGATGAGCGGGGGCGTCCGGCGGGGGCTCTGCGCCTTGAAGGTCTCCAGTTCGCTGCCGCACAGGCCGCACGCGGCCACGCGCACGAGCACCTCGCCCGGCGCCCGGCGTGGGGTCGGGCCGCTCGGCCACGACGAGTTCGCCGAAGGCGGGGTAGAACAGCGCCTTCATGCCACGAGCCCGACCGCGCGGATCGGGCGAGCCGTCGCGCCCTTTGAGCAGCAGCGGGAAGCCCATGAACGTGAACGTGTCCGGCACGCGGTCGAGGTGGGCGAGCGACTCCACGACGACGATCTCGGCGCCGAGCAGGATGTGGTGGATCTCGTACCAGTCGCTGCGACGGCGTCGGCGTGTCCATGCCGAGCATCCGGATGCCCCGGTCGGCGAGAAACTGCCCGGCTTCGAGGGTGAGCGAGGGGAACTCGGAGAAGAAGTTGTCGGCCCCGAAGTGGTGGTGCCAGCCCGTCTCGTAGATCACCTTGGCGCCGGGTTGCAGCACATCGGCGTAGGGCTCGAAGTCTTCCACGCGCAGTTCCTCGCCGGCCTGCTTCGGGATGCGCAGCACGTGCGTCTCGCCGTAAAACCAGTCGAGCGGCATCGCGTCAATCGTCTTGCCGTCGTCGAGGAAGTGGTACATCGCGTCCAGGTGGGTGCCCTGGTGCGAGCCCATCGTGATCTGGGTGATGTTGTACTTGAGCGTCTGCGTCGTCCCGTGGGGGATGATGGAGAGCTTCGGGTCCCAGGCGAACGTCGGCTGCCCGTGTTCGAGCGGATGCGTGAGGTCGATGAGGGGCATGGGGATGGGGGACCTTAGAGGTTAGACATTGGTCATTAGAGATTGGATGTTGGAGCTGGCAGTGTTTTTCAATGTCCAGCGTCCAATGTCTAATGGCCTCATTTTGCCAGGTAGCCGCCGTCCACGACGAGGTCGGAGCCGGTCATGAACGAGCTTTCGTCGGAGGCGAGGAAGGCAACGGCAGCGGCCACCTCCTCCGGGCGGCCCTGCCGGCCGAGCAGGTGCATCGCGCTCGCACGGGCGTCCTCCTCGGCCTCGTCCAGGCCGAGGGCCTTGCAGGAGTTAACGAAGGCGGACGTGTAGATGTAGCCGGGCAGGATCGCGTTCACCCGGATGCCGAAGGGCGCGAGGTCCTGCGCCCAGCACTTCGTCAGGCCCCGGATGGCGAACTTGGTGGCGTTGTACGTGGCAAAGCCCGCCTGCCCGACGACCCCGCTCACGGACGAGAAGTTGACGATGCTGCCGCCCCCGGCGGCCTTCATGCCCGGCACGACGTGCTTCGCCATGAGCGACGTCCCCGCGATGTTGACACGCGTAATGGCCGCCCACTCCTCCGCCGTCGCCTCGACGCCGCGGAAGAGAAAGTGCGCCGCGCTGTTGACGAGGATCGTCACCGGCCCGAGCGCGGCTCGCCACCTCAGCGCACGCCTGCGCGCCCGCCGCTTCGTCGCCGATGTCCACCGCCCAGGCGCGCACGCCGAGGGCGGCGGCTTTGCCTGCGTCGTCGGGCTTGAGGTCGAAGAGGGCCACGCGGCAGCCTTCGGCCACGAGGCGTTCGGCGGCGGCATAGCCGAGGTCCCCAAGCCCGCCCGTCACGAGGGCGACGCGATCCTTCAGTCCACGCACGGTTCAGTAAGGGTGTAGGGGCACGATGCATCGTGCCCATGCGAAGGTGAGCTTCAGCGCCTGCGGAACGTAACACGCACGGAGCGTCCCCAAGGCAGCACGAACGTATCGTCGTTGCCCGCGCCGGAAGCGCCAGAGACCAACGTAAACCCGGCCCGGCGCAGGCTCTGCGTGTGGAGCAGCAACTGCCCCGCCTGCCCGGCCGCGCCGATGGGGTCGGCGGTGAGCGTGGCGGTCCGCCCGTCGCGGGAGACGGTGAGGGCCAGGCGCACGTCGCCGCGCGCGGTGCGGACGCCGTCGAGGGCGGCGGTGGCGCCCGCGCGGAGCCACGTCTCGGGCACGCTGCTGAGGAGATTCAGGTCGTCGCCCTGCTCCAGCGCCAGCATCGAGAGGGCGGTGCGGAGGAGGAGCGCGCCCGCCCAGTTGTGCGGCATATCGCCGGCGAGCTTGCTGCCCTGCCCCGCGAGGGGCTGCTCTTCCACCCACGTGCCCACGGGCGAGCCGTGGTTGGCCATCGCGTAGAGCAGATCCGCCGCCCGCGCGTCGTGGCCCTGGAGCAGTTCGGCGTGGGCCACGAGCCCGCCAAAGCCCGCCCAGATCCCGCCCGGCAGCCATCCCGTGGAGATGGGCAGCCCCTGCCGCTCCGCCGCCTGCATCATGCCGAGGGAGCCGGTGATGAGCGCGCCCCGGCGCGGAAAGTAGTCCGCGAGGATGTGGGATTCGAGGACGGCCCACTGGGCGAGTTGCGGCACCGGGTCGGGCCCTTCCAGCCCCACGGGCACGGGGAGGTACGTGTTGCCGAGCGAATCGCGCCGGAGGTCGCGCCGCATCGCGGTCTCGAACGAGGCGCGCAGTTCGCCGAAGTAGGCGTCGAGCTGCCGCGCGTCGTCGTCCTGGCCGAGCGTGCGGGCGGTGCGGGCCAGTTCGTGGAGCGCGTTCATCATCCAGTAGGCGCTCGAATACTCGGCGCCGATGCGGCCGATGCCCCCGTCGCTGAAGGCGGGCGGGAAGAGGCCTTCGTAGGCCGTGCCGGTGCCGAGCGTGGTGGCCCGCGCCCGCCACAGCGCCTCGACGCCCCGCATGATGCCCGCCCAGCGCGGCGCGGCCCAGCTGCGTTCGTCCGTGAGGCGGACGTAGCGCCCGAACGTCCACAGCACCTGCGCCGACTCGCGCCAGAACACGACCGGCCGCATGATCTCGTAGAGCCCGCCCTCGGTCTGGTGGTCCAGCATCGCCTGGAGCGATTCGCGCGCGTGTTCGCGGTCCCCGATCATCGCCGCGAGGTCCACGAAGTACGCCGCGTCGCCCGCCCAGAGGCCCCGGTAGAGGGTGAAGCTGGAGTTGAACTGCCCCTGCCCGTTGATCGACTCGCGCCCCTGGTAGAGCGTCCGGAGGGCCGCGTCGAGCGTGGCCTGAAGCGCGGCGTCGGGCACGCGGACGTGGCCGTAGGGGATGTCGGCGGCCCGCCAGTAGGCGCTCGACGCGGCGAGCAGGTCGGGCGTGGCGGCGGCGCGGGTTTGCGCGAGGAAGGCGGCGGAGGCGTCGCCGGAGAAGACGAGCACGCGGGCGCTGCGCGTGCCGGGCGGCAGCGAGAGCGTCCAGCCCTCGGCGGTCGGGACGGCGGCGGTGAAAGCGGGCTGCGTAGCGACGAAGGGCCGCGACCCCAGCCAGAGCACGCCGTCGCGCACATGGAGCGGCCCGGCGCGTGCGGATCGTCACCTGCGGCACCGCGCCGGGCGATGCCGCGATGGCCGCGTCGATCACGTCCACGCGGGGCGCCTGGTGCAGCATCTCCGTGCCCGCGTCGATGCGCAGATCGGGGCCGGCGGGGAGCCCGGCGCCGCCCGCGAGCAGGTCCGGACGCGTAGAGTGGGCGCCCGCCGGGTACACCCAGATCGCCGCGAGCGTCGTGTTGGGGTCGGCACCGGTGGGCGCCATCACCTCGACGTGCAGCCAGCCGTCGCCGTCGGCATCGCTTCCGTCGAACACGAACACTTGCGGCTCGTGCTGGCGCGCGGTGAGCGCGAGGTCCACCTGCTGGTCCGGCGCGCCCTCCACGCGCATCCACGCGATGCGCTCGTTCAGGCGCGGCTTGTAGCTCTCGGCGAAGCCCAGCACGACGCGTTTCTGCGCATCCGGCGCCACGCGCACGCGGTAATGCACCGGGCCGCGTGATGCCCCAGGCGACGTTCCGGAAGGCGGAATCGGCGGGCGAGGAAGGCGCGGCCCAGCCGAGCGCGCCGGAGATGCCGTCGAGGCGTTCGTAGGCGCCCAGGCGTCCGTTCGTGACGGCCGGCGCCTCCGGCACGGCGGAGAACGTCGTGAGCGACACGCGCGTGTCCGGCCCCGTGAGCGTGGTCGAGAGCACGGGCACGCGCGGGTGGGCGAGCGTCTGGGCGTCGCGCTGGAGCGCCACGCCCTGCACGCCCACGCCGACGACGGTGAGGGGGATCACGTAGGGGCCCGGCCCGAAGTCGTAGAGGAGCGCGCCCTGATCGTTGGCGAGGGGCTTGTGCCAGTCGTCGGGCACGCCGAGGGCGCTGTACCAGTAGGGCGGCGCAAACCGGTAGTCCACCCCGCGCGGCGCCTGCGCGGCCACCGGGCGCCCGGCAAGGCCTGCGAGCAGGACCAGCGCGACCGCTTTCCATCGACCCGGACAAAGCGCTTCCAGCAGCATGAGGCAGAGGGGACAAGGGGGGCAAACGAGGCTATCCGGCGGCGATGCTCCGGAGGGCCGCCGCGAAGGCGTCCATGTCTTCGGGCGTGCCCATGCTCACGCGGCACCACGTCGTGTAGGGCGGGAAGGCCCGCGCCACGAGCACGCCCGTGCGCCCGCATGGCCGCGCTGAAGCGCTCCACCGGCTGCCCGGTGTCGAAGAAGACGAAGTTGCCGTGGGAGCGCACGTACGGATAGCCCGCCGCGTCGAGGGCGGCGTAGGTGAAGGCGCGCGCGGCGCGGATGCCCGCCCGGCTCGCCTCCAGAAAGGCGGGGTCGTCGAGGCTCGCCCCGGCGGCGCGCATCGCCACCACGTTGGGCCCGCCCATGCCGACCGCCCGCAGCCGCGCGGCCAACTCGGGCCGGGCGATGCCGTAGCCAATGCGCATCCCCGCCATGCCGTGGACCTTCGAGAACGTCCGCGCCACGATCACGTCGTGCCCGGCGCGCACGAGGTCCCCCATCGAGGCGCCGAGCGCCGGGTCGGCCACGAGGTCGAGGTAGGCCTCGTCCACGAACACCACGGCCCGGCGCGACACGCGCTCGCAGAAGGCCCGGAGCGCGTCCGGGGCGAGGGCGGTGCCGGTGGGATTGTTGGGGTTGCAGATGTACACGAGGCGCGTCGCGTCGGTCACGGCGGCGGCCATCGCGGGCAGGTCGTGCCCCATCGCCGCATCGAGCGGCACCGCCCGCACGGTGGCGCCGGCGGTTTCGGCGTAGCGCGTGAGGCCCCGGTAGCTCGGGTCGGCGGCCACCACCTCGCCGCCCGCCCCCGAAGGCGAGCCCCGCCATGCACAGCACCTCGCCCGAGCCCGCGCCGAGCACGATGCTCTCGGGGGCCACGCCTTCTAGCTCCGCGAGCTTCTGCACGAGCGCGCCCGCCGCCTCGCCCGGATAGCGGCTGCCCTCGGCGAGTGCCTCGATGGCGGCGGCCCGCGCGCGCGGCGAGGGCCCGAGCGGGTTCTCGTTCAGGTTGAGCCGCACCGGCCCGGCGTCCCGGTGGAGCGCGCCCGGCGCCTGCCCGGCGGCGACGTGGAGCAGGCCCGGCCAGGCGGCGAGCCCGGCCACCGCGCTGCCCGTGCGCAACGCCCACTGGCGACGGTTCATCTCGGCGAGGGGTTCGGAAGGATCAGCCCTGCGGCTCCAGGCGCCACAGGATGTCCTTGTCGATGCGGGGGGCGAGGTGGCGGTACTGCGCGGTCAGTTCGAGCTTGCGCCGGAGCAGGTCGCCGAAGTTCTCGCCGTAGATGAAGCTCGTCTCGCCGACATCGGAGACGAGCATCCACTCGGCGGCGCCGTTCTCCCACAGGTCGAGCAGTTCGTGGGTGTTGGCCACGTCGAGGTCGAGCATCGCGTCGAGGTCGGCGCGGAAGCCTGCCCGGGCGGCCTCGTCGTCGGTGCCGAGGTAGCCGTAGACGCCGGCGACCCAGGCGCAGGTGTTGCGCTGCGTGGTGGCCCAGGCGCGGAGCGCGCGGATGCGCACGGCGAGGTCGGCAAAGACCGGGCGGGCGGCTTCGTCGGCCTCCTGTGCCAGCCGTTCGGCGCGCGCGCGGGCCGCATCGAGGCGGGGGAAGACGTGCGTGTCAAAGTCGGCGGTCATGGCGCGGCCCGCTTCCTCCGAGATGAGTTCGAAGAGCACGTCGCGCCCGAGGTCGTTGATGTTCGGGTTGTTGAACGTGCTCACGAGAAAGCGCTCGTAGTAGAGCCGGTCCTCGCGCGGGATGGCCTCCATGTCGGGCACGAGCGGGCGCACCCAGGTGCGGAGCCAGACAAAGCCGAAGTGCGAGTAGAGCGGCACGAGCGGCAGGCGCTCCACGGCGGCCTCGGTCTCGTCCCAGAGCCCCACGAGGTCATCGGCGTGCGCCTCGCCCGCCCAGCGCGCGGCAGCGCTCTGGAGCACGGCCTCCACCGGCAACTCGGGGTTGACCGTCGCAGCGCGGAGCACGTCCGGGTGCGGCCAGTACGGCGTGGCGTCGGGGTTGAGCAGGCCGCCCATCGCGTTCACGCTCTTGATGCCGAGCGCGTGCGTGGCGGCGAGCTTGCGGTGGAGGCGGCGCGGGAACGGGATGCCGAGGAGGGGCTCGGCGTTGAAGCCGGTGGCGGGCGAGTAGGTGATCTTGGGCTCGACGCCCGCCGCCTGGTAACCGGCGAGCTTTTCGGCCTCCTCGGCGTCGAAGCTGTCGTGGAAGATGGAGCCCGCCACGCCCGTCTGCTCGGGATAGTGGGGGTGGTTGTAGGGCAGGTGGTAGCCGCGCACGAGCAGCGAGGGCGCCTCGAACGTCACCCCGTTGCCCATCCCCTTCACGAACGTGTCGTGCTCGACCTTGAACGGCTCCAGGCGCAGCACGACCTCGAAGTCGGGGTTGACCTCGGCGGCGGTGTCGCGGATCAGGCGGAGCCAGCGGAGGGCGCTCTGCGCGGCGGCCTCGGCGATCTTGTCGTGGTTGCGCCACTCGCGGATGAGGTAGGGCCCGCCGTTGCGCCCCACGTAGAGCGACGCGGTGTGCTCGAAGCCCGCGCCCGAGTCGTTCGTCCACACGGACAGGTAGGAGAGGTCTGGCACCTCCTTCATGAGCTTGCGCACCATCGTGCGGTAGTGCTCCTGCGTGGCCGGGTGGTCCTGCGCGAGCACGTAGCGCGGCAGGTGCGAGCGGAACGGGTGGTCGACGCGCGCGCCGCGCAGCGTGGGGTAGCGCGTGAAGAAGAACTCCGGCAGCGTGCGCGGCTCGAAGCAGCACAGGCCCGGCTTGAGGCCGTACCGGCGGCCGAGGGCGGCGAGCTTCTTGAGGCGGTTCAGGTTGGCCGCGAGGTACTCGTGCGGGTAGACGCCGTGCGTGAGCGGCGAGTCCACAAACTGCGAGAGCGCCGGGCAGTAGGTGTAGAACTCGTCGTAGTACTCGCTGGGCACGCCGGGCTCGAAGGCGAGCGGCGTGGCGAGGCCGTTCACCTCGACGTGCGTGAAGCCGCTGCGCGCGAGCGTCTCGACGTACCGCTCGGCCGAAAACCCGCGCGTGGTGCGGTAGGTCTGCGTGAGCGTGCTGTCGTAGAGCGGCCGGTGCATCGTGAAGGCCGGCGCGACGAGCAGGCCGGCTTCAGGTCGGCGCGCTGATCGTCCGTGAGGCCGTCGGTGGCGAGCAGGTGGGCGAAGCTGTAGAGGAGCGCGTCGTCGGAGGCGGCCACTTCGCCCGCGCCGTCGGCGTCGAGGCGGGCCCAGGCCCAGGAGGCCGGCGGCGCGTCGGGGAAGCCGGGGAGGGCCTGCGGGCCGAGCGAGACGTGCAGGCGGCCGGCGCCCGGGGCGTCGGCGGAGGCGGGCGGACCGCCGCGCGCGAGCACCGTGGCGGCGTGGTGGACGGCGGCGGAGGCGCCGGGGGCAGCGGTGACGGAGGGGGCGAGCGGAAGCCGGGCAGGCGAGGCCATCGAGCAGGTGGTGGGTAGGGCGCGCAGAAGCGCTTCGAGCAATGTAGCTTGCGGTGTTTCGATAGTAAACCGTCGTTTTTTATATGAAACAATCGGGGCGATTTTGTGCCGTGCAGGCGCCTGCGCCGGGCGCCGCGGCTGGCGCGGGCGGCGCCTCCCGGCGCCCCCCTCTCGCCATGCCCTGAGCGTGCAGGCAAGTTCATCGTGCGGGGTTGTTCGTGGTTCGTCGTGGGTCGTTCGTCGCCAGAAAGGCGGAGGCGTTCTGCCGGATGCGTCTGACCACGAACGACGAACGAACCACCAACCATCGCCCTCAGCCCTCCATGACGATGCCTGACGCCCCCCGCTGGGGCCGCTTTGCCCACCTGCGCCCCGCCGCCCTCGAAGCGATCCGCGCGGCCACGCCCATCGCCTACCTCCCGTGGGGCGCGCTCGAATGGCACGGCGTCCACGCCCCACCGGCCTCGATGGGATGCAGGCCGAAGGGCAGTGCGAGGCGCTCGCTGCGGCGCTCGGGGGCGTCGTGCTCCCGCCGGTCTACGCGGGCACGGACACGATCAAGCCGTTCAAGGGCTTCGGCCACACCATCGAGCACCGCGCCGAGACCGTGGCCGCGCTTCTCACCGAGTTTCTGGACGGCCTCGCAGACGAAGGCTGGCGCGTGCTCGTCGTCGTGACCGGCCACGCCGGGCAGGGCCACCAGGATGCGCTCCACGCGGCGGCCGATGCCTTCGCCGCCCGCCGCCCGGACGTGGCGGTGCGCGTGTGGACGTCCTTCGACCTGATCCAGGACCCCTACCCCGCCAACCACGCCGCGCGGGGCGAGGTGTCGTTCCAGCTCGCCATCGCGCCCGAACATGTAGACCTCGCCGCGATCCCCGACGGCCCCGCGCCCACGCTCGACGACCACGGCGTCTGGGGCGAGGACCCGCGCCACGCCTCCGCCGCCGAGGGCGCCGCCATGCTGCGCCTGTTCGTCGAACGCGCCACCGCCGAACTGCGCCCGCTCCTGCCGGCATGACCGCCGGCCCCCGGATGGTCGCCCGACCCCGCATGACCGCTGGGTCCTGTACGGGCGAAGCCCCCGGTGTGAGGGCACCTTCTACGCCGTTGCCACGGTCCATCGCAACGGCACCGCCCGTGGCCCCACACCGGGGGCTTCGCCCCTACCGCCTCTGAACGTCCGGCCGCCCTACCTGCTCTTCCGCCCCGCTTCTCTCTGAACCCCATGCACACCCGCACCGCTCGGCCGCACCGGCCTCGACTGCACCGAAATCGGCCTCGGCACGTGGGCGCTCGCCGCGCAGATCTACGGCGACGTGCCCGAAACCGATGCCCGCCGCACCGTCCGCGCCGCGCTTGAGGCCGGCATCAACGTGTTCGACACGGCCCCGCTCTACGGCGACGCCGCGCGCAACGGCATCGCCGAAACCGTGCTCGGGGAGGCCCTCGGCGCCGATAAGAACGACGTGCTGATCTTCTCGAAGTTTGGCCGCTACTCTACCGATGGTGCCGCCCCGAACTTCCACGCGGCGCGGGCGCGCGAATCGGTGGAGGGCAGCCTCGGGCGGCTCGGGCGCGACCACCTCGACCTCGTGTTCTTCCACTCGCCCTTCGGCGCGCACGACATCCACGACGATGTGTGGGCCGAACTCGACCGGCTCAAAGCCGAGGGCAAGATCCGCTTTGTCGGCCACTCGATCTCGATGTTTCAGGACACCGAGGGGATGGCGCGGCAGTGGGCCGAGGAGCGCCGCATCGACGCGATCCAGGTGGTGTACAGCCTCATGAACCGCGAGGCTACCGACCTCATCCACACCCTGGCCGCGCAGGGCGTGGGCATCGTGGCGCGCGAGTGCCTCGCCAACGGCTTTCTCTCGGGCGCCATCACGGCGGACACCGTCTTTCCGGAGGGCACGCTCAACGCCCGCTACCCGCGTGAGGAGGTCGCCGCCCGCGCCGCCTACGCCGACACGCTCACGCACCTGCTCGTGCGCGGCGACGTGGCGACGCTCCCGCAGGCGGCCTTCCGCTGGGTGCTCGACGACCCCGCCGTCACGCTCGCCCTCTCAGGCGCCAAGAACGAGGCCGAAGTGCGCGACGCCATCGCCGCCGCGCACGCCGCACCCTACGCGCCCGCCGAACACACCGAGGCCAACCGCCTGCACGTCCGCGATTTCCAGGCCGCCTGACCGCTTTTCGCCGTGCGGGCAAACCGGGGGCTCGATGACGACCTCCTGCTCGGGCGGGCGATGCGGACCACCGGCGGTGCTGGCGACCTCTGCCCGTACGGGCGATGCGGGCCATCGGCGGTGCCGGCGGCCTCCTGCCCGTACGGGCGAAGCCCCCGGTGTGGGGGCACCGCCCGCAGCGTTGCCACGGTCCCTGGCAGACGGCACCGCCCGTGGCCCCACACCGGGGGCTTCGCCCCTACCGCCTCTGTCGCCGATTTCTCGCCTCCACCCGCTTCGATGCTCGATCTGCTCACCCTCCGCGACGATGAACCGCCGATGGGGGATGCGGCGGCGCACGGGCGCCTCGCCATCACGCACGCCTACTGGGCCACGCCGCTCGACGGCGAGGACGACGCGCCCGCACGCCGCATCGTCCATGCGCGCATCCTGAGCCTGCACGCCCCGGCGCGCGTGCGGCGCATCGGGCTGCGGCGGGCGCAGGGCTACCACAAGTGCGGCAGCCTCGTGGACCTCGACCGCGTGACAGGCTTCCGCGTGCGGGCGTGGATCGGCGGCGAATGGCACCTCCTGCTCGACGAACGCAACGTGCCCGACCCGCACAAGGGCGTCGTCTGGTTCGACCTCGACGTCGAAACGGCCTGCCTTGCCCTCGAAGTGCGCCGCTCCGACGCCGACGGCTGGTGGCCCTCGTGGAACCTCGCCACCGGCGCCTTCGCCGTCGAAGCCGACGCCGCGCCCCCGAAGGCCCCGCGCGACGAACGCCTGCTCCCCGTGCGCGGCGTGGCCCTGGACGCGCTGCCGGACGGGCTCACCGCCACGCACCGCTACGGCGAGGTCCGCTACACGTCCGCCCACCTCGATGTGGCCTTTGCGCTCACCCGCGCCATGATGACGCGCTTCGGCATGACCGACACCGAACGCGCGCCCGACAACCTGGTCCGCCTCAGCACCGGCGTCTCATTTCAGGGACCGATGCTCTCCCTTCTCGGCGAGGCTCCCATCGCCGCCCCGATCCTGCGCTGGCGCATCGACGGCGACGCCGAGGTGGCGGGCAACACCGTCCGCTACACGCTCGACCTCGGCGGGCGCGTGCGCTACACGCTCACGCTGGACGGTGGAAACAGACGGCCTCACCCTCCATGTTGTCCGCGAATCCGACGCGCCCCTCCGCGCGATCACGAGCAGCGCGTGGACGCTCGCGCTCGACCCGCGCGTGGCGCCTGCGCACGTCGTCGGAGCGCTCGTGCAGACGGGTGAGACGGGGCTCGTCACCGCCCCCGCGTGGCTCGACGTGCCCGGCTACGGATCGCTCCGCATCGAGGCCGAGGGCGACGTGCTGCTCCGCTCGGACGTGGTGCGGCACGAAGACCGCACGCGGTTGGAGATCAAGATCGGCGAGGTCCCGCAGCCCGAAGGCGACTACCTGCTGCCCGCCGGGCGCTTCGAGGGCACCGTGCGCCTGCGCCTCGCCCGCCTCACGGTGCCGCTGCGCGGCGACACGCCCGCCGAGGTGGCGCTCGCCGTGGAGCGGTGCGCGCTCACCGCCCTCACCTACCGTCCGGACACGGCGACGCTCAGCAACAACGGCGCCTCCATGCACTGCCCGATCTGCCTGGACATGTGGGCCGCCACCACGACGCGCCTCGGCGACGTGCTCCCCGGCTTCGCCGCCGACGAACTGCTCCGCACGTCGCTGGAGCGCTGGTTGGAGGACGCGCCGGGCTACGCGAGCGGCTGGCTCGTCCACAAGGGCCGCCGCCACCTGGCCGAAGACGAGTACCTCATGACCGGCACGGCGGGCCTGCACGGCCTCGCCGACTTTCTCGCCGCGCGCGGCACGCCCGAATGGGTGGCGGCTTTCCACGCGCCGATCCGGCGGCAGCTCGACCGGATGCGCGCCCGCGACCTCGACGGCGACGGCCTCGTGGAGAGCCCGTACCGGACGGGCGTGAGCGGCTCGCAGCAGTGGAGCACCTGCTGGTGGGACGTGCTCTCGTTCGGGTGGAAGGACGCCTTCGCCAACGCGCTCCTCTACCCCGCCCTCGCCGCGCTCGCCGAACGCCTCCCCGCCCTCGGCGCCCCTGACCTCGCCGAGGGACTCGCCGACTGGGCCGCGCGCCTGAAGGCCGCCTACACGCCCACGTTCTTCAACCCCGAGACGGGCTGGCTCGGCGGCTGGCGCAGCCCCGAGGGCACGCCTCCACGACCACGCGTTCCTGTTCGCGACGGGCGCCGCCACTACCGCCGGCCTCCTCGACGACGACCTTGCGCGGGGCGCCGTGGCCCGCCTCTACGCCGAGTTGATGCGCACGCCGCTGCCCGGCTACGAACTCGGCCTGCCCGGCAACCTCTGGCCCGTCCCCAACGCCGACCGGTCCGACATCCTGCAGGGCTACCCGCTCGGCTACTACCAGAACGGTGGCCTGACGCATTCGCAGGCGCGGCACTTCGTCGGCGCGCTCTACCGCGTGGGCATGACCGCCGAGGCCGACGCGCTGCTCGCCCCCCTCTGCGCCGGCCTCGCCGACGGACTCGTCTACGGCGGCGTCCGCTCCGGCCTCGACTGGCGCTACCACGACGGCCGCCCCTGCGGCTACGAAGGCCTCCTCACCGACCAGTTCGGCCTCATCGGCCTCGCCCTCGATCGGTACGGGCTACAGACGGGCCAGTAGTTCGTCCCGGCTCAGCTTCAGGTGTTCGGCCACGTCCGTCAGGATGGCGTTGAGCGTGCCGACGCGGAGCGGGCTGTGCAGCGGAATCGTGACGTGGTGCGTGCCGTCTGCGCTCGTGCGGGTGAGGCGAACATGGCTGCCACTCTGCCGCGTCTGCGCGTAGCCAAGGCGCCCGAGTGCCCGGACCAGATCGGCTCCCGCTCAGGTCGCGCGGGAGCCTCATACGGCCAGCACTTCGTCGCGCTCGAAGTGGAGCCGAATCACGGCGGGCCGCGCTTCCTCCTCAAAGTGGCAGGCGAGGCCGCCCGCGCCGCCCGCATCCGGCCCAGCGTCCGCTTACGTTAGGATGGATACCCCACAGCCGTGTTCCTCCATAGCCGGAGCGCGCCGAAGGTCGCCACCGCCAGCAGGATGCGCCCGGTCATGTCACCTCCCACCGGGGCGAACCTGAGTGGCCCCGCGAGCACCGAGACGAGCCCGACGTTGAGCGCCTATAGCCCGACGCCAGGAGCACCCCGGCCCCGAGGCGCCCCGCACTTGCCGCCCCGATGCCGACGCCCACCGCCCGCATCGTCCAGCCTTCCCAGCGCACGAATACCCATGTGAGCCCCATGAGGGCGACCGTGCTCGCCATTCCCCAGGCCACCTGTCCCCACGCGGCCGGGACCATCCCTTTGAGCTGAGACGCGGCCACGAGCACCGCGAGGTACCCGCCCCAGAATAGCAGCACCCACCCAGCGCGCGAGATGGGACGAGGAGGTCCCTCGGACATCGGTGGAAGGGGAGCCTCGGCCATGCGCATGGGCTCAGGAAGGGAGAGATGGGCGCACCCTACGGTCCCAACCTCTACAAAGTTGGGCTCCGTCGAACGCACGCCCGTCGTCTTCTAAACGGTACGGAGGTCATCGAGAGGCGCCGGAAGTACGGACACGCCGTTGACGCGGCGGTCGGCTTCGGCCTGCGCTCGGAACCGCCGGAGCGGAGCGACCATGCCAGTAAGGGGCGCTCACGCCGCCCAGGGCTGGAAGAGCACTTTGATGGCCTCCTTCTGCGCCGCAGCAAGTCCACACCCTCGGTGTAGCGGGCGAGGGGGAGCGTGTGGGTGACGAGCGGCATGAGGTCGAGGGCGCCGCTCGTGATGAGGGCGAGGGCTCGCTCAGCGGCGCCCCGGTTGTGCGCGCCGTAGCCGAGGAGCGCGAAGCCGCCCCACCAGTGCTCCGGCCCGAAGCCCACCGCCTCGCGCAGCACGCCGAAGAGGGCTACCGTCTCGTTGGTGCGGGCGACGAGGAACGCGATGGCCGCGCCGAGCCCGCTCGTGTCAAGGGCGGTGTCGAGCGCCAGCGGACCGGTGCGGCCGGGGGGAAACACTGCCGGATCAGGCGGCAGCACGAGGTCGGCGCCGAGTCGGGTGGCCGAGTGCGCGGCGGTCTTCGAGGGGATCGAGGGCGACGACCTCGCGGGCGCCGTAGGCCTTCGCCATCTGCACGGCGATGAGGCCCGCCGGCCCGAGCCCGCCGATGCCCACGCGCTTGCCCCGGATCCCGTCGCGCGCAAGGAGCAGGTCGAACGACACCTGCACGCACATCGCCAGTTCGAGCGGCGCGAGGGCCGCGTCAGGTAGGTCCAGCGGCACGGGCAGCACATCGGCCGCATCGACGGCCACGAACTGCGCATAGCACCCCTGCCGCCGCCCGCCGGGGTCGCGCCATGTGGCCACGCGCGTGCCGATGGGCAGGCCCTCCACGCCCGCGCCGAGCGCCACGACCTCGCCCACGGCCTCGTGGCCGGGCTCGCCGGGCACATACGGGATACTGGAGCGGACGGTCCGCGAACATCGGCTCGCCGCCGAGAATATGCAGGTCCCAGTGCGGGCACGTCGTCACGCCGGACACCTTCAGCAGTACCTCGCCCGGCGCGGGCTCCGGGCACGGCGCATCGCGCCAGACGGCCCGGCCCGGCGCCTCGATCTGGAGCAGCTTCATGGTCGCGCTCATTCCCAGTCGAGCAATACGCCGAGCACGTCGTCGCGGCGGCTTTCGATGAGCGCCCATGCGTCGGCGGCGCGGGCGACGGGGAAGCGGTGCGTGATGAGTGGAAGCGTCTGGAGCGTGCCGTCGGCCACCGCCGTGAGGGTCTGTTCGAGGCGGGCGCGCGTCCAGCCGGAGACGAGGTGGATGGACAGTTCCTTGTAGCGCGGCGGCTGGAGCGCGAGGCGGTCGTCGGGGCCGTAGAAGCCGGCCGAGACGAGGTGCCCGAAGCGCCGCGCCACGGCCTGCAGGCCTTCCATCACGGCGAGGCGCCCCACGGTGTCCACGCCCACGTGCGCGCCCTCGGGAAACCGCGCCCGGACCGCCGCGCGCCAGTCCTCCGTCCGGGCGTTGATCCGGTGGGCGCGCGTCTCCGGGGCAAAGCGGGCGAGGCGCGCGTCGTGGTGGCCCACGAGCACCACCTCGGCGCCGCGCGCGTGGAGCGTCTGCGCCGTCCACTGCCCCACGAGCCCGTCGCCCACCACCACGGCCACATCACCGGGCGCGACGGGAGGGCGCATCCCCGCGTTGTAGCCCACCTGGGCGAGCACGAGCCCGGCGAAGGCGAGCGGATCGGCGCTCCGGGGGCAGCTTGAACACCTCCTGCCGCGGGGCACACCGAAGGCGAGACGTGCCCGCCGTAGTCGTGGTGCATCCCCGCCACGCGGCCAATCGTCGCAAACACCGTCTCGCCGATGGCGAGGTCGGTCACGTCTGCCCCCACGGCCTCCACCACGCCGATCTTCTGGTAGCCCGCCACGACGGGAAACGGAGGCGGATCGCCCGGCGCAAAGGGCGTGTCGCCGTCGGTGCGCTCGCCGCGCAGGTACGAGCCCTCGGTGCCGTTGCTGATCCACGAGTGCAGCACGCGCACGACCACATCGCCGGGACCGGGGTCGGGACACGTCACTGCCCGCACCTCGACGGTGTTCGGCGCGGTGAACACGACGGCGGTGCTCTGCATGGGCGTCAGTCGAAGGGCACGCCCGTCATCTTCGAGACGGCGCGGAGGTCGTCGAGGAGGGCGGGGAGGATGGGGATGCCGTGGACGCGGCGGTCGGCTTCGGCCTCGCGCTCGGGGTCGCCGGGGAGGAGCGGACCGTTCGTGCCGGGGGCCGGGCGCGTGGCGCGGAATGTGCGCACGTAGTCGTCGATCTGGCGCTTGAACTCGTCCACGTCGATGAAGCCGTCGATGCGGAGGGCGCCGAAGCAGTGGCCGATGCCCTTGCCGACGCTCCGCGCGGGCATCTCCTGCCGCAGCGCGAACGGCGGCGCGAACGGCCCCCAGTTGGCCCCCGAGAGCACGCAGCAGAGCGCGTCCACCATGATCGAGAGGCCATAGCCCTTGTGGCCGCCGCGCTCACGGTCGGAGCCGAGCGGGAGGAGGGCGCCGCCGCCAATCATGCCGTCGGGGTCGGTGGTGGCGTGGCCGTCGCGGTCCACGGCCCAGCCTTCGGGGATCGGCGCGCCCTTGCGTTTGGCGATCTCGATCTTGCCGTAGGCGACGGCGCTGGTCGCGAGGTCCACCACGATGGGCGGCTCTTCGAGGCCGGGGAAGGCAATCGAGATGGGGTTGGTGCCCAGCATCCGCTCGGCGCCCCAGAGCGGGGCCACGAGCTTCGTCGAGTTGGTCATCGAGAAGCCGAGCATATCCCGCTCCAGGGCCTTGAGGCTGTAGTAGCCGGCGATGCCGTAGTGGTTGGTGTTGCACACGCTCACCCAGCCCGTGCCCACCACGTCCGCCTTGTCCATCGCCACGCGGTTGGCCCAGGGGCCCACGACGAGCCCGAGGCCGTTGTCGCCGTCCACGGTGGCCGTGCCGGGGAGTTCACGAACGATCTTCGGCTGCGGCTTCGGGTTGATGCGCCCGAGCGTGAGCATGTCCGCGTACGTCTTGAGCCGCCCCACGCCGTGCGAGTCGATGCCGCGCAGATCGGCGGCGGCGAGCGACTTCGGCGGCCTGCTCGGCATCCGCCTGCGGCACGCCGAAGTGGCGAAACACGCGCACGACGAACTCATGCAGGTGCTCGATGGGGTAGCGGGGGGATTCAGACATAGTTCGTGGTCGGTTGTTCGTCGTTCGTCGTCAGAAGAAGCCAAAATGCCTCCGCCCCTCTGACCACGAACAACGAACCATGCACAACGAACGCCCCGTTCTTACGACGCGAGGAGGCGGTCCGTAATCAACGTGCCGATGTTGAGGGAGGCGGTGGCGGCGGGCGAGGGGGCGTTGAGCACGTGGAGCACGCGCCCGTGCTGCGCGAAGGCGAAGTCGTCGAGGGGCTTGCCGTCGGGCGCCACGGCCTGCGCGCGGATGCCGGCGTGGGCGGGCACGAGGTGCTCGGCGCGGATCTCGGGCACGAGGTGCTGGAGCGCCTTCACGAACGCGGGCTTCGAGAACGAGCGCCACATCTCGCCGAGGCCCGTCCACAGGTGCTTGCGGGCGAGCGTGCGGAAACCCTTGTAGCGCAGCGTCTCGAAGAGGTCTTTGCGGTCCACCATCGTGCGCGTGTAGCCCTCGCGCGCAAACGCGAGCACGGCGTTCGGCCCGCACTCGACG
Source organism: Rhodothermales bacterium (assembly GCA_963740755.1). Classification (GTDB taxonomy): domain Bacteria; phylum Bacteroidota; class Rhodothermia; order Rhodothermales; family BA12; genus CAVSDF01. The sequence goes on from CAVUFJ010000008.1 coordinate 54,065, forward strand.
CCCCCCTGGATCATGCGCGTAAAGTGGACGCCGAGAAACGGGAAGGCGGGGTCCGGCACCGGGTAGATGAGGTTGCGGCAGAACTGTCTCGGCCTCGGGCGTGAGTTCAAAGTACTCGCCCCGGAATGGCACGATCTGCACACCCGGATCGTCGCCCGAGCGGCGCGCGATACGGTCCGAGTGCAACCCGCCGCAGTTGACGGCCCGCCCGGCCTCGAAGGCGCCGGCGTCCGTCTCTACCGTCACGGCGTCGCCGTGGGGCACGAGCCGCTGCACAGCGACGCCGGTGCGCACCTCGCCGCCGCGCTCCGTCACGAGTCTCGGCGAGGCGCCGCACGACGGCCTTGTAGTCCACGATCCCCGCCTCGGGCACGTGGAGCGCCGCCACGCCCGCTGCGTGCGGCTCCAGTTCCCGTAGGCGCTCCGGCCCGATCCGCTCGCACGCAACCCCGTTGGCCGAGGCCGCGCTCCTGGATCCGGTCGAGTTGCGGCACCTCCTCGGCGCGCGTGGCGACGATCACCTTGCCGCAGATCTCGTAGGCGATGCCTTGCGCGGCGCAGAACTGCTCCATGGCGGCCTTGCCTGCGCGGCAGTTGAGCGCCTTCAGCGAGCCGGGCTTGTAGTAGATGCCCGTGTGGAGCACGCCCGAGTTGTGGCCCGTCTGGTGCTGGCCCACTGCGGCCTCTTTCTCCAGCACGACCACGCGCAGGCCGGGCTGCCGCTCCTGCAACCGGTAGGCCGTGGCAAGGCCGACAATGCCCCCGCCCACGATGGCGACGTCCGCGCGGTGATCGGTCATGGGGAGGAGGGATCGAGAAATCGAATCGTGTGTCGGGGCGGGTAGGGGCGAAGCCCCCGGTGTGGGGCCACGGGCGGTGCCGTTGCGACGAACTGATGCAACGCTGCGGGCGGTGCCCTCACACCGGGGGCTTCGCCCCTACGGCGGTCCCGTGCGGCACGGCGGGCTGCAGCGCACGGCGCGGTCCCGTGCAGCGCGGCGGTGCGCGGCGCACGGGACCACTCCGCACGTTACCGCAAAAACGCTTCGGTGAGGCCGCCATCGACGGAGATCACCTGGCCGGTGGTTTTGCCGAGGCGGTCGCAGAGGAGCAGGTAGATGGCCTCCGCCTGGTCCGCCGGGGTGATGGGCTGGCGCGTGAGCGTGCGGTCGGCGTAGAACTGCGCCAGGCGGCTCCGGAGCGCGTCGTCGCTCTCGTCGTCGCCGTGGGCGAGGTTGTACTTGGCGAGGGACGCGATCACGCGGTCGCGCGGAAACATGGACGAGCCTTCGACGACCGTCGCCGGAGCCACGCCGTTGACGCGCACGAGCGGCGCGAGCTCGACCGCCAGCTCGCGCACGAGGTGGTTGGCCGCCGCCTTGCTCGTGTCGTAGGCGAAGCTGCCCTTCTTGGCCACCGCCGCGTTCACGCTCGTCGTGAGCACGAGGCTGCCCGGCAACTGCTGCGCGCGCCAGACCGTCGCCGCCTCGTCCGCGAGGATGAAGCCGCCGGTGACGTTGACGCTGAAGGTCTTCGCCCACGCCTCGTCGGGGATGCGGCCGCGTGGTGTCCGGGGAGACGTAGAGGCCGGCCGTCATCGCAACCGCGTCGAGGCCGCCGTAGGCGAGCACGACCTGCGCAAGGGCGGCGCGGATCGAGGCGCGGTCGGTCACGTCCACGCCGAGGCCGATCACGTCGCCGGAGCCGGAGATGCCGGAGCCGGCCACGCCGATGCCCATGCCGATGCGCTCCATCGACGCCTTCGCCACGGTCTCGGCGGAGGCGCCGTTGAGGTCGAGCGCGGCCACGGTGGCGCCTTCCTTGAGCAGCCGGTCCACGAGCACGCGCCCGATGCCGGAGCCCGCGCCCACCACCACCACGATCCGGCGCGACATCTCCTGCTCGGAGGGCATCCGCTTGAGCTTGGCCTCTTCGAGGAGCCAGTACTCGATGTCGAAGGCCTCCTGCCGCGAGATCGGCGCGTACGTGGAGATGGCCTCCGCCCCGCGCATCACGCCGATGGCGGCGCGGTAGAACTCGGCGGTCGTGCGGCTCTCGCTCTTCGTCTTGCCCCACGCGATCATGCCCACGCCGGGGATGAGGATCGACGGTCGGCTCGGCGCCGCGCATGGCGGGCGAGTCGGGGTGCTTGTGCTGCGTCGTAGTAGTCCGCGTAGTCGCGCCCGTAGTGCGTCGATGCTGGCCTCCAGGCTCGCTCTTCAGCGCCTCGATGCCCTGGTCCGGCGTCCAGTCCGCGTAGAGCGGCTTGATCTTGGTGCGCAGAAAGTGGTCCGGGCAGGACGTGCCGCAGCTCGGCGAGGCGCGCGCGCGTCGGCGGAGCCGACGAAGCCGAGCACCTCGTCGCGTCGGCTGGACGGTGCCGATCATGCGCTTCTGCTGGCTCACGCGCCCGCGCAGCCACGGCAGCAGGTCCACGAGCAGGGCGTTGCGGTCGGCCTCGGCCATGTCCTCCACGACGCGCCCGCCGAAGGCCTCGTCGCCCTTGTCGTGCTGCGTCGAGGAACTCCGCCGCCTGCCCGATGAGGTCGAGCGAGAGCTCGTAGCACTCCTTGTCGTCGTCGGCCCAGTTGATGAGGCCGTGGCCGCCCATGAGCACGCCCTTGGCGTCCGGGTGCTCGCGGGCGACGCGCTCCTGAGCGCGAGGCCGAGCTCGAAGCCGGGGCGCAGCCAGTCCGTCCAGATCACCTCGTCGCCGTAGACCTCGCGCGTGAGCGCCGGGCCGTCCGCCGCCGTCGCGAGGGCGATGACCGCGATCGGGTGCATGTGGTCGACGTGCGCGTGCGGGCACGAAGCGCGTGCAGCGGCGTGTCGATGGAGGGGGCGCGGGGGTTGAGGTTGAAGGTCGTGTGCGCGATACAGCGCGACCATCGCGTCCTCGAGCGGGCGTCTTGGGCCCGCTCGGCCCGGCGGCGGCGTAGACCTTCTGCAGGCCGATGCAGCTTGTCGAGGTAGAGCGACGAGAACAGGCTGCGCGTGGCCGTGCGGAGGTCGCCGCCCGAGCCCTTCACCCACAGCACGTCCACCTGCTCGCCGGTGAGCGGGTCGGTCTCCATCGAGCTTGGAGGAGGTGTTGCCGCCGCCGGTGTTGGTGATGCGCGCGTCGGCGCCAAGCAGGTCGCGAGCGGTAGACGAGGCGGTCCACCCCGTCGAGGGTGTTGGCGTAGGCGTCGTCCCAGCGGGAGTCGAAGGCGTCGGAGAAGTCAGCAAACACGAGGCGTGTGGGGATAGGCGGTAGGGGCGAATGATGCCCGTGCGGAAAGGTTGGGAGGCGGTAGGGGCGAAGCCCCCGGTGTGAGGAACCGGCAGTAGCGTCTGCCACGACGTGCGGCAACGGCACCGTCCGTGGCCCCACACCGGGGGCTTCGCCCGTACGGGCGTCAGAGCAGCGTCAAGGGACAGCGGAGGGTCGTAGCGGCGCAGGTCGGCGCTCCGACGGGCAACGTCGCGGAGGGAGCGGCCCGGGGGCAGGTCGCCGAGGGTGCGCGCCTGCACGAGCAGGTTGCCGAGCGCGGTGGCCTCCGCCGGCCCGGCCACGACGGAGATCCCGCACGCGTCGGCCGTCCACCCGCACAGGAGGGCGTTCTTCGCGCCCCCCCCACAAGGTGCAGCACGTCGATGGGCGCGCCGGTGAGCGTTTCGAGCGTGCGCAGGCGCGCGGCGTGCGCGGCGGCGAGGCTGCGCAGCACGCACCGCACGAGGTCGCCGGGCGTCTCGGGAGCAGGTGCCCCGTTTGCCGCGAGGTGGGCGCGGAGCCGCGCCTCCATCCCGCCCGGCGCGGCGAACGCCGGATCGTCCGGGTCCACCGTGCCCGCATACGCCGACGCTTCCGCCGCCACGAGGAGCGCGTCAAGCCCCGGATGTGTGCCTGCCGCCCGGAGGTCGCGCTCCAGCTCGGTGAGAATCCAGAGGCCGGTGATGTTCTTGAGGAAGCGGATCGTGCCGTCGAGGCCGGCCTCGTTGGTGAAGCTCGCCGCGCAGGCGGCGTCCGTCAGGATCGGGGCCGCGCGCTCTACTCCGATGAGCGACCACGTGCCGCAGCTCAGGTACGCCCACCGCGTGCCCGCCTCCGCCGGCACCGCCGCCACCGCCGCCGCCGTGTCGTGCGAGCACGAGGCGATCACGGCCACGGCTGGATCGTCGGCGAGCGCGCCCGTGACGGTGCCGCAGGGCACGATCTCGGGCCAGCCGTTCATCTCCAGGCCCGCGCGTGTGAGGACCTCCGCAGACCACGTCCGCGCCTCGGCGTCGAGGGCGGCGGTCGTGCTCGCCATCGAGCGGTCCACGACCGGGCGCCCGCCGAGCCGGTGGTTGAGGTAGTCGGCGATAAAGAGGCGCGTGGCGGTCTGCGCGCGCTCCTCGGGCGGGTCGGTGCAGACCTGGTAGAGCGTGTTGAAGGGCAAAAACTGGATGCCCGCGATCCGGTAATGCGCGGCGCGCGGCAGGCGCGCGGCCACGGCGTCCATCACCCCTGCCGTGCGGCCGTCGCGGTAGGCAAAGGGCGCGCGGAGCGGCTGCCCATCGGCGCCGAGGGGCACGTAGTCCACGCCCCACGCATCCACCGACACGCTGCGGAGCGGCCCGGCGGCCCGACCCCGGCGCAGGCCTTCCTGCACCTCGGCCTCCAGCACGGCGAGGTCCCACACAGGTGCCCGTCCTGTTCTCGAAGCGGCGTCTCGAAGCGGTGGACCTCCTCCAGGCGCATCACGCCGTCCTCCAGCGTGCCGCGCACGGCCCGCCCGGACGAGGCGCCGAGGTCGAAGGCAAGGTAGCTGGGCATGATTCAGCTTCTCCAACGCCTCCCCCGGGGAGGTGCCCGAAGGGCGGAGGGGGTGCGTTGTTACCAATCGGTGCGCAACCCCCTCCGGCGCTGTGCGCCACCTCCCCGAGGGGAGGGGTGGGGTGGGGGCCGCTCACAGCGATTGGGGGGGGACGTAGCCGCCGGCGCCGGTGCGGGCGGCGGCCACCTTCGCCCGGTAGCCCGAGGCGCGGAAGGCGGCGATGGGGTCGAGGGCGGCGCCCCGGCGGCGGCGGGCCTCGGCCACGAGCGGGCGCCACGTCGGTGCGGAACGCCAGTTGGAGCTGGCGCTCGGCGAGGAGCACGTCGGCGGTGTCCTGAAAGCCGGCCAGGGCGGCGCGGTCTACGATGAGCGCCTGCGCGTAGGCCGTCTGGAGCGGCGTCCACGCGTCTGCGCGAGCGCCTCGATGGGGTCCTTGAGGTTGTGGCTCTGGTCGATCATGTAGGCCGGATCGAAGCCGGGCGCGCTTCGCTTCGGCGGCGTCCACGAGTTCGTTGAACACGAGAAAGAGGCGGTACGGGCGGATCGAGCCGGTTTCGAGGTCGTCGTCGCCGTAGGCGGAGTCGTTGAAGTGGAAGCCGGCGAGCTTGCCCGCGCCGATGAGGCGGGCCACGACGAGTTCGATGTTCGTGTTGGGCAGGTGGTGCCCGAGGTCGACGAGGCACGACGCCTCGGGCCCGAGCGCCTGCGCGAGCAGATACGACGAACCCCAGTCCTGCACGACGGTGCTGTAGAACGCGGGCTCGTACGGCTTGTGCTCGGTGAAGAGCCGCCAGTCTTCCGGGAGCGCGGCGTAGACCTCCTCCAGGCACGCTTGCACGCGGTCGAAGCTCTTCCGCAGGTTCGCCTGCCCGGGGTAGTTCGGTGCCGTCGGCGAGCCAGACCGTGATGGCCTTCGAGCCGAGCGTCTGGCCGACCTCGACCACGTGCAGGTTGTGCTCGACGGCCTGCCGCCGGACGGCCGCGTCGGCGTTGGAGAACGAGCCGAACTTGTACGAGTGCGGCGGCGCCGGCCTGGTCCTGAAAGGTATTCGAGTTGACGGCGTCGAAGCCGAGGCCGAGGGCGGCGGCGTGGTCGCGCAGCGCCGCCGGGTCGCCGGGCTCGTCCCACGGGATGTGCAGCGAGACGGTCGGCGTGGCGCCGGTGAGGCGGTGGACGACCGCCACGTCCTCCAGCTTCTCGAACACGTCGCGCGGCTCGCCGGGGCCGGGAAAGCGACCAAAGCGGGTGCCGCCGGTGCCGAGCGCCCACGAGGGCACGGCGACCGTCAAAGGACGCGATGCGGTCGGCGAGGGCGTCGGCGTCGAGACCGCGGCGGGCGAGGCGGGCGCCGAGCGCGTCGAAGTCCGCGCGGTGGTCGTCGGCGAGCGGCGCGTTGGCGGCGGCGAGCTGGTCGGGCGTGAGCATGGCCGGGCGCGGCAAGGGGAGTGGCGAAAGGAAGGCGCCGACGCGTGGGGACGTCGGCGCCACCCCCCGAGATCGGACCGGTCCGGCTCGGATCGGTAGCGCTTCGGGTGGCGCCACAATATCTTACCGAACGATCCTGATTTGAAACTCTGTTTCTTATGTGAAACGAACATCCCATGCGGGCACGCCGGGCGAAGCCTCGCGGCCCGGCGTCCGCCCGGCGCCGATGCGACGGTGGGGGCGGGGCGGCGTGAGGGGGCCTCGCAGCGGAGGCTTCGCCCCTACGCCTGTCCCTCTGGCGCCTGCCCTTCCCTGCCCTTCCGATCCCCGATCTCCCTCCTCTGATGATGGACCGCCGCACGTTCGTTCACCGCATGGGCCTCGCCGCCGGGGCCGCCGCCCTCGCCCCTGCCGACCTCATCTTCCCCGGCGCTGACGCCCTCGCGGCGGTCTCCGACGCCGACGTGCAGGCTACGCTCACGCGGCTCCGCGCCGAGCGTCCGTGCCGCGCCGAGGTGCGCACCGAGCGGGGCGGCCCGCGCCTGTTCGTCAACGGACGCGAGGAGGTGCCCATCTGGGGCCTCTCGATCTCGCTCCTCGATACGGTGGCGAACTTCAAGGGCATGGGGATGCCGATGCTCCAGCCGCAGATGGGCATGATGAGCGCGTGGACCGGCCCCGGCCAGTACGACTTCACGGCCCTCGAAGCCTACCTCGCCCGCATCGTCACGCTCGCGCCGAATGCGTTCCTGTTTCCGCGCGTGCAGCTGCTCACGCCGGTGTGGTGGAAGGAGGCGCACCCCGAGGAGACCCAGCAGTTCGGCTGGGAGGTGCCCGCGCGCTACTGGGACGGCTGGCGCACGCGTCCGACCGACAACCCGCTGCGCGAGGGCATCCACCAGTTCACCAACTTCTACGGCGAGGCGTGGGAAACGTCCTATGCCTCCGAGGTGTGGCGGCGCGACACGGGCAACATGCTCCAGGCGCTCGTCCGCTTTATCGACGGGAGCCCGCTCGCCGCGCGGATGACCGGCTACTTCTTCGTGCACGGCAACACCGAGGAATGGAACGTGGGCGGCGACAACTGGATGCCCGGCTACGAGGCGCCCATGCAGCGCGCCGCCGGGCCGGTCCCCTCGCCCGAGGCGCGCCTCGACAGCTCCTACGGCCTGCTCCGCGATCCGGCGCGCGAGGGCGACGTGATCCACTTCTACCGCCGCTTCCACGAGGTCCGCGCCGAGACGATTGCGCACCTCGCCAAAGTCGGTGAAGGAGGCCTCGCGCCGCCCGGTGATCACGGGCACGTTCTTCGGCTACCTCATGGAGACGCCCCGCATCCACGAGAGCGGCCACCTCGCCCCGCACGCCGTGCTGGAGAGTCCGCACGTGGACGTGATCGCGTGCCCCTACACCTACACCGCCACCAACGACCCCGCGAAGGCGCGCTGGGAGAGCGACCTCTACGACGGCGCCGACGGCTGGCTCGGGCGCGCGCGCGGCGTGGGGGGCGACGGGGGATTTCGCTCGATGGTGGAATCGTACCGACGGCGCGGCAAGCTCTACATCTCCGAGATCGATCCGGGCTCGTACCGCCACCAGGCGCGCCTGTGGAAAGAGATCGGCGGGAGCGGCGCGATGACGCCCGAGGGCACTGTGAACATCCTCCGGCGCGACTTCGGCAACGTGATGGCCGCCAACACGGGCGGCTGGCTCTACGACTTCGGGCCCTACAACTTCTCCGACTGGAGCCTCGATGAGCCCACCACGCCGGGCGGCTGGTACGGCAGCCCCGAGATCATCGACGCCGTGGGCCGCGTGATCCGCATGATGCGGAGCCGCTTCACCGCCGACGTGTCGCCGGTGGCCGAGATCGCGGTGGCGGGCGATCCCGAGGGCTTTCTCGTGTCGCAGCACTGGCTGCGCGAGCGCCCGTGGCCCGGCCAGGGCATCCGCTACTCGGACTTCTTCAACCACTGGTTCTTCAACGCGCAGGCCCGCGCGCTCTACCGCGTCGGCGCCCCGCTCGACCTCCTCTACCGCGCCGACCTCACCGCCGAGGACTTCCGCAAGTACCGGCTCGTGCTCGTGCCCAACGCGTTCCTGCTCACGCCCGCGCAGGTCGGCGAGATGCACGCCCGCCTGCTCGGCAGCGGCTGCACGGTGGTGTGGTACTACGCGCCCGGCCTGCTGCGTCCGGAGATGGACGGCCAGCCGGGCGGCGTGGACCTGGCGCAGATGGAGCGGCTCACGGGCTTCCGCTTCACCGAGATCGGCGACCCGGGTCCGCTGATGATCCAGGCGAACCTGCCGGGCGTGGGCGAGCGGACGTTCGGGGTGAAGAGCCCGCACTACTACACGCCGCGCTACGCTGTGCGTCCGGGCGAGGGCGTCGAGGCGCTCGGGCACTGGACGTTCGCCGAGGGCGGGCGCGACGGCGACACGCGCACGGCCTTCGCGCGCCGCGCCATGAACGGCTGGACGAGCGTCTACTGCGGCGCCCCGCCGCTGCCGGCCGATTTTCTGCGCCAGATGGCCGCCGACGCGGGCGTGCGCCTGTGGACGGACCGCCCGGCGGTGGCCGTGGGCACGCGCGCGGGCGCGATGGTGGTCTGCACCGACCCGGCCACGCCCTTCGGCGCGCCCACCGGCGCCACCGAGCGACCCCGCCCGGCGCCGCTTACGGTTACCTTCCCCTTTCCGCTCCGCGACGAAACCGGCGGCGCGGCCCGCACCACGCACACGCTCGACCTCGGGTATGGCGACGTGCGGCTCTTCACGCCGTGAGGGAGAGGGCAAAGCACCCGGGCGCGGCCACGGGCGGTGCTGTTGCGCTGCACCGGGGCGGCCCCACCGCCGGTGGCCTCACAGCGGGTGCTTTGCCCCTACGTCTCCGTCTCCCGTACCGCCACGACACCTTGCCACCGCTACCGTGCCTCGCCATGGCGCGTTGCCCTTCTCCCTTCCTTCGATGATGGACCGCCGCACCTTCGTACACCGCATGGGGATGGCCGCCGGCGCGGTCGCCCTTGCGCCTGCCGACCTCGTGTTTCCCGGCACCGAGGCCCTCGGCGACATCACGCCGGCGCAGGTGCGCGCGGCCCTTAATCGGATCCGGCGCGAGCCCAAGTGCCGCTCCGAGGTGCGCATGGAGCGGGGCGGGCCGCGCCTGTTCGTCAACGGCAAGGAAGAGGTGCCCTTCTGGGGGCTCAGCACAGCGCTGCTCACCGGGCCGCTCGCCAATTTCAACGCGATGGGCATCCGGCTCATCCAGCCCAACCTCGGGATGACGGCCTCGTGGACGGGCCCGGGCCAGTACGACTTCACGGCCCTCGAAGACTACATGGGCCGCCTGCTCGTGCGCGACCCGGACGCGTACTTCTTCCCGCGCATGCACCTCGTCACGCCCATCTGGTGGAAGGATTCGCACCCGGAGGAGATCAGCGTGCTCGGCCACGGCTATCCCGGGCGCACCTGGGACGTGTTCAAGAACGAGGGCATGCCGCTCACCGAGGGCAACAAGTGGTTTGCGCCGGTCATCGAATCCAAAGAGGTCTCGTACGCCTCCGAGGCCTGGCGGCGCGAGACGGCCGAGATGCTCCGCGCGTTCGTGGCGTTCATCGAGGCGAGCCCGCTCGCGGCGCGCATGATGGGCTACTTCCCCGTCCACGGCAACACCGAGGAGTGGAACATCTGGGGCGACGATTTCATGCCCGACTACAGCGCGCCGATGCAGCGCGTGGCCGGGCCGATCCCCTCCGTGCGCGAGCGGATGCACAACGCCTACGGCCTGCTCCGCGACCCGGCCATCGAGGGGGACGTGCTCGCCTTCTACCGCGCCTTCCACGCCGTGCGCGCCGAGACCATCGTCTACCTCGCCGCCGCCATGAAGGCGGCCATGCAGCGGCGCGTGATCGTGGGGACGTTCTTCGGCTACCTCATGGAGACGCCCCGCATCCAGGAGAGCGGCCACCTGGCCCCCCACGCCGTGCTGGAGAGCCCGGACATCGACTGCGTGGCGTGCCCCTACACCTACATCTCCACGAACGACCCGACCGTAGACCGCATGGAGAGCGACCTCTACGACGGCGCCGACACCTGGCTCGGGCGCGGGCGCGGCGTGGGCGGCGACGGGGCGTTTCGCGCGGCCGTGGAATCGTACCAGCGGCGCGGCAAGCTCTACATCTCCGAGATCGACCCGAGCACCTACCTCGACGTGGAGCACCGCTGGAAGATCATCGGCGGCACGGGGCACGAGACGGTCGGAGGGCACGCGCAAGATCCTGCAGCGCGACCTCGGCAACGTGATGGGCGCGGGCGTGGGCGGCTGGCTCTACGACTTCGGGCCCATCCACGGCGTGCCGCAGGGCTGGTACAGCACCCCCGAGATCATCGAGGCGTGCCGCCCCGTCGTGGCGATGATGGACGCGCGGCTCACCCACGACATCGGCTCGGTGGCGCAGATCGCCATCGCGGGCGACGTGGAGAGCTACTTCGTGACGAAGCACTGGATGGACAGCCGCCCGTGGATCGGACAGGGCATCCGCTACACCGACTTCTTCAACCACTGGTTCTTGAACGCGCAGGCGCGCACCGTCAACCGCATCGGCGCCCCGCACGACCTGCTCTACCGCACCGACCTGCGCGCCGAGGACTTCCGCCGCTACAAGCTCGTCCTCGTGCCCAACACGTTCCTGCTGCGCCCGGACGAGGTGGACGCGCTCCACGAGCGCCTCGCGGGCAGCGGCTGCACGGTGGTGTGGTACTACGCCCCCGGCCTGCTCCGCCCGGACCGCGTGGACCTCGCGCAGATGGAGCGCCTGACCGGCTTCCGCTTCGAGGAGCTGCACGCGCCCGGCCCGCTCATGATCGAGGCGCCCGGCCCGGACGGCACGTACAAGCCCTTCGGCATCAAGAGCCCGCTCCTCTACAACCCCCGCTTCGCCGTGCGCGATGACGCGGGCGTCGAAGCGCTCGGCCGGTGGACGGACTCGCAGCAGACCGCCTTTGCGCGCCGCGCCATGAACGGCTGGACGAGCGTCTACGTGGGCACCGCGCCGCTCCCCGCCGAGCACCTGCGCACGCTCGCCCTGCACGCCGGCGCGACGCCCTGGACCGACCGCGCCGCCGTCGTCACCGCCTCGAAGGCCGGCGCGATGGTCGTCTGCACCGACCGCGACACGCCGACGGGGCCGCTCACCGTCACCTTCCCCTTCCCCCTCCGAGACGCGCAGGGCGGGCCCGCCCGCACCACCCACACGCTCCCGATGGCCTTCGGCGACGTGCGCCTGTTCACGCCCTGAGCGGGCGAAACTCCGCGGCGCGGCCACGGGCACGGCCCCACCACCACGGCCTACGCGCCCATGTGGCGGACGGCCCGGGTGGAACGGGCGAAGCACCGATGGGGGGCCACGGGCGGAGGCGTTGCGGCGAACCGTGGCGGCCCAGGGCCGGTGGCTCCACAGCGGGTGCTTCGCCCCTACGGCACACGGGCGCAATCTCTTCGAAGGCCGCACGGCCGATTTTGTGAACCCTCGCAGGGCCGTTGACCGCGCCGGATCGCGCCCATCGCCACGCCGGATCGGTCCGGATCGCGTAGGGGCAAAGCACCCGCTGTGAGGCCACAGGCGGAGGCCCGCCACGGTTCATCGCAACGCTTCCGCCCGTGGCCCTTGCAGCGGTGCTTCGCCCTCCGTCACGGCGTGAAGAGCCGTCCGTCAGTGCCCTCCGCTCGGCGCCACGAAGTCGGTCGTGCGGCCTTCGAAGAGGTCGCGGCCGGCCACGAGGGCGCGCATCTTGCCATCGGCGATATTGCGCTTGAGCATCCAGAAGCCGCAGTCCGGGTGCGCGTAGGCGATGCGCTCGGCGCCCACGATGGAGGCTGCTGTTTCGAGGCGCCGCGCCACCGTCTCGGCGCTCTCGATCACCGTGCTCTTGATGTCGATCACGCCCACGCCGATGCCGATCTCGGGGCGCAGGTCCTTGAGGTACTGAAGCTCGTCGTAGCCGCGGAAGGCGAACTCAAGCACGAGGTGGTCCGTGTGGAGGGCGTTCATGTAGCCCAGGAGCGCCTGCCAGGTGCCTTTCTGGATGCTCTGCCCACCGTAGTTGCCGAAGCACAGGTGCACGGCGGGCGTCGTCGGCACGGCGTCGAGGAGCACGTTGAGCGCCTCGGCGGCCCAGCCCGACTCCTCGGGCGAGCCCGGCAGGTTGGCCTCGTCGAACTGCACGACCTCGGCGTCGATGAGCTTCACCTGGTCCACCATCGTCTCGGCGAGGGCCATCGCGAGCGCGCCCCGGTCGCCGTAGTGGTGGTCGAGGAGCGTCTTGGAGAGCATGTGCGGCCCCGTGATCGTGAACTTGAGCGGCGCCGTCGTGAGGCTCGCGCACGCGCTTGTAGTCGGTCACGAGGTCGAGCGTGCCGGGGCCAATGGGCCCTTCGACGACGGCGGCGGGCACCACGCGGAAGCCCATGCCCGCGCTGCTGCTCGAAGGCCGCCACATCGGCGCGGCCCACGTTGCTGCGCACGTTGTCGAGCGGACGGACGAAGTATTCGATCATCCCGTTCGTCTCGGGATGGTTGAGGTCGAAGCGGTACAGTTCACCGTCGGCGATGAGGTCGAGCCCGGCGAGTTCCTGCGTCTTGAGCACGACGGACGTGGCATCGGTGAGCGCCTGCCGCGAGGGGAGCGCGACGAGCCAGTCCATGACGGGATACGAGCCAACGACGGTGGTTTTGATCTGAGGCATGAGGCAGAAAACGTGCAGCGTGGGAGCTGCGATGAGATAGAAAAAGGGCGGCGAAACCGTCCCCCTCGGGGGACCGGCGCGCAGCGACGAGGGGGGTTGCGGAGGTACTACGGCCTCAGAACCCCCTCCGGCGCTGCGCGCCACCTCCCCGGGGGGAGGGGTGAATCGTGCGCGGTCAAGCCGGAGGGGAGGGTCCTGAACGAGACCTTTCAGGCCTGGCCCGGCGCTTAGACGGCCGGCACGGTGTCCTGCACGTCGGTGCGGTAGACCCACGTGCCCTCGGGCACAAAGTGGAAGGCGAGCGCGCGGCGATAGCGCGTGGGGCTGCGGTTGGCGAACGAGCCGTGGATCGTGAGCCCGTCGAAGAACACGCCGGCGCCGGCGGGCACGTCGAGGCGCTTCACGGCGTCGTGGGCGAGGCCTTCGATCTCGAACGAATACATGCGCTCGGTCCACTCCTTGCCGTCCGGCCCGCGCATGCCGTACTCGAACTCCCAGGCGTCGTGCTCCTCGCTGTTCTCGTTCTTGTGCGTCTTGTAGAGCCCGTGCGCCTGCGAGCCCGGCACCACGCACAGGCCGCCGTTCTCGGCGTCCGTGTCGGACATCGCGCACCAGCAGGCGATGAGCTTGCCGGTGTCGGTGGGGAGGTAGTGGAGGTCCTGGTGGAGCGCGATGCCCTGCCCGCCCACGGGCGCGCCGGGGTCGGCGGGCTTCTTCTCCAGGTACATCGTCTGCACCGTGCGCGGAGCGGCGCCGGTGAGCTGCTCGATGATAGCGGTGATGCGCGGGTTGCGCGTGTACTGCGCCCAGAGCGGGTCGTGCTTGTGGCGGTTCAGGTCCTCGTTCCAGCCCTCCGGCTTGGGTTGCCCTTCGTAGGCAACAAACGCCTCCACCTCCTCGGGCGTGAAGAGGTTTTTGACGACGAGGTACCCATCGCGCTGGTACTGCGCAACCTGTTCGGGCGAGAGGGGTCCGGCTTCCATGGCAGTGGATGGTTGAGGTTACGGAGAGGGCGCAAGGCCCCGTTGGAGATCGAGGTCGGTAGGGGCATGGCGCGCCATGCCCAGCGGCGGTGTGGATGCAATACAGCGAGCGAAGCGCTCCTCAGGTCACAGGCGCGACACGGCAAAGCCGCCGTCCACCATGAACACGCCGCCCGTGGAGTAGCCAAAGCGCCCCTCGGCGAGCGCCGTCACGGCCTTCCCCACGTCCTCCGGGGTGCCCCAGCGCGGCTGGAGGAGCAGGCCGTCTTCGATGAGCGCGTCGTACTTGGCCGTCACGCCCGCCGTCATGTCGCTCGCGATGACGCCCGGACGCACCTCGTACACGGGGATGCCGTGCTCGGCCAGCCGCACCGCCCACAGCGACGCCGCCATGCTCAGCCCGGCCTTCGAGATGCAGTACTCGCCCCGGTTGACGGACGCCGTGACCGCCGAAATAGACGTCACGAACACGATGCACCGGAAGCCGTCGCGGCCCTGCGCCACCATGTAGTTCGCCACGGCCTGCGTGAGAAAGTACGGCCCCCGCAGGTTGACGCCGAGCACGTGGTCGAAGCTCTCGGGCGACGCCTCCAGCAGGTCGCGCCGCTCACGCGGGGCGATGCCGGCGTTGTTGACGAGCACGTCGAGCCGCCCGAACTGCGCGTGGATGGCCTCGATCAGCCCGGCGTGCGCCGCGAGGTCGGACACGTCGGCAGGCACGTAGAGCACCTCCGTGCCGTGCGCGCGGAGCGCCCCGAGCGCGTCTGACACGTCGGCTTCGGGGCGGCGCCCGCAGACAGCGAGGTTGAACCCCGCCCGGGCGAGCGTTTCGGAGATGCCCCGGCCGATGCCGGAGGCGCCGCCGGTGACGAGGGCAACAGGACGATCAGGCATGGCGCGTCAGGCGTTCAGGGCGGGCACGTCGAGCCAGCGGCGCTCGGCCCACGACTGGAGGCCCAGTTCGGCGAGCTGCACGCCCTTGGCGCCTTCGAGCAGGTCCTTGTCGTACGGCGCGTCGGCCACGACGTACTTGAGGAACTGCTCCCACTGCACCTTGAAGGCGTTGTCCATCGGCATCTGCTCCGGCATCTGGCTCCAGCCGGCGTAGAAGTCGATGGGCTGGGGGATGTCGGGGTTCCAGGTGGGCTTGGGCGTGGCGCCGTAGGGCTGCACCCAGCACTCGCGGAGGCCCGCCACCGCCGAGCCCTTCGTGCCGTCCACCTGGATCGTGAGCAGGTCGTCGCGCCGCACGCGCACCGTCCACGACGAGTTGAACTGGGCGATGATGCCGCCTTCGAGCTCGAACGTCGCGTAGGCCGCATCGTCGGCGGTGGCGGCGTAGGGCTTGCCCGCCTCGTCGATGCGCTGCGGGATGTGGGTGGCGCCGATGCAGGAGACGCTCTTGACGGCGCCGAACGGGTTATCGAGCACGTAGCGCCAGTGGCAGAGCATGTCCACGATGATGCCGCCCTCGTCCTCCTTGCGGTAGTTCCAGGAGGGCCGCTGCGCGGGGATCGTGTCGCCCTCGAACACCCAGTAGCCGAACTCGCCGCGCACCGAGAGGATGTCCCCGAAGAAGCCCTGGTCGCGCAGCAGCTGGAGCTTGCGGATGCCGGGCAGCCACAGCTTGTCCTGCACGACGCCGTGCTTGATGCCTGCCGCCTCGGCGAGGCGGTAGAGTTCGAGCGCCTTCTCGGTCGTCGTGGCGACGGGCTTCTCGCAGTAGACGTGCTTGCCCGCCGCGATGGCGGCCTTGACGGCCTCCGAGCGCCGGTCGGTCGTCTGCGCGTCGAAGTAGATGATGTCGTCGGGGTTGGCGAGGGCGGAGTCGAGGTCGGTCGTCCAGCGCGTCACGCCCGCGCGCTTGGCGAGGGCGGCGAGCTTGTTCTCGTTGCGCCCGACGAGGATCGGGTCGGGCATGATGACGGCATCGTCGGAGAGGCGGACGCCGCCCTGCTCGCGGATCGCGACGATGGAGCGCATCAGGTGCTGGTTCGTGCCCATGCGCCCGGTGACGCCGTTCATGATGATGCCTACGCGGTGTTCGGTCATGCGGAAATCAGAAGTCAAAAGAGGCCGAGGGCCCCAGGCAAAGGTTCAGAGGTGGTAGTGGTAGGGGCGCCATGCATGGCGCCCGTACAGAGAGGGACGCCGTAGGGGCACGGCTCGCCGTGCCCTCCCACGCCCATCAGTCCGGGCCGGGGGCCGCCCAGCCCTCCGGGCGGCGCGGCATGGACGGCGCGGCGTCGGTGTGCTGGATCCACGCCCCGTTGGGCAGGTCGGGGATCTCGCCCTGTCCGGCGGGCGGAAGCGTGCCGTCGAGTTCCTGCCGCCAGTGCGCCACCTCGCCCGCCGGGGCGTAGCAGTACACGAAGCGCAGCGGCGCCTCGCCGGTGTTGGTGAGCTGGTGGAACGCGTGGGCGGGCACATGCACGGCCTGCCCCGCCGAGATCGCGCGGCGCTCGTCGTTCACGCAGATCTCGCCCGTGCCTTCGAGGACCAGGTACACCTCCTCCTGCGGGTGGTTGTGCCACGGCACCTGCCCGCCGAGGGGTTCGAGTTCGACGACGCCCATCGAGAAGTTGCTACAGGTGATGGGCGAAGCCCCGTTGACGAGGTTGCGCGTGCGGCGGCGGGCCGGAAAGACGCGGCCTTCTGCCTGATTCAGGTCGACGATCTGCATGGAGGAATGCGGTTCGAGGCGGTGAAGCATGAGCCCCGGCCGTGGCCGGAGCGCCCCTGACACGTTCTACCGGAGGCGGGGGCCCCGGCACACCAGAACGTTGCGCGGATCAGCACTAGCTGCCGAAGAAGGTGTAATAGGGGCCGCCGTCGGCGAGGCGCTGCACGTACAGGCCCAGTTCGCGGAGGTGGTAGTCGCCCCACATGCACGACTCGCCGGAGGCGACCTTGCGGCCTGCGGGCACGTGGTCCCAGCGGTTGGGCCAGTGGTAGACGGCGTGGAGGAGCAGCCCTTCGTGCGCCGCGTCGGTGGAGAGGTAGGGCGCGTCGAGGAGCGTCTGGAGCACCGTGAGCCCGGCCTGCGTGTAGCGCCGCCCGTCCTGCCCGAGGATTTCGCCGAGGCGAAGCAGGCCCTGCGCGGCAATCGCGGCGGCGGACGAGTCGACCGGCTCGGCGTCGTTGTACGGGTCGGAGGGGCGGCTGAGGTAGTCGCCGAGGGTGTGGAGGTTCGGGGCGCCGGTGTCCCAGTACGGCACGCCGTCGGTGGGGGTGTAGGCGAGGTAGAAGTCGGCGGTGGCGGTGGCAGCGCGCAGGAGCGTGTCCTCCAGGTCACCCGCCGCCGCGCGGTCGGCCTCCGGACGGCTCCGCAGCCATTCGATCTCTTCGGCGCTGCCGAGGAGCGCCCACGCGAGGCCGCGCGTCCACGTCGTGAAGGGCGAGTAGCCCTGCTGGGTGGACGGGCAGCGGAAATAGCCGTCGTTGAGGTTGAAGATGGCCTCGTGGACGGTCCGCCCGCGCACGTCGTAGCCGTCGCGCCCGTCGCCGTAGTAGACGCTGTACTTCGCCGTCGCCCGCGCGTGCGCCGCGAGGCGGTCTAGGAGCGATACGTGCTCGTCATGCTCGCCGCCGAGCACGCCGCCGAGGCCGTGCGCGACCGCGAGCGAGCGCATCGAGCGGATCGTGTCCACGAAGAGCGACTGGGGCCCGTTGAACGAGTAGACGTAGCCCTCGCCGCCCCCCAGATCCGTCCACCGCCG
Organism: Rhodothermales bacterium; assembly: GCA_963740755.1. GTDB lineage: Bacteria > Bacteroidota > Rhodothermia > Rhodothermales > BA12 > CAVSDF01. Next base: position 71,740 of record CAVUFJ010000008.1, read on the forward strand.
CGCCTGCACGCTGCCCGAGGCGATGAGCGCCATCCGGTAGTAGTCGCGCTCCCAGTCGTTGGCCTCGATGCGCCCTTCCTGCAGGAGCCGGTGGAGCGCGCCGTAGGTGGAGACGTTGTTGAAGCCGTGGTCGTGTACGCCGAAGTGCGTCACGTGCGGGTGCATCCGCTCGCGCGTGCGCGTCCGCCCGAGGTCGAGCATGGCGCGGTCGCCGGTGGCGTCGAACTGGAGCAGGGCGGCGCCGAACTGGAAGCCCTGCGTCCACTCGGTCCACCCGCGCGCCGTGTAGCGCCCCTCGACGGTGTAGACGGGCGCCCCTTCGGTGGGGTCGTAGCGGGCGTCGAGCGCCTGGATCTTGGCGGCGGAGAGGTCCCACATCCGGGCGAGCGCGGGGCGCAGCGTCTCGGGCGTGAGCGTGTCGTCGATCTGAATCACGGAGAGAGGAAGTACAAACGGCAGAGGATTTCCCGGCGGCCCGCGTCCTCCTGCGCCTGAGGTGCAGGAGGACGCGGCGCAGGCGATCAGGCGAGTTCGAGGAACTTGGCGCCGCGCAGGGGCTCGCCCTTCTGGCTCGTGATCGTGTCCGAGAGCGGGTGCTCCATCTTCTCGTCGGCGGCGAAGGTGACGCCGTCCGGGATGTAGATGGTCACGAGCGCGCGGCGCGTGTGGGGCGTCGTGTTGGGGCGCGTGTAGTGGGCCGTCAGGCCGTGGTGCCAGGTGCAGGAGCCCGCCTTGAGCTCTTCCACCACCGGCTTCCAGTTGGGCTTCTGCTCCTCCGGAATCAGGTCCGGCAGCTGCGCGCCCTCGCCCGAGAACTCGATGGGCGCAAACTCGCCCCACTTGTGCGAGCCGGGCACGAACTGCATCGCGCCGCGGTCCTCGGTCACGTCGTCGAGGGCCATCCAGCAGGAGAGCATCCCGGCCTCCTTGCTCGGCCAGTACGGCTGGTCCTGGTGCCACGGGCTCGCCGCGCTCGGCCCGGGCTTCTTGACGAGCGCCTGGTCGTGGAAGAGGTGGACGGTGGACGAGCCGGTGAGGCGCTTGGCGATGCCGGCGAGGCGCGGGCTCGTCGTGTAGGATTTCAGCACCTCGTCGTGCTCCCAGAGGTTGAGCATCTGGAGGATCTTGTCGCCGCCGCCGGCGAGGTCGCGGTTGAAGGCGGCGCGCTGCGTCATGGCGCGTTCGAGGGCCGCCTGCACGGCCTCGACCTCCTCGGCCGAGAGCACGTCTTCGAGGCGGACGTAGCCGTTGTCGGCGTAGAAGGCCACCTGTTCGTCGGTGATGTCGTAGGGCGACTGGAAAAGCGCGTCGTTCATACTGATGGGTGGATGTAGGGGATATTCGGTGGCGGCACGGAGCCGTACCGGAAGGCAGGGCGCGGTAGGGGCGCCATGCATGGCGCCCCTACAGGGGTCATGTTTCGAGATCGAGGCGGCCGCCGCCCACAGGCGCCGCCAGCACCACGCCTTCCGGCGTCACCGCGAGCGGACGTCCATCGAGCCGCCCGGCCAGCTGCCCCGTGCGCTGCACGGTGATGTCGAGCCAGGCGTCGCGGAAGCGGAGGCGGGCGGTGAGGTGGTCCAGCCCCTCGGGCAGGCAGGGGCGGAAGACGAGGCCCTCGCCGCGCGCATCGAGGCGGGCGCCGACGAGGCCTTCGACGAACAGCTGCGCCAGTTCGGCCCAGCCCCACACGATGAAGCCCATCGGCGGGAGCGGGGGCACGGGGCGCGGCGTGCGGGCGTAGAACTCGTAGTACGCGCCGCCGCGCGCGCCCTGCACGGACGTGAACCAGCCCAGGATGCGGCGCAGGTCGGCGGGGCGGCCGGCGCTCGCCATCACGCGGCCCACGATGGCGGTCGGGAAGGTCCACGAGCCGGGGGCGTCGGGGTCGGCGGCGGGGTTGTAGCGAAGGTAGCCGCCGCCGGCCGCGGCGTTCCAGAGCGGGGCGATGGTGTCGAGCGTGCGCTGGGCGAGCGGGCTTGCGGCAGGCACCTGCCCGAGCAGGAGCGGCCAGAGGGTGCCGATGTCCGGGTCGAGCGGCGGGGCCACGTTTTGCGCGTCGCCAAGGGGGGTCCCGGCGGGCATGTGGTCGGGCACCGAGGCGCGCGTGCGGAGCGTGGCCTGCCGTCGCCCGTCGGGGAGGCGGCGCTTGATGAGCACGCCGTCGTCCACGAGCGCGAGCGTGGGGTGGCGCAGCATCGCCTCGCGCATCCGGCGCCCGGCGGCGCTCCACGCGGCGGCCGAATCGGCGTCGCCCACCTCGCGGGCGAGCAGCGCCGCCTTCTCCAGTCCCCACGCAATGCACGCCTGGTGCGTCACGTCGAAGCCGGGTTCGAGGCCGGAGTTGGCGTCGCGCTCGAACAGCTCGATGGTGGACTGCACGAGCCCGCTCGGGTGCAGAAAGCGCGGGTCGAGGGCGAAGGCGGCGACCTTCTGGAGCACGGGCCAGTGGCGGCGGATCCGGTCGAGGTCGCCCGTCCACGCGCGGTAGAGCCACGCGGCGCCGAGGAGCGCGCCCTGCTGGTTGAGCTCGGTGCTCAGGTCGTCGTGGAAGCGGCTCGCGTGCGCGCAGATGCCCTTCTCGTTGACGAGGCGCGTGCACAGGTTGTCGAGCACGGAGGCCGCCAGCGCGTGCTGGCCCGTCATGGACGCGGCGGCGAGCACGCCGCTGCTGTCCATCACCCACTCCATGTTGTACTGGAACACAGAAGCGTCGAACCGCCCCGCGCGCGACACGGCGGCGCGGATGCCGTCGCGCGCGGCGGCAAAGAGGTGGTCGAGGGCCGGCTCGCCCGTCTCCACGGTGGCGCGGCGCTGCATCTGCGCCACCGCCGAGGCCCAGTGCGCCGTGCGGGCCGCGTCCGTCACCGGTCCGGCCGGCGTGCGGATCGTGTAAGCGAGGCGGGCGGTGGCCATCGCGCCGGGCGCGACGGAGCCGAGTTCGGTGCGGAGGTACCGGTCGGAGAGCGTCGGCGCGGGCGTGGCGGAGAGTTCGGCGTGGGCGTAGCCGTCGGCGCGGAGCACGCCCGCCGCGTGGTCGGTGCGGTAGTCGGTGAAGAGGGCGTGGCTGTAGTAGTGCGCCGTCGCCACGGCGAGTGCGGCGGGGGCCGCGCTGCCGTTGGTGACGGTCACCTCGCGGTAGAGCACAGGCGCCTCGCCGGCCACCCAGAAGCGCTCCTCCACCCGGTGCGGCCCGGCCATCCAGCGCGCCACCACGACCGGCACGCCTTCTACGCGCTCGCGCACCACGGCGAGCGACGCCGGATCGGCGGCGTATCCCTTGCCCTCGGCCACGACACTCACGATCCCGCGCTTGAGGCCCCACTCGGGGTGGAAGGGGTAGGTGCTCCAGGTGCGCGCAAACTGCGCGGGGTCCCAGAACATCAGCCCGAGCGGCGTCTGCCCGGCGTCGAGCGCGGCGCCCGAGGCGTGGCGGATCACGGCGACCACCTCGCCATTGCCGAGGAAAAAGTGTTCGGCGCCCCCGAGGTCCGTCTGCGCGTCCGCGTGGAGGTGCTGCCAGCCGGCGGGCTCGTCCGGCATCGCCCCGGTCCGGCGCCCCGGGGTAGGCGTGGCAGAGGCCGCCAGCATGGGCGCGACGGGGCCGGCGCCGAGCGCGAGCACGCCGAGCGGTGCGGTGCCGAGGAAGGTGCGGCGTTTCATGGCGCGCCCTCCGGCCAGGTGGCCCGGTACGTGTGGATGCGGAAGGGCGGCCACTCGTCGCGGAGCGTATCGCCCTCCAGGGCCAGCGCCTCGCCCGGGGCCTCGTCGAGCCCGGCGCGGCAGACGCGCGCGGGGGCGTCGAAAAAGCGGAGCGTGCCCGCGATGGGAGACGCGGTGGGGTTGTAGACGCGCACGATGCGCCCGTCGCCGTCGTCGGCCGCCTTGAAGGCGCTCAGGGCGAGCGCGGGCGGGTCGAGCGCAAGGCCCGGACGATCCATCGGGGCGCCGTCCCCCTGCCCCGGATGGGCCACCGGGGGCAGCAGGAACGCCTCGGCGGCCTCCTGAATCGCGCCCAGTTCGGCGGACACGTCGGCGCCGTGGGGGAGGAAGGCCCAGCGGAACGTGTGCGGGCTCAGGCATTGCGCCTCGGGCGTGGCGTTGATCCAGCCGGAGCGCCCGCCGGGGCGCATCGCGAGGCCGTCGCGCGCGAGTTCGCCCACGCAGCGCAGGAGCGTCAGGCAGAGCCGCCCGCCGCTGTCGTGGACGAGTTCGTACTCCGGCAGCCCGTCCGAGAAGAGCGTGCAGCCGGCCTCGTCGTCGGCCACGGTCACGAAGCGGTGCATCGGCGCCACGGCGGCGGGCACCTCGATGGCAAAACCGGCCGGGTCGTACGCCTGCTGCTCGCGCGTGAGCACGGCAAAGGCGGCGTCGGCGTGGTGGGTGTTCGTCTGCCGCCCCGTCTCGACGCGCACGCGCAGGCGATGGTCGCGCGCGAAGTTGACGAACGTTGTCTCGAAGCGCACCGCGCGGTCGTGCGGGCCGAGAAAGGCCGTGGTGGAGAAGGGCGAGGGGATCGCCTTGGTGCTGCGCGCGTCGCCGTCGAGGCCTTCGGGGAGCGCCCATCCGGCCGTAAGGCCGAGGCGGGCATCCAGGGCACTGGCCCCCGAACTCACCGTCCCCCCGGCCTCGGTCGAGAGGCGCACGTCGTCGTCGGGAGGGGGCGAGTAGTTGTAGAGGTCGCCCGCGTCGCCGCCGTCTTCGAGGTGACCCATCGGCCCGAACGTGCGTCCGGTGGCGCGGTCGGTCACGTAGAAGCCGCCGCCGCGCACGGTCACGCGCAGGTGGTCGTTCTCGATCCAGTTGGCCCCGGCGCCCACCGCTGCGGGCGGGTCTTCGACGCCCTCGGCGCGCACGACGGCGAGCGTGCGCAGCCCGAGCGGCGGGAGGCCGCGCAGGTCGGCGTTCACCGTCACGCGCGTCACGCGCGACTGCGCCGGGTAGTTGTAGCGCGCGAGGGCAAGCGCCGGCGCCTCCTCCACGGCCACCACCTCGAACGGCACATCGCGCCCCTCGGCATCGCGCAGCACGAACCCTTCCGGCGCATCAAGCGCTGGGGCCGGCACCACGTCCGGGTTGAGGCCCACGACGATATCCTGCCGGTAGAAGTCCACCGCGAACGTCACCACGGCGTCGCGTACGCGGGGTGAGGGGTTGAAGACCGTCACCGTCGTCGTGTCGCCCGGCTGCCCTTCCGGGCCGGGGGCGAGGGCCGCCCAGGCAAACGCTTCCACCCCGTTTCCAAGCGCGGCGAGCTTCTCGTAGCGCGACGCCTGCTCGCGGTGCACCGGGTCCACCGAGCAGCCGCAGACGGTGTCGTGCGGGTGGTTCTGAAGGAGGTACGTCCAGCCCGTGCGCAGCAGGGCGCGCTGCGAGGCGCCGCCGGCGCGCGTGGCGAGGGCGTCGAGCGGTTCGAGGACGCGTTCGAGGCGGCGCTGCGCGGCGGCATTGGCCTGCTTGAGCGGCATCCGGCTCGAATACACGCCGCCCGTCACGTTGAAGGCCCAGCGGTAGCCGAAGCGCAACTCGCCCACAGCCTCGGGCAGGTCGCGCCCTTCGGCAGACGCAGCGAACGCGGCGGCCCAGGCGCCCAGCGTGCTGTGAACGACGCGCCCGCCCTCGCCGTCGAGCAGGGCGAGGGCCTCGGCAAAGTGCGGTACGGGCCAGTGGTGGTCGCCCCCTGAGAGCACGAGCACCTCGTCGGTGCGCGCGCGGGCGTCCTGCCGCTTCCGCACGCCCGCCCAGCGCTCCCGGATCGCCTCGGGCGCAGGGTCGTCGAAGTAGGCGGCGCTGTAGCCGGCGTCGGAGAGGTGCGCCATCAGTCACGGCGCTCCCGTCGGGCGCTGTCCAGCGGTAGCTGTCGCCCTCCTGCCCCGGCTCGCCGCCGAAGCCGCGCCACGCCACGGCCACATCGAAGCCGAAGCCTTTGAAGAGCTGCGGCAGCTGCGCGGTGTGGCCGAACGAATCGGGCACGTACCCTACGCGCGGGGCGCCCCCAAAGGGCGCGGCGTCGTGGAGTCCGCGCGCGAGGTTGCGCACGAGGGCTTCGCCGGAGACGAGGAACGTGTCGGGGAGCACGTACCACGGGCCGACCTCAAAGCGGCCCGCCTGCCCGAGCGCTTCCATCGCCGCGCGGGCGTCCGGGCGCACCTCCAGGTAATCGTCGAGCACGATGGTCTGCCCGTCGAGCAGGAACGCGCGGTAGCGGCCCGCCTCCAGGAGCGCCCGCAGATCGTCCAGCAGGTGGACGAGGCGCACGCGGAACGTGTCGAACGGCAGGTACCATTCGCGGTCCCAGTGCGTGTGCGGGACAACGTGATAGGTGCGGGACGTGGACACAGAGGAGAGGCGGTAGGGGCGCAAGGCGTGCCTTGCCCGTACAGGAGGTTCAGATCAACGGCAAACCCGCCGCGGGCGCGGCGCAGGCAGGGGCATAGCCTCGCCACCGGTCCGCGCGCGGCATCAGGGCGCCTCAGGAGCGACGGTGTCGGTGATCGTGAGCGTCGTGAAGTCGAGGGTGCGGCGCATCGGGCCGTAGCGCATTTCCAGGCGGCGGCTGTCCTTCGCGGCGTGCAGGAACGGGCCGTCGTAGAGGGGCCAGGCGGCGTAGCCGAGGGGCTGCCCGTCTACGCGCGGCTCCTGCTTGTAGGTGAAGTCGATGCGCTTGCCGCGCAGCGTCGTGAAGCGCACGTGCGGCGTGCCGGTCATGTCCGCCTCCAGCGGAAGCGCGCGCACGGCGGCCTTGAACGCCTCCCACGAGGGATACGCGGACGCCGGGCGCCACCTGGAGGACCGCGCCGTTCTTGAGGTGCGGGCTGTGCAGGCGCATGTTGCCGTCGGCCTCGGTGCGCCACTCGAAGGGCGCGAGCGGCCGGTAGGCGATGAGCGCGTCGCCGCCCCGGCAGAAGATCCAGCCGGAGGGGTCGGTCTCGCGGGCGGTGAGCGTCTTCGGGAAGAAGCCGGAGATGTGGCCGAAGTTGGCGCCCGCCGGGATGTTGTAGAGCGCGATGATGGCGTCGTCGCTCTGCATGACGTGCTCGTAGGGCGAGCCGCCCGTCCACTTGGTCGGCTGGTTGTACTCGGTCTTCGAGCGGGCGATGAGCTCCGTCACCTGCTCGTAGGGCTCGGCGAAGTACATCGCCCCGTCCTCGCCGGCCTCGTACGGATGCACGGCGAACACCATGTTGAGCCCGGCGCGCGGGTCCGGCAGGCGCCACTGCATCTCCCACGAGTGCTCCTGGATGGGCTGGAGCGTGCCGTTGCTGAGCGCGCCGCCGTTGGTGCTGCCGACGGCGTACTCGGGCGCCACGTACGTGGTCTTGTAGACGGGCGCGTCGCGCTCGGCCACGTCGCCGCGGAAGCGGTGGCGCGTGCGCTTGAGTTCGCGCTCGACGTAGGGCCGGCTGCGGTCGGTGGCGATGCCGTGGAGGAGCGCACTCGGCGTGTAGCCCGAGATGGCGACGATGAACGCCTCGCCGCGCAGCAGGTACGGCGTGTTGCCGAAGAGCAGCCACGCGTGGCCGGACATGTTCTCCTGGTACCGGTTGAGCAGGGGGTTGGGATACACGCGCGCCGCCGCGCCCACATGGACGCCGTCGAGCGTCTCGCTGTAGTAGTCGGCGAGGAGGTAGTCGAGCATCATGCGCCCGCGCTGGCGCATCTCAGCGTCCTGCGCGAAGCCGTAGAGCATCGCCATCGGGGCCACGTAGAAGCTCATGTAGCCCGGGCTGTCGTACTCGCCCTGCCCCCGGCTCGTCGTGAGGTCGATCCAGTGGCGGAGGTAGTCTTTGGCCTCGGCCATGTTCTCGGCGCTCGACTTGCCGTTGAACCACGTCGCCGGTCCGTCCTGCGGGTACATCTCGGCCACGAGGTACATGGACGCGTAGTACATCGCCCAGTGGTTCTCGGTGTCGCCGCGGTAGGGCATGTAGGTGCGCCACTTGTCCCGCATCCGCGCCCGCACATCGGCGGGGAGGATGTTGCGCCCCACGGCCATCATCGTCGTGAAGGGGTACATCCAGAACATGTCGCCCTGGACGGTCTTGAGCATCGAGTCGATGCGCGCGACGGACCACGCCACATCCTGGCCCCGGTACAGGTCGGCAGCCACGTTGAAGGCGCCGCCGGCGCGCAGGTCGGTGGGCGCCACCTGGTTGGCGAGCACGTCGATGAGCGAGTCGCGGCGGTGGTAGAAGGCGTTCAGGCGCGCTTCCTCCGAGCGGGCATCCGGCAGGTGGATCTGCGCGGAAGCCGCCGGCACCGCCAGGGCCATCATCGCGACGGCCATCACGAACCCCGTCGGGGCGAGGCTTGACCTTGTCCCTACCGCCACGGCGCGTCGAAGTCAGGAAACGGGTCATTGGGGCTCCGGGAGAAAGGCGAGGTCGAACACGAGGGTGCCGTTCATGCCGGCGTAGCGAAACGTCCGCCCGAGGTCGCTCGTCGTGAAGAGGCCGCTCTCGACCGTGCCCACCCAGAGCCGCCCCGGCACGTTGACGTCGAAGAGGACGTTGTAGACGCGGTTCGTGGGCAACCCGCGCGTTTTGGCCGTCCACGAGCGCCCGCCGTTCGTGCTCACGAGCAGGCCGTGGTCCCACGTCCCCGCCACGACGCGGCGCGGGTCGCGCGGGTCGATGGCGACGCTCGCCACGTGCGCGTCGCGGAAGTTCGCGGCCACCGGCGTCCACGTCTCGCCGCCGTCTTCGGAGCGCCAGAGGCCGTTTTTGTGCGTCCCGGCGTACCAGAGGCGCGGGTTCGAGGCGCTCTGCGCGAGGTCGTACACGGTCGCGTCGGCGCTCGTGCGGCGCCAGGTGTGCGCGCCGTCGTCGGAGACGTACACGCCCCCCTCGGTGGCGGCGAGCACGCGGTGCGGACGGCTCGCGTCCACTTCGAGGTCCTGCGTGTAGCGGTCCATTTCGGGGATGCCGGTGCTGGACTCGGCCCACGTCAGGCCCCCGTCTTCGGTGCGCCAGACGCCGTAGGCGGTGCCGGCGTAGGCGCGGCCCGGCTCGGCGGCAATGTCCTGCGTCTCCGTGACGCGCCAGTCGGTGGGGATGCGCCAGGAGCGTGCCGCCGTCCTGCGTCACCATGACCCCGTTGCCGGTGGCGAGGTAGCGGCGGCGCGGCATCGCCGGGTCGGCGGCGACGCCGGAGACGCGCACGAGGCTCCATCCGGAGAACGTCCACGACGTGTCGGCGTCGTAGCGGAACAGGCCGCTCTGCGAGAGCCGCCCGCCCACGACGTAGCCTTTCGAGTTGCTGAGCGTCGTGTAGAGGCGCTGGGGCGCGGTCTGCGCGTGCGCCTCGGCCGCGAGCAGAAGCAGCGGCACGAGCAGGGCCCCGCGAAGGGCGAGGGGGGATCGTAGGGTCATAGGTCGGTAGGGGCGCCATGCATGGCGCCCGTACGGGGGTTAAGAGGAGACCACCGTCATGGGCGCGCCCGCCGGCCTCGGCAGACGCCACCATCGCCTCGACGACGGCGAGGGCGAGTTGCCCGGAAGGCCCGTCGCTCGCGGGCGCCACGCCGGTGCGGACGGCGTCGGCAAACACGCGGAGTTGGCGCTCGTAGCTCTCCGCAGGCGTCGCGCGCACATCGACGAGCGGCTCGGGCGCCTCGCCCGGCCTCTCGCGGTCGAGCGTGTGGGGCGTGCCGTGGAGGTGCCCGGCGAGGCCGGTGATCACCCACGCAAAGCGCACGGGCGTGCAGTAGTGGCTCGTCATGGTGCCCATCACGCCCGAGGCGAGGCGGAACGTGCTCACGACGCTGTCCACGACGGGCGCGGGCGTCCGGACCGTGCGGGCAAACGCGCTCACGGTTTCGATGGGCCCGAGGAGGGTGTGGACGAGGTCGAGCGCGTGGATGCCGAGCTGGGTGACGGGCAGGATCGGCGCCTCGTCCGGGCGGAGGCGCCACGCGCCGGGCGCGAGCCTGAGGCCGTTGTCGGACGAGAAGTGGATCTCGACGCTCACCACCTCGCCGATGCCGCCCGCTGCGATCACCTCGGCGGCCTTGAGGGCGGTCTCCGAGTAGCGCATGTTGTGCCCCACCATGAGCACGCGCCCGGCGCGGTCGGCCGCCGCGATCATCGCCGCGCCGTCCTCGGTGGTGTGCGCAATCGGCTTCTCGACGAACACGTGGAGCCCGCGCGCGAAGGCGGCTTCGGCCTGCGCGCGGTGGAGCCGGTTGGGCGTGACGAGCGCCACGGCGTCGAGGCCGGGCAGGTCCAGCATCGCCTCGTACGTCTCCGACGCCGCGATCCCGAAGCGTGCGGCGGCGAGGGCGGCCTCCTCGGCATTCGGGTCGAACACGCCCACGACTTCCACGCCCGGCGTGGCCTCGGCGGCAGCCTGGATCGTGCGCCCGTGGTTGCCCAGCCCAGCGATGGCGAGGCGGACCGGCGCGAGCGGGTTATGGGATTCAAGCATCAATCGTAGGGGCACGGCTGCCGTACCCACGTTCAGTTCAGCGAGGCGCGCCTGCATCCAGTCGAGGCTGCGGCGCGAGGTATCGGTGCGGGGAAGCGCGTGCGTTTCGAGCGTCACGTGCGGAAGCGTGGACTCCTCCACGACCCAGCGCAGAATCTCCGCCCACGGCGTCACGCCGTCGCCCACCGCGCGCCACGGGGCGCCGGGGTCAGGCGGAAAGAAGTCCTTGACGTGGAGGCCGCCGAGGTAGGGCGTCGACCGCCTGAAAGCCTTCGTAGGTGGGCAGCACGCCGCCCCAGTGCAGGTTGGCGGGGTCCCAGTTGAGCCTGAACGCCGGGTGGTCCACGTCGCGCACCATCTGCGCGCTGCCCTCGGGCAGGTCCACCCAGAACTGCGGCTCGTTCTCCACGATCACGTTCATCCCGGCCTCGGTCACGGCCTCGGCAATCGTCCGAAAGGCGTCCACCACGCGCGGGCGCAGCGTGCTGTCCTCGCCGGCAAACCGCTCGAAGCCAAAGCTGATGAGCGTCGGGCAGCCGAGGCGGTGGGCCAGGTCGAGGCTGCGCGGGAGAAGCTCGCGGAGTTCGTGCGTGAACCGGCCGGTGTCCAGGATCGAGCCTTTGAAAAGGCCGGGCGAGACGGCGGTGACCCCCACGCCGTCGCGGCGCGCGCTTTCCAGCATCTGCACCTCGTCGGGCGTGAAGCCGGGAAAGCGGGCCTGCCCGCCCTCGCGCAGTTCGATGCGCGTGACGCCCCACGCGCGCACGAGGCGGAGCGCGTCCGCCATCGTGTCGGCGATCTCGTCGGTGACGACGGCGATGTCGAGCGTGCGGCTCATTGTGGTTCGCGGTTGGGGGCGAGCACGGCGTTCACGTCGCGCTCGGCGCGGGCGAGAAACGCGTCGCGCGTGGCGAGGCCGTAGATGAAGCGCTCGAAGTAGGCGCCCGTCACTTCGGCGGCGCGCTGGATGTGGGGGAAGTTGCCGGGCGAGGCCACGGGCTGCTTCAGGAACACCTGCAGCATGGTGTCCTGCTGCACGGCCGGGGTCTCGGCCACGCTCTTGAGCATCGGGAGGACGCCGCCGATGGACACGTAGCGGCTGTAGGCCTCGTCGCTCGTCAGGAACTCGATAAAGCGCCACGCCACGTCGCGGTGGGCGGAGCGCTTGGCGACACTCATCGTGTAGGCGCCGCCTGAGGAGACCGAATACGGCCCGGCGGGAAGGGGCGCCACGCCGAAGTGCATCTCCGGGTGCGTCTCGCGCAGCCAGCGAATCACATGGACCTCCCGGTAGAACATCGAGACGCGCCCCTGCCCGAAGCCCGGCTGGTCGCCCTCGTGCGTGACGGCGTCGATCTTGCGGTCGAGGATGGTCCGGTAGAAGTCGAGCGCGCGGCGGCCCTCGGGCGTGTTGAAGGTGGCCTGCGTGCCGCCCTCGGAGAAGGGACGGCCGCCGGCGGAGAAGAGGAAGGTGTACCACTTCTCGGCGGTGCCGGGCTTGAAGCCGGTCTTGCGCAGCGAGAAGCCCGCGCGGATCACCTTGCCGGTGCGGTCGCGGATCGTCAGCTTGTCGGCGTACTGCGATGAGTTCATCCCACGTCTTCGGCGGGCGCTCGGGGTCGAGGCCGACCTCGCGGAAGTGGTCTTTGTTGTAGTAGAGCACCTGCCACGCCGCATCGGTCGCGATGCCGTAGCAGACACCGTCCACGTAGGGGGCGTTGCGGGCGAGGTCGTTGAGGCTGTTGTGCTGCACGCGGTCCACGATGGGCGGCGGCGCCGGGTCCATCAGGCCGAGCTTGGCGAGCGGGGCGATGACGTTCTCGTTGGCCATCACGAGGTCGGGCTCCTGGCGGCTCGCAAAGCGGAGGCGGAGCTTGATCTCGAAGTCCTTGAGCGACGAGCCCGGAAACTGCTCGATGATGACGTCGGTGCCGGGGTTGCGGGCCTCGAAGGTCTGCTCGGCCCAGCGGTAGAAGTCGTTCTGCTGGGTGGAGAGGAAGAGGATGAACAGGCGGACGGTCTTCTTGCCGTTCACGTCGCCCGTCTGCGCCCCGCTCCGGCACCCGGCGAGCAGTCGCGCCTATCACGAGGAGGCCCATGGCCATCCGTAGGGGCGTGGTTAACGCACGCCCCTACCGCCCCGAACCTTTGGAGGCGCCTCAATCGGGTGGGGTTGCGGTCCGTCATCCTTTGAGCCCGGTCATCGTCACGCCGCGGATGAACTGCCGCTGCATGAGCAGGAAGAAGACGAGCACCGGCATCACCGTCACCGTGGCGGCGGCCATCATCTTGACGTAGTCCGGGTTGTTCACGTCCACGAAGCCGAGGATGCCCACCTCGATGGGCTTGAGCGCCTCGGTGTTGATGGCCACGAGCGGCCAGAGGAAATCGCTCCACGACCACATGAACAGGAAGATGCTGTAGGCGGCGAGGGTGGGCTTGATGAGCGGCAGCACGACGCTCCAGAACTGGCGGAAAAAGCCGGCCCCGTCCATCCGCGCCGCTTCGAGGAGTTCGTCCGGGATCTCGGCAATCGTCTGCCGGAAGAGAAACAGCCCGAACGGCTCCGCGATGCCGACCACGATGACCGACCAGTACGTGTCCACCCAGCCGAAGCGGACGATCATCTCGTAGAGCGTCAGGATCTTGACCTGCAGCGGCACCATCAGCGTCAGCAGCACGGCCCCGAAGAGCACGTTGCGCCCCGGAAAGCGCAGCTTGGCGAACACGTAGCCCCCCAGCGAGCACAGCAGCAGCGACGGGATCATGCGCCCGACCGTGTAGATGGCGCTGTTGAGGAAGTACTGCCCCATCGGCCGCTCCGTGAAGACGGCCTTGTAGTTCTCCAGGGTGAACGGCTCGGGGAAGAGCGCCCGCAGCACGGCGAGCAGGTGGTGCGGCGTGTTGAAGAACGCCTCGGCGTTGGCGCCCGTCTTGAACGACGAGAGCACCATCCACACGAGCGGCCCCACCATCGTGATGGCGCCGAAGATCAGGATGGCGTGCGTGCCGGCGCCCGCGAGCGTTTTGCGCCACGCGCGGCCCCGGGCGCGCTCCTGCGGAAGCGGCACGCGGTCGTCTACGAGGGAGACGAGCGGGGGCGAAGAGGGGCCGGGGATCTCCATGCTCAGGCGTCGCGCTGGCCCAGCCGGACGCCCTCGATGAGGCGGTCCACTTCGGCGGCGCTGTTGTAGACGTGCGTGGAGACGCGGATGGCGTTGAGCCCGACCTCGGTCACCGAGCGCAGGCGCATCTTGTGCGTCGGCTGGAGGTAGGCCAGCATCCGGTCGTAGGGCATCGTGGCCGAGCGGAACGTCGTGATCGAGGCCGAGAGCGCGGGGTCGGTGGGCGTGAGCACCTCGATGCCGGGGATGGCGCGCAGGCCCGCCTGGGCGCGCTGCGCGAGGCCCTGCCCGTGCGCCGCCACGCGGTCCATGCCGATCTGGCTCATGAACGCCACCGCCGCCTGCACGCCCACCACTGAGGCCACGTCGCGCGTGCCAGGCTCGTAGCGCACGGCGGTCGGGTTGTAGGTGAGCGCGTCCGGGAGCGTCACGCCGGCATCCGAGTAGGCGCCGACTTCGGTGGGGGCGATCTCGTCGAGGCGGTCGTGGCGGACGTACAGCAGGCCCGTGCCGTGGGTGGCGTTGAGCCACTTGTGGCAGCTTGTCGCAAACGAGTCGCAGCCGATCTCGCGCACGTTGACGGGAAACATGCCCACCGACTGCGCGCCGTCTACGTGGAACCAGATCCGGCGGCGGCGGGCCAGTTCGGCAATCGCGTTCACCGGCATCCGGATCCCCGTCGGGGCCGTGACGTGGCTCACCTGGATCACCTTCGTGCGCGGCGTGATGAGCCGCTCAATGCGCGCCACGTTGCCGGCCGCGCTCGCCGGGTCGGGCTCGAACATCCGGCACACGATGCCCTGCTGCTTGGCCCGGCTCATCCACGGGATGTAGCCGCCGGGGTGGGCGTGGCTCTCGAAGATCACCTCGTCGCCCGCGCGCATCCCCTTGAAGCCGGACGCGATGGTGGACGTGGCCTCGGTGGCGTTGCGCAGGAACGCGAGTTCCTCGGGCGCGCAGCCGATGAACGCGGCCACGGCCGCGCGGGCGGGCTCGAACTTGCTGTGGCCCGTCTCCGAGAGCCGCTGGAGTTCCATCACGGTCGCCTGCACGGCGTCGAGCACGGGGTACGGCGCCGGGCCCAGGCCGCCCGTGTTGAAGTAGATGCGCTCGTGCGTGAGCGGGTAGTTGGCCCGCACGGCGTCCCAGAACGCCGCGTCGTCGTCGGTGGCGCGGGGGGGCCACGCGGGGCGGACGGGCGCCGAGGCGCGGCGCGGTGAGCAGGGGGAGGGCAGGCACTCCCACGAGGCCCGCAACGAGGCTGCGGAGGGCGTGGCGGCGGATCATACGGCGTTCCGGCGCCCGAGGCGCATCTGGGTGTACGTCATCAGCCCGATGAGCACGAGCAGGACGACGGCGGCGGCGCTCGCGTAGCCCATCTCGTCGTACTGGATGCCCTGCTCGTAGAGGTGGTACACGAGCGAGCGCGTGGCGTTGATGGGCCCGCCCTGCGTCATCGCGAGGATGATGGTGAATACCTGGAACGAACGAATCACCGCCGTCACGCACACGAGCAGCACAATCGGCTGAAGTTGCGGAAGCGTAATGAAGCGGAAGTCGTCCCAGGCGTTCGCGCCGTCGAGGTGGGCGGCCTCGTAGAGGTCCTGCGGGATGCCCTGGATGGCCGCCGAGAAGAGGATCAGGTCGAAGCCGAGGTTCTTCCAGACCGTCAGGATCATCAGCGAGGTGAGCGCGAGGCTCTCGCTGAGGATCCACGGCTGCCCCGGCAGGCCAACGAAGCTGAGCAGAAAGTTGAAGAGCCCGTCGGAGGCGTAGAGCCACCGCCACACCATCGCCGTGGCCATGAGCGAGGTCACGACGGGGATGAAGTAGAGCGTCCGGTACACCTTCGCCCACTTACCGGTGCGCTCGACGAGCACGGCCAGGCCGAGGGCCAGCACGACGCCCACCGTCACCGTCCCGGCCACGAACACGAGCGTGTTGACGAGCGCGGAGGTGAACAGCGGGTCCGCAAACTGGCGCGTGTAGTTGGCCAGCCCGACGAACGGCGTGTCCTGCCGCAGCAGCCCGTAGTTGAAGAACGAGACGACGAGGCTCTTGACGATGGGGTAGTACTGGAACAGCACGAAGAGCAGCCCCACCGGCAGCAGCATCGTGTAGGCCGCGCGGGCCTCGGCGTCGAAGCGCGGACGGCGCTTGAGCAGGACGGGGTTAGCCATAGGTCACCTCCACCGTCGCCCGTCCGTCCACGCGGCCCCACGTCCCGCCGTAGCAGCTCTCCCCCGCCCCTTCGTTGAGGAGGGTCTGCGGCGCACAGGGCACGCCTTCCCACACGACCGAGCGGGCCTCGGTGCCGGCCGGCAGCAAGGGGGCCACCACGACATCGGCCTTGCCCTCGATCTCCAGGCGGATCGTGTGCGCCTCTGCGTCGTGCCGGTACGTGTAGGCGAAGCCGGCGCCGGACGCCTCGTAGGCGAGTTGCACGGTGGCGTCGGCCTCGCCTGCGGCCACCCATCGGGGCTGGAGCGAGACCTCGGTGAACGAATGCGCCAGGTCGCGCACGCCCGCCAGGCCGGCTACCAGCCCCATCAGCATGGCGGTCGAGCCCCAGCCATCCGTGGGCAGGGCCTCCGGACTCGTGCTCGTGTCCACGCTCGACGGCGTGCCGTCGTGGAAGTACCACAGGTAGCTCTCGCCCGTGCGCGCGACGAGGTCGGCATATGTCCTGAGCGTCTCTACGCCGTAGGCTTCGCGCCCGTGCTCGAAGGCCGCCAGGGCCAGTTCGCCGCCCACGAGCGGGAAGATGCCCCCGTTGATGTACGCGCCCACGACGAGCTTCTCGTCTCCGAAAAAGCCCACCGGGAAGGGCGGGTCGATGCGAGTACCAGGGCGCAAAGGCCTTGCCCTCACGGCCCCGCGCGGCGTACTCGTCCACGATGGCGCGGGCCATTTCCGGCGTCGCCAGGCCCCGGTTGACGGCCATCGGGTTGCTGAGCGAGAGTTGACGCGCCTCGTCGAGCCCTTCCGGCACAGGGCACGGCACGAGGTGGTGAAAGTGGGTGTAGAACTGCCCGTTCCAGAGCAGCGCGTTGGCCCGCTCCTGCACCCCGGCGGCCTCCGTATCCCAGTACGAGGAACGGTCCGAAAGTAGCGCCAGCAGGCGGTCGGCTTCGCCGGCCGCGCCAGCCGTCCGGGCTGCGTCGCCGGCGCGGACGTAGAGGCGCGACAGGCGGCGTGCGGCCTCGTAGAAGCCGCTGTTGTCGCCGTGGGCGAGGCCCCAGAACGTGTCCGGCCCGATCTGGAAGTTGAGCCACGGCTCGCGGCCCGCCGTGTAGTCGAAGTCCCACGTGTCCATCGAGAAGGCGCGCTTGACGAGGCCATGCTCGGCGTCCCAACGCTCCGGGTGGGTGCGCGTGTAGGTCAGCGCCGCGTCGAGCGCCGGCAGGAGCGCGCGCAGGCGATCGGTGTCGCCGGTGGCCTGCCAGGCGAGGTAGGCGGCGTTGACGAAGCGGTACTCGACGTCGGCCTCCACCGGGACGCGCATCCACGTTTCCCAGTTTTCGCGCATCGTGGACGTGGCCGTCGCCATCACGTAGTCGAACACGCGGCCATTCCTGGCCTGCGTGTTGGCGAAGGCCTCGACCGCGCTCCACACGTCGGCCTCCATGTAAACGCCGCCGCGCAGGATGTCCGAGTGGTCGCGGATCCAGAGGGCGGGCGAGTCGGGGCTCCGGAAGCCGCGCACGTCGCGTCCGTCGCAGCGGAGCGTGATGAGGTCGCTGCGGAGAAAATCCAGGACCTGGTGGGCAAGGGCCTCCCAGCGGCCGGACGGCGTCTGTACGTGGACCACAGGCAGAAGTCAAGGCTGGACGAGCAGATCCCGCGTCGCGCGCGGGCGGCGGCAGAAGGGGGTGGCCCTCCGCCGCGCGCCCACGCGTGACGCTCCCCGCTCCTCTCAGCGGTAATCAGGCGGGCCCGCCGGTGGGGCGGACCCGAACGAAATCCCCGGCTCCTCAGCGGCGGATCCGCAGGGTGAGGCGGTGTACGCTGTCGAAGAGCTCCATCTTCGTGAAGGCGTAGTCGACCCCGAGGTCGTAGCCGGCCACGTTGTACTGGATGCCCCCGCCGAGCGAGTAGTCCTCGACCGTGTACTGGATGCTCGGGCGCTCCGAGGTGCCGTCGTCTTTGGACCCCGAGAAGCCGTACTTGTAGCCGCCGCGCAGGAAGAGCAGGTCGTAGAACGACACTTCCGCACCGCCCGTGAGGCGCTGGTTGTTGTCCTGCGGCTTCGTCGTGTCGATGCTCAGCATCAGGCGCGCCTTGTCGGTGTTGACCGGGTAGAACGACGTGCCGATGGAGAACGTGAGCGGGAGCGGGTTCTCCTGGTTGTAGAAGGTGATGCCCTGCCCGAGGTTGCTCAGGCGCGCGGCCAGCTGCGCGCCCGCAAAGCCGAGCTTGTAGACGGAGCCGAAGTCGAACGCCGCAGCGCCCGCGCTCTCACCGTCGACGGACTCGTTGACGTACTTGACCGTCGCGCCGAGGGCGAGGCGGTCCAGCACGAAGCGCGAGTACGTCGCGCTGATGGCCATATCCGTGTAGCTGTACGTGTCCGACGACTGCTGGTCGGTCACGAGCGTCTGCAGGAACGGGTCGGAATAGCCGTTCTGGCGGTTGGCAGCAATGCCCGACACGCCGAAGGTCTGCACGCCGAGCGTGACGGTCCCCATGGTGCCGAGGTTGTAGCCCACCGCGGCGGCGCTGTGCTTGAGGTCGGCAATCCAGTCGCCGTAGAAGAGCGAGGCGCTCAGCTTCTGGTCGCTCGGCAGCGCGGTGCCGGCGGGGTTCCAGAAGGCCTGCGTGGCATCGCCCGAGAGCGATGTGGCGGAGGAGCCGAGCGCGACCTCACGCGCCCCCACGCCAATATCGAGGAATTTGGCGCCATTGCGCCCGGCTTTGCTCTGCGCGAGGGCGGCCGGAGCCGCCACGAGCACGAGCGCGAAGATCAGGGTCTTGTTCATAAAGGGTAGCCCGTTTGCGCGCGCGTCAGCGCAGGATGGAGAAATAGCCGGTCTTCTGGCCGCCGTCGTAGCTCACGTGGTAGATGTAGAGACCGCTCGCGATCTCGACCCCGTCCTTGGAGAACAGGTCCCACGTGTAGACCCCGTTGACCGCCGCCGTCTCCTTCCGCTGGAAGATCACCTGGCCGCTCACGTCCACGATGGTGAGCGTGTAGGCGGCGGGCAGGTTGAGGAAGTTGATCGAGTGGCTCGCCGGGTCGTTGCGGACGTCGTTGAGGCCCGTGATCTTGTACGGGTTGGGCGAGACCGTGAGCAGGCTCGCCACGTCCGCCGGCGCCGCACGCGGCGGGCACGACGGTGAAGGCCGTGCCGAGGTTCTTGTTGGCCTGCGTGCCCGCCTTCGGGAAGAGCGCGTTGACGATGGCCCAGGGGTAGGTCCCGCCCCACGGCGTGTCGAGCGAGATCGTGCCGTTGGGCGTGGGCGTCGTGCCGCCCGGGGTCGTCGCGCGCCCGTTGCGCCCGTTCCAGTTGATGCGCGCCGATTCCACGTGGTCTACGGTGCGTCCGAGCGGGCCCGTGAAGGAGCCGTCGCGGTAGGCCGACACGTAGTACCAGTAGGTGAAGCCGGTGATGGCGTCCTTGTCTTCGTACGCAAACTGGTAGCCGTTGGCGGCATTGGCGTACTGCGACACCTGCGCCGCCGGGATCTTGGCGACGAGGTCGTAGGAGCCCCATTCGGCAGGCTGGTAGGAGCCCTGGATGTCGCCCTTGAAGAGGCTCTGCGCGTTGAAGTTGGGGTTGACCGGGTCGAGCAGGTTCGCCGGCACGTCGCCGACGGTGTGCTGCTCGTGGTAGCGGTCCACCAGGCGCATCCCCTTGTCGAGGTAGCTCGTGCGCTTGTACTGCGACGAGCGCCAGATCTTGTAGCCCGACACCGTGCGGCCCGGCACCGTCGCGGACACGTCCGTCCAGCGCACGAGGGCCGTGCCCTGCTGCGTGCTCTCGAGGGCTCATCTCCGGCGCGGCGGGCGTCGGGAGGGCCGTGTCGATGTTCCAGCCACGGTCCCAGGCCCAGCGGGCGGCCTTGGCGGCGTCCACGACGCCTTCCATGCGGTAGCCGGCGAGGGCCGTCCACACGAACGTGATGGACTCACCCACGGCGAGGCGGTACGGGCCGTTGCCCTGCGTGACGGCCTCGCCAAAGGAGTACTCCTTGGTGAAGCCCTGGGCGCCGTCGTAGAAGTTGCCGCTGGCGGCCTGCGGGTTCCACGCGGGCTCCCACACCGGCTGCGTGATGCCGAGGGCGGGCGAGAGGTCCTGCGAGGCGTACTTGAAGTCGCCGTTGGGGCGGCCGTTGGTGTTGCCCACCGTCCACGTCGTGATGTCGTCGGCGGTGCCGCCGGAGAACACGTTGGGGTTGGGGCTCAGGTCGGCCGGCACGGTGCCGCCGTTGCTCGTCTTGCCGTAGTCCTTGTACCACGTCGCGGTGGCGTTGCGGAAGCCATGTCTGCGAGTCGCTGATGCTTTCGAGCGACGGCCTGCCACTGCTGCGACGTGTACCAGCCGCGCCGCGCGCCGCTGCCTACGCCGGGGGTGCCGAAGACGGTCGTCTTGTCTGCCGTGGCGGAGGTGATGGCGCCCAGGTTGGCGTCCGAGATCGCCGCCCTGCTTGACGCCGAGGAACGTCCAGCGCATTCCAGATGTCGGTGTAGCCCTGGAGCTGGTTCGTGTTGTCGATGCCGAAGGCGTGCGTGGCCGGGGTGGCCCGGTTGGTCGTGCCCGTGGCCGGCGTGTTGGCGTACCACGCGAACAGGTCGTAGGGGCGCCGGTGGCGTCAGGGGTGGCGATGTAGCCGAACGTGCGGCCCGCCGCGATGCAGTTACAGCCACGGTCGCCGCCCACCGAGATCTCGATGGTCGGCGAGGGCGTCGCATCGAGCATCATCGACACGCCATCCACCACGTTGCCGGTGGCCTCGGCGGTGCCGTCGGCGTTGGAGTCCACGATGCCCGTGTTGGTCATCGTGATCTCGACGACGGTGAAGTCGTTGACGTTCTGCTCGTTGGGCGTGAACTGGTGGGTGCGCACCTTGAAGTCGATGCCCGCCGTGGTGGGCCAGCCGGCTTCGTAGACGAGGTGGGTGCGCCCGGCGTCTACGTAGCGCGCGGGGCGCCGGTAGTTGCGGTTGGCGTCGCTCGCCCCGGGCACGTTGGGCCCGTAGGAGGCCCACATGAACCGGCTCGTGCCGCCGGTGCCCTTGTTGTCGGTGCCGGGGTCGAGCGCCTTGATGGGGTTGCCCGTCCCGTAGCCCGGCCAGCCGGTCGCCTTGAAGACCGGGAAGACCATGAAGTGCGAGTTCCGGAACGTGTTGGTGTAGTGGTAGCCCGAGGGCCACAGGCCCGTCGGCTCCTGCCAGTTGGCGCGGGAGCCGAAGAGGATGCGGTTGACGACGCCGCCGGCCACGTTGGCAAACGGGCTGCCCAGCCGGTCGGCGGTGAGCGTGTTGGCGGGCTTGAGCGTGTTCCACAGGTCGGCGCCGGTGAGGTAGCCGTCGCCGGCCTGATCCGCCGCCGTGTTGTAGCGGAGCGCCGACGAGGGGGCTCGTCCGCCCTGCGCGGTGGCCTCCGAGGCGAGGCTGAGCGCGGCGAGCGCGACGAGCCCCAGAGAAAGTGCGTGCTTCATAGCAAAGGGTAGGTAGGGGCGAGGGGTGCCTCGCCCGTACAGGAAGAAGGGCGGATCAGAAGCGGAGGCGGGTGCCGAAGTAGACCGTGCGCGCCGGTCCGTAGAGCGACGAGCCGTCCTGCAGGATCAGGCGCTCGCCCGGGCTCCCCGTCGTCTGGAAGACGGCCGGGCCGTTCGGCGTGAAGGCTTCGTAGGCCACGATATTCTGCTTGTTCGTGAGGTTGGTCACGTCGGCGTAGAGGTCGAGGCCGAAGCGGCTCGTGAACGAGAACCGCTTCTCGACGCGGGCGTCGAGGCGGTAGTTCGTCGGGCCGGTGAGCAGTTCGCGGTCGCGCGGGTCCGCCCCGACGACGCGGGGGTAGAGGAAGCCGCTCTCCAGGCTGCCGTTGAGGCCCACGTTGATGCCGAAGGGCACCGTGGCCACCGAGCGGAGCAGGAAGCGGTGCGTGCGGTCGTAGCCGCCGGTGAGCGTCGAGCCCCCACCACGGACGTTCTGCGGGAAGTTCTTGAACTCGTCCGAGTTGCTGAACGGAATCGTGACGACCGCGCCGTTGGTGGCGTCGGTGAAGCTCGTCCGGTTGGAGCCGGCGAAGTTCGACGCCTCGACCGACGAGTACGTGTACGAGCCCGTCAGGCCGAGCGAGAAGTTCTGCATGAGGCGCA
Organism: Rhodothermales bacterium; assembly: GCA_963740755.1. Lineage (GTDB taxonomy): Bacteria > Bacteroidota > Rhodothermia > Rhodothermales > BA12 > CAVSDF01. Next base: position 93,614 of record CAVUFJ010000008.1, read on the forward strand.
GCGGGCGGCGGCGCAGCACGAACTCGATGCCGCGCACGTCGGCGTAGCCGGCGGTGGTGGCAAACACGTGCGAGGCGCCGACGAGCGTCGTCTGGCCCGTCAGGTTGCGGTTGGCCGTCGCGAAGTTGGCCTGCCCGTAGTTGTCCACGCTGCGCATGTACGCGTTCACGTCCATGCCCCAGCCCTTGTAGAACTCCCACTGCACGCCGAGCTCGTAGTTGTTCGACGTGATCGGGTCCTGCGCCGGGTCCTGGTAGACGACCGACACGTTGTTCGAGTTGTTGCCGTCGTAGAACGAGTAGAGCGTCGTGTAGGGAATGAGCTGCTTCGAGCGGGCGTAGGAGAAGTACATCGACCCGTTCGTCCCGATCGGGTGCGAGACGCCGATGCGGGGGTTGAGGAAGAAGTCTACCGGCACCTTGTCGCCACGCACAAAGGAGTTGCGCGGCACGCGGCGGACGGCACTCGTGCCCTCCCCGATCGTCACGGTGTCGCGGCGGAACGGGTGGTAGTAGTCGACGATCTCGCGCGTGTCGCGGTCCACGACTTCGCCGCGCAGGCCGAGGTTGACGATGAGGCCGCGGTACTCGATGCGGTCGGAGGCGTAGATGCCCACTTCGGTCGGCTTGCGCGTCCAGTCCTGCACGGCGAACGGTTCGAGCGTGCCGTTGAGCTTGGCGCCGCTCTGGTCCCAGCCCTGCACCTGCGTAAAGTCGAACTGCCGAACCTTGAGTTCGACGCCCGTCTGCACAAAGTGGTTGGGCGTCACCTGGCTCGCAACGTCCAGCTTGTAGCCGTTGAGCACCTGCGTGGCGTCTTCCTGGTACGGCGACGGGCGGGCCGCCTTGTAGCGGTTGCCGGCGGGCAGGAACAGGCCGGTGTCGGAGTACGAGTCGGAGATGTTCTCGAAGAACATCTTCGTGCGGTCGGCGCCGCGCCCGACGTACTTGTCGGCGGTGGCCGGGTCGGTCAGGTCGATGAAGTCGCCGTTCTCGCCGGGGTCGGTGAAGCCGTTGCCGTTGTCGTCGGGGTAGCCGTAGCGGCTGCGGCTGTACGTGCGGTAGGCCTGCGCCTCGACGTACGTCTTCTGCGAGAGCAGCTGCGTGATCTTGAGCGAGCCGAGGTACGAGCCGCCGTCGTTCTGCGCCACCGATTCGAGGTTGAAGCGCCAGAAGTCGTTGTAGCTCGTGTTATTCCAGTTGCCCCAGAGGCCGCGGTCTTCCAGGATGCCGAGCGCCGTGATCTTGGTGCGCGGCGTGAGGCTGTAGGCGGTCTTGAGCTGCCCGTTGAGGCGCTTGTTGAACTGGTTGGGCTGGTAGCCATAGGTCTGGAACCACTGCCCCGTCGTGCTGAACGTCCAGTTCTTCATGATCGAGCCGCCGAGCGAGAGGCGCATGTCCATCTCGGGCTTGTCGCCGATCTGGTAGCGGTCCGGCGTGAACGTGTAGAGCGCGGCAGCGGGGTTGTTGGCCGCCGTCTTGGCCGCCTTCTCCGTGTTGTAGGCGTCGATGTCGACCTGCGGGTAGAACTCGAGCGAGTCCGGACCCGGGCGGCTGACCGAGGGCGCCGTGCGGTAGGAGAACGTGCCGTGGAGCGGCCCGCGCCCTTCGGCGAGGGTCACGGCCACCACGCCGCCCGAGGCCGCCGCGTAGCGCGACTCGACGGCGCCCGTGTTGACGGTCACTTCCTCGATGCCTTCCGGGTTGAGCGTGAACAGGCTCGCGTTCGTCTGGTCGGCGCGGTTGACGTTGTTGTAGAGCACGCCCGCGTAGGAGCCGCTCACGCCACCGGGCGCGATCTGGTTGAGCGCGTCGCTCACGTCGATGCCGTCGAGGATCGTGCGCGTCTCATAGCGGCGCGAGCCGCGGATGAAGCCGTCGTACGAGTTCGAGGTGCGCGAGATGGCCTCCTGAAGGCTCGTCACCGGCAGGCGCTGCATTTCCTCGCCCGTCACGAGGGCGCGCGAGGCGGTCTGGTTCTGGTCCACCACCCGCTGGCTCTCGACGACGAGTTCCTCCTGCTGGGAGTCTTCGGCGCGCAGGCGGACGTTGAGGTCCGTCGTGCGGTCTGAGGTGAGGCGCAGTTCGATGTTCTGCGTCGCGTAGCCGATGTAGGACACGCGAATGGTGTAGGCGCCCGGCGTGACGTTGAGCACGACGTAGTTGCCGTCGGCGTCGGCGGTCGCCCCGAGGGTCGTGCCGACGAGTTGGACGGTGGCGCCGGGCAGGGTCTCGCCATTGCTGGCGTCGGTGATGCGGCCGGAGAGCTTGGCAGTCTGGGCGTAAGCCGTACCTGTAAGCGCTTCCAGAACGGCCAGCGCGCCAAAGAGCGCGAAAATGCGTAGACGTCTCATGGGAGACCGGGTTGGTGGGGAGGGACGAGAAAGGGCGGTTCGCGGGGGCGTAGCAGGGGGCTTAGCGCCGTCCAACGAATCCGAGTTGATGCGAGAGGTCGAGCGCGGCACCGCGCACGAGGGTGCCCACTTCGGCCTGGCGGGCCGCCGTGGGGCGATGCGCGGCCGGCATGGCCACGGTGAGGGAGTTCTTCGGCACGCCCGTGTGGTCGAACACAGGCGCCGAGATGCAGAGCAGTTCGCGGTTGTATTCGCCGTTGACGACGGCGTAGCCGCGCTGGCGCGTCTCTTCGAGGCGGGCGCGAAAGGCCGCCGGGTCGGTGATCGTCGTGTCGTTGACGGCGTCGAGGCCGTGCTGCGACAGGATCGCCTCGATCTCGCCGCGCGAGAGGAAGGCGACGATGGCGGTGCCGGTGGCGGTGCAGTGGGCCGGCACGCGCTGCCCGAGCTTCTTGACGATCGACACCGAGCGCGGGCTTTCGATGCGGCGCATGTAGATCACCTCGCCGTCTTCGAGCTTGCCGAGAAAGACGGTCTCGCCGGAGCTTTCGGCGAGCTTCTGCATGATCGGCGCGGCGGCGTGGTAGAGGTCCGACCGTTCGAGGTAGTGGTGGCCGAGCATCCAGAGGCGGTGCCCGAGGTGGTAGCTGCGCGTCTGCGCCTCAAGCGTGACCACCTGCCGCTCTTCGAGCGTGGCCAGGATGCGGAAGACCGTGCTCTTGGGAAAGCCCGTCTGGCGCGTCAGCTCGGCGAGGCTGAGGCCCTTCTCAGCAGCGGCCAGGCGTTCGAGCAGTTCGAACGCCCGGTCTACCGAGGGGATGATGTAAGAGACGGCCTCCAACGTTTCGGATATGAAACAGCGTTTCGGATCTTGGACCAACGTAACGTACCTGCTCCGGCCCTGTCAAGGCCTCTTCACGATCCCTGCGCCCGAAGGCCAAAAAATCTTAACAGAACCGCTTTCAGCGCCCTTTCTGGCCCAATTTGCGCCCTCCTGGCACGCCCTTTTCCCTGCCCCTGCCTCCTGTGACCCCTCCCGACGACCTGCTCGCACGCGCCCTCCGGGTGATTCCCTGGGGCACGCAGACCAACGCCAAGCGCTACGACCCCTCGTTCGGCGGCGCGATGCCCGCCTTTATCCGCCGCGCCGAGGGGTGCCGGATGCAGAGCGAGGACGGCCGCGCGTGGATCGACTACCGCTCGGCCCTCGGTCCCATCCTCCTCGGCTACCGGCACCCCGAGGTGGACGCCGCCGTGCGCGCGCAGCTCGACGACGGCGTGCTCTTCAGCATGGCCTCGCCCCTCGAAGTAGACCTCGCCGAAGCCCTCACCGGCCTCATCCCCGGGCTGGACATGGTGCGCTTCGCCAAAACCGGCAACGACGCCAACGCCTCCGCCCTCCGCCTCGCCCGCGCCTTCACCGGGCGCGACCGGATCGTCGTGTGCGGCTACCACGGCGCCAGCGACTGGTTTGCCAGCGGCGAAGGCCCAGACCCCCTCTGGTTCTCCCGCGACGGCAACGGCGTGCCGACCGCGCTCGACCCACTCGTCTACCGCCTCCCCTACGGCGACACGGCGGCCGCCGAAGCCCTCTTTGCCGCCGACGGCGACCGCATCGCGGCGCTGATCATGGTGCCGTATAACTGGGACGAGCACGTTGCGCACGACTTTGTCCACCGCATGCGCGCGCTCACCGAGCAGCACAGGCGCCGTGCTCATCTTCGACCAGGTGCTCACCGGCTTCCGCCTGGCCCTCCGGGGCGCGCAGGAGTATTTCGGCGTCATCCCCGACCTGACGACCTACGCCAAGGCGCTCGCCAACGGCTATCCGCTCGCGGCCTACGGCGGGCGCCGCGACCTCATGGAGATGCTCGGCCGGGTGGTGCTCACGTCCACGTATGCCGGCGAGGCGCTCTCGCTCGCTGCGTCGCTCGCCACGCTCGGCGTGCTCCAGCGCGAGCCGGTGCTCGACCACATCTGGGCGATGGGCACCCGCCTGCGCGACGGCTTCGACGCGCTCGCCACGCACCTCGGCCTGCCCTACCGCGCCTACGGCCTGCCCCCTGCCGTGCAATTCCGCTTCGACGCCGCCGACGCCGCGCGGGACGAAGCCCTCCGGCACGCATTCTTTCTGGAGTGCTACCGCAGGGGCATCTTCGCGGCGCGCCCCTTCCTGCTCAACTACGCCCACACGCCCGCCGCCATCGACGAGACGCTCGCCGTCTTCGCCGACGCCCTGCCCCGCGTAGCCGAAACACCCCTATGAGCCTGATGCGCTCATTTGCCCACTGGCTCTGGCTCCTCGGCGGGCTGCTTGCTGGCCGCGCCGCCATGCGCCGCCGTGGCGCCGCCGCCGAAGTCGGCGCCGCCACGCAAGCCCGGGCTGCCGCGCGCTACGACAGCCTCAGCCACCCTTCCCCCCGACCAGCGCACGCCTGCCGATTCAGCCTGGATGGCGCAACGGCAGCAGCAGCTAGTTGCGCGGCAGCGGCACAATGGCAACCTCAGCGCCGCGGCCATCATACTGAGCCCCTTTGTGGCGCTTTTCTTGTATACGCTCCATTCCCTATACCGCTGAGGACTCCGTGGGATCGTGTCTCCTCCCCTTGCACCTTCGTGTGCTCCTGCTGCTGGGCCTGGCGTGCGCAGGATGCGCCGCTGAACGCCCGGCGGTGCCTCCCCATTCCGTTGCAGCGCGCACCGGCTGTACGGACGAGCGGATCTACGCGACGGTCTACAGCACGCGCAAGCACCAGCTCTCCGGGCCAGAACCCGGTCGTGGGCCTGTTCGTGAGCCGCGACGATGGCGCGACGTGGGCGCACACGGGCTGGACGCAGGGCCACGCCTTCGCCGCGATGGCCGCGCCCGGCGGCTGCGGCGACACGGTCTTTGTCGCCAACGGCAACGGCGTCCACCGCACCACCGACGGCGGGGCCTTCTGGCGCATCACGACGGGTTGGGACGTGACGGAGGTGCAAGACGTGACGCTCAGCCCGCACGATGTGCGCCGGGTGTTCGCCGCCACGCCCTACGGCGTCTTCGCCTCCGCCGACCTCGGCGAGACGTGGCGCGAATCGAGCACCGGCCTGGCGTCGAAGTTCGTGGCGAGCGTGCGGGTGGACCGCGTGGCGCCGCGCCGCGTCTTCGCCGGCACCGAGGCGGGCCTGTTCGTGAGCGTGGACGACGGGCAGACGTGGCGCGCGACCGCCGTCACCGCGCCCGTGCGCTCGGTGCGCCAGAGCCCGTCCGATGCGCGGCGCTGGGCGGTGGGCGTGCAGGACCAGGGCGTCGCCCTCTCCGACGACGGCGGGCAGACGTGGCACTATGCGCCCGGCGCCCCCGCCGGCCACACGATCTACGAGGCCGAATTCCACCCTACCGACGCGCGCACGCTCTACGCCGGCGGCTGGAACACCGGCGTGCTCGTCACCCGCGACTTCGGCCAGACCTGGCGCGCCGACACCGCCGGCCTCGCCGACCTGAACGTCCACGCGCTTGCCGTCTCGCGCCGGCATCCGGGCACCGTCTACGCAGGTACCCTCGGCGGCGGCCTCTTCGTCTCCCGCAACGACGGGCGCGCGTGGCACGCGGTGGCGCCCGAGCACTTCGAGGCGGGCCAACTCTGGGACCTTTTCGTGGAGGGCGAACAATGACCACCCGATGCTTCCGTAGCGGCACGGCGTGCCGTGCCCATGCTACCGGGGTGCCGAAACGCCAGAAGGGCACGGCGAGCCGTGCCCCTACGTGGGTCAGGGCGGCACTTCTGCTCCTGATGCTTGCGCCTGCCGCGCACGCGCAGGTGCTGCCGTCGCAGGCGGCCTACGACGCGGGCTATACCGCCCGGCGCGATACGCTCGTGCAGCATGTGCTCGACGGCGCGCGTGCCAAGGCCGCCCGGATGCGCGCCGCCGCGAGCGCTGCCCCCGCGCAGGCCAACGTGATGACGCCGCCCGCGCAGCGCCTCGACCTGCTCGAAGCTGCCCTGCTCGTCGAGACCGGGCAGGACGCCGCGATGGGCGAACGCGCCCTCCGCGAAGAGGCGGCCGCGCCGTTCCGGGGGGGCATGTTCTACCTCCACGACATGATGGCGGCCTACCTGCGCGTGCAGGACCGCCTCGCGCCCGAGACGCGCGCCGCCATCCGCGACGGCTTCCGCACGCTCCCGCTCTACCGGGGCGACACCGAGAACCACTTCCTGCTCTACTACACCGGCCTCTACCTCGCCGCGCAGACGTGGCCCGACGCGCCCCGCACGGCCTGGTTCAACGGCAAGTCGTCGGACGAGAACCGCGCCGACGCCCGCGCCTACCTCGACCACTGGATGGACGTGACGACGACGCTCGGGCAGGGCGAATTCGACTCGCCCACCTACTTCATCGTCTTCGCCGCGCCGCTCTTCACACTCGCCACCTACTGCGAGGACGCCCTGCTGCGCGCGCGGGCGCGCCGGGTGCTCGACTGGGTCCTGGCCGACTACGCGGTGGACTACCTCCACGGCCTCTACGCCGGTGCTCACAGCCGCGACTACACCTACGACGCCGCTAAGCCGGAGGGCGCACCCGCCGTGGGCTGGGGCTGGCTGCTCTTCGGCGACACTGCGCCCGTCTACCGCAGCGACAACCTCACCGCCGCCTGGAGCGCGTACCGCCTGCCGGTGGTCATCCACAACGTCGCCGTGGACCGCTCCGTGCCGTATGTGCAGCAGGAGCGCAAGCGTGTCCGCAACGTGGTGCGCTACGGCGAAGCGATGAGTCCGCCCGTCTACAAGCAGCTGTATATGACGGAGGACGTCGCGCTCGGCTCGATCCAGGGGGGCATCCTCCAGCCCATCCAGCAGCACACGTGGGACGTGACGTTCAGCAGCCCCGATACGTCCTCCACCGTCTTCACCGTCCACCCCTACTACGCGGCGCAGGAACTCGCCATGTTCTTCCCGGAGGAGCCCGAGTGGCTCTCGAACGAGGTGGACCGCTACCACAAGGTGTACACGGACGAGAACAAGTGGAACAGCTCGTCGCCCTACGAGCGCGTTTTCCAGGACCGCAACGCCCTGATCGTGCTCTACAGCCTCCCCCCCGAGGCGCGGCACCCGCACGTAGACGGCTTCTTCCCCAAGACGCTCCAGCGCCGCGAGGTGGACCCCTCCGGGTGGATCTTCTGCCAGGGCGGCGATGCCTTTATCGCCGTGCGCCCGCTCGCGCCCTATACGTGGATCGAGGAGCCGACCGTGTGGCGCCTGCGCTCGTTCGCTCCGCGCACCGGCTTCGTGGTGGAGGTGGCGCAGGCGCGCGATTACGCCTCGTGGGAGGCCTTCAAAGACCGCATCCGCGCCAACGCCCTCGACACGAGCGCCGTCGCTGCGGCTGCCCGCGTGGCCTACACCACCTCGGCAGGCGCGCGCCTCAGCTTCGCCTTTCCCGACGACCGCCGCCGCGACGGGCAGCCCGTGCGCTACGACGCGATGCCCCTCTTCCAGGGGCCGTACCTCAACAGCCCCGGCCCGGGCCGCCTCGTCGTCACCCACGGTGGGCTGCGCTACGAGATCGACGCGCGGCGCTGACGCGCCCGAAGGGCCCCGGGATGGACGTAGCTTGCCGCCCTGCCCGTCCGCTGCCGTGCGCCTGCTGTACGTTTCCCACTCGTTTCCCGAACCCGGCCACCCCATGTCCAACGTGGGCGGGATGCAGCGCGTGGCGCAAGGGCTCCACGCCGCCCTCGCCCGCCGGGCGGACGTAGACATGACCGCCCTGCTGCTCGAAACGTCGTGGGAGGCCACGGGGCGGCGGATGCCGGGCTTTATGGCCCGCCTGCTCGCCCAGATCCCCGTGCGCGTGGCCCGCACCCGCCCCGACGTGGTGCTCTTCTCGTCGATGGTGACGGCCGGCCTCTCGCCCGCGCTCAGGCCCGTCGTGGCCCCCTTCGGCGCCCGCCTCGCGGCCATCCCCGTCGGGCGCGATGTGACGTTGCCTGTGCCGATCCACCAGTGGTGGCTGCGGCCTGTCTTCCGCGCGCTCGACCACGTCTTTCCGATCTCGGAGGCCACCGCCGCCGAGTGCCTTGCGCGCGGCGCCACCCCCGCGCAGACCCACGTCATCCCCTGCGGCGTGGACCCGGCGCTCTTCACCCCGCCGCCCGACCGCCGCGCCGCGCGCCGTGCGCTCCTCGAAGCCGTCGGCGCGCCCGAGATCCCGGACGACGCGCTCCTGCTCGTGAGCATAGGCCGGCACCAGGAGCGCAAAGGCTTCCACTGGTTCGCCGAGGAGGTCCTGCCCCACCTGCCCCCGGACGTGTATTTCCTCCTCGGCGGCGAGGGCCCGATGACCGAACGCATCCGCACGGCCCTCGCGGCGCCGGGCCTGCACGGGCGCGCCCGGATGCTCGGCAAGATGAGCGAGGAGACGCTCGGCCTGCTCTACCGCGGCGGCGACCTGTTCGTGATGCCCAACATCCACGTCCCCGGCGACATCGAGGGCTTCGGCGTGGTGATGCTGGAGGCCGGCCTCTGCGGCGCACCCATCGTCGCCGCCGACCTCGAAGGCATCTCGGGCGTCGTGGCGGAGGGCGAAAACGGCCACCTCGTGCCCAGCGGCGACGTGGCCGCCTTCACCGACACAATCCTGCGCTACCGGGGGCAGCGCGCGGCCCTCGCGGCGTTTGCGGTGCGCGCCTCGGCCCACACGGCGCAGCAGTTTTCGTGGGATGCCGTGGCGGCGCAGTTTGTGGACGCGCTCCAGCGGCCTGCCCCCCAAACGTCGGCGCTCGTGCGGCCCCTCGCCCGGTGACCATGCCCGCGCCGCTCCGGGTCGTCAACGGTGTCGCGCCGATCCGCATCTGCGACAACGGCGGCTGGACGGACACGTGGTTTGCCGGGCACGGGGCCATCTTCAACATCGGCGTCTACCCCTACGTCGAGGTCCAGATCGCCGTCCATCCCCGCGAGGCCCGCGCCGACCAGGTGACGCTCTTTGCCGAGAACTACGGCGCCCGCTACGCCGTCGTGCCGGGCGCGCCCGCCTACCGCGAGCACCCGCTCCTGGAGGCCGCCATCCACGCGGCAGCCCTCCCGGACCGCGTGGCGCTCGACATCGGGGTCTACTCCGCCGTGCCCGCCGGCTGCTCGACCGGCACGTCCGCCGCCGTCACCGTGGCGCTCGTGGGGGCCCTCGACGCGCTCACGCCGGGCCGGCTCGCGCCGCACGAGGTGGCCTACGCCGCGCACCGGATCGAGACGGAGCGGCTCGGGCTCCAGAGCGGCATCCAGGATCAGCTCTGCTCGGCCTACGGCGGTCTGAACTACATCGAGATGTTCGCCTATCCGCACGCAAGCGTCTCGCCCGTGCAGGTGTCCAACGCCGTGTGGTGGGAGCTGGAGCGCCGCCTCGTGCTCGTGTTTCTCGGGCGCACGCACTCGTCGTCTGCCGTCCACGAGCGGGTGATCGCGGGCCTCGAAGCCGAGGGCGCCGCCTCGCCCCACCTCGACGCGCTCCGCCAGACCGCCCGCCGGTCCCGCGACGCCGTCTATGCGGGCGACTTTGCGGCCTTCGGGCGGGCGATGATCGCCAACACGGAGGCGCAGGCGGCCCTCCACCCGGCCCTCGTGAGTCCGGACGCGCACCGCGTGATTGCGCTGGCCGAGCAGCACGGCGTGGTGGGCTGGAAGGTCAACGGCGCCGGCGGCGAGGGCGGCTCGCTCACGCTGCTGTGCGGCCCGTCGGCGAGCGAGCGGCGGCGCCTCATCCACGCCCTCGAAGCCGCCGACCCGCTCTTCCAGGTCATCCCCACCTATCTCAGCCGCACCGGCCTGCGCGTGTGGGACAGTTGATTGCGCTCCTTGTCGTGGCGAGGACACCGGCCGGCCGTCAGGAGAGCACTTCGAACTCAGGAGTGGTGTCGGTGTCGTAGAGGCGGACGCGCACGGTCTGCGCGCCTTGCCGGAGGGTGATTTCATAGCGGTTGCCGCCCGCCAGGGGCACGATACTGGCCTCAGCAGGGGCACCGGCGGCGTGGGGCACGAGCGCGGTGACGAGGAACGGGTCGAGGCGCGGGGTGGTGGTCTCGGCGAGGGCGAAGGGGTGCAGCCGCGCGGTCTCGTCGGGGATCGGCAGGTGCTCGGTGCGGCAGGTGATGCCGGCATTCCCGGCCGCCACGCCCGTGAGCCCGGCGTTCGGGCGGGCGGTCGTGAAGCCGTTTGCGGACGCCTCCAGGGTCGCCTTGCCGTCGGGGTTGTGGGCGAAGAAGCGCGCCTGAAGGACGGAGGGCGTGCTCGTTTTGAGGACCTTGTCGAGCACGAGCACGGCGGGGAGCGCGTGCAGCACGAGCACGGTGCGCGTGACGGAGGCCACGTCCGGCGCGACCATCGCGTAGGCGGGCGTGGCGTCGCTCGTCCACCACATGAGCCCATCCTCCTCGCCCCAGCGCGTGATCCGGGCCACGGCCTGCGAGGCGTTCGTGCCCTCGTGCCCGTCGTGGTACTGGTGCCCCTGTCCGTCGATGAGGAGGGCCGAGTGGCCCGCCGTCGTGCGCATCATCCACGCCGGGTCGGTGTAGGCGTAGGGCGGGTGGCTGGGGTCGGCCACGAGGCGCTCGCCGAAGGCCTTGACGAGCAGGCTGCTCCGGTCGGCGTGCTCGTGGTTGGCCGGGCCGCCGCTGCGCATCGCCACGACGAGGTCGTCGGCGGCGTGGCCGGTGCGCGCCACGATCCAGTCGAGGCCGCTGTGCCAGAGGCGGGGCCCGGCGGGCGGCGCCTGCACGGGCACGTCGGGCGCGTGGAAGATGAGCGACCACTCGTCGTGCGAGGTGCCCGCGTTGACGCCCGTCCACTGCGCCAGGCCGTCGCGCGAGCGGTTGGCCACCCAGAACGGCACCGCCGACGACGGCCCGGTCCAGGCGTCGCCAAAGTTGACGATGCCGTGCGGCTCGTCGGCCGTGGGCAGGTGGAGGGCGCGCATGTAGGCGGCAAAGCCCGGCCAGTTGATGCGGTCGTAGAGGTCCGGCCCGCCCGCGCGGCGGAGCGCCTCGGTGGCCTGCGCGAGGTTGACGGACGTGTAGCCCCCGTAGGCGATGCCTTCCTCGTACGAGCCGTCGCGGGCGTACATCTGCACGAACGTGTCGATGGAGTAGCGGGCCTGCTCCATCCACCGGCGCGAGCGGTCATCGGGCCCGAGGCGCTTTTCGTAGGCGAGCGTGCCCATCATGAGCGCCGCCGTGGGCACGGCCTTCAGGTTGGTGCGGTCGAGGATGTGCGGCCAGCGGGCGAGGCTCACGCCGCGCTCGCCGGGGCGGTGCTCGAAGTAGGTGCTCGTCGGGTCCATGTGCCAGCCGGTGTCCTCGTCCGGATAGCGCATCCCGTGGAGCGCGCGGAAGCACGGCTCGCAGCCGCGCTCGCCCATGGTGCGCAGCCAGGCGGCGCGCTCGGCGTCGGACACGGTGTCGCCGAGCCAGTCGGCGGCGAGCGCGAGGGCGACCGTGCTCGACGAGGCCCGCTGGAGGCCGAAGACCTCGTTCTGCCCGGTGAGGAAGTAGTCCCACCGGGGAAAGCGGAGCAGCGTGCGGATGGCGTCGGCGGACAGCCGCGCAGCGTCTTCGTCGCCCGTCAGGGCGTAGACGAACGCCATGCGCTGCGCCAGATCGCCCACGCGGACGATGTGGTAGAGGTGGTCGTTGGTGCGCACCTCGGTCTGCATAAACCGCCGCTCGGCCGCCCGGTCGATGCCCGCGAAGCGGTCGCGCAGTTCGGCAAACCGGGGGTCGTGGAGATAGCGCTCGCGCAGGGCGGGGATGGCGTCGGCCCCGAAGAACAGCCCGAGCGCCGGCCCTGCCGCGCCCGGCAGCCCCGGCCCGAACAGCGCGGCCTCGGCGGTGGACCAGGGAAGCAGGAGGCTGGCGGCTCCGAGACCGGTCAGGCGAAGGGCGTCGCGGCGGGTAGGCATGGGAGGAGGAGAAAAGAGGGCGGGGCGCGGGCTGTTGGTGCTGACGGTCCCGCTCGGGGGACCGGCGCCGCTCCATCCTTCTGATGGGAGCAGCAAGCTCGCGCGGGTGGGGGCCATGCCCCTGCGGGAGGGAAGCACCCCCACTGGCGCTGCGCGCCACCTCCCCGAGGGGAGGGGTTTGGGGAGGGCGCAGCCGGAACAGCGGACCGCGCCGGTAAAGGTGGTGCATTCTGCGTTTCAGCGCAAGGGGGGCGGGCGCCGTACGTTCGGCGTCGGTGGTCTCCCCTTCTCTGCTCGCCCATGCTCCCCCTGCACCCCCTCAACGGGCTCGATTACGGCGTCGTGCTCGGCTACCTTGTGCTCGTGGCGGGCGTGGGGGCCTACGTGGCGAAGTTCAACACCGAGAGCGGCGACTACTTCAAGGGCGGCGGGCACATCCCGTGGGGGCTCGCGGCGGTGAGCCTGTTCGTGGGCGGCTTCAGCGCCTTCATGTTCGTGGGCGCCGCCGGGGTCACGTACCGCAACGGCGGCGGGGCGGTGCTGCTCTTCACCGCCGCCTTCTGGGCCTACCTCGTGGGCGCGTACGTCTACGGGCCGCTCTGGCGCCGGTCCCGCCTCGACACGCCCCTCGAATTCCTCGCCCGGCGGTACTCGCCCTCCACCACCTACGTCTACACGCTGCTCGCGGTCGTGCCGAACGTGCTCATGCTCGGCGTGGCGCTCTACACGCTGTGCATCTTCATCGCCACCGCGCTCGGGCTCGGCAGCGCCACCGTGGACCTCGGCTTCGTGCACCTGAGCGGCTTTGCGCTCTGCGTGTGGGTGGCCGGGCTCGTGATGGTGTTCTACTCGGTCACGGGCGGCATCTGGGCGGTGATGGTGACGGATACGCTGCAGTTTCTCGTGCTCCTGCTCGTGTCGGTCGTCGTCTTCCCCGCCACGTTCATGGCGCTCGGCGACGGGAGCGTCGTGGACGGGCTCGCGCGGACGGTGCGGGAGGCGCCGCCGGGCTACTTCGCGCTCACGCTCAAGGACCAGCCGCCGATGTTCTTTCTCGCCTTCGCGATCAACATCGTGCTGGGCTACAACGTGAACTGGTACATCGGGCAGCGCTACTTCTCCGTGCCCGACGAGCGCGACACGAAGAAGATGGCGCTCCTCGCGGGCGGCTTCAGCCTCGTCACGCCCCTCCTGTGGATCATCCCGGTGATGGGCGCGCGCGTGCTCTTCCCCGACCTGCGGGCCATGTGGCCGGACCTCAAGGAGCCCTCCGAGGCGGCCTTCGTGACGATCGCGATGGCGGTGCTGCCCCACGGCGTGCTCGGGCTCGTGGTGGCCGCCATCTTCGCCGCCGCCACGAGCGCCGCCGACGGCACGCTCAACTGGCTCTCGGCGGTGCTCACGAAGGACGTGTTCGTGCCGGTGAGCCGGCGCGCGTTCGGGCGGGAGCCCAGCGAAAAAGCGCAGCTTGCCGTCGGGCGGCTCGTCGTGCTCGTGCTCGGGCTCGTCGGCATCGGGGTGGCGCTCACGGCGGGGCGGTTCGGCGGGCGCCTTCGACGTGTTCATCAAGCTGAGTTCGCTCTACGCGGCGCCGATGTTCGTGCCGGTGCTCTTCGGGCTCGTGTTCACGCGCACGCCGTGGTGGTCGGGCATGGCGTCGTTCATCGGGGGCGTGGCGGCCATCGCCGGGGTGGGGCTGCTCGTGAACCACGCCCAGGGGCTGCCGGCGTCGAGCCTGACGGACCTCTTCCGCAACGTGACGGTGGCGCCCTTCGGCATCACGCTCGGGCGCTACGAGATGAACAGCCTCATCGGGTTCGCCGTCTCGACCACGATCTTCTTCCTCACCGCCCTCGTGCCCGGCCGCACCGGCGCCTTCGCGACGCGCCTCGCGGCCTTCGAGGCCGACCTGCGCACCCCGGCCTACGCCGACCCGGACGCGGTGATCGACCTGCGGGGCCTGCGGGCGTACCGGCTCGCGGGCGGGCTCTCCATCGCCATCGGCGTGGCCCTGGCCGCGCTGACGGCGGTAACGTGGCGGGAGCACAACGGCTACCTCAACGCGGTCGTCGGCGCGATCTCCATCGCGCTCGGCGCGGCGGTGCTGTGGGGCGTGCAGCGGTATACGGCGCGTATCGCGCCGCTCCAGGCTACCGCCGCTGAAGCGGAAACGGCCCCGTGACCGAGAGGCGCAACGCGTCCCCGCACGGTCCGCGTGGCGGCCGTCCAGCTCTGGTCCACGCCGGAGCGGACGCCGGACGAGAACCGCGCGCACGCCCTCGCGATGCTGGAGGCGGCGGCAGAGCAGCGCCCGGACCTCGTGGTGCTGCCCGAGGCTGTGGCGATGCTCTGCTTTCCGGACGGGCGCCCGGCCTTCACCTACCGCGACGTCGCCGAGCCCGTGCCCGGCCCCACGCTCGACGCGGCCGCCGCGATTGCCCGGCGCTACAGCGTGGCCGTCACCATCGGCCTCATCGCCGACGAAGGGCCGGACCGCCCGTGCCAGAACCTCGTGGCCGTGCTCGACCGCGCCGGGCACCTCGTGGGCACCTACCGCAAGCTCCACGAGCCCCACGTGTGCCGCGCCGATCAGGCGGCAGGCGTGGGCGACACGCTGCCGGTGTTCAGCGTGGACATGAATGCGGGCGTGGTGCGCTTGGGCGTGTTCGTGTGCTGGGACCTGATCGCGCCCGAGATCCCTGCGCTCCTCGCCCTCCAGGGCGCCGAACTGCTCGTCTTCCCGCACCTCATCGGCCTGCCCGCCGCGCGCAACTTTGCGATCTCGCTCCGCGCCCGCGCCGTGGACAACGCCCTGCCCCTCGTGGCCGCCGGGATGCGCGACGCCGCCAGCCACAGCGGCCACCAGGACGGCCTCTACCCGACCTGCCTCCTCGACGCCGACGGGCAGGTGATCGCCCAGACCGACCGCCCTGGCCCCGACATCGTCCTCGCCGACGTGCCGCTCGGCCCCGTGCGCGTGGACTATGTGGGCCGCCTCGAACCCGATGTGGACTGGTCCGCCCACCGCCCGTCCGAGCTGCGCCCCGCCCTCTACGCCCGCCTCTACGAGGCGCCCGCCGCGCGATGGCTCAACCGAGGCCCAGAGGCGCCGCTCGAAGCCTTCGACGCGCGGGAAAGCGCCTCCGTATCGTTCCGGGGCGTAGACGCCGCCTCGCCGGCTCACCCGACCTGTAGCGGGCCGGCGACCTTGTAGGTGCTGAAGACGATCCCGGACGGCGTGGTGCCGGTGCGGACGAGTTCGAAGGCGTGGGCCGGGGTGCCCTCCGCAAAGAAGCGTTTCCCCGTGCCCAGCAGCACCGGATAGACGACCAGCAGCACCTCCTCCACCAGCCCGTGCGCGAGCAGCGGCGTGGTCAGCGTGGAGCTGCCCGAGAGGAGCAGGTCCGGGCCGTCCTGCGCCTTGAGGCCGCGCACCCCCGCGACGAGGTCCGGCCCGATGCCCTCGGCGGGGCCCCAGGCGAGGGTGTCCGGGCGGTGGGTGGCGACGTACTTGGTGGCCGCGTTGAGGCCGTCCGCCATGGGGCTACGCGGCGCCGTGGGCCAGAAACCCGACCAGAGGTCGTAGGTGTGCCGGCCCAGCAGCAGGTCGAAGCGGTCGCCGTAGGCGGCGAGCAGGGCATCCCGGCCGGCAGGGGTGCGGTAGGGCGCGGTCCAGTCGGGGTAGGGGAAGCCGTCGCCATCGGCGGAGTGCTGGATCACCCCGTCGAGGGAGATGTGTTCGATGAGCTTGAGCGTGCGCATGGGCGGCGATGGGTGGTGCGGGGTGCCCCGGTTTCAGGGGGGAGGAGGCGGGCGGCGACGCCGTTTGCGGCCCCAGCGGCATGGCCGGCGCGTGCAGAGCCTGTCGGCGGCTATCGTTTCGGCCTGTAGCGCAGCACCACCGCGCCCGAGCTCAATTCCTGCCGGTCCACGAGCGTCAGGTCCACCCGCTGCGACAGCCCGGCGAGCAGCGCCGGCCCGTGGCCCACGAGCGCGGGCAGCACCACGAACTCGTACTCGTCGATGAGCCCGAGTTCGGCGAGGGCCAGCGGCAACTGCACCCCACCGACGTACAGCCCGCGCCCCGGCTGCTCCTTGAGCCGCTGCACGGCCGCGCCGAGGTCCCCGCGCACGAGTTCGGCGTTCCAATCGACGTGCTCCAGGGTGCTCGACACGACGTATTTCTTGGCCGCGTGGATCGTGTGGGCGAACGACTCCATCCAGGGGTCCATCCACTCGGGCCGGACCCCCGTTTCCGCAAACGGCCGCCATCCGGCCTCCATCAACTCGTAGGTCGTCCGGCCAAACAGGAGGGCATCCGCGCGGGCGATGGTCGATTCCGCGTACCGGTGCATCGCTTCGTCGGGGACGACGGCCCGGTGGTCGACGCAGCCATCCAGGGTGACGTTGATGGAGTAGCGAAGCGGTTGCATGGGGCGGGGCGGATGGAGAGAAGCGCGAGGCGCCGGTGGAGAGGAGCCGCGCCAAAACGGCCGTGGCGCACGCCTCGGCGGCCCAGGACGGGCCGGGGGACAACGCAGAGGCTACAAGGCGTGGAGCGTCAGCCCTGCGTCATACGGTGCAAGAAGCGAGCACGCGCTGAACCCCGCAAAGCCCCATCGCAGCAGCGGGCCATGCGCTAGATATAGGCATCAACCGTTTGTTATTCGCCCGGAGGGGCGCCGAAGCACGATATGGGTGGCCTTCTCCGACGGCACCCACTCGACGCATTCGTAGCCCAGTGCCCGCAGGTCCACCCCCTCGAACAGCCGCTCCCCCTGCCCCAGCAGCACCGGCGAAATGGCGATGTGCAGTTCATCGATGAGGCCCGCGCGGAGGTATTGCTGGATGGTGTCCGGCCCCCCGCCAATGCGCACGTCCTTCCCGCCGGCGGCCTCGCGCGCCCGGTCGAGCGCCGCGTGGATGCCGTCCGTGACAAAGTGGAACGTCGTACCGCCGTCCATCTCGATGGGGGGGCGCGCGTGGTGGGTCAGGACGAACACCGGGACGTGATAGGGCGGGGTGTCGCCCCACCAGCCGTTCCAGTTCAGGTCGGGCCAGGGGCCGCGAACCGGGCCGAACATGTTGCGCCCGAGAATCCAGGCCCCGAGGTTCTCGAATCCCCGTGCGGCGAAGTCGTCATCGATCCCGGTCGTCCCCTCGCCCGCGCCGTGGGTCTGCTGGAAGGTGCGCGTCGGGATAAACCAGCGGTGCAGATCGCCCCCGCCCACGCCGAGCGGATGATCGAGGTCCTGCCCCGGCCCGGCGCCGTATCCGTCCAGCGACATCGTAAAGCTCTCCACTCGAACCCGTGTCATATGCATTCCTCCCTTTTGACGGCGATCACATCGCCCAACGTTTCTCGCCACTCTCAGCACATCCAAACTCCTGTGGCCGCCCGCTGCGGCTGAGTTTGGACGTTATGCGGCGCTTTTTACACCTCTACGTAGGCCGACTCGCTGGCGGGCTCCGGCACCGGGTAGCCTTCCAAGCGCAACCCCTCGACATGGAATTCCATCGCTTCCTGCATCTCACGTTCGACCGCGATACGCGTCGCTCCGGTAGCAACGCAGCCGGGCAGATCAGGAGAGTAGGCGGAGAAGCCCGTATCGGTTGGCTCGATGATGACCAGGTATCTCATGGGTCCAGACCGGCAAGAGCGCCTGAAGAAGCGGATGTGCCCTCCCCGCAGGCACGGGCGCCCCCGCACTGCGCCGGATTGATCGTGATACGGTCCTTCGAGTCCATGACGCCCGAGGTTTCACATGCCAACGGTACCCGTTCGTACCGGTTCTCACTCACCTTTACAGGGAAGATGCTGAGAGAAGCACCAGCGATCCAGCGCCTATTTTGCAACCGTTCGCATCAAGAAAGAAACTCTCATCCCCAACGATGGCTCGCCCCTCTACTCTGCTCATCCCCAAAGGAGACGGTACCTCTGCGCCCGATCAGCACGGCACTTTTATCACGTTAGATGACCTACAGAGCCTTGTCGTCCTGGGGGCCAACGGTGCAGGGAAAAGCCGCTTTGGTTATGCCATCGAGAAAGCAAACGAGCAGGCGCACCTACAGGTCACTATAGGGTTCAGCGGATTGCGGCTGAACGCGCCTTGACTGTGAACGAGGCGGTGAGTCCTGTTTCTCTTGAGGAAGCGGAAGGTAAACGGTACTGGGGAACGCATATAGAAAGTATTCAGAACCCCCAGATGCGTGACCATCAGAGGTGGGGCGCCAAACCCTTCACCTTTCTGCTCAATGACTTCGACGCGCTCCTGCAGCTGCTGTTTGCGAAAACGCGCCAGCGCGATTTTGCATATACTCGCGACGCTAAACGACATCCCTACGTCAGGACCCCAGAAGCTCCTGCAGGCAAATTGGTAAAGCTCTGGAACCGCCTTCTGCCACGCCGCCGGTTACGCTTGGAAGAGTCGAAAATCATGGTGGAGTTGGTGGCTCCTGATGGAGAGAGGATTGAAAGAGGTGCCTACAATGCCGCAAACATGAGCGATGGGGAGCGTGTCGCGCTGTACCTGATGGCTCAGGCACTTGTCGCACCCGAAGGTTCTGTCCTCATCATCGATGAGCCGGAGATCCACCTTCACCGCTCTATCCGCGACGCCATCTTCGACGCCCTCGAAGCGGAGCGGTCCGACTGCCTGTTTCGTCTACATCACCCACGATGTTGAGTTTGCCGCCGCCCGCACATCCGCCACCAAGCTCTGGATCAAGGAGTTTACCGGCAACGGTTGGCTCTGGGAGATTGTAAACGATACAGTCGGTGTGCCTCCGGCACTGATGACCGAATTGCTTGGCAGCCGCCGCCCAGTGCTTTTCGTTGAGGGCGACAGCGGCAGCCTGGACACCCTCATCTACGCCCGCGTCTTTCCTGATCGCTACGTAGTACCGCTCGGCAGTTGCGAACGCGTGGTGCACATGACCAAAGCGCTCCGGGCAAACGAAACTGATCCCCTGCACTGGCTGGATGCCACCGGTATCATTGATCGAGACCGGCGCACCGAGGATGAGGTAGTCGAAGAGATTAGAGGATCGGCTTTTCGTGCTGGATGTGGCGGAATCCGAAAATCTGCTCCTCGTTCCGGGCATCATCCGGTTCTGTAGCAACACGACTTGGACACGATCCGGAGAAAAAGCTGGATGCCGTTGTCGATGCCGTAAGCCAGATTGTGAGAGACGACCTCACCCAACAGGTGGCGGCCCACGTTCATCATCGCGTCCATCGCCGCCTGAAGGAAGGCCTCGGAAAGCCGAAGGGGTCGGCCGAAGAGTTGGAAGGCGTGGTGGCAGACCTGACTACCGGCATCGACATCCGGCAGCTTTGGAGCGAGGTCGAAACAGAGTTCAACACAGCGCTTGAGTCTCGCAACTACGAAGCGCTGCTCCGTCTGACGAACCACAAAGGGCTCGTTCCACTGATTGCTCCTTTGCTTGGCCTCGCCAAGGACAAGGTGGAAGGTAAAAACGGCTTGGAAAGCTTCGTGCGACGCATTCTTCAGGATGAAAATGCGAGCGGCGAACTGGTGGAGGTGTACCGCAAGGCCCTTCCAAATCTGGCCGGGCCTCCACCCGAAATGGAAGCGGCAACTACGGATGCTGCAAT
Organism: Rhodothermales bacterium; assembly: GCA_963740755.1. Lineage (GTDB taxonomy): Bacteria > Bacteroidota > Rhodothermia > Rhodothermales > BA12 > CAVSDF01. The sequence continues at coordinate 113,515 of CAVUFJ010000008.1, forward strand.
GTCATGAGCCTTCTTTCTCGCCCTCGCGCCGCGCAAAGTCCTCGGAAAGCCCGTAGCGCTGGCGCAGTTCTTCGGCGGCGGGCAGGCCGGCGTGGGCGAGCATCCGGAGGGCGTTGCGGCCCAGGATCTTCTCGCGCTGCTCCTCCGAAACCTCGCGCGTAGACCACCCAGCCGAACTGCGGGATCGGGTCGCGCATGGGGGCGTCGGTGGTGAAGAGGACGCGGTCTTCGAGGCCCTCGTCGCAGAAATACTCCACCACGCCGTGGAGCACGCTCGTGAACGTGAGGTCGAGGTAGACCTGCGGAAAGCGCTTGGCGAACGCCGCCCGCGCCCGCGCCACCTCCCACGTCCAGCCCGAGTGCGCGAGCATGAGCGAGAGGTTCGGAAAGCGCGTCGCCATGCCCTCCACCTCGTCGTAGAACGTGTCGCCGATGGCCGTCTGGTGCAGCTTCACGAACGCGCCCACCTCGTTGCCGCGCGCGTACCACGGGTCGTAGAGCGGGCTGTCGTAGCGAAGCCCCTGGCGCGGCTGATACGGCTTGAGGCCGCGCCAGCCGTACTCGTCGAGCATCAGGCGCACGTCCGCCGCCACGTCGTCGCTCTTGCGCGGGTCGAGGACGGCGTAGGGGATGAAGTCGTCCGGGTAGCGCTGTTCGAGGTCGCGCGTGAGGGCGATGCCGTCGCGGTAGTCGATCCAGATGCCCACCCACGTCGAGCAGCAGAACCGGTCGATGCCGAGGCGGCGGTTGCGGCGGACCATGTGCGCGGCGTCGCCGTGCGGGATCGGGATGAAGCCGGAGCCCATCAGCCCGTCGTGCAGGATGTGCGTGTGCGGGTCGATGACGGGGATGTGCGTCCAGGGGCAGGCCCGCGTTGGCGCGTTCGAGGATCGGCCCCTGGTCTACGTCCGGGTAGGCGGGCGGGAGCGCCTCCAGCTTGAGCAGGCGGGCGAGGTTGCCCCCGGCCACGGCGTCCTTGTCGGCGTCGGAGAGTTCGCAGTAGTCCACGAACGACCGGGCGGCGCCGGGGCTCTTGAAGGGCCAGTCGGTGCCGAGGAGCAGGCGGTCTACGCCCACGCGCTCGCGGAAGAACTCCAGCCCGTAGTGGACCTGAAGCGTCGAGAACTCCAGAAACAGGTGCGCGTGGCGGTCGAGCAGGGCGACGAGGTCGCGCGGGCTCTCCCAGCGCGTCTTCTGGAGGAGGATGGGCAGGCGCGGAAAGCGGGCGCACAGATCGTCCACCTCGTCGAGCGTCACCTGATGGTCGTCGCCGTGGAGGCCGCCGTCGAGGAGGAGCGGGATCTCCGCTTCCTGGAGGGCGCCGAGGAGCAGGCCGCTCGTCGTGCTGGCGAGGCGGAAGTGCTGGCGGCGCGGAAACGCCTTCGCCGCGCGCACGCCGGCGTCCAGCATCTGCCGCACGAGCGCCGGACCGGGCGGCATCTCGCCCGCCTGGTGCGGGAGCACCACCCAGCACGGCAGCAGGCGCGCCTGCGCCTCCGGCCCCGCCGCCGCGATCTCGTCCATGAGCTTGCGGTTGCCGTAGCCGGGGTCGTACTCGCGCGCCGAGACGTGGTGCACGAGCGCCCCGTGGATGCCCGTGTGCCGCAGGTCGTGGAGGAACGTGTCGAGCTTCCACGGCACGCGCGCGTCTACGGGGCCCTGCATGCCGAGGGCGGCGCATGAATCGAGGTAACGGCGGGAGGCAGGCACAGGCGGAGGCAGGCGGGTTCAGGGCGCAAACCTACCGCGCCTGTGCGCTTCCCGTCTGTTTTTAATCCGGCACGGCGGCGCTTGGAGATCGCCGCGCCGCGCGGGCATCTTGCGGCCTCATGCCGCCCCCTGCCCATGGACCTGCCCGAGACCATCGCCACCGAAGACCAGCTCGACGCGGTGATGACGCGCCCGACGCCCGCGCTGATCGCCTTCGTGTCCACCCTCTCCGGCCCGCTCGTCGTGCTCGGCGCGGGCGGCAAGATGGGCCCGAGCCTGTGCGTGCAGGCGCGCCGCGCCGCCGAGGCCGCCGGCCACGCGCTCGACGTGGTGGCCGTGAGCCGCTTCACCGACCCCGCCGCCCGCGCGTGGCTCGACAGCCGGGGCGTCCGCACCCTCTCCGCCGACCTGCTCGACCGCGCGACCCTGCGCGAGCTGCCGGACGCCGAAAACGTGCTCTACCTCGTCGGCCTCAAGTTCGGCACCGCGAGCGCGCCCGCGCGGACCTGGGCCGCCAACACGCTCGTGCCCGACCACGTCTCCGAGCGCTACGCGGGCGCCCGCATCGTGGCCCTCTCCACCGGCAACGTCTACCCGTTCGTGCCCGTAGACGGCGGCGGCTCCCTCGAATCCGACCCGCTCACGCCGCTCGGCGAATATGCCAACGCCTGCGTCGCGCGCGAGCGGCTCTTCGAGTACGGCGCCGAGCGCTACGGCACGCGCGTGCTCACGGTGCGCCTCAACTACGCCCTCGACCTGCGCTATGGCGTGCTCGTGGACCTCGCGCGCAAGATCGCGGCGGGCACGCCCGTGGACCTCACCATGGGCTACGTCAACGTGGTCTGGCAGGGCGACGCCAACGCGATGATCGTCCGCGCCCTCGCCCACGCCGCCGCCCCGCCCGTGCGCGCTCAACCTGACAGGCACCGAACTGCTCGCCGTGCGCGACCTCGCCACGGCGCTCGGCGAGCGGCTCGGCGTCGCGCCGGTGTTCACCGGCGCCGAGGCCGCGACCGCCCTTCACTCCAACACCGAACGGATGCAGGCGTGGTTCGGCGCGCCCGAGACGCCGCTCGCCCGCGTGCTCGACTGGACCGCCCACTGGGTGCAGCAGGGCGGACCGCCTCCTCGGCAAGCCCACCAAGTTCGACGTCCGCGACGGCCGGTACTGAGGTTGGGAAACGGGGTCGCAGAGCGGGGGAATCGCAGACGAAGGCGCCCCGAGAGTTTTTGCGATCCCCGCCCCCAATCCCGCCCCCCTTTTCCGTTATCCACCGCATGTCCACCTATCCACAGCCGCCCGTGTGGGTGCGCGAGGCCCTCCACGCCGGGCTCGTCATTCCGGCGCTTCCGCTCGCGCTCACCGAGGATCGCGCGCTCGATGCCCGCCGCGAACGCGCGCTCGTGCGCTACTACCACGCGGCGGGCGCGGGCGGGCTCGCCGTGGGGGTCCACACCACGCAGTTTGCCATCCGCGCCCACGGCCTGTTTGCGCCCGTGCTGAAGCTCGCCGCCGAGACGCTCGATGCCTGCGACGCCGCCACGGGCCGGCAGACGGTGCGCATCGGCGGGGTGGTGGGCAAGACGCCGCAGGCCGTGGCCGAGGCCCGGCTCGTGCGCGACCACGGCTACCACGCCGCCCTGCTCTCGCTCGCCGCCCTCGGCGACGCGGACGACGACGCGCTCGATCGCCCACTGCGAGGCGGTGGCCCGCGAGATCCCGCTCATCGGCTTCTACCTCCAGCCGGCGGTGGGCGGGCGGCGCCTCGGCGTGGCCTTCTGGCGGCGCTTCGCGGCGATCCCGGGCGTCGTCGCGATCAAGGTGGCGCCCTTCGACCGCTACGCCACGCGCGACGTGCTGCGCGGCGTGGCCGAGAGCGGACGCGCCGCCGACATCGCGCTCTACACCGGCAACGACGACCACATCGTGCTCGACCTCGTCACCGAACACGCGGTGGAGACGGATGCCGGGACCGTGCGCCTGCGCTTCGCCGGCGGCCTGCTCGGCCACTGGGCGTGCTGGACGCAGCAGGCCGTCGCGCTGCTCGAACGCTGCAAGCAGGAACGCGCCAGCGGCACCGTCTCGTCCGAGCTGCTCACGCGCGCCGAGGCCGTGACCGACTGCAACGCCGCCTTTTTCGACGCCGCGCACCGGTTCGCGGGCTGCATCCCCGGCATCCACGAAGTGCTGCGCCGCCAGGGCCTGCTCGCTAACCTCGTCACCCTCGACGCGCACGAAACCCTCTCGCCGGGGCAGGCCGAGGAGATCGACCGCGTGTACGCCGCCTACCCGGCCCTCAACGACGACGCGTTCGTCGCCGCGCACCTCGCCCAGTGGCTTGCTGCATGAGCCTGTCCAACCCGCGGCGTGCGTACGTGGAAGCGACAGGGGTTTGCGCCGGGGCAGCGCCGGGCCAGCGCGGGCAGCGCTTCAGAAGAGCTCTTCAGCCAGCGAGACGATGATGCCCGCAGGGCCCCGCATGTAGCAGAGGCGGTACAGGTCCTTGTACTGCACCACCTCGCCGATGCACTCCCCGCCGTGGGCGCGCATCCGGGCGACCGTGTCGTCGAGGCGCTCGACGGTAAACATGACGCTCCGCAGGCCCAGCGCGTTCGGCGGGGCGATGGCCGGTTCAATCTCGACCAGTGCTGGATGGCGAAACTTCGTCAGTTCGAGCCGCCCGTGTCCATCGGGAGTCCGCATCATCACGATGTCCACCTGGACCCCTTCGAGCCCGTTGACGCGGTCCACCCATTCGCCCTCGACCGCCGCCGCTCCCTCCCGCTCCAAACCGAGCGCAGTAAAGAACGCGATTGCCGCATCTAGGTCGTCCACGACGACGCTAATGTGATGTAGCTTCTTGATGGTCATGTTTCCAGTGTGGATAATGGCCGGCGGGGCTCCGTGCCTGCCAACGCCCCCTGCCCTGCGCCTCTGAGGCCAGGCGGCGGGTAGGCCTACTTGTGGAAGCCGGCGCCGAGAAACGCCAGCCCGTCGGGCAGGGCGGTGCGCCAGTAGCTCCACGTGTGGCCGCCGTCGCGCACGCGGTACTCGTGCGCGATGTTCTGCTGCCGCATCAGCAGGTGCAGCGCGGCATTGCCGGCCGAAAAGTGGTCGTCGTCGCCGCAGTCGAGGTAGTAGCGGACGGTGCGCAGGGGCTCGACCGGCAGCGTGCGGGCAAGGTCGAGGGCGGAGGATTGGCGCCAGTGGTCCGTGAGCCGGTCCGCGCCGACGCGCCCGGCGCCGAAGACGGGCCCGTAGACTTCGTCGTAGTACTGCTGCGAAAGCGCGCGCACCTCGTCGTCCGGGCGCAGGGCGCTGCCGAAGGCCGCCACGGCGGCGAAGAGGTCCGGATGGTGGAGCGCGAGCGCGAGCGCCCCGTAGCCGCCCATGGACTGGCCCGCGAGGCCACGAAAGGCCTTGCCCGGCCGGACGCGGTACGTGCGTTCGATGTAGGGGAGGAACTCCTCGACGAACATGCTTTCCCAGCGCACCCGCCCGGCGTGGTCGTCGACGAACCAGCTCCGCCCGCCGTCGGGCAGGACAAGGATCATCGGCGGCAGCGTTCCGGCAGCGATGCCCGCGTCGGCGATCCGGTCGGCCTCGCCGTACTGAAGCCACGCGGAGTCGTCGTCGGTGTAGCCGTGGAGCAGGTAGACGACCGGGTAGGCCCGCTGCGAGGCGTCGTAGCCCGGCGGCAGGTAGACCGTGTAGCCCACGGGCGCGCCGAGAAGGCGGCTCTCCATCGAAAGCCCCTCGCGGACGATCCCATGCGCGGGCTGCGCCATCGCCGGGGCGCTCGCGAGCAGGAGCGCGGCCAGCACCCCGGCCGGGCGCGAGAGCAGCAGGCGGAAGGGCGTCGGCATCGGGCGGGGGAGGAGCAGAGCGGATAAAGTAGCCGGTGCGGCGGCGACCGGCGCGAAAAACGTGCGCCCGCCCGCCCGGTGTGCGATCTTTGCGGCAGACCGCCGCCACCGATCCCACGCCTATGTTTTCCGACGTCGCCGCTCCCGCCCTCCATCGCCTCAGCCCGGACCAGCAGGCCTTCTACGCCCAGAACGGCTACCTGCTCGGCCTGCCGCCCGTCTACTCCCGCGACGAGATGGCGCAGATCAACGCCGAGCTCCCGCACCTGCTCGCACTCCTCGAACCCGGCGAGACGACCAAGGACATCCGCGAGTGGCACGAGGCGAGCACCTACCTGTTCGACATCGCGATGCACCCGCCGATTCTCGACCTCGTGGAAGGCGTGCTCGGGCCGAACTTCTTTCTGTGGGCGAGCAACTTCTTTATCAAGGAGCCCCACAGCGCCGCCACCGTGGGCTGGCACCAGGACGCCTACTACTGGCCGATGGCGCCCCACCACTCCGTCACCGTCTGGCTCGCCTTCGACGACGTGGACGCCGAGAACGGCGGCATGATGCTCATTCCCGGCTCGCACCGCGGCGGCATCGTCACCCACCGGCGCTCGACGCAGACCTCGTCCGTGCTGACGCTGGAGCTAGAGGACGGCTCCGACTTCTCCGCCGACACCGCCGTGCAGTTTCACCTCGACGCCGGCTGCTGCTCGCTCCACGACGACCGCGCCATCCACGGCTCGCCCGCCAACCCGTCCGCCCGCCGCCGCGCCGGCCTCACGCTGCGCTACTCCGGCACCGACGTCAAGAACGACCTCTCGGTCAACCCGCACTTCAAAACCTACCTCTGCCGCGGCGTGGACACGTTCCACCACAACCCGGTCGGCGTGCCGCCCACCGCGCGCTTTGGCCGGCCGGACTTCAGGCCGGTGAGCAACGAGGAAGCCGGAAAGATGTGAGCGTCAGGCGGCTGCCTCGGCTTCGAGGGCGGCGACGAGGCCGCTGAAGGACGTGCGCGCCCCGAAGATGCGGCTGTCGGCGCCGGCGTAAGGCACGTACAGATCGTCGCCGACGCGGTAGTTGGCGCAGGAGAAGACCACGTTGTCCACGCCCAACTCCGGGTCGCCGGCCTGCTCGATGGCGCCGGTGGGCACGAGGAACGGCTCCAGGCGCGCCCGTACGGGGTGCTCATGCCGGAAGTCGAGCAGCATCGCCGAGAGGTTGTAGAGGCGCGTGCGGTCGAAGCCGAAGTGGCCCTGGTGGTAGAGCGCGAGAAAGCGCCCATCGCCCAGGGGCTCGGGCGGGCCGGCGGAGCCCACCCACGACACGGCGTAGTCGCCAAAGCGGTGGCTCTCCATGAGCAGGCCCTTCGAGCGCCACGGCCCGGCCGGGTGGTCCGCCTCGGCATAGTGCATCGCCATCGGGAAGCGGCCTTCCATCGGGCGGTGCAAGAGGATCCACTTGCCGTCTACCGGCTCGGGCAGGAGCACGGCGTTCTTGTTCGGATGCTCGTTGAGGTCGCCGGGGAGGGGGCCGTGGAAGGTCCAGGAGGCGAGGTCCGGCGAGGTGGCCAGGCAGATGCGGCACGCGCCCGTGGAGGTCGCCGGTGGCTGTCTGCTCGCGGGCGTAGCCGGTGTAGTAGAGGTAGTACAGGTCGCCCACGCGCGTGAGGCGCGGGTCCTCGACGCCGAGGTCGTGCTCGGGCCGCTCGGGCGTGAGCACGGGGTCGGGGCAGCGGTGGACAAGCTCGAAGCCGGGCGTGAGGTAGGCCAGGCCGAGTCGAGGACGCCTTGTGGCCGGCGCGGTCGTAGGCGGTGCCCTGCGCGCGGTAGAGGAGCACGCACGCGCCCCCGGCGTCGCGGAGGCGCTGCGCCTGCGCGGGCGCCAGGCCCCACGACGGCAGCAGGCGCTCCAGTTCGGCGCCTTCTACGAGCGTGGCCGCCGGGTTGAGCACCACGCGCGACTCCCAGCCGTGCGCGGGCTCGGGCTCCAGCACAGGCTGCCCGCCGTGGAGGCGCTCGACGGGCACGACCGGCGTGGTCGGGAAGTCGGACGGACCCTCCAGGCCCTGCGTGCGCATGAACACCTTCGGCATCCGCCACGCGCGGTTTTCCTCCTCGCGCAGGTGGGCCAGCAGGTCCGAGACGGAGGCCGTCGCGTGGCCCACGTGCGAGGTCGGCGGCGCCGTAGTAGAGGTGGAGGCGTGTCGCCGACGACGGCGGTGCCCTGCGGGAAGACCACGTTGGGCACGTCGCCTTCGATCTCCCACGGCAGCTCGGGCGCGAAGACGGGCGCGCGCGTGCGGGCGATCAGGCGCGTCGGGTCGTCGCGGTCGAGCAGCACGAGGCCGGTGCGGTAGACGTGCTGCCAGTCGGCGCCGTGGTAGAAGAGGAGCCAGCCCTCGGGCGTCTCGATGGGCGTGGGCCCGGCGCCGATCTTCTTGCCCTCCCAGTCGGCCTCGGGGCGCATCACGACAAACTCGTCGAGGCGGGCGAGGTAGTCCTGCCAGTAGCGTTCGCCAGGGTTGCGGAGCTGCTCTTCGTCGTCGAAGTAGGCGATCTGGATGTCCGGCACGACGCGGTGGAGCATCGCGATCTTGCCGCCGACGCGCTGCGGGAAGAGCACGGCGTCTTTGTCGCGCACGAGCGGCCCGACGAGCCCGTGCTTCGCCACGCTCCGGAAGTCCTTCGTGGAGGCGAGCCCGATGCCGATCCCATCCTCCTCGCCAAAGGCGGGCGCGCGGAGGGCGGTGTAGGTGATGTAGTGCGTCCCGTCGAGGCTGACCACGCGGGCGTCCTCGGCGCCGAAGCGGTCGCAGGGCGTGTCGGGCAGGATCAGGGGCTCGGGGCGCACGTCGAAGGCCACGCCGTCGCGGCTCGACGCGTAGCCGATGTAGGAAACGTATTCGCCGACGAAGTTGTGGGGGCCTTCGTAGGGGTCTTGGCCGGTCTTGGCGGTCTTGCGGTAGCCCTCGGGGATCGCGCGGAAGAGCAGGTGGATCGTGCCGTCGTCGGAGCGGCAGGCGCCGGGGTTGAACACGGCGCCGCTGGCCCACGGCAGCTCGGGCATGGGGCCGAGGATCGGGCTGCGGGGTCCGCTGGAAGAGCGTCATCGAGACGGGAGGGAGGCTGAAACAGGCGAGGAACGAAGGAGGGGCGCCGGGCGGCTCAGGCGGCGAGCAGCGCGGTCGAGCGCGGCGCCCTCGACCCAGGCGGACGTGCCGTGCGTGAGGTTGAGCACGAGCGCCCCGCGCCGCGGCGGCTGCCCGCGACGGTAAAGACCCGGTAGCGCATCCGCGCCCCCTCCACGGTCTTTTCGACGGGCGCGTCGCCCCTCGCGCCGAGCCACGCGCGGGCGTCGGGGTACTGGTTGATGGCCTGCAGCGTCATGAGCGCCTCGATCGTGCTCTCGGCGCCGCTGTTGCGGTTCACCTGCGTGGGGCTGTTGATGCCGTCGAAGCCGCGCCCGGTGGCGGCGCTGTACATGGGCACGGCGGGGGCGTTGTTGCCCGTGAGCCACGACGCGGCGAGGCCCGCCATGACGGCATATTTGGGCTCGCGCGTGGCGCCGTAGAGGTCCGCCAGGCCCACAGCGACGGTGCGGATGTCGTAGGCGATCTGCTCGTACGGGCTGCGTTTGCCCGGTGCCGTAGTCGAGGTAGTGCCAGGGGCCGTCGACGAGCCAGCGCGCAGAGGCGTTGTCGGCCTCGGCGCGGGCGGCGGTGAGGCGCCCGGCGCGCACGAGCGCCATCGTCTGGCGAATTGCCCCACGGGTGCGAGCCGCCCGTCCACGAGGCGAAGGCGCCGTAGGGGAAGGCGGCGAGCGTGCCGAAGCGCGCGGCTTCGAGGCCCTCGCTGAAGCGGGCGATCATGGTGGCGAGTTCGGCGTCGGGGTAGGCGCGCTGGAGGGCGGTGAGGCCGAGGAGCATCTCGCTCGTGGCGTCGAAGGCGGTCTCGTTGATCATCCAGCGGGGGAGCGTGCGCCCACCTGCCTCAACTGTGGCGCCGTAGCGCTGGAGCGTCTCTTGCAGGCGCGGCAGGCTGCGGCGCACGTAGGCGGCGTAGCGCTGCGACGCGGCGGGGTCGGCGGCCTTGAGCACGCGCGCGCCCTCGCCGAGCGCCCACACGCCGCGCGCGGCCCACCACTCGAAACTTGTCCGCCTTCGAGTTCGGGTGCTCGGTGTTGATGCGCAGCGTGCGGTCCCAGACGAAGTTGTAGAACGTGCCCCGGTCGGTCTGCATCGAGGCGACGAAGCGGAGGAGCGCTTCGGCCTTGTCGCGCGAGGCGGCGGTGCCGTGGGCTTCGAAGTCGCGGAGGTAGACGACGGCGGCGCGGGCGGCGTCGTCCACGCAGGCGGCGCCCTCGTCGTCGTCGGTCACCCACGCGTAGGTGGGCGCGTTGGCGTAGATGTGGACGATGCGGAGCGTCTGCCCGTCCTGCTGCACGTTTTCGCCGAGGTGGTCGAGGTGCGCGAAGTTGACCGCGATCTCCGGCACCTCGGTCGTGGCGCGGGTGCCGGGCGCCACGGTCGAGCAGGCGGCCAGGACCACGGCCATCGCGCCGAAGACCAGGGCCCGCCGCCGCACGTCCGGGGGCGGGGGCGGCGTCGAAGGTCAGGGCCGTCGCCGCACGTCCGGGGGCGGTAGGGGCGTGGCTAACGCACGCCCCGACACGGATCGGGTGGGCGACGCGGAGAACGTAGAGGGCGGGCGGCAATGGTCATCCTTTCAATCCGCTCGTGGCGAGGCTGGCGATAAAGTGGCGCTGGAAGACGAGGTAGGCGCCGATGATGGGGAGCGCGAGCAGGAGCGCGGCGGCGAGTTGCGGACCGAGCCGGGCCTGCGCGCCGCCGCCCGTGGCGAAGAGCGTGACCATCTGCGGCATCGTCATCCGCGCCGGGTCGCGCACCACGATGAGCGGCCAGAGCACGTCGTTCCACGAGCCGATGAACACGAGGATGCCCGCCGTCACGAGCGCGGGCACCGAGAGCGGCCACACGAGCGTGAACAGGATCCGCAGCTCCGAGCAGCCGTCGAGGCGCGCGGCGTCGATGAGTTCGGAGGGGATCGTGAGGAAGCTCTGCCGCAGCACGAGCACGGCGGTGGCGTTCATCATCGCCGGGATGATGAGGCCCGCATACTGGTTCGTCCACCCGAAATGCACGACGAGCGTGTAGAGCGGGATGAGCAGCACGATGCCCGGCACCATCATCGAAAAGAGCAGCACGTTGAAGGCCGTGTCGCGCCCGCGCCAGCGCAGCTTGGCGAGCGCGTACGCCGTGAGCGAGCCAAAGAAGAGCGCCGAGGCGGTGACGAGGCCCGTCGACGAGCACCGAGTTGAGGAAGGCGCGGCCAATCGGAATCGTCTCGAAGACGAGCCGGTAGGCGTCCAGGCTCCAGTGCGACGGGAACGGGGTTGAGCGCCGAGATCTCGGTCTCGGGCTTGAACGTGGCGAGCAGCATCCACACGAACGGGTACGCAAACACGACCGTGCCCACGATCAGGCTCAGGTACGCGAGCGGGCGCGCCAGGCGGGAGGCGGAGCGGTCCCTCACGTAGACACGTCGGTTTCGACGAAGCGCCGCTGCAGCGCGACGACGCCGAGGATCACGAGGGCGAAAAAGAGGCCGAGCGCGGCCGCATAGCCCATGTGGTTAAAGTAGAACGCCTGGTTGTAGACGTAGAGGAGCGCGCTCGTAGTGGAGCCGAGCGGCCCGCCGCCGGTGAGCACGTAGGGCTCGATGAAGAGCGAGAAGCCCCCAATCGTCGAGAGCAGCACGACCGTCACCATCATCGGGTTGAGCATCGGCAGCGTCACGTAGCGCCACCGCTGCCACGTCGTCGCGCCCTCCGAGTAGGCCACCTCGTAGAGGCTCTCGGGGATGTTCTGCAGGCCCGCGAGAAAGAGGACCACGTAGAGGCCCACGTTCTTCCACGTCGCAATCAGCGCGATAGACGGCATGGCGAGCGCGGGCGAGACGAGCCACGGCACCTTCTCGCCCCCCAGCGCCGCGAGCACGCGGTTCACGTAGCCCGTCTCGAAGGCGAAGAGCTGCTGGAAGAGGATCGTGACGACGACGCCCGACACGACCACGGGCAGAAAGTAGACCGTCCGGAAGAACGTGCGGCCCTTGAGGCGGCTGTTGAGCAGTTCGGCAAAGAACAGCGCCACGCCGATCTGGAGCGGGATGTGGAGCGCGAGGAAGACGCCCGTGTTGAGGATCGCCCGGAAGAACACGTCGTCCTGAAAGAGGCGCGCGAAGTTGGCCGAGCCCGGCCCACTCCATCGGCGTGACGGCGTCCCAGTGGTGGAACACGAGCACGAGCGAGAAGAGCAGCGGGTAGCCGAAGAAGACGGCCAGGTGCAGCAGGTACGGCCCGGCGAACAGGTAGCCGCGCCGGTCGCTCCGCTCGCGCCGGGGCTTGCGGCGCGGCGCGGCGCCGTCCGCACCACGCGCACAGCGGCGGGGCTCAGGAGCACGGGCGGCTCTTGCACGGCGGCGGGTTCGGAGGGCATCAGCGGGCCCAGGAGGCGATGAGGCGGATGCGCCGCTGCGTCGAGGCGGTGGCCTCGGCGGGCGTCTCGGCGCGGTAAACGGCGCGCTCGAAGCCCTGCGCGACGGCGTCGAGCACTTCCTGCAGCTGCGGCACCGCGTCCACGCCGCGCGTGTAGGCGGCGGCCTCGGCAAAGCGCCGGATGGACGGGTTGGCGGTGTAGAAGCTGTCGAGGCCTGGATTGGTGGCAATATCCGTGCGGAGCGGGATCTGGCGCGTGACCTCGACAAGGCGCCGGTCGGCGGCCTCGCTCACGAGAAACTGCACAAAGCGCCACGCCTCGCGCGGGTGCCGCGTGGTGGAGAAGATGGCGATGTTCTTGTAGTCGCCGTAGGTGTAGACGGGCCCGGTGTGGCCGTCCGGCACGGGGAGGGGCGCGTAGTCGTAGTCGAGGCTCTTGGGGGCGTTCTCGGCGAGGTAGGCCGCGCTCCACGGGCCGGTGAACTCGGTGGCGATGCGCTCGGCGAGAAACGGGTTGTCCTGAAACGTGGTGACGGGGAAATACCCCTTCGCGAACACCTGCTGGAAAAAGCCGAACACCTGGTTGGACGCCGTCTGGTCGAGGTTCACGTTGCCGGCGGCGTCGAAGAGCGTCTTGCCGCCCGAGGCGCCGATGTAGAACGGGTAGTAGTCGAAGTAGCGCTGCCACCACACCGGACGGATGTCGCGGTAGCCGATCCATCGGTCCGTTTGCCCGTCGCCGTTCGTGTCGCGCGTGAGCTTGGCGCCGGCGTCGAGGTACTCGGAGTAGGTGCGGGGCGGATGGTCGATGCCGGCTTCGCGGAAGAGGCCCCGGTTGTAGAGCATCAGGATCGGGTTCGTCTTCCACGGCACCTGGTAGTAGCCGCCGTCGGGGCTCCGGAAGGCCTCGTGGAGGTGCGCGGGGATGCGCGCGGTCATGAGCGAGTCGAAGCCCGCGAGCGTGTCGAGGCGGAGCACCCCGTGGGCGCGCACAAAGTCGGCGAGGATGCCGGGCCAGATGTTCGAGCACACGTCCGGCGTAGTCCGGCCCACGATGGCGGCGAGCAGCACCTCCTCGCTCGACTGCCCCGCCGGGATCGGCTGGAGTGTCACCTGCACGCCGGGGTTGGCGGCGTTCCACTGGCCGACGAGTTCGCGGGCGAGGTCGAGCTCCTGGGGGTTCTGGCTCGCCCAGTACACGAGCCGCACCGGACCGCCCGCCCGCTCGGCGCGCTCGGCCCGGCCCGCCACAGGCCGCGAGCACGACCGCACCACCCGCGATGCCAGCCCACGCCCACGTTCTCGCCGTGGCGGTAGGGGCATGGCGCACCATGCCCCTACGGGGCGTCGCGCCGAGGCCTGCGCGAGTGTCCAGCGGCGGGACGGGTCGTCACGCTCAGAACGTGAGGGCGAGGCCGACCACGTGGGCGCCGCCGAGGCGGCCCGCGTTGCGGTAGGCGTAGTCGAGCTTGGCGAGGCCGCCCTCGTAGGGCAGCGGGTAGTGGATCGCCACGCCGGCCGAGAGGCCGCCCTCCTGGTCGGGCAGGAACAGGCCCTCGTAGCCGCCGCGCAGGAAGAAGCGCTCGCGGAAGCCGTACTCGACGCCCGCGTTCACGCTCTCGTAGTTGGAGCTCGGGTGGAGCGCGTCCACGCTCACGGTGAGTTGCTGGAGGCGCGAGCGGATCGGCGTCGTGGCCACGCCGAGGCTGAACGAGAGCGGCATCCCCCACGCCTCGGTGGAAGCGTCCACGGGCACGTTGCCGTTGGTGCCCGTCTCGGTGGGCGAGGGGTCGTAGAACTTGCGCAGGTCGCGCCCGGCGAGCTGGAGGTCGGAGCCGAAGTTGGTCACCGCCGCGCCAATGGTGAGGCCGCCGAAAAAGTCGGTTTTGAACTGCGTGCCGAGGTCCACGGCGAAGCCGCTGGCGGTTTCGTTCCAGATGCGCTGCTGCACGTACTTGACGGTGCCGCCGAGGCGAAAGCGGTCCGTCACCTGGCGCGGCGTACGAGGCGCCCACGGCCAGGTCGGCGGCGTCGAACGTCTCGCCGGTGCCACCCTGGAAGTCCTCGGTGCGCACGAGCATGTCGGGCACCGAGAGCATCGTCACCTGCACGCCGGCCGTGCCGCCGCCGAAGGGCATCGCGACGGCCGCCACGTTGAAGTCGAGCCCGCCGAGCCATTCGGCGTGGGTCGCGAAGGCCTCTCCGCGCGTCATGCGCGAGAGCCCGGCGGGGTTCCAGTACAGGCTGCTCGCATCGTCCACGGACGCCACAAAGGCGCTGCCCTGCCCGAGCGCGCGCGCGCCCACCCCGATGTCGAGGAAGGCGGCGGCGGTCGTGCCGACCTTGGAGACGTTCTGGGCGGTGGCCGTCCCGGCGAGCAGCAGCAGGGCGAAGTAAGGGGCCGGTTTCATAGGTCGCTGGGAGTCACTGGACATTGGATATTGGACATTGAAGGAGAAATGCTTCGACATGCATCATCTGATTCCCAATGTCTAACATCCAATGTCTAACATCATCGTTCACTTGATCACCGCGAAACGCCCCACCGTCTCCCCGACGCCCGGCGCGTCTACATGGAAGAGGTAGATGCCGTAGGAGACGTTCATCCCGTCCCGCGTTGTCAGGTCCCAGGCAAGCTGGCCGTTGTCCACGCCGTCGTCCTTGCGGAGCGTCTGCACGAGTTCGCCGGTGATCGTGTAGATGCGCACGGTGGCCTGCGGCGGCAGGCCCATGAACATCAGGCGCCGCGCGCCGCGCCCGTTGATGTACGGGTTGGACGGTTCGAAGCGGCTCGACCCCACGTACGGGTTCGGCACCACGTACACGCTGTCCATCGCGCGCCGCGCCCGTGCCTGGTCGAGCGACGGGGCGGAGAACTTGAGCGAGATCTGATCGCCGGTCGCAAACGGGCGCACCGTGCGGAAGCGCAGCACCGTGCCTGTTGGCGGGGCGATGGGTTTGACGCCCACGTCGATCACCGGGTCGGGCGGGGCGAGGCGGAAGGCCCAGCCGGCGCGCCACTTGCCGCCGGTGAGTTCGGGCTTGGCGCCGGGCGTCTCGCCGTCTACGAGCACGATCAGGTCGCCGTTGTCGTAGCGGCCGTTGCGGAGGCTGTCCACGTCCTCGACGAGGATCACGCGCTGCCGGCGGTTCTCGGTGAGGTTCTGCACGTAGAACGGCAGCGGCGCGATGGCCTGCCCGAAGGCCAGGCGCAGGCTCGTGTCGGGCGCGCCGCCCACGAAGCGCACCTCGTAGTCGTCCGGGAAGGGGATGAAGCGCGCCGCCGTCACCACCGGGGTGACGGTGCCGGGACGCACGACGGGGCGGTAGTTCGTGTTGCCGGCGTTGAGCAGCTTCACGCTGGAGTCCGGAACGACGATCGCCTCCGGCGCGGTGATCGTGAGCGAGAAGCCGTCGTCGGTCGAGATCTCGTTGAGGCCGGGCGTGATCGTGCCCTGCACGGCGGGCGTCGTCTCGCCCTGCCGGTACACGCCGTAGGTGGGGCTCAGGCCCGTGTTCCAGACGGCGTCGGGGTTCGTGAAGCGGATCGAGTAGGCCTTGTCGCCCTGGATGGCGGCGGGCGAGACGATGCCCACGTCCACCGGGGCCGTGCCGCGCGTCTGGCGGGTGTACTGCTGCACGGCGGGCGGCACGTAGCCGGCGGCGGGCGCGCGGGGCGTCACGACGGCGGTGTTGATGTCGGTTACCGTGTTGCCCGCGATGTCGGAGGCAATGGTGGCGGTGGTGATGGAGGGCGAGATGCCTTCCACCTCACCCGTCGGCGTGGCGGGGAACGAGCCGTCGGCGTTGCGCGGCACGAGGCCCCGGTCGTAGGCGACGAGCGCGTAGTAGTAGGTCTGGCCGTTCGTCACGTCGCGGTCCACGAAGCTGTGGCGCAGGCCGGAGTCGTTGCCCAGGTTGAACTGCACGCCGTTGACGGGCACCGGGTGCAGGCCCCGGATGCCGTTCTTGAGGTCGTACTGCGCCACCGGCCGCTGGTAGACGGGGTTGCCGTAGGCGTCGGTCACGAGCAGCCGGTCCACGAAGTTGGGGTCGGTGGACTTGTAGAGCATGTAGCCCTCGAAGTCGAATTCGCGCAGGAACGGGTCGTAGGAGCGCTCGGAGAGGGCGTCCCACGTCAGCGTCACCTGCCCATCGCCGGCCACGGCCTTGAGCGTCGGCTTGTCGGGCGGGCGGGCAAAGCGGTAGTTGGCGTTGTAGATCTGCTGGACGGTCTGCTTTTTCCGCGCGAGGGCCGTGTTCTCGATCTGGCGCGGGTCGGCGAAGTCGCGGTCGGCAAAGAGGAGCGCCATCGAGAAGCGCTCGGTCTGCCCGGCCTTGAGCGGGAAGGCGCCCGAGGAGAAGAACATGCCGAGGTTGCGCCCGCCCTCCAGGAGCACATCGTTGAGCGGCGGAAGCGCCTGCGAGAACACGGTCCAGTTCTGCTCGTCGTCGGTGAGTTCGAACTTGTGGACGTCGAAGACCGAGAAGCCGGTGAGGCCGATCTGGTCGGACTCGTCCTTGTCGAGCGCGTCGAAGTTGATCTCGCCGGCGGTGGGCGTGCCGTCGCCCTCGCCGACGTCGCGGCCGGGGTAGTTGCGGCTCTCCGGCCCGAGGCCGTCGGCGCCGAGGTCGTCGTTGAGCGGCTCGCCGGCGTCGTACTGGCCGTTGCCGTTCACGTCCGTGTAGCCGCGCCAGGAGAGGTTCTCGTCGCCCGTCCACCAGCGCCCGGCCTGGTAGGCGGCGGTGCGGTCGAGGGGGCCGTAGAAGGTCTCGAAGTTGGCGAGGTTGTAGCGGCGCGTCGACCTCGGCGCGGATCTCGCCTGCCCGGTGATGAGCGTGCCCGGGCCGGAGTCGCGGCGCTCGTCGGTGATGCCGTCCTCGTCGTTGTCGCGCCCGTCGGTAAAGTTGCCCGGGCTTTCGAGGAACGCGTAGCCGGCCGCGCCGACCGGACTCCACTGGCCCGGGGCTGCCCACGCCGTCGTGGTCCCACGCGTAGGCGAGGTCGAGGCGCGTGTTGTAGCCGCCCTCGTCGTCGCCGCGAGTCGTCGCGCCCGCCCACGCCCCAGTCGATGTACTGGGTGAAGTAGACCTTGTCGTAGTCCTGCTTGCACTCGTTGGTGATCTCGTAGAGCCAGAAGATCACGTCCTGGGCGAGCGGGTGGCTCCACTGGAAGCCGCGCACGGCCACTTCGAGGCCCAGCCCGCCGCGCGTGGTGTCGCCGGGGCACGGGAAGAAGCGCGACGGCGCGAGGGTGAACTCGCGGTCCGGGGCGTCGTCGAAGACGAAGTACGTCTCCACGTCGGCGTTCTGGACGCCGCGCCCGAAGAAGCCGTTCCACTGCCCGGCCCAGTCGATGGGGCGGTCGGGCCACGTCTGCGGCCAGGTGCTCGGCTTGTCGGAGCGGGCGGGGCTTTCCTGGCGGGGGTTCGAGTAGCCGGGCACGGGCGCCCAGCCCCACGGCCACCTTCGTCACCGGGTCGCGGTCGATGAACTCGCGGTAGTTGGTGGACATCGGGTGGATCGTCTGCCCGCGCGCGTCTTTGGTCTCCGCGCGAGACGATGAACGCCACGCCGTCCACGTACGAGTGCCCCGAGCCCTTGGGCCACTCGCCGGAGGGCTGGTCCGGGTAGCGGGCGATCTCGCCGTAGTTGCTGTAGAGCGTGCGGACGCGGTTGCCGTCGAGGATGCCCCACTGCGTCAGGCGCGGCTCGCCCTGCTTGGGGTCCGGCACGCGCTGGGCGTGCAGGGCAGGCACGGCGAGCAGGGCCACGAACACGGCGAGGCCGAGGCGCCCCATGGACGTGGACACAGCGCGGCGCCCAGCGGCGGTTCCGGCGCGGACAGACGGCACGGGCGGTAGGGGCATGGCGCGCCATGCCCCTACGGTTTCGGTGCGAAATAAACGGGCCATCAGCATAGCAAGGCGCCGCAGGGGCGCAGAGGGCATCGGAATCGGTAGGGGCATGGCGTGCCATGCCCTGCGGGCCACGGCCCGCGTCACGTCGGGCGGCTCAGAAGTCCACCGACACGCCCACCTGGATCAGGCGGGGCGCGCCGTAGAAGTCCGGGCGCAGGAGGTATTCGTCCTTCGAGTTGAGGCCGAGCGGCTCGCCGCTGTAGTAGCGCAGGTTGGGCGTCGGCTGCCCGGTGTCGGTGTAGACGTTGCGCACGGTCCGGGCGTCGAGGAGGTTGTAGACGCGCAGGAACAGGCCCGGCTGGAGGCCGGCGAAGTTCAGGCGGCGCGTGGCGAACAGGTCGAGGCTGCCCTCGCCGGGGCGGCGCGCGGAGTTTTCCAGGCCCGTCCGCTCGTCCGCCTGCGAGGGCGTGTAGGGCAGGCCCGAGCCGAGGCGCCCCACGAGGCTGAGCAGGCCCACGCCCTTGCCCACGTTGCCGAGGGTGAACTGGGCGTTGAGCTGGTGGCGGCGGTCCCAGTCGAGCGGCACGAGCTGCTTTTCGGGCTCGTTGCCCGCCTGCTCGGCAATGAGCGCGTCGCGCGGGTCGGACGTGTTGCCGCGCGCGATCTGGAACGTGTAGTCGACGCGCAGCGAGAACTGCTGCGCGTACCGCCGCTCGAAGGCGAAGATGAGGCCCTTCACCTGCCCGTAGTCGCGGTTCACGAAGCGCCCGTAGCGCACGAGCGGGTTGTCCTGGTTGGGCCCGCGCGTCTCGATGCGGGTGCCGAGCAGGTTGCGGATGTCCTTGTAGTAGAACGTCAGGTCGATGCCGATGACGTCGTTGAGCGCCTGCTGGAGGCCGATCTCGTAGGCCACCGTCTGCTGCGGCTTCAGGTCCGCAAAGCCGAAGGCGCGCCCGATGCCCACCTCGGGGTTGTACACGTAGTCCGGGTTGGTGTACAGAAAGTCGAAGGGCGGCATCTGGAAGAAGTGCCCGTACGCCACGTGCATGACGCCCTGCGTGGAGAGCGGGTAGGCGAGGCCCACGCGCGGCGATAGCTGCCACTTGGCGCCCGTCTCCGTCCGCCCCGAGTCCGGGTAGGCGAAGTTGGCCGGGATGGTGGTGTTGGCGTTGAAGTAGTCGAGCCGGAGCGCCGGCGTTGAGCACGAGGTAGCCGAGCTCGATCTTGTCCTGCGCGTACGCGCTCGCCTCCCGGGGCGTCTGGCGGTACTGCACATGGTCGGGCGTGCCGGCCTGCGGAATGGCGGGCTGAAACGCGGTCGCCGCGTTGTTCTTGACCTCGAAGTCGTCGAGCGTGAGCGTGTGCTGCTTGAACTCCACGCCGGCCTTGACGAGGTGCGCGTGGCTCACCTGGCTCGTCAGGTCGATCCGGCCGGTGCCGGTGCGCGTGTCGCGGCTGAAGTGCCGCATGCTCAGGCCGCCGAGGTAGAACGAGAAGCTCGGCGCGAGTTCGCGCAGGGCGGCGTCGTTGGGGTAGCGCGCGTCGAGCGGGTCTTTGTAGACGTACTCGTCCACCCCGTTGGCGAAGTAGGCCCCGCGCGCGTCGACGAACGTCTTGCCACCCGTGAAGATGTGCGTGTACGTCGAGATCATCGAGGCGGAGGCGCCGTAGACGGTCGGGATGCCGTCCGGGTTGTAGCGGAAGAGGGGGTTGAAGTTCTGCCCCTGGTCGCGCTGCATCAGGCCCGACACGGTGAAGCGGTCGCTGCCCCAGAGGCGCGCGGTGAGCTTGGCCTGGCCGGTCGCCTGCTGGCTCCAGTTCATCGACCTGTACGACGAATCGCCGAGCGCGGGCACGTACACCGTCCGCCCGTCCACCGTCACCGGCACGCGCTGGTCGGTGGCGGCGTAGACGGGCTGCACGATGCGCTGCCCGTAGAGAAAGCCGTCGTTGCGGACAAAGCGGCCGGACGAGAAGAACGTCAGGCGCTTGCCGATGCCGGGCACCGGGCCCGAGAGCGCGCCCTGCGCTTCGTAGGCGCCCGGCAGGCGCGTCGCCTTCGGAAACAGGCCCGTCGCGCCGGTCGCGTAGCCGCCGCCGTAGGCCTGGAAGCTGCCCTCGTAGCGGTCGCCGCCGTCCTTCGTCACGATGTTGACGACGCCGGACTGCGCCTGCCCGTACTCGGCGTTGAACGTCCCGGAGATGATCTGCACCTCCTGGATCGCGTTGTTCTCCACCTGGAAGGCGTAGCTCTGGTCGAACACGTCGTTCACCGGCACGCCGTCGACGAGGTACGCCACCTCGCCCACGCGCCCGCCGCGAAAGTGCCCCTCCACGACGCCCGCCTGGAGGTTCACCACGTCCTGAAACGACTGCACCGGCAGCGAGCGCAGCTCCTCGGCCGAAACCGAAGTGGAGGTCGAGGTCGAGGTCGCGCTGCACGAGCGGGCGGTCGGCGGTGACGACGACCTCCTCGCTTTCGAGCCCTTCTTCGGGCAGCCGGAAGTCGAGCGGCGTCGTCTGGTCGATCTGCACGCGCACGTTTTCGACCACGCGCGAGCGGTAGCCGATGGCGCAGGCGCGCACGCGGACCGTGCCGGGCCGGATGCCGAGGATCACGTAGTAGCCGTCGGCGTCGGTGGCCGCGCCGAGGGTCGTCCCCTCGATCACGACGTTGACGCCGGGCAGGGTTTCCCCGGAGGTGTCGTAGACGTGCCCGGACAGCTTGCCCGTCTGGGCGAGCGCGGGCAGCGCCGGAATCAGCAGGACGAACGCGGCAAGGACCGCGCGGCAGGACCACGTCACAGCAGCACAGGGTTCAGCCGAACCTCGCCCCGCCTGGCGCCGTGGAGCGGGCCAGGCAGGGCGGGTCGGAACGTTCCGTCAAAGGGCCAGGCTCGGAAGCCGGGCGCCGAGGCATCCGGCAGTCCGGGCGCGCGCTCCTGTCTACCCCAGCAGACGCGCGCCCGGACGCCGCCGGTTCATCGCACGAGGGCGACGAGCCGGGTGTCGGTCCGGTCTCCGGCGTGGATCACGGCCACGTAGGTGCCGGCCGTGAGGTCCTTGCCGTCGAGCGTGAGCAGGTGCGTGCCTGCCGTCATCGTCTCGCCGTCGGCGAGGCGCGCCACGCGGCGGCCGAGCATGTCGTACACGTCGAGCGTGACGGCGGTCGACTGGCCGAGCTGGAACGAGAGCGTCGTCCGGCCCTGGAACGGGTTCGGATACGCGTGCAGCATCGTGCCGCGCACGCCCTCTACCCCGGTGGCCGGGTCGGCGGCGGTGGAGAGCGAGGTGCCGCCGAGGTCCGTGATGGTCACGTCGTCGAACATGGCGTCGCCCACGAAGGCGTGCCAGTAGCGCAGGCGCAGTTCCATGCCCACCACCGGCGCCTCGTTGGCAGCGCGGGCCGGCGGGTAGGCCACAACAGCGTACTGCTTCCAGTCGCCGTTCGCGTCGTTCTTGTAGTTGCGGAATGACGCGGTCGTTGTACTCACCGTTGAAGCGCACGTCGAAGCCACCGACTTCGCCGTAGCCGGCGGCGCCGGCCGTCATGTTCGTGTACCACAGGCCCGTCAGGCCGACGTTGTTGTCGCCCTGCCCGATGTTGGCGGGCGTGGGCACGTTGGCCGTCTTGAGCCAGAACGTGACGAGTTGCGGGCGGCCCGTCGCGACCGGCACGCGCTGCGAGATCTGCACCGCCTCGCCGCCGCCCACCGGACCGTTGCGCTTGATGAGGAGCCCGTTGGCGCCCGTGCGCGCCGCGCTCGCCACCGCGCCGTTGATGAACGTCTGCCCGTTCGGGTACGACGCTTCAGCGTCCGGCGTGTAGTAGTACCACATGTCGCCGGCGTCCACGTTGCCGTTGTGGAGCGTGCCGGGCCAGTTGGCCGCCGAGAGCGTCAGGTCGTCGAGCAGCATCGTGCCCGTCGCGTTGGCGCCCTTGCGGAACGTGACGCGCACGCTCTTGGCCGCCTGCGGCAGGATGATCGCGCCGAGCGAGAGGTTGTCGAACTTGACGAAGCCGCCGGTATTGGCGCTCGTCTGCGGCAGGTTGATCACGACCGGCTGGCCGAGGATGTTGGTGCCGCCCGCCTGGTTGAAGAACTCGAACGACGAGCTGGAATTTGTTCTCGTCGCCTACCGGGTTGGTATTGACCCCCAGGGCCTTGACGTAGCCCGAGATCACGATCTCACCGGGGGTGAAGCCGTTGGAGCCGTGCTGCCCGATGAAGTCGGTCCAGTTGCGCACCGCCTCGCCCATCGTCCACGACGCCGCCCCGGCGCCCGCGAGCGCAATCGAGTGGCCCGCCGAGCGCGCGTCCGTCGACCACGTGGCCCCGGCGCCGGTGGGCGCCCAGTAGGCCGGACGGTTGGCCTCGAAGCCGCCGTTGGAGAGCTTGTTGTTGAGCGCCGCCACGACGTCCGACACGTCCGCGACCACGATATCGTCCCAGTAGGTGGTGCCGGTAAAGGCGTGCCAGTAGCGCAGGCGCAGTTCCATGCCCACGTTGGGCGCCTCACCCGTGCCGCGCACGGGGGGCGTGAGCACGAAGGCGTACTGCGTCCAGCCGTTGGCGGCCTGCTTGGGCAGCATCGGGATGACCATCGGGTTGTACTCGCCGTTGAGGCGAATGTCCACGCCGCCCGTCTCGCCGTAGCCGGCGGCGCCGGCCGTCATGTTGGTGTACCAGAGTGCCGTGAGCCCGATGTTGTTGTCGCCCGAGCCAATCGTGCCGGGGTCGGTGCTGCCTTCAGTCTTGACCCAGTAGGACACGAGCACCGGCTTGCCGGGCGTGATCGGCACGCGCTGCGAGATCTGCACCGCCTCGCCGCCGCCCACGGCGCCGTTGCGCTTGATGCGTCAGGCTCTTGGTGCCCGTGTGGGCCTGCGCCGCCGTCACGCCGTTGATGAAGCCCTGCCCGTTCGGGTAGCCTGCTTCGGCGTCCGGCGTGTAGTAGTACCAGGTGTCGCCGGCGTCCACGTTGCCGTTGTGGATCGTACCGGGCCAGTTGGCGGCCGTCAGGTACACGTCGTCGAGGTACATCGTGCCCGTCGCGCTCGCGCCCTTGCGGAACGTGATCTTGACGCTCTTGGCGGCCGCCGGCAGCGAGATCGCGCCGAGCGACAGGTTCGTCGATCTTCACCCAGCCGTTCGTGTTGGCCGCCGTCTGCGGCAGGTCGATCACGACGGGCTGGCCGAGCACGTTGGTGCCGCCGGCCTGGTTGAAGAACTCGAACGACGAGCTGGAATTTGCCCGCGTCGTTCGTCGGCGCCGTGTTGACGCCTTCGGCGCGTACCCACGCGTTGATCACGATCTCACCGGGCGTGAAGCCGTTGGAGCCGTGCTGGCCGATGAAGTCGGTCCAGTTGCGCACCGCCTCGCCCATCGTCCACGACGCCGCGCCCGGCGCCCGAGAGCGCGAGCGAGTAGGTGGCCGAGTGGGCCTGCGCCGTCGACCAGGTCGCACCGGCGCCGGAGGCGTCCCAGTACGCAGGTTTGGCGGCTTCGAAGCCACCGTTGGAAAGCTTGTTGACGAGCGCCGCAGCGTCGGCGAACGTCGCGGCGGGCGCCTGTGCGAGCGCCGAGGGCGCCACGCAGAGAACTGCCAGAGTAGAGAGTAGCCAGCGTTTCATGCCGGAAGAGGGGTTAGGGGAGTGGATCAGGAAAAGCGCTTCCGTTGGAGCGGGGTGAGCGGCAACGGGCGCGGCAGTCGGTCAGGACGTGCCGCGCACGATGAGTTCGGTGGCCACGCGCGTGGTGGCGGCGCCGCGCGCAAAGCGGGCGCCGTCGGACGTGCGGGGGATGCGTTCGGCAGAGCAGGCGGAGCGCCAGTTCGCCGAGCTGTTCTTTGTAGACGTGGAGCGTCGTGAGCCCCGGCGACGCCTCGCCCGCGCCCTCCACATCGTCGAAGCCGACGATGGCGAGGTCGTCCGGCACGCGCAGGCCCTCGGCCTTGGCGGCGTCGAGCACGCCGAGCGCGAGCGCGTCGTTGGCGCAAAACACGGCGGTGGGACGCTCCGGCGCGGCCAGCAGCGTGGCGCCGAGGGCGCGGCCGGCGGTGCGGGTGGCGTTGCCTGCCTCCTGAAAGACGGCCACCGACGTTCCGGCGGCGCTGCGGAAGCCCGCCAGGCGCGCCTGCATACTCGGGTGCTCGGGCTCGGCGCCCGCAAAGGCGAGGCGCGTGTGGCCCCGCGCGCGCAGGTGCTCGGCGGCGAGCACGCCGCCGCCCGCATTGTCCACCGTCACAGAGGGGTAGCCGTTGTACTCGAAGTCCACGAGCACGAGCGGCACGCCCACGCGCTCGGCCTCCTCGAAGAAGGCCGCAGGCACGCTCCCGGCCACCACGAGGCCGTCCACGTTGCGCTCGCGCAGAAAGCGGGGCGCGTCGCGCTGCGGCGTGTAGGCGCTGGGGATCGTGGTCAGGAGCACGTAGACCCCGGCGTGGCGGGCCTCGAACTCGGAGCCGAGGAAGATGCGCGTGTAGAAGGGCTCGCCCCGCGTAAAGTGGTCTTCGCGCAGCACGAAGCCGACGTTGCCGGTCTGCCGCCGTGCCAGCTGGCGGGCGGCGCTGCGGGGCACGTAGCCGAGCGCCGCTGCTGCGCCGAGCACGCGCTCGCGCGTCGTTTCGCGCACCGCCGCCGCCCCGTTCATCACGAGCGAGACCGTCGAGATCGACACGCCCGCCTGCGAAGCCACGTCGCGAATCGTGGCCTCGTGGCCCTCGCGGACGTCGGCGGGCAGACTCATCAGACTCGGTGTTTATCGAAGCGGTTCGATGAGGGTACGAAAGCGGTGAAGCCTGTGTCAAGAGGCTTCGTAAGCCCTTTTTCACGTTATCGACGCGCCCCGCCGCCGATCCTGCTCGGCGCGGCCTTCACCGCCCATGGCAGCCACGCCCGGCCGCCGTATCATCCATCGAACCGGTTCGATTTTTTTCTGACGCCGATGCGCCGTTCCCTTTTCTGCGCGCTCGCGGGCGCGCTGCTCGTTGCCGGCGCTCCCCGCGCGCACGCGCAGCCCGTCACGATCTCGCGCATCGAGGCGATGCCGGCGCTGCCGCCCACCTACCGGCTGCGCGACTGGAAGCGCGTGGCGCGGCAGTTCGACTCGCTCGCCTTCGACCCGGCGCGCACCGGCCCGTACCTGCCGCTCGTGCGGCCCTACGCGGGCACCGCCAACTACCCCGAGCATGGGAGCTTTGCGCTGCCGTCGTATGTGGGCGGCGCCACGGCCACCGAGGCCGTCGCCGCGCTCCCGGCGCTCGTGGGCGCCAGCCTCGTCGGCATCGACAAGCGGGCGCAGTTCGGGCAGAACTGGGTGCTCATGGCCGAGGAGTGGTTCAACCGGGCCAACGGCGAGAACGTGTACCTCAACAACCCGCAGAGCCGCTCGGGCTCGGACGGCTGGTACGACACGATGCCGAACGTCTTCTTCTACCAGCTCGCCGCCCTCTACCCCGGCACCGGCCACTTCGACGCGCAGCTGCGCACCGTGGCGGACCGCTGGCTCCAGGCCGCGCAGGCCCTCGGCGCCTCGACGACGCCCTACCGCGCGGCCACGTTCAACGTGCGCGGCGTGGCCCTCCGCACGATGACCCCCAACCGCAGCAGCGTCCTGGAGCCCGAGATGGCCGGGGCCGTGGGCTGGCTGCTCTACAGCGCCTACGTCCGCACCGGCGACGCGCGCTACCGCGTGGGCGCCGAGCAGTGCCTCGACTACCTCTCGGGCCTCACGTCGAACCCCTCCTATGAACTCCAGCTGCCCTACGGCGCCCTCACCGCCGCGCGCCTCAACGCCGAGGTCGGGACGCACTACGATGTGCCGAAGCTCGTCGGCTGGTCGTTCGACCGGGGGCCGCTGCGCGCCTGGGGCACGTTTGTGGGCGTGCGCGGGGGCCTCGACCTGAGCGGGCTCGTGGGCGAGGTGGACGGCGACGGCTACCTGTTCCTGCTCAACGGCCTCCAGCAGGCCGCCGCGCTCGTGCCGCTCGTGCGCTACGACGACCGCCTCGCGCGCCCGATTGGCCGGTGGATGGTCAACCTCGCCGAGCGCCACCCGCCTGTTCTACTGGAACGGACTTCCCCCCAATCACCAGACGGCGCCCTCGTACGCGTGGGCCTCTGCCAACGACCCCGCCGCCGCGATGGGCTACGAGGCCCTCCGCGGGCAGCAGAGCGGGGTGGCGCCCTTTGCCACCGGCGATGCGCTCCGCAACGGCTGGGCCGCCACCGACCTGTCGGTCTACTCCTCGGCCTCCATCGGCTACCTCGGCGCGCTCATCGACTCGACCGAGGTGCCGGGCATCCTCCGCCTCGACCTGCTCAAGACCGACTTCTACCACCGCGACGCGTACGCCAGCTTTCTCTACTACAATCCCTACGCGGAGGAGAAGACCGTCACGCTCCGGCTCAACTTCGGCACCTACGACCTCTACGACGCCGCCCACGATGCCTTCGTGGCGCGCGGCGTGCGGGGCACGGCAAGCATCGCGCTGCCCCCGGACGATGCGCGCGTGATCGTGGTCGTGCCCGCCAGCGCTACCGAGGAACGCCAGGACGGGCGCCTGCTGCCTCGCCGGGATCGTCGCCGATTACCGCATCGCCACCGGCAACCGGACGCCGCGCGTGAAGAGCCTCGACGCGAGCGGCACGTCCCTCGGCCTCGGCGAAGCCGCCACGCTCTACTGCACGGGCGACGACCCGGACGCCGACGCCCTTACCAACGTGTGGAGCGCGAGCGGGGGCACGCTCACGCCCGGCGGCGGCACCGCCACGTTCTCGGCCCCCACGGCGGGCACCTACACGGCCACCTGCCGCGTGCGCGATGGCGCAGGCGCCGAAGCGCAGGCGAGCCTCACCTTCACCGTGCTCGCCAACCGCTCGCCGCGCCTGACCGAGGTGCGCGCCACGCCCGGCGTCGTGGACGTGGGCGGCACCACCACGCTCACCTGCGCCGCCACGGACCCGGACAACGACCCGCTCACGTACACCTGGACCGCCGCGAGCGGCACGCTCAGCGGGGGCGGTACGGGCGCGAGCGTCACCTTCACGGCGCCGGCGCGCGTGGGCGTCGTGGCCGCCGTGTGCCGCGCGCTCGACCCCTCCGGCGGCGAGGCGCGCGACACGGCGTTCGTCACCGTGGGGCGGCTCGTGCTCAGCCTGCCCTTCGACGCGGGGGTGGTCCACGACGAGAGCGGCTTCGAGCACACCGCCACGCTCGTGGGCGCGCAGCCCACCGAGGGCCACCGCGCCAACCCCGGCTCGGCCCTCCTCTTCGACGGGGGCGACGACGTGGCGACGATCCCGGCGGCGGGGCGGCGCGCGCTCCAGATGGCGGACGCGCTCACGGTGAGCCTGTGGATCCGCCCGGCCCCCGGCAGCGGCGACCGCGAGCGGTACGTGATCTCGCACGGCTCCTACCAGAACCGCTACAAGCTCTCGCTCCTGCCCCAGAGCACGCCCGCCACCGTGCTCCCGCGCTGGACGCTCCGCACGAGCGCGGGCATCGTGGACGTCGATGCCGCGCAGGGCCTGCCGGTCGGCGTGTACGCGCACCTCGTGGCCACCTTCGAGGGCAGCGCCGTGCGGCTCTACGTCAACGGGACGCTCTCGGCGGAGAAGCCCTTCACCGGCACGCTCCTGCCGAGCGACCTGCCGCTCCTGCTCGGGCAGATGCTCCCCAACGACATGGGCTACAACTTCGCCGGCGCCCTCGACGATGTGCGCCTCTACAACCGCGCCCTCACCGCCGCCGAGATCCGCACGCTCTACACCCCCACCGATGCCCCGGCCCGCTCGGACGCCGCCGCGCTCGCACCGCCCTTCCCGAACCCGGCGCGCGGGCCGGTCGCGCTCGCCGTCACGCTGCCCGCGCCAGCCGGCGTGACCCTTGCCGTCTTCGACGCGCTCGGGCGCCGCGTGGCCCTCCTGCACGACGGCCCGCTCGCCTCCGGCACCACCTCGTTCACCTGGGTGGGCGAAGGGGCCCCCGGCCTCTACGTCGCGCGCCTCACCACGGCCGGGCGCACGCTCCAGCAAACCCTCGTCCGCCTCCGCTGACGCCTCACACAGATCCGCCCGGACGGTGCGAGAAGGCCCGCCGAAGCATGGATGAGGGATGACCGATCATGGATCATGGTCAGAGACGCCCGAGGCGCCTTCTGGCGATGATCCATGATCGGCGATCAACCCGATACCTCACGCTGCAAGCGGATCTGGGATCAGCCGGGCTCGACGACCGGCGCCGTGTCGTTGGCGGCGGCGAGGGCTACCTGGAGGCTCGCGAGGGCTTCAGGGAGGCCCGCGCGGAGGCGATGGCCCGGCGTCTCGATGGCGGCCTTGACGTCGAGGAGCAGCGCGCAGACGGCGGCGGTGTAGGCGTCGGCTTTGGAGATGGGGAGCGCGAAGGGGCCGCGCACGTCGGCGGTGGGGCGGTACTCGATGCCCCCGGAGCGGAGCGGGGCGTCTGAAAGCGACGTGCGGGCGGTTTCGGCAAAGCCGGGGAGCAGGCGCAGCGCCGCCTCGCCCGCGTCTGTGGTGAGCGCGCGCACCGTGCCCTGCATCGGGATCCAGCCTTCCCAGCGCAGTTCGGCGAGGTCGAACACAAAGCGGAGGGTCGTCTCCTCGAAGAAGTTGGGCCGCGCGAAGCTGTGGTACTGCGTCATCGCGAGGCCCCGCGCGTAGAGCACGTTCATCAGCACGCGGTCTTCCTGCCCGCCTGCCCGGCGCACCGCCCCGCCCTGCACCTGCACGGGCGCGCCCGGATCGCAGCCGTGCACGACGTCGATAAAGTGGACGCTGTGCTCGACGAGGATGCCGCCGGACTGCGCGCGGTCCCAGAACCAGTGGTCCGGCGCGAGCGTCTCGTCCTGCGCGTAGTTCTCCACCACCACGCGCCGCAGGGGCCCGAACGCGCCGCTCCGGCACCACGCGTGGAGCGCCTCCACGATGGGGTTGAAGCGCATCAGGTAGTTCACGCCGGCCACGCGCCCGGTGCGCTGCTGCGCCGCCGCGATGCGCTCAGCATCGGCGAGGGTCGTCGCGACCGGCTTTTCGATGAGCACGTGGAAGCCTGCCTCCATCGCGGCCACGGCTACGTCGGCGTGCATGACGGGCGGGAGCGCGATGGCGGCCAGGTCGAATCCGCCCGCCGCGAGGGCCTCCTGCCACGCGGCGTAGGCCCGCACGCCGGGGGGCGCCGCGCCCGGCTCCTGCGTGGCGACGGCCACCACCGCCACGCCGGGCAGATCGGCCCAGGCGCCGTGCAGAAAGCGCCCGAAAGCGCCGTAGCCGAGGATGCCGATGCGAAGGGGCGTCACGCGCGTGCGGGGAGTAGGGGGAGGCGGCAAGCTACGCCCTACTGCTGCCGGAGGGCGGCGCGCTTGGCGGCGCGTCCGTCGGGCTGCGCCGCGCGTGATGGCGCTCTCCCACGAGCCGTAGGTGGGGTTGGGGAGCAGGAACCAGCGCGTGCCCCAGAACGCGTCGTAGGGCGCCACGAGCGCGTCGCGGGCGGCTACCGCGGCGTCTTCGCCCGAGAGCACGTCGCCGAGGTTGTCGCCGACCAGCTGGAGGATGCGGTAGCGGGCGGCCACGTCGGCGCGGCGGGGCCCTTTGTCGGAGGCGGCCCAGGCGGGGCGCTCGCCGCGCGTGAGCACCCCGTCCTCGTCGGCGTCGAGGGGGAAGCCGAGCGCGGCGAGGTTGCGGCGCGTGTCGGCTTCCTCGGCGGCGGTGCGGTTGGTAATGTAGACGACGCGAATGCCGCGCGCGTGGGCAGCCTGCGTGTAGGCGAGCGCGCCGGGGATGGCGCGGGCCGAGGCGGACGCCGTCCACACGCCCCATGCCTTCTGGCTGTAGGCGCTGTCTACCGCAACACGGCGGGCCTGCGCCGGGCTGTTGTCGAGGACCGTCTCGTCGAGATCGAGCACGACGGCGGCGGGGAGGCGCCCGAAGCCTCCCCGCTGCAGCTGCGGCACGTCCGCGCTCCACGCGGTGTCGGCGAGGGCGGCAGGCAGCAGGGAGGTGGCCGCGCGGTAGAGGGCGAGGGCGTTGGCGCGGTACTCCACCGCCGTCTGCATCCAGACGGTGGCGTTCAGGTTGTCGTGGGGGCGCGGGCCGGGCGGCGGCGGCGCGGCGGCGGGGCGCGAGGCCGCGCAGCCGGCAAAGAGCACGAGGGCCGCGCAGAGGAGGGCAGGACGCATCGCGACGGGCATGAAGCAAAGGAGACAGGCGGCGCCCGCAGGCCTCAGCGCCTCAGGGGAGGCGGCGTTCGAGGTCGGGCGCAGCGGTGGGGTCCGCATCATCCCCCGAGGCGACGGGTTCGGGCGGATCGGGGGGCGTGACGGGCAGGAGGAGCGTGAAGCAGCTGCCCACGCCGGGCGTGCTCTCGGCGGTGATCGTGCCGCCGTGGCGTACGGCGATGCGGCGGCAGATGGCGAGGCCCATGCCCGTGCCGGGGTAGGCACTCTTGCCGTGGAGCCGCTCGAACGGGCGGAAGATGCGCTCGGCGTACTTCGCGTCGAAGCCGATGCCGTTGTCCTCCACCGCGATCCGGCAAACTGGCCCCGGCCTCCCCTCGGGGGACCGCGCGAGCGTCTCGGCGGTCACGCGGATCCGGGGTGGGCCGTCCGGGGCGCGGTACTTGAGGGCGTTGAGCAGGAGGTGGTTCAGCACCTGCCGGATCTGGTTCTCATCCGCGTTGATGCCCGCCTCGCCCGTCTCCACCGTCACCTCGGCGCCCGTCTCGGCGATGTTCATGTCGAGGTCGCGCAGCACCTCGCGCAAGACGTTGCCGAGGTCTACCCACGTAAACGGGGCCACGCGCGAGTTGACGCGTGAGAAGGCGAGCATGTCCTGCAACAGGGCCGACATCCGCGCCGCCGCCGATTGCATCCGCTCGATGTATCCGCGCGGCTCCTCGCCGAGCTGGTCGCCGGCCTCCATGAGCAGCAGGCTCCCGAACGTCTGGATCTTGCGGAGTGGCTCCTGGAAGTCGTGCGAGGCGACGTAGGCAAACTGCTGGAGTTCGTTGTTGCGCGCCTCCACCTCGGCGGTGCGCGCGGCCACGCGCTGTTCGAGCGTCTCGTTGAGTTCGAGCAGCGTGGCCTCGTTGTCGAGCAAGCGCGCCTCCATCTCCAGGCGGTCGGTCACGTCGGTGTTCGTGCCGAACCACATCGAGATCTGCCCATCGGCGCCGCGGATCGGGTGGGCCCGGGAGAGAAACCAGCGGTACGCCCCGCCCTGGCTGCGCATGGGGAAGGTGTCTTCCCAGGGTTCGCCGCTCTGCACGTGCGCCTGAAACTTGGCGCGCACGCGCGCGGCGTGCTCCGGGTGCATGACGGTGGGGCCCGCGTGCCCATCGGAGACGCCGGTGAAGTCGGCCCAGCGGCGGTTGAACCACGTCACCTCGCCGGCGGCGTCGGTCGTCCAGGCCAGCTGGTCCATGTTGTCGGCGAGGGCGCGGAAGCGGGCTTCGCTCTCGCGCAGGGCCGCCGAGGCGCGTTCGCTCTCGGCGAGCAGGCGCTCGTTTTCCTGCGCCACGGCGGCCAGTTCCTGCCGCTGCCGCCCGAGCTCGAAGAACACGTCGGCCTTGCTCTGGAGCATGTGCGGCTCGATCGGCTTGAACATGAAGTCCACCGCGCCGGCCTCGTAGCCCGCGGAAGCGGCGCTGCTGGTCGATGCCGCCGGCGGTGAGGAAGATGATCGGCACGCGGCGGGTGCGCTCGGTGCCGCGCATGAGCTCGGCCAGCTCGAAGCCGTCCATGCCCGGCATCTGCACGTCGAGCGAGCGCGAGCGCGACATCGTGCTGCAGCAGCAGTTCCAGGGCCTCGGGCCCGGAGTGCGCCTTGCAGCAGCTCCAGCCCGTCGCGGCGCAGCAGAGCCTTCGAGGGCCAGGAGGTTCGCCTCCAGGTCATCGACGAGCAGGAATTTGACCGGATCGAGCGGCCATCAGTCGATCGGCGGCGGACAGGCCGCGCGTCGAGAAGGTACGCGGCGATTTCTGCCAGAGCGCAGGGCACGGGCCGCAGGGCAGGCGGCGAGCGCGGCCTGCGGGCATGGTGCGGCATCGGCGCGTCGTCCGGGTCCTGCACGAGCGCCATGCCGCCCGGCGTCGCAGACCGCCCGCAGGCCCTGCGGCGCCGTCGGCGTTGGCGCCGGTGAGGACGACGCCGGCGAGCGCGGCGCCGTAGGCGTCGGCGGCGGACTCGAACAGCACGTCGATGGAGGGGCGCGAGTAGAGCACCGGCTCCTCGCTGGAGAGCGAGAGCTGGCGGTCGGGCTCCACGAGCAGGTGGTAGTCGGGCGGGGCGAAGTAGACGGTGCCGGGCGCGAGCGGCTCCTTGTCCTCGGCCTCCTTCACGGCGACCGCGGCAGCGGGCGTCGAGCAGCTCGGCCAGCAGGCTCGTTCCGGTCCGGCGGCACGTGGACCACGACCAGCACCGGCAGCGGGAAGTCCCGCGGGCAGCGCCGGCAGGATGCGCCGCAGCGCCTCGACGGCCCCGGCCGAGGCGCCGATCACGACGGCCGCACCGCGCAGCGGCCGTGCGGCGCGGCAGGAGTCGCGGTACGGTCACCGCGCTTTCTGGTAGATCCGCTCGTCGCGGGCGAACTCGGCGAACGCGTCGGCGTGGCGCGAGAAGCGCAGGCTCTCCTTCGACCCGAGCCCGAGAAACCCTTGCCGCACCAGCGAGTCCTTGAACAGGCCGACCGCGCGGTCCTGCAGGTCGCGGTCGAAGTAGATCAGCACGTTGCGGCAGCGACACGAGCTGCACCTCGGCGAAGACCGCGTCGGAGACCAGGCTGTGGTCGGAGAAGACGGCCCGCTCGCGCAGGGTCTTGTCGAAACGGCGCGCGCCGTAGGCGGCGGTGTAGTAGTCCGAGAGCGAGGACTTGCCGCCGGACTGCCGGTGGTTCTCGGTGAACAGCGGGATGCGGTCGAGGTCGTACACGCCCGCCTCGGCCTTCCGCAGCGCCTCGGGGTTGATGTCGGTGGCGTAGAAGATGCGTGCGCTCCTCCAGCCCTTCCTCGCGGAACAGGATGGCCAGCGAGTACAGCTCCTCGCCCGCGCTGCACCCGGCCACCCAGACCTTGAGCGAGGGGTAGGTCCGCAGGTGCGGCACGCACCTGCTCGCGCAGGGCGCGGAAGTAGGCCGGGTCGCGGAACATCTCGCTCACCTGCACGGTGAGGTAGCCGAGCAGCTCGCGGCAGCACGTCCGGCGTCGTGCAGCACCCGGTCCTGGAGCTGCGGAGAAGCTGCGCAGCCGAAGTGCTCGCGGGCCTGCGCGCAGCCGCCGCTTGAGCGACGCCGTGCGAGTACGCCGCGGAAGTCGTAGTGGTACTTCCGGTAGATCGCCTCGAGCAGCAGGCCGCAGCTCGATGTCCTCGGTCTCGTCGGCGGCGCGTGGTCTCGGTCATCGCGGGCATCCAGACGCGGACGAGCGAGAGCAGCTTCTCCACGTCGAGCGGCTTGGCCATGTAGTCGTTGGCGCCGGCGGCCAGGCACTGCTCCTGGTCGTCCTTCATGGCCTTGGCCGTGAGCGCGATGATCGGCAGCTTCTTCCACTCGGGCCGCTTGCGGATCTCGCGCATGGCGGTGAGGCCGTCCATCTCGGGCATCATGATGTCCATGAGCACGAGGTCGATCGGCGCGTCGGGTCGCCGCGGCGACGCTCCAGCGCGTCCAGCGCCTCGCGGCCGTTGCGGGCGATCTGCACGATGCGCGCCCGCGCGGCTCCAGGATGCTGGTGAGCGCGAAGACGTTGCGCACGTCGTCCTCGGCCACCAGGATGCGCCGGCCTTCCAGGGCGGCGTCGCGGCTGCGGGCCTTTTCGAGCATGCGCTGCTGCTCCGGCGGCAGTTCGGAGACCACCTGGTGCAGGAACAGCGTCACTTCGTCGAGCAGCCGCTCGGGCGACTTGGCCCCCTTGATGATGATCGACTTGCGAGTAGCGCCGCAGCCGCTGCTCCTCGTCGGCCGACAGGTCGCGGCCGGTGTAGACGATGACCGGCGGGAAGGAGTAGCGCGTCCTCGCGGCTGAGCGTCTCCAGCAGCGCGAAGCCGGAGGCGTCGGGCAGGCTGAGGTCGAGCACCATGCAGTCGAACGTGTCGTCCTGCGAGCTGCTCCAGGCACTCGGCGGCCGTCGCGCGCGCCGACGGTCTCCACGTCGTGCGAGCCGAGCAGCTTCCGCAGGCTGTCGAGCTGGACCGCGTCGTCCTCCACGACGAGCACGCGCCGCAGCCGCTGCGTCGAGCCGCGTTTCCGAGCTGCTCGAAGCGCCTCGGCCAGCTCGCTCGCGCTTGACCGGCTTGAGCATGTAGCCCGACGGCGCCCATGCGCCAGCGCCGTCTGCGCGTAGTCGCTCGCCGAGACCACGTGCACCGGGATGTGCCGCGTGCGGGCGTCGTGCTTGAGCCGGTCGAGCACCGAAGGCCGGAGTGGTCCGGCAGGCCGACGTCGAGCACGACGGCGCTCGGCAGGTGCTGCGCGCGCCAGCGCCAGCGCCTCCTCGGCGGTCGTCGCGATCAGGCACTGGAAGTCCAGCTCGTGGGCGAGGTCGTAAGGATCCGGGCGAACGACGCGTCGTCCTCGACGACCAGGATGACGCGGCCGTCGCCGGTCAGCCGCTCGCGGTCGTCCGTCGATCCGCCGCGGCGCGCGGGCGGGCGGCGCGGCGCGGGCACGGCCGCGCGACGGCGCGGCTGCGGCCGGCGCGGGCAGCGGCGCGCCGGCGGGGCGGCGGCGCGGCGGCGCGGCTGGACGCGCGCCGGCGTCGTAGGCTCGCGGCAGCGTCAGCGGTGAACGTGCTGCCCTGGCCCGGCTCGCTCGCCAGCGCAGATCTCGCCGCCGAGCAGCCGCGCCAGCTCGCGCGAGATCGACAGGCCCAGGCCGGTGCCGCCGTACTTGCGGTTGGTCGTGCCGTCCGCCTGGCGGAACGCCTCGAAGATGATCTCCTGCTGCTGCTCGGGCGATGCCGATGCCGGTGTCGCGCACGGCGAAGCGCGATCCGCCCGTCGCCGGCGCGGCTCACGTCGAGCGTCGACCTCGCCCTGCTCGGTGAACTTGAGCGCGTTCGAGAGCAGGTTCTTGAGCATCTGCTCGAGCCGCTGCGCGGTCGGTCTCGATGCTGTCCGGCGCGCCGGGCGCGATCTCGACGTCGAAGCGCGAGCGCCCTTCTGCTCGGCGACCGGCTCGAACGTGCGGCGCAGGTCGTCGACCAGCGCGGCGACGCGCACCGGCTCGGGCTGGACGTCCATGCTGCCCGGCCTCGATCTTCGACAGGTCGAGGATGTCGTTGATCAGCGCGAGCAGGTCGTTGCCGGCGCGACTGGATCGTCTGCGGCGTACTTGACCTGCTCGTCGCGTCAGGTTGCCGTCGCGGTTGTCGGCCAGCAGCTTGGCCAGGATCAGCGACGAGTTGAGCGGCGTGCGCAGCTCGTGCGACATGTTCGCCAGGAAGTCGGACTTGTAGCGGCTGGCCTGCTCCGAGCTCGCGCGCCTGCGTCTCCAGCGCCGCCTTGGCCCGCGAGCAGGTCGTCCCTCTGGGCCTCCAGCAGCTGGGCCTGCTCTTCGAGCTGGGCGTTGGTCTGCTCCAGCTCGGCCTGCTGCTGTTCGAGCCGCGCCTGCGTTTCGCGCAGTGCACGGCTCTGCTCTTCGAGCTCCTCGTTCGGACACGCGCAGCTCCTCGCTCTGGGCCTGCAGTTCCTCGGCCTGCCGCTGCGTCTCTTCGAGCAGGTCCTGGAGGCGGGCGCGGTACTCGGCCGAGCGCACGGCCATCGCCGATGGCCTCGCCGGCGCGCTCGAACAGTTCCTCGGTCAGGCCCCGTCGACCGGGTGGAAGAAGCCCAGCTCGATCACCGCGTTGACCTCGCCGTCCGGCGGCGACCGGGGCGACGAGCAGGTGGCGCGGGCGTGGCACGTCCGAGGCGCCGAGCCGATGGCGAGATAGCCCTCGGGCACGTCGCGCACGACGAACGCCCGGCCGTCCTGCGCCGCCTGGCCGAGCAGGCCCTCGCCGGACTGCAACGCGCTCGGGCGCGGCGTTGCCCGCCGGCAGCGCATAGCCGCGATGCGCCGGAAGCCGTCGCCTTCCTGCACAAACAGGGCCCCCGCGTGGGCGTCGAGGTACTCGGCGAGGAATTTCAGCACGTGCTCGCCGAGCAGGGCCAGTGTGGGCGTGCCCGCGATGGCCGTGTTGAGGCCGGTTTCGCCGGTTTGCAGCCACTGCTGGCGCCGCACGGCGATCTTGTTGCGGATAAACTGGTAGCCCACGAAGGCCACGACCCATACGGTGACGAGCCCGAGGCTCCGGTTCACGGCGGCGGTCTGCATCGACACGCCCGCCGGGCTCAGCAGCAGGCCCGCCACCATGAGCAGCGTCGTCGCACCCGCCACGAACAGCGGCAGGCTCTGGCGCCACACGAAGAGCGTCAGGATGACGGGGACGAGGTAGACGACCCACTCGGCGTACCCGAGCGGCGTGAGGAGGTCGACGATGAAGACGACGACCATCGACAGCACGATGGCCGTGTAGATGCCGGGCGTGGGGGTGCGTTCAAACCGGGTCATACGCACCCGGGGCGCCGGAGAGCAGCGATCATGTTGGCAGGGGCGGCCTGATAGAGATGATAGAGCCGCCGCTCCTGATCCCAACACGGGACGCGGGCAGGGGGATGCCTGCCACTCGCAGTTATACCGGCCCTGTTTCAACCACCTCGGCCGCGCGCCTTGCTGCTCCGGCTCCCAAACACAAGCGCCCCGCACCCGCGAACGAGCACCGCAGAGCATGGACCGACGGCGGCGGGCGCTCTAGCTTCGCGGAGGCGGGCGCGGCCGTCAGGTGGTGCCCTCTGGTTGGACGAACAGCGGGTCGAGGTGTGCCCACGAGCGGTGTTCGCGGCCGTGTGCCCCTTCCCGCTCCAACGAACGCCCCGGGTGCCCACCGCCCCGATGCCGGTCCGGCCTCGGCGTGGCCGTCTGGCAGGCTTCCCTGCGGCGCGGCCCCTGCCGGCCAAGCAACGTGGGCTCTGCAAGCGCGTTCGCCCCTGTGATCCTACCGCCCCCGCCCCCCGTGCATCCAGTGCCTCTGTCTGACCCGGTGCCTCCGCTCCACTCTTTTCTCTACCTCAGCCGCGCGGTCGTCCCCTTCGACGATGCCGCCCTGAAAGCCCTGCTGCTGTCCGCGCGTGCGTTCAACGAAGCGCACGCCGTGACCGGGCTGCTCATCTACGATTACGTGCCGGGCGTGGGCTCCGGTCACTTCTGCCAGTACGTCGAAGGCCCTGCCGATGCGATGCGGGAAGTGCGAAGCCGGATCGAAGCGGACCTGCGCCACGACTCCATTGAATACCTCCACGAAGCGGAGACGCAGGCGCGCTTGTTTACGTCGTTTGCGATGGGCTACACGCCCGCGCACGCACTGCCGGACGTGGAGGGCTTCCGGCTGCTCACCGGGGTGACGGTGCCACGCGACGGCGTACAGAAGCGACCGGCCGCACTTCTGCGGGTGTTCGTGGACATGGCGCAGGAGCACGCGCACATCGGCCGCTAACGCCACCGGCGCGGCCGCGTCATGGGCCGGCGCCGCTCGAAGCCTCCGCACGTGCCGCCTACGCGGCCCAGCGCCGCCACGCGAGCGGGAGGGCAGAGCCTCACAGGGCAATACCCCCTGCCCCGGTGCGAACCGGTCCATACATGGTCCATACTCTGCGGCATTTCGTGGCAATCTGTGGCAGGATCGCCCTACAGTGCACTGAGTGCTCGTTCGCGCACAGCACCATCCACGTACCGGATAAAATCGGCATCGACTCGGTGGGGAAATACACAGCCGAAGAGGACGGCGAACGCAGGGTCTTCGCGGATCAACCGAGGAAGCCCTCTGCCTTCTCGGTCCATTGCGACATCAGCTAGCTCCGACCAGCTCTGCGTGAGATTAGGCATCACGGTTCGCTCCCGCCCCTCCCGCGGATTCCGCCACCGGTACCGATGCCACGGATGCACGTACTCGAACGTGGCAAAGGTGACCTGCGTGATGGCCGGCCAAAGTGTTCGGACGTGCTGCCGGTAAAGTTGGCGCACGATAAGGTGGAGCACCCCTTCGAGCATGTAGGAGTGGCCTCGGAAGCTTTCCTTCAGCGGCGCCTCGGCAATTCGGAGCCCATCGGGCAGCAGATCTTGAAGCTCCGCATCAAGGGCGTGGGGAAGGAGGTCTGCAGCCTCGTAATAGGGCCCCGGCAATTCTCCCCTTCCTTCTGGCGTGTGGGCGGTGACAATCCTATCAAGTAGAGTGCGCAGATGTAATGCAGGTCCACGCCCGGCGTCCTTACTTCTCCACCATAGGTAGTAAGCAAGGAAGAGGGGGACGGCGGCCTCTCCCCAAAGCTGACGCTCCCCTCTATGCTGAAGACAGAAGTCCCACGCGAAGCTATCAGCATCGAAAGGAAAAGCCCCTTCGTCCACACCCTCATGTGTACTCTCACCTCGTAAGCGGCGATGGAGTGCCCAAGCGGCGACAAGCCCGACGATCCACGTTAGGCGGAAGGGGAGAAAGGGCGTATCGAGCATCTCGTCCCCTTCAGTAAGCCGCTCTCGTCCGCGCAGCTCTTCTACGAGACGCCCGAGCGCGTTGCAGGCCGCCTGCTTTGCGAGCGCAAGCTCACGAGAATAGGCCGACTCTGGAAGATCCCACCTTTCTGCCAATGCCATCGCGTAAGCCGCATACACCGTCCATGCCTCCGCTTCGGCCACATGGTTATCGGCATTAACGAAGGGCGTCAGGGCAAGAGAGGTGAGCAGGGCAGCACTCGCAAGGGCTCGCACGCACTCGGGCACCTTGGGGGCGCGGCCTTCAACCAGTTCTAAGGGGAGCACACCCTCCAGAAGAGCGGCGAGCTTCGCTTTCGGAAACGTCTCGTGTCCATCTGAGAGGTGGAGTTCGATGAGCGTCTTCAGATCGCGGAGTTCTGAGGGCCAGAGGGACGTGCCGAGATCCAGCGCCCACCGCAGCATTTCCCCTCGTGTGATCACGCCAAGCGGTAGGTACCCTTTCGACACCCAGCCGGCGTTAAGATCATCGATGGCGCGGCTAACCTCCTCGTGGATAGTCCCGTTGGTGACGAGAAACGGGCGGTGTGGCATCGCCGAATCGATGGCGGGATGCACGATTCGACCCATGACAAGGTCAGCCATCTGCGGAAACACGACGTTCCGCCACGTCGTCAGGTTGATGTCCCCACCCTTGAGCTGGTACGCGTGTGGCACACCGTCGGGCGCGAGAGCTATCACGTCCTTACCCAGTTCCATCGCGCAGTGGCGCGTGAGGTGGACGACGGCGTATCCGTTTGCCGTCAGCATATAGCAGAACGGCAGTTGGTACGTCCGTTCGCCAGCCTTAGTCAACCAGTTTTCGACGATCCTCTCGATCATGCCATTCCTCTTTTTTGCGCTCAATTATCACGGCAAGCCTTGACCTAAAAGGCTCCTCTTCAAGCTGCTTTACAGCAATCTCCATCTTCTCCTGAGCGCCTGGAGGCACAGTGATCATCGGAAGCCGAGGCCGTCCATCAGGGTTGAAGTCTATCCAAACTCGCTCCCAGACCTCCAAAAGTAGATCTGCATCTAGCGGGCGTCCCTGCGCCTCGACCGCGTTACCCACGGATGCAGCGGCAGCTTCAACCTTTTCGAACACGAGCCGCTCCTGCTGCGAAAGCACCTCCCGGATTGCATCCCGCGTCCGGGCGTAGACCTCGTGTAGAGTGATCGTCCCCATCTCCGCATTCGCCACAATCGACGTGCCCTTGAACTCTTGAACATCGGTCGCATCTATGCTCCCATCGGGCCGCACGAGCGTGGTTCCCTCTCCTTCATGCAGCGTGTGCATGGGAATCATCCCGGAAACCGGAGCCCATTCCGAACCCGAACGGAGGATTGAGGAGACGAACCGATCCCGTACCCTGTTCTTGAGCGAAGGAAAGTCTGGCAGCACTCGAATCGGGAGTAGAGCTGAGGTGCCCCGGTGGCAACCTCTACCAAACATACGAAGCGGTCTACAAATCTGTGCCTATGCTTGGTCTTATGTGGCCCTGTGTGCGGATTGCCGCAAATGAAAAACGCCCCAGACGGCTAATCTGAGGCGTTTTTCCGGAGCCGCTAAGCAGATTCGAACTGCTGACCTGTTCATTACGAGTGAACCGCTCTACCAACTGAGCTATAGCGGCGGCTGGGGACGGAGAAACTACGGCGCCAGGGCCGGACAGGTCAATGCGCGCGGTGCTTCCCGACGGGCTTCTCACACGATCTGCAAGAGCGAGCGGCCCCGGCCCCAATAGAAGCGGGGTGCCGAGCCTCCCTTCTCGGCACCCCGCTGAAGCCCGCCTGCCGGGGCAAGCGGGCTTCAATCCTGTGGGCTCAGTCGTCCTTGCCGCCGCGCCCGTGGCCCTTGCCGGGGCCCTTCTCGCCCACGCCCGGACCGTGGCCGAAGCCCTTGCCGTGGCCGTGCATCGTGAGCGCGTCGTGGATCTGCACGACCTCGTACTGCTTCGGCGTCAGGAGCGCCTGCAGCGCCGTGGCCTTGGCCGCTTCGAGGGCGGCCACGTCGGCCTGGAACTTGACGAGCGTGATCGTGCCGGCCGAGAACTGCTCGACGAGCACTTCGCGCGCCGACAGCTGGGCGGCGATGATGCTGTCGAACTGGCCGCTCTGGGTGCTCGTGAGGCCGAGCACCTGGTCGCGCACCGCCGTCACCTGGGCCTTGTAGGTGGCGAACTCGGCTTCCTTGCTGGCCTTGAAGGCGGCGAGGGCGGCCTTCTGCGCGGCCGTCAGCAGCGCCGTGACGTCGGCCTGGAGCTTGGCGTTGAGCGCGAGTTGATCGCGGAGGAAGGCCTCCTGGGTCGTTGCGCCGCTGCGGAAGCTCTCGCGGAGGGCCTTGACGGCGTCGCGGTAGCTCTGGTGGAGCGCCTGGACCTGCGTCTTCTGCGCCTCGGTGAGGTTGAGCACGCTGTCCTGGCGGGACACGCCGAAGTGCTTGCTGGAGCCGATGAAGCCGCCGAGGCCGAGGTAGCCGGCGCCCGGATGCCCGAGCAGGCCCCGGAAGCGCGAGGTGTCGCGGCCCGCCGAGCGGGCGATGAGGGCGGCCTTCTGCTCGGCCGTGAGCGACTTGGCGAGCGAGTCGGCGAGGCGCCAGGTGACGCCGGGCGTGCGGGCGCTGCCGGAGAAGCTCGCCGACAGCTTCGCCTGCTGGGTGGACGAGAGCGAGGCGTCGTTGGAGACGGAGCTGAGCATCGCGCCGAGCTCGTTCGACGCCGAAGCGTCGGTGTTGAGGCCGTCGCAGGCGCTCAGGCCGAGCGCGGCGGCGACGAAAAGGCCGCCCAGAACGGTGCGGCTGAGGTGAAAGCGGGCCATCGGGAAAGTAGGCTAAGGTGGGCAGAAACAGGGCCGAACGGTCGGCACGCACAGGGATCGATTCCGGAGTCGAGACGCGCAGGGGGGCGTCGGATGCTGTACACGTCCCCCCGCAGCCTCCCCCTATCCTGCCCGCAAAAGCGCCCCACCCTCACGTGAGCAGCCATCCGAGGCTGAAGAGCACCGCGTACAGAAACAGCCGCTGCCCGGTACCCACGAGCACCGGAATCAGCACCTCGGGGGCGCGCGAGGTGCGCACCGCGCGGATCGCCTTCATGGAGAGCGGCAGCACGAGCGCCGCCGCGCACGCCCCGAAGTGGCGCCCGGTGAGGCCCCACAGCGCGAGCGGCAGAAACGCCGCGATCACGTGGCAGAGCACGAAGAGCCCCTGCCCGAAGCCCGCGCCGAAGCGCACGATGAGCGTCCGCTTGTCCGCCGCCCGGTCCTCGTCCACGTCGCGCAGGTTGTTGGCCACGAGGATCGCGACGGCGAGCATCCCCGGCCCGACGCCCGCGAGCACGGCGAGCCACGAGAACTGGAGCGCCTGCACGTAATGCGTGCCCGCCACGGCGACGGGCCCGAAGAAGAGCAGCACGAACAGGTCGCCGAGGCCGAGGTAGGCGAGCGCCTTTTTCCCCGCCGTGTAGGCGATGGCGGCCCCGATGGAGGCGAGGCCGACGGCCAGCACCGGCCACCCCCCCCGCGCCACGAGGTAGAGCCCCATCCCAAAGGCCACGCCGAACACGAGCAGGATCGCCCGCAGCATTGCCCGCTCGCTCACGAGCCCGGCGCTCACCACGCGCAGGGGGCCCTTGCGGGCTTCGGTATCGGCCCCTTTGCGCGCGTCGGCGAGGTCGTTGACGTAGTTGGCGCCGATCTGCAACAGGAGCGCGCACCCCAGCGCCACGAGCGCGGAGGGCGCATGGAAGCCCTCGTCAGCGGCCGCCATCGCGGTGCCCATGAGCACGGGCGCCACCGCAGCAGGCAGCGTGCGCGGGCGGGCAGCGGTGAGCCAGACATTCATGGGGCAACGAAAGAAACGCCTCCCCCGGGGAGGTGGCCCGGAGGGCCGGAGGGGGTTCTGGCTTTCAGGCAAGCTGCGCGCTACCCCCCTCGGCGCTGCGCGCCGATCCCCCGAGGGGGATGGTCGGTCAGGGGCGCTTGGGGAACTGGCCGAAATCGGGTTTGCGGCGCTCGTTGTAGGCGTTGCGGCCCTCCTGCCCTTCCTCGGTCATGTAGAAGAGGAGCGTGGCGTTGCCGGCGAGTTCCTGCACGCCCGCCTGCCCGTCGAGCGCGGCGTTGAAGCCGGACTTGAGCATCCGGAGGGCGATGGGGCTGTGGGCGAGGATCTCGCGGCACCACTGCACGGTCGTCTCCTCCAGCTCCGCCAGCGGCACGACGGTGTTGACGAGGCCCATGCTGAGCGCGGCCGGCGCGTCGTAGGGGCGGCAGAGGTACCAGATCTCGCGCGCCTTCTTCTGCCCGACGATGCTCGCGAGGTAGGACGAGCCGAAGCCGCCGTCGAAGGAGCCCACGCGGGGGCCGGTCTGCATGAAGCGGGCGTTCTCGGCGGCAATCGTGAGGTCGCAGATCACGTGGAGCACGTGGCCGCCGCCGACGGCCCAGCCGGCCACCATCGCGATGACGGGCTTGGGGCAGCTCCGGATCATGCGCTGGAAGTCGAGCACGTTGAGGCGCTCGTGGCCCGCGCCGGAGCCCGCGTCGCGGTAGCCGGCGTCGCCGCGAATGCCCTGGTCGCCGCCGGAGCAGAAGGCGTCGTCGCCCTGCCCCGTGAGCACGATCACGCCGATGTCGAGGTCGTCGCGGGCGTCGTCGAGGGCGCGCATCATCTCCTGCACCGTGGTCGGCGTGAAGGCGTTGCGCTTTTCCGGGCGGTTGATCGTGATCTTGGCGATCCCCTCGGCCTTGTGGTAGAGGATCTCGGTGAACGGGCCGTGGGCGGTTTCGTAGGGCTGCCAGTCGGCGCCGGGGCGGATCGTGGACATACAGGCGGATGGGTTCAGCGCGGCGTGTACCCGCACGTCC
Organism: Rhodothermales bacterium; assembly: GCA_963740755.1. Taxonomy (GTDB): domain Bacteria; phylum Bacteroidota; class Rhodothermia; order Rhodothermales; family BA12; genus CAVSDF01. Next base: position 156,905 of record CAVUFJ010000008.1, read on the forward strand.
GGGCACGGTGCCCCCTGCCAGCGCGAAGGTCCAACAGCGCGAGGTTTTCCGCCGCACAAATGGGGGGCCATGGAGGGCACGGCACGCCGTGCCCCTACCGGCGTGGGGCGAGGCGGCGCTCGTCCTCCCGCGTGGCGGGGCGGAAGCGGATCGCGGCGCCGCCGCCGGGGGCGAGGCGGAGGGGCCAGTGGTCGGTGGCGCGCACGAGCGCCTGGTGGATGCGCAGGCTGAGCGCGCCTTCGTGGGTTTTCCAGTCGGCGTCCGTCGCCGTCTTCGTAGGCCTCGGCCACGTAGAGGCGGCCCGGGGTGAGGAAGCGTCAGAGCGACGCGTCGAGGAGGCGGCCGGTGTCGTCGGTCACGGCGCCGAGGTACCAGTTGTCGCTCCGGCGGTCCTTGCGCACGAACGTCGGCGTAGTCGCCCGATCCTGGCGTGGAGCACGATCGTCGTGTCCCAGTCGGTGGGGACGGCTTCGAGCCACGGCATGGCGGGGTGGCCTTCCAGGTTCTCGGGCAGGTCGGCGATCATGTGGACGCGGGCTGTAGATCGTGACGTAGAGCGCGAGCGCCTTGGCGAGCGTCGTGTTGACGCGGTTGTGGGGCTTGTACTCGGGGTAGAAGAGGTCGAGCACGCCGGGCGTGTAGTCGAACGGGCCGGCGAGGTTGCGCGTGAACGGGAGGATGGTCTCGTGCTCGGGCGGGTTGCCGCCGTCGCGCGCTCCACGCGTTGTACTCCATGCCGCGCATCCCCTCGCGCGTGAGCAGGTTGGGCCACGTCCGGCGCAGGCCGGTGTCCTTGATCGGCTCGTGGATGTCGAGCGATGATATGGTGCCGCGCGGCGGTCTCGACGGTCTTCTGGTAGTGCCGGACCGCGAACTGCCCGTGGTGCCACTCCGCGCGCCCGTCCATCGTGCGGAGGCGGTTGCCCACGTAGCCGGTCTTGACGACGCGCTCGCCGTAGCTGCGCGGCAAACGCGTACGCGGAGTCGAGCTGCCGCTCGTAGTTGTCGGTGATGCGCGCCCGTCTCGTGGTGGCCGATCAGGCGCACGTTCTGGGCGGCGGCGTAGCGGCTGAGCGCGGCGATGTCGAAGTCCGGGTAGGGCTGCGTGAAGTTGAACTTGTAGCCTTCGCCGCCGCACCAGTCGCCGTCCCAGCCTACGTTCCAGCCTTCGACGAGCACGCCCTTGAAGCCGTGCCGCGCGGCGAAGTCGATGTAGGTGCGCGTGTGCTCGGTGGTGGCGCCGTGGCGGGGGCCGGGGCCCCACGGTCCACTTGTCGAGGTGCATGGCCCACCAGATGCCGACGTACTTGCCGGTCTCGACCCACGACACGTCGCGCGAGCCGGCTGGGCTCGTTGAGGTTGAGGATGAGGTAGCTCGTCACGAGGCCCCCAGGGTCGTCGGCCACCTGGATCGTGCGCCACGACGAGCGGTAGGGCGCGCGCCCGTACGCCCGCACGCCGCTCGACCACGGCACGAGGTCGGCCTTGAGCGTGCCCGGACCGGTCCGCGCGAGCGTCATCGAGGGGAAGTCTACGAGGGCGGCTTCGTGGATGGACACCGAGAGGCCGTCCACGGTCTCCAGCGTCATCGGCGTGTGGACGACCGAGAGGCTGGAGATCGGCGAGTGGGTGTAGAGGAATTCGTAGCGGTTGTCCTGGTAGGCGGGAATCCACCACGCCATCGGGTCGCCGGCAAAGCGGAACTCGGTGGCCTCGTCCATGACCTCGAACGAGTCGAGGGCGGCCTGCTCGGGCCACTCGTAGCGGAAGCCGAGGCCGTCGTCGTAGAGGCGAAACACCACGTCGAGGCGGCGCACGGGCGCCTGGTTGGTGGCGAGGTGCGTGCGGAGTTCGCGGTAGTGGTTGCGGATGCGGCGCATCTCGCCCCACGGCTGCGTCCACGTCTCGTCGAAGGACGACGTGTCGGCACCGGCGAGGCGGAGGCCGTTGTCCATGTGCAGGCCGCCGCCCATGCGGCTGTCGCGCGTGACCATGCCGAGCCGCGAGGGGAGCACGACGGGCCGCCCGAGGCGGGTGAGTTCGTACGTCGGCGATCCGCCCTGGAGGCGCACGGTGAGCGCGAGCACGCGTCCGGGCGAGCGGACGGTGAGCGTGGTGTCCTGCGCCGAGGCGGCAGTGGCACCGAGGGCGAGCACGGCAAGAAGGACGAGGCGGCGCATGGGCTTCGGGGTTCGCGGCGAAAGGTAGCGCCCGCGCCGCGCCGCGCGCCGTCGGAACCCCGGCCCCGCGCCTCGCTAGCAGCGCCCATGCCCGTTCGGTCTGCTCCTGCCCTCCGCCTTGCCGGGGCGCTCGCCGCGCTCGCGCTGCTCCCTCTGCCGGCCCACGCGCAGGCGTTCGCCGACCGCGCCGCGTTCCTCCCGCCGCCCTCGTCGTGGGCCGCCCCGGCCTTCGCCCTCCCCACGCGCACCGGCGACACCCTGCGCCTCTCCGACGCGCGCGGGCGCGTCGTGCTCGTCAACTTCTGGGCGACCTGGTGCGGCCCGTGCCTCCGCGAGATCCCGGACCTCGCCCGCCTCGCGCGCGACCTCGGCCCGTACGGCCTCACCGTCATCGGCGTCTCCATCGACGAGGGCGGGTGGACCGCCGTGCAGCCCTTTGCCGAGCGCCTCGCCATCCCCTACCCGCTCGTGCTCGACGACGGGCGCACGGGCGCCGCCTTCGGGTCGTCCGAGATGATGCCGACGACGTTCGTGGTGGACCGGCGCGGCTTCGTGCGGCTTGTCGAGAAAGGCGCGCTCGACCTGCCGGACGTGCAGCCCATCGTGGAGGCCCTCCTCGCCGAAGGCGCCCCCTGCATAGGCTGCCGCCGCCTGGCGCCCGCCCCGTTTCTGGAGCCCTAGCATCTGTGCGAATGCGCCTTTAAACAGGCGTAGGCGCTGTTTTAGATCCTAAACGGAGGTACCGGGAGAGCCGCGCGGCCTCGTATGTTTGGGGACCCCCTGCCCCGTTGCCCAACATCCTCAACACCCCCACCTCCCCGCTTTTCCTGCTGCCCGGGTGTGTGCTTGTGTTTCTGCTGGCCTTTCTGCTGCTGCAGGGATACCGGCGTTCGCATGAGCCCGCGCTGCTGTGGACAGCGCTCGGATTTGCGGGCTTGGCTGGACTCGCGCTCTGGTTGGGTTCTTATTTCGTGCTCCTGCCGGCCTTCCTCATCGCCGCCGTGCTTTACCTGCGCGACGGACGGGCGGCAAAATCGCCTCCCTCCACCGTCCTCCGGGTGGCGTTTCGCGTGCAGGCCACGCAGGCGCACGTGCGCTATGGCTCCCCCGACGCCCTCCAGGATGCGGACGTGCAGGGCCAGTGGGAGCAGCACCTGACGGCCACGCCCGGCACGCCGCTCGTGCTCCTCGTCCAGCCCGGCGGCCCATTTGCCGCCGAGATCTGGTGCGACGGCCAGCGCCTCGCCTACGCCGCCCCGCCCGACCTGGCCCCCATCACGCTCCAGGCGATGGCGCGGCCCGCCGGCACGCCGTCCCCGCTTCAACGGTAGGAACGCCCGGAACGGGCCGGCTAAAACGCGAGCCCGAACCGCAGCGAGAGCGCCCGCGTCTCGTCGGACACGTCGTAGGTGAGCGTGCCGCCGAGGGTGGGCGAGAGTGCGAGCCAGAGCCCGCCGCCGTAGCCGAGGCGCCAGGGGCCATCGTCGGCGGCGTCGGCCCAGACGCGCCCGGCGTCGGCAAAGCCGAGCAGGCCGAACTCGCCGTCGGGCCAGAGCACGGCGCGGAAGCGGTTGAGGCGCACGCGGGGTTCGGCGCTCGCGTAAAGCGTGGAGCGCCCGGCAAAGCGGTGGACGCGGTAGCCGCGCAGGTTGTCGGTCCCGCCGAGGGTGGCGGCGTCGTAGAACGGGAAGGTGCCCACGAGGTGCTCGCCGCCCACGCGCACGCCGAGGGTGGCCCACGGCAGGCGCTGCTTGGTGAAGTAGAGCGCCGCCTCTGAGCGCAGCGCGGCGTAGCGGTGCGCGGGGTCGCGGAGCCCCGTGCGCGCCCGCAGGCCGGCCTCCATGCGCAGGCCCCGCGCGGGCCGCAGCGGGTTGTCGGTGGCATCGGCGGTGAACTGGGCCTCGGCGCCCGCGAGCCACTGCGGGGCGAGGTCGCGCGCCGGCAGGGGCGCGGCGGCGAGAAAGCGGCTCGAATCGCGGTGCGGGTCGGCGTAGTCGAGCGTCGGGCCGATCCGCCCGGAGAGGCGGCCCATCAGGTTGCGCGCGGCGAAGGGCGCAACGTGGACGCTCGCCATGCGCACGCGGTAGTAGGCGGGCGAGGCGCCCGGCGCGACCTCGGCGCCGCCGCCGTAGCCGAAGAAGTTGCGGTAGGCGAGCGCCGTCTGGCCGCGGAGCGCCAGGCCGCCGTCCCAGAGCCCGAGCAGGCCGGGAAAGTGGCCGGCGTAGTCCCCGAAAAAGCCGCCCGAGGCGGTGGCGTAGCCCGCCACGAGGCGCTGCCGCCGCATGTAGGGCGTGCGCAGAAAGCCCGGCGTCGCCACGTCCACGCCCAGCCCGATGCGCAGCCCGTCGTCGATGTTGGAATCGAACGCGGCGAGGGGGCGCGTGAAGCCGGCGGTGGGCGGCACGTAGCCGAAGCTCGTCTCCACGATCCGGTCGGACTGCTCGACGCGGGCCTTGGGGCCGCGCCGCACGAGCGTGAGCGCGCTGTCGGCGGGGGTGTCGTAGAGGAACAGGCGGGCGCCGTCGGTGGCATCGTCCACCTCGTCGAAGCCGGCACCGCCGAGAAAGCGGAGGAGGATGCGGGCGCCCTGCCCGTCCACCTCGAGGCGGTCTTTGCCGCCGCGGGCCCAGATGCGCACCTCGTCGGTGTCCTGCTGGACGAACGTGCGCCGCCACAGGCGCTCGCCGGCGTCGCCGTTCTTCTTGCGGCGGTACACGCTCAGGCGGAGCGAGTCCGGACCCTGGCGCTCGGCGCGGAACACCTCGTCGTCCTGGCTGCCGATCACGTCCACCGCGTGGGCGCGCAGGCGGTAGTAGCCGAGGGCGGCGCTCTGGAGCGCGTCGCGGCGCAGCTTGAGGCGCTTGAGGATCTCGCGCCCGTCGCGGGCGCGGGCAGCGGCGGGGATGGTGGCCACGGCGGCTTCGAGGACCGAATCGGGGAGCGCCCGCTGGAGCGACGCGGCGGCGGCCTGCCAGTCGGCGCGGTCGAGTTCGGCGAGAAAGCGTTCGTCGAGCTGGCGTCCGTTGAAGGTGAGGCCGCGCAGGTTGCCGTAGTGCGCCTGGAAGCCGGTCAGCTTGGGGACGAAGGGCCGCGCGAGGCGAAAGAGGCAGCCCGTGCGGTCGTTGAGCGCCCAGTCGCGGTCGCGGGCGATGGGGCGGTAGACCTTGCCGCGCGTGGCGTCCTCGCCGTGGAGGGTGGCGTCGAGGGCGCCGGGCTCGAAGGCGGCCCAGCGCCACTGGTCCTGGTGCCGGTCCCAGTCGCCGATCAGCATATCGAAGAGGCGGGCGCGGAGGTAGAAGCGCGCGTCGAGGCGGTGGTCGACGTCGGCGTCGAGTTCGCGAAAGAGGCCCGCCGTGCTGATCACCTCGCGGGCGCGGCCCTGGTTGGGGAGGTCGCGCGCGTCGCCGTCGGGCCGCTGCTCGAAAAGCATGAGCTGGCCCGCGAACGCCTCCTGGTACGGGCCGAAGCGCGGATCGCTCGGCACGTAGACGATCTGGGGCGCCGTGTGGAACAGGCCCGCGCTCGCCGACAGGCGCGCGGCCACGAGGGCGCCATAGGGGTACATGGCGCTCGTGAGGTCCTCGGCGATGTCGTGCGCGATGCCGTAGCGCAGGCCGAGGTTGAGCGGGTTGTTGGGCGTCTTGTCGAGCGAGCGGAGCACGTACTCGCGCCCCTGCGCATCCACGAGGCGCACAGACTGCGTCTGCCGGCTGCCGCCGAGGCGCGTGGGGGTGAGCCCGCCCGCCACGCGCCCGATGTCGAAGACGGGCACCGTCACGGGCAGCGCCCACGTTTTGCGGTAGCCCTCGCCGAGGAACGTCCGCGCGAGCCAGCCGGCATCGTCGTAGGTGGTGGAGGGCACGCCGGTGGCCGTGGCCGGGAGCACCGGCGGCGCCGAGGGCGCCACGACCGGCGGGGCGACGAGGTCCGGGTCGGCCTCCAGCAGCGGCACGCTCACGAGGGTGTCGCCGAAGGGGCGGCCGGCGTGCGGGCGGATCGCGTCCATGCGCGCCGAGCCGTCGTCGAAGTAGGTGAGCACCATGAAGCCCCGCTCGGGCGAGGTGAAGGCGGCGCCGCGCCCGCCCGTCACGTAGCTCGATTGCGAGCCGGAGCCGGACACGAGGTGGTGCTGCAGGGCGCCCTGGCGGCGCACGGGGAAGTACTGGAGCGTGTGCTCGTGCCCGGCGGCGTAGACGAGGCCGTCGCGCTGCGTGAAGATGCGCTGGAGCCCCAACCGGAGCGCGCTGTAGCGCGACGAGGCCAGGTCCTGCGGCGACTTGCCCACCGAGCGCCGCACGAAGGCGGCTATCGTCCCGATCACGGGCGGCGAAAGCTGTTTGCGCGGCGACACGACGCCGGCGTGGTTCGAGTTGGAGAAGAGGGGGTGGTGGCCCACGACGAGCATCCGGCGGCTGCGCGCACGCTGCACCTCGTCGGAGAGCGCGACGAGAAAGTCGGCGTCGTCGCGGACCTCCGTCCCGTCTGCGTCCTCGCCTTCGGCGCGTTCGTGCTGCCCGAGCCACCACTCGGTGTCGATGGCGACGAGGCGGAGGCGCTCGCCGAGGTCGAGGTGGGCGGGGCCGGGAAAGCCGCCCGAGGGCAGGAAGGTGCCCTTGCTGCCGAGGCGGGCCTTGAGGTAGGCTTCCTGCTCCCGCAGCTGCTGCAGGCCGCCGGCCTTCGAGTTCTTCCAGTCGTGGTTGCCGGGCAGGAAGAGCGCCCGCCCCGGCAGGCTGCGCAGGGCGTCGATCTGGGCGTCGAGGATCGCCTCGGCGCGCGCGCGGTCCGGGTCGCCCGCAGGCGGCAGGCCGTGGGGGTAGACGTTGTCGCCGAGGAAGACGGTGATGCTCTGCGGTCCGGCGGCCTCGGCGTGCGCGCGCAGGGTGCCGAGCACCGGGTCGGCACCGTCGGTACGCACGGCCCCCGCGTCGCCGATGAGCAGCACCCGGTAGGCCACCGGCGACGCCTCGGCCGTATCCGCCGCCCCGGACGTCAGCGCGGGCGAGACGTAGGTGCGGCCGGTGGAGGTGCATCCCGCCGCGAGTGCCACGGCAAGCACGGCGAGCGACGGGCGGCGGGCCGTGAAGCGGCGGACAACAGGCATGGACGGCAGGCAGAGGAAGCGAGCGCCGGAATAACGACCGCCCGAACCGGCAGCGCACGCTCCCGAGCCCACCTTTTACCGCATCGTCAGCATCGCACCGCCTCAACACCGGCAGGCCACGCCGCCCGCTCCTGCGTCCGATGGGCCCCCGCCCTCGCTTCCGCGCCCCTCCCTCCGCCTGCCCCCACCCGAGGGCGCCCCGGCCTCCGTACGCGTCCCTCCGCCCCGGTCCGACTGAGCGAGGGGAGATGGTCCTGGGAGGTGTCCCATCAAGCAAGCTCCGCCCGGCGGTGCATCCCCCGACGCTCGCGCGTCTGCCCCCTTCGCCCGTGCGAAGGGGGCGGAAATCCGAGCCCGTCCAGGGCGAGGATTTCGGGGGATGCCCTCCAGGCCACCGCCCCGGCGCGGGCTTCCAGGGCGCTCCTCCCCTCAACGGCGCAACGCCTGTAGACAGGCGCCGCAGACGGATGGGGATCAGCGGCTAGGGGTACGGGACCGCCGTTCAGTACGAGTAGTCGTAGCGGAGGCTCGTGCGGATGCGCGGGGCGTCGTAGCCGAGCACGGCGAGCAGCCACGAGCGTAGCTCATATTCCAGGGCCACACTCACGCTCTGCCCCGAGATCTGCCGGTTCGTGCTGCCGTTGCCCGTGGTGCCGTACGAGATCGGGTAGGAGACCGACGCGTACAGGCGCGGGCTGAGGTACTTGCCCGCCGTGAGGCGCGTGCCGCTCGTGCCTTCCTGCTGGATCTCGATCACGTCGAGCCCGAGCCCGCGCCCGGCGACGCCTTCCACGAAGCTGGCCAGCTGCCCGAGCGCCAGGCCCGCGCCGGTGTCGAGCAGGCCGCCGCCGCCCCGCCGCTGCCCGAGAAGGCCAGCGCCTGATCGGCCGGGCGCCCGGTGGCGATGTAGGAGAGGATGTCGGCGGTGTCCATCGGCGGGTCCGAGCCGAAGACGAGCGAGAGGTCGCCGGGCACGAGCGGGCGCCCGCGCGCGGTGAGCGTGATCGTGGCGAGGTCGTCGCGCGTGCCGGGGCGGCGCGGCGAGAACTGGGCGACCACGTCGAGGAAGAGTTCGGCGATCGGCCCGTTGAACTGGGCGGTGCCGGTCGTCAGGTTGAAGCGGCGCCCGAGCGCGCCGATGGTGGAGCGTGTCGGAATGACGGCGACGTCGCCGTAGATGTCCGGGAGGGGCTGGCCGCTGGGCTTGCGCACTTCGAGGGCGCCCGTGAACTGGATGTCCATCTGGGGCGTGGTCGTGCTGCGCAGCCACACGTCGCGGTTGAGGCCCACCCGAAGGTCGAGCGCCATGTTCTGCACGAGCGCGTTGACGGTCGTATCGGCGCCCACGCGGATGCCGAAGCGGGTCTCGACGTTGACCACGTCTTCGCGCGTGAGCGGCACGTCCTCGAAGTTGCCGGTGTCGGTGAGGAAGATGTCGGCCTCCAGCACCTCCACCTCGCCCTCGATGCGGGGCGCGTCGGTGGTGCCGCGCACGCGCACCGGGCCGGAGACGCGGCGGATGCTGTAGAGCTCGTTGTTGGCGAGCTGGAAGTCGCTCAGGACCAGGTCGAGGTCGAACTGGCCGAGCGTGAGGTCGGTCAGCGCGAGGCGCCCGGAGCCGGTCACGGTCCCGTCGCCCGAGCGCATCCGCAGCGCCGACACGTTCACGTTGCTCGATTCGAGCGCAAACTGGGCCTCGATGTCGCGGTAGGTCGACGCCGATCTGGGGCAGTTCGATGAGCCCGCGCACGAACCGGGCCTCGCCGCCGAGGAGCGGATTGCCGAGCTGGCCGGTCACGGTAAGCGTGCCGTCGAGCTTGCCTTCGAGGCGCCGGACGGTGTTGCGGTCGAGGAAGGGCCGGATCCAGCCGATCGTGAAGGAGTCGGCGACGATCTGGAAGTTCACGTCGTCGCTCGAAGCGGCGGCGGTGCTGCGCAGGGCCACGCCCGTGCCGGCGTCGCCGCCCTCACCCTTGGCGCCCGAGCCGGGCGTGGCGAGGCTGAGGTCGATGGGCACGTAGCCGGTCATGGCGAGCGTCGAGCCGTCGCGGTGGCGGAAGAGTGCGTCGGTGTTGAGGCGCAGGCTGTCGTAGCGGAGCGCGATGTCCACCGTCCCCACCGAGTCGGCGTAGGAGACGATGCCGAGCGAGAGCGTGCCGGTCAGGTTAGGCTCCGTGGCGGGCCCGGTGAGGTCGATCGTGCCGGAGAGCGCGCCGTCGAGCCCGCGGTAGCCGAGCAGGTCGGCGAGCGCGCCCACGCGGAAGCCGTCGATCGGACATGACGAGGTTCTGCTTGCCGGTCAGGCTCGGGTCCACGACGCCGTCGATGGCGATCTGCTGGGTGCCACTCGAGAGCAGGAAGTTGGACACGCGGTAGGGCCCGGCGTAGGAGATCGTGGCGGGGGCCGCGAGGCGCCACGTATCCTGGTCGAAGCGCAGGTTGAGCGAGTCGAGGTCGATGCGCTTGGCGTCGGGGCGGATGTCGGCCTTGGCCGCTCATGCGCGCCGCGCGCCGGTCGTCGGCGTCGAGCAGGGCGGCGAAGGTGACGGTGTTCGAGTCGAGCCTGCGCCTGCACGCTGCGACTGCCGGATCGTGAACTGCGGCAGCGCGAGGTAGCCGATGTCGGCGCGTCACCTCGCCGCGATTCGAGGCCCGTAAAGCCGGGCTTGACGAGCCCCGCCGTGCGCACGTCGAGGTCGGAGGCGCGGAGGGTGTTGTAGAGGAGCGAGAAGAGCTGCCCGGACGCCTCGTAGCGCAGGTCGCCGGGCCGCCCGTAGAGGCGCGCGGAGAGTTCGCCCCGCTCGGCGGCGATCTTGGTGGCGCCTAGGAACGGCCGCAGGGGCTCCAGGCTGCGCAGCGTGCTGCGTAGCCGCAGGTCGGACGAGGCGCTGAGGCTGTCCCACACCGCCACGCGCCCCCCGGCATTCGCGTCGGCCACGTTCGAGGTGAGCGCGAGCGTGTCTACCGTCACGACGCCCGCGGCGAGGGCGAAGCGGGTGCCCACGGTGTCCACGAGCACGGTGCGGTAGCGGAGCGAATCGCCGTAGACCTCGCCGCGCAGGGTGGCCGTGCGCGGGTCCTTGCCGGTGCCCGCGATGCGGAACGTGAGCGCGCCGCCATAGGCCCCGAGCGTGTCCTGCCCGATGAGGCGCCCCACGTCGATGCCGGTGGCGGTGCCGGCGAGGCGGTACGTGGGCACCTCATCGAACAGGCGCCCGCCGACGGTGGCGTCAACCACGCCGCCGCCCGCGAACAGGCGCAGCGTGGCGTCGGCGGCGCCCCGGTCGAGGTTGAGCTGCACGCGCCCGGAGTCTACCGTGACCTCGTTGTAGCGCGCAAAGCCCACGTTGAGGTCGGCGGTGAGCGTCATCGTCTTCGGGTCGGTGCCGCGCCCCTGCAGGCGGATGCTGCCGCTCAGGTCGGTCGAGAGGCCGGGGTCGTTGAGGATCGCGCGCAGGTCGAGGCCGGACACGTAGCCCTCGTCGATGCGGTAGGTGATCTCGTCGTCGAAGGGCCGCGCGCTGCCGGCGAGGATCGAGCGCCCGGCGGGCAGGGCCAGGTCGACGTCGAAATTCAGCGTGCCGCCGGCGAGGCGCAAGGTGCCGCGCGCCCGGTCGATCTGCTGCGCGTTGTAGACCGAGTTGTCGAGCGCGATCTGCACGTCCGCGCGCATCGTCTCTGGGTCGAAGCCCGTGATCGTGCCCGACACCGCGCCCGTGAGGTCGGAGTACTGGTCGGGGTTGCCGGTGAGCGCGCCGATGTCGAGGTTCTGGAAGCGCCCGCGCTGGATTTCGAGCGCCTGCGACCCGGCGAAGGGCCGCCCGGCGAGGGCCACGTCGAGGTTGCCGAAGTTGGTCTGCGCCTGCGTGTCGAGGTTCAGGCGGCCCCCGCGCAGGCTCACCACGAAGCCCGCGCCGTCCACGCGGTACCGGTCGAAGGTGAGGCCTTCGAGGCGCCCGTCGGCGTCGAGGCGCATCGTGGCGGGGTCGAAGCCGCCCTCGGCGGCGAGCGCGACCTCGGCGCGGGCGACGCGGTAGTCGCCGTAGTACGTGTCGCGCACCGTGCCGTCGAGGCGCAGCGTCATCGTCTCCGGGTCGAAGCCGCGCCCCTGGAGGCGGAACGTGGCGTTCACGCGCGAAGCCTCGGCCTGCCCGGTAAAGGCGGCCACGTCGAAGTTTTCGAGCCGTCCGTCGGTGATGCGGTAGCTCGGCGTGTCGGTGGCGAGGTTGGCGTCGCCGGCGGCGGCGAGCAGCCCCTCGGGCACGCGCACCTCCCCGCCAAAGCGCAGCCGCCCGTTGACGATGCGCCCGGAGACGGTCCCGTTCACCACGCGGTACTGCCCGAGCGTGGACGGGTCGAGGTCGAGCCGGAGGTCGGCCACGGCGCTGTCGAGGCTCGTGCCGGCGCCCGCGAGGCGGAGCGAGCCCGAGAGGTCGCTCGGCTGGGCGCCGCCAAAGCGCTGCAGGTCTCAGGTTGCGGACGCGCCCGGTGAGGTTGTAGCGCAGGTCTTCCTCGAAGGGCCAGAGCTGCCCGGCCAGCCGGGCCTCGGCGCCGCGCACGTCGGTGGTGGCGGTGAGGTTGAGCTGGCCTTCGTCGAACGTCCCGGCCACCGTCGCGCGCGTGAGCTCGTATTCCCCGAAGCGCGCCCGGAGCAGGTTCACGTTGACGGGCCCGGAGATCTCCTCCAGCGACGGCCCCCGGAGGTCGGCCGTGAGGTCTCCGCTGAGGCGGTTCTGGCCGCGCTGCGGACTATCGAGCACGTAGAACGGGTCGAGCCCGCGCACGCTGGCCTCGGCAAAGTAGCGGAGCGAGTCGTTGCGGGCGGGCGTGAGGGCAAACTGCCCGCGCACGGTCCCGCTGTCGGCGGTGGCGGCGTCGACGTTGAGCCGCAGAAACCGCTCCGAGCCGGTCGCCTTGACGTTCGCGCGGGTAAGGACGGCGCGCGGGTTGAGCGACGGAAAGAAGGGCGCCAGGTCACCGAGCGCGAGCGGGCGGGCGGTGAGCGCAAAGTCGATGTCCTTGAACGTATCGGTCGAGTCCTTCGGCAGGCGCAGCGTGCCGTGCGCCTCCACGTTGGACTGCGTGGAGACGAGCCGGAAGCCGGATACGTCGAGCAGGTCGTTCTGGAGCGTCAGGCCCGCGCGCAGCGTGCCGCGCCCGAGGTTGCGCGGGAGCACGTAGGCCGTCCGCAGCGAGTCGATGTTGAGCGAAACCGTGTCGGTGAGCGAGAGCAGCGGCATCCGCAGGTCCAGGTCGCGCAGGCGCAGGATCGAGTCGCGGCGGGGGTTGTAGAACTCGAAGTCGGCGTTGGCGCGGCGCAACGTGATGTTTTCCAGCTGCAGCTGGAGGCCCTTGCCCTTGAGCGAGTCGTTGGCGATCTCGAGCGTGTCGGGCAGGAAGGGTAGGGAGATGTCGAAGCGGCGGTCGGGGCCCTGCCGGAAGTTGAGGTAGGCCCCGGCGAGGGTGGCATCCCGCAGGTGCAGGCGCTTGCCCGGCAGCGCGAGCAGGTTGTAATGCGCCTCCAGCGTGTCGATGACGGCCATCGGCGTGCCGTCTTTGCGGGTGAGGCGGAGGCCGTAGAGGCGCAGGTTGGAGAGCCAGTTGCCGCGCACCTCGTCCACCGAGATGGTCGCGTCCTCGTACGGGTTGGCGAGCTTCACGATCTGCCCGACCGCCCACATAGCGCCCGGCCGGGTCTGGAGCACGAGGATGCCGAGCAGTAGGGGCCCGAAGATCACCGCCAGCACCGTGAGGGCTACGCGGGCCACGTTGCGCGCCGGGGCAGCACCATCGTCGCCGCCCTCGTCCGCGCCCGCGCCTTCCGGAGCAGCGCCGGACGCGCCCACGTCGGCGTCGCCTGCATCGGGCGCGCCGGGGGCGTCGTTCAGGGGGTCGTCGCGGTCGGGCATGGAGGGGAGGTCAGGCGCTCAGAACGCCTGGCCGATGCTGAAGTGAAACTGGATGCGGCGGAAGAGCTTGCCGAAGCCGCTCACCGGGTCGGGGTCGCAGGTGGGCGCGCCCGTCTGGCAGTCGATGATGCTGTGGAGGTACTCGGTGGGCAGCAGCAGGTCGGCCTGGGTGGGGTTGACCTTGTAGGCGAGGTCCACGCGGATATAGCCCACGGGCGTCTGGTAGCGGATGCCCGCGCCCGTGCCCACGCGCAGCAGGGGGTCGTAGCCGATCTCGCGGAGCACGAGGCGCACCGGCCCGCGAAAGTCGAACGTCGTGAGCCGGGCGCCCGCAATGTCGCGCGCGTCGAGCAGGCCCGCGTCCACGAACACCGCCGAGCGCCACTGCGGCCCGAGGCCGGGAAACGGCATCCGCAGTTCGGCATTGAGCGCCACCTTGAGCCGCCCGCCGGCCGCGCGGTAGCGCGCATCGCCGGTGGGGAAGAGGAGCAGCGAGTCGGCCGCGCCGATGCGGCCCGAGGGCGCGCGGTCGTCTTCGATGAGTTCGAGCGCCTGGGCGCCGAGTTCGCCGAGCGTCCAGCCGCGCACGTCGGAGGAGCCGCCGGCGCGGTAGCGCAGGTCGCGGAAGAAGAAGTCGGAGAGCAGCTCGCGCGTGAGGTCGCGCCGGACGCCGTTGACGCTCGCCCGCGCCGTCCCGATGGGCAGCAGGTAGCCGCCGAAGAGGCGGAAGGCGGCGTCCACGCGGTCCGAGAGCGTCGTGTAGAGGATGGACTCGATCTGCGGGCGGGCGTACGGCAGGGCCGTCTTGGTGCGCGAGTTGGGCAGCGTCACGCCCGCGTAGGCCAGCTCGACGGTGGGGCGGATGTCGAGGCCGCGCCGGGGGTTGAGGTAGTCGTCGAGCCGCCCGAGGCGCGCGTTGGCGGTCAGACTGACGCGGCGGCGCGTGAAGTCGTCGGAGATGAGCGTGCGGTCGGCGATGCGCTCGCGCTCGCCGACGAGGCGCAGGCTGGCCGTGCGGAAGGGCAGGATCTCGTAGAGCACATCGGACTGCACGCCCACCGCGTTGTCGATCACGCCTACCTGCGGGTCGTTGGTGCGGCGGTAGAACGGGCCGATGCCGCCCGAGAGGCGCCGGTTGAACAGGTACGGCTGCCGGAGCGTGGCCGAGACCTCCTGCCGCGTGGCCGCATCGCCCGTCACGCCGACACCGGTGTTCCAGGTGGCCTGCACGTCGAGCGTGCGGGCGTCGCCGAGGAAGTTGCGGTGGCGCCAGCGGGCCGTCAGGAGCACGCCCTGGTCGGTCGAGAAGCCCGTCTCGGCGGTGAGCACGCGCGGGCGCGCCTCGCGCACGGTGTAGCGCACGGTGACGAGCGAGTCTTCGGGCTGCAGCGGCACGTCGGCGACGACGGAGCGGAACAGGCCAAGGCCGAACAGTTCGCGCTGCCCCTGCACGAGGTCGTGCTGGGCAAAGAGCTTGCCGCGCTGCGGGGGCACTTCGCGGCGTACCACCTCGTCGCGCACGGAGGCGTTGCCCTGCACGATCACCCGGTCGATGGTCGCGCGCGGGCCGGGCGTGAGCGCCAGGCGCAGGCTGATGTTGAGCGAGTCGAGGTGGAGCGTGGAGTCGGCCACGAGGCGGGCGTGGGGGTAGCCCCGGTTGCGCGCCCAGTCGAGCACCTGCCCCTTGAGCAGCGCGTAGTCGATGGAGGAGAAGCGCGCGCCGTCTTTGAGGATCGCCCGCTGGCCGTCGAGCTGCGTCCACTCGTCCTGGAGGCTGCCCGGAAACGTCACCGCGGCGCGGGCCGAATCGCGCGCCTCGAACGTCACGCCCCGCACGAGCAGCGGCGGCCCCTCGGTGATGGTGTAGATGAGCCGGATGGTGTTGGAAACGGTGTCGAGCTGGCTCGCCGGGTAATCGACCTGCGTGAAGAGAAACCCGTTGGCGCGGTAGAACGCGCGCAGGCGCACCACGTCCTTCTGCACCTCGATGGGCACGAGCGGCTGGAGCGGCGCGCCGGACACGAGGAGCCCGATGAGCGGCGCGTGGTCGAGGCGGCGCGAGAGGCGCTCGAAGAACGTCAGGTCCTGGTTGGCCAGAAAGGGCTTGAACAGGTCCTCATTGAACGACTGCGTGTCGGCAAACTGGAAGCGCACGCCGCGCACCCTGGTCTCCTCGTTGACCATGAACAGCGGCGCCTGCGCCTGCACGCGGCCCGCTGCCGCCGCTGCAGCAGCAGCAGCAGCGCGATCCGGCGGCCGTATGCCCCTCTGCGTCGGTAGCCTGGCCTCATGGGACTATCGTGGCGGCGGTGCCTCCCGGCGCGGTGACGGCCCCGCCGTCGCCCTCCGCGGGGGCAAAACGGTCGGGCGCAGGGGCGACGATGGGGCGTTCGGGGGGGTGCGTGGGCAGGTGGGCTTCGGCGCGGCGGCGCTTTTCGGAGAGCAGGGTGACGAGCGCGCCCAGGCAGAGCACGAGCCCGGAGAAGTAGACCCAGAACACGAGCGCGAGCACGAGCCCGAACGTCGTGCCCACGTCGAAGCGGGCGGTGTGGGCGGCGTAGAGGGTGAAGGCGCGCTTGAGCGCCTCCCACAGCCAGCGCCGCGAACAGGGCGCCGTGAAAGACGCTCTCGCCCGGCGGATGGGGCGTGGGGACGAAGTAGTAGAGCTGCGCGAACATGCCCATCGAGATCACGAGCGGGATCACGAGCAGCGCCGCGTTCATGAGCGTGTGCCAGAGCACGTCGAAATTCGACGCGT
Organism: Rhodothermales bacterium; assembly: GCA_963740755.1. Classification (GTDB taxonomy): domain Bacteria; phylum Bacteroidota; class Rhodothermia; order Rhodothermales; family BA12; genus CAVSDF01. The sequence goes on from CAVUFJ010000008.1 coordinate 172,853, forward strand.
CGTAGACGAGCAGGTCGAGCGCGCGCGTGCCGGTGCGGTCGAACCAGCCCACGACCAGCGAGAGGCCGAGCGTGAGCGTGAAGAACAGGCCCACCTGCCCCACCATGCGCAGGTCGAACAGGTAGCCGCGCAGGATCGTGCGGGCCTTGTGGTAGTCTTCGCGGAAGACGCTGGAGACGACCGCGCGCAGCGTGCTCATGAGCGACACCGCCGCCACGACGAGGCCGAGCGAGCCCAGGATGGTGATGGCCGGCGCCGCCTCGGCGAGGCTACGGACGAACTCGACCGTCCGCTGGCTCTCATAGGCTGGCAGCAGGTCGCGCACGAAGCCGACGACGATCTCGAAGGGCTTGCTGCGGCGCAGCAGTTGCCCGAGGATGCCGGTGGTGAGCAGCAGCAGCGGCACAATGGACACGAGCACCTTGAAGGCCACGGCCTGCGCCCACAGGAAGATGTCCTTCGTCATCAACTCCCGCAGCATCCCGCGCGCGTAGTAGCGCGGCGCTTCGAGGGCGTCGGGCGGCAGGCGCAGCACAGCGGTGAAGGAGCGAGGCAAACAGGAAAGGGCCTGGAAAACAGCAGGCCACGGCCCAAGAAACAACGCGGCGTCCCCCGGCACCGCATACGCAGACGTAGCAATCACGCCAAAATTGCAGGCCGTGCGCCGCCGGAAGCGCACCCACGCTCATCGCCAGAGCCACAGCAGCACCGCGTAGCGCGCCACGCGTGTGCCGATGCCGAGCAGCACGAAGGGTCCCACGCCCACCCGGGCGAGGCCGGCGGCCAGGCACAGCGGGTCGCCCACGAGCGGCAGCCACGCGCCGAGGAGCGCCCACGCGCCGTGCCGCTCGCTCCACGCGAGGGCCCGCCGGCCCATGCGCGAGGCGGAGAGCTTCGCGCGCGTCTTCTCGGCGAAGGCGCGGCCCATGCCGTAGGTGACGAGCGCGCCGAGGGCGTTGCCGGCGCTCATCACCGCGAACACATGCCACGGCGCCACCCCCGCCGCAAGCGCCGCCACAAACGCCGCCTCCGACGACACCGGCACGAGCGTCGCCGCGAGAAAGGCGGTGAGGAACAGCGCCCCGGCGGTGGCCCCCGTCATGCCAGGCCCTGCCTCGGGCCGCCCCCTACCCCACTACACACCGCCACCGGCACGCGGCCACAGGGGCGCAGGCAACGATCCAGAGGCGAACGCATAGCGACAGGTGGGGCGAGCGAGGGCGCCTCAACCCGGCACCCGGCCCGCTGTTCGGGGCGCGGGGCGGCACAATCAGGGCGTCCAACACAATCTCGGACCTCTCCTTGCGGGGCGCGAAGGGACAGCGCAATCTCCTCATGCTGCGGCCGTAGGGGGGGATTGCTTGGCGGCGCTCGCAATGGCCCCCCATTTGATTAGGCGCAATAAGGGCGGGTGCGAAAGAGTTGGCACCCCCGAGACCCTTCACCCTTTCTGCCATGCGCTCTCTCTACCGCCCGGGCCTGCTGGCCCTCATCGTGCTCGTGAACGCGGCCCCCGTGCGGGGACAGCAGCAGCGCGTCGTGCGCGACTCGATCCTCATCGAGCGCACGGCCTCGCCGGAGCGCACCACCGTCATCCTGCGCCGCACCGGCCCCGACGGCCAGACCCGCACGCTCACCGGCGACTCCGCCCGCGCGTGGATGCGCGACCGCGCCCCGATGCGCGCCCGCCGGTTCGAGGGCGAGGCCGACATGGTTTCGCGCGACAGCCTGCGCACGGGCCGGATGGCCTACCGCGTCCGCCTGGACTCGCTCACCGGCAGCCGGATGCGGATGCGCCTCGCCCCCCCCGTCGAACGCCGCATGGGCGGCGCCCTCCCCTCTGAAGGCCACGGCAACGGCGACGTGCGGGTGTTCCGCTTCAACGGCCCGCCCGGCATGGCCATGGACGGCCCGGCGATGCGCTCGCGCATGGAAGGCCGCCCGGGCGTCCGGATGCGCCGCATGGCCCCCGGCATGGGCGGCGGTATGATCCTCGAACGCGAGGTGCGCCGCACCGGCGGCGATAGCACCGTCATCATCGAGCGCCGCATGGCGCCGGGCATGGACGGCCGCCTGCCCCGCCGCCCGATGCTTCAGCGCCGCTTGCGCGGCGAGGACGGCCCGGCCGAGCGCGAAGAAAACGTCCGCATCGAGCGCGACGGCGAGGGGCGCGTGCGCGTCTACCGCTTCGAAAACGGCGGCCCGGAGGAAAGGCCCGCGCCCGGCCTCCGCGTCGAAGGCCGCCCCGGCATGGGCGAGCGCATGATCCGCCTCAACCGCGACGGCCAGGTGATCGAGGGGGGCGGCGCAGGCGTGCGCGTCGAGCGGGACGCCGATGGTGGCCTCCGCATCTACCTCCCGCCCGCCTCCCCGAACGGCGAAGCCCCGGCCCCCCGCCGCCCCGCCCCGCGCGCCCGCCGCAACTGACGCTGCTCCGGCAACGCCTCCTCTCAGGGAGGTGGCCCGCGCACCGGAGAGGGCGCGGTGCCGATGAGCGGCAAAAGGGTTGACGGGAGCGCTATCCCTCTGCGCCGAGGGCGCTGGTCCCCCAGGGGGAGGCCCCCTTCATCGCACCACTTGGGGCGCAGGCTTGCACGACAGGCCTGCGCCCGCCTGGTTTTGTGCCCCTGCCTTCGCGCAGGCACAAAGGCCTGCGTGGTCTAGCGCGGAGGATCGAGGTCCATTCCTCGCGCGTCGCCCGCGAAGCGAGGGGGGCGACAGGAGGGCATCTGTACGATCCTCTGGGAACCGGGACCTTTTCGTAACCCTTTTGGTATAAAAACTTATCTCCCCTGCCACCCGTGCATCGCACTACAGTCGAGGTCAAACTCCTCCTGTTGTGTGGAGAGGATGACTGCAAACGCTTCGAGAAGCATCTCCTTGAGATCGGAGTTACGCGACCCCATCAGGTCCGTTCATTCCGCTGATGATGTTGCGGACGCGCTGGAGCACTCGGCCGGCCGAGGCGGAACCTCGCTCGTCGTCGTCGATCCGGAAGTGCGGGGCGGATTGGAGGTCATTCAGTGGCTCAAGGGCTCGCGCTACCGCCGCATTCCCCTGCTCGTCATCTGCGATGACAAGAACTGCGAGGACGCCTACGAACGGGGCGCAAACGGGGTGCTGCAACGGGCCTGGTGGGCCGACCAGACCGAGCGCGTGGCCAGCGCGGTAGGCCATTTCTGGCTCGGCCTGGCCCGCTTGCCCGCGATTCCAGAACTCGGAGAGACCCAGTCGCCCCAGCGTTTCCTGAAGGATTTCGACCCGCTGTAGGGCCGCAGAGCAGCGGCGCATAGGAGTTACGCAGTGGGCGACGGGCATCCCCCGACGCGGGCGCGTCTGCCCCCTTCGCCTGTGCGAAGGGGGCGGAAATGCGTGCCTCCAGCGAGCATTTCGGGGGATGCGCACGGCCCGGAAAAGCTCCTGAGCGGCCTCAAATTGCGCCTGATACCAGATCCGGCCTAAGGGTACAGGAATGCCCACTCGATCATGGATCATCGATCATGGCCAGAAGGCAACTCTGGGCATCTCTGACCATGATCAATGATCCGTGATCAACCCGCTGATCCCTGACCAAGCTACCGGAGTTGGTATGAAGGCCTGGCTGCGTAAGACCTATGGCATAGAAGACCCTCGACGCGCCAGGCGTCGCGCGGCGGCTTACCGGAACACGATCTCGCGGACGAGGCTGCCGCCGAGGTGTTCGTTGAGGCGGTCGCGCCAGGCGTCGCGCTGCAGGTGGAGCGTGTGGCGCCACGCGGCGCTGGAGAGCTGTACGTGGAGCACATCGCCCTGCAACCGGGCGCGCTGCGTGACGGCGCAGATGCGCGGGCCCGCCACCATCGCCCAGCCTTCGACGGCCCGCGCGGCGTCCATCCGGGGCCGCATCCCGAGGCGGTCTACCAGGTTGTCGAGGACGCTGCCGAGGGCGGTGGGCTGGTTGAGGAAAAGCGACACAGGCAAACGGCGGCAGCGGGCACGGAACGGACGGCCTCCAAGTTATCGTCCGCTCTCCCGCTCTGCCCTACCGCCCGCCCGTGAAAAACGCCGCCCCGGTTCCAGGCCGCGTGCGGGGCCGCTACGCCCCCTCGCCCACCGGACTGCTCCACCTCGGCAACGCCCGCACGGCCCTGGCCGCGTGGCTGTCCGTGCGGGCGCAGGGCGGCGTGTTCGTGTGGCGCCTCGAAGACCTCGACGGCCCCCGCACCGTGCCCGGCGCCGCCGACGCCGCCCGGCGCGACCTCGCCTGGCTCGGCCTCAGCTGGGACGAAGGGCCGGACGCGGCCACGGGCGTGGAGCACGGCCCGCACGCGCCCTACCACCAGAGCGCCCGCAGCGCGCCCTACGACGCCGCCCTGCGGCACCTCGCCGCCACCGGCCGCCTCTTTCCCTGCCGCCGCTCGCGCCGCGACCTTGCGGGCCTCGCCTCCGCCCCGCACGGCGCCGACGGCCTGCCGCCCTATCCGCGCGCGTGGCGCCCCGATGCCCTGCCCGACGGCTGGCTCGATGCCGCCCCCGACGCGGCCCTCCGCTTCCGCGTCGCCGACGGCACCACCTGCTTCGACGACCGCGTGCAGGGGCGCGTGTGCGAAGCTGTGGCCGAGGCCGTGGGCGACGTGGTCCTGCGCCGCCGCGACGGGTTCTATGCCTACCAGCTCGCCGTCGTCGTGGACGACCTCGCGATGGGCATCACCGAAGTGGTGCGCGGGGCCGACCTGCTCGGCTCGACCGCGCGGCAGATCCAACTCGCGGAAGCGCTCGGTGGCGCGGCGCCTGCCTACGCGCACGTCGGGCTCGTCGTGAATGCGGCGGGCGAGAAGCTCTCCAAACGCGACGCGCCCCTCGGACTCTCCGCGCTCCGCGAAGCCGGCGTGGCACCGGAGGCCGTCGTGGGCTGGCTCGGCTGGTAGCTCGGCTTGTGCGATGGCGCCGCCGCCCTGCTCGGCCGCCGCACTCATCGACCGGTTCGCGTGGAAACACGTGTCGCCCGGCACCGTCGTGGCACCGGGCGACCTGGAGGCGCGGCTGCGCGTGCCTCGATAGAAGTGTGCTTATTTCCAGCCCTCGCTGTACGAGATGCGCTGGTAGCCCGTCGCCGTCGTGGGGGCCTGCCAGAGGCGGGTCAGCGACGCGGCCGCCCCGATGTAGTAGAGGTTCGGCGTGCCCGAGATGGTCGCGGTGCCGCGCACGGTCACGTTGCCGTAGACGCTCGGGGTGCCGCTGAGCGTCAGGTTGCCGTCCACGTAAAACTGCCCCCAGGCCGACGAATTGCCGCTGAGGCTCATGTTGCCCCCGGCATACCAAGCCGCATGGCTCTCCGCGTTGGTGTCGCCGAAGACCGCAGACGTATTGCCGCCCAGCGTGATGTTGCCGGTGGTCACGAACACGACGTAGCCCTTGATCGTGACCGCGCTCGACGTGCTCAGGTTGCCGTTGACGTACCACACGTACGGATTGGCGCGTGTGGAGCCGAGCAGCGAGAAGTCGTAGACGCCCGAGAGGGTCTGGTTACCCACCGTCACGCGGTTGGCGGTGGCGGCGGCGGTCGTCGCGCGGGTCGAGAAGTCGCTCGGGATCGAGATCGCAGACACGCTCGTGACGGTTGCCGCACCCCCGGGGTTGTAGGGCTTGAACAGCGTACTGCGCCCGTTGAAGCCCGTTACGTGCGTGCCAAAACCCCGGATCGTGGCCGCGTTGCCGTTGATCGTCAGCTTGCCGTTGGTGTGGATGTTGGCGTTGGGCGAGCGGCCCGAGAGTCCCGGCCACGCGGAACGTGTCGACCAGGATGTTGCCGTTGAGGCCGATGCTCTGGTTCACCAGCAGCGCCTTGCTCATGAAGGCCGGCACGGTGCCGACGCTAAACGTGGTCGAGTTGCACTTGCGGATAACCTTGATCGCCTTATAGTCTACCGGGCTTCCCGTCACGTCGGTGCCGAAGCCGCGCGACCAGATCGTGGCGTCCTGCGCGAGCGTACATCCCGCTACCACGACCGGGGCGACCGTCACCTTATACGTGTACGAGACACCGCTGAGGTCTCCGGTGGTGGCCTGGATCGTGCCGAACGAGAGGGCGCTGCTTGTGAGGGCGCGCTCGGCCTGCGCCACCCCGAGCAGCGCCGCGTTGCGGGTCAGGATTTCAAAGCGTGACTGCCCGTCGCGCACCTCGGTCGCAAATTCGGTCTGACGCCGCTGGGTCTCACGGGTGGCCCCAACAATTAAGAAGGTGATGAGCGAGAGAACTGCAACCTTGCCCATGGCAATTTAGGAGGACAGGACGAAAATGATCCGGCAAGCGGCTTCGACAGAACGGCCGCCGATCTCTCTGCCGCAATCATAGTGCCAGGTTCTGGATCGCCCGTTCTGAGACGCCCAGCACGCCTTTGGGGCACCAACGTCCACCTCAGCGCAGATCCTGCCGCAACTTTTTCCGCCCGGACGCCCCTGCTTACCAGCCTTCGCTGTACGCGACGCGGAACAGGCGTACCTCGCTCATCTGCCAGGCGGTGGTCAGCGCGGGAGAGGCCGGGACGTAGTAGATCTTGGGCGTGCCCGAGATCGAGGCGCCCTGGCGCGAAGTGATGCTGCCATAAACGCGCGGCGTGCCCGACAAGACGACGTCCCCGCGGGTATAGAACTGGCCCCAGATCTCCGAATTGCCTTTGAGCGTGAGCGTGCCGTTGAGGTACCAGGCGGCATTGCTCTCGCCATAGCCATCGCCGAGGGCCACCTGCCGGTTGCCCTTGACGGTGACGTCGCCGCTGACGAGGAACACGACGTAGCCCTTGAGGCGCGTGTTGTCGTCGAGCAGGAGGTTGCCGCCCACGTACCACACGTACGGATGGTCGCGCGTGGCGCCGAGGCTTGTGAAGTCTACCGTGCCGGAGAGCGAAACGCCGCCGGTGCGCAGGCTGGCGCCGAGCGAGTCGGCCAGCGCCGCCGCCGTGAAGTCGGGCAGCACGACCGCCGACGCCTTCGAGACGACGGGCGCGTTCGTGGGGTTGCTGTAGGGCTTGAAGACCCGGTCTGATTGGCCCACATTCTGGCTCTCCGAGTACGTCCCAAAGCCCCGCACGAGCGCCGAGGCCCCATTGACCCGGAGGGTATGGTTGGTGTGGAGGTTCGCGTTGGCCGGCGCCCGTGTGTCCCCCTCGACGCGGAACGTATCGACGAGCACGTTGCCGTTGACCGTGAGGTCGAGGTCCGTCATGAGCGCGAACTGCAGAAACTGCGGCGCCGCGCTCGGCAGCGACACCACCCGTTGCAGCCGGGCATTGACGCGGTACGTGACTGGCACCCCGCCCGCATCGGAGAGCGTGCCGACGGCCCGCACCGTCGCATACCCACCGGCATACGTGATCGAGGTGCTGTATCCGATGCCCTGGTAGGTGCCTGTCTGGGTGGTGGCGCCGGCGTTGCCGGCCACGTACTGCTTGGCGCGCTCGTAGCCGTACGTGGCTGCGTTGCGGGCCATGAGTTCGTAGCGGGTCTGCGCGTCGCGCGTTTCTGTCGCCTGCTGGGTGGTCGTGCGCTGTGTAAGCCGGTTGCCGCTGATGACCAGAAAAGCCATCAGGGCCATGACCGAGGTTTTGCCCATCTCAGATGAGGAAAACGGGGGTGTGAATCGTCAATAGCCCGGCGACAGAGGGAGAGCGCCAGGCGGGAAATAGTGGGGCGGGGCGAAAGAGAACCGGTGCTAGAGATCGGTGGCCGAGCGCAGAGAAGGCGGACGGTAGCTCGCTTCCCAGTTGATCGTGCTCACCGAGGCGAGCCGTTGATCGCCGGAGCGGTTGATCAGCGGGCTCACGCTGGCGAACCAGACGTACACCTGCCGCGCTTCCGACGTGCTCACAACCGCCTCGTTGTCATCCGAGCGGGACTCGATGCGCCAGCCCGTGATCGTGTCGAGCGAGCCGCCCTGCTGGCTCGTCGTGCTGCCGCTGGTCACCGCGCGGGTGACGCGGTAGATCGGGGTGCCTGCGGCCGTGCCCGCCCGGCGCATCCGGTAGGCGACGGTCCCGGTGGCGGTGTTGGTCGAATCGAGGTAGGCGACAAACGAGAACGTGCTATCGGTGGCGCCCATCGAGATGCTGTTGAGCGAGACGATGTTGTGCAGGTCGCGCTCGAGCGTCTGGAGAAACACCGCCTGCCCGCGCCGCGCCGCGTAGTAGCGCAGCCGCTCGATGTCATGGTCATTGATGCGCTGCTGGGAGGCGAACAGCACGATCCCGACGGTGCAGCCGATGATCGCGGCGAGCAGGTTGTCGAGAGCGAAGTTCATAAGGTGTCGGCGCGGCCAGAAGACCGCAATGGAGCCCGCCCGGTCACCAGCGGCACTCGCCGCCACACGTAAAGGAGCGCTTGAGCGTGATCGTGCCGGGCACGACTACGTCCAGGCTCGTCACAGAGGCCGTGACCGTCTTCACTTTGGTGGGCGACGAGGCGACCGTTTCAGGGCTCGCCTCATTGCCGTAGGTGACGGTCGTGTAGACCCGGAACCGAAGGGTGGCGCCCCCGGCGACGCGGTTGAGGTGTCGGCGGCGGCGTTGTAGTCGTCGATGTCGTCGTTGTCGCCGGCCTCAGAGGCCTTGCCCAGCTGGTTCACCGGCGTCAGCTGCGACGGCGAGGTGAGCGTCACATCGCCGATCGTGTTCTGGTCGAAGCTCTCGCCCGAAATCAGCTCCAGGCGGTCCACGGCGACGCTCGCCCCGACCAGTTCCACCTCGTTCTGAACCAGCCGAAGCTCGTCCTGGACGATCAAGGTCTGCCGCGTCATCGCGTAGTAGCTTGCGCAGGCGAGCGCGAAGATGGCAAGCAGGGTCTGAGGCACAGGCGGAAAGGAAATCGCACTGCCTGGACGTAGGGGCGCCTGTGCAGCAGTGCTGCCTTCTTGAATCGGCCCGACCTGCCGGGGCCTTAAGCCCCGTTCCACAATAAAACAGCCCGGAAGCACTGCGCACTCCGGGCTGATAGTGTCGCCTTGCGCCTGAAATGGCGGGACTTAGCGGCCGGCCCAGACCCGCTGCTCCACCGTCACCACCTGCGACATCTGCCGGATCGTGTCCATGATCGGCGCCAGCCGCGTGATGGCCTCGGCGCTGTAGAGCACGGTGGCGCTGCCCTTGACGGTGAGGTAGAGCGTCGAGCCGGTAACGGACGATGACACCGAGCCGCCCGTGCTGCCGAAGGCCGTCCACGCCTGGTCGGCGGCGTTGGCTTCCGGGTCTTCCGGCGTGCACTTGTGCCACTGGCCTGAGATCACGGTGCCGTTGGAGTTGCGGTCCTTGCACTGGATCTCGACCTCGATGAGCTGGTCTTCCTGACCCGCCACGTTGTAGTCCCAGTCCGGGTTCTTGCCGTAGCCCGAGTCGATGGTCTCGTCGATGTCCTCGAAGGCGATGCGGTAGAGGAACTGGTCGAGCTGGCTCACATAGCCGTACGGCTTGCCCGACGTGGGCGCGAAGTGGCCGCGCGCATAGTGGCGGTAGTACTCCGACGAGAGCACGTCGTCGGCGCAGGAGCTCGTGCCGCGCGTGTTGGTCACGCGGTGGACGCCGATGAAGAAGTTCATCTGCTGGCCGGCGGAGAAGTCCTGGTTGAAGTCGGTGTAGGGGCTCGCGCCGCAGCCGTTGGCGCCCGGGGCGTAGTACTGCGTCGGCGTGGTGCCGTGCGGATGCACCCAAACGGACGAGCGGAGGCCAGCGTTCGAGGACACGTAGCGCACCTTGATGCGGCCATCTACCGGCATCGTGAAGCTCGACGAGCCCTGGAGCACGACGAGACTGCCGTAGATCTTGGCCGTACCGTCGAGCGTCACGATGAGGTCGTCCGTCTCCTGCTTGGCCAGGATGATGCCTTCCCAGCGCGCGTTGCCGTTGAACGTCAGGTCGCCGGTGACGACGAGGATGCCGTAGCCCATGACCTTGTTCTGAGCGCGAGGTCGCCGTCGCGCACGACGACGGCGGGCGAGGAGGCTGAGCCGTACGTCCGGAGCTGTAGGTGCTCGACGTGAGCGTCAGGCGCGAGGGGTGCAGGCGCGCCTCGTCGTAGATCGCCTGGAGCGGCATCTGGAAGGCCCCCGCGTAGATGCTGTTGTTCACGATCGCCTCGCCGTCGTCGTCCACGCCCTTGACGAGGCTGTAGCGGGAGCTGCCGAGGGCCGTGCCAATCAGGCGGGCCAGGCTGCCGTTGGACGTTTTGATGCCGCGCTTGCTCAGCGTCACATCGGCGGTGGTCGACGAGCTGGGCGGGGTCGTGTTCTGGCCGGAGATGAGGAAGCTGCTGCCGGTGAACGCGGTAACGGTGGTCGGCGCCTCGGCCACGATGGCGGCGTCGAGCGGGCTCACGAGCATCATCGTGCGCGTGACGGCCACCGTGTCGGTCTTGGTGGGGCTGCTCTGGTAGGTGCCCGTGCCCCGCACGATGATGGCGCCCGGACGCGCTGCGTCGAGGCTCGTCGTGGACCACAGGAAGCCCGTGCCCACCCCGTTGGTGTTGCCCGCCGTCACCGTCCGCTTGGTGAGGACGCCGTTGGCGCGGGCGTTCTGCCAGTCGGGCTTCATGCGCGCCACCGCCTGGTTGATCGCACTCATCGCATTCTGCTGCGCGATGAGCTTCCCTTCCGCGAGCGACACCTGCTCGTCGGTGCTGCGGAGGGTCTGGTTGGTGGTGTTGGCGGCCAGCGCGCCCGTCATCATGACGACCGTACAGATCAGAAAGAGTGCCCTACCCATAGTGGTGGTGGTGTGGAGGCGAAGGAGAGGAGGGCGGGGAAGACGGAGGGCAGACCGGGTCAGCGCTGCATGAGCGGCAGCGTGGTGCCCCAGTGGGATTCGCGGAGGTAGGCGCGGGAGCGCTCCTCGACGGTCGGAATGGCGGTTGAAAGGCGCACGCGCACGAGCGCGGCATTGCTCACGTCGGCAGCGGTGCCGGAGGCCGTGAGCAGTTCGACCCGGAAGTCGGTGATGCGCTCAGACGAGCCGCCCTTGTCTGACGAGGTGCAGCCGCCGGTGTCGCGCTGGCAGCGCACTACCTGGTAGAGCTGCACGTTGGAGCCGGCGAGCGCCGCCGTGGTGGTGGTGCGCAGTTCGTAGACGTAGCGGACGGCGGCCGAGGTCGAGTCTTCGGCCGGGCGCCGCCAGAAGGCGAAACGCGTCGTGCGGCCGGCCGCATCGTAGGTGGGCGTCTCCATGCGTGCCTGGCTCGGCCCGCGCCCCGACCCGATGTTGCGCAGATCCGTGTGCAGCCACTCGCTCGTGTCGAACGTCTGCGTCTTGACCATGTAGGCCGCAATCGCATCCACCTGCAGGTCCTGCGCGCGGATGCGGAGCGTGAGCATGATCAGGCCGATCACACCGGCGATGATGATGGCGCTGAGGTTGTCGAGGAGCGAGGACATAGGAGCGTCGCAGGGCGACGAGGCAAATCGCTACTTGGGGTACGAAAACACGCGCGGCAAGCGCACCGGCAGGCGCAGGAGTGGCTCGGTACCCGTCACAGGCACGTCGCGCACGAGCACGGTGACGCGCTTAGAGAAGGTGCGCGTGGTGGTAGGCTGCTGGTTGAGGTCCATGTAGGTCACCTCCGCGCTCGCCTGGAACCAGATCGTATCGCCGCGCACGACGAACGGCACCTGCTCCCACTGCATCGCGTTGAAGTCTTCCAGGTCGTCGCAGGCGTCGTAGGGCGACGTCGTCTGGATGGGCGCCGTCAGGTCGCAGCGACGGCCGCTCGGAAAGCTGCTGGCCGACGTGAGCGTGTTGGCGTTGGTGACGAGGCCGCCGGTGAGGCGCGTGTTCTGGTCGAAGTCCTTGGTGCCGATGTACTCGATTACGCTGAGCGAGACGCCTGCGGCCATCGTCTCGACTTCGTCGTCGAGCATCCGCACGCGGGTGAACTGCTCGGCCTGCATCTGCCGGAAGGCGATGAAGCTCATGAGCACGAGCGAGAGAATGGCCATCAGGCGCTGGCTCATCGCAGGCCCTCCCCGCGCCATGCGGAACGCCGCGCCGCCCCACCCTGGGGCGAACGATGCGTGAGGAGAGATACAGACCAGATCATGCGCGTGCGGGCCATCTTTGCCCAGGTTCAACCGCTGTTCAGAGACCGGAAAACCTGTGAGGGGGCGGTTTGCTGGTCGGCTTCAGGATCGGCGGGGCTCCGGAAGGCTCTAGGTGTCACAACAAAAAAAGTGCCGTACTCAATCCGAGCACGGCACTTAAGGGACGAAAGCGGTCTCGTCGCCGGGACTTCACACGGAGGCGCACCCTACGCGGGGCACGCCTGGCACGCTCATGCGCGCGCCGGGATGCGGATCGTCTGGCCCGGGTAGATCTTGTCCGGGTCGCCGATGACCTCGCGGTTGGCCTCGAAAAGGTCGTGCCACGCGTTGGCGTCGCCGTACTTCTCCTTGGCGATCTTGGAGAGCGAGTCGCCCGACTGGATCTGGTAGAAGCTGCCCTGCGCGGTCGGGGCGGCGGGCGTGGTAGCCGCCTGCTGCGCCGTGGTCTGCGCAACCACCGTCATCTGGTCGTCCACATGGTCCACGCCGTCGTGGTTGCCCGCGAGCAGCACCGCCTTTTCGCGCGCCCCGTGGTCGCGCGCCTGGCCGAAGAGCTTGGCCGTCGAGCCGTCGAACGACACGTTGAGACCGCTGATCTGGCCGGGCAGCTGGCGGTTGATGAGGTCTTTGATCTCTTGCGCTTCCTGGCCCGCGTTGAGCTTGTGGCCAGCATTTTTGAGAAAGTCGAACAGGCCCATGGAGGCGGGTAGGGTTGGTGGATAGAAGAGCGATATCCCACACGGCGGGCGAAGGTGCCCCCCGTAGCCAGAGGATTACAGCGCCCCCGTCCGGCGCCTCGGGGGCTACCTTGGATCGGCACCTTTTTCCGGCATGTCTTACCCGTTTCTGGTCCTGATCGGGGTGGCCGTGGGCAGCTTCGGCACGCTCATCGGCGCGGGCGGCGGCTTTATCCTCGTCCCGATCCTGCTCCTGCTGGCCCCGGCGCTCCCGCCCGACACCGTCACCGCCATCTCGCTCGCCGTCGTGTGCTTTAACGCCGCCTCGGGCAGTGTGGCGTACCTGCGCAAAGGCCGCGTGGACCTGCGCTCGGGGTTGTATTTCGCGCTCGCCACGTTGCCTGGCGCCGTGCTGGGCGCGCTCGCCACCCACGCCCTGCCCCGCCACACGTTCGACCTCGTCTTTGGCGTAGTGCTCGTAGCCCTGTCGGCCTACCTGCTGGCCACTGCCCGGGGCGTAGACCGGCGCCAGGACACGCACTCGGGCGGCTCGTTTGCACGCGAGGTGGTCGAGGCCGACGGGACGGTCCACCGTTACCGCTACAGCCTCCGCACCGGGCTCGTCATTTCAGCGGTGGTGGGGTTCGTGAGCAGCCTGCTGGGCATCGGCGGGGGCATCGTGCATGTGCCGGCGATGACGTATCTGCTCGGCTTTCCGGTACACGTCGCTACCGCCACGAGCCACTTCACGCTCGCCCTCATGGCGCTCGCGGGCACGCTCACGCACCTCGCGGCGGGCGACCTCGCCGGGCACTACGGGACCGTGGCCGCGCTTGGCGGGGGCGTCGTCGTGGGCGCGCAGGTCGGCGCGCACTTTTCCGACCGGGTGCGGGGGCCGGTCATCATCCGCGCGCTCGCCGTCGCGCTTGCGCTCGTGGGCGTGCGGATTCTCTGGGGCGCCCTCGCCTGAGTCCCCTGTCCTGAAGGCACTCTACGCCTCGCTCCTCTGCTGTGAGGGGGAGCCGAAATCCGAACTTATGGACGACAGACGACGGACGACGATCAGCGTTGTCGTTCAGGGTTTCCTGCAGGACCCTCTGGCCGTCGTCCGTCGTCCACAATCAACCCGTCGTCCCAGGCCACCGATGGTGGTGTTACCGGCCGAGGGCGCGGGCGTAGGCGGCGCGGTCGGTGAGCAGGCGGGCGGCTTCAGAGAACGCGGCATCGCGGCCGAGGGCGTCGCGCAGGGCGTCGCGGCGAGGCGTGCCGGCGCCGGCGAGCAGGGCGGACCGCAGGCGCGCGCGGAGGCCGTTTTCGTGGCGCGTGAACAGGGCGCCGCGCTCGCCCTCCAGGCGTTCGCGCAGGCGGCGGGCATCGGCGGCGAGGGCGCTGTTTTCGGCGGCCAGGCGCGTGCTGAGGCTGTCGGCGAGGCGCTCGGTGGGGGTCGTGAAGGCCGCGCCCTGGGCGAGCCAGCGGCGGAAGTCGGCCAGGTCGGGCTCCAGCGTGGCGGCCCGCGCGGGCGCGGTGGCGGCCAGGTGCGCCGCGTAGCGGGCAAACACGCCCTGCGCGTCGAGCGCGGCCTCGAACTCGGAGGCGGGCGGCACGGTGGCGCGGGCGTCGGGCTCGATGCCGCGCCCGTCTTTCACCGTACGCCCGGCCTTGGTGCGGAACGTGCGCCGCTCGGCCTCGGGGATCTCGCGCGGGCGCCCGCCCTCGTAGACGAGCTTCTGGATCACGCGCCCGGACGGCAGCAGGTACCGCCCCACGGTGAGCTTCATCGCCGTGCGGTAGGGCAGCATCCGGATGCGCTGGATGAGCCCCTTGCCATAGGTGGGCACGCCCGCAATCACGGCGCGGTCGAGGTCCTGCAGCGCGCCCGAGACCACCTCGGAGGCGCTCGCCGAATGCTCGTCCACCAGCACGACGACGGGCAGGTCGGGCAGGAGTGGGGCGCTTTCGGTGCGGAAGGCGCGGCCAACGGCGAGGCCGCGTTCCTGCGTCGTGACGACGGTTGTCTGCGCGGGCACGAACAGGCCCACGATCTCGACAGCGGCTTCGAGCACGCCGCCGGGGTTGCCGCGCAGGTCGAGCACGAAGCCCGTCATCCGGCCCGTCGCCTGGAGCGCCTCCACGGCGGCCTTCACCTCCTGCCCCGACGCGGGCCCGAACTCGTTGAGCCGCACCACGCCCACGCCGCCCGTGGTATCGGCCCCGACAAAGCCGGCGAAGGTGACGTTCTTCAGGTTCGGCGCCTCGCGCACGAGCGTGAGCGGGATCGGCGCGGGGGCGCCCTCGCGCTCCACCACCACCTCGACGCTCGTGCCGGGCGCGCCGGAGAAGAGCGCAAATGCATCGGCCACCGGCATGTGCTGCGCATCGCGCCCGGCGATCTGGAGGAGCGCGTCGCCCGGGCGGAGGCCCTGCCGGTAGCCGCTCGTCTCGTCGCCCGGCATCGCCACCACGAGGCGCCCGCCGTAGAGGGCCAGTTCGACGCCCACGCGGCCCACGCCCCCGCGCACGAGTTGCCCCTCGGCCACCGTCCGCTCGTCGTAGAAGTTGGTGTACGGGTCGGCGGCGGCGAGCATCGCGTCGATGCCGTGGCGGACGGTGCGCTCGGGGTCGAGCGGGTCGGCGTAGCCGGTCACGAGGGCCTCGAAGGCGCCGGAGAACTCCTCGAAGGCCTTGCGGAGCGCGAACAGGTCGTCGGCGCGGGCGGCGGCAAAGAGGACGGTGCTGCCGAGCACGAGGCCGGCGGCGAGCACGCGCGGGGAAGCGAAGACGGCGCATCAGAGGGCCTCCGGGGCGGGGGTGGACGGCGCGTCGGCGCTTGAAGTGCGGGTTCTCGATCAGCCCGACGGCGTTGCCCCACGGGTCGAGCACGAGGGCCGTCCGGACGCCGCCGCCCACGTCCTCCACATCGGTGTGGATGCGGGCGCCCCCGGCCACGGCGCGGGCGAGCGCCTGCGTGGCGTCGGAGACGCCCCAGTAGGCGAACGTGCCGCCCACGCCCGCGCGCTGCGTGCCTTCCTCGGGCATCAGGCCAAGTTCGTAGCCGCCGACGCTGAAGCCCACGTAGAACGGCTCGTCGAAGTACGGCGCGATCCCGAACGTGTCGCCGTACCAGCGCTTGGCCGCCTCTACATCGGGGACCACGTAAATGACGGTGCGAAGGCCGTGCAGCATGACCGAGCGGGGTTTCTGCCAAGGTAACGCCCGGGCTCGCCCGCCTCGTACCCGCGCGTCAGGGCCCCGGCGGCCCCTCAGGCGGCGTGCCGGATGGCTGGCATATCGGAGGGCGGCGCGGGCGTAACCGGCGGCGGCGAATACGGCGGGCCGTAGGCCGGGGGCCATAGCCGGGCGGCCGGGGCGCCGTAGGGCACCGGAGCGCCCGGCGGCGGGCCGTAGGCGTAGGGCGCGCCATACCCCGGCGGTCGGCGGTAGCCTGTTGGCGGCGCCGTAGCCAGCGGCGGCCCCGTCATCACCGGGCCTTCGGGCGGGCTCCCATCGCCGCCTTCGGGGCGCTGCTCGTCTTCGGCGTCCCGCTCGGCCTGCTCCCGCAGCCGCGTCTTCTCCACGCGCGCGGCCAGCAGCACCGACAGCTCGTAGAGGATGTAGAGCGGAATCGAGACCGCCACCTGCGAGAACGGATCGGGCGGCGTCAGAAAGGCCGCCACGATCAGGATGATGACGATGGCGAGGCGGCGGCCCTTGCGGAGGGTGGCGGCGGTGACCACGCCGAGGCGGGCGAGCGCGAACACCACCACGGGCAGTTCGAAGAGCGCCCCTGTGCCGAGCGACCAGAGCGTGATCATCCCGAAGTATTTCGAGAGGTCGAACTGGTTCTCGATGTCCGGGGCGAGCTGGAAGCCGGCGAAGAACTGGAGCGAGAGCGGCACGAGGATGTAGTATCCGAAGAGCGTGCCGAGGATCAGGAAGAACACCGCGCCGATGGCCGCCCCGCGCATGGCCGTGCGCTCTTTTGCGTAGAGCCCGGGCGCGATGAAGCCCCACAGAAAGTAGATGAGCCCCGGCGCGCCCGAGGACGACCCCGGAGGCGATGGCGGTGCTCATGTAGGTCATGAACTGCCCCGACACCGTGCGATTCTGCACCGCAAACTCGGTGGCCTTGATGCCGAGCATCCGGTAGGTCCAGAAGTCCGGGTGGCGCGGCGCCATGAGCACCTCGCGCACGAGCCACGGCGCGAAGAAGAACGAGATGAGCGTCGTGACGGCCACCACGCCGAGGCCCTTGATGAGCGCCCAGCGCAGGTCTTCGAGGTGGTCGATGAACGACATCTCGCTCGGCGCGAGCGGGTCCGGCGCCACCGGCGGCGCACCCGGGCCGGGGGGCAGCGCCCGGGGCGGCGGCGACCCGCGGCGGCGCAGGCGCGTGAGGGAGCCGGAAA
Organism: Rhodothermales bacterium; assembly: GCA_963740755.1. Lineage (GTDB taxonomy): Bacteria > Bacteroidota > Rhodothermia > Rhodothermales > BA12 > CAVSDF01. The sequence continues at coordinate 189,991 of CAVUFJ010000008.1, forward strand.
GGTCGAGGGCCATGGGAACGGAGAAGGCTACGGGAGGCCGCGAACGGCTGCGCCAGGGGATGGGAGAGGGGCGCAGCGGGCGTCTCTGGCCGTTTGCCCCCGCGCGTGGCCTCTCAACGCCTCACGTCACAGCGAGTCGTGCGAGCTCTGCGGGCCGGTGCGGAGGTTCAGGTCGAGGAGCGCGTCTACCCACAGGCCTTCGCCTTCGAGGCGGGCGCGCCCGCCGCTCCAGGTGAAGTTGAAGAGCGTCATGAGGCCCGTCACGCGGTAGCCGTCCGAGCGGAGGAGCGCCACGGCCTTGGCGGCCGAGCGGCCCGAGTTGAGGATGTCGTCGAGCAGGACGACGCCCTTGCTGCGGTCGAGCGGGCCTTCGACGAGGCGGCGGCGGCCGTGGGGCTTGCGGGCCTCGCGCACGAGGCCGCCCTGCATCCCCTCGCCGGCCGAGAGCACCGCGCACACCATCGCGTAGGCGCCGAAGCCGAAGCCCACCACCTGGTCGGCATCGCGCGCGCGCAGGCGCTCGGCCAGCACCGCCCCGACCTCGCGGAACGTGTCGCTGTCGAGCATCGGGATGCGCGTGTCGAGCAGCCAGCCGATGGGCTGCCCGCGCGGGTCGGTGATGGGTTCCTGCTCGCGCCGGACGAGCGCCTGGTCGTAGAGGCGTCGCCCGAGGCTAACGAGGTCCTGGTACGAAGGGCTCTGGGCAGTCCGGACGTCCATTACAGGGCAGAGAGGGCGCGGTCCGAAGCGGTCCGCAGCAGCGAATTGGAAGGGGCCTCCGTACCGCAAGGCGGCCCCTGCGTTCCTGAACAGGCGGTCCCTACGTGCGTGTATACTGCAGATTCGAGGCGGATGTGCCCGCCGCCGCCCCGCCCGCCTGTGGACTGCGCCACCCCCGTCTCCTCCTGGCCGGGCGCCCCAGACCTGCCGCAGCCGGCCTGCACCCCTATCCTCTCCGGCATCCGTGCCGCCCTCGGGGGCGAAAATCGGGGCACGCGCGCAAGGGGGCCGCGCGTCAGGCCACCGTTAGCCCCAGCACGCTGAACCAGCGCTCCGGGTTGGTCCACGTCTGCACGAGGCGCCAGCCCGCGCCCTTCGGCCAGCGCGGCAAACGCCTCGGGGGTGTACTTGCACGCGATCTCGGTGTGGATCGTCTCGCCCGCACGGAAGCGAAGGGCGGCGTCGCCGAGATGCACGGTCTGCGGCGCCGCGCTGACGAGGTGCATCTCCACGCGCGAGGCCGCGGCATTCCACACGGCGCGGTGCTGCCACGCGGCGAGGTCGAAGTCGGCCCCGGCTTCGCGGTTGAGGCGCACGAGCAGGTTGCGGTTGAAGGCGGCCGTGACGCCCTCGGGGTCGTCGTAGGCGCGTTCGAGCACGGCGGGGTCTTTGGGCGTGTCCACGCCGATCACGAGGCGCCCGCCCGGCCCGGCGGTCTGCGCCATGCGGGTCAGAAAGCGCGCGGCCTCCTCGGGGGTGAAGTTGCCCACCGTAGAGCCGGGAAAGAAGAGCACGCGCCGCCCGGAGAGGCGCGGCAGCCGGAAGCGGCGCGTGTAATCGGCCACGACCGGCACCACGCGCAAGGCGGGGTAGTCCGCGCGCAGCGCCTCCACGGTGTCGAGCAGGTGCTCGGCGGAGATGTCGATGGGGACGTAGGCGCGCAGGTCGGGCAGGCGGTCGAGCAGCAGGCGCGTCTTGACGGAGGCGCCGGAGCCGTACTCGATCAGCAGCGCCTCCGGCCCGACGAACGCGGCGATGTCGTCGCCGTGGGTGCGGAGCAGCGCCGCCTCGGTGCGGGTGGGGTAGTAGGCGTCGAGGGCGGTGATCTGCTCGAAGAGGCGCGAGCCTTCGGTGTCGTAGAAGTGCTTGCTCGGGAGGGTTTTCTGGCCGCGCCGCCGGAGCCCGGCGAGCGCATCGCGGAGCAGCGGGGGCGGGGGGGCGTTCAGTACAGCGGACATACGGGACGGATCGGGGGGCGGGCGCGCGTCATACCAACGCCGGTAGCTTGGTCAGGGATCACCGGGTTGATCACGGATCATGGATCATGGTCAGAGACGCCCAGATGTGCTCTCTGGCCATGATCCATCATCCATGATCGAGGGGACCTTCCCGTACTCATCGGCCGGATCTGGTATCAGAGGGTGCGGGCGAGGCGGAGGCCGGTGAACTGCCAGCAGGCGTCGGGCGGGAAGAAGTTGCGGTACGTGGCGCGGCTGTGCGTGCGGCTGGTGGCGCAGGAGGCGCCGCGCAGCACGAACTGGTTGCACATGAACTTGCCGTTGTACTCGCCGAGGGCGCCGGGTGCGGGTGCGTAGCCGGGGTACGGGTCGTACTGGGAGCGCGTCCACTGCCACACGTCGCCGTAGAGCTGCGTGAGCGGGGCCGCGCCGTCGCCCGAGGCGTCGGGGGCCACGGACGGGTGGTAGCGTCCGGCCTCTACGTACGGGCCGTCGAGCGGGAGCCCAGCGGCGGCCACCTCCCACTCGGCCTCGGTGGGCAGGCGCGCCCCGGCCCAGCGGGCAAACGCCTCGGCCTCGAAAAACGACAGGTGCGCGACGGGCTCGCTGCGGGTCTACCGCCCGCTCGCCCGCGAGGGTGAAGACGGTGTAGCCGCCCGCGCCGTCGGGCTCCCAGTAGAACGGCTCCTGCCAGGCGTTCGCCTGCACGGTGGCCCAGCCTTCCGAGAGCCACAGCGCGGGCGTGCGGTAGCCGCCATCGGCCATAAACTGCAGGTACTCGCCGCAGGTGACGAGGCGCGTGCCGAGCGCGTAGGGTTCGAGAAAGACGCGGTGGCGCGGCGTCTCGTTGTCGAAGCAGAAGCCCGGCCCGGCGTGGCCGACCTCGCAGACACCGCCCGCCGTGCTCGACCCAGCCGAGCGGCGGCGCGACGCGGGCAACGTGCGGCGCGGCGGCACGGTAGACGGGCCGGAGCGGGTTGACGGAGAGGACGTGCTTGATGTCCGTCAGGAGCAGTTCCTGGTGCTGCTGCTCGTGGTTGAGGCCGACTTCCAGCAGATCGCGGAGGGCTTCGGCGCGCGTCTCGTCTGCGAGGAGGCGGTCCATCGCCGCGTCTACGTGGGCGCGGTACTCGAACACCTCGGCGACGGTGGGGCGCGAGAGGTAGCCGCGTTTGTCGCGGCAGTGACGCTCGCCCGCCTGCACGTAGTACGAGTTGAAGAGGTAGGGGTAGCGTTCGTGGAAGAGCGCATAGCCCGGCAGGTGTTCGCGGAGCACGAACGTCTCCCAGAACCACGTCGTGTGGGCGAGATGCCACTTGGTGGGCGAGACGTCCGCCATCGTCTGCACCACGAAGTCCTCGACGGCCAGGGGCTCGCAGAGGTATTCGGTAAAGGCGCGGACCGAGCGATAACGGTCGCGGAGGGCGGCCGTGAGGGGGGCGGCCACCGGGGCAAGGGTCTTCATCGCAGTGGGCCAGCGGAAAGGCGCACCGGCCTTCGGGGAGCGCCCCGGAGCTAGAGCGGGTTCCGTGCGATATGCAACGGGCTATACACGTCGGAAGCAATGGGCCCGGTGCCAAGCAAGGGCTTCAGGCCCGGGCTGCAGGGCCGCGCGCGTGGGGAGCAACACGGCCGCGCCCCGGTGCGCCTCCAGTAGCTGCTCGACGCTGCCGGCGCAATCGCGCGCCACCGGGGACACGAGCACGCGGTACTGTTCGTCCAGCGTGAACAGCCCCTGGTCGAAGAGCCAGTGGTAGGTCGGGCTGAGGGCGAGGCCGTTGTGCGGGCGGTCATCGCGCGAATCGGCCCAGCGGTGGATGTGCGCCGCCTCGACCAGTTGGCCGCCCTGCGGGGTCGTCAGGCGCACGCGGCTCACGGCGCAGGTGAAGCTGTACGCCTCCAGCACCACGCGCCGAAACGCCGTGGCGCGGACGGGGCGCGGTGGGAGGGGATACGGGAGGGGCGCTTCTGCAACCTGCTGAATGTGCTGCTCATACGTATAGACCTCGGCCTCCAACTGGCGATGGGACAGCAGCGCCTGCGTGTGCTCAGGGAAGTACGTAGCGATGAGCAGCGCCCGCATCTCCTCGCGAAGCCCGGCCAATTGCAGGGCGTCGAACAAGCGTGGATCGAGCAGGGCCTCGGCAACCCAGTCCGTCAGGCGTGCCACTGAGGGCGAATCGCGGGCGCGCGCGAGGTCCTCCGCGTGCGCCGGTTTCGGCACCAGGGTCCAGAAGGGCTCGCTTTTCAGGTGCCAGAACGGGTACTCGATCCGTCCGGGCGTGTCGCCGCGCACCACCTGCCAGTAGCCCTCAAAGCGCTCAAACAGGGCCGGGCTGAACGGCACCGCGTTTACTGGCAGGCCCCCTGTTTCGGCCAGTTCGAGCACCGCGAGCAGCAGCACCGGCTTGTGCGGGCTCCGTACGCCTCCCTGCTGGTGCATCCGCAGGCCCGTGAGCCACCGCGCGATTACGGGGTCCAGCATCACGCCCTATTCCGCGTCGTGCCACACGCCGCCTGCGAGCACGCCGCGCACGCGCCCGGTGAAGGCGTGGCCGTCGAAGGGGGTGGACTTGCCGCGCGAGCGGAGGCGCTCGGCGTCGAGCGTCCACGGGGTCGTGGTGTCGAAGGCGGTGAGCGTGGCGGCGCCGGCGAGGGCCACCGGCGGGAGGCCGAGGCAGCGGCGCGGGCCGTCCCAGAGCAGCGCGGCGGCCTGCGCGGGGGTGAGCAGGCCCGGCGCAATGAGGTGCGTGCTCAGGATCGCCCACGTCGTCTCCAGCGCGCTCGCCCCGAAGGGCGCGGCGGCCAGTTCGACCTCCGTTTCGTGGCGCGCGTGGGGCGCATGGTCCGAGAACACGGCGTCGAACGTGCCGTCCACGAGCGCGGCGCATAGGGCGTCTACGTGGGCGCGGGGGCGCAGGGGCGGGCGCAGCTTGTTCGCCACCCGAAAGCCGGACGCCTCCACCGCCTCATCCGTCAGGGCGAGGTGGGTGGCGCTCACCGACGCCGTCACGCGCACGCCACGCGCCTTCGCCTCGCGGACGAGATCGAGGCTGCGGGGCGTGGTGGCGTGGAGCACGTGCACGCGCGCGCCGGTGTCTTCGGCGAGGAGCAGGTCGCGCGCGAGGGCGACGGTCTCGGCCACCTCGGGAAGTCCGGGCACGCCCGCGCGCGTGCCGGCGGCGCCCTCGTGCATGAGGCCCTTGCCCGCAAGGGCCGGGTCGTGCGGAAAGAGCAGCACGACCCGGCCGAGCATCGTCGCGTATTCGAGCGCGTGGCGCATGAGCGCGGCGTCGGCCACAAAGCGCCCGTCCGAGAACGCCACGGCGCCCGCGTCGGCGAGGTCGCCCATCTCGGCGAGTTCGTGGCCGGCGCGCTGCTTGGTGAGCGCCCCGATCACGGCCACATCGGCGCCCACGCGCGCGGCCTGGGCGTAGACAAACCGCACCGCGTCGTGCGTGTCGAGCGGCGGGTCGGTTTCGGGGGCCACGCCGAGCGTGGCGAAGCCGCCCGCCCAGCCTGCCGCCGCGCCGGTGGCGACGGTCTCGCGCTGTTCGAGGCCGGGCTCGCCGAGGCGGGCGTAGAGGTCCGTCCAGCCGGGCGTGACGAAGGCGCCGCCGAGGTCCACGCGCCGCGCGCCATCGGGGATCGCGGTGCCTTCGGGGGCGAGGCGCCCGTCCATCACCAGGAGATCGGCCCGGCGGGGCATGGGCCCGTCGAGGAGCGTGGCGTTCTGGAGGGCGAGCGGCGCGGGCACAGGCGGCGGGGTCGGGGCAAGATAGGACGCCCCGGCAAGCGCCCACCCTGGCCTCTGCTCAGGCGGCTTCGAGGCGGCGCAGGTGCTGCCAGCACAGCAACAGGGCGCGCGGCACGTGGAAGCAGCCTTTGTAGGGCCCGCCCTTGAAGCGGTGCGTCACGCGCCCCTCGCGGTCGAGGTAGCCGAACCACTCGCCGTGCGCGGGGTCCGGGAAGTGCGCGAACGTGTAGGCATCGGTGGCGGTAAAGCGCGCCCACGCGGCGGGGTCGCCGGTGGCGGTGGCGGCGAGCAGGTGCGCGTAGAGCGCCTCGCAGTGGGGCCACCAGAGCTTCATCGGCCACTCCAGTTGGAGGGGCGAGAAGCCCTCGCTGTCGAGAAAGTAGAGCAGCCCCCCATGCGCGGCGTCCCACCCGGCGTCGTGGCTCCACGCAACGATCCGGTCGGCGGTGGCGGCAAGGTCCGGGCGGCCGAGGCGGGCGGCCCAGTGGCGCAAAAACCAGCCGGCCTCAATCGCGTGGCCCGGGTTGAGCAGGCGGCCCTCGGGCGTGTCGAGCAGGGGCACGCCGTCCGGCCCGATGTGCTCGAAGACGAGGCGCCGCTCGGGCTGCACGTGCAAGAGCAACCGGGCGATGAGCCGCTCGGCCTCGGCGTGGTAGCGGCTGCCCGCGCCGCCGATCTCCTCGACGAGGTTGAGCAGGATCATCGGCACGGCGAGCATCCGCAGGGCCGGGCTGCCCTCGAAGGCCGGGCGGCCCACCGCGCTCCAGTCGTCGGCCCAGCCGAGCAGGCGCTCCAGCATCTCCTCGGCCTCCTGCACCCACGCGGGCACCTCGCAGGCGCGCCCCGCCTCGGCGAGCGCGAGCGCGTAGAAGCACTCCGAAAAGATCTTCCGCTGAAGCCCCTGCGGGCGCCCGTCCTCGGCCAGTTGGAAGTACACGCGCCCATCCGGGCGGACGGCGTGGGCGCGCAGGAATTCGACCCCGCTGCGGGCCATCTCGCGCCACGCGGGCCGCGCCTCAACGGTCGGTGTAGAGCTTGGCGAACAGCCACGCCTGCCGCCCCTGCAGCCAGACGTGCTTGGAGCGGCTGTAGACCGTTCCGTCGCGGTCGAGGCAGTTGAAGTAGCCGCCGTGTGCCGGGTCGGGCGAGTGGCGCTCCCAGAAGGGCAGCACGCGCTCGAAGAGTTCGGTTTCGTAGCGCACGCGGAGCGCGTGCAGGTCGGGCGGGGCGGGCATGGGCGCGGGGAGAAGGGGTCAGCCGTTCCAGCCCTGCGCGCGCAGCCACTCCACGTAGCGCGCGTGGAGCGTCCGGGCGGAGGGGAAGACGGTGGCGTTGGGGCTCATAAAGTGCGAGAACTCGAACGTGATGAGCTTCTCCATCCCCGCCTGCGCGGCCTGCTCCATCTTGTAGCGGAGCGCGCGGATATCGGCGGGGGGGAATTTGATATGCACATCGCGCCCGAAGCTCTCCACGTTGCTCCACGAGCGGATGCCGTGCTGCGCGGCCAGGTCGCGGTTGAGCGCGAGGTAGGCGGGGAGATGTTCGAGCGGCACGTTGCCGTCCTGAAAGGCGCAGATATCGACGAGGCCGTCGAGCGCGGCGAAGGTCTGCCCCCACGCCTCGGCGTGCTCGTCGAGCGTGACGGCGGCGTCGCCAAACTGGTGCTTGCCCTTGATGTAGGGCGAAACGAGAATGGGCAGGTCTTTGCGCCGCCGCAGGTGGGCCGAGAGGCGGCGGTACACGTCCATCATGGGCGCGTTGTAGACCGACAGCTCGTGCGGGATGTACCAGCCCCCAAACGCCTTCCGGTGCCCGTAGCGCTGCACCACCTCATCGACAAACGGGATGTTCAGTTCGGCTTCGAGGGCATAGTCGCCCGCGTCCCAGAACGCGCCCGCGTCGTAGAGGCCGAAGAAGAACTGCATCCCGCAGCGCTCGGCCTCGTGGAGAAAGAGGTCCACAAGGTCGGTGTAGGCCGGGAGCGTGCCCACGCGGTCGCGGAGCACGGCGGAATCGAAGGTGACGCGCTTGCGGTAGCCCGCGCGGATGAGGATGACCGTGTCGATGCCGACCGCGCGCATGGCGTCGAAGTCGCGCGCCCACTCGTCCGGCCCCCAGTTCTGGGCGGGGATGTCGTGGGTGATCTCGTCGAGGAAGGTGCCGGTGAGCTGGATCATGCGGGGGCCGCCGGGCCGAAAGCAGGGGCCGGACGCGCCGCAAGATGCGAGACGGGGAGCGCCGCCGGGCCCCGCCCTCCGTGAAGCCCGCGTGCAACCGGGCCCCCGGCAGGCCTGGCAATGCCCGCTGGGGGCCCTGGACCGTTGGGGGCCCGGAATGGGGTTGCCCCCTCTGCGGCGGCGTCGTAGGTTTATGGCTACGCCCCCGCGCTGGGGCTTTTCTCTCGCTTCTCGCTCGCCGTACCGTGGTCCGATCGTCGCGCCTGCCCTGTGTTCTGTTTGTGCTGGCGGCCCTCGGGGGGCTCGCGCGTCCGGCTTTCGCCCAGCCCGAGGCCCTGCCGGAAACGCGCGCCGCGTGGGTGCTCGACAGCCGCCTCGCCTCGCGCGACGAGACCGAGCGCATGATCCGCCGCCTCGCCGACGCCGGCTTCAACCTGGCCTTTGTGCGGACGTGGTTTCAGGGCGCCACCATCTACCCCTCTGATGCCGTTGCAGCCGTGGGCGGCCCCCGGCAGGTGAGCAGCTTCACCGGACGCGACCCGCTGGCCGAGGCCATCGAGATCGGCCGCAAGTACGGCGTGCGCATCGGCGCGTGGATGGAGTATGGGCTCGCCGAGCGCCTCAGCGGCACCACGCCCGGCCCCATCCTCACCGCCCACCCCGAGTGGCGCATGATGCACCCGAACGGGCAGGACTACTACACGACCGCCACCGCCCACCAGTACTGGATGGACCCGGCGCTCCCCGAGGTCCGCACGTTCATGCGGGCGCTGTTCGTGGAAGTGGCCGCGCGCTACCCCGACCTCGCCGTCCTCGAATACGACCGCTTCCGCTACCCCTCGCCCGACTTCTCCTTCCGCCCGGACGTGGTCGCGCGCTACATGAGCGAGACCGGGCAGCCCGACCCGCGCCCGCTCTCGACCCAGACGCCGGCCTACCTCAAGTGGCGCGAAGGGCAGGTGACGCGTCTCGCCGGCGAAGTCTACCGCGCCGTCAAGGCCGTCAACCCGGCCGTGGTCGTCGGCGCCGCCGTGGTGCCGACGTACATGTTCTCCGGCACCGAGGACAAGCTGCAGGACTGGCCCACCTGGGCCGACTCGGGCTACGTGGACGTGCTGGAGCCCATGCTCTACGGCTCGGACGCGAGCTTCGTCAACCTCCTCGCCAGCGCCAAGGCGGCCCTCCGCACGCCGGTGCCCCTCTACCCCGGCTTCGACTGCGAGAACGGCACGCCCACCGCGCAGGTAGCCGAGGCGCGGCGGCAGGGCATGCCCGGCATGACGCTCTGGTACGAGGGCGGCACCTCCGATGCCCAGATGGCCGCCCTCCGCGCCGGCCCCTTCGCCCAGTCGGTCTTGCCCTCCTTCGACGACGTGCGCATCGATGACGTGCGCAACTACGAATGGCTCTTCGTGTCGGGGACTTGGGGCCGCGCCTCGACAGGATATCTGGGGCAGAGTCGGTACTCGGCCGCCGGGGCTGATGGCAACAGCGCATGGGTTGTATCCCCTTATCGCGGTGGTAGCTACGACGTCTATGCCTACTGGCAGGGCGCTCCAGAGAATGCCCCTGAAGTGATGTACTCCATCAGCGATGGGGGGGAAGTGATTCCAAACGGATACTGGCGGGCGAACCAGCGTGTAGGAGCTGGCTGGAATAGACTGGGGGCTATCAAGATTTCAGGCGAGCATTTCCTGAATCGCTACCGCAACGTGATCCACCTGTCTCGGATGCCTGGAAGCGCAGATCGAACGGGTGTTGTAGTGGCGGATGCGGTACGTTTCGTGCGCGTGCAGCCGTTCCGCATCGAGGAAGTGCTCGCCGCCGAGCCGCAGCGCGTGCAGCTCCGCCTGACGTACGCCCCGAGCGACGCCTCGCTCGTGCCGGGTGCCTTCTCGGTCGACGGCAGCACCATCACCGCCGTCACGCGCGACCCGGCTGATGGGCGTGGTGTCACGCTTACGCTCGGCGCACCGCTTACGTCGGGCACCATCTACCGCGTGGCCGCCGCGAACGTGACCGCCGAACAGGGCTACCGCGCTGAAACAGGGGCGGTGACCTTCCAGCTCGCCACGGCCGCCGTCAAGACGCTCGACGATGGCGATGCCGGCTTTTCGGTCTCGGGCGCCTGGACGCCGATCAGCGTCGGCAACGCAGGCGATGCGCTCACCGCCCCGCAGGGGCCGGTGCTGGCCACGTGGTTCACGCGGACGGAAACGGCCGGGCGCTACGCGGTAGAGGCCTACGTGCCGGACGTGGCCGGGCGCGCGGCGCAGATGGCCTACCTCGTCGGGTCGCGCAGCGGCTTCGACACGGTGCGCGTGAGCACGGGCACACCGGGCTGGGTGCGCCTCGGCACCTACGACTACGACGCGAACGGCTCGGCGCTCGTGCGCCTGCTCGGCGCGCAGTCCGCGCCGGGCACGCTCGTGGCGGATGCCGTTCGCTGGAGCCGCACGCTCATGACGACGGGCACGGCGGCATCGCCCGCCCCGGCGCCGGCCGCCTCGCTGCGCGCCTTTCCGAACCCGGCCCGCGCATCGGTGCGCCTCGTGCTCGACGCCGCGCCCGGCGCGTCCCTCGAAGTGGCGCTCTACGACGTGCTCGGGCGACGCCTGCGGGCGTTCGAGCAGACGGGCGCCCTGGACCGCACCCTGCCCCTCGATGGGCTGCCCGCCGGGCTGTATGTTGTACGCGTCACCGTTCGCGACGGCGCCGACTTGCGCACCGTGACCACCCCTGTTTTCCGGCGCCCCTGACGGTGGCCCGGCCTGCCTCACCTCCCCATCTCCTCCGCTCTATGCTTCGTCGCTACGCTGCTCTGCTCGCCTTCTGTACGCTCCTGCCCGGCCTTGCGCATGCGCAGGAAACGTGGCGCTACGTCCGCGAAGCCCGCCTGCCCGCCACGCAGGACACCTCGAAGGTCCGCTTCTTCCTCGCCGCCACCGCCGCCGACGGGTCGCTCTACGCGATCTCGTCGCGCGCGACCGACACGCTCGCGGCCAACGCGATCTGGAAGCTCGCGCCCGGCGCCACGACCCTCACGCTCGTCGAAGACCTCTCCGGCGACCCGTCCGTCGGGACGGTGCGCGGCATCACGACGCGTGGCAACGACGTGCTCGTGTCGACCAACCAGAAGGCCCCGACGCAGACGGGCGGGATCTACTACTACCCGAACGGTTCGGTGACCGGGCGCATCGCCTACACGACCGGCGGTTACGGCACGTATCCCTACGGCCTGGCGACGACCAAGGATGGCTACGTGTACTCGGCGATCACCTTCCAGACGTCCATGCGCGTCTACAACTTCAGCGCGCCGACGTCGCCCGGCTACGGGCAGTGGGTGGTGATGACGCCCTCCAACCGCACCGAGCGCGAAGGCCACGACGCGTGCGCGCTCTCGCAGCTGCGCGACATCGCGGTGCTGCCCGCCGGCGACTACTCGCAGCCTTCGACGCCCTTCTACACCACGCGCAACGCGACGCCCAAGAGCGCCCCGGGCACCTGCACGCAGTACGCGGGCGGCGTGTCGGCGTGGACGGGCGGCACGCAGACCGCCCCCGGCGTCGCGGCCGGGCAGGGCTACGTCTCCGAACGCCTCGCCGACCCCGCCAACGAACTCGCGCTCACGTCCTACGTCGCCAACGGCATCACCGCCGACCGCAAAAACCGCCTCTGGGTGGCCGGGCCCGACTCGGCACGCCGCTGGGTGAAGGCCTACGACATCACCGGCACGTTCGCCATCGAGTCCACGCGCCTGCCCTCGTCTACCACGAACGCCCCCGGCGAGCGCGTGGCGAGCGGCGCGCCCTTCAAGGCGCCCGTCGATGTGGCGCTCACCGCCGACGACAAGACGGCCTACGTGATCGACCGCGACCGCCGCAGCGTGTTCGTCTTCGCCACCGGCGGCGTCGCCGTGGATGCGGGCGAGCGCTCGGAAGGCCTCGGCCTCGATGCGCCGTTCCCCAACCCGGTGCGCGGCGCCTCCACAGTTTCCTACCGCCTCGCCGATGCGGGTCCGGTGCGCCTCGCCGCCTACGATGCGCTCGGGCGGCAGGTCGCGCTCCTCTTCGAGGGCATGGCCGCCGCAGGCACGCACACGGCCACGCTCGACGCGGCGCCACTCCCGGCAGGCCTCTACCTGCTGCGCCTCGAAGGCGCCGGCGTGCAGCGCACGCAGGCCTTCGTGCGCCTGCCCTGACCGTGCTCCGGCGGCCCGTGCGGGGTTTCTCCCGCACGGGCCGGTTTCTCTCGACGACGCTCCCCGTCCCCCGATGCCTTTGCCGATGCTGCCGCGCCCGCTTCTGCGCGGCCTGCTGCGCCCCTGCGCCCTGGCGGCGCTGCTGCTGTGCCTCGTGGTGCCGGCGGCCCACGCCCAGAGCGGCAAGCTCGCCGGGCGCGTCACCGAGCAGGCCACGGGCGACGGCCTGCCGGGCGTCAACGTGCGCGTCGAAGGCACGCTCACGGGCGCGGTGACCGACGTAGACGGGCGCTACACGATCCTCCAGGCCCCGGTGGGGCGCCTCACGCTCGTGTTCTCGGCGGTGGGCTACCGGCGCGTGCGCGTCGAAGGCATCGAGGTGAGCGTGGACCGCACCACGCTCCGCGATGTGGCGATGGCCGAGGAAGACGCCGAGGGGCAGGAAGTGGTCGTCACCGCCGAGCGGCCCGCCGTCGTGCGCGACCTCACGGGCACCGCCACCGGCTACCGCGCCGAGGAGATCCGCAACGCCCCCGTGGAAGGCATCCGCGGCCTGCTCAAGCTCACCGCCGGCATCGACACGAACCCCGACGGCACGCTCTCGGTGCGCGGCTCCGGCCCGTACGACATGCAGGTGCTCGTCAACGGGATGGCGCAGACGATGACCTCGTCGGGCGTGCCGGGCTACAACATCGAGAAGGCCAACAACTCGTGGAAGTACGACTTCAACCCGCTCGGCATCGAGCAGCTCGAGGTGATCTCGGGGGGCTTCTCGGCCGAGTACGGCAACGCGCAGAGCGGGGTCGTGAAGGTGTCCACGCGCGAGGGGCGGCCCTACTACGAGGCCGAGTACCGCACCGAGTACCGCGCCCCCGGCCAGTACCACTTTGGCGAGGCGTACTTCGGCGAAAACACGCCCGAGTGGGGGCTCTGGGGCACCGAGGCCGGCTGGCAGAAGGCCTTCCCCGACTCGTCGTCGCGGTGGCGCCGCAACATGCGCGAGGTGTGGATCTCGAACCACGTGCCCGTCTACACCGCGCCCGACAGCGTGTACAAGTTCAACGAGAGCACCAAGAAGTACGCGCTCCTCTACACGCCGGGGCAGCAGGTCGAGAATAAGCTCGGCGTGTACGACTACACGAAGCTGGCCTACACGCGCCACCTGTTCGGGGTCGGCGGGCCGCTCACGCGCCGTCCCGAGCTGCTGCGCTTCCACCTTTCCGGCGAGTTTCGCAACGCCCCCTCGCGCATCCCGACGATCGAGCAGGTGCAGCACTACCGCAACGTCACGCTCACGACCACGCTCCAGCCCTCGGGCAAGCACAAGCTCCGCCTGACCAACCTCTACCAGTTCTACCTCGGCGGCATCCAGTCCGGCGCCGACGACATCCGCTATGCCGGGCGCGAGCAGTCGTGGAAGTACACGCTCCTCGCCGACTCCAAGCGCGAGGAGGTGACGAGCAGCCAGACGCTCAACTACGTCTACACCGTCACCACCAAGAGCCTGCTCGAAGCCACGTTCGGGCACTCCTACGAAACGTACCGCGTGCCGATGGTGCCGGTGCCGCAGCGCACAGACGCGTGGAGCATCCCCGCCGGGCCGTGGGACGCGGGCTACCGGACGGTCTTCTCGTTCACGAGCCTCTACAACCAGGACGCCCGCACGCGCACCTTCACGGGCGCGCTCGCCTACACCGCCCAGCTCACGCCCTCGTGGGAGCTGCGCGTGGGCGGCGACCTGCGGCGCTGGCACACCGTGTCCAACTCGGTCTCGTCGTTTGCCCCCAACGCCCACATCTCCCGCTCGGGCTACGGCGACTTTCAGGAGGCCACGCCCGTGCTCGGGGCGATGTACTGGCAGAACAAGCTCGAACTGCGCGGCCTCGTGGCCAACCTCGGCCTCCGCCTCGACGGCTACACCTTCGGCACCGACGCCCCCGCCGACCTGTTTGCGCCCTTCTACCCCGCCGAGCAGGCCGAGGCGCGCGGCAACCCGGAGATGGTGCGCTCGAAGGCCTCCTTCCGGCTCTCGCCGCGCCTCGGGCTCTCCTTCCCGATCTCCGGCAGCACCGCCTTCCGCCTCCAGTACGGCCACTTTTCGGCCATGCCGCAGACGCGCGTGGCGCTCTCGCGCATCAACGAGCTGGGCTGGAACACCTACGGCAACCCCAACCTGCGCCCCGAGCGCACGATTGCCTTCGAGGCCGGCGTGCAGCAGGGCCTGTGGGGCTCGCACCGCCTCGACGTGGTGGGCTACTACAACGACCGCGCCAGCCAGGTCTCCGGCGTTCGCGTGGCCGCCCCGAGCGGCACGATCCGCCAGCAGAAAACCTACGCGACGTACATCAACAACGGCTACGCGTCCACTTTTGGCGCCGAGGCCACGTTCGAGCGCATGACGACCGGGCGGTGGGACTACCGCCTCTCCTACGGCGTCTCCCGCACGCTCGCCGGGCGCTACGGTCCGCTCACCGTCTACTCCGCCGACCCCGCCGACCCGCGCAACGTGAGCCCGGCCAACCGCGAGCGCAACGGCGACAACCTCTCCGGCAACGACCGCACGCACCGCTTCCGCTCGCTCGTCACCTACACGTTCGGCGCGCACGCCGGGCCGGCGCTCCTCGGCACGCACCCCCTCGGCGGGCTCGTGAGCAGCATGACGTACATCGCGCAGAGCGGCACGCCCTACACGTATGTGACCGCCTTCGAGCAGATCCGCGACGTCGTCTACAACGAGCGCTACGGCTTCGAGGAGCAGGTAGACCTCAACGTGCAGAAGGCCTTTGGCGTGGGCGGCTACGCCGTGACGGCGGGCGTGCGCGTGGCCAACCTGCTCAACAACCGCCACCTCACGCCCATCAACGGTCAGAACCTGCCGCAGTGGGTGGACACCGGCGTGCCGTTCTCGGGCTACTCGACGGCCAACGTGAACCAGCAGAACGCGACGATCTACCGCAACATCCCCCGCCAGGTGTTCTTCAGCCTCGGCGTTCGCCTCCGCTGATGCGGCTGCCCCTGCGTCTGCCGCGCTGCCTGCCCTCCCGATTCTTGCCCTCCGCCGTGCTCCGCCGCCTCGTCCCGCTCCTTCTTCTGGCCCTGCCGGTGCTGGCCCGTCCGGCGCTCGCGCAGGTAGACGGCCCCATGCAGTACTTCAAGCGCGGGCAGCTCTGGAACGCCTACGGGTACGCCAAAACCGGCGCCCCCTTCAACAACTGGCGCCGCATCGACATCGGCATGGACTGGCCCGGCTACGACCCCGAGTTTGTGCAGGCGGACGTGGGCGGGGCCGCCTCGCACCTGCTCACAGGCGGGCTCTGGTTCTCCTCGAAGGACTCCAAAGGGCGCGTGATCGCCCTCGACGACTTTGCGATGTACGCCACGTCCACGACCGCCGAGAGCGACGCCAAATACCGGGTGAGCCAGCACCGCAAGCCCTACGGCGCCGACGGCAACGCCTTCCTCAAGGCCAACCCGCTGGAGGCCGAGGACGTGCTGCTGAGCACCTGGGCGCGCAACCCGAACTGGACGCCCCAGTACGCGGGCGACCGGCAGTCGCCCATCCGCGTGCGGCGCGAGGTGCGGCAGTGGGGCGGCTACGAGCGCGAGCAGAACTATATCCTCGTCCAGTACACGATCAAGAACACGGGCGACTCGACGCTCTACGACGCGGTCGCGATGGGCACGTGGGCCTTCGCGATGAACGACCGCGCCCACCGGATCCTCTTTCCGCAGCTTTCCTCGGGCGCCCGCAACACGCGCTTTTTCTACAACCCCGGCGTGCGCACGCTCACCGGCTGGGCCGTAGACACGCCGGACACGCCCGAGCGCAACGAGGCCTACTCGTGGTACGCCGGCTTCGGGCCCAACGGGCAGCTTCCGGGCGGCGGCGAGTTCCTGGCCCCCGGCTATGTGGGCATCCGCTTGCTCCAGAGCACGCGCACCAAAACCGGGCTCACCAACGCCCCCACGTTCTACGCGTGGATGCCCGCCGACCCCAACCAGGACCAGCAGGGGCCGCTCGTGGGCCAGACCGGCCTCGACCAGCAGTACGCCATCCTGCGCGACCCGCGCCTGGCCCGCAACGCCACCAACAACCCGGGCGCGTCCATCTTCGGCAAAAACCGGATGTGGTCGCTCTTCTCGTTCGGCCCGTGGGACATCGCCGCCGGGGACTCGGTGACGGTGGCCTACGCCGAGACCATCGGCGGCGCCTCCTACGACGAGGCCACGCGCCTGCGCCTCGAAGACGCGGGCACCATTGGCTCGCGCGGCCTCGCCGCGCTCAACACCAACGCCGCCCGCGCGCAGTTCGCCTTCGACCACCGCTACAACGTGCCCGACCCGCCGCCCGCCCCCCCGGTGGCGATTGCCCTCTTTGCCGACCCCGCCGACCCCTCCCGCATTGGCAACCGCGTGACGTGGCCCGCCACGTTCGACCAGCACGCCGACCCGGACTATGCCGGCGCCGAAGCGCGCGACCTGGCCGGCTACCGCCTCTACCGCTCCGACTACCTGCCCATCGGCCCGTGGAAGCTCGTGCGCGACGTGCCGCGCGGCACCAGCCAGAGCGCCGGGGCCTACGCCGTCACCGACACGACCGTGCGCATCGGGGGGGCCTACTACTACGCCCTCACCGCCTACGACACCGGGCACGCCACTTGGCCTGTAGACCCGGCGGCGGTGTTTCCGGAGACGGGTTCCAACCGCGTGCCCGTGCTCGAATCGAGCCTGTTTGCCAACCGCACGCAGACGCCCTTCTCGACGACGATCCCGAAGGCCGACGACCTCTCAGACGTGCTCGTGGTGCCCAACCCGTTTGTGCAGCGCTCCAGCACCACGCCCGGCCTCGAAGACCAGATCCAGTTTGTCAACGTGCCGAGCCCGTGCACGATTCGCATCTACACGATGCGCGGCACGCTCGTGGCGACGATCCCGCACACCGAGGCCTCCGGCATTGCCCGGTGGAACCAGCAAACCGACGGCGAGCTGTTCGTCGAGAGCGGCGTGTACCTCTACACCGTGACGACCCCCGAGGGCCGCCGCACGAGCGGCAAATTCGCCATCGTCCGATGATGCTGCCCCGCCGCACCGCCTCGCCCTGCCCCGCCTCGTCCGGCGCAGCCTCTCGCCGCGCCGCTGCCGCCGCCCTCAGCGCCCTGCTGCTGGCCGCCGCCCCCACCGCTGCCCAGTCGAGCCTGCCGACCGGCACCAAAGACTTCCAGAAGAGCGGCACGACGGGCTTTGCGCTCCTCGAACTGCCCCTCGCGCTGCGCAGCGCCGGCCGCGCCGACACGCGCACCCTCACCCTCGACGGCGCAGACGCGCTCTTTGCCAACCCGGCGGGCATCGGCTGGCAGCGCGAGCGCCCCACCGCCCTGTCGGCCTCCTCAACCCGCTACCTCGCCGGCACCCACCTGAGCACCGCCGCCGTGGCGCGGCAGTTCGGCGGCGCCGGCACGTTCGGCGCGAGCGTCGCCGTGCTCGACTACGGGCAGATGCGCCGCACCGTCAACGCGGGCACCACGAGCGACGGGCGCTACACGGAGGACGGCACGTTCGGGGCGAACGCCCTCGTGGCGGGCCTCACCTACGCCCGGCAGATGACCGACCGCTTTGCCTTCGGCGCGACCGCCAAGTACGTGCGCGAGGCCATCGCCGAGTACGACGCCAGCGCGCTCGCCGTGGACCTTGGGATGAGCTTTCAGACGCCGCTTTCGGGCCTCAAGATTGGCGGCGTGATGCAGAATTTCGGGCGCGAGGCCCGGTTTATCGGCAACCCGTTCCGCCTGCCCACGACGATCCGGCTCGGCGCGGCCTACGAGGTGCTCCCCGCCGCGCGCGGGCTCGGGCGCCTCACCACCGTGGCCGAGTTCATGCACCCCAACAACGGCGTCGAAGAGCTGCGCCTGGCGGGCGAGTACGCGCCCCTGCCGGCCTTCACGGTGCGCGCCGGCTACGCCGTCGGCGTGGGCTCGGGCGGCGCCACCGCGCTCGACACCGAGGGGCTCTCGCTCGGCGCCACCGTGGCCCTCCCCTCCGACCGCCTCGGCCTCGACGCCGCCTACATGCGCTTTGGCGAACTTGGCACCACCTTCGGCCTCGCCCTCCGCGCCCGCCTCTGACCTGCGTCCGGCGCCCGATTCGCCGGCGCTGCCCTTCGCCCCACCGCCGCCCCCGATGCTCCTTCGATCTTTTGCGCTCGGCGTGCTCGGCCTCCTCCTCGGGGCCGGCGTGCAGGCGCAGGCCCCCCGGCGGGCCACGCCCTCGCCGGTGGCCTTCAGCTTGCGCGCGCGCGCCCTGCAACCGCTCGTGCGCGCCGACAGCCTCGACCGCGCCGCCGGAGCAGGCCTCTCCGTGCGCGCCGACGTGTGGCCGCTGCGCCGCGTGGGCCTCGCGCTCCACCTCGACGTAGAGCGGTACACCCTCCGCACCCCCGGCGCCCCCGAGCAGCTTGGCGACCCCGGCCGCGTGCTCGAACGCGCCGATGCCGTGAACCGCTGGGACTGGGGCCACTGGAAGCGCTCGTACAACAACTCGAACGGCGTGCGCGGGCTCGACAACACCTTCGACGCCGTGCTGACGCCCGAAGAAGGCGCGGGCGTGCTCTCGCTCAGCGCTGCGCCCACCGTGCGCGTGCAGCGCGGGCGCCTGCGCGTGGCCGCAAGCGCCGGCCTCGCCGGGTCGTTCGCCGCCCGCACGCTCGCCCTGCGCGAATCGTGGGCGCGCACGTTTCCGAGCGTAGACAGCGGCTACGTCTACCGCTACACCTTCCACAACGACGCCCCCGACAAAACCGGCTTCGGCGTGGGCCTCGACGCGGGCCTCGACACGCACCTGCGCCTCTCGCGGCTCGTGAGCCTCGTCGGGGGCGTGCGGCTGCGGCACTACCTCCTCCGCCGCGCCTACACCGACACCGGCCTCGGCAACGTCCGCGTGGCCGACGAGAAGGCGCTTCCCTTCAACGACGTGTTCGGCGTCGA
Organism: Rhodothermales bacterium; assembly: GCA_963740755.1. Taxonomy (GTDB): domain Bacteria; phylum Bacteroidota; class Rhodothermia; order Rhodothermales; family BA12; genus CAVSDF01. The sequence goes on from CAVUFJ010000008.1 coordinate 209,064, forward strand.
ATTCGGCCTGTCGCTGTGGTGATTGCCCTGTTTCTCCGGCGCTCGGCCCTGCTCGGCGCCGTGCTCGCGCTCGCCCACGCCGCCGCCGCCCAGCCCGCGCGCCCGTACGTCCGCCTCGACGGGCTCGCCGTGCAGCCCCTCGGAGGCCTCGGCGACCGCTTTGCGCCCACCGCCACCGCCGCGCTCGCCTACGGCTGGCACCTCGCGCCCACGCGCACGCTCGAAGTGGGCCTCACGGGCGTCCGCTTCCGCAAAGGCACCCTCCACCTCTCGCCCGACACGACCGGCAGCGCCGCCGGCAAGGTGGACGCCGACAGCCTGTCGCTCTCGCTCGGCCTCGCCGGGGGGACCATCCGCTTTGCGCAGCGCCTCGGCGGGGGACGGGTGGCGCCCCGCCTCGTGCTCGGCGCCGGCCTGTTCCACTGGGTGGACCGGCGCGGCGCCTACCCGAGCCGTGGCCTCACCGCCACCGCCCGCCGCACGCAGTGGAGTGGCGCCCTCGAAGCCGGCCTCGGCACCGATGTGGCCCTCGCCCCGCGCCTCGCCCTCGCCCTCGACGCCGCCTACCACCTCCTCCCCGCCGACCTCTGGGGCGCCCAGCGCGTCCGCCTCGCGCCCGTCTCCTCGTTCCAGTATGCCACGCTCAGCGCCGGCCTCAAGGTGCGCCTGACGCCGGACCGGTGAGCGCGCGGCACGGAGGAGAAGCCCGACCAGCGCCGTACGCCTGCGGGCGCCCCGGCACAGAGTCCTCCCCTCTGCTGCCTCCACGCCCCGCCTCCTCTCCCTTGCCTGCTGCCTGATGCTCGATCCCGTCTCTTACACGCCCCGCGCCCCGCTGCCCGTGCTGCGCGAGGTAGACGTGCTCGTGGTGGGCGGCGGCACCGCCGGCGCCGTGGCGGGCATCGCGGCCGCGCGCGAGGGGCTGCGCACGCTCGTCGTCGAGCCGCTCGGCTTTCTCGGCGGCACGCAGACCGGCGCGCTCGTCACGCCCATGATGCCCAACCAGATCGACGGCGTGCCCCTCAACGGCGGCATCGACCTGGAGATCAACCGGCGCATGATGGCGCAGGGCACCTCCGGGCGCTTTCGGGACGGCAATGAAGGCTGGTTCGACCCCGAGGCGCTCAAGGCCACGCTCGATGCCCTGCTGACCGAGGCCGGGGGCGAGGCGCTCTTCTTCACCTCGTTCGTCGACGTGCTCATGGACGGCGACGCGGTGATCGGCGCCGTGCTCCACAACAAGGCCGGGCTCTGCGCCGTCCGCGCCGCCCGCGTGATCGACGCCACCGGCGATGCCGACGTGGCCGTGCGCGCGGGCGCGCCGTTCGTCTCCGGCGACGCCGAGGGCGAGCACCAGCCGCTCGGCTTCCGCTTTCTGCTCGGCGGGCTCGACTTCTCGACGCTCGTGCCGTTTCTCGAAGGCCAGGGCCGCTTCGACCACACCGGCGCCGACGAGGCCCGCGCCGAAGGCTCGTCGGTGCCGCTCTTTACGAGCGCGATGGTGGCCGGGCGCGGCTGGCCCCTCGAAGGGCGCTTCCGCGAGGCCGTAGCCGCGGGCGTGCTGGAGGAAGAAGACCTCAACTACGTCCAGTTTTTCTCGATGAGCGGGCGGCCCGGCGAACTCGCCTTCAACAACCCCCGCATCCGCACGCACATCGACGGCACGGACCCGTTCCACCTGTCGCACGCCGCGCTCGAAGGGCGGCGCATGATCCAGCGGTACGCCGCCTTCTTCCGGCGCTACGTGCCGGGCTGCGCCGAAGCGTATGTGTCGCAGACCGCCCCGATGGTGGGCGTGCGCGAGACGCGCCGCATCGTGGGCGAATACACGCTCACCTCTGACGACTTCTTCGCCGCGCGCAAGTTCGACGACGCCATCGCGCGCAACTGCTACCCGATCGACCTGCACCGGCGCGACGAGAACGCCGCGCGCCTGCTCAAGCTGCCCCCCGGCGCGTATCACGAGATCCCATACCGCTGCCTCGTGCCGCAGCGCGTCGAGAACCTGCTCGTGGTAGGCCGCGCCCTCTCCGCCGACTTCGAGGCGCAGGGCGCCGTGCGCATCCAGAGCAACTGCCGCGCGATGGGCGAGGCCGCCGCCCGTGCGTGCGCGCTCTCGCTCCGCGCCGGCCTCACGCCCCGCGCGCTCGACGGCGCCGTGCTCCGCCGCCACCTCATCGCCTGCGGCGCCCGCCTCGCGCCCGAGGGCGCCGGACCCGAGGGCGCACACTCCACCACCCCCAACGCCCTGCCCGCTACCGCATGATGCCCGCCTGCCTGCGCCCGGTGCGCCTGATCCTGCTCGTCCTCCTCGCGCTGCCGCTCGCCGCGTGTAGCCACACGCGCGCCACGTCCGCGCCGCCCGCAGAGGCGTTTCCCGCCGACGCGCGTGTGCTGTGGCTCGACGCAACCGCCAACTTCGCCCGCCTCGGCACGCCCGACAGCCTCGCGCGCCACATCAGCAACGCCGCCGACGCGGGCTTCACCGACCTGGTGGTGGACGTCAAGCCGCTCTCGGGCGAAGTGCTCTACGCGAGCACCGTCGCCCCGCGCCTGCGCACGTTTGGCGGCTACACGCGCAGCGACGCGTTCGACTTTCCGGCCGTCGCCGTCGCCGAAGGGCACCGGCGTGGGCTCCGCGTCCACTTTGCCGTCAACACCTTCGCGGAAGGGCACAAGACGTTCTCCACCGGGCCGATTTTTACCACGCACCCCGAATGGCAGACGATCCTGCTCACCTCCGGCGACTCGCTCCGCCCCACCCTGGAGGTGAAGGGCGCCTCGGCGTTCGTCAACCCGGCCAACCCGGTCTCGCAGCAGTACATGCTGCGCGTGCTCGACGAACTCGTGCGCCGCTACCGCCCGGACGGCCTCGTGATTGACCGGGGCCGCTACGACGGCATCTACTCGGACTTCTCGGACCTCAGCCGGCAGGCAGTTCGAGGCGTGGTTCGGGCGCCCGGTCGGCCCACTGGCCCGCCGACATCATGACGCGCAGCGCCGACCCGACCAAGCCCAACCGGGGCCCGCTCTTCAACGCGTGGCTCGAATGGCGGGCGAGCGTCATCCACGGCTTCTTCGACCAGGCCCGCCGCGCCGTCAAGGCCGCGAGCCCGGCCACGCGCTTTGCCGTCTATGTGGGCGCGTGGTACCCCGCCTACTACGAGGTCGGCGTCAACTGGGCGTCGCCCGCCTACGACCCGGCGCAAGACTTCAGCTGGGCCACGCCCACCTACCGGCAGCACGGCTACGCGCCTCTGCTCGACTTCATGATGACGGGCAACTACTATGTGGAAGTAGACCCCGCCGACCTCGCCGCCACCAACCGCCGCTCCGGCCTCGACAACGTGATCTCGCAGGTGCGCGACAGCGTCTACAACGTCGAGTCTTCGATCCGCGATGTGGCGCGCAAGGTACAGGGCGCCACGACCGTCATCCCCGGCCTCTACGTAGAGCAGTACCGGCAGGCCAACGCGCCTGCCAACTACGAGCGGGCGCTGCGCAAAGCCCTCGCCATGACCGGCGGCGTGATGGTGTTCGACCTCGTCCACCTCGAACGCGACCCCGCCATGTGGGCCGCCACGCGCCGCGCGCTCGCCGCCTACCCGCGCCGCTGATGCGCCTGCCCAGCAGCACCGCGCTCTCGCCCATGCCCCTCGTGTCGCCCTTCCTCTCACCCTCCCTTCCCGTGGAAGGGGGTGGAAGGCCGCGCCGCGCGCGGGGCTTCCGGGGGATGGCCGCCCTCCTCGCGCTCCTCGCCCTCTCCTGCGGGCCGGCCCCGCGCGATCCGCATGAGATCGAGTTCTGGACGCTCCAGCTCTCGCCCACGTTCGACGCCTACATGAATGGGCTCGTGGCAGCCTACGAGCGCGCCCACCCCGGCCTGCGCGTCAAGTGGGTGGACGTGCCGTACGAGGGCATCACGCAGAAATTCCTGAACGCGATTGCCGCCGGGCGCAGCCCCGACGTGGTAAACCTGCCCGCTGATTACGTTCTCAAGTACGCCCGCCTCGGCGCGCTCACCCCGCTCGACGGGCTCCTGCCCGACTCGACGCGCGCGGCCTACCTGCCCGCCGCCGTGCGCCGCTCATGGTAGACGACTCGCTCTACGCGGTGCCGTGGTACCTCTCCACGCAGATCGTCATCTACGACCGCGCCAAGCTCGCCCGCGCCGGCTTCCATGCTGTCCCGCAGCGCTACGATAGCCTGCTGGCCTTTGCCACCGCCTACAAGCAGCGCACCGGCGATTACGGGCTGTTCTTCAACCTCGTCACCGAGAGCGACCTCATCCTCGTGCTCCAGGCCGAGGGCGTGCCGGTCGTGAGCGCCGACGGGCGGCACGCGCGCTTCAACACGCCCGAGGCCGCCCGCGTGCTGCGGGCGTGGCAGCACGCCTTTGCCGCCGGGGCGATGCCGCGCGAGAGCATCACGGAGGGGCATGGGGCGGCGCTCAAGCTCTACCAGAGCGGGGCCGTGCCGCTCTTTATCGGCGGGCCGCAGTTTTTGCGCATCATCCGCGAGAACGCCCCGGCGCTCTACCGCACCACCGAGGTCGCCCCCGCCGTGACGGGCGCGAGCGGGGCGCGCAACCTCGCCGTGATGAGCCTCGCCGTGGCGCGCCGGAGCGCCAACCGCGCCGCCGCCGCCGACTTTGCGGCCTTTGTGACGAACGCCGCCAACCAGCTGGCCTTTGCCCAGATCGTGCCCGTGTACCCGTCCGTCACGCGTGCGCTCGACGATCCGTTCTTCCGCGTCGCCGACACGACGCTCGAAGCCCGCGCGCGCGTGATCGGCGCGGCGCAGCTGCCCGGCGCCCGCTCGCTCAAGCCCGCGCTCGACAACTACAACCGCCTGCAGGAAGCCCTCAAGGTGCAGCTCCTCAAGGCGTTCAAAGACGGCAAGCCCCTCCAGCAGGCCCTCGACGCGGCCGCCGCCGACTGGGACCTCATCCTCGCCGAAACGCTGTGACGCGCCCCCGCCCTACCACCGGCCCGGCCGTGGTGCCCGCGCCTCCAGACGCCCTCGCCGCGCCTGCCGTCTTGGCCGCACGGCCGCCGCGCCGCGTGCGCCGCGCCCTCGGCGAGCCCGGCGCGTGGCCGTGGCTGTTTCTGGCGCCTGCGCTCGTGGCGCTCGGGCTGTTCGTGTTCTACCCCGCCGGGCGCATCTTCTGGCTGTCGTTCCACAAGTACTCGTTCGTCTCCGAGGCCGTGTGGATCGGGCTGGGCAACTACGCGCGCCTGCTCCACGACGCCACGTTCCACCGGGCGCTCCTCAACTCGCTCCTCTATCTGCTCGTCACGCCCGCGCTCGTCGTGGCCGCGCTCGCCGTGGCGCTCCTGCTCGACACCGGCGTGCGCGGCACGCGGTTCATGCGGGGCGTCTACTTTCTGCCCGTCGTCACCCCGATGGTGGTCGTGGGGATTCTGTGGGGCTGGCTGCTCAACGAAGACGTGGGGCTCATCAACTACGCGCTCGTGGCGCTCGGGCTGACGAAAGACCGCGTGCCGTGGCTCACCGAGTACCCGATCAACCTGTTTGCCACGATGTTCGTGACGGCGTGGAAAGGGCTCGGCTACTATGCCGTGATCTTCCTCGCGGGCCTCGCCACGGTGCCCAGAGAGCTGGAGGAGGCCGCCGCGCTCGACGGGGCGAGCCGCTGGCAGAACCTGCTCTACATCAAGGTGCCGCTCCTCAAGCCGCAGATCGCGCTCGTGAGCGTGATCTCGTCGATCTCGGCGCTCAAGGTGTTCGACGAGCTCTACGTGATGATTCCGGGCGCGCCCGCTGCCGAGAAAACGCTCGTGCCGCTCATCTACGGCACCGCCTTCCTCGACTTCCGGCTCGGCTACGCGAGCGCGATTGCCGTCGTGCTCTTTCTCATGACCCTCGCCTTCTCCGCCGTCAACGTGCGCGTGTGGGAGCGCGACGAGCCCGCCGCCTGACCCCGTGCCCAAGCCCGCGCTGCGCCTTCCGCTCGTCTACCTCGCCCTCGGCGCGGTGGCGTTCCTCACGGCCGCCCCGTTCGTGTGGATCCTGCTCACGTCGCTCAAGGGCGCCGAAGACGTGTTCGCGTTTCCGCCCTCGCTCTGGCCGGACACGTTCCGCTGGTCCAACTACGTGGAGACGTGGAACGCGGTGAAGCCGAGCTTCGGGCGGTACGTGCTCAACAGCGTGATCGTGTCTACGCTCGCCGTCACGCTCAACGTGCTCCTGGCCTCGCTCGCGGCGTATCCGCTGGCGCGGATGCAGTTCAAGGGGCGCAAGCTCGTCTTTCTGGCCATTGTGGCGACGCTCATGGTGCCCGAGCAGGTGATCATGATTCCGCTCTACACGCTCGTGCTGCGCCTCGGCCTCGTAGACTCGCTCGCGGGCGTGGTGCTGCCGTTCTCGGTCAACGCCTTCGGCATCTTCCTGATGCGGCAGTTCTACCTCGGCGTGCCGCGCGAGTTGGAGGATGCGGCGGTCGTGGACGGCTGCTCGCCGCTCCGCGTGTGGTGGCACGTGCTCGTGCCGCTCTCGCGCCCGGCCCTCGCCACGCTCGCCGTGTTCACGTTCGTGGGCGCGTGGAGCAGCTTTCTGTGGCCGCTCGTGGTGCTGCAAAGCCGCGAACACTACACGCTCCCTGTGGCACTCTCGTACCTCACGGGGGCGTTCTCGGCCAACTTCCGCTATGTGGCGGCCGGCGCGGTGATCTCCATCCTGCCCGTGCTGGCGGCCTACGTTTTCGTGCAGCGCTACTTTGTGCAGGGCCTCATGGCGGGCGGCGTCAAGGGCTGAGAGCGGAGCACCGGCGCCTCGCCCTGGGGCTCACGCCGCGCGCACGAGCCATGTGACCACAGCATGCGGGACCAGAGGGAACGCTAGGCGGTGATCGGGGCCGAGGACGACGGCGGCGGCTTCGTCCCAGTGCTCGTGCAGATCGGCGGGGCAGACGCGCAGACGCGCGCCGCCAAAGCGGAGGGCAGCAAGGCCCGCGAGTCCGACGGTGAGCGGCTGCGGCAGGCCCGTGGGGTTGGCGAGGCGGAGCGTGACGGTGCCGGGGGCACCGGGCGTGGGCCGGAGCGCGAGCAGCCACGCCGCGCCGCCCGTGAGCGCAAGGGCGGAGGCGGTGCGCAGCACGGGGCCGGTGGCGGGGGCGGCGTGCAGGTGTGGCACTTCCACAGCCCAGGCGGGCTGCGCAAAGGCGCGGGCGTGCTGCATCGCCTCCGCCCGCGTGACCGTCCCGGCGCCGACGAGCAGGTCGCCGCCCATCCGGCGGAGGCACTGCCCGCCCGGCGTGGGCACGCCCGGCCCGGCCGCCACGCGCCGAATCCGCCCGCCCTTGACCGACAGAAAGCCGACGCTCCGGCAGAGCGTGACGGCCACATGGGCCGCGCCGCCCTCGTCTACCATCTCATACTCCGGCAGGCCCCGGTGCGCCACCCACGCGCGCGGCGCAGCAGCTTGCTCGTCACCGCCGGCCTCCACGAGCACAAAATCGCGGCTCGGGTGGGTGGTGTAGACGAGTTCGCCAGGAAAGGCGGCGTAGCGCTCCGGCGCCTCCTCGGGCGTCAGAGCGGCCGGGCGCGTGCGGGGCGTCGTGCCCACGTGCGCCCCGGCGCGCGAATGCGGCGTGGCGGGGAGGCCGGTCGGCAGGAGCACGCGCAGGCGTCCGTTTCGGGCGCGGTTGCGGTACCGGAGGCGCACGGCCACCCCGGCGCTGCCCCGGTCGCGGAAGGTGGCGTAGAGGTGCATCACGCACGGCGGCACGCGCGGCGGCGCGGGCGTGTCGGCCACATTGACACAGGCGCGCGGCTGCACCGGTACCGCGATCCGGTAGCGGGCACGGACGGTGCCGGCCATGGACGCGCAGGCGGTCGAGCGTGGCACGCACGGGCACGGCGCCGGCCACAGGCGAGAACGAGTAGAGGTCGCCCCGGTCGGGCGTCCATTCGAGCACGAGACGGCGGGCGAGCCTCTCGGCTGCGTCGGTGGAGGTTGGCGCAGGCGCGCGTGCATCCGTCTCGAACAGGCGCACCACGTGGTACCCGGCAGGCGGGAGGGTGAGCGCGATCTGCACGCGGTAGCGCCGCCCCCAGGTGGCCTCGCCATAGTGCGAGCGCAGCACAGGCGCCTCCGAGCGGAGCACGGTGACCGCCACCGGCTGCCCTTGCCCGTCCACGCCGGCGAGCCGCGCCTCGGGCGGTGGCGCGCTGAACTCGCCGCCCGGATTCGGCACAAGCACATCGGCCTCTACGGTGGTCTCGAAGGCGTGCGGGTGCGGATTGAACACAAACACGTCCGGCCCCTCGGGCGCCGCCACGGGCGCAAATCCCTGCGTGACGAGCGTTTCGAGGCGCTCGCGGACCAGTTCGGTGGCCGTCTCTCGCGCGTGGCGCAGCAGGGCCTCGGTGTCGCGGTGGGCGGCGTCTACGGAGCAGCCGCACAGGTCGTCGTGCGGCTGGGCGCGGAGCAGGTGGCGCCACGCGAGGGCGAGGAGCGGGCGGGCGTCCGGGCCACCGGGTACGAGCGCGGCGAGCGGCTCGGCCATGTGCAGAAGCGCGTGCTCGGCCGCGTGGTGGGCACGCTTGAGGTAGAGGCGAGACGAGTAGACGCTGGAGAGCACCGGGTGGTGCGCGTTGCCGAGCAGGTCGCCGGTCACCTGCGGGAGCGCGGCCGGCACGGCTTCGGCGGTCGCGGCGAGGTCGGCGAGGGTGCCGTGGCGGAGCGTCCACGCGGGGCGGCGGGCACGGACGGCGTCGAGGAGCGCGGGGAGGCCGGGCTGCTCGGGCATGTGGTCGAAGCCGTTGAGCAGCAGCAGGGGCACGCCGCCGGGCTGGAGCGGCAGCAGCCGCGCCGCCGTCGCTTCGATCTGGGCCACGGCCAGGTCCGGGTCCAGCCCGGCGGCTTCCCAGCGCCCGAACGGCTCGGGCAGGCCCAGCCCGGCGGCGTTGAAGTAGCCATCGCGCCCGTAGAGGGCCGTTACGGTGCTGCCGTCCGGGCTCGCCCAGCGAAAGAGCGCCCCGGCCTCCGCCACGTGCGCCTCCGAGAGGCCGCGCGACAGAAAGAAGAACGACAGCCCGAAGCCGCGCAGCAGCTGGGGCATCACCTCGGGCTGCCCGAACGGATCGGGCACGTAGCCCACCGGCGCATCGACGGCGCCCAGGTCTGCGCGCCACGCGAAGCCGCGCTGGAGGTTGCGCACGAGGCTCTCGAAGGAGACCAGGAACAGGTCCGGCAGCACGTAGAACGGCCCCACGACGAGGCGGCCCGCCTGCACGAGCGCGGCGATGCGCGGGCGGGCCTCCGGGCGCACGTCGAGGTAGTCTTCGAGGAGCACCGTCTGCCCATCGAGCGTGAAGGCGCGGAAGGCCGGGTCGCGCTCCAGCAGGTCGAGCACCCGGTCGACGAGGCGGACGAGGCGGACGCGGAAGCGCTCGAACGGCAGGTACCACGCGCGGTCCCAGTGCGTGTGCGACACGACGAGCCCCGTCAGGCGCGCGGCGCCCTGCGCCGCAGGCTCCTCGGCGGGCTCCGCCCGGACGCATCCATCGTCAGCGCGCGACGACGAGGCGGGCGGTGCCGGTGCGGCCCGCCGCCTGCACGCGGACCACGTACACGCCCGGTGCCAGCGTGCCGGTCGCAAGGTCCGTTTCTGCGCCCACGTTCGACGCCCGGAGGCGCAGGCGCCCGAGCACATCGTAAACGGCCACGTCGGCCCGCGCCGTGCGCCCCGCCGATGCGCACGCGCACCGCGCCGCGCGCCGGGTTGGGCGCGAGCGTGACGGCGAGGCCCGGCGCTGCCGCGGCGCAGCAGGCGCCGCCTCTGCGCCCACCGGCACCACCGCGTCCGGCGACTGCTGGCGGTCGAGCAGCCAGAGCACGGCGTCGGTGTAGGTCGCCTTGCCATCGGCGGCGAGGCCCGCGCGCACGGTCAGCGTGGTGGGCACGCCCGCCGTAGTACGGACGGCGCCCAGCGCTTGCCACCCCGAAGGCACGCGGCGCGTCTGGTCGACGCGCACAACGACCGAGTCGGCGCCCGTGCGCAGCACCGCGTAGGCGCCCGCTGTGGCGTCCGGGCGGTTGGCGCTGTAGCCGGGCACGTAGGCATAAACCGTGTAGACCGCGCCTGTGGGCGGCGTAAAGCGGTAGGTGGCCGTGGCGCCGGATGCGGCGGTGGCGCGGCGCAGCGAGGTGCCCTCGGCGCCGTCTTTGACGCACGAGGCAGGCTGGTTCGGCACCACGCACGCCTCCTCCCACGCGCCCGCGAGCACGCCGGGCGCGGTTTCCTGCTGGACCGGCGCGGGCGGGCGGCGCAGGCCCGTGCGGCCCGGCACGAGCGCCGGCTGCTGGTACACGTATTTGCGCAGCGAATCGCCTACGAAGCTGTTGCGGCTCCGGAGGCCTTCGTAGAAGAAGAACACCTCGCCCGTGATGCCGAGGCTCCGGTTGTAGCGCACGGCGTCTACCGCGTAGGCGGGCCCGTTGAGCTGCGTGCCCGCCTTGAGCAGGATGCCCGGCGAGAGCTTCGGCAGGTCGCGCGCGCGGTTGGGGAGGAGACTCACGGCCTTCTGCGCCTCAAAGCGGTACGACGCGATATCGTAGCGGTAGAGCTGCGGGTGGAAGGCGTCCACGTAGCTCGAATCGAGCCAGCGGGGGCTGTCCTGGAGGTACTCGTCGTAGCCGAACGAGTAGGGCGAGGGCGACATCGAGACCGTCAGGTTGGGGTCAATGGCCTTGACGCCCCGGTAGAGCGTGCCGAGAAAGCGGGTAAGGCGGCGGGCCTTCCACTGCACAAACCCGGCGTCGCGGGCATACGACGGCGGCGCGGCGCCCCCGAAGTCCTGCGCATAGAGCATCGAGTCCACCCGCGTGTAGCCGCCCTCGACGGCCATCGCCGGCAGGCGGTCGTCGCCCTGGATGCCGTCCACGTCGTACTTGCGGGCCGCTTCGAGCACGAGGCCGCGCATGAACGCTTGCACCTCGGGGTTGAGCGCGTCGAGCCAGAAGAAGCCGTTCTTCTTGACGCGCCCGGCGTCGCAGTTGGTGGCACTGCCCGGTGCGCAGCGCGCGGCCCACGTGGGCTTGAGGCTCAGGATGTGGCCGCCGTTGCCCTCGTAGTAGGCCGCAAAGCCGTATTCGAACCAGGGAATCACTTCGAGCCCGGCGCGGTGCCCCTCAAAGACCACCTCGGCGAGCACGTCGCGGCCCGCAAAGCTCGGGTGGACGCGGTAGGTCTCGCCGAACGTCTGCGCCATCACCTCGGATGGAAAGAGCGTGTAGCCGCCGTTGTAGACGACCGGGAAGACCGTGTTGAAGCCCCGCGCGGCGAGGTAGTCCATCGCCTCGGCAATCTTGGCGCGGCTCGTGAGCACGTCCGAGTCCACGTTCGTGAGCCACACGCCGCGCAGGCCGGTGGGCAACGGCTGGGCGCGGAGCGGCGCGCCCGCGAGCAGCAGGCACAGCAGAGGCAGCAGGCGGCGCATAGCGAACTGGGTACAGCGAGGGACGGCGAACGTGCCGCCGGCGGGCAGGTGCCGGCGCGCCCACCGCCGGGCGCGGTCAGCGGTAGAAGGTGGCGCGGAGGGTGTCGGCGAGGTGGGCGTTGCGTCCGAAGAGGCCTTCGTAGAAGAAAAACGCCTCGCCGTCGAGGCCGTAGCCCCGGTGGAGCGCGAGGGCGCGGCGGACGTACTCGGGGCCGTTGTAGCGCGGCCCGGCCTTGATGAGGATGCCGGGGGCGAGGCGCACGCGGGCGTGGCCCGGCGCGGCACGGTAGGCGGCCACCACCTCGTCGAGCGTGGTGCGGTAGCGGAGCGTGTCGTAGCGGTAGTTCTGCGGGTGGAGCCAGTCTACCTGCCCCGCTGCGATCCACGCGGGCCAGTCTTGCAGGTACTCGTCGCGGCTCCACGGGTACACGCTCGGGCTCAGCGACACGATCAGGCACGCCTTCTGGGCCTTGACGGTGCGGTAGAGGCGCCCCCCGAAGGCGGTCAGCTGGTCGGCCTTCCACTGCATGAACGCCGGGTCGTGCGGGTCGTCGGGCAGCGGCGCGCCGCCGTGGTCGCGGGCGTAGGCGGCGCGCGTGACGGGCGAGTATTCGCCGGACGAGGGGAGCGCGGGCAGGCGGTCGTCGCCCTGGATGCCGTCTACGTTGTAGCCCTGGACCACTTCGGCCACCAGGTCGAGCATGAACTGCTGCACCTCCGGGTGGAAGGCGTTCATCCACTCGAAGTTGTTCTTGGTGAGCAGGGCGCCCGTGCGGTCGTGGGCGGCCCAGTCGGGCCGGGCGGCGAGCAGGTGGCCGCCGTGCGCGTTGTACGAGGCAGCAAAGCCGAACTCGAACCACGGGATGACCGTGAAGCCGCGCCGGTGCCCTTCCTCCACCATCACGGCGAGCGGATCGAAGGCGCCTGCGCGTCCGTAGCGGCGCACGTAGGCGGTGTCCTGCCGCGCCGCCGCGCCGAACACGCGCGCCATGACGGCGGAGGGGTAGAGCGTGTAGCCCTTGTTCCACACCACCGGAAAGACCGTGTTGAAGCCGCGCGCCTTCAGGCTGTCGAGGCCGCCGATGATGCGGGCGCGGCTCGTGAGCACATCCGAGTCCACGTTCGTGAGCCAGACGGCGCGGATCTCGCGCGGCTCCGCGCGGCACGCCGCCGATGAGGCCGACGCGCGCAGATCGGGCACGGGGCGGGCCGTACAGCCGGCCAGCAGCAAGAGGGACAGCAGCGCAGCAGGCGCGGCATGGGCAACGGGGCAGTAGGGCCGGACAGACCGCGGCGCCCTTCCGCCCGGAGGCCGAAGGGCGCCGCGCAGGGCACCAGGTTCAGCGGACGACGACGACCGGGGCGGTGGCCGCCACGCCGCGCCCGCTCACGCGCACGATGTAGAGCCCGGGGGTGAGGCCGCCGAGCACGAGCACCTCGGGCGCGCCGGCCACCACCGTGCCGTCGAACAGCACGGCCACGCGCTGCCCGAGCAGGTTGAACGCCTCGGCGCGCACCCCGCGCGTCTCACCGCTCGTCAGGCGTACCGCCTGGCCGCGCACCGCGAGGGACAGGCCACCGGGCGCATCGGCGGGCGCTACGGCGAGGGGCTGGGCCGCATCGAACACCTCGAAGTAGGAGCGCGTGGCGGTCACATGCCCCACCCCCATGCCGATGGTGTTGCCGAACGAGGCCGCGCCGCCGCTCGCCATCGCCGCCCCCGAAACGCCGTAGTTGACGCCGCCCGTGTTGGAGCCGGTCTCGGCGTTGTAGACGCGGAAGGCCCGGCTGCCCGGAATCGAGACGACGAGGCTCTTGCCGTCGGCGGTGAAGTTCAGGTCGTGCACGGTTTCGCGGATGGCCGGCCAGGCCGGGTCCACCCCCCAGGTACCGTTGTAGACATAGCGAATCAGGCCCCGCGTGGCGGTGCCGGCGCCGCTGGAGCTCACGTAGACGCTGTTGCCGTCCGCCGAGGCGAGGGCGGCGTAGTTGGTGGCGCCGTCGTTCTGCTCGGCAAAGAGCATCGCTTCCGTAAACTGGTTGACGCCGGGGCCGCCCGTCTGCATAAGGCGGTACACGTTGCCCGGGCTCGTCGCGCCAACGAGCACGAAGGCGAGCGTACCGGCGCCGTAGCTGCCCGTCACATGGAGAAAGCGCGCCTGCTGGGTCGAGGCGAGGTCGGTGGTGCCGCCGTCGGTCGAGACCTTGAAGCGGAACGTCCCATCCGAGGCATAGGCGTAGATCTTCTTGTCCGAGAAGGCATAGAGGTAGACGTTGCCATCGGCGTCAATGGTGATGCCGTAGGGGGAAGCGCTGCCCCAGGCGGTGCCATCGGGCTTGTTGAGGGCGAACGTGCCGGTAGGCGCCGCAATCGGCGAGGCCGGCTTGTCCCAGGCGGCGCGGTCCCAGTAAACCACGCCCGTGGGCGTCGCGGAGCTGCTGATGTAGACGCGGCCCGTCTGCTGGTTGACGGCGATGCCGCGGTACTGGCTTGCCGCTTCGGCGCCCGCGCCGCCGGTGGGGTTCCAGCGGTTGACGAGGGGCTGGGCCTGCATCGCGCCGGCACTCATGAGTAGACCGACCAGCAGGGCGTTCGTAAAAAGCCGCATAGAAAATCGAGGAGAGAGGGGTTAGGGGAAGAGACGACGCGTGTGCTGCCCGGCTTAAAAGGGCGGGCCGGCGTAGCCTGCCCTTTCCAACCCGGCGCACCAGGCTGACAGCGTTCCGGAAACTCCGCTATTCGGCGCGCGAAATCAACCCATTCTCCCCTCCCCCGCCTACCGCGCGGGCCACACGTCGTTGCCGCGCTCGACATCGGGAAACCAGTGGCCGGGGTCGAGTTCGACCTTCGTGACCGTGCCGGGCACCGTCACGCGTGCCTCCGTAGCGCCTGCGAGCCACGTCTCGACGGGCACCTCGCGGTCTTCGGTGCGCCCGTCGGCGTACGTCACGCGGAAGCGCGCCGGCATCGGCACGCGCCCGAGGTCGCGGATCACGATGGCGGTGCCGCCAGGCGGCGGGCGTGACGGCGGCGACGGCCTGGTCGAGTTGCCAGGTGGTGGCGTACCAGCTGTTCCAGAACCAGTCGAGGTCGCGGCCGGAGACGCGCTCGAAGGTGTTCCAGAAGTCATAGGGGAGCGGGTGCTTGTACTGCCACTCGCGCTGGAATGTCTGCCAGGCGCGGTTGAACACGTCGCGCCCGAGCAGTTCGCGCAGGGCGACAAGCACGGCGGCGGGCTTGTCGTAGGAGGCGGTCGTGGCGGCGCGGCCCGAGTAGTGGTAGTCCGAGCGGCGCAGCATCTCGCCCTCCTGCCCCGCGAGGGCCGTGTAGACGTAGGCGGCCTGGTCCTCGTGGTCGAAGTCGCCGGGCGTGTGGTCGGCCTCGGCCACGTTTTCGTGGTACATCGTGTTGCCCTCGTCGAGCCAGCCGTAGCGCCGCTCATCGATGGAGACGATCATCGGGTCCCACATGTGGGCGATTTCGTGGACGACGACGGCGTAGAAATCGGCGTCGGTGGCGCGCGTGTAGTTGCTGATGAGCGAGAGCATGGGGTATTCCATGCCGCCGCCCACGATGCCCTCGCCCTCCACCGCCGTCATGTGCGGCCACGGGTAGGGCACGCCGGAGAAGCCGGAGAGGAAGCGGACCGAGTGCTGCGCGTACGCGGCGGCGTTGGCCCAGCGCGGCGCGGTCGTGCGCCAGAGGGCCTGCGCGCGTGCAAAGTCCTCGCGCCCGTCGCCGTCGCGGTCGCCCACGGAGGTGCGGGCGGCGTCCCAGTGGTAGCCCCGGGTGGCGAAGAAGGCCACGTCGCGCACGCTCGGCGCAGTGAAGTGGTAGCGGAGCGGGCCGGGCACGGTGGGCGTCTCGGCCGCGTCGGCGATGCGCACGGGCGTGTCGGAGGCGTCGGCCTGCGCCAGGCGGGCGCGCGTGGTGGCGCTGTAGACGGCCTCGGCGTTCTGCAGCGCGCCCGTCGCCTGCACGGCCCAGCCCTCGGGCACCTCGACGGTGAGGTCGTAGTCGCCGTGGTCGCTGTAGAACTCGCCCGTGCCGAGGAAGGCGTCGGTGTTCCAGCCGCGCACGTCGTCGTAGACCGCGATCTGCGGAAACCAGTAGGCGAGAAAGAGCAGCGCCGGGGAGGCCGTGGCGAGGTCGCCGCGCGCGGGCTGGTAGCCCATGCGCCCGGCAGCGCCCGCCTGGGGCAGCGTAAAGTGCCACGCGAGGTCGAAGGCGACGCTCGCCCCAGCGGCGAGGGGCTGCGCGAGCGGGACGGTCATCACGGTACCGGACACCCGGTAGCCGGCACCCGCCGCGAGGCGCCGCGCCGCCCATGCGCACCTCGTCGAGCACGAGTCCGCCCGTCACCTCGGCGGGCTCTACGCGCGCCGACTCGCCCCGGTGGACGTTCTGCGTCAGTTCAAAGACGACGCTGCGGAGCACATCCGGGCTGTGGTTGGTGTAGCGGATGCGCGCGGTGCCGTCGAGGCGCTTGGCGTGCGGGTCGAGGCGGGCCGTGAGCGTGTACTGGGCGCGGTTGACCCAGTAGCCTGCGCCGGGCGCCCCCGTGGTTGTGCGCGTGCCCCGGTCGAGGGCGGCCTGAAAGTCGGGTGGGTAGACGAGCGGGCCGGGGAGGGCGCGACTGATGACGCCTCCCGGCATCACCGTGGCCGGAGCCGTCGTGGGCGGCGCGGTCGCCGGGCGGGTGGTGGTGCATCCGGAGAGGACGAGCAGGGCGGCAAAGAGCGCCGGCAGGGCGAGGCGGGGCATGGACGCAGGGCAAACGTGGGCACGCAACGCGCGCCCGTTCCCCGCGATTCCGCCCAGGCCGTTCGCCTTCCTCCGGCGAGGATCTGCCACACTTCGCCCACCGCTTCGGGGCCGAAGCGCCGCAGAACCGTGACAGAAAGCCGGGCGCCCGCTCCGTTGGATAAGCACCACCGCCCCGGCGCCCGCCGGACCCGCTTCTTCCCATCCGTTTCCCGGTATCCACCATGCGTCCCACGCACCGCCTCGCCCTCTTCCTCCTCTTCGCCGGCAGCGCCGCGCCCGCGCTCGCCCAGCAGCCCGCCCCGCGCGCCCCCGCAGCAGCAGGCCCGCCACGCCGACGCCACCCGCGCCCGCCGTGACGCCCCCCGCTCGCCCGAGCAGCGCATCGCCCAGCACGTCCAGCGCCTCGACCAGCAGCTCACCCTGACGGACCGGCAGGAGGCGCAGATCCGCCAGATCCTCCTCGCCCAGGCCGCGCAGCACCAGCGCCCGAACGCGCAGCGCCCGAACGTCCAGCGCCCGGGCGCCCGCCCGCAGCCGCGCGCCGAGGGCACCCGCCCCGACCGCGCCCAGGCCCGCCCGCAGCTCACCCCGGAGCAGCGCGAGCAGCGCCGCACCGCGATGCGCGCCGAGGTGGAGGCCACGCAGCGCCAGATCGTCGCCGTGCTGACGCCGCAGCAGGCCGAGCGCTACCAGAGCCTCCAGGCCGAGCATCGCACCCGCGCCGAGCAGCAGCGCGGCCAGCGGCAGGACCGCCGCAGTGCCCCCACGCCCCGCCAGGGCCGGAAGCGTTAAGCCGCCCTCGTGCCCCCAAGCAAACGGCCCCGGCCCGGTGTTTCCGGTGCCGGGGCCGTTTGTTTGCGCCCGCGCGAGCCCTAGCGCCGCTGTCCGCCCTGCCCTGGCCTACTTCGGGCCCGTGGCCGTCACCCGGAAGGCGAGTTGGACGGCGATGTAGCCGCAGGCGGCAAAGCACACCGCGTAGAGCGTGTTGTCGAAGCTCTGGCCGGTCACGACGCCGAAAAGCCCGGCGGTGACGCCGGCGCCGAGGCCCCCGGCGAGCATGAACAGCAACACGAAGAGGGGCCACAGCAGCAGGGCCCGGGTGGCGGCGCGTGTCATGGAAAGAGGGGTTGGTTGGTTCGTTCGGGTTCGTCGTTCGTCGTCAGAAGCGCCCACGAGGGGACCGCGAAGCCATCTGGTTGGCTTCTGTCCCTCTGACGACGAACCCCGAACGACCAACAACGAACGGTCTTAAAGCGGCTCCAGGTAGTCGAGGTCGGCGTCGAAGCGCTCGGGGAGCACGTAGAGGGCGATCAGGGCGAGCACGGTCGCCACCGTCGCCACCGCGACGGCGGCCAGGGGCAGGCCGAGCGTGCCGCGGAGGGCCGTGAGCGCGAGCGTCATCGGCACGAGCGAGCCGCGCACGAAGTTGGGCGCCGTCGTGGTGACGGTGGCGCGGAGGTTGGTGCCGAACTGCTCGCTCGCGTTCGTCACGAACACGGCCCAGTAGCCGGCAAAGAGCCCGAAGCCGAGGCAGAACGCGTAGACGTGGAAGGGCGTGAGGCCGACGCCGTGCAGGTGGAGGTAGACGAGCGTAAGCGCGTAGAGCGCGAGGATGAAGGCGCCCATCACGCGGCGGCGGCTGCGCAGCGCCTGCGAGAGCGCGCCCGAAAGCACATCGCCCACGGCCAGCCCCACGTACGCCCACAGGATCGCCGACCCGGCCGACACCTCGCCCACCACGTCGAGCGCCCGCGCGATCTCGGGGGCGAGCGTGACCGGGATGCCGATGGCGAACCAGATCGGGAAGCCCACCGCAATGCAGGCCAGGTAGCGCTTGAGGCGCGGCCCGTTTGTAAAGAGGGCGTGGAAGGCCCCGCGCCGCGCCCCGCCCTCGCGCGCCGCCTCGAACATCCCCGACTCCATCACGCCCACGCGCAGCAGCAGCAGCAGCAGGCCCAGCCCGCCGCCCACGAAGTAGGCCGTCCGCCACGGAAAGGCATCCGCGATGAGCGCCGCCACGACCGCCCCGAACATCCCGAAGCTCGCAATCACCATCGTGCCGAGGCCCCGGTTGCTCCGGTGCATGGACTCGGAGACGAGCGTCACGCCGGCGCCGAGTTCGCCCGCCAGGCCCACGCCGGCGATAAAGCGCAGCAGCGCGTACTGCGGGATCGTCTGCACGAGCCCGTTGGCGAGGTTGGCGAGCGAGTAGAGCAGGATGCTCCCGAAGAGCACCGTCTTGCGCCCGCGCAGGTCGCCGAGGATGCCCCAGAGCAGGCCGCCCGTGAGCAGCCCGATCATCTGGATGTTGAGCAGGAAGATGCCCTTGTCGGTCACGAACGCATCGGCGCCGGGGGCTGCCCGCGAGGCGAAGCCGCCAAGGTCGAGCACGCTCGGCACGCGCACGATGCCGAAGAGCAGCAGGTCGTAGATGTCGACGAAGTAGCCGAGCGCGGCCACGAGCACGATGAGCTTCGCGGCGCGGGAGGAGGCAGGGGCGTTCATGGGCAAGCGCAGGAGGGTGAGAAGCCCGCGCGCCGCGAAGATGCACTTTTTGCCCCGCCTCATGCCACCCTGCATACACCCGCCCCGACTGGCGCGTCCCCGATGGCCCGGAGGCCCCGGAGAATCTGTTCGCGCCGCGCCGACCGGACCGGAGCGCCGGGCTCAGACGGCAGTCAGCGGGGCCGTGCGGAGTGCGTGGGCGAGTTCGATGGCGGGCCGGGCCTCCGCGAGCCCGAAGCCGCGCCCGGCGAGTGTCTCCTCGTACACCACCGTATGGAGGTCGCGGAAGCCGCCCGAAAACTCGACTTCCTCGCCGTCCACCGTGATCGAGCGGTAGGTTTTCTGCCCCGCCGGGGTGCTCGCCGGCAGGTGCTGCTCGTCAATCGAGAGGTGCCAGTCCACGTCTGCGCGGGCGAGCGTGAGCGTGCCCGCCGCCTGCTGGTCGTCGCGCGCGGTCACGCTATAGCGGTCTACGTCCCCGAAGAGCCAGAGCAGAAAGTCGAAAAAGTGGATCCCGATGTTCGTGATCACCCCGCCGGACTTTTTGGGGTCGCCCTTCCACGAGTAGTGGTACCACCGCCCCCGGCTCGTGACGTACCGGAGCGTCACCTGGTGCCGCTTGTCCCCCTGCTGGAGCCGTTCGCGCAGCGCCATGAGCGCCGGGTGGACGCGCAGCTGGAGCACCGTCCACACGCGGCGGCCCGTCTCCTGCTCCAGTTCGGCGAGCAGGTCGAGGTTGCGCGGAAAGAGCACCAGAGGCTTCTCGCAGAGCGCATCAGCGCCCACGCGCAGGGCCGTGCGGATGTGGGCGTCGTGGAGGTAGTTGGGCGCGCACACGCTCACCAGGTGGATGCGCTCAGCCTCCGGGCCACGCCGGAGCTTTTCGAGGTGGCGGTCGAAGCGCTCGTACTCGGTAAAGAAGGCCGCTTCCGGGAAGTAGCTGTCGAGCAGCCCGACCGAGTCGTGCGGGTCCACAGCGGCAATGAGCCGGTGGCCCGTGTCGCGGATGGCCTGGAGGTGGCGCGGGGCGATGTAGCCGCCGACGCCGGTGAGGGCAAAGTTGCGCATAAGGCTCCGCCGGGCGAAGGGGGATCGGTCTTTCGTTCGTGGCTCGTTGTTCGTGGTCAGAGGTGCGGAAGCAGGCTGGTGCGTCCGTACTTCTGACCACGCACCCGGCAGGCGACCTTGACCGGTCCTCAGGCTACCTCGGCCGCGTCCGTGATGGCCTCCTCCGCAAGGGGTACGCGGGCGGTCCGGCCCCGCTTGGCGCTCCGTACGGCCTCGCCCGGCGTGTGCCCGAGCGCCTTCATGAGCGCCTCGGCGACGCGGGCCTGCGTGGCGGGCGCAATGGAGGGCCATAGGGGAAGGCTGAGGACCTCGTCGGCGAGGCGGGCGCTCACCGGGCAAGGCGCGTACAGGCCTTCGTAGACCGGCAGCTGGTCCTGCGGCACCGGGTAGTAGACCATCGTCTGGATCCCGGCGTCGGCGAGCGCGGCCTGCACGGCGTCGCGCTGCCCATCAAGGATGCGCACGGTGTACTGGTGGAACACGTGCCCCTCGGGCGCTTCGGGCGTGACGAGCCCCGGGGTGCCGTCGAGCAACCGGTTGTAGCGCTCGGCAGCGGCGTGGCGGGCGAGGTTCCAGGCGGTCACGTGGGGCAGCTTGACGCGCAGGAGGGCGGCCTGGAGCGCGTCGAGGCGGGAGTTGTAGCCGAGGGTTTCGTTGTGGTACTTCTTCTTCGCGCCGTGGGCGCGCAGCATCCGGGCGGCCTCGGCCACCGCGTCGTCATGCGTGGCGAGCATCCCGGCGTCGCCGAAGGCGCCGAGGTTCTTCGAGGGGAAGAACGAGTAGGCGCCGGCATGGCCGAGCGTGCCGGTCTGCCGTGCGTCCACGGTGGCGCCGAAGCTCTGGGCGCAGTCTTCGAGCACGACGAGGTTGTGGCGCTCGGCAAGTTCCAGCAGGGGCGCCATGGGCGTCGCCCGCCCATAGAGGTGCACGGGGATGAGCGCCCGCGTGCGGGGCGTGAGGGCGGCCTCCACGAGCGCCACATCGAGGTTGAACGTGGCCTCGTCTACGTCCACAAACACGGGCACGGCGCCGATGGCCGAGATCGCCTCGGCGGTGGCGAAGAACGAGAAGGGCGACGTGATGACCTCGTCGCCTGCATCCACGCCGAGCGCGCGCAGGCCGATCACGAGCGCATCGGTGCCGGAGTTGAGGCCAATCGCGTGGGGCACGCCGAGGAGCGCAGCGGCTTCGCGCTCGAAGGCCTCTACTTCAGGCCCGAGAATAAAGTGACCGCTGCGGAGCACCCGGTCGAAGGCGGCGTCGAGGGCCGGGCGCAGGGCGTCGATCTCCGGGCTCAGGTCGAGGATCGGGATCGGCGCGGCCGGCTTCGGTTTGGGCGGTCGGGGCATATCAGGAGGGAATGGTCAATGGTCGATGGTCAACAGCCAATGGTCAACGGAAGAACCAGATGGTGCCGGTGCGCCCCCGCATCCCCTTGCCCATGGGCAATTGATCGTTGACCATTGACCATTTTTCAGGTCTTCCAATCGTCATAAGAACGCTGTCCCGTGCGGAGCGATTCCGGGAGCGGGGCCTCTTCGTCGAGGTCGAGGCCGCGCACGGTGCCCGGCAGGCCGTCCGCGCCGGGCGTGAGGCGGTAGCGGAGGCCGCTCTCGGGGCAGGTGGCCGTGCCGTCGGGGCCGAAGCGGAGGCGGTGGCCGTGGCGGCTCATCCAGCCCTGCAGGCGCGCGGGCGTGCCGGCCACGAGGCCGTAGTCGGGCACGTCTTTCGTCACCACCGCGCCGGCGGCGACGAACGCGTAGCGCCCCACCGTCACGCCCGGCACAATCGTGGCGTTGGCGCCCACCGTGCAGCCCCGGCGCAGGCGCATCGGCTCGTAGAGCGCGTGGCGGTTGACCTGGGAGCGCGGGTTGGTCACGTTCGTGAGCACGCACGAGGGGCCGAGGAATACGTCGTCCTCCACCGTGACGCCCGTGTAGACGGCCACGTTGTTCTGGATCTTGACGCGGTCCCCGAGCACGACGCCCTCGCCGATGAGCACATTCTGCCCGAGCACGCACCCCTCGCCGATCGCGGCGTGCGCCTGTACGTGGGCAAAGTGCCACACCTTCGTGCCGGCCCCGATGGTGCAGGGCGCGTCCACATAGGCGCTCTCGTGGATGAACACGCCAGGCAGGCTCGTCAGACGTTCCATCACAGGTTTAAGCGGTGGTTACGGGGAGGCCGAGTTTGGCCTGGAAGTAGGCGAGCGTGCGGCGCAGCCCCTGCTCGCGCGGCACCTGCGGCGCCCAGCCCAGCCGCGCCTGCGCCTTCGTGATGTCCGGCTGCCGCACCTTCGGGTCGTCGGCCGGCAGCGGGTGCTCGATGATGCGGCTCGCGCTGCCGGTGAGCGCCACCACCTCCTCGGCAAACTGGCGGATCGAGATCTCCTCCGGGTTGCCGATGTTCGTCGGCTCGCGCTCGTCGGACATGAGCAGGCGGTAGATGCCGTCCACGAGGTCGTCGACGTAGCAGAACGAGCGCGTCTGGCTGCCGTCGCCGAAGACCGTCACCGGCTCGCCGTGGAGGGCCTGCCCCATGAACGCCGGGAGCGCGCGCCCGTCGTCGAGGCGCATGCGGGGCCCGTAGGTGTTGAAGATGCGCACGATGCGCGTCTCCAGGCCGTGGTAGCGCTGGTAGGCCATCGTGAGGGCCTCGGCAAAGCGCTTGGCCTCGTCGTAGACGCCCCGGATGCCGACCGGGTTGACGTGCCCCCAGTAGCTCTCCGGCTGCGGGTGCACGAGCGGGTCGCCGTAGACCTCGGACGTGCTCGCCAGCAGAAACCGCGCGCCCTTGTGCTTGGCCAGCCCCAGCGCCTTGTGCGTGCCGAGCGCGCCGACCTTGAGCGTCTGGATGGGCAGCTTGAGGTAGTCGATGGGCGAGGCGGGGCTGGCGAAGTGGAGCACGTAGTCGAGCGGGCCCTCGACGTAGATGTACTCCGTCACGTCGTGCTCGACGAGGTGAAAGTGCGGGCTGCCGAACAGGTGGGCGACGTTGTCGGGGCTGCCGGTGATGAAGTTGTCGAAGCAGACGACGTCGTGGCCCTCGGCGAGCATCCGCTCGCACAGGTGCGAGCCGAGAAAGCCGGCCCCGCCCGTGATGAGCGTGCGCGGGCGGCGGTTGAGGGGCTGGAGTTCCATGGTCAGCGGAAGAGAGAAGGCCCCGGCGCACGCAGCGGCGCGCCGGGGCCCGGAGGGGGTTACGCCTGCGCCGGCACCGTCTGCGGGCGCCCCACGCTGTAGTATTCGAAGCCGCGCTCGGCCATCGCCTGCGGGTCGTAGAGGTTGCGCCCGTCGAAGATGAGCGGCGCCTTGAGGGCCGCGCGCACGCGGTCCCAGTCGGGGCGGCGGAACTCGTTCCACTCGGTCGCCACGACGAGCGCGTCGGCTCCGTCGAGGGCGGCGTAGTCATGCTCGGCGTAGGTGATGCGGTCGCCGAAGACCGTCTTCGTGGTCTCCATCGCCTCGGGGTCGTAGGCGACGACCTCGGCGCCCCGCGCGAGCAGGCCCTGCACGACCGAGTGGGCCGGGCTCTCGCGCACGTCGTCCGTGTTGGCCTTGAAGGCCAGGCCCCACACCGCGATCCGGCGGCCCGCGAGGTCGCCCCCGAAGTGGCGGGCCACGCGGGCGGCCATCATCGCGCGCTGGTCGTCGTTGACGGCCAGCACGGCGTCGAGGATGCGGAAATCGTAGTCGTACTCCCGGGCCGTCTTCACGAGCGCGCTCACATCCTTCGGGAAGCACGACCCGCCGTAGCCGATGCCGGGGTAGAGGAAGAGCTTGCCGATGCGCGAGTCCGACCCGATGCCGAGCCGCACCTGGTCGACGTTGGCGCCGACCTTCTCGCACAGGTTGGCCACCTCGTTCATGAAGGTGATCTTGGTGGCGAGAAACGAGTTGGCGGCATACTTCGTCATCTCCGACGAGCGCTCGTCCATGACGAGGATCGGGTTGCCCTGCCGCACAAACGGCCCGTACAGGTCCTGCATGAACTTCGCGGCCCGTTCGGAGCGCGTGCCCACCACGACGCGCTCGGGCTTCATGAAGTCGCTCACCGCCACGCCTTCGCGCAGAAATTCGGGGTTCGAGACCACGTCGAAGCTCTCGCCGGCGATGAGGCCTTCGGCTTCCAGCACGGCGCGCACCTTGTCGGCAGTGCCCACCGGCACGGTGCTCTTGTTGACGAGCACGCGGTAGACGCCCGGCATCTCCTTGAGCATCGCCGCGATGTCTTTCGCCACGCGGAGCACGAACGAGAGGTCGGCCGAGCCGTCGCCCGCCGGAGGCGTGGGCAGGGCCAGGAAGATCACCTCCGCGCCGTCCACCGCCTCGCGCAGCTGGGTCGTGAAGTGGATCGTCCCCTTCTCGACGTTGCGCTTGAGGTAGAGCTCGAGGCCGGGCTCAAAGATGGTGGGCACGCCCGTGCGGAGCGTCTGCACCTTCTTCTCGTCGATGTCCACGCAGATCACGTGGTTGCCCATCTCGGCAAAGCAGGTCCCGGTGACAAGGCCAACGTAGCCCGTCCCAACGACAGCGACGTTCATAGCAGGTTCGGTTCAGTTAGAGGTTCAGGGCGAAGATGCGAGGCCTTGCCCCGGCCCGGCTGCCATTTTTTGACGGATTTGTGCGCTCTATCGGCCCCACCGGCCATCCTGGCGCGCAACGCCTAGCGCAGAACCCGCCGTCCTACTTCGCGATGTTGACGATGAGCACCACGAGGGCCGACAGCACCGAGGCCGCCGCGCCCACGACCGGGGCGTACTGCTGCAGCTTGTCCTGGCGCGGCTTGACCGTCGTCTCAACCGTCATCACGTCGCCGTCGAGCATCTCGAAGTCTTCCTGCAGCGCGAACGCATCGTTGCGCACGGTCTGGTCGAAGCGGAGGTCGGTCCCGCGCAGCACGCGCACGCGGGTGGTGCGCCGGGCGCCTTCTTCGCGGGGCTCGTACGACGGGCCGCCGGTGAGCGCCACGAGGGTGCTCAGCGTCGTCCCCCGCGCCACCTCGTAGCGCCCCGGGTGTGGGATGCTGCCCCAGGCATTGACGCGGATGGGCAGCTCGCCTTCCTGCACAAAGCGGTAGTAGCCGCCCTGCGCCACGTAAGGCATCGTGCCGACCCCCTGCGCCCACCCGAGCACCGGGCACAGCAGCAGCAAACTCAGCAGTCCAAGGCGTTCCATAGGGCGGGCAGAAGGGCGAGGCGGCCAGATGCCCGGCGGCGCATCCGATCCACTCAAGTTAAGAGCATCTAACAAAACCGCTTGTTGTCATTGCGAGGAGCCGAAGGCGCGAAGCAATCTCCCCCTCTGTGCTCGCATATGGGGATTGCTTCGCTGCGCTCGCAATGACATCTCGTTTTGTTAGGCGCATTAAAGGGGGGGCGGACTAGCGGCGGCGCGGCCGGGTGGCGGTGGTCTCCTCGCGGTCGGTGTAGGGCTTCGACTCGCCATAGCCGTAGCCATAGCCGTACCCGTAACCATAGCCCTGCTCCGGGTCGAACCGGTTGAGCACGTAGCCGAGTAGGGGCGCGCCCACTTCCTGAAAGTGCTCCGCGCTCCGCACGGCCATGTGCCAGGTGGTCCGGCCGGCCGTGCCCACGAGCACCACCCCGTCCACGATGGTCGCGATTACGACCGCGTCGGAAACGGCGAGCACCGGCGGCGTGTCGATCACGACGGCGTCGAAGTGCTCGCGCAGGTGCTGCACGAACTGCCGCATCTTGACCGACTCGACGAGTTCGAGCGGATTGGGCGCCCGCACGCCCGCCGGAATGACGTACAGGTCCTCCACGGCCGACTGGTAGGCGCGGAAGTCCGGGTCGAGCGGTTCGAAGAGCAGGTCGACGAGGCCCGGCTCGCGCGGCACGCCCATCTTGAGGTGCCCCGTCGGCTTGCGCAGGTCGGCATCCACGTACACCGTGCGCCGCCCCGACTGCGCGAGGGCGATGGCGAGGTTGAGCGACGTGACCGACTTGCCGTCGCCCGGGTTCGGGCTCGACACCGCGATCACCTGCGGGGGATGGTCCGGGCGGCTGTACTGGATGCTCGTGCGCAGGCGCCGGAACGACTCCGAGGCCGGGGCGAGCGGCGAGAGCAGCGTGACGAGGCGCGTGTCGAAGCTGTGCCCGTCCACGAGCACGGACTCCTGCCCGTTGAAGTCGCGGCGGATGAGCTTCTGCATATCGGACACCGTGCCGAGCACCACGAGGCCGTGCTTGCGCAGGTCTTCGGGGCGGCGCACGCGCGTGTCGAGCGTTTCGCGCAGGAGGGACGTGCCGACGCCGAAGAGCAGCCCCAGCACGGCGGCCAGGGCCATGTTGAGCGCCGGGCGCGGCGCCACCGGCGTGTCCGGCACCACGGCGTGGTCGACGATGGAGGCGGTGCCCAGCTCCGACTGCTCGGCGATCTGCGCCTCCTGCAGCCGCCCGAGGGCCTGCTGGTAGATCTCCGCCTGCGTGCTCACGTTCAGGTCGAGCCGCCCGAGCAGGGCCGACTGGGCCGGGAGCCGGGACAGGCGCCCGCGCACCTCGCCGATCTGCCCTTCGAGCACGTTCTGCGTCACGCGCAGCTGCTCTGATTCGACGCGCTTGCGCATCGCCTGCTGCGCGGCCTCGCGGACGACAGAGAAGTTGTCGGGCCCTCCCCGCTCGGCCGGGCTGCCCACGCCGGCCGCCACCGGATCGTCGAGCTGGTCCTGCGTGAAGGCGTCGGCGCGCTGCGTGATCTGGCGGTCGTAGGTCTGGACCTGCTGCTGGAGGCGCGCCACGTTCTGCGCGGGCTGCGCGGCCGTCCGCTGGTCGGGGTTGATGGCGTAGAACTGCTCCAGCTCGCCGATGGCCTCGGCCCGCCGCCGCTGCAGCGTCGCGATGTTGAGCTCTTCGGACTGCGCCAGGCGCCGGGCGATGTTGGGCGAGAGGCGCTGCACCTGTTGCCCGTACGCCTCCGCCTCGACGCGCGCCGCCGCCCCGGAGGCCGACACCTCGCCCCGCCGCTGCTCCAGCTCCACGAGCTGCGACACGAGCTCTTTGGCCTCCACCTCCGGATCGACCACGCCCTGCGCATTCTGGTACTGGACGATGGACGCCTCCGTCCCGCGCAGCGACGAATCTACCTGCGAGGTGAGCCCGGAGAGGTACTCACGGGCCGTGCGAAACCGCGCCCGCGACTCTCGTCGGTTATAGCCCACGTACTCCTCGGCGTACAGATCCGCAATGAGCGCGGCCTCGTTCGGGTCGTTGCTCCGCACGGACACGTTGACCATGTTGACGTCCCGGCTCACCAGCGAGATCGTCACGTAGCCATTGCGCAGCCGGTCGGCCACTTCCTGCGCTGTCAGGCGCGGCGTCTCTGGCGTGGTCTGCAGGACGGTGAGGGGTGCCCGCGTCTGGGGCACGCGCTGGAGCGCCATCAGGCGCTCGGCCACGCTATGGGCCACCGTGTTCGACTTGAGGATCTCGACCTGGTTGAGCACGTCCCGGTTGGCCGCCGAACTCATGAGCAGGTTGGCGAGCTGCGGGGTGGCCTGCTCCTTGCTCACGTAGAGCACGCTCTTGGTCTCGTACTCCGGCTTGCGCGTAAACGTGTAGAGCGCGGCGAGCGTGAGCGCGAGCACCAGGCTCCCGAGGATCAGCCAGCGGTGGGAGAGCAGCGTCGCCACCAGCTCGTGGAGCGTCACCTCTTCGCCGGAACTCGGCCCGGCGGGCCCGCCCGTCACGGGCGTGGACGATCGGGGCGGCTCGCGGAGAAGGATTGGCTGCATAGGAAGGGGCGGCACACACGGCTCAGCGGCACGGCCTGACGAGAATCCTGATACGAACGCGGGAGGAAGAATGCCCTAGTGACGGGTTCCGGGACGGAAAGCCCGCTCCCCCCCGTAATATCCGACCGGTGCACGGCTCGATCAACGCCGCTTGCGCCACGCCCAGCTTTCGTTGCAAGTCTTCACCCACGCGTGCCCCCGGCGTGCATATCGCGGTCGTTCACCAGCATTATACCAGCCCGGACGACCCGGGCGCGGCCCGTCACTATGCCCTGATCGAGGCGTGGCGCCAGCAGCACCAGGTGACGCTGATCGCGGCGGAGGCGTTCCTGGAACGACAGGCGCGCCGGTTTCCGCGCGTGCCCGAGGGCGTACGGCTCCTGACGCTCCCGGTGCGCTACCATAACGCCATGGAGCCCGGCTCCCGCGCGGTGGCCTTTGCCCACTTTGCCGCCGGCGCCGTCGCCCGTGGCCTGCGGATGCCCCGGCCGGACGTCGTGCTCGGCGTTTCCTCGCCGCTCTCCTCGGCCGCCGCCGGCGCGCTCGTGGCCGCGGCCCGGCGGGTGCCGTTCGTGTTCGACGTCAAGGACCTGTGGCCCGATTTCCCGGCGCAGATGGGGGGGCTGCCGCGCCTGTCGCTCCGCCCGCTCTACGCCCTCGAGCGGGCCCTGTACCGCCGCGCCGCGCATACCATCACCCTCACCCCGGATGCGACGGCGCACGTCGCCGCACAGGGGGTGCCCATGGAACGCCTCTCCACGCTCTACAACGGTACGGACGCTGCGTTTGTGGACGCGAGCCGCCACGCCGACCTCGCCGCGCTGCGCCGCGCGCACGACCTCGGGGACCAACCGGTGCTGCTCTACGCCGGCACGTTTGGACGGGCCAACCATCCGGACCTGCTCGTCAAGATCGCGGAGGTCCTGCACGCGCGCGGGCGCGGCATCCTCGTGTGCGTGGGCGACGGGTTCGCGCGCGCCCAGCTGATGGCGGCGGCGCAGCGCCTCCCCTCGCTGCGCGTGGTGGGACCCGTGGCGCGTCCGGAGGCTTACGCGTGGTTTCGGCTGGCCGCGTGCTCCGTCGTGTCGTTCCTGCCCCTGCCGGTGCTCGGCACCACCTCACCGGCCAAGCTGTTCGACAGCCTCGCCTGTGGCACGCCGGTGGTGGTGGTGAACCCGGGCTGGATGCAGCGGCTGGTCGAGCGCACCGGCTGCGGCTTTTTCTCCGACGCCCGCGACCTCGAGGCGTGCGCGCACGACGCCGCCGCGCTGCTCGACCACCCGGAGCGGCTTGAGGCGGCGGGGACCATCGCCGCCGCGCTCTACCGCACCGACTACCACGGCCTGTTCGACCGCCTCGCGCACGCCCGCCGCTACGAGGCCATCTTCGAGGCGGCTGTGGCTGAGCGCCGCGCGAGGACGACGGCCTGATACGCAGACGGGGGGCGCTATTTTGGGCCCTTCGTGTACGGTTTTCCCTTCGGCCCTGCGCCGCCCCCCATGCTTCTACGCTTCTCTGGCCCCCGGGCGGCCGTGCTGCTCGCCCTCCTGCTCGGTGGCCTCCCCGGACGCGTGCAGGCGCAACCCGAGGGCCTGCTGCAACTCGGCGACGACCTCTCGCGCTTTCTCGACCGGCAGGCCGTGCTCGGCCACCTGCCGGGCATCACGCTGGCCCACGCGCCCCTCTCAGCAGCGGGCGCCCGCATCGCCCTCGACACGCTCCAGGCGCGGCGCGCGGCGCTCAGCCCGCTCGACCGGCAGCTGCTCGCCACCTTTCGGGGCGAAGCACCCGCCCCCGGCGCCGCTGCGGCCGCCCGGCTGTGGCCCGCGCTCTACCGCGACGGGGCGCACCTGATCTCCGCCGAAGGCGACGGGCTACCGGCTCGTGTTCGACCCGCTCGCCTACCTCACCTACGGGCGCGACGTGAGCGCGGGGAGCGCGGGCACGGTCTGGCAGAACACGCGGGGCGCGCGCGCCGCCGGCCACCTGGGGCGCCTGTTCTTCGAAACGCGCATCGAAGAGAATCAGCGGCGCGATGCGCGCGACACCTACCATGCGGCCGAGGGAACGGCCCCGCGCCTCGGCAACACGCAGCGCTACCGCACCGACGCGCTCGACTACTACCGGGCCACCGGGGTGCTCGGGCTGCACACGCGGTTTCTGGAGGCCACGGGCGGGCGCGACCGGCTGCGCTGGGGGCCGGGCCGCACGGGCCTGATGCTGTCCGGCTACGCGGCGCCGCTCGAATTCCTCCAGCTCCGCGCCGACGTGTGGCGCCTCCAATACACGAGCGTCTTCGCCCGCCTCACCAGCCTCGTCGCCACCCCCTCGAACCGCCCGTACGAGACCAGCTACGCCGCCCTGCATCGCCTGGCCCTCCGCATCGGGGACCGCGCCGAGGTGGCGGCCTACGAGGCCATCTTCATGTCCGAAGACACGCTCGGCACCGGCTTCGCCAACCGCCGGCGCGGCTTCGACCCGGCCTACCTGAACCCGGTGGTGGTGTACCGCTCGGTCGAGCAGGACCGCAACTCGCCCGACAATGCCCTGATCGGCGCGAGCGCTTCAGTGGACGCCGGTGGACGGCGTGCAGCTCTACGGCGAGGGCTTGCTTGACGAGTTCTCGGCGGGCCTCGTGGGCAAGAAGAGCTGGGCCAACAAGTGGGGCTTTCTCGGGGGCATCCGCCTGGCGCCCCGGGCCGTGCCGGGCCTGCTCGTGCAGGCCGAGGCCGCGCGCCTGCGCCCCTACCTCTACACGCACCTCAACGAGCGCACCGCCGTCGTCCATTACGGCGATGGGCTCGGCCACCCCGCCGGCCCCAACGCGATCGACCTGCTCCTGCACGTCGACTGGACGGTGACGCCGCGTTTGCACCTCGCCGGGGACCTCGCGCATACGCGGCGCGGGCGCAACGATGGGACGCTCAACTACGGCAGCGATCCCCGCGCCAACTACACCAGCCGCGTGCGCGACATGCCGGTGCCGCTGCTGCAGGGCGTGCGCCAGACCACCCTGCTCGCCGAGGGGCACGTCGATTACCGCGTCCTGCCCGGGCTCGTGGTGGAGGGGGCGCTGCGCGGCGAGCGGGTGGAGGACGCCCAGACGGGCACCGACACCTACCTCGCCCCCACGCTGGGCGTGCGCTGGGGCCTGCCCTTCCGGAGCGCCCGGTACGACTGAGGAGGGAGGATGGACGACGGACGAGGGACGACAGACGACGGGGAGGGCGAGGGACGACAGACGACGGCGACGGGCGACGGACGAGGGGTGACGGGGGCTATGATCTATTGTCCGGGATGCGCCTCGTGATGCGGTGCGGGCGGATCGGGGATGCGGCCGAGATCGCTCTGAGGCGGGGCGCTCAGTTGCGGGAGGGGTCTGCGGGGGCGAGCGGGGGCGCTGCCGGCACGTAGAGCACCTTCATGCTCATCGTGAGGGCGTGGCATTCGACCCCGGCGGCCTCGCACGCCTCCACGATGGCCTGGCGCCGCGCGGCGGTCATGCGGCGGGCGGTGATGAGGACCACATCGGCGCGGGCGCGCGCGCAGGTGTGCGCCAGGGTCTTGAGGCCGCCGTGCACGGGCATGCCCTGCACCTGCATGCCGTGCTTGAACGGATCGTCGTCGAGAAAGCCGACGGCCCGGTAGCCGTAGTCCGGGTTCTGGCGGATCTCGCGCAGCATGAGCAGGCCGCCATCCCCCGCGCCATAGAGGAGGACCCGGCGGCCCTCCGTGCGGCTGGCGGAGATGAACTGCCGGCTGCCGCGCAGCCCGAAGCGCACCGCCCCGAGGGCCACCACCGTCAGGAGCGCGTCGGTGACGAGCACCGGGGCCGGAATGGGGGGGACGCCGGGGAGCACGAACGCCAGCACGGCGACCGCGCACGACGAGGCCACGCCGACGGTGGCGATGCGCAGCAGCTCCGGGGTACCGGCGTAGCGCCAGATGCCCCGGTAGAGCCCGCCGGTGTAGAACACGATGAGCTTGGCGCCGAGCAGGAGGGCCAGGCCCGTCGGGGTGCCTCGGACCAGGATCTCCTCGCTCGTGGCCCTGGAGCTTGAAGGCCACCACCGCGACCGCCGACATGAGCACGAGATCGACGGCGAGGCCGAACATGGCCTTCCATTCGCGCCCGGCCAGGCGATGCAGGAGCGTGCCCCAGCGCACGGCGGCCGAGCGTTCGACCGGGTCCACAAACCGTTCGCGCGTTTCGTAGACGTCCGCCGAGGCCACGTTGAAGCCCACCGCGAGCGTGACCATCGTCACGAAGCCGCCGAGGGCGAGGGCCAGCGTGGGTTCGAGCAGCAGCAGGGCAATGGCGAGCAGCCCGTAGGCCAGGCTGACGAGGTAGAGCAGCACGACGGTGCGCCGCTCGGAGAGGCCGAGGTGGACGAGCCGGTGCATGAGGTGGTCGTTGCCGCCCTGCGTCACGCGGCGCCCGTGGAGCGTGCGCATGATGGTCACGAGCGTCGTGTCGAAGATGGGCACCGCGAGCACGACGACGGGCAGGGCCAGCAGCACGACGCGGTCGGTGGTGACTTCTCCGAGGGTCTGCACGCGCAGCGCGAGCGTGGCGAGCACGTAGCCCAGCATCAGGCTGCCGCCATCGCCCATGAAAACGCGCGCCGGCGCGAAGTTGTAGACGAGGAAGGCCCCGCAGGCCCCGGCGAGCGCAAAGGCAACCGTGGCCGAGGGCACATCGCCCACGACGAGCGCGCTCACGCCCAGCACCGCCGCCGCGATGGCCGCAATGCCCCCCGCGAGCCCGTCCATCCCGTCGATCAGGTTGAGGGCGTTCGTGATGCCCACGATCCAGAAGAGCGTGAGCGGGACGGCCACCACGCTGGGCAGGCGGTCGCCGAAGGCCACGCCGGCCAGCAGGGGGAGCACGGCCGCGACGAGCTGCGCGATGAGCTTCTGCATCGGGTTGAGCTCGCGCACGTCGTCCACCACGCCGGTGACGAGCAGGAGGGTGGCCCCGGCGAGCATCCAGGGCTCGGCCCAGGCGCCGGTCACCGCCATCGCCGCGATCCAGGCGCCATAGATGCCGACGCCGCCCATGAGCGCCGTCGGCGTGCGGTGCCAGCGGTCCTGGCGCGGCGCCACCACCCACCCGCGTTGCCGTGCGACGTGCATGACGAGGGGCACGAGTGCCACCCCGACCAGCAGCCCGGCCCCCCCTGCCATCAGGGGGCGCAGCATGCCGGAGAGCAGGGCCGGGAGCAGTGCGGTGACGTCCACGGGAGGGAGGGAGAAGCACCCGCTACCGCCTCTGACAGGGCGTGCGAGCGGGCGCTGTAGAGATACAAAGAAGGCCCGCTGAACTCAACGGGCCTTGGGAGGACTTAGCAGAAAACGTATGATACCAGATCTGGTAGCGTTGTTGTCATTGCGAGGAGCGCAGCGAGGAAGCAATCTCCACCTATGGCTCCAAAACTAGGAGATTGCTTTGTCGCCTTCGGCTCCGCGCAATGACAAACCTGAACTCATCAGCCGGATTTGGTATGAACGGGCGAGCCGTGGACTCTTCGCTACTCCCTGGAAGTCGACGCGGTGAGATCCCGGAACAAGGCCGTAAAGCGGGCCAGGGAGGCCTCGCGGGAGGTGCGGGCGGCGGACGCGGCGCGTTCCCCTGCCGCCTGCCAGCGTGGGGGGTCGGTCTGCCAGGCGCGGAGCGCATCGGCGAGGGTGCGGCCGGTGGCGTGCGGGAGGACGTCGCCCCAGTTGCCCTGATGGACGAAGCGGGCGGCTTCGCTCTCGGCGGGGCCGAGGAATATGCAGGGACGCCCGGCAGCGGCCACGCCGTAGATCTTGCTCGGCACGACGAGCCCGGTGAGCGCCGCTTCCATCGAGACGAGGTGGACATCGGCGGCGCTCAGGCTCTCGGCGAGGCGGCCGGCGGGCTGGAAGGGCAGCACCTGCACGTTGGGGAGGGCACGCGCGGCCACCTGCGCTTCGATCCACGCTTTGCGCGCGCCATTGCCGGCGAACACGAAGGCGATCTCGGGCGCCTCGTGCTGGAGGAGCGCCGCGGCCTCCAGCATGGCCTCGAAGGGATGGGCGAGGCCCATGTTGCCCGAGTACATCACGACGAAGCGGTCCTGCAGGCCGTGCTCCCGCCGCCAGGGATTTTCGGCGCGCGGCACGGGATGCACGGTGCTGGGTGCCCAGTTGGGGATCTCGTGGATGCGGGCGGACGGAATGCCGCGCGCCTCGATCCGCGTCCGCATACACGCGCCGATGGCCACCACGGCATCCGACCGGCGCAGCGCCCAGGTGGAGAGCGCGCGCAACGCCCGGGCGGCCCGGCCCTCCGGCGCGAGCACGCCGAGGGCTTCGGCCACTTCGGGGTAGAGGTCCTGCGCCCAGTGGACGAGGCGGGCGCCGCGCCGGGCCAGGAGCGGCCCGAGCACGAGTTGCAGGGGCGGATCGGTCTTCGTCACGACCACGTCGGCCGGACCGGCGCGGCGGGCGCGGCGCAGCAGGCGCGGGTAGAGGCCGCCGTAGGCCGCCATGCGCTGCACGATCCCGCCGCGCGAGGTGTCTTTGCGCAGGCGCGTCGCCTCGCCGGCCAGGCGCAGCACCCGGACGCCCCGCACGGTTTCTTCAGCCGGGCGCTCCGGGCACGGGCCGGTCACCACCGTCACGCGAAAGCCTTGCCCCACGAGGTGCTCGGCCAGCACCGCCAGCATCTCCCCCGTGGCCCCCTCGACGGGCGGGTAGACCCGGTTGACGAACAGGATGTGGGGAGCGGTCAATCGGGCGCGTCGTTTTGCGGGTTTTGCGGCGCGCGCAGCAGGAAACGCTGCACGAAGCGCGTCACGAGGTGGGCGGGCCACGACGGGGTGTAGCGGGCGTCGGCGTCCTCCTGCGCTTCCCGGGGGGCGTAGCGGCGGTCCGGGGGCATGCGCCAGCCCGCGCAGGCGCGGAGGTAGAACACCTGGGCGCGCACGTCGCCCGCGCAGGCCCTGGCATGGAGGGCCTCGGCCACTTCCGCGATGCCCTGGGCGCGCCCTGTGGCGAGCGCGGCCTCGAAGGCATCGTCTTCCTTGGCCCGGCGCGCGAGCGTGTCCTCGCTGATGCCGAGGGCGGCGCAGATCTGCCGGCGCGACAACCCGGCCACCGCCAGGCGATGCACCTCGTCTACCTCGATGGGCTTGCGCGGCCGGGCCATACGTCCTCCTCTGCGGGTCAGGCCTGCAAGGACGGGCACGGCCGGGGGCGCCGTCAAGGTGGCACGGGCCACCATGCGTCCGGCTCAGCCGGAGGCAGGCGGGGGCTCGGGACTCCGGGACGACGCGGGTCCACAGCAGCGTGAGGCCGACGAGCAGGGGCACCTCCACGTAGGCGCCCAGAAACGCCAGCAGCCCCCCGGCGCCCGGCACGTTGCGCACGGCCAGCAGGGCGCAGGCCAGTTCGACCAGCCCGAGCCCCAGCGCGACGGCGAAGAGCCGAAGGCCATCGCGTTTGCGGGGGGCAAAGGCCACGAGCAGCAGCGCCGGCACCAGGAAAGCCCGGCCCGCCGGGGCGTTGAAGGCCAGCCCCTCGGCGCCGTGCGTCATCAGCACGGAGGGCGGCGTTGCGTGCGCCTCTACCCTCCAGCCGGGCGCAGCGGCGGCTTCGAACAGCGGGCCGAACAGGTGCAGCGTGCTCCACGCACGCACCGGGCGCCAGACGCCCACGTAGAGCAGGAGCAGCACTCGCCACCGCGAGGAGTCCGCGCCCCCAGCGCTGCTTCACGCGACGGCGGGGGCTAGCCTGCCCTGTTGTGCCGCCCGGTCACTCATGCGGGCCCAGACGACCCAGAGCGCAAACACGGCGACGTAGAAGATGGTCTGTGCCCCGATGTCATGGGCCATCGTCGAACTGCGCCGGGGCGTAGCGCTGCACGAGCGCCAGCGCGGCGACGCGCAGCAGGTTGACGAGCAAGAGCACGAGCGCGCCGAGCGGAATGAACCACGCCCGGCGCCGCCACGGGCCTGGATAGGCCACGACGAACCCCATGAAGAGCCCCATCGCGGCCAGGCCGTTGCAGCCGTTCTCGATGAACACGCCGGGGGCAGGCAACACGCGAAGCACGCGCCCGGCCACGGCGGCGGGCTGCGCCAGCGGCCTGCAACAGCGCCCCCGCCCAGGCCGCGATGTGCTCCGAGAGCCACGCGTCCACGCGCCCGTCCGGCAGCAGCCAGCGGTCGTAGAGCAG
>CAVUFJ010000009.1:0-930982 GCA_963740755.1 Rhodothermales bacterium
TCCCCGATCTTCACTGAAACGTACTTCGTGACGTTTCCAGCTGCCTCCGGACTGGCGTCGAAGTAATCCCGGAATGAAGCGCTCAACTCGCCCAATACAGTAGTGACCGCAGTCACGTACGCATCGTGATTGAAACGATCCGGATATTCGCGCGTCAGCTTACGGCCGAGGCGCGCGAAGGCAGCGGCGTCGCTCGACTCGGAGTCGTCCGCCTTTCGACTCCGCGCACTCCGCACATAACCCTCAAGGTTGCGCAGGAGAGTCGGGATCGGGAGAACTCGAGCCATGTAGAAGTCCTGCAAGTCGTGTAGTGCGTAGGTGACGTCATCGGCAAGATCCATGATCGCCGCCTCAACCGTTTGCAGTTCCGCCGTCACCCCAGGAATTGCGCGCGCTTGCTCGAAGTCCTCCGCCTCCTCAGCGTAGAGCCCGAACTTGCGCCACTGAAGGGAGTAATAGTGACGTTCAGCTTCAAGTCGAGCCTCATGATCCTTCTCTGACTTCTCGCGAATCCCCCTCTTCCAAGGGTACTTGCAGCAACGCAGCGCGAGTAGCGGCCGTAAGGTCCATGCCCATGTAACTTGGAGAGCGAGCATCGAGGAGGGCGATGATCCGAAATGACTGCGCGTTCCCTTCGAACCCCTCTTCGAGGTGGAGTTGATCGCGAGCGAAACTGTCGAGAACCGTCTCACCGACATGCCCAAAGGGCGGGTGTCCCAAGTCGTGGCCGAGCCCCGCGGCCTCTGCAACGCTGAGATCAAGGCCGCCCAAGGTCGCCAGTGGTCCATGGTGGGCAGGGTCGGCTAGCAAGAGGGCGGCTGAGGCTTCGGGCGACCTGCGCCACCTTGAGGCTGTGGGTCAAGCGGTTGTGGGTGAGGGCACCGCCGGGCTCTGGCGTGACCACCTGCGTCACACCGGTCAACCGTTGCAGCGACGACGAGTAAAGGATCTTGTCTCGATCCCGCTGCCCCGGGCTCCTTGTATCGGCGGACGGGTGCTGGCGGCCAGACTTCCGCGCGTCCCGTTCAAGCCCGCCCTCAGTTGAGGGCATACCGGCCTCGACTTCGACGACTCTGACGGCACCTCGGACGGGTTCCGCCTGCTGCGCCACGACCTGAACATCTACGGGACGGCGCGCAACGCCTTCTCGTTCTCGGTGGCCCTCTTCTCCGGCGGGCCCCTGGTGCAGGCCGATGGGCGGGTGGCGATGCAGGCCGTGCTGCGCATCAAAGCCGCGCTCGCGCCGGACGCCTACCAGATTGTGCCGGGCGAGGTGGAGCTGCGCAACCCGAGCGGCGCGCTCGTGCCGGCCGCGTCGGCCACCGTGCGCACCGAGGCGCTCAGCGCAGGCGATCCGCCCGCGCTCGTCGTGCCCGAGGCCGGCGGATTTTCCTTCGACGCCGCTACCCTGGGCAGCGCGAGCCACCGCCACGGTCCAGCGCTCCGAAGACGCCGCTCGCCGGGACGGCCCTGCCCAGCACCTACGTGGCCGTGATGGCCGGCGGGTGGACGCTCTCCCTCAGCCCGGCATCCGCGTTCGAGGCGCGCGTGTGCCTCCCGACGTCCCACATTACCACCGGCCTGACGAACTTCTCGCAACTGCGCGTTGTCCAGCGCGCCGATGCGGGCGCCTCGTGGAGCGTGCTCTCGACGCTGCTGCTGCCCAGCGCCGCCGCGCCCACGCAGGCGTGCGCCGATGTGACCGGGCCGGGCGAGTTCACGCTCGTCAACCGCCAACTGGGCCTGCCCGTCGAGCTGACCACGTTTGCGGCCCTGGCTGACGGTGCCGGCGCGCTGCTGCGCTGGCAGACGGCGAGCGAGGTGAACAACGCCGGGTTCGCGGTGGAGCAGCAGGACCCCACCCGCGCCGCTGCGTGGCTGCCGGTCGCGTTCGTGGACGGCCACGGGACGACCGCCGCCGCGCACGCCTACAGCTACCGCATCGCCCAGCTGGCGCCGGGCCTGCACCGCTTCCGCCTCCGCCAACTCGACCTCGACGGCACCGCCCACGTATCGGCCGACGTGGCGGTGGAGGTGGATGCCCGAGGCCGGACTGTGGCTGTCGGCGCCCGCGCCGAACCCCGCGCGCACGGCCACGATGGTCCGCTATGCCCTGTCCACGGCGGCCGATGTGCAGTTGGCCGTGTTCGACCTCACCGGGCGCCTCGTCGCGCAGCTGGTCTCCGGACCCGCCGCGCCGGGCGTCCATGAAACCGCGCTCGACGTGGCCCGCCTGCCGGTGGGGCGCTACCTGGTCCGCCTCAGCGCCGGCGGCACCGTGCAGACGACGCCTCTAACCGTGCTCCGATGAACGTAGTTGTGTGGTCCCCCAGGTTACGCGGCGCTTCCGGGCGGGCGGCGGCGCTGGCCGTGTGCGCGCTCGTGCTGGCCCTCCCGGTCCGGGCGCAGGCGCCGTCGTGGACGGTCAACGCGGCGGCGTTCGAGCAGAACATGAGCGTCGTGGCGTCCGTGACGGTGAACGGCACGCGCCTGAGCAGCGCCGGTGATCGCCTGGCGGCCTTCGTGGGCAGCGAGGTGCGCGGCGTGGCCGTGCCCAACGTGGTGGGCGGCGCCAACGTGTTCTTCCTGCCCGTCTACGCCAACGCCGGCGGCGAGGCCGTCACCTTCAAGGTCTACGACGCGGCGGCCAACGCCGTGCGCGACCTCACGCCGGGCCTCACATTCGCCTCGAACAGCGTGCAGGGCAGCGCCACCGCTCCCCTCGCCCTCGCCGCCGGCACGACCAGCGGCGGCGGCGGCACGGGCGGGATCCGGCGCGTGGTCCGTCAACCCCGCGGGCTACAGCCGCACGATGAGCGTCGTCGGCGTGCTCCGCTACGCCGATGGATCGGCCGCCGGCATCGCCGACCGCGTGGCGGCCTTCGTGGGCACCGAGGTGCGCGGCGTGGCAACGGCCGTTTCGGTCGGCGGGCGGGCCGGTGTTCTTTCTGCCGATCTACAGCAACACCGAGGGCGAAACGGTCACGTTCAAGGTGGCCAGCGGCACCGACGTGCGCGCCGCCGGCGCCACCCTCGCCTTCACCGCCGACGCGGTGCCGGCACGCCCGAGGCGCCGTACGTGTGGGGCGTGGCCGGCGGCCCGGCCAGGGCGGCTCCGACGTGCCGGGGGCCTGGAACGTCGCCCCCAGCGCCTTCGACCGCTCGATGAACGTCGTGGCCGCGCTCTTCACCGGCGGCCAGCGCTCCACCGACCCAGCGGACCGCCTCGTGGCCTTCGTCGGGCGGCGAGGTGCGGGGCCTCGCGTCGCCGCAACTCGGTCAACGGCGCCTGGCTCACGTTCCTGACCGTCTACGGCCGCGCCGAGAACGAAGCCCTCACCTTCAAGGCCTACGACGCCTCGGCCGGGGTGGTCGGGGCGGTCGTCGAAACGGAGACGTTCCGCACGAACGCGGTCGTGGGCACGGCTGCCGAGCCGCAGGTGCTCACGGCGCGGGGCGCGAGCGCCGTCGCCGAGGACCCGCGCGCGTGGACGGTCGCGCCCGCCGGCTTCGAGCAGTCGATGAACACCGTCGGGCAGGCCCGCGTGGGCGCCTCGGTGGTCACGGCGAGCGCGAGCCGGGTGGCGGCGTTCGTGAACGGGCAGGTGCGCGGCGTGAGCGCCCCCACCACGACGGGCGGCCAGACGCTGTTCTTTCTCACCGTGTACGGGCGCGCGGGGGACGGCGCGGTCACCTACAAGGCCTTCAACGGCGCCACGGGGCGCGTCTACAGCGTGGCGCAGGCGAGCGCGTTCGAGGCCAACGGCGTGGCAGGGCAGGTGAGCGCGCCGCTCGTGCTGAACACCGCCGCCGACCCGGTGAGCCTGTTCGTCTACCCCGGCGACGCCAACGGCGACGGGCGCGTGAGCCAGAACGACCTGTTTCCGCTCTCCTTCTACTTCGGCCTCACGGGTCCCGCCCGCAGCGGCGCCTCGTCGCAGTTCCGCGCGGAGCTCGTCGGGGCCTGGGCGCCCGCCGACGCCGCCCTCGCCGACATGAACGGCGACGGGCGCATCAACCAGAACGACCTGTTTCCGCTCGGCTTCAACTACGGCCAGACGCGCCCCGCCGACGGGTTTGCAAGCGCGGCCGGCACCAGGGCGCCGGCCTTCAGCCGGAGCGGCAGCAGCGCCACGCTCCGGGGCGTCGTGCCCACCACCGACCTGCGCGCCGGCGACACCCTCACCGTCTCGGTGCGCCTCTCCGGCGCGGGCGGCGTGCGGGCCGCCGGCCTGGCCCTCCGCTACGACACCACCGCTTTCGCCTCGCTCGGGCGTTTGCGCGGCGCTCTCTTCGCCGACGCCGCTCGCCCGCGGCGATGCGCTCGACCTGACGAAGCTGGAGCCCGGGCGCGCCTCCTACGCCGCCACCCTCAGCGGCACCACCGCCGGCGTGGGCGACGGCGAGGTGGTGGCGTGGCGCTTCCGCGTGCGGAGCGGCGCCACCGGCACGCGCAGCTTCACCCTCGAAACGCCGGAGGCGATGGGCGCGGCGGGCGAGCAAATCCCGCTCACGCCCGAGCCGATCTCGGTCCGCATCGCGTCGGCGGCGCAGGCCACGCACGCGCTCACGCTCGCGCCCGGCTGGAACCTCATCTCCTCGAACGTGCAGCCGGCGGCCCCGGCGTTTTCGAGCATCACGTCCGGCGTGAGCAGCCTCGTGCTCGCCAAAGACCTCGCCGGGCGCGTCTATTGGCCCGACCTCGGCCTCAGCACGCTGCCGGCGTGGACACGTGGCGCCGCCTACCTCGTGTTCATGCGGGGCGCGGGCTCGCTCGCGCTCACTGGGCAGCCGGCGGTGCCGGAAACCGTCGCACTGAGCCTGCCGGCGGGGTGGAACCTCGTCGGCTACCTCCGCAGCAGCGCGATGCCCACCGCCGCCGCCCTCGCGAGTCTCGGCAACGCCGTCGTGCTCGCCAAAGACCTTGCCGGGCGCGTCTACTGGCCCGCCTTCGGCCTCAACACGCTCAGCGCGCTTGCCCCGGGCGACGGCGCCTACGTGTACCTGAGCCGCCCGGCCACGCTCACCTATCCTGCCAACGGGGGCGCGCCCTCCGGCAACCACCTCGCCGCGCCCCTCGCCGCGTCTGCCCACTATCCCGCGCCCCGCACGCAGACGCCGGGCGGCGCGCTCCTGCTCGTGCAGATGCCGGGCGCGCCGGACGGCCTCAGCGTGGCCGCCTTCACCGAGGCCAGGCGCCTTGTGGCGAGCGGAACGGTGCAGGCGGGCCGTGTGCTGCTACCCATCCAGGCCGCCGACCCGCAAGGCACGGCCGGCGAAGGGGCGGTCGCCGGGCGAGCACGCTGCGCCTCGTGACGTGGGATGGCACTACTGAGCAGGCGCTGCCGCTCGGAGCGGTGCGCGATGGGCTCACCGGTGCCCCCGCCGCGCTGCGCTTCCAGCCGTCCGCTGTCTGGGTCGCCGAGGCGAAGGCGTCTGTGGCCCCCGCCGGATCCGCTGTGCTGGGCGTGGAGGGTCCATTTCCGAACCCCGTCGTGGGGCGCGCGCAGGTGCGCGTAACGGTGGCCGAGGCGGCGCCGACGCGCGTGGCGGTCTACGACCTGGCCGGGCGCGTGCAGGTGGTGCTGCACGACGGGCTGCTGCTGCCGGGCACCGTCCATGCCTTCGACCTCGAGGGCGCCGCGCTGCCGAGCGGGGTGTACGTGTTGCGCGTCGAAACGCCCCAGGCAGCCCTCACCCGCAAGCTCGTGCTGATGCACTGAAGCGGCCGGGCGGCCTTTCGGGCCTATCATGGTCTCCCACCGCGTGCAACAGCTCCCCTCTGGGAGGAGTCTCCCGGGCCTCTTGACTTTTTCTGCGCCGATGTACCGCCTTGTTGCGTTTGTGCTGCTGCTGATGGCCGTGCCCCGGGTGGGCGCGCAGGCGCACTTTACGTTCACCGCCGGCACCGGCAACAACGCCACCGTCGTGCTGCCGCAGAGCGCCACGCCGACCATCGGCGGCGTGCTCCTCGAAGCGGGCGACGAAGTGGCCGTCGCCACGCCCGCCGGCCTCGTCGTGGGCGCCGTGGTGTGGCCGGGGCTGAACGGCGGCAACGTCGCCCTCACCGTCCATGGCGACGATGAGGTGGGCACGCCCACCGTCATCGACGGCATCCGCGAAGGCGAGGCGATGGGCTTCCGCGTGTGGGACAAATCCGCCGCGAAGGAATACGGTGGCGCGGAGGTCGCGGTCACCTACTCGTCGGCGCAGGCGTTCTACCGCACCGACGGCCGCTACAGCGCCAACGGCCTCTTCGTGCTGGCCTCGCTCGCCGTCTCGGTGGCCGCCGCGCCCGCCGCCCCCGCCCTCGCGCTGCCCGCCGATGGCGCCACCGGCGTTTCGCTGAGCCCGTCCCTGTCGTGGGCGGCCGTCGCGGGCGCCACGGGATACAACGTGCAGGTGGCCCCCACGAACAGCTTCGCCACGCCCACGGCGAACCAGACGCTGGGCACGGGCACGGCGACCACCGTGAGCGGCCTGGCGCTCCAGACGACCTACTACTGGCGCGTGCGGGCCCTCAACGACGTCGGTACCGGCGCGTGGTCGGGCGTGCGCA
The DNA here is from genome assembly GCA_963740755.1 of Rhodothermales bacterium. Taxonomy (GTDB): domain Bacteria; phylum Bacteroidota; class Rhodothermia; order Rhodothermales; family BA12; genus CAVSDF01. Next base: position 6,560 of record CAVUFJ010000009.1, read on the forward strand.
GCTTTACCACCACTACGGTCGCGCTGGCGGCGCCCGCGCTCGCCGCGCCCGCCGATGGCGCCACCGGGCTGGCCCCGGCCGGGCTCACCCTGTCGTGGACGCCCCTCGCGGGCGCGCTCTCGTACGACGTCGACGTGTCGCGCACGGAGGCGTTTATCACGTATGCGGCGAGTGGGAGGGGGATCACGGCGGCCTCGTTTGCGCCCGCCAGCCTCGTGGAGGGGACGACGTACTACTGGCGCGTCCGGGCATCGTCGGGGGCCGGGGCCGGTCCGTGGTCGAGCACGCGCCGGTTCTCCACCACCGCCACCGCCGCCCCGTCTGCGCCTGTACTCTCCGCGCCGCTCGACGTGAACGGCCTCGGCCTGACGCCCGTGCTCGCGTGGCAGGTGGCGGATCAGGCGTATACGTACGACGTCCACATCTCCGCCCACGCCGACTTTTCCTCTGCCGCCTTCCTGCGCCAGCGCCTCCCCGGCACCACCGTGGACGCCGCCGGGCTGGCCTACGGCACCACCTATTACTGGCGCGTGCGGGCGAGCAACCCGATAGGAACCGGCCCCTGGAGCGCCTCCGGGCACTTCACGACCAAGGTGCTCGCCGCGCCCAGCAGTCCGGTGATGATCTCGCCGGAGGATGGGGCCGACGGGGTGCCGCTGCGGGTCACGCTCTCGTGGGCGCCCGTAGAAGGGGCGGCCGGCTACGACGTGCAGGTGGCCGACTTCGGCCTGCTCGTGGCCGACGTGAGCGGGCTTGCGGGGACCTCGCGCGAGGTGACGGTTCCGCGCGGCCGCACCACCTATTACTGGCGGGTGCGGGCGGTGAACGCCGTGGGCGCCGGGCCGTGGAGCGCGTCGCGCAGCTTTACCACCTCCAACACCGGGGTCGCCACCGAGCACGCCGGCACGCCGGTGGCAACCGCGCTAGGCCGCGCCTATCCGAACCCGGCGCGGGTGCGCGCGACGATCCCCTACACCCTCGCCGCGCCCTCCGCCGTGCGCCTCGACGTGATGGACGCCCTCGGGCGGGTCGTGGCGCGGCTCGTGAACGAGGCGGCGCAGCCGGCCGGGCGGTACACGGCAGTGCTGGAGGCGGCCGGGCTCGTGCCAGGCGTGTACGTGTGCCGGATGCAGGCCGGCAGCGTCGTGCAAACGCAGCGCCTCGTCGTCACGGAAGACCGCTGAGTGGCCGGGCCCGTTCGGGCGCCGACATCGCGTAGCAGGCTGATTTTATTGACGTCGGGGCCGGTGGAACCCGGCAGGTGTGACGTGCCCTGACACCCCTGGGCCGTAGCTTTGGGGACAGTTCAGAACGCCCCCGATGTCGTTTTTCGAGACGATTCCGCTCCACGAAACCGCCAAGGAGCGCTACCTCAACTACGCGCTCTCGGTCATCACGAGCCGCGCGCTGCCCGACCTGCGCGACGGCCTCAAGCCCGTGCAGCGCCGCATCCTCTATGCGATGCACACGGGCCTGCGCCTGCTCCCAGACGGACGCTTCCGCAAGAGCGCCACCGTCGTGGGCGAATGCTTTGTGGCGGGCACGCGCGTAGCCACGCCTGCCGGCCTCGTGCCCATCGAAGCCCTGGAGGTGGGCGACGAGGTGTACACGCAGGCGGGCACGCACCGCGTGACGCAGTGCTACGTCATGCCCCCGCAGCCCCTCCTGCGCGTCACGTTGCAGGGGGGCCGCGCCGTCACCTGCACGCCGGGGCAGGCCTTCAAGGTGCTCCAGGAGGATCTGACGCTCGCGTGGCGGGACGCCGCCGCCCTGCGCCCCGGCGACACCGTCGTGTGCCGCAGCGGTCCGCCGGGCGCGTTGCCCCACGTCTCCGTCGGCGGGTTCGAACTCGACCCGGACCTGGCCTACCTCCTCGGCTTCTTTCTCGCCGACGGGTGGGTGGACCGCGATGCTACGCGGGGCTATGTGCGCCTCGCCTGCGCCGCCGCCGACCGCCCCATCCTCGAACGCCTGCGCGCGACCCTGAGCGCCCGCTGGGGCTACGAGGCGACGCTCAAGGAGCGGGGCGGGATGGTCTATCTGCGCGTCCACGACACCGGCCTGAGCCGCCGGCTGCTCGACGCCTTCGGCCTGATCGACAAGCGCGCCGCCTGCATCCAGGTGCCGGAGCCGCTCTTTCGGTCGGCGCCCGAGGTGGTGGCCGCCTTCGTCTCCGGCTTCATGGACGGCGATGGGACGGTGCACCGGTCGCGCCGCCTGATGGCGCTCACGAGCATCGCCCGGCCGTTCCTCGCCGACGTGCAGACGCTCCTGCACAGCCTGGGCGTTCACGCCCGCCTCGTGGAATACCGTCGCCCCGCCGCATCTGCCCACCAGTCCTCCGAATGGGCGCTCGAAGTGACCGGGCACTCGTTCGTGCGCCTGGCGGGGATGCTCTGCCTGAGCGCCCCGCGCAAGCAGGCCCGGCTCGCCGCGTGCCTGGCAGCGCGCCACCGGTTCACCTCCGAAGACGCGCTCCGCATTCCCCACCTCGGCCGGCACCTCCTGGCCGCCTTTCAGGAGCGCCACCTCGGCGGCGGCTGGTACGCGGCGCCCGACGGCACGAAGGTGCGGTCCGGGCTGCGCTACGCCTCCGGGGCCAAGCTCCGCTACGCGTCCGATCTGCCCGACACCTTCGAGCTGTCGTTTCCCCAACTCGACACCCTCGGGGTGATGCGCAAGCTCGACGTGCTCGGGCTGCCCATCGCCGCCCGCCTGCGGGCGTGGACCGCCCAGGGCGTGACGTTTGCCCAGGTGCAAGCCATCGAGGCGGCCCCGCCGGCCGTGACGTATGACGTGCAGGTGGAGGGCGAGCACGAGTTCGTGGCCAACGGGATGCTCGTCCACAACTGCATGGGCAAGTACCACCCGCACGGCGACTCGGCGATCTACGAGGCGATGGTGCGCATGGCGCAGGATTTTGCCCTCCGCGCGCCGCTCGTGGACGGGCAGGGCAACTTCGGCTCGATCGACGGCGACAACGCCGCCGCGATGCGCTACACCGAGGCCAAGCTGCGCCCGCTCGCCGTCGAACTGCTCGACGAACTCAAGCGGCAGACGGTGCCGTGGCGCCCCAACTACGACGGCACGCTCTCCGAGCCCATCGTCCTGCCGGCGCGCTTTCCCAACCTGCTCGTCAACGGGGCGGTGGGCATCGCGGTGGGCATGGCCACCAACATTCCCCCGCACGCGCTCGGCGAGGTGATCGACGCGCTCGACCTGCTCATCCGCCGCCCGAACGCTGGCCTGGATCAGGTGATGGAGCTGCTGCCGGCCCCGGACTTCCCCACGGGGGGACGCCTGCTCGCCACGCCCGACGACCTCGCCGCGCTCTACCGCAACGGCGAGGGGTCGTTCGACCTGCAGGGCACATGGGCGACGGAGGGCAAGGGCCTCATCGTGATCTCCAGCATCCCCTACGGCGTGGCCAAGGCGGACCTTGTGGAGAAGATCGCCGAGCTGATCGTGGGCGAGAAGCTGCCCCAGCTCGTAGACGTGCGCGACGAGTCCACGGAGGACATCCGCGTGGTGCTCGAACTCCGCAAGGGCGCCGACGCCGACGCGGCGATGGCCTACCTGCTGCGCCACACGCCCCTGCAGACGCGCTTCCACGCCAACCTGACGTGCCTCGTGCCCACCGAGCGCGAGGACCTGGCCGCGCCACAGCGGTGCAGCCTGCTCACGCTCCTGCACGGCTTTCTGGCCTTCCGCCTATCGGTGGTCACGAAGCGCCTCGCCTACGACCTGGAGGTGCTCGCGCGGCGCATCCACGTGCTCGAAGGCTTCGAAAAGATCTTCGGCGTGCTCGACGAGTGCCTCAAGATGATCCGCGCCTCCAAGGACAAGGGCGACGCCGCGCAGCGCCTCATGCACCGCTTCGGCCTCGACGACGAGCAGGCCGACGCGATCCTCGAACTCAAGCTCTACCGCCTCGCCCGCCTGGAAATCGAGGTCATCCAGAAAGAGCTGGCCGAAAAGCGCCAGAGCGCCGCCGAACTGCGCGCCCTGCTGGACGACGAGCCCCGCCGCTGGAAGCTCGTCCAGAGTGAACTGCGCGACCTCAAAAAGCGCTACGCGGACGCGCGCCGGACGGAGATCGCCGTGCCGGCGCCCGTCAAGGTGTACAGCGCCGAGGACTATATCGTCGCCGAGGACGTGGTCGTCATCGTCACGCGCGACGGGTGGGTGAAGCGGCAGCGCTCCTACACCGAGGTCGGCGCGATCCGCGTGCGCGACGGCGACAGCGTGGGCTGGGTGCTCGGCGCGAGCACGCGCGCCACGGTGGCCTTCTTCACGAGCGCCGGCAAGGCCTACACCGCGCGCGTGGACGCGCTCGCCTCCACGACGGGCTACGGCGAGCCCATCCAGAAGCTGTTCGACTTTGCCGACCGCGAACAGGTGGTGGGCGTGGTCTCCTACGACCCGCGCGTGCTGCCCGATGCGGCGGCACTCCCTGCGCCCGCGCCCGTTCCCGGCAGCGATCTCTTCGGGGGCGACGGCGCCCCGGTGGAGGCCGCGCCGCCCGGGCCGTTCATCGTGGCGGTCTCGCAAACAGGGCAGGGCGTGCGCCTGAGCGCCGAGGCGTTCGTGGAGCCGTCGAACAAGAACGGCCGCACGCTCATGCGCCTCGACAAGGGCGACGCCGTCGTGCTGGCGGACGTGGCGGGCGGGGCGGAAAACGTGTGCCTGGCCTCGAAGTCCGGCCACGTGCTCATCTTCCCCGCCGCCGAGATCTCCATCGTCAAGGGCGCGGCCAAGGGCGTAATCGCGATGCGCCTCGGCACGGGCGACGCCGTGCTCGGGGCCACGCTGTCCTCCGGGCGCCGCGACGGGCTGGAGGTGGAAACGAGCCGCGGGCGCCGCGAGATCGTCCGCACGACCAAGTTCGAGGTGCAGCACCGCGGATTGCGCGGCAAGCCGGTGCTCCAGCGCGGCGGCTTCACGAAGGTGATTGCGGAGGTGGTGGTGCGGGAAATTGGGGAGGGATGGTCGATCATGGATCATGGTCAGAAACCCACGGCGACGAGCTTCCAAAACCTGGACGTCTACCGCCTTGCTGAAACTCTGGGGGATCACCTCTGGGAGATCGTGCAGCGCTGGCCGCATTTTGCACAAGACACGCTTGGGAAACAGATGGTGCGCTCGGCTGACAGCATCGCCGCCAATGTGGCCGAAGGTGCAGGGCGCTGGTCGAAGGCCGACCAGCGTCGGTTCCTCTACATCGCGCGTGGTTCCTTGTACGAGACCCAGCACTGGCTACGTCGGGCGCGTAGGCGAGACCTGTTGTTGCCAGAAGAGGTGGCCAAGCTCGCCCCCCTCGTGGGAGAATTGTTGCCTCGCCTGAACGCCTTCATTCGCGCCCTCGGGCCTGGAACTCCTTCTGTGGCAGAACCCTTGCCCGCCTACGTGGCATCATCTGATCCTGACCTTTTCTGACCATGATCTATGATCCATGATCGTAGCTCATTAGCCCAATACGCTGTGGAACCCCCCACCTACACCGCCGCCGGCATCCAGGTGCTCGAAGGGCTCGAGCCTGTGCGCAAGCGGCCCGGCATGTACATCGGCGGCACCGGCAAGCCCGGGCTGCACCACCTGCTCTGGGAGATCGTCGACAACGCGGTGGACGAGGCCACGAACGGCCACGCGAGCCTGATCGAGGTCACCCTCCACGCGGACAAGCGCTCGGTCACCGTGTTCGACAACGGGCGCGGCATCCCGGTGGACATCCACCCCGTCAAGAAGATCAACGCCCTCGAACTCATCCTCACGACGCTCCACGCGGGCGGCAAGTTCGACGGAAACAACTACCTCACCTCCGGCGGCCTCCACGGGGTCGGCTCGTCGGTCGTCAACGCGCTCTCCGAAGAGCTCGTCGCCACCATCCGGAAAGACGGGGCCACGTGGGAGCAGCGCTTTTCGCGCGGCAAGCCCACGACGAAGCTCAAGAAGCTCGGCGACGCCCCGCGCGGCACCGGCACGACGATCTTCTTCCGCCCCGACGCCGACCTGTTCGAGACGGTCGAGTTCGACGCCGAGTGGATCCGCGAGAACCTCGACGTCAAGACCTACCTCAACCCGCGCCTGCGCATCGTCTTCCGCAACGAGCCGCTCAAGCTGCGCGAGGAGTTTCAGCACGAGGGCGGGCTCGTGGAGATGCTCGCGGCCACGCTCAAAACCGACAAGGCCCGGCCCGTCCACGCCGACGCCTTCAAGCTGAACGCCGAGATGGGCGGCGGGCAGCGCGTGGAGGTGGCGCTGCAGTGGACCGAGGCGCCCAAGGAGAGCATCCGCACGTTCGTCAACGGCATCCCCACGCGCGACGGCGGCACGCACGAGCAGGGCTTCAAGGACGCCGTCCGCAGCGCCGTGCGGGCGTACATGGACACCCACAACCTCGTCCCGAAGGGCCTCGACCTCTCCGCCGACGACATCCGCGAGGGCCTCTACGGGATCGTCGAGCCTCTACCTCGTAGACCCGCAGTTTCAGGGGCAGACGAAGGAGAAGCTCAACAACCCCGAGGCGCGCGCGCTCGTCACCGGCGCGCTCCGGATCGAGCTGGAGGGCTGGCTCAACGCCCACCCGTCCATCGGCGACGCCATCGCGACCCGCGTGATTCAGGCGGCCAAGGCGCGCCTCGCGAGCCGGGCGGCGGCCAAGGAGGTGCGCCGCAAGACGCGCGGTCAGCCACCGCCTCAATCTGCCTGGCAAGCTCGCCGACTGCTCCGCCACCGATCCCGTCCGATGAGCGAACTGTTCATCGTCGAGGGCGACTCGGCCGGCGGCTCGGCCAAGCAGGGCCGCGACCGGCACTTTCAGGCCATCCTGCCGCTCCGCGGCAAGGTGCTCAACGCCGAGCAGGCCACGCGCGCCAAGGTGCTGGAGAACAAGGAACTCAAGGACATCGTCACCGCCCTCGGCTGCGACCTGGGCGACAAGGTGGACCTGTCGCGCCTGCGCTACGGCAAGGTGATCCTGCTCATGGACGCCGACGCCGACGGCGCCCACATCGCGACGCTGCTGCTGACGTTCTTCTACCGCTACCTGCGCCCGCTCATCGAGAACGGGAATGTCTACATCGCCCAGCCGCCGCTCTACCGCATCGAGGCGGGCAAGGACACGTACTGGGCGCTCGACGACGCCGACCGCGACCGGGTGCTGCGCGAGGTCAAGAAGAAGCGCTTTCTCCCCGAGATCCAGCGCTTCAAGGGCCTCGGCGAGATGATGCCGCAGACGCTCAAGGAAACCACCCTCGACCCCGACAAGCGCCGCCTGCTCCAGGTCACCATCCCCGACGCCGAGCGCCTCGTCACGGAAACCCTCATGAGCGACCTGATGGGCAAGGACGCGAGCGCCCGCTACCGCTTCATCACCGAGCACGCGAGGGAGGTGGACGCGGAGGAACTGGATGTGTAAGGGAGAACCTTGATCATGGATCGCGGATCATGGCCCAAGATACATGGCCACTGCGCTGGGTCATCTGACGATGATCTATGATCGATGATCATACTATCAGTCATTCATCCCCTGCCGGCACCGCCTCGTCGCCGCCCTTGCGGGAGGCGAACACGACGCCTGCCACGATGAGCGCGGCGCCGGCGAGGCTGAGCAGTGCCGGCACCTCGCCGAGGAAGAGCACGCCCCAGAGCGCCGCGAAGAGGATCTGCACGTAGCCCACCGTCGTGGCGCGGCCGGCGGCTTCGAGCTGGAGGCCGCGCGTGAGCGCGAGCTGCGCGACCTGCGTCATGAGCCCGATGGCGATGAGGAGCGCCCACTCGCGCGGCGTGGGCGGCACGTAGTGGTGCAGCGTGAGCCCGAGCGCCGTGGGCAGGCTCACGAGCGGCAGGTAGAGCACCACCACGAGCGGATGCTCGCGCGTGCCGATCGCCCGGATGGAGAGGTAGGCGATGCTCGACATGAGCGCCCCGAGCAGCGCGATGCCGACGGCGTGGAGATCGAGTCCGGAGGCGCCGGCGCCGAAGAGCCACGCCGGGCGCGCCACGAGCAGCAGCCCGCCGATGCACAGCCCGAGCGCCCCGACGCGCCGCCCGCGTGATGCGCTCGCCAAGAAACACCGCCGCGAGGAGCGTGACGAGGATCGGGTTGAGGTACTGGAAGATCGTCGCCTCGGCCAGGGGCAGGCGCGGGACGGCGTAGAACACGCAGTCGAGCGCGATGAAGCCCGCCGCGCCGCGCAGGAACAGCCAGCCCTTTTGCCGCCCGAAGATCGGGCCGGATGCCTTGCCGCAGGATCAGCGCGAGCGAGCCCACGAGCGTGATGACCGTGCGGACGAGGATGAGCTGCTCGGTCGGGATGCGCGGGCCGATGAGCTTGGCGCAGAGCGTCATCAGGCTGAAGCCGAGCGCGGCGACCACCATCAGGCGCAATCCGGGGCGCAGAAGCGGGGTAGGGCGCAGCATGACTGCACGCTACAACGGCCTCCTCTGCCGCTCCGTGGCGATTTGCTTGAGACGCGGCGAAGAACATCCGAAGCGGAACAGCCCCTCCGGCCCGCGTTGTAGTTTGGCGCCCAACGCGGGTCCGTAGCTCAATTGGCAGAGCAGCTGACTCTTAATCAGCGGGTTGTAGGTTCGATTCCTACCGGACCCACATAGCGGCGCCGCAAGTGCATGAGAATGCAACACTTGCGGCGCCGCTGGTACAACATGGGTACAACAAACCTGAAAAGTGCTCCTGATCGGAGGCGTCACAGTTCCTGTTTCCCTCTGTCCTGAGCAGGCCGGGTTTGAGCCAGAGGTAGGCTACAAGTTTGCACTAACTCTGCACCTCTCGCACCTACAAGCGCACCTGTGAAGGGGACGCTCTATCGCAGGGGTAAAGGCCAGAAGTCCAATAGTGCAGCCAGGTACGCGGGGCGCGGGAGCGAAGCGATAGGGTTGCGATATCGCAAGTGCCGGCCCTTCGACGGTGCCCCGTATTTCGCCTCATAGGCGTTCAGCTTCGCGCGCGATGCTGAGCGTAAGGCTAGGTGCGGGCGCCTCTCGGGTCAAATGCAGGGGGCTCACGCGCGTGTGTTCAGTATGTCCAGCCACGCCCGGAAAATCTTGGCCCTCGAGGTTATGCCGGGCACGCGGCCGCGTCTAAGCCAGCACAGCCCAGCACCATCGGTGCGTCCTGCCGTGCCCCTCGCCTGTGCCCCTTCGTGTCACCTTCCCCGGCGCCGCGTCTTTGACTACGTGCGCGCGTGGCGCCGTGCGTTTCGGACGCTTGCAGCGGTGCCGGCGAGAGATACCGCTTTGCCCTTTCTTGGCGGAAAGTGGCCGAAGTGGCGGAGCGTGTGGCGGTAAGTCAGGGCAGGGGACTCTGGGATGTTGACTTTGTAGATTTTAAGAGCCACTTTGCAGAACTACTTCCCCTACGCCGAGCGCGTGTTCGCTCGCTTCAGCTCCCTGTGATGAGACGTGCCCTGTTCTTGATGTGCGTGCTACTGTCGGTGGTGACGGTGAATGGCCAGTCTCGCGATTCATACCCGCAGCTTGCGCAGCGGCGGGAGGCGAGGGCGCTCCGTAGCCTCACCAACGACTCGCTCTCTGTGTATGAACGGGCCGACTCCACATCGAGGGTCATAGGCCGGTTTCACCCCCGCTCAACTCTGCTCGGCTACGAACGGCAGGGGGCCTTCTGGGCTGTCGCACGTCCAGCGACCGACCACATCGGGTACGTGCTCGTCAGCCGGGTGAACAGTCAGACCGTCGCCTCGGCGCCGCCAAGCGCCGCCGCACAGGGCCTCGAAGCACCCCGCCTGCGCGTCCGCATCACGACCGTGGACTCGAACCACGTGGAGCACCTCTACACCGGCGTGGCCACCGCGCTCAGGTCCGATACGCTCCACCTCTCCAGCGGCGGCACGCTCAGGGCGATCCCGATGTCCACGATCCGGGTGCTGGAGATCAGCCGCGGCCGGCACTCGCGCGCAGGCACCGGCGCGCTGGTGGGCGCGGTCTTCGGCTTGGGCCTCTCCCTATCGGTGCTCAGCGTTGCCGTCGCCGTGTCAGGGATCGAGGGGGGCTTCTACCTCGTGTCGGGGGGGGTGGGCTTTCTACGGGGGCCTTGGCGCACTCGTCGGCCTGCTGTTCCGCTCCGAGCGATGGGACGAGGTGCCGGTTCAGCAGTTTGGAAACCTACCGGACCCACGCGAAAGCGCCCCGACTAGCTCCCGCCGGTAGGGGCGCTCGGCTTTTCGGGGACGCGGTTTATGGCTTGCATGAACTGCATCGGAGTGCTACTATTTGGACTCTTTGCTCCGTGCTCCTCCTGGCCACACCTGTAGATGGCTTGGCGCCGGCCAGAAAGCATATTCTTCTTGCCATTGATATCATGATGCCATGCCGACTTTTGCTGCCCTGGCACTCCTGTTCGGGACGTCGGCCGCGCAGGCCGCCACATTTACCGTTAACTCGAACGGTGACGGTGCCGACGCAGTGACCGGCAACGGGGTATGCGTTACCGCGGAGGGCATTTGTACCCTGCGCGCGGCCCTTCAGGAAGCCAACGCGTTTGCGGGCACCGATGCCATTGTGTTCAACATTCCAGGCGGAAACGTGACCATTGCGCCCACGAGCGCCCTGCCTGTGATCTCAACCGTCGTCACCATTGACGCCACGACGCAGCCCGGCAGCGGGGGCGAGGCGTACGCAGGGATCCCCCGGATCCGGCTCGACGGCGCCGCCGCCGGTGACGCGTCCGGGCTCCAACTGACAGGCGGGAATTCGACGGTGCGAGGGCTGATGATCACTCGCTTTCGCTATAGCGGCATCGCGATTACAAGCATCGGCCCCGGCGGAACGTAGGGGCCGGCAACACGATTGCAGGCAACTACATCGGCACTGACGGCACCAATGACCTGGGCAATGGTGGCGGGATCAGCATTGGGATGGCCCGGCACACGATCGGCGGGCCGGCGGTAGCGGATCGCAACGTGATCTCGGGCAACGGGGCAGGTATCGGGCTCATCATTGGTGGCCCCAACAACCCGAGCGCCCTCATCCAAAACAACTACATCGGGGTCAATGCTGCTGGAACAGCCGCGATTGGCAATGACGGGAACGGGATTAACCTCTCCTATGGATCCATGACGGCCCTTGGCAATGTCATCTCGGGCAATGGAGGCTATGGTATTTATGGAACCAATACGACAAACACGATCCAGGGTAATGTCATTGGGCTCAGTGCGACGGGTACGGCACGCGTAGGCAATGCATCGGGCGGTATTTTTATAGGAGCTTCCCTTGCTAACACGATTGGGGGAAATGCGGAGGGGTCACGGAACGTGATTTCGGGCAACGGCGGTGCCGGAATTGTGTGGGCGGGTCCCTGGCAACAGCAATGTAGTTGCGGGTAACTACATCGGCACCGATGCCTCTGGAAGTCTAGCCCTTGGCAATGATGGAGATGGGATTGTTATCAACATGAGCAGCGCGGGTCTTTTGATTGGAGGAACAGCATCGAATAATGGAAATGTGATTTCTGGAAATTCTGGATCAGGGATTCACTTTGTGCTCGATGCTCACGTCAGTGGCATTTTGATTCAGGGGAATATGATTGGGCTCAACGCTACCGGCAATGCACCGCTTGGGAATACCCTGCATGGGATCAGTCTCAACCGTAGTACGAACGTCGTGATCGGCGGCAGCGATGCGGGGGCCGGCAACGCGATCTCAAGCAACGGCGGGATGGGGGTGATGGGCGCCGGAGACGACCATTCGATCTATCGCCTCCAGCGAAACCGGATTTATGGCAATGCTGGAACTGAAATCGACCTGAACGGCGACGGGCCGACGCTTAATGACATCGGAGATGCCGATGGCAACGGTCAGGTAAACGGCGTCAACTACCTCCAGAACTACCCGAGATCGCCACGAGCCCCTACGATGCGGCCACCAACACGATTTCGGTCACCTTCTCGGTGCCCACGACCCCAGCCAACGCTGCCTATCCGCTGACGGTGGACGTGTACCGCGCCAATGGGGACGGTGCCGACCTGTACCTCGGCGCGGTCGAGTACACAGCGGCCGAGGCTGGCACGGTCGTCACGAAATCGTTCACGCCCGCCGCCGCTGTCACCACGGCCGATTTCATCGTGGCCACGGCCACCGATGCTGCCGGGCGCACGGTGAGTTCTCGCCCATCCCTGCGCAGCTGCCGGTAGAACTCGTCGCCTTCACGGCTGTCGCCGAGGGGCGCGGCGCTGTATTGCTGCGCTCGACGACCGCCGCCGAAACCAACAACGCCGGTTTCTGGGTGGAGCAGCAAGCCAGCCTGGCGGCCGCGCCTGCGTGGCAGAGCGTTGGGTTCGTAGCCGGGCATGGCACAACGGCCGAGGCCCACACCTACGCCTACCGACTTGTGGACTTGGCGGTCGGCCCGCAGCGTTTTCGCTTGCGCCAGACCGATCTCAGCGGCTCCGCTACATACAGCCCCGTCGTTGAGGCAGCGGGGGCTGGGGGTGATGCAGGCGTTCTCGCCCTGCGAGGAGCAACGTTGTGGGTCACTGTTCCGACACCGCAGGCCGTGCGAATCGACCTGTTCAACGTGCTCGGGCAGCGGCTGGCCGTGTTGTACGAAGGGGCGTTGGACGCCGCGCAGACGTACGCGGTGGCGGTACCGCCGCGCCTCAGCCGGGGCACATACGTCGTACGGGCCACCGGGCAGTCGTTCGCAGAGACGGTATCCATGGTGATCCGCTGACGGGGAGTGGTGGGTCTATGGCGCACGGAATCTCCTTAGTTTGGAAGGGCCGTTTTCGTCCCCGTCCCAATGCGTTTTTGCTCTGTCCTGCTGTTGATTCTTGCCGCGCCCACGGTCCCAATGAGGGCCCAGACGCTCACCCGCGCTGAACTCACACTGCGCGGGCACGTCACCGACGAGGGCGGGGCGCCGCTCGAAGGCGTTGAAGTGACGGTGACGGACCTCGGGCGCCGGGCCCGCACGGATGCCGACGGGGCCTTTCTGCTCAGCGATCTGCCGCGCGGGCGCTACACGGTCGCCTTTCGGCGCGTGGGCTATGCGGCGGAGGCCCGGCAGGTGGACGCAGGCGGCGTGCTCGACGTGGCGATGCGCGCGGTGCCCTTCGAGATTGAGCCGGTCACGGTGACCACCGCGCGCGCGCCTTCGGTGGGGGTAGGCTCGCCGCTGGCGCTCTCGGTGCTCGGCCCCGAAGCGCTCCGGCGGGAGCACGGCGTCTCGCTCGCCCATACGCTGGAGCACGTGCCCGGCGTGCGCACGCTCAGCACGGGCGAGCAGATCGGCAAGCCCGTCATCCGTGGCCTCTCGGGGCCGCGCGTGCTCGTGCTCGAGAACGGCCTGCGCCTGGAAGACTACTCGTGGTCCGACGAAGACGGCCCGTCCGTGGACGCCCGCCTGGCCGACCGCGTCGAGATTATTCGTGGCCCCGCCTCCGTGCTGTACGGCTCGGATGCCGTGGGCGGGGTCGTGAACGTGGTGCCGCAGCCGTTGCCGGACGCATCGGCGCCGGGCGTGCGCGCGGGCGTGGAGGCGTATGGGGCGAGCAATAACACGGAGGGCGGCGGGCTCGTGCGCGCCGAGGGCGTGCAGGGGCGTATCGGCTGGCGCGGCGTGGTCATCGGGCGCGTCGCGGAAGACTACCGAACCCCTTCCGGCAAGCTCGAAAACACGGGCTTTCTCGCCCTCAACGGCGAACTCGCGGGCGGCACGAGCGGCGCCTGGGGCAGCCTTCAGGCGCGCATCGCGCACTACGGCGGCGAATTCCGCCTGCTCGAAGCGAGCAGCCTGGCCAGCGGGCCTCGGCAAGAACACGGGCGTTGCCGCCCAGGAAGAAGGCCCCGTGCGCCGCCTCCTGGACGACCGCCTCCAGCTGCTCGGCACGTTCCCGGCGGGCGCGATGCGCCTGGAGGCGAAGGCGCAGTTCCAGCGCCACTGGCTCGCCGAAGGGGAGCCCGAGAGCGAACGCCCGCCCGGGACGCCCCCGGGCGAGGCCGATTTCGAACTCACCCTCTCGACGTTCTCCACCGACCTGCTCGCCCATCACACCTTCGGCACGACCGGCGCGGGCACGGTGGGGGTCTCCGGCGCGGCACAGCAGAGCGTTTCGGGGATCGGCAGACGCGTCGTACCGGAGGCGGGCGTGGTCTCGGGCGCCGTCTTCGCGCTCGAACAGATCGATCTGGGCCGGCTCCGCCTGCTCGGCGCCGCCCGCTACGACGCCCGCGCGCTCACCCCCGAGGCCGACGCCACGCTGGGCGTCGCCGGGGACCGCGCCACCTACCACGCGCTCACCTGGGATGCGGGCGCCGTGGTGCAGCCGCTCCCCACGCTCGCCCTCACGGCCAACGTGGGCCGGGGCTACCGGGCGCCGACGTTCTTCGAACTCTACGCCAACGGCCCCCGCATCGGCGAGGCGCGCTACGAAATCGGCCGCGCCACCCTCGAACCGGAAACGAGCCTCAGCCTCGACGCCGGGCGTGCGCGTGCAGCACGAACGCGTCCGCGCGATGCTCGACGTATTCCGCACGACGCTCGACGGCTACATCTTCCTCGCGCCCACCAACGAGCAGCAGGGCGGCCTCGCCGTGTACCGCCACGTGCAATCCGACGCGACGATGACGGGCGCCGAAGCGTCCGCCGAGGTGGACGTGCTGCCCGTGCTCACGCTTCGCGCCCGCTACGACGCCGTGCGCGGCGACGACGACGGCGCCGACCGTCCGCTGCCGCTCGTGCCGCCGGTCGCGCGAGGCCGCCGAAGCCGAACTCCACACCACGCACCTCGCCTGGGCCGACCGCGCCTACCTCCGCGCCGAAGTCGAACACACCGACCGGCAGACGCGCCTCGGTCTTTTCGACACGGCGACGGGCGCGTACACGCTCGTGGACGTGGGCGCCGGCCTCGCGCGGACGCTCCACGGCCATGCCTTCCACGCCGACGTGCTCGTGCGCAACGCGGGCGACGTGGCCTACCGGAGCTTCCTGAGTCGCTACAAAGCCTTCGCCGACAACCCCGGCCGCAACGTGGTCGTGCGCCTCGGCCTCGACCTCTGAGGCTGACGGGGCGACGTCGGGGATTCGGGCACGGCGATAGGGGCACGGCGCGCCGTGCCCCTACGGCTCGATCATCTGGCCTTCGCGCTCGACGTGGTAGCCCACGCGGGCGAGGTGGTCGAGCACGGCGCGGCCGTGGGCTTCGTCGCGCACTTCGAGCACGAGTTCGAGGCCCACGCGGTCCACCGGCACGAGCCAGGCGGCGCGGCGGTGGAAGATGTCTACCACGTTGGCCCCCGCGCGGGCGACCTCCGAGATGAGCGGGGCGAGGTTGCCCGGCCGGTCGTCTACGGACGTGCGCATGAGCAGGTAGCGGCCCGCCTGCACGAGCGTGCGTTCGAGCACGCGCACGAGCAGGTTCGCGTCGATGTTGCCGCCGCAGAGGGGGGCGCACACGGGCCGGGACGGGTCCACCTTCACCTTGCCCGCAAGGAGGGCCGCCACGCCCGCCGCGCCCGCGCCCTCGACCACCTGGTGCGCGCTCTGGGCGAGGTGCGCAATCGCCCGCGCGATCTCGTCCTCCTCCACCGTCACCACCTCGTCTACATACTGCTGGATGAGCGCTAGCGTGATCTCGCCGGGCTGCTTGACCGCGATGCCGTCGGCAATGGTCCGCGCGCCTTCGGCGGCCACCGGATGCCCGGCCTTGAGCGAGGCCGGCACGGGCGCGCACCCGGCCGCCTGCACGCCCACGACGCGCACGCCCGGCACGAGGTGTTTGACGGCGATGGCGATGCCCGAGATGAGCCCGCCGCCGCCAATCGGCACGACGACCGTGCCCACGTCCGGCAGCGCTTCGGCGATCTCCAGCCCGCACGTGCCCTGCCCGGCGATGATGCGCTCGTCGTTGAAGGGGTGGACGAGCGTCAGGCCGCGCTCGGCGCGCACGTCGGCGGCCTTGGCAGAGCACTCGTCGAACGAGGCGCCGAAGAGGATCACCTCGGCGCCGAGGCGCCGCGTGGCCATCACCTTGGTGAGCGGCGCCCGCTCGGGCATCACGATCACGGCGGGGACGCCGAGGTGCCGCGCCGCGAGGGCCACGCCCTGCGCATGGTTGCCCGCCGACTGCGCGATCACCCCGCGCGCCCGCTCGGCGTCGGTGAGCTGGAGCATCCGGTTGAAGGCCCCGCGCGCCTTGAAGGAGCCGCTGCGCTGCGTGTTCTCGGCCTTGAGCCACACGGGCGCGCGCACCGTCTCGGCGAGGCGTTCGTCGGGCAGCACGGGCGTGTGCCGCACGAGGCCGTGGATGCGCGTGCGCGCGTCGAGGAGGTCCTGAAAGGTGACCGGCATGGGGCGAAGGCTCCGAAAGGCGGCGGGAGCTTACGAACGGTTGGGCGCGGCCAATTGGGAAAACCTCCCGAGTGTTCGGGCGGGGTTGTTGGTTGTTGGCGGTTCGTGGTTCGTCGTTCGTTGTCAGAAGAGACGAAGGCCTTCTGCTCGGTCTTCTGGCAACGAACACGAACCACGAACCACCCCTGTCCTTCTGGTCAGGGCACGAGGCACCGGGCGCCGCCATCCGCCCGGTGCCGTTTCGGCCTGCCGCCCTCCTGCGTTACGGGGCGCAGCCGGCCCGGCGCCGCGTGTCCGTGATCTGGAGGATGCGCCAGCCATCGTCCGTGCGGACCAACTGGAAGCTGTTCACGCCGCAATGGCTGAACTGAGCCCCCACGTAAAAGTGATAGGGCGCCCACACCGTCGCAAGCGGCCCATCGACGCGCACCTCGACGTTGGACAGGCGCTCGTCGTACACCTCCGGGTGCGGCGTGCCGATCTGGCGGGCAAAGGCGGCAATCGTGTCTTCGCGCACCACCCAGTGCCCCTCCCGCGTGCGGGCGGCGCTCATCAGGCGGGCGGCGGGGTGGAACGTGGCGAGGAGCGCCGGGCCGTCCGCCGCACGCATCGCGTCGAAGAGCCGGTCCACAACGGCGCGGACGCTGTCGGCGGCGCCGGAAGCGCTTGCGGCGGCATCTGCACCGACGCGGGGGGCTGCGCACGGGCAGGCCCGAGGGCGAGGAGCAGGACGAGCAGCGGCAGCAAACGGCGCATGGACGGGGGAGCGAGAGGGAAGGCGCATCCGCGCAGGCCGCACGCTACGCAGCCCGGCGGCGACGCCAGAAGGATACGATGCCGTGGGCCACGACCACGGCTCCGAGGGCGCCGGGCCAGAACAGGAGGGCGTAGATCAGGCCCGCCGAGAAGCCGCCCTGCCACAGCCCGTGCGCGCGGGCAAAGGCGAAGGCCGCTTCGTCCACCCCGAACCACGCCGCGCCGGAGGCCAGCACGAAGAGCGCGAGCGGCCCGCCGAGCCGCCACGCCGCCGGACGCCCGCTGTGGCCCGCCTCCCAGACGCCCCACGCGAGCAGGGCCAGGGGCAGGGCGTAGAGCGCCACGTCGAGCACCGCCCGGCGCGCCCCGAACACGGCCAGCGCCGCCGCCGGATCCGAGGGCTGGAGCGCGCGGGCGCAGGAGAGCAGCAGCAGCGCGAGCACGAGTCCGGCGAGCGCATGTGCGATCAGCAGGCGGGGCATGGCAGGGAGGAGGAGACCTGTAGGCGCCGCAGGAACGCAGAATGGCCGGGCCTGAAACGCATCACGCGCGGCCCCGAGCGTCGGAGCCGCGCGTGATGCGCCGGAGCCGGGCGGCTCAGAGCAGCGCCAGCGTCAGGGCAATCATGAGGCTGACGATGCCGGCGGCGACCGTCATCGTGCCGATGGCACGGTTTACAGGGGAGGTAGCGGAACGGATCATGGCGGGCAGGCGGTTACAGCGAAGTTACGGGGCCACCCTTCACACATTGGTTGTTTCGTAGACTTCTTAAATGAAGATTGTGTCAAGGATAAGCACGAAAGCCCTCCATCTTCTCTCCAAACAGGCTTCATAAACGTGAGTGGGCGATAGTGAGGGCTGTGGATAACTTCCCGGGCCTGCCGGATGGGTATCGGCACGCCGCGTGATGCGTGGCGCGGACCCGGCGGGACGTGTAAGTTTGGACTGGCTCTCCGCCGAACCTGCCATGCGCCGCCTGCTCACGCCCCCGCTCGCCCTCCTGCTCGTCGTCACGCTCGCGTGCCTGGCGCCGCTGCCCGCCCCGCCGCTGCCGGTGCCGCCCGCGCAGCCTGTGCGCGCCCGTAGCGGGATGGTCGTCTCTGCGCACGCCGAGGCGTCGAAGGCGGGCGTGGAGGTGCTCCGCGCGGGCGGCAACGCGGTAGACGCCGCCGTGGCGACGGGCTTTGCGCTCGCGGTCGTGTTTCCGGTGGCCGGCAACATCGGCGGGGGCGGCTTCATGGTCGTCCGCCAGCCCGACGGCGCCGCCACCACGTTCGACTACCGCGAGAAGGCCCCCCTCGCCGCCACGCGCGACATGTACCTCGACGCCTCCGGCAACTTCGTGCCGGACCGCAGCCAGAAAGGCCACCTCGCCTCGGGCGTGCCGGGGGCTGTAGCCGGGATGCTGCTCGCCCACCAGCGCTATGGGCGCCTGCCGCTCGCCCGCGTGATGGCCCCCGCCATCCGCCTCGCCGCGCAGGGCTTCGCCCTCACCCACGAGGACGTCGGGATGTTCAACGGCTACCGCCGCGCCTTCCTCGACTTCCCCTCCACGGCCCGGTACTTCACCAAAGCCGACTCCACGCAGCGCTATGTCGAGGGCGAGACGTTCGTGCAGCGCGACCTCGCCGGCGTGCTCCGCCGGATCGCCGCGCAGGGGGCGGGCGGCTTCTACAGCGGCACCACGGCGGGTCTGATCGCGCGCGAGATGCAGCAGGGCGGCGGCCTCATCACGCGCGCGGACTTGCAGCGCTACCGCGCCGCCGAACGCGCGCCCATCGTCGGGCAGTACCGGGGCTACAAGGTCACCACGATGGGGCCGCCGTCGTCTGGGGGCGTGGCGCTGCTGCAACTGCTCGGCAGCGTCGAGCCGTTCAGCGTGCGGGCGATGGGGTGGAACTCGTCGGCCACGGCCCACCTCATGGGCGAAAGCATGCGCCGCGCCTACGCCGACCGGGCCGAATATCTGGGCGACCCGGACTTTGTGCGCGTGCCGACCACCGGCCTCACGGCGCCCGCCTACGTGCGCGCCCGGATGCGCTCGTTCCGCCCGGACACGGTGACGAACAGCCAGCAGATCGGCCACGGCGACCCGGCAGCGGGCGAGTCCACGCAGACGACGCACTACTCGGTCGTGGACCGCGATGGGCGCGCGGTGAGCGTGACCACAACGCTCAACGGGGGCTTTGGGAGCATGGTCGTGGTCGACGGCGCGGGCTTCTTCCTCAACAACGAGATGGACGACTTCTCGGCCAAGCCGGGCGTGCCCAACATGTTCGGGCTCGTCGGCAACGAGGCCAACGCGATCCAGCCCGAGAAGCGGATGCTCTCGTCGATGACGCCGACGATCGTGGACGACCCGCGCGGGCGCCTCTTTCTCGTGATGGGCACGCCCGGCGGCGCCACCATCATCACGACGGTCTTTCAGGCGATCCTCAACGTGATCGACCACGGCATGAACGTGCAGCAGGCCGTGGACGCGCCGCGCCTGCACCAGCAGTGGCTCCCGGACGAACTGCGCTACGAGCGCTTCGCCCTCTCGGCCGACGCCATGCAGGCGCTCGAACGGCGCGGCTGGCGCCTCAGCGGCCCGGGCTCGTGGGGCCAGGCCGACGGCATCCTCGTCCGCTACGACGACTGGTCGACCACGGTCGATCCGTCCAGCCTCGGCACCCTCGCCCAGCAAACCGCCGGGCGCGTCTACGAAGGCGGCGCCGACCGGCGCGGGCAGAACGCGGCGGTGGGGTATTGAACGGGGGTTGAGGTGTTGCGGCCGGACGGTGGTGGTAGGGGCAAGGCGCGCCTTGCCCCTACGGAGGTCCCGTCAACCCATATCCTTTGCACAGCGCCTCGAACGTGGCGGCCACGTCCTCCGTGCGGCCGCCGCGTACGGGGCCGACCTGGAGCACCGTGGAGCGCACGGCGGTGAGCCAGTGGAAGCGCTCGGAGGGCGGGAGCAGGCCGATGGGCGCGGTGGCGGGTCCGCCCTCGGCGATGGCGGCGAAGCCCGCCAGGTAGGCGGCGATGCAGCGCGGCGTCGAGGCCGGGGCGGAGCGGGGCGGCGGCGTCGAAGCAGGTGTGGATGCGGAGCACGCGCGCGGTGCGGCTGTGCAGGAGCAGGCCGACGTTCGTGAACGCCTCGGCGGTCACGTCGGGCACGAGGCGCAGGAACGCGTAGTCGTAGTCGTGCCAGCCGCTCATCGCCGGTAGGGGAGGGCCGGGCCGGTGCTGCGCCGAAGCTCGGCCTGCGCGGCTTCGAGCGGGGCGAGCCACGCGTCCGGGTCGGCGAGGCGGGCGGCGAGGAGCGCGCGGAAGCGGTCGCGAAAGGCTTCCGCCGTATCGAAATCGGGCGCGTGGCCGGGGGGCGTGTCGAGCAGCAGCGCGTCCGGCACGAGGGCGAGCACGGCGTCGATGGCCTCGGGGGTGAGGCGGGCGCGCATCCGGGCGTCGGCCTCGCGGAGCGATCCGGCGAGCGGGAGCAGGACGTGCTTCTCGCCGCCGGGAAGCGGCTGGAGGGTACGCTTCTCGTTCAGGCCCGCCCAGTCGTGCTGCACGAAGAACGCCACGCCGTGGTCGATGAGCCAGAGGCGCGGCGGCGCGGTGAGCGCCGTCCGGCGGCGGGGCGACGAGCAGGTTGGGGTTGCGGGCCGTCCGGTCGATGTTGAGCGTGAGCGCGTCGAACCAGACGATCTCGGCGGCGAGGTCGGGGGGCGCGAAGCCGGGCGCGGCGACAGGGTCGAAGGGCAGGGCGGCGTCGAGAAAGCCGAGGCCGACGTTGAGGCCCTCGCTCGCGCGGAGCAGGTCCTGGATCTCCGGGTCGCGCTCGGTGCGCCCGAAGGCTGCATCGACCGTCAAGTAGGCGATCTCGGGCATCGGCAGCCCGGCCGTGCGCGCCAATTCGCCCGCGACCACTTCGGCCACGAGCACCTTCGGCCCCTGCCCGGCGCCCCGAAACTTGCACACAAACCGCTCGCCCGTCGGCCGTCTCCACGACCGCCGGGAGCGAGCCCCCCTCGCGCAGGGGCACGGCGTAACGGACGGCGTCGAGGGTGCGCAGGAGGGCAGGTTGAAGCATCGTTGGGGGGCGTCGTCAGAACGGAGCACGGATCATGGTCAGAAAGGGTGGCGCGCTACAAGGCCTCTGGCCATGATCCACGATCCAGGGGCAACACGCTCTTTCTCCCATACCTCGCCCCTACGCGGGCACGTCCCAGACCTCGCCCACGTTCCACGCGTGGAGCCGGGCGCGGGCGCCGGCCGCCTCCATGGCCTCGGCGAAGGCGCGGGGCGGCTCGTCCATCGGCTCGTCGGCGAGCAGGAAGGTGCCGTAGTGGAGCGGCAGCACGTGCGCGGCGCCGCTCTCCACCGCCATCGCGGCGGCCTGTTCGGGATCGACGTGGACCTCGCCCATGAACCAGCGGGGCGCGTAGGCGCCAATGGGCATCAGGAGCGCGTCGGGGGCGCCAAGGCGGCGGGCGGCTTTGGCGAGGTACGGCGTACGGCCCGTGTCGCCGGCGTACGTGAGGCGCGTGAAGCCGTCGGTGAGGCTCGCGCCCATCCAGAGCGAGCCGTTGCGGCGCAGGCCGCGCCCGGAGAAGTGCTGCGCGGGGAGGGCCGTCGTGGTGAGGCCTGCCGCGTCGGTAGACTCCCACCAGTCGAGCCCGAGCATCCGGCGTCCCCCGAGCCGTTGAATTTGCTGCTCCACGCCCAGGGGCACGACGAAGATCGGGTCGAAGCGGCGGATAATGCGGCGGATGGAGCCGGTGTCGAGGTGGTCGTAGTGGTTGTGCGAGAGCACCACGAGGTCCACGCCGGGCAACTCCTCCGGCGCGCATGGGGCCGGCACGAGGCGCTTGGGCCCGGCAAACGGCAGGGGCGAGGCGCGCGGCCCGAGCATCGGGTCGATCAGCACGCGCGTGTGCGGGAAGGCGGCGTAGACGGCCGAGTGCCCGAGCCAGGCAAGGCGGAGCCGGGCAGGCACGGCGGCAAGCGCGGCGAGGTCGAGCGGGACGGCGGGCGCGGCCACCTCGGCGGGCCGGGTGCGGCCGAAGCTGAAGCCGAGCATCCACCGGAAGGTGGGCCAGAACGGCGGGCGGGGCGGCAGCGTCCCGACGTTGCGGAAGCCGCGCAGGCGCCCGTCGGGGCCGAGGACGTGGTGGGCGGGCGGGGACCGGTCGGGCAAGAGCGCGGGGGGCAGAGGCCGCCCGAACCAACCAGGCGCCGCCCCGATTCCACCCGGCGCCACTTTCCGTCCGCCATGCCCACGCTCCTGCGCGCCGAGACACTCTTCGGCCACGCCGCCGCTGCGGCGCGCACACTCCACCGCGTGGGCGTGGGCGCGGGCACGCGCGTGGCGCTGCTCGGCGGGCCGTCGGCGGCGTATGTGGCGGCGCTCGCGGGGCTGTGGCGGCTCGGCGCGGTGGCGGTGCCGCTCTCGCCGCGCGAGCCCGCCCCGGCGCTCCTGGAACGGCTGCGCGTGTCGGGCGCCACGCACCTGCTCACCGCCGCAGGTGGCGCGCTGCCCGCGCTGCCGGGCGTGGCCGTGCATCCCCTCGAACCGTTGGAGCAGGCCGCCGCATCGGGGGCGCGGCTGACCGGGCCGCCGGACGAGGCTGCGGCCGCGCTCGTGTTCACGTCCGGCTCGACCGGCCCGCCCAAGGCCGCCGTCCTCACCCACGGGGCGCTGCGGTGGAGCGCGCTAGGGGTGGCGGAGGCGCTCGGCTTCGGCGCCGATTCTGCGTGGGCGCTGGCCCTCCCGCTCCACCATGTGGGCGGGCTCGGCGTGGTCGTGCGGGCGCTCTCGGTGGGGGGCGCGCTCGTCGTGCCGGCGCCCGGCGAGGCGCTCGCTGATACGCTCGCGCACCCCGCGCTTACGCACGCCTCGCTCGTGGCCACGCAGCTCCGCCGCCTGCTCGCGGACGCGCCCGCCGTGCTCGACGGCCGTACGCTCCTGCTCGGCGGCTCGGCCCTGCCGCCTGCCCTGCTCGACGCGGCGTACGCGCGCGGCTTGGCCGTCGCCGCCTCGTACGGGCTCACCGAGATGGCCTCCACCGTCACCGCCACGCCCCTCGGCGGCACCCGCGCCGACCTCGCCACGTCCGGGCGCGTGCTCCCCTTTCGCGAGGTGGAAATCGCCGGCGGCCCCGGCGGAGAGGACCAGACGCCCGGGGAAATACGCGTGCGCGGCCGGACGCGCTTCTCCGGCTACGCCACCGAGGCGGGGCTGGTCGAACCGTTCGACGCCGAGGGGTTCTATGCCACGGGCGACCTGGGCCACTTCGACGCGGCCGGGCGGCTCGTGGTGGCTGGGCGGCGCGACCTGATGTTCGTCTCAGGCGGCGAGAACGTGCATCCCGAGCGCATCGAGCGGGCACTCGGGGGCCTCGCGGGCGTCGAGGAGGCGGTGGTGGTGCCGGTAGACGATCCCGCATTCGGGCAGCGGCCCTTCGCCTTCGTCCGCATGGCGCCGGGCCACGCGCTCCAGGCGGCGCGGCTGCGCGATGGGCTGCGCGAGCAGTTGCCCGGCTTTCTCGTGCCCGTTGGCGTGGCGCCGCTGCCCGATACCGGCGGCCTCAAGCCCGCGCGGGCCCGCTTGCAGGCGGATGCGGCCGTCCGGTGGCGCCCGGTATAGGCCATCCTGCCCGTCGGGGCCGGGGCCCGGTCATGCTAGATCCTATAGCATCGTGCGAGATCACCGGGTGGATCACGGATCATAGATCATGGTCAGAGAGGCTCAGAGGAGCCCTCTGGCCATGATCCATCATCCATGATCCAGCGGGCAGATCAGCTGCGCCGCAGCCAGAAGCCGAGGATGTCGTCGGCGAACTCGGGCACTTCGGAGCGCATGAGCAGGTCTTCGGTGAGCGCCACGAGCGGGTCCGGGTGCGTGTGCATCCGGTGCGTGACCTCGATCAGGCCCTGCTCGCCCACCATCTCGCCGGTGCGCAGGCGCTGCTCGATCAGGCCGTCGGTGTAGGAGAAGAGCTCCATGCCGGGGAGCATCTGCACGGTCGTCTCGGCGTACGTCGAGTCCGGCGTGAGGCCGAGCACGAGGTCGCTCTCCGTCACCACGTCGGTGGCGGCGGGGGTGGCGAGCACGGGTCGGCAGTGGCCGGCGTTGCAGAGCGTGAGTGTGTGCGTGCGCGCGTCGAGGCGGATAAGCAGCAGGCTCGCAAACGTGTCCTGCAGCACCGCATCGTCGGCGAGCAGGCGGTTGAGCTGCTGCATGATCACGGCGGGGCTCGACGTCGAGCCGAGGAGCGCGTGGAGCGTGCCGCGGACGTAGGAGAGGAACGAGAAGGCGAAGAACTTGGCCTTGACGCCCTTGCCCATCACGTCGCCGAGGGTGAAGAAGAACATCCCCGGCGTCGGCTGCGCCCAGTCGAAAAAGTCGCCGCCGCCCTGTTCGCGGGGGAGGTTGTAGAAGAAGGCGCTGTAGCCGGGAATGTCCGGCATCGTGCGCGGCATGAGCAGGCGCGAGAAGTCCTCGCCCACGCGGGAGGAGAACTGGCTCTGGTAGACGTGCGCGCGCTCTAGCAGGCGGGCGACGCGCTCCATGAGCTGCTCGAAGTCGAACGGCTTGGTGATGTAGTCGTCCACGCCCGCGCGCAGGCCCCGCGTGCGGCTCTGCTCGTCGGCCTTCGCGGTGAGGAAGATGAACGGGATGACGCGCGTGGTCGGGTTCTCCTGGAGCGCGCTCTGGAGGGCAAAGCCGTCCATGCGCGGCATCATCACATCCGAGACGATGAGCTCCGGGCGCTCCTCGTCGATGAGCGTGAGGGCTTCTTCGCCGTTGGAGGCGGTGCGGACGCGGTACTGCTTGGCGAGTCGGTATTCGAGCAGGCGCCGCAGTGTCGGCTCGTCCTCGACGACCAGGATGGAATAGTCAGCCATGGTCGGGGGAGGTGGTCAGGTCCAGGCCGGAGGAAGTGTTGTGGGTGGGGATCCAGAACGAGAGCCGGTAGCGGTGCGGCCCGAGGCAGTCGTAGCGCACGTTCTGGGCCGTCGAGTAGAGCAGCAGCAGGCCCATGCCGCGCTCGGGCATCGGGTTAAGTTCGTTGCGCCGCCGCGCGAGCGCCGAGGCGATGTCGAACCCGTCGGAGTTGTCCTCCACGACGCAGCCGACGCCCGTGCGGGCGAACTCCA
This sequence comes from Rhodothermales bacterium, assembly GCA_963740755.1. Classification (GTDB taxonomy): domain Bacteria; phylum Bacteroidota; class Rhodothermia; order Rhodothermales; family BA12; genus CAVSDF01. Next base: position 31,789 of record CAVUFJ010000009.1, read on the forward strand.
GGTCGAGTTGCACGTAGGGGGCGCGTTCGCCGAAGCTCGCGTGCTGGACGAGGTTGGCCATCCACTCGAAGAGGGCTACCTGGGCCTGCAGGAGGGGTTCGAGCACGCTGTCGGTGCTGCCCAGCCCGTCGCCGCTGGCCGCGTCGGCCCACTGGTTGAGGCACGCGAAGAGCTGGTCTGGGAGCAGGTCCAGATCCGTGAACTGGTAGCGGACGCGCTCCATGGGGATCATGCACGCCGGGGCGCGCTCACGCGGGAGGAGCGGTCAGGCCTGCGGCATCATTGCGTCGTTGACCGTCGCGAACTGCGGGAAGACCTTGTAGGTGCGCGTGAGCTGCACGACCACCTGCACCGGGCGGGACACCGAGGCGAAGGCGACACGCCCGCCCTGCGGGGTCACCTGGCGGTAGACCGAGAAGATGGCGCCGAGGCCGGTCGAGTCGAGGATCCCGGTGTCCGAGAAGTCGAGCACGAACTTGTTGACCCCGTGGTCGAGCTGCTGCTGACAAATGCCCTTGAAGTCCGCAGCGTTGCGGAAATCGAGCGCTTTGCCCACACGCACGACGACGGTTTCCGGGCCAGCCTGTTCGGTGAGTAATGATACCATGACAGTAGAGGGGGGAGATACAGCGGAGGGAGCGGGGTCCAATCCCCGCAGGGTACCACCTGCTGTATCGGCCGTTGGAGGCGTGGAATTAAGGGGCGCGCCTCGGTGAAGTGCACGCCAATGCTGGGGCCGTCCGCGTTCACTGGATCTCATGGGCGACCGGATCCTGTGCTTCGCCCGGGGCGTCTCTTCGGTTCCCAATGCCCGCATTCCCCCCGCTCGCCCTCCCGCCCGTGGCGGTACAGCAGCGCCAGGCGGCGGGCCGCGCCGAGTTGTTCGACCCGGTGCGCCGCCGCTGGGTGGCCGCGACGCCGGAGGAGTGGGTGCGGCAGCACCTCGTGGCGTTTCTCGTGGCCCACCGGGGCGTGCCGCCGGGCCTCGTGGCGGTCGAGCGGGCCGTGCCGCACCCTACGCTCCCCCGCCGCGCGGACGTGCTCGTGTACGGGCCGGACGGGCGGGCGCGGCTGCTCGTGGAGTGCAAGGCGCCCACGGTGGCGCTCGGGCAGGCGGTGTTCGCGCAGGCCGCGCGCTACGCAAAGGTGCTCGCGGCGCCCTACGTGCTCGTCACCAACGGCCTGAGCCACGCCTGCTACCGCATTGCGGGCGAAGCGCTCGTGTTCGAGCCCGACGTGCCGCCCTGGGAGACGCTGCGGGAGAGGACATTCGACGTTTGACGTTGGACATTCGACATACGACGTCAGAAGCCCTCCGAAGGAGACCGCGAAGCGAACCTGGATGCCACAGGGCCTCGAACATCCCATGTCGCACATCGCACGTCGCAACGTCCAACGTCTCACGTCGCCCATTCCCTCAAACCATCGTCTGCGCGTAGCTTGGGCGCCTCGCCCCTGCCCGTATGGAAGCTCTGCCGCCGGACCGCGTCGCCGCCCTGGAGCAGCGCGTGCAGCGCCTCGAAGCCGAGGTGCGAGACGCTGCGGAGCGACGTGGCGCGGCGCCCAGGGGCGACGAAGGCGCGGCGGCGGTGGGCGCTGCCCGAGTTCAAGAGCGAGGACGTGATCGCGCGCGTGGGCATCGCGCTGCTGCTCGTGGGCGTGGCGTTCCTGCTCAAGTGGACGATCGACCGGGGCTGGCTCTCCATCGGCGCGCGCGTGGGCGGGACGGCGCTGCTCGGCGCGCTCCTGCTCGGCGCCGGCCTGGCGCTTCGGCGGCGGCGCGGGCTCGGCGAGGCGCTCGCGGGCGGCGGGCTCGCCATCCTGTACAGCAGCATCTTCGCCGCCTTCCAGCTCTACGGCCTCATCGGGGCGGGCACGGCGCTCGTGGTAACGACCGTGCTCACCGCCGGGGCGTTCGCGCTCGCGCTGCGGACGCAGTCGGAGACGCTTGCGGTGGTGGCGGTGCTGGGCGCGCTCGGGGCGCCCGTGGTGCTCTACCGGGAGCGCGGCTCCCTGGAGGCGACGCTCGGGTTCGTGGCGCTCGTCGTGGGCGGGGGCCTCGGCGTGTATGCGCGTACGCGGTGGCGCTGGCTGCTCGGCGCGCTCGTGGCCGGGGCGTGGGGCGCCCTCGCCGTGCTCCGCTGGAAGGCGGGCGCGCTGCCGGGCGGCGAGCGGGCCTGGTTTACCGCCACGCTCGTGGGCGTGCTCGGGGGCACGCTCGCGCTGCCCCTGCGCCTCGGCGCTGCCGGCGCGGACGTGCCCCGGCTGCCTGCGCTCGCGCAGCCGCGCGCCCTCGCCCTGTGGCTGCCGCCCGTCGCCTTTGCCCTGCTTGTGGGGAGCGTGTGGGATGCCGCGCCGCGCACGACGGCGCTCGTGCTGCTGGCCCTCGTGCCCGGCGCGCTCTACTTTGCGCGGGCAGGGGCGTCCGATGCGGTGCAGCGGGAGGCGGCGCGCTTCGGGGCGCTCGTGCTCGCGGCAACGGCGGCGGTGCTGGGGCTGAACAGCCTCGCCGCGCCCGGCGTGGTGGTGGCGGTGGCGGTGGCGGGGGCGCTCTGGGCCCGCCGCGAAGCCGAACGGTCGCTCCGGATCGTGGCCGATGCGGCCGTGCTCGGGGCGGCGCTCTGGGAGATCGGGGCGGTGTTCTTGCGGGGCGGCGATGGGGTGCAGCCGCACCGGGGCGCGCTCCTGCTGGGGGCGGTGGTGGCGCTCGGCGCGCTCGGCTACGCCGGCCTCGGGCCGGTCGCCCTCGGGCGCGTGCGGCGCTTCTACCTGCTCGCCGGGCACTTTCTCGCGCTCGTGACCGTGCGGGCGCTCGCGGCGCCGCTGCCCGCGACGACGGCGTTCGTGGACGGCGTGTGGGGCCTCTACGCGGTGGGGCTGCTCGTGGCGGGGCTGCGGCGCGGGCAGCACGACGTGCGCCTGCTCGGCCTCGGCACGCTCACGCTCACCATCGCCAAGCTGCTCGTGGTGGACCTCCCCGGCGTGCCGACCGTCTGGCGCGTGGTCATCTTCCTCGGCCTCGGCGCGCTCCTGCTCGCGGTGAGCTTTTTCGCGCCCCACCTGCTGCGCGGCGCGGACGGACGTTCAACGAGCGCGCCCAACCGTTCGGACGACGCTTCTGCCGGTTCGGCCAGGTAGCCGCCGCGCGGAGATGGGGGGCGTGGTAACATGCAGGACGCCGCTTCACCCCATGCGCCGCGCGCTCCTGCTCCTGCTGCTGTTCGCCCCGCGCCTATACGCGCAGACGTCCTCTACCTGCCTCGCCGGTAGCGCCGTGGACACGCTCGACGCCAACAACGTCCGCGCGAGCCTCTTCAACCAGGGGGGGCTCTTCTGGAAAGGGGCGGGCAACGTGTTCAACGTGCCCAAGGCGCGGCGCGGGCAGCCCATCACGCCGAACGCCCTCTTCGCCTACGGCCTCTGGTTCGGGGGCTACGAAGGGAACGAACTGCGGCAGGCCTCGGCCACGTACAGCGACTGGGAGTTTGTCCCCGGCCCGCTCGACGCGCAGGGGCAGCCGCCGTCCGACTGCACGCCCTACGACCGCATCGCCGCGCTGCGCCTGGCCGACCTCAACGCGCTGCGGCAGGGCGTCGTCACCGAGGCGGTGCGCGCCTGGCCGTGGCAGTGGGGCGCGCCCGTGGTGGACGGCGATGGGGTGCCGGGCAACTACAACCTCGCCGGGGGGGACCGCCCGGAACTGCTGGGCACGGAGAGCCACTGGTGGGTGATGAACGCGATGGGGCCGCACCCGCGCACGGGCTCGAAGCCGTTTCCGCTCGAAGTGCAGGCCACGGCCTTTGCAGCGCCGACGATTCCCGGCTTCTCAGCAGCGCCCGGCCTTGCCGTCAACAACAGCGTCCTCGTGCGCTACCGGCTCCTCTACCGGGGCGCCGCGCCGCTGACGGAGACCTACTTCGGCTTCTTCGCCGACCCGGATCTCGGCAACGCGACGGACGACTACGTGGGCAGCGACACGCTCCTGCGCATGGGCTACGTCTACAACGCCGACAACTTCGACGAGGGCTCGGATGGCTACGGCACCGCACCCGCCCGCCCTCGGCATCCTCGCGCTCGACGGCCCTGCGCTCTACGACGACGACCGGGACGGACGGCGCGAGGCCCCGGGCTTCACCTCGTTTCTGTACTACAACGGATGCTCGGGCGGGCGTAACTGCGATCCGCGCAGCAACTCCGCTGGACTACTACAACTTCCTGCGAGGACGGTGGCACGGATGGCGGGCGCGCTCTACGCCTGCGGCGATGGAAGCAGTCCCAGTTATGCCTCCTGCGGCTTTGCCAACTGGATGTATCCCGGCGACCCTCACGACGCGCAGCTTCTGGAGCGAGTTCAAGCCCACCGCTGGCGCAAGCTTCCCCATCTCGCCCTCCGACCGGCGCTTTGCGATGGGCATGGGGCCGTTCACGCTCCAGCCGGGCGTGCCGGTAGACGTGGTGATGGCCTTCGTATGGGCGCGCGGCGCCGACCACCTCGATTCCGTCGCCCGCCTCAAACGCGAAACGCGGCCGCGCTCCAGGTCGTCTGGAAGTCGGGCGGCTACACGGCCGCTGCGCAACAGGCGCCCGCGTCCTTGCCGCAGACGCCGCCCGGCCCTCGCCGTGGGTGCGGTGACGCCGAACCCGCTGCACACGACCGGGCAGATCACGGTGAGCCTGCCCGCTGCGGCGCGCGTGCGCGCGTGGGTGCTCGACGCGCGTGGGCAGACGGTGGCGCGCCTGCACGACGGCGTGCTCGGCGCGGGCGTCCACGCGCTGCCGCTGGAGGCGAGCGGCTGGGCCTCCGGGGCGTACGCCGTGCGCGTGAGCGTGGGCAGCGAGACCGTCGCCCGCCGCTTCGTGGTGGTGCGATGAACAGGGCGCTTCTTCTGCTCGCACTTGTGGCGCTGCTCGACGCGGGCCAGATGCACGCGCAAGCGGTCTCAACGTGCGTCGCCGGCAGCGCCGTGGACACGCTCGACGCCAACAACGTCCGCGCGACCCTCTACAACAACGGCGCGCTTGTTCTGGAAGGGCGCCGGGAACGTTTACAACGTGCCCAAAGCACCCAGAGGCAAGCCCGCTTACGCCCAACAGCTTTTTCGCGACCTCGCTGTGGACCGGAGGGTACGTGGGCGGGCAACTCGTGCAGGCGTCCGCCGCCTACGCATTATGGGAGTTCGTCCCCGGCCCGCTCACCGCGCAGGGGCAGCCGCCGGCCGACTGCGCGCCCTACGACCGCATCTTCCGCCTCGCCGCCTCCGACCTCTACGCCCTGGCACGCGGCACCGTCACCGAGGCCGTCCGGGATTGGCCGTGGCGGTGGGGCGCGCCCGTCGTGGATGGCGATGGGGTGGCGGGCAACTACAACCTCGGCGGGGGAGACCGCCCGGAACTGCTCGGCACGGAATCGCACTGGTGGGTGATGAACGCCATGGGGCCGCACCCCCGCACGGGCTCGGCGCCATTCCCCCTCGAAGTGCAGGTGACGGCCTTTGCCGCCGCGTCCCCGCACCCGCAGGTCAACGACGCGACGCTGTACCGCTACCGGTTCGTCTGGCGCGGCGCGCAGCCGCTCACGCAGTTCTTTGCGGGGCTGTGGAGCGACGTGGAACTGGGAAACGCGAGCGACGACTACGTCGGGGCGGACTCGGCACGCGCGATGGCGTACGCCTACAACGCCGATAACTTCGACGAAGCGTTGGACGGGTACGGCGCCCGCCCGCCCGCCGTGGGGACGGCCGTCGTAGAGGCGCCAGGCGGCCCTCGTGCCTACGCCGCCGGCATCTCCTTCAAGTCCGGGCGCGCGGGAGACCCGTTTGGCAATACCGACGAATACTACAAGCGTCTGAAAGGGCTCGATCAACTCGGCAATCCACTCTACGCCTGTGGCGACGCGGTCTCCCTGGCCTACGCTTCCTGTGGCCCGGCCCGCTTCTGGTTCACGGGAGACCCGGTGACGGCCACCGGATGGACGATGGGAACGCCCATCCCCAGTACGACGCCCATTGCCCCCAGCGACCTGCGGATGCTCGTCTCGGTCGGGCCGCTTGCCTTCTCGCCGGGGCAGGCGCACGACGTGGTCTTCTCCATTCCATGGGGCCGGGGTACTGACCGGCTGGACGCTATCAACCGGTTGCGCGGGGCGGCAGATGTGCTCCAACTCCTCTGGTCCACCGGCGCCTTCCGCGTGCTGGCGCCCGACCCTGCCCCTGTCCCCCAGCCGGCCCCCGCGCTCGCCGTGGGCGCCGTCACGCCCAACCCGCTGCACACGACGGGTCAGATCACGGTGAGCCTGCCCGCTGCGGCGCGCGTGCGCGCGTGGGTGCTCGACGCGCGTGGGCAGACGGTGGCGCGCCTGCACGACGGCGTGCTCGGCGCGGGCGTCCATGCGCTGCCGCTGGAGGCGAGCGGCTGGGCCTCCGGGGCCTACGCCGTGCGCGTGGCCGTGGGCAGCGAGACCGTCGCCCGCCGTTTCGTCGTGGTGCGGTAGCGCCGTACGTTTGGGCCTCGCCCGCCTCCCTGCGCCCGCCGTGCCCATTTCCCGCCTTCGCGCCGTCGACTCCCACACGGGCGGCGAGCCCACGCGCGTCGTCCTCAGCGGCGGCCCCGATCTGGGCGAAGGTCCGCTGTCCGCGCGCCGCGACCGCTTTCGCGCCCACCACGACGCGTTCCGCCGGGCCGTCGTGTGCGAGCCGCGCGGGCACGCCGTGCTCGTGGGCGCGCTCGTCGTGCCGCCGCACGCGCCGGACTGCATCGCGGGCGTCGTCTTTTTCGACAACGCGGGCGTGCTCGGGATGTGCGGCCACGGCACCATCGGGCTCGTCGCCACGCTCGCGCACGCGGGGCAGATCGGCCCCGGCGCCCACCGCATCGACACGCCCGTGGGCGTGGTGACGGCCACGCTGCACGCCGACGGCGCGGTGTCGGTGGCGAACGTGCCGGCCTACCGCCACCGCAAGGGCGTGGCGGTGGACGTGCCGGGGCAGGGCACCGTGACGGGCGACGTGGCGTGGGGCGGCAACTGGTTTTTCCTCACGCCCGCGCCCCCCGGCGTGCCGCTCGACGTGGCCCACGCCGACGCGCTCACCGCCTACGCGTGGGCTGTCCGCCACGCCCTCGAACGGTCCGGCATCACCGGCGCGGACGGCGCCGAGATCGACCACATCGAACTCGTGGCCGCCTCGCCCACCGCCGACGCGCGCGTGTTCGTGCTCTGCCCCGGCGGCGCCTACGACCGCTCGCCCTGCGGCACCGGCACGAGCGCCAAGCTCGCCTGCCTCGCCGCCGACGGCAAGCTCGCCCCCGGCGCCGTCTGGCGGCAGGAGAGTCCGCTCGGCAGCGTCTTCGAGGCCACATACGCGCCGGGCGAACACGGCCACATCCACCCCACGATCCGCGGCCAGGCCTGGATCACCGCCGAAACCACCCTCGTGTTCGACCCCGCCGACCCGTTCGTCCACGGCGTACCGGAGGTACCGTAGGGGCACGGCGTGCCGTGCCCACCCGCCGCACCCACCAGCCCCCAACGCGGCGGCACCCCAGCCCCAACGCCTGCGCGGTGTGCGAACCCGTGGTGAAGCGTGCCGGGCGCGGAGGGGCCGTGGTAGCTTGGCCGGGGCGCGTACCATCGCGCCGCACAAGCCGATGCCGCAGCACGTCGTCGTTGCCGGGGGAGGGGTGGTCGGGCTCAGCGTGGCACTCTATGCCGCGCGGGCCGGGCACCGCGTGACCGTCGTGGAGCGCGACGGGCCGGAGCGCTTCACGACCTCGTTCGGCAACGCCGGGCTCGTGTGCCCGAGCCACGTCGTCCCGCTCGCCGCGCCCGGCATGGTCGCGATGGGCCTGCGCTACATGGGCAACCCCGAGAGCCCGTTCTACATCCGCCCCCGCGCCTCGCTCGACCTGCTCCGCTGGGGCTACCGCTTCTGGCGGAGCGGCACCGCCGCGCACGTCGAGCGCGCCGCGCCGCTCCTGCGCGACCTCAACCTCGCCTCCCGGGCCCTCTTCAAAGCCCTCGCGGATGAAGCCGACGACTTCGGCCTCCGCCTCGACGGGGGGCTCATGCTCTGCAACACCGCCCACGGCCTCGCTGAGGAAAGCCACGCCGCCGCCCTCGCCCGCAGCCTCGGCCTCGGCGCCGAGGTCGTCACCCCCGACGACCTCCGCCGCCTCGAACCCGACGTGCAGCTGGAGGTCACCGGCGGCGTCTTCTACCCCGACGACGCCTGGCTCGACCCCGGCCGCTTTATGGCCGCCCTCGCGCGCCACGCCGAGGCCGCCGGCGTCACCTTCCGCTGGCACACCACCTCGACCGGCTGGCAGCGCACAAACGGCCAGCTCACGGCCCTGCAAACGGACGCGGGCGCCGTGGAAGGGGATCAGTTCGTGCTCGCCGGCGGCGCGTGGACGCCCACGCTCGGGCGCGCGCTCGGCCTGCGGTTGCCCCTCGAAGCCGGCAAGGGCTACCACCTGCGCGTGGAAGCCCCGCCCGCGCTTCCGCGCCACTCCTACATCCTCACCGAAGGGCGCGTGGCCGTGACGCCGATGGGGGGAACGGTGCGCTTTGCGGGCACGATGGAGATGGCGGGCCTCGACGCGCGCCTCAACCCGGCCCGCGTGCGCGGCATCGTGAAGGCCGCCGGAGCGTACCTGCCGCAGTTCGGCGCGGCGACGTTCAAGGACGCGCCCGCGTGGGTGGGCCATCGGCCCTGCACGCCGGATGGGCTCCCGTACCTCGGGCGGACGCAGCGCTACCCCAACCTCATCGTCGCTGCCGGGCACGCCATGATGGGCCTGAGCCTCGGGCCGATCACGGGCCAACTGGTCGCCGAATTGCTCGGGCGCGCGGCGCCGTCGGTCTCGCTCGATTTGTTGCGGCCGGAACGGTTTGGGTGATCTGGGGCGGGGTGGGCGGCGGGGGCGGAGATGGGCGAAGCCTCGCGCGGGGCGGCGGGCGGGGGCGTTGCGGCGCATGGGGGCGGTGCGATGGGCGGGGGCCTCACAGCGGAGGCTTTGCCCCTACGCCGGCTCGGGGGAGGGCGGAGGGCGGCGCGGTCGCGGTATGCGGATGTGGGGGCTGTTTCGTAACCTCCTTACCTTTCGGGGCCCCTCGCCTCCCTCTGCCATGCTGCTTGACTGGACCGGCGTTCTGCCTGCCATCACGACCCCGTTTACCGCTGGCGATGCGGTGGACCACGCGTTTCTGGCGCGCCATGCCGCTTGGATGGTGGACGCCGGCTGCCGCGCCCTCGTCGCGCTCGGCTCGCTCGGCGAGGGCGCCACGCTCTCGTTCGAGGAGAAGGAAGCCGTGCTGCGGACGTGCGTCGAGGCCGTTGGGGGCCGCGCGCCGGTCGTGGCCGCCGTGTCGGCGCTCTCGACGGCGGACGCGGTGCGCGTGGCGAACATGGCCCAGGCGGCGGGCTGCGCCGGGCTGATGGTGCTGCCGCCGTACGTGTATGCGTCCACCTGGCGCGAGATGCGGGCGCACGTGGCCGCCGTGCTGTCGGCCACCGACCTGCCGTGTATGCTCTACAACAACCCCATCGCCTACGGCACCGACTTCCGCGCGCCCCAGGTGGCCGACCTCGCCGAAGCCTTCCCGACCCTCACCGCCGTCAAAGAGTCCAGCGGCGACGTGCGGCGCGTGACCGCCCTGCGCGCCGAACTCGGCGACCGGCTCGCCCTCTGCGTCGGCCTCGACGACAGTGTGGTCGAGGGCGTGCAGGCCGGGGCAACCGGCTGGGTGGCCGGCCTCGTCAACGCGTTCCCCGCCGAGTCCGTCGCCCTCTTCGACGCGGCGCGGGCGGGCGAGGATGTGGCGGCGCGCTACGCGTGGTTTCTGCCCCTGCTGCGCCTCGACACAGTAGTGGCGTTCGTGCAACTCATCAAGCTCGTGCAGGCCGAGGTCGGGATGGGCAGCGAGCGCGTCCGCGCCCCGCGCCTTGTGCTGGAGGGCCCCGAGCGCGCCGCCGCCCTCCACACGATCCGGGCCGCCCTTGCGACCCGCGCCGAGGTGTGGGCGTAACGGGGGAGGTGTGTGGGCCACGAGAGGGCCCTTTCGGAGGATGCAACCGCTGATGGGCACGGCACGCCGGGCCCCTACAATCTTATGCTTGAAGGCCGTTCACTCATCGAAGGCACCGCCGTCACGGAAACGGGGCGCCTGTTTCGCGCCGTGGGGGCGGGCACGGGCGCGCCGCTCGAACCGGCCTTTTACGCGGCCACCGAGGCCGACGTGGACCGCGCGGCGAGGGCCGCGAACGCCGCCTTTCCGGACGCTGCGGGCGTCCAGTGGGGCGGTTCGGGGGGCGCTGTTGCGGCGGATCGCGGACGAACTGGAGGCCGACGCCGACGCGCTCGTTGCGCGGGCGATGCAGGAGACGGCGCTGCCGGAGGCCCGCCTGCGCGGCGAACTCGCGCGCACGACCGGGCAACTGCGCCTGTTTGCCGGTGTCGCCGAGGACGGGTCGTGGGTGGACGCGCGCATCGAGCATGCCGATCCTGCGCGCACGCCCCCGAAGCCCGACCTGCGCTCGATGCTGCGCCCGCTCGGGCCGGTGGCCGTGTTCGGGGCGAGCAACTTCCCCCTCGCCTTTTCCGTCGCGGGCGGCGACACGGCCTCGGCGCTCGCGGCGGGCTGCCCGGTCGTCGTGAAGGCGCACCCGGCGCATCCGGGCACCTCGGAGATCGCCGGGCGCGCACTGGCGCGGTCGGTGGCGGCGTGCGGGCTGCCCGCCGGCACGTTCGCCCTCCTGTTCGACGATGGGCACGCGGTGGGCACGGCGCTCGTGCAGCATCCGGCCATCGCGGCGGTCGGCTTCACGGGCTCGCAGCGCGGAGGTCTCGCCCTCGTGGACGCCGCCGCGCGCCGCGCCGTGCCGATTCCGGTGTACGCCGAGATGGGCAGCGTCAACCCCGTGTTCGTGCTGCCCGGCGCGCTCGCCGCGCACGGGCCCCGCCTCGGGCTCGCCCACGCGGCTTCTGTCACCCTCGGCGTGGGACAGTTCTGCACCAACCCCGGACTCGTGTTCGTGCCGCCGGGCGCTGAGCTGTTCATCGAGGCGCTCGCCGCCGCGCTTGCCCAGGGTGCCGCCGCGCCCATGCTCACCGAAGGCATCGGCCACGCCTACCGCGCGGGCGTCGAACACCTCCGCAGCACCCCCGGCGTCACGGCGCCGGGCGAGGTGTTGCCCGGCGCCGCGCCCGCCGTCTTCACCACCGACGCCGCCACGTTTCGCGCGCATCCCCACCTGGCCGAGGAGGTGTTCGGCCCCGTCACCCTCGTCGTGGCGTGCGCGTCGGTGGACGAGATGGAGGTTCTGGCCCAAGGCCTCGCCGGACAACTCACCGCCACCCTCCACGCGGGCGCGGGGGACGAGCCGGCGGCGGCACGCCTCGCGGCGGTGCTCGAAGGCAAGGCGGGGCGCCTGCTCTTCGGCGGCGTCCCGACGGGCGTGGAGGTCGGCCACGCCATCGTGCACGGCGGGCCCTTTCCGGCCACCTCCGATGGGCGCTCGACGAGCGTCGGCACGCGGGCGCTCCTGCGCTGGGTCCGCCCGGTCTGCTGGCAGGATGCGCCCGAGGCGCTCCTCCCGGACGCGCTGCGAGAGGCCGCCCCGGCCGGGATGCGGCGCTGGGTGGATGGGCGCGTGGTGGGCGGGGCTTAGCGAACCATTTCGTTACACCTTCTCGCTGCGCCAGCGGCGGCGGCCGGCACCGGTGGAGTTGCGCCGGGCGTGAGAACGGCTACTTTGCAGGATCCAGCCCAGGTGTGCCATGCGCGCGTCTCTCCTGCTCTCCGCTGCTGTGCTCCTCTCCGCCTGCGAGGCGGGCAATCCGTTCGAAGCCGCGCCGGTCCACACGGCGACGTTCTCGGTGCGCTACAACGTAGAAGGCACCTACCGCGCGTGCTCCGTGACCTACCTCGACGCGACGCGGACGCTGCAGCGCGAAGACGTCGCGCCCGGCTGGGAGAAGACCGTCGCCGTGAGCGTGCGCACCGACCAGGCGCCCTTCGATGCGTTCGTGCAGGCCACCTGCGCCGACGACGCCAAGGTGGGCAAGGTGACGGTGAGCCTGCACGCCAACGGCACGCTCGTGGACACGAACTCGACCGCCAACTACGGGGCGACGGCCCGCGCGGCCGGGCAGTTCACCGGCGGCGGCGTGGTGCGGCGCCCTGAGTAAACAGGCGGCGGAGCCTCGGCGGCGCCGGGCTGGAGGGGAAACGGCGGCCTTTGTTTGGGTGCCGAAGGGACGGAGCGTAGATTCCTACCGATCCTTCACAAAGGAGCACCTCAGGCGGCCGTCGGTCGCTGGGGCTTAGCGACGTCTCGAACCCCTTTTTCGCATGTCAGATTTGCAGCCTCGCGAGGCGTGGGGAAGCCGTATTGGGCTCATCCTCGCCATGGCCGGCAACGCCGTCGGCCTTGGCAACTTCCTCCGCTTTCCCCGGCAGGCCGCCGCCAACGACGGCGGCTCGTTCATGATCGCGTACTTCATCGCGTTCATCCTGCTCGGCATTCCGCTCATGTGGATCGAGTGGGGCATCGGGCGCCACGGCGGCAAGTACGGCAAGGGGCACATCCCCGGCATGTTCAACGCCCTGTGGAAGCACCCGGCGGCCAAGTACTTCGGCGTGCTCGGGCTCGCCATCCCGTTCATCGTGCTCGTGTACTACACGTATATCGAGAGCTGGACGCTTGCCTTCACCTTCTTCTCGATCACGAAGGGCTACTGGGGCAACACCACGCAGGAGTCCATGCTGACGTACCTGCACTCGTTCCAGTCCATCGGCGATGCCTCGGTGCATGGGGCGTGGAAGGCGTTCGCGTTCTTCTTCGTCACGCTCGCGCTCAACTTCTACGTGATCTCGAAGGGCATCGAGGGTGGCATCGAGAAGCTGGCCAAGATCGGGATGCCCATCCTGTTCATCTTCGCGCTCGTGCTCGCGGTCGTCGTGCTGATGCTGCCGCCGCAGCCGGGCGTGGGCACGACCGCGTGGGACGGCCTCAACTTCCTCTTCCGCCCGGACTTCTCGGGCCTCTCGAAGTCTACCGTGTGGCTCGCCGCCGCCGGGCAGATCTTCTTCACCCTCTCGGTGGGCATGGGCACGCTCGGCACGTACGCGAGCTACCTCACCAAAAAGGACGACCTGCTGCTCTCGGGCATCGCCACCGGCGCCACGAACGAGACGGCCGAAGTGGTGCTCGGCGGGACGATTGCGATCCCGGCGGCGGTCGTGTTCTTCGGCGTCGCCGGCGCCACGCAGATCGCGCAGGGCGGCTCGTTCGACCTCGGCTTCGCCACGATGCCGGTCGTGTTCCAGCAGCTGCCGCTCGGCAACGTGCTCGGCTTCATGTGGTTTGGCCTGCTCTTCTTCGCCGGCATCACCTCGTCCGTCGCCATGGCCACGCCGATCCTGGCGTTCCTCGGCGAGGAGTTCGGGGTGAAGCGCGAAAAGGCCGCCTGGGGACTCGGCGCAGTCGTGCTGCTGCTGGGCCTCTTGCACGTCGCCTTCCTGGCGCAGGGCTTCCTGGACGAGTGGGACTACTGGGCCGGCACGTTCGGGCTTGCGCTCTTCGGGCTCGTCGAGGTGGTGCTCTTCATGTGGGTGTTCAAGCCCGAGAACGCGTGGAAGAGCCTCCACGAAGGCGCCGACATCCGCCTGCCCGGCATCTGGAAGTTCATCATGACCTACGTGACGCCCCTCTACCTGTTCGTCCTCTTCTCGTGGTGGGCCGTGCAGGACGCCTGGCCGATTCTGACGCTCAAGGCCGGCGCCGGCGGCGGCGTGCCCACGGAGGCCAACATTCCGTACATCGTGGCCTCGCGCGCGGTGATGGTGGGCATCCTCGTGATCGCGGCGATCCTCGTGCGGATCGCATGGCGGCGCAACCACTACGACGACCGCGTTGGTTTTACCGAGACGGGCATGGACTCGCTCCACGACCGCGAAGTGGCCGAAGTCGGCGCCCCGGACTGATCTTACCTCTCCTATCATGACCACCGGAAGCCTCATTTTCATGCTCCTGAGCTGGGCCTTTGTGCTCGGCCTGCTTTTCTGGAGCTACGGCCGGATCTTCTCCGTCCAGGCCCGGCGGCGCGCCACGCCCACGCCGGACGACGACATGACGCTCCGCGAGCGCTTTCCGCCGACCGCCTGAGCGAGCGTACGGCGCGGCTGCCCGGCCCTGCCGTACCTTGCGCACGCGCTCTTCACGAGGAAGCATGGCGGGGGTCCTCCGCGTTGCGGCATTGCTGACAGGCCTGGGGCTCGCCCGCGCGGTACACGCGCAGGCGGGCCCTGCGGCTATGACGGGCCCCGCCTTCGTGGGCCACATCGGGGCATGGTTCACCGGCGGCCCCGCGCTCCCCTTCGACATCCCGATCCTGCTGCTGATCGTGGCCCTAGTGGCGTGGGGGTTTGGCTTGCTCGCGCAGCGCCTCGCCGCCCCCGCCGCCCTCGGCGAACTCGTCGCCGGGCTCACCCTCGGCGCGCTCGCCCCCGGCCTCGCCACCGCGCCCGGCCTCGATGTGCTCGCCTCGGTGGGCCTCTCCGCCCTCCTCTTCACCGCCGGCCTCGACGCCGCGCGCCTCGAACCGCGCCGCCGGACGCCCTCGGCCTATGCGCTCGGCGCGCTCGCGGGCTCGCTCCTCGTGGTGGGGGCGCTGCTGTGGGCGAGCATCCCGGAACTGCGCGGCCTGGGCTGGAACGGCGCCCGCGAGGTGGCCATCGTGGCGCTCGCGCTCGCCGCCGGGCTCGTGGGCACGCGCGGGCCCAACAGCCGGCAGCCCCATGTGGCCGCGCTCTCCACGCTCCCGCTGCTCGCGAGCGCGTTCGTGCTCGCCACCGAGCCGGAAGCGCTGATGATGCGGGTGCTGGGCCTGGCGGTCTTGGGCGTCGTCGTGCTGGCCGCGCGGGCGTTCTTCCGCCGCGTGGAAGAAGCCCTGCGCGGGCTCGGGCGTCCCCTACTCGTCCATGTGGCGCTGCTCGTCATCGCCGCGCACGCGCTCATCGCGGTGGCCTGCGGGCTCCCGGCGGCCCTCGGCGCCGGCGCGGCGGGCTTCACGCTCGGACGCGCGCTCCGCACCACGCCCGCCGCCGAGGGCCTCGCGGACGTGCTCCGGCTCATGGGCGCCACGCTGCTGGCGCCGTTTCTGTTTGTGCTCGCGGGGCTCCGCGTGCCCTTCAACGCGGGCGTGCTCGCCGCCGGCATCGGGCTGGGCCTTGCCGCCATCGCCGGGCGCACGGCCGGGGTGGTCGTGGCCGGGGCCGCCGCGCAGCGTCCGCGCGCAGGCACGCTCGCGCTCGCGCTCCAACTCGTGCCGCGCGGCGCCGTGGCCGTCTACGTGCCCCTACTCGCGCTCACCGCCGGGGCGCTCTCGCCGGACCTCTACGCCGCCACGATTGTGGCCGTGGGCACGACGCTCGCCCTCGAAGGCCTCGGGCGGCGCCTCGCCGAGCGCGTCTCGCCGGGCGGCGGGATTCCCGTGGCGCGGCAGAGCGAGCGGACCGGCGTGCTCGTGATCGGCGCCGGGCCGCTCGCCCGGCGCGTGGCGGCGCTCTTCTCCGGGCCTGTCGTGCTCGTGGACCGCAACGAGCGCAACGCCCGCCTCGCCGAAGCCGACGGCCTCGTCACCGTGGAGGCCAGCGCGCTCGACGCCGAAGCCCTCCGCGAAGCCGGCGCCGGGCGAACCTGCTACGCGCTCACCCTCACGGGCAACCCGCAACTCAACCGCGCCGTCGGCGACATCCTGCGGACGAGCTTCGCCGTCCCGAACGTCCTAGAGCCCGACCTCTCGGGCCGCGCCGAGACGGGGCGCGAAGACGGCGTGCTCTTCGGCGGCGGCTTCGCCCTCGGCGACTGGGAGTACCACGCCGCGCAGGGGCACGTGCGCATGGAAGAGGCCGCGCGCCTGCCCGACCGGCCCGCCGTACCGACCGCCGAGCGCCTGCCGGTCGGGATGCGCCGGGGCGAACTCGTGCTGCCCTTCTACAGCGGCCTGAGCTTCCAGGAAGGCGACCGCGTGCTCTCGCTGATCCGCACCGGCCCCGCCGCCGAGCCCTCGCGCGACCGCTTCGACGCGCTCGTGCGCACCTGCCCGGTGCTCGACCTCGACGACCCCACGCCGATGGTCATGTTCTTCGACCGCGTGGCGTCGCTGCTCGGCCCGCGCCTCGGCATGGAGCCCGAACGGCTGTCCGTGCGCTTCATGCAGCGCGAGGCGGACGCGGGCACCGTCGTGCTGCCCGGCCTCGCCATCCCGCACGTCACGGTGCCGGGCGAGGGGGCCTTCGAAATGGTAATCGCGCGGGCGCGCGGCGGCATCCAGTTTCCCGAGCGCGAGCCGGTGCGCGCGGCCTTCGTGCTCGTCTCCACCGCCGACGAGCGCGCCTTCCACCTGCGCAGCCTCTCGGCCATCGCGCACGCCGTACAGCACGAGGGCTTCGAAGAACGCTGGGCCGCCGCCCCCGACGCCGAAGCCCTCCGGGCCTTGCTGCTGGAGCGGTAAAATGCCACCTGTAGCTGGTGCCGGCGAGGTCTGGTTTTATGCCGAGGCGGACCGTCCTCGCTCCCCGTTCAACCTTCTGAAGAGTGGGCTGGCAATAGGAGGAGGGGCTGCAATGCTATCCGTCGCAATCTTAGCGGTGGTCGACGACGGCTCCATTGTGTTTGAGCGGCGTGGGCTGGCAGGATACGTGGAACTGTTGATCCTAGGAGGGCTACTGCTCGGATATGGGCTGATTCGACCATTCCGCTATCGAAAGTGGTTTGTTCAGGTAGGACCCGCCGGGATTCGGGCCCAATGGCCGCGTCCGGCCAGTCGGGGCCCTCAGGAGCAGGCTCAGCATCTGAAAGAGCGAATGCTCAATGTGGGTGAGCGAATGCTAACACCCGAATACGAGCTTCTCGACGCTGCATGGACAGAGGTTGTGGAGGTCCAGCAGCGATCTGGCTTGCTCGAAATCTCCGGCTCGTTCGGTAGAGCTGCGATTCCCCTTGGTGGCCTCACGTATGCGCAACGACGCGAGCTTTCTAAGGCACTTGGGCGCGGCGCCGAGTGTCCACGAATTGCCCCGGCGTGAGATCAGGGGCAGCTTTGGTGAAAGCGGGAGGGCTACTCCAATTCACCGCATCGTGCCGAAGCGCTTTCGCAGGGCGGGGTATTTTTCGGGATTACCCTGACCTTCCGCATGAGCACCCCACGCGAAATCACGGTCGCCTACGGCGACGGCATCGGCCCCGAGATCATGGAGGCCACCCTCAAGATCCTCGACGCCGCCGGCGCCGCCCTCACCTACGACCGCATCGAGATCGGCGAGAAGGTGTACACGAGCGGCGTCAAGACCGGCATCCCCGAGGACGCGTGGGAGAGCCTGCGCCGCACCAAGGTCTTCCTCAAAGCGCCCATCACGACGCCCCAGGGCGGCGGCTACAAGAGCCTCAACGTGACGATGCGCAAGGCCCTCTCGATGTACGCCAACGTGCGTCCGGTGAAGGCCTACGCGCCCTACGTGCAGACGCCCTACCCGATGATGGACGTCGTCATCATCCGGGAGAACGAGGAGGACCTCTATGCGGGCATCGAGCACCAGTTCACGAACGACACCGTGCAGGCGCTCAAGCTGATCTCGCGGCCCGGCTGCGAGCGCATCGTGCGCTACGCCTTCGAGTACGCTCGCGCGTACGGGCGCAAGAAGGTGACGTGCATGACCAAGGACAACATCATGAAGCAGGCCGACGGCCTCTTCCACCGGGTGTTCGACGAGGTGGCGACGGAGTATCCGGACATCGAGAACGACCACAAGATCATCGACATCGGCTCCGCCCTCGTGGCCGCGCGCCCCGACCGGCTCGACGTGATCGTGACGCTCAACCTCTACGGCGACATCATCTCCGACATTGCGGCGGAAGTGGCGGGCTCGGTGGGCCTCGGCGGCTCGGCCAACATCGGCGAGAGCTTTGCCATGTTCGAGGCCATCCACGGCTCCGCGCCGGATATCTCGGGGCAGGGCATCGCCAACCCCTCCGGCCTGCTCGGCGGCGCGCTCATGATGCTCGTCCACATCGGGCAGGCCGAGGTGGCGGCGCGGATCCGCAACGCGTGGCTCAAGACCCTGGAGGACGGCGTCCACACCGCCGACATCTACCGCCCGCAGGTGTCCACGCGCAAGGTGTCTACGGGCGAGTTTGCCGACGCGGTGATCGAGCGGCTCGGGCAGGAGCCGACGCGCCTGCCGGTGGAGCGCTACGGGCGCACGTCCGAGATGCACGTCACGGTCACGCGCCCGACGCCGCAGCCGAAGGCGCTCGTGGGCGTGGACGTGTTCCTCGACTGGTGCGAGGGCGAGCGTGACCCGGCGGTGCTCGGCCCGCAGGTGGCCGCGTGCGCGGGCGCGGGCTGGTCGCTCCACTTTCTGGAGAACCGGGGCGTGATCGTGTACCCCGAGCCGAGCGCGCTCACCTTCCGCAACGACCTCTGGCGCTGCCGCTTTATGGCCGATAGCGAGGCCGATGGGCAGGCCGTTGCGGCGCTGCTCACGCGCCTCGCGGAGGCGGGCCTGGAGGCGGTGCAGACCATGAACCTCTACACCTACAGCGGACAGCGCGCCTATAGCCTCGCCGCCGGCGAATAACCACCCGCCCGCCCAGGTTCACGGGGTAGGTTTCAGGGGGTCAAGCCTCCTCTGCCCGCCGCCCATCCTCGCCCCGGCCCCCCTTCATGGGCAGGAACCGTAGGGGCAAAGCACCCGGTGTGGGGCCACCGCCGGCGGCCCCGCTACGGTTTGTCGCAACGCCTCCGCCCGTAGCCCTCAAGCGGGTGCTTCGCCCATACCTGCCACCGCGGGCCGCCGGTAAACGCTCCGGCAAAACGGTGCCCAGGCCCGCCCCGACGCCCCGCATCGTTCAGGTCCGGCAGGCGGCGCTTCCGGAGGCGGGGGCGCCGCTTCTTTGCACACATACCCGAGAACCCAGGTTATATGTGCAATCGTATGGGCATCTGGTTTGCACAGTACCCCCATGCGGCGCCAGGTAATCGAGAAACTGGAGATTCTGGCCGACGCGGCCAAGTACGACGTGTCGTGCTCGTCGTCCGGCTCCAAGCGCAAGGGCGCCCCCGACGGGCTCGGCAACAGCACCGGCAACGGCATCTGCCACACGTTCACCGAGGACGGGCGGTGCGTGAGCCTGCTCAAGCTGCTCTTCACCAACCACTGCATCTACGACTGCGCCTACTGCGTCTCCCGCCGCTCCAACGACGTCACGCGCGTCGCCTTCACGGTAGACGAGGTCGTCGAACTCACGATCGGCTTCTACCGGCGCAACCTGATCGAGGGGCTGTTTCTCTCCTCGGGCATCTTCAAGGACGCCGACACGACCACCGAGAAGCTCGTCGCGGTGGCCAAGAAGCTGCGCACCGAGCACCGTTTCCACGGCTACATCCACCTCAAGGTGATTCCCGGCGCGAGCCCGGAGCTGCTCGCCGAGGCCGGGCAAGTACGCCGACCGGCTGAGCGTGAACATCGAGATTCCGTCCGAGGAAGGCCTGCAGTCGGTGGCGCCGGAGAAGGACTACGCCTCCGTGCTCACGCCGATGGCGACGCTGCCGCACGCGCATCGAGGCGAGCCGGGAGCGAGCGGCGGACGCTCCGCACGGCCCCGCGCTTTGCCCCCGGCGGGCAGAGCACACAGCTCGTGGTGGGCGCGACGCCGGAGAACGACCGGACCGTGCTCACGCTCGCCGATGGCCTTTACCGCGACCACGCCCTCCGGCGCGTCTACTACTCCGGCTACGTGCCCGTGAGCGGCGACCCACGCCTGCCGCGCGTGGACCGCACGCCTTTCCGCCGCGAGCACCGCCTCTACCAGGCCGACTGGCTGCTCCGCCGCTACGAGTTCGCCCTCGACGAGATCATGGCGGCGGACCAGCCCATGCTCGACGAGGACGTGGACCCGAAGACGGCCTACGCGCTCCGCCATCCCGAGCACTTTCCGGTGGACGTGAACACGGCGGCCTACGAGTGGCTGCTGCGCGTGCCCGGCGTGGGCATCCGCTCGGCCCGGCGCATCGTGGCGGCGCGGCGCTTTGGGGCGGTGCGCTGGGAGCACCTCCACGCCATGGGCGTGGTGCTCAAGCGCGCCCAGCACTTTCTCACCGTGCCCGCGCATATGCCGCGCCTGCTCCACCGCGACCCGTGGCGCGTGCGCGACCAGATCGTGGGCGCCCGGCAGCCTGCGCCGCCGCAACTGTCGCTGTTTCTATGAACGCGCGTGCGCCCGATGCAGCGGCGTGGACGGCCTCCGCGTCGCCGGCCCCGGGTTTCGAGGGAGGGGTCCCGAAGGGGCGGACGGGGCAGGAGAAAGGGGGCGTCCGCCTTCAGGCATCCGAGCGCACCTACCGCTACGACGGCACGTTTGGGGGCCTGCTCTCGCTCGTGTTCGAGGCCTACGCGCGGCGCGAGCGGCCCGGTCGCATCGAAGCGCTTGCCCACGAGGCGCCGGCGCGCCTGTTCGGGCCGGCGCTCGTCGTGGCCTCCGAGGCCGGACGGGCCGACCGGGTGCGCCAGGGCCTTGTGCGTCACCTCGCCGAGGCGGGCGTGGACCTGCTCTACCACGCCTTTCTCTCCGAGCGGCCCGGCATCGAGGAAACGCTCTTCGCGCTCATGGAAGCCGTGTTTGCGCAGGGCGGGGGCGTGCTCACCGACCTGCGCTTCTCGCCCGCGCTCGCCGTGGAGCGCCTCGCCCACCGCGTGCGCAGCGAGGTCCACCGGATGCACGCCTTCGTGCGCTTCGAGCGGCGTGCGGGCGACCTGTTTGTGGCCCGCATCCGACCGGACTTCCACGTGCTCCCGCTCTTGCCGCCCCACTTCACGGCGCGCTACCCGGCCCAGCGCTGGGCCCTTGCCGACGTGGGGCGCGGCCTCGCCCTGCTCCACGAGCCCGGCGCGCCCCTGCGCTTCGCCCTCGCCGACCGGCTCGACGCGCTCCCACAGGCCGACGACGAGGCGCGCTTTCAGGCGATGTGGCGCACCTACTTCCGCGCCGTCAACATCCCCGAGCGGGCCAACCCGCGTCTGCACCTGCGCCACGTGCCGCGCCGCTACTGGCCGTACCTGAGCGAGAAACAGGCCGCCTAGCGCCCCCCGGAACCGCCGGGTGCGCTTTTGGTCGCCCCGCGTGAACCCTGCAGCAGGCGGCGGCGGTTGAAGACGCTCCCTCGCTCGCCGATGACGCTTCCCCTCGCCGCCGGGGCCATTCCTGCGTTTTTGCCCCAGATCGTGGCGCTCCTCGTGGCGTGCGTGGGGATGGCGTATGTGTGCTACCGGCTCAAGCTGGTGCCCATCGTGGGCTTTCTGCTCGCCGGCGTGCTCATCGGGCCCAAAGCGCTCGGGCTCGTGCGCGACGAAACGCTCGTGGGCGAACTGGCCGAGGTGGGGGTGATGCTCCTCCTGTTCTCGGTCGGCGTCGAGTTCGACCTCGGCCGGCTCGCGCGCATTGCGCGGGCGATTGTGATCGGCGGGGGCGTGCAGGTGCTGCTCACGCTCGGGCTGGTGGCGGGGGCGCTGCTGCTGTTCGGCGTGGGCCTGAACGCCGCCCTGTTTACCGGCGGACTCGTGGCGCTCTCGTCCACCGCCATCGTGCTCTCGCTGCTCGCCGAGCGCGGCGAAACCGACACCCCGCGCGGCCAGACGACGCTCGCGGTGCTGCTCTTTCAGGACTTCGCGGTGATCGCGATGGTGCTGCTCTTGCCCCTGCTCGGCGGCGGCGGGGCCTCAGTGGGCAGCACGCTACTCGCCCTCGGCAAGGCCATCACCGTGGTGGCCGTGGTGGTGCTCGTGGCGCGGCGCGTGCTGCCGCCGTTTCTGGCGCGCGTCGCGGCCACCGGGCATGGCGAACTGTTCCTGCTCACCGTCATCGCGATCTGCTTCGGGACGGCCGGGCTCGTCGCGGCGGCGGGCGTGAGCGTGGCCCTCGGCGCGTTTCTCGCCGGGCTCATCGTGAGCGAGAGCCAGCACTCCGAGCAGGCCCTGGCGGACGTGGCGCCGCTGCGGACGATCTTCAACGCGGGCTTCTTCGTGTCGGTCGGGATGCTGCTCGACGTGTGGTTCGTCGTCGAACACCCGCTGCTCGTGGTCGGGCTCGTGCTCGCGGTGGTGGGCATCAAGACGCTCGTGACGGGCGTGAGCGTGGCGGTGCTCGGGATGCCGGTGCGGGTCGTGGTGCCGGCGGCGCTCGCGCTCGCGCAGATCGGCGAGTTCTCGTTCGTGCTCGCCAAGTCCGGCGAGGCGGTGGGGCTGCATCCGGGCGGCCTCGACGGGATGGGCGATCAGGCGTTCATCGCCGTCACCGTCGTGCTGATGGTGCTCACGCCCCTGCTCGTGAGCGTGGGGCCGAGGATCGGCGAGCGCCTGGCGGAGACGCGCCTCGGCCGCTTCGGGAAGCGGGCGACGCCGCCCACGGACGTGCCGCTCGTAGACCATGTGGTGCTGGTGGGCTACGGGCCCTCCGGCGAGCGCCTGGCGCGGGTGCTGCGCGAGGAAGCGCTGCCGTTCACGATTGTCGAGATGAGCCCGCACCTGCACGCCCGGGCGGTGGCCGAGAGCGGCGCCGTCCACGCCATCTGGGGCGACGCCGCGCAGCGCCTGCTCCTCGAAGCCGCCGGCGTGCCCGCCGCGCGCCTCGTGTGCGTGGCCATCAACGATGCCCCCGCCGTGCGCCGCATCGTGCACCAGGCGCGCGCGCTCTCGCCCGCCGCGCAGATCGTGGTACGAACGCGCTTTCACGACGAGATCGACCGCCTCCGCAAGGCCGGGCGCCGACGTGATCGTGCCGGAGGAGCTCGAAACGACCATCCGCCTCGTCACCCATGTGCTCGGGGCCTACCTCATCCCGCAGGCGCTCATCGAAGACCACGTCCGCTCGCTCCGCGCGGGCGACTACCGGATCCTGCGCGGCTCGATCCAGGAGGCGCACCTGATGGTGCTGCAAGCGCTCGACGAGCAGGCCCTCCACACGCGCGCCGTCCTCGTCGCCCCCGGCAGCCCCGCCGACGGGCAGTCGCTCGCGGACCTCGGCCTCCGCCGCCGCCACGACCTCCACGTGCTCCTGATCCGCCACGCCGACGGCACCGCGATCCACGGCCCCGACGGCGACGTCAGCCTCCAGGGGGGCGACCGCCTCGTGCTCGTGGGGCCGCCGCCGCGGTTTTCGGAAGCCGCAACGCTCTTCCGCGCGGTCCAGCGTTAGGCCGCCTCGCGGGCAGCGTCGGCGTGCGCCTCCCGGCTGAGGAGCGCGCCCGCGATGAGGTCGAAGGCGAGGTGAACCGCGATGGCCACGGCCAGGGTGCCGGTGAAGGCCACGAGCGCGTGCAGGACGAGCGCGAGGGCGAAGCTTGCGAGGACGCGGCGTCCTCCCTGCACCCAGTCGGTAAGGGCAAAGGCGGCGGCGCTCACCCCGGCGGCGAGCCACGCGTTGCCGAGCATGTAGGTGAGCAGGGCCCAGCCCACGCCCCGGTAGGCCACTTCTTCGGCGATGGAGGCCGCGAGCATCACCAACAGGCGGAGTCCTTGCTCGCGCGCCGAGCGGCGTGTGGGCGTGTAGACGAGGGCCGTGCGCCGGACCTTCGGGGGGCCGAGCAGCCGCCCCAGCGCCCAGATGCCCAGGCACACTGCGAGGGCCACGACGCCCGCGAGCAAGGCGCGTCCGGGCCGCTCCGGCAGCGCGGTGAACGCGTAGCCGAAGTTGCGCGCGGCCATCCACGCCAGCCCGAACAGCAGGCCCTGGCTGACGAGGCTGCTGATCCAGATCGCCGCGCGCGAGGGGCGCGCAGGCGGGGCGGAGGCCTCGGGGGCGGCGCGCAGGCGACGGGTGCTGCGGAAGGCCACCCACGGCAGCACGAGCAGCAGATAGGCGAGAAACGCCAGCGAGGGCAGGCCGGGCAGGTGCATGGATGGGCAAGGGCGCACGCCTACCCATCGCCGGGCAGGCTGCGCGCCCCCTTTTCGACTCAGCCGAGCGCGTCCTTTGTGATCACGGACCAGTCATCGTCCGCATGGCCCTGGTCGAGGTAGCGGTCCATGGCCTGCGCGATGGCGGGCATGATGGTGAGGTCCACGCCGGCGCCCTCGGCGCCCTCGATCATGAGGCGGGTGTCCTTGCGGGCCATCGCGAGGTTCCACGATGGATGGTCGTAGTCGCGCTCGAGCAGGCGCTGGGCGCGGCCGGGCACCATCGTGCCGGGGTTGAACACGTCGAAGAGGCCGGTGACGGCGGTTTCGGGGATGCCGAGGGCGCGGGCGAGGGCAAAGGCGTCGGAGAGCCCGGCGGTGAGCGCGACGAGGAACAGGTTGCCGATGAGCTTGAGCCCGGCGGCGCGGTCGGGGGCGGCGCCGAGGTAGACGAGGCGGCCCGTCATGGGTTCGAGGCGCGGGCGGAGCTGCTCGAACAGCCCTTCGTCGCCCGAGGCGAGCATGAAGCCGGTGGCGTCGAGGGCGTTCTGCGGGCCCATGAACACGGGCGCGTGCAGGTACGGGTGCCCGCGCTCGGCCCACTGCCGGGCGCGCTCGGCGGCCCCGGCGGCGGAGGTGGTCGTGTGGTCGACGAGCACGGCCCCGTCGGCGAGGCCCTCGGCGGCGCGGGCGAGCACGTCGTCGACGGCGCGGTCGTCGGAGAGGCAGAGGTGGACGTGCGTGGCGCCGCGCACGGCGGCGGCGGGGTCGTCGAAGGCCACGGCGCCGTCGGCTTCGAGGGCGCGGGCTTTCTCCGCCGTGCGGTTCCAGACGTGGACGGTTTCGCCCCGCTTGACGAGGGCGCGGACGAAGTTGGAGCCGAGCAGGCCAAGGCCGAGAAACGCGATCATGCGGGCAAAGAGGCAGGGTGTGCCGCCTCAACCCCTGCCGCTCCAGCCGGGTTCATCTCGACCCTACAGGGCTGTTTGTCGTCGTTCGTCGATCGTCGTCGGGTCAGAGAGGCAGAGGCCTTCTGCGAGCTTCGTCTGAAACGAACGACGAACGACGAACAAACGATGAGGGCTCACCGTCTTCCGGACCCAGCAGCGCTGCTGTAAGGCGGCAGCGTCAGCACGGTGGGCGTGCGCAGGACCGCGTCCACACTGCGGTAGCGGAGCCGGGTGAAGTGGCGCAGGGCAGGGGGCACCGCCACCGTCACCGCGTGCCCCGACAGGTTGTGGGCCACCCAGAGCGTGTCGCGCCCCTCGGTGCGCAGGAACGACGCCACCGCCGGGTCGGCCACATTGGCCGGCGCGATCTCGCCGCGCGTGAGCACCGGGCTCGCGTTGCGCAGGGCGATGAGCGCGCGGTAGAACGCGTGCAGCGAGGCCGGATCCTGCGCCTGGAGGGCCGCCGGGCGCACGGCGGTGGGCGTCGAGTAGGTCGGCGTCATCCAGCGGGTCTGCTGCCCGGCGTGCGCGTCGCCCCAGAGAAACGGCTCGCGGATGTTCGGGTCGGGCTTGCGGCCCAGCATCCCGATCTCCTCGCCGTAGTAGAGGAAGCGGGGCGCCGGGGAGCGTGAGCAGGAGCGCAGCGGCCACGCGGGCCTTGCGCTCGTCGCCGCCGAGGGTGGTCAGGACGCGGTTCTGGTCGTGGTTGGCGAGAAACGTGGCGTCGGTGTAGCCCGGCGCGACGCTGCGGTAGTAGGCGCGGATCCGCGCGAGGTGCTGCACGAGCGTGTCGGCGCGTTCGTCGCGCACCGCCCGCGTGAGGGCGCCGGCGAGGTCGAAGTTGAAGAGCGACGGCAGGCCCCGCAGGTAGGGCGCCGCCACGGCCGGGCCGTCCCACACCTCGCCCACGAGAAACACGCGCGGGTTGACCGTGCGCATCGAGTCGCGGAAGGCCGTCCACCACGCGTGGTTGTCGGCGGCGCGGGCGGCGGGGAAGATGTGCTTGGCGGCGTCGAGGCGGAAGCCGTCCACGCCCACGTCGCGCAGCCAGAACCGCCCGATGCCGAAGATCTCGTGGCGGAGGGCCGGGCTGTCGAAGTTCGAGGTCGGGCATGTGCCGCCCGAAGTAGCCGTAGTAGAACGCGTCCTGTCCTGGCACGCGGTGCCAGGCGGTGCGGTTGTCGGAGTCCGGCGCCGCGTCGCGCCCGGCGCCCCACTGCGCCACCTGCGCGGGGGTGGCCCAGACGTAGTAGTCGTGCGTGGGGCTCTGCGGATCGGCGAGGGCCGCCTCGAACCAGGGATGCGTGCGCGCCGAGTGGTTGATGACGAGGTCGACGATCACCGCGATGCCCCGCGCATGGGCCGCCCGCACGAGCGCGCGGGCGTCGTCGAGGGTGCCATAGTCGGGGTGGACGCCCCGGTAGTCGGTCACGTCGTACTTGTGGTACGACGGGGACGGGCTGATGGGCATGAGCCAGAGCGCCCGCACGCCGAGGTCCTGGAGGTAGTCGAGGCGCGCGGTGAGGCCGCGCAGGTCGCCCACGCTGTCGCCGTCGCTGTCCGCAAACGACTGCACGAACACCTCGTAGGCCACGCCGTCGGGCCACCGCAGCGGGGGCGTGGCGCGCGGGGCGGGCGCGGTGGTTCGGCAGCCGAGGCCGGAGAGGGCGAGGGCCGCGAAGGCCAGAAGGCAGAGCCGCATCGGAGCAGGGACAGGCCGCAAGATCGCCCGTCCGGGCGGGCGCGTCCAGTCCCTTTTGCAGCGCCCGGGCTACGCACTCACGGCGGCGAGGGCTTCGGCGGAGGCTTCCCAGGCCGTGTAGAGCGCGGCGAGCTCGCGCTGGACGGCCTCGTAGGCGTCGGTGGCGGCGCGAAAGGCGGCGGCGTCCTGGTAGAGCGCCGGGTCGGCGAGGCGCACCTCCAGGGCGGCCTTTTCCTCTTCCTTGGCCATGACCTGCGCCTCGGTCTGGGCGTCGCTGCCGCTGCAGGGCCGCCGGCGAGGGCCCGCCGTTCTGCCGGGGACCCGCGTTCTGCTTGGCCGGGCCGCTGTTGCTCTGTTTGGCCGGGGCTGCGGCGGGGCCGCCCTGGGTGGAGCGGAAGGCGGCGTTGCGGGCCTCGGCCTCGGCGCGCTTCTGCTCCTTCGTCTTGGGCCCGCTGCTGCGCGATGCCTGCGCGTCGGTGGACGCGGGCTTGGCGGAGGCGAGCGGAGAGGGCGACGGGCGCGCGGCACGGGCGTCGCCCTTGCCCGGCTCGGGGCCGCCCTGCTTTTCCATGCGCGCGGCGGTGCCGTGCTCGGCCTGCCAGAGGTAGTCTTCGTAGTTGCCCTTGTAGGTGCGCACCTGCCCGTCTTCCACGCGCCAGATCGTCTTCGACACCCGGTCGAGAAAGTGGCGGTCGTGCGAGACGACGACGAAGGTGCCCTCGTAGCGCCTGCAGCGCCTCCACGAGCACGCCGATGGAGGCCATGTCGAGGTGGTTCGTGGGCTCGTCGAGGATCATCAGGTTGGCGGGCGTGAGCAGCGTCCGCGCGAGGGCCACGCGGGAGCGCTCGCCGCCCGAGAGCACCGCAATCGGCTTGAACACGGCGTCGCCCCGGAAGAGGAATGCCCCGGCGAGCGTGCGCAGCTCGGTCTCCGACTGCCCGCGCGACACTTCCTGCAAGCTCTCCAGCACCGTCGCTTTCGGGTCGAGCGTGTCGGCCTGGTGCTGCGCGAAGAAGGTGACCTTGACGTTGTGGCCCAGCTTGCGCTCGCCCTCGAAGCTCTCCTCGCCCTTGATGATGCGCGCGAGCGTCGACTTGCCCGCGCCGTTCTTGCCGATGAGGGCCACATGGTCGCCCCGCTCGACGTGCAGCGGCCCGGCCTTGCGGAACACCTCCACGCGCCCCTCGGACGTCACATACGTTTTCGAGAACTCGGACACTTCGAGCACCACCTTCCCCGCCCGCGCGGGCGCCGGAAAGCGGAAGTTGACCGTCGGCGCATCGTCCGGCGGGGCGTCGAGGCGGTCCATGCGCTCGAGCATCTTGAGGCGGCTCTGGGCCTGCTTGGCCTTCGTCGCCTGCGCGCGGAAGCGTTCGACGAACCGCTCGATGTCGGCGATCTCCTTCTGCTGGTTTTCGTACGACGCCTTCTGGATGGCGCGCCGTTCCTCGCGCGTGTCGAGGTAGAACGAGTAGTTGCCCTCGTAGCTCGTCGCCTGCCCCTGCACGAGCTCGATGGTCTCGTTGACCATCCGGTCGAGAAAGTAGCGGTCGTGCGAGACGAGCACGACGGTGCCCGGATAGCCTTTCAGGAAGCTTTCGAGCCACGCAATCGAGTCGATGTCGAGGTGGTTGGTGGGCTCGTCGAGCAGGAGCACGTCGGGGCGGCGCAGGAGCAGCTTGGCGAGCGTGACGCGCATCCGCCAGCCGCCGGAGAAGGTGCGGAGGGGCCGGTCGAGGTCGTCCGGGGCGAAGCCGAGGCCGGTGAGGACGGCTTCGGTGCGCGGGCGGATCGTGTGGGCCTCGCGGGTGACGAGCTCGGTGTGGAGGTCGTCGAGTTCGTGGAGCAGGCGCTCGTAGTGGGCGCTCGTGTGGTCGGGCTCGGCGTCGAGTTCGTCGGTGAGGGCGTGCTCGCGCTGTTCGAGTTCGATGACCTCGCGGAAGGCGTCGAGGGCTTCGTCGAGCACCGAGCGGTCGGTCGAGCCCTCCTGCACGTCCTGTTCGAGGTAGCCGATGGTGGTGCCGCCGGGCACGTCGAGGGTGCCTTCGTCGAGGCGCTGCCGCCCGGCGAGCGCCTTGAGGAGGGTCGTTTTACCCGCGCCGTTGGGCCCGACGAGCCCGATGCGCCGCCCGTCGCGCACGGAAACGGTGGTGTCGTTGAGGATGGTCTGGCCCCCGAAGGCGAGGCTGGCGTTGACAATCTGGATCACGGCAATAGCAGAATCAGAGCGCGTGAACGCGGCGAACGGGCGCTGGCGTCCCGCCCGGCTGCTTTTTCATCGCCGGGATAGGATTGGGGGTGGTTCGTCGTTGGTCGTTCGTCGTCAGAAGCGCCCACGCAGAAGGCCTCCGCCCCTCTGACCACGCACCATCAACAACGCACCACGAACGGCCCGTCCTCAGTAGGCATTGCGGTGGACAAAGCCCTTGAACACCGTCAGGAGCATGATCTTGAGGTCGAGCTTGAGCGACCAGTGCTGGATGTAGAACAGGTCGTACTCGATGCGCTTCTCCAGGCTCGTGTCGCCGCGCCAGCCGTGGATCTGCGCCCAGCCCGTGATGCCGGCAGGCACCTTGTGCTTGAGCATGTAGCGCGGCACCTCGTGCTTGAACTGCTCCACAAACACCGGCCGCTCCGGGCGCGGGCCCACAATCGACATCTCGCCGCGCAGCACGTTGAAGAACTGCGGCACCTCGTCGAGGCTCGTGCGGCGCAGAAACGCCCCGAACGGCGTGGCGCGCTGTTCGCCCGGCCGGGCCCACACGGCGCCCGTCCCAGCCTCCGCATTGACGGGCATCGAGCGGAACTTGAGCATCCCGAAGCGCCGCCCGTTGAGGCTCACGCGCTCCTGCCGGTAGAACACCGGCCCCGGCGAGGACAGCTTGACGCCGAGGGCGAGCGCGGCCAGCAGGGGCGAGATGGCGAGCAGAAACGCTGAGGAGAGCACCACGTCGAGCACGCGCTTGGCGATCCACGACGGCTGGAGCGGCACCTCGTCGAGCAGGTGGAGCACGGGCAGGCCGTCGAGGTCGGACACGCGGGCGTTGAGCACCTCGGCGCCGAAGAGGTCGGGCACGTAGAGCAGGTGCGGCGTGCGCGTGCTGAGGTCGTTGGTGAGCGTTTCGAGGGCTTCGGAGGCGCGCAGGGGGAGCGCGAGGTAGATCGCGTAGAGGGGCGTCCCGGCGGCCTCGAAGCGGTCCACGAGCGCGGGCACGTCGGCGACGCGGCCCAGCACGGTGGCGTCGGGCGGGCGTCGTCGGCAAAGCCCACCACCTCAATTGAGGCCCAGGGGTAGGCGCGGAGCGTGCCCGCGATGCGGCGCCCGATGCGCCCGGCGCCGACGATGAGCACGCGGCGGCGCATCTTCGGGCGGTGGCGGGCGGCCTGGAAGGCGGCGTAGAGGCCGAGGCGGAGCGTCACCATCCCCAAGGGCACGAGCGCGGCAAGCAGGCCGAGGAACACGCGCGAGATGACGAACGCGCGGTAGAAGGTGAGCAGCGCGGCCACGCCGAGCAGGCTCAGGAACGCGCTTCGCAGGGCGGCGAAGGTGAGCCGGAAGCGGTTGAGCACGCGCTCGGGCGCGTAGAGGCCGGAGGCGTAGAACACGGCGGCGGCGGCGGTGAGCACCCACGGCAGCTGCCACGTATAGGCCGCCGGGCTCATCATCACCGGCGGCACGAACCACGCCGGGCCGACGCCGTGGGCGTAGAGGTCCGGCATCGTGCGGAAGCGCAGCACGTAGGCCAGCACCCACGCGGCTGCTACGAGCGCGAGGTCGGCAAAGAAGAGGATGCGCTGAAAGAGGCGGCTCTGCTCCTGGAGCATCTGAGCGAAAAAGATCGAGCGAGGCCGTAGCGATCCTACAGAGGCGTGCGGGCAAGAGGAGGCGCCCAAGATACGCGCCCGGCCGCGTCCTTACCCGTGCCGATCCCGAAGCCCGCCGCGCCGCAGGAGAGCCGGTTTTGCCCGGACGCCGCTGCCTTTCCAGAGGGGCAGAGTCTCCTCCGCCCCTCTGGAACCCGTCACTGCTGGAGGTTGAGGCGGAGGAAGACCTGCGCCGACACCGGCACGTCGCCATAAGCGGTGCGCAGGCCCTCGGGGACGGCGTAAACGGTGCCGGTGGCGCCGAGCATCGCCTCCCCGTAGGTGAACCGGGCGATCCGCCGGGCCGCGCCGAGCGTGAGCGACGACACGTTGAAGCGTCCTTCGGTGACGACCTGCAACTCCTCGTCGCTCTTCTGCACCCACTCGCCGCGCCCGAAGAGCGCAAGCGCCCCCCGCAGCACGTCCGCCTCGGCGACGACCGAGTGGCCGGTGTGGTGCTCGGCTTCGTGCGCCTCGGCGGCTTTGCCGCGGTTGTAGCCCCAGATGAGCGCCCCGGAGACGTTACCGCCGGGCAACTCTTGCCCGTAGAGCGCCGAGGCGGTCGTGCGGACCACGTCGAGGTCCGGCTGGAGCGGCTCGGGGCTCGTGAGGTAGCCGCTCGACACCTGGAAGGACCACGCGGGCGAGGGGTTGAGGCTCAGCCGGGCGCTGTAGGCGTCGAAGCGGGGGCGGTCGAAGTTGTAGCGGTTGTCGTCCGGCTCGCGCCCGGTAAAGACCGACGCGTCGAGCTTGAAGGGCCCCTTCGCCGCGCCCACGGTGGCCACGCCGAAGAGGATGTGCGTAGCATCCTGCCAGTGGTGCGAGATCGGCGAATCGACGAGGTGGCGCGCCGACGGGCGGTGCATGAAGGCGGTCGGCCCGAGGGCGGGCTCGCCGGGATAGGCGGCATAGGCGAACACGGCGCCGTCTTCGCCCACCGGGAGCGCGTACGTGAGCGAGAGTTCGGAGACGAGGTCGTGCGGGTGCTGCTCATCGACGAGCGGGCGCCCATCGACGCTCTCTCCGGTCTGGAAGAGGAGCGGATAGCCCGCCTTGCCTTCGGTGAGCGGGTCGAGCGAGACCATCGCGCGCACGAGCAGCTGGCCG
Organism: Rhodothermales bacterium; assembly: GCA_963740755.1. GTDB lineage: Bacteria > Bacteroidota > Rhodothermia > Rhodothermales > BA12 > CAVSDF01. The sequence continues at coordinate 63,366 of CAVUFJ010000009.1, forward strand.
GGCCCCGCCTCGCGGCGCGCCATGCCCATGAGCCAGTTCGGGGCGCTCACGCGCGTGGCGCCGCGTGTGCCGGCCTCGAACACGTCCTGCGCCGTCACGCGCGGGGTGAGCGTGCCGTGGAGCATGGTGTGCCAGTTGCCGGGGTGGCCGTGGATGCCTTCCATCGGGGAGGCATCGGGGACCCAGGCGGTGCCGGAGCCGTCGCGCGTCATGGGCGCCGAGGGCAGCACGGCCTGCATCCGGTGCATCATGTGGTTGCCCATCGCCATGCCGTGGTCGTCATGGTCCTTGGTGGGCGCGTCGTGGGGCGGGGGGCAGTGGCCCATCGCGGCGTGCTCGGGTGAGCAGGCGGGCGGTCTGGGTGCTGGGCAAGGGCGGGCGCGGCGCAGAGCAGGGCGCCTGCCGCGAAAAGAAAGCGGAAAGACATAGGGAGACGGGGATGGGGCGCACGATCCTCGCAGGACCGGTGCGCCTCCAGAGAGACGCGGAACGTTCCCACCGTTACACCCGCAGGGACGGGCTACACGCGTGGGGGACCAGGAGTGGGGCGTCAGGCGCGTCGCGGCGGGGGCGTGGGCGGCTCGGCGGGGCGCCCGTCGTGGAGTACGGCGGGGCGCGGCAGCGCGAGCGGGACCAGGCCGGGGGCGCGCAGCGGCAGCAGCGCCGGCGTGGACAGGGCCACGCAGAGCGGGCACGCGCTGCCCGGCGAGCAGTGGAGCGGCGCGGGGGCCTCGGGCTTGGAGCCATCCGGTGACGGCGCACCGGGCGCCGGGGCCGCGCCGGGTGCTTCTGCAGGCGCGCGCTTCCCGCCTTCCATGCCCGGCATCGGCGCCTCGCCCGGCTCGCTGTGGCAGGGCATCGGCGCGGCGGCGCTCCGCATCGGCGCGCGCATCTCGACGCTCCACGCCCCCACGACGAGGGCGAGCACGAGCGAGAGGGCCGGGCGTAGCGCAGTCATGCCGCGCCAAACGAGGCGCGCGGGGGCAGGTTTTGCAGCGGGCGTGACAAACTCGGCGGGCCGCCGGCCTCAGCCCTGTTCGCGGAGGGCGAGGCGGACGAGTTCGTCGGCGTTCTGCGTGCCGGGGTGGCTGCGGAGCACGAGGCGCAGCTTGCGCTCGGCGACGGCGCGGGCAAAGCCGAGCGCTTCGAGCGCCGCGAGCGCATCGGCGCGCGACTGCGAGACGGCGCTGTCGCCGCCGAGGACGCCTTCGCCGCCCACGTCGAGGCGGGAGATGCGGTCGCGCAGCTCCACCACGAGGCGCTCGGCGGTCTTGCGCCCGATGCCGGGGATGTTGGTGAGCACGGCCGCGTCGCCGCTCAGGATGCGGCTCTGGATCTCCGCCGGGCGCATCGAGGAGAGCGCGGCCAGGCCCATGCGCGGGCCGACGCCGGAGACGGACGTGAGCGCCTCGAACACCTCCCGCTCGGCGCGCGTGCTGAAGCCGTAGAGGCTCATCGCGTCCTCGCGCACCACGAACACGGTGAGCAGCCGGGCCGCCTGCCCCTCCACGGGCAGGGTCTCGTAGGTGGACGCCGGGATGCCGACGAAGTACCCCACGCCCCCGCACTCGACGATGGCGTGCGTGGGCTTCTTTTCGATGAGCGTGCCGCTCAGGTGATGGATCATCGGGCCGGAAATCGCTGACAAGCAGCCCAAACTACGCTCCAGCGGTGACGACGGTGTGGCACCGAGGCACGCTTGGCGGATCACCCAGAGCTTCCGCCGTTGTCTGGCCGGGCATCCCCCTGGGCATCCCCCGACGCTGTCGCGTCTGCCCCCTTCGCCCGTGCGAAGGGGGCGGAAATCCGAGCCGTTCAGGCGAGGATTTCGGGGGATGCCCTCCAGGGTGCTCCTCCTCTCATCTCACGGCGGAACGCCTGTCACCGCCATCGGCGGCGCACCGCGCGCACGGCTGGTGATGCGCCAGGGTCAACCTCGGTACGAGATCCGGTAGATCCGCCCGTTGCCGTCTTCGCTCATCAGCAGGCTCCCGTCCGGCAGCACGAGCAGGCCCACGGGGCGCGCAAACGTCGTTGGGCCGGACGCGTCGGTGAGGAAGCCGGTCACGACGTCCTCGTAGGCGCCGGCCGGGCGTCCGCCCTCGAAGGGGACGAAGATGAGCTTGTAGCCGGTGCCCTCGCGCCGATTCCACGAGCCGTGGAGCGCCACGAAGGCCCCGCCGCGGTAGTGCGCCGGCAGCATCGTGCCTGTGTAGAAGGCCGTCGCCATCACCGCCGAGTGGGCCTGCACGAGCACATCTGGCGCGAGCGTGCGGGCCACGAGGTCCGGGCGTTCGCTCGTGCCGCCCGGCGCCCGGCGCGGCTCGACGTTGCCGGGGGCGACGTAGCCGTAGGGCCAGCCGTAGAAGCCGCCTTCCTGGATGCGCGTGAAAAAGTCCGGCACGAGGTCGTCGCCGAGGCCGTCGCGCTCCTGCACGGCGGCGTAGAGCGCGCCCGAGCCGGGCTGCACGGCCAGGCCGACGGCGTTGCGCACGCCGGTGGCGTACACGGCGCGCTCGGACCCGTCGAGGCGCATCCGGAGGATCGTGGCGCGCGGGGATTCCTCGCGCGTCCACGTTCGAGCGCGAGCCGACGGAGACGAACAGGTGCTGCCCGTCAGGGTCGAGCGCGAGCGTGCGCGTCCAGTGGCCGCCGCGCGGCAACGCGGCAATCACGGTGCCCGCGCCTGCGAGGCGCTGCGGCGTCCACGCAAAGCGCACGACGGCGTTGACGTTGCCGACGTACAGGTTCGGTCCGGCGAAGGCGAGCCCGAACGGCTGCGCGAGCCCCTCGGCAACCACCCGGCGCGCCTCGGCGGCGCCGTCGCCGTTGCGGTCGGTGAGCACGGTGAGGCGTCCGGCGGCGCTCTCGGCGACGAGCACCTCGCCTTCGGGCGTGAGGGACAGACTGCGCGGCCCGTCGAGGCCTTCGGCGAACACGTTGACGACAAAGCCCGCGGGCACCGTCAGGACGGCGTCGGCCGGCATGGGGACCACGTCGGAGCCCTTCGAGGCCGAGGGCGTGGCGAAGGGCGCCGGGAGCTGCTCGGGCAGGATGCGGTAGACCTGCGGCGCCGCCGTGCGCGTGCGGACGAGGCCGGGCGGATCGCCGGGCACGGCGGTGGGCGGCCGTGCAGACGTTGTGCGGGGGACCGGGGCAGGCGATTGGACGACCGGGGCGCCTTCGGGGGCGCAGGCGGCGAGGAGCAGGGCCAGCAGGAGGGGGACGCGCATGGGGCAGGGCGAGAGCCGTCCGTACCGAGGGCGGGCGTCCGGGCTCCGCGCGCGGCGAAAGGGCAGGGGATTGTCGCAGCTCCGTGACGCATTGGCGCCGGGCGCTGCTAGATTCGCCGGGCGCGCGGCCTGTCCGGGCGCGACCGCCTCCCGCCTGCCGTGCTTCTGCTCCTGCTCGCCGCCCTGCTCGATGGGGCCTCCGTTTCCGACGAGGACCGCGCCCTCGTCGAGCGCATCCGTGCGGGCGACCACCGGGCGTTCCGGAGCTTCTTCGACCGGCACCACGCGGGCCTGCTGCGCTACCTCGCCCACCGGGGCGTCTCCGACGAGGTGGCCGACGACCTCGCGCAGGCCGCCTTCGTGTACCTCTGGGAGCACCGCGCCGACCTCGACCCCGCCCGTTCGATCCGCGCGTACCTCTTCCGGATCGCCCACACGCGCGCGCTCAACCACTTCCGCGACACCGCCCGCCTCGTCTACGACCTGCCGGAGGACGTGGGCCTCGCGCACGCGCCCGAAAGCGACGCCGCCGAGTCGGCCCTGCTGCACGAGGCGCTCGCGGCGGCGGTGGCCGAGCTGCCCGAGCGGCGCCGGGCCGTGTTCGAACTGTGCTTCGGGCAGGGGCTCTCGCACCGCGAGGCCGCCGAGGCGCTCGGGCTGAGCCCCAAAACCGTCGAGCACCAGATGGGCTACGCCCTCAAAACCCTCCGCGCCCGCCTCGAACGATTTCTATAGGCAGGGTCTTCAGGCCAGCAGCCGGGGACTCGTTTTGTCGGTGGTTCGTCGTTGGTTGTTCGTGGTCAGAAGCGCCAGGCAGAAGGTCTCTGTCTCTCTGACGACGGACGACGGACGACAGGCGACAGGACGACGAACCAGGCTGGCCGCTTCGTCGCGCACGGAGGGCCGGGCCGGTCAGACGCGCGGCGCTACCTTCGGGGCAGCCTTTCGCCTCGCTGCTCCATGCCTGACCCCGTCACCCGCCTGCTGCTCGTGCGCCACGGCGCGACCACGCTGTCCGCCGAGGACCGCTTTGCCGGGGCGGTGGACGCGCCCCTGGCCGACGTGGGCCGTGCGCAGGCCGAACGCCTCGGGCAGCGCCTCGCGGCGGTGCCGCTCACGGCGGCCTACAGCTCGCACCTCCAGCGCGCCCGGGAGACCGCCGCGCTCATCGTCGCGCCGCAGGGCCTCTCCGTGACGCCCGACCCCGCGTTTGCCGAGATCGCGCACGGGCACTGGGAGGGACGCACGCGCACCGAGGTAGAGGCGCAGTTTCCGGCCGAAGCCGAGGCGTGGGACCGTGACCCGTACACCTTCGCCCCCGAAGGCGGCGAAACCGGCCTTGCCGTTACCGCGCGGGCGCTGCCGGCGCTGCTGCGGGTGCTGGAGCACCACGCGGGCGGGACGGTGCTCGTCGTTTCGCACAAGGCCACCATCCGCCTGCTGCTCGCCTCACTCCTCGGCTTCGACCCGCGCCGCTACCGCGACACGCTCGACCAGAGCCCGTGCGCGCTCAACGCCGTGGACTTCCGGGGCCCCACGCGCGCGCGCCTCACGCTCTTCAACGACACCTCCCACTACGCCCTCGGGCCCGATGCCCTCCCCGAGGTGCCTACCGGGCGGCTCTCGCCCGCATGGAACCGGCGCGCCGAGTAGGCGCCGGCTCGTCCCGCCGTGGTAACAGCCGGGCGGGCGGGAAACCCCAGCCGCAGCGCCGGGTGGGGCGCGTAGCCTCCTGCGCCTGATGCCTGCTTCTGCTTCAGCCCCCGCTGCGCGTGCGTCCATCTTCCGGGCGCTGCGGCACCGCAACTACCAGCTTTTCTTCAGCGGGCAACTCGTCTCGCTCATCGGGACGTGGATGCAGTCGGTGGCGCAGGCGTGGCTCGTGTACCGGCTTACCGGCTCCACGCTGCTCCTCGGCATGATCGGGTTCGCCGGGCAGATCCCCGTGTTTCTCGTGACGGCCTTCGGCGGCGCGCTCGCCGACCGGGTCGACCGGCACCGCATCCTGCTCGTCACCCAGGTGCTCTCGATGCTGTTTGCGGGGGTGCTCGCCGCGCTCACGCTCACGGGCGCCGTGGAGGTGTGGCACCTGTTCGCGCTCGCCGTCTGCCTCGGGCTCGTCAACGCCTTCGACATCCCCGCGCGGCAGGCGTTCGTGGTGGACATGGTGGGGCGCGAGGACCTCGTCAACGCCATCGCGCTCAACTCGATGATGTTCAACGGCGCGCGCGTCGTCGGGCCGGCGGTGGCGGGGCTGCTCGTGGCGGGCGTGGGCGAGGGGTGGTGCTTCTTCGTCAACGCCGTCTCCTACATCGCCGTCATCGCGGGGCTGCTGCTGATGCGGGTGCCCCCGCGCGCGCGGGTGCCGGTGCCGGGCTCGGCGCTTGCGAGCGTGCTCGAAGGGTTTCGCTACGTCGGGCAGGCCCGGCCCATCCGGGCGCTCATGCTGCTGCTCGGGCTCGTGAGCCTCGTCGCGATGCCGTACGCGGTGCTCATGCCCGTCTTTGCGGACCAGATCCTCCACGGCGGGGCGCGCGGGCTCGGCATCCTGATGGGCGCCTCGGGGCTCGGTGCGCTCGTCGGGCGCCACGCTGCTGGCGCGGCGGCAGGGCATCCGGGGCCTCGGGCGGTGGGTCGCGCTCGCCACGGCGGCCTTCGGCGTGGCGCTCATCGCGTTCTCGTTCTCGCGCGTGTTCTGGCTCTCCGCCGTGCTGATGCTGCCCGTCGGCGGGGCGATGATGGTTGAGATGGCGGCCTCGAACACGCTCGTGCAGTCCATGGTGCCGGACGCGCTGCGGGGGCGCGTGATGGCCGTCTACTCGATGATGTTCATGGGGATGGCGCCCTTTGGCGCGCTCCTCGCCGGCAGCCTCGCCGGCACGCTCGGGGCACCCGGCACGGTGCGCCTCGGCGGCGTGCTGTGCCTGATCGGCGCGGCGGTCTTCGCCACCCGCCTGCCGGGGCTGCGCCAGGATGCGCGCCGCCTCATCGTGGCCCTCCAGATGACCGGCGGTGACCCCGCCGAGGAGGTCACCGGCGAGGCCAGCCCTGCGGCGCCCTCGCCAGCCGTATAGCCCGCACGAACCGCGCGCCGGGCAGGGCTACGGCACGAGCACGATTTTGCCGAGCGCCGGGCCTTCGAGCACGAGGCGGTGGGCGTCGGGCGCGGCATCGAGGGGGAAGCGGTGGCCGACGTGCGGGCGGAGCGCGCCGGCGGCGAGGCCGTCGGTGAGGGCGGCGTGGATGCGGGCGAGGTCCTGCGGGGACGTGGTGCGGAGCGACATCCCGAGGATGCTGGCGCCGGGCGCCATGAGGTCGCGCGCGTTGATCTCGACGGGGCCACGGCTGCCCACCACGATCACGCGCCCGCCCCGCGCGAGGTGGGGCAGGTCGCGCCCGAGGTTGACGTGCGCGGCCATCTCCACGATCACGTCGAAGCCCCGGCCCAGATCGGCGCGGGCTGCGTCGAGGTAGCCGTCCGCGTGGTGGTCGTAGACGTGCGCCGCGCCCTGCGCCTGCACGAGCGCGCGTCCGTCGTCGGTGCCGGCGGTGCCCACGACGGTGCAGCCGTGGGCGATGGCCAGTTGGACAGCGGCCAGTCCGGTGCCGCCGCTGGCTCCGTGCACGAGCACCGCCTCGCCCGGCTGCACGTTGGCGCGTGCAAAGAGCGCCACGTGGGCGGTCGTGTAGGGCACGCCCATGCCCGCCCCTTCCTCGAACGACACCGACGCGGGGAGCGGATGCACCTGATCGGCGCGGCAGCAGGCGGCCTCGGCATACGTGCCGCTGAGGGCGCCGGAGAGCCACACGCGGTCCCCCACGGCAACGTGCGTCACGCCCGCGCCCACCGCCTCCACCACGCCCGCGCCATCGGAGCCGGGGGTGACGGGCAGCGCCGGCGTGTAGCCCTGCCCGCCCGCGCGCAGGTACGTCTCCACCGGGTTGACGCCCGTCGCGTGCAGGCGCACTACGACCTCGCCGGGGCCCGGCGTGGGCACAGCGACGGTTTCAAGGCGGAGCACTTCCGGTCCCCCGGTTTCATGGACAACAATGGCGCGCATCGGCTCAGGTAAGGGAAAGGGAGGTGGTTCGTGGTTGGTTGTTCGTCGTCAGCAGCAGCAGGATGCCACAGGGTCTCTGACACGAACGACGACCACGAACGACGAACAAACGCTCAGGCGGCAGCTTCGAGCGCGGCGCTGCGGTCGCCCTTGCGGCCGGTCCAGCGGCCGGGCCAGCCGGGCAGGAAGAAGGCGAGCAGGAAGGCCGCGATGGTTGCGTAGAAGGTGAGCATATAGGCGTGGTCGAAGCCCGCGAGGCCTTCCACGCACGCCCGGCGCAGCAGGGGCGCCGCGGCCATCGGCAGGCCCATGCTCATCGCGCCGAGGGGCCCCTCGGGCACCGCGCACAGGCCCGGCAGGTGCTGCACGGCGCCCGGATGCGCCTCGAACATCCGCTGCTGGAAGGCCCGGATGTCGGGCGAGAGCGTGCTCACGAGCACCGTGGCCAGGATCGCCACCGCAAAGGCCTGCACGGTCTGGCGCGTCGCGTTGATGAGCGAGGAGGCGCGGGGCACCTGCGGCGGCGGCACGACCCCGAGCGCCACGGCCAGCGTAGACTGCACGGTCAGCCCGATGGCGAGCCCGCGCATCAAGAGCAGCCACCCGATCCACCGGAGCGGCGTGTCGGCCGCGAGCCCGGCCAGTTGAAACGTGTTCACGAGCAGCACCGCGTAGCCCGTCACCACGAGGGGGCGCGGGCCGATGCGGTCGTAGAGCCAGCCGGCCAGGGGCGTGGCGATGCCTGCCCCGAGCGCCACGGGCAGCAGGCGCAGGCCCGTTTCGAGGGGCGTGAGGCCCCGCAGGGTTTGCAGGTAGAGCGGGAGCAGGAACTCGGCGCCGAAGAGCGCCACCATCGCCACGTAACCGACGAGGTTGGCCGCCAGGAACGTCGGGTTGCGGTAGAGGCGCAGGTCGAGTAGGGGATCGGCCTGCCGCCATTCGCGGATGGCGAAGACGGCGAGGGTGGCGAGGCCGAGGCCGCCCCAGCCGAGCACCGCCGTGCTCGTCCAGCCGGCGTCGGCGGCGCGCGTGGCGGCGTAGAGCACGCTCCCGAAGCCGACGATGCTCAGCAGCGTGCTGAGCGCCGGAAACGTGGGCGCCCGGTCGCGCCGCGCCTCGACGAGCCAGCGGGCGCCGAGCACGAGCCCGACGAGTCCGATGGGCAGGTTGACGAAGAAGATCCACCGCCACAGGCCCACGGTGACGAGGTAGCCGCCCACGACCGGCCCGAGCGCCGGCCCCATCAGGATCGCGATGCCGAACACGCCGAGGGCCAGGCCCTGCTCGCGGGGCGGAAACGCGCGAAACAGCTGCGCCGTGCCGAGCGGGAGGGCCAGCCCGCCGCCGATGCCCTGAAGCACACGTGCGGCCACGAGCCATTCGAGCGTCGGCGCAAACCCGCACGCGAGCGAGCCGAGCACAAAGATGGCGATGCCGGCGAGGTAGGTCCGCTTGACCCCGAAGCGGTCGCCGAGAAAGCCCGCGAGCGGCGTCGCCATGCCGAGCGCGAGCGTGTAGACGGACAGCACCCACTGCGCCTGGCTCAGCGACCGCCCGTATTCGGCGCGGAGCGTCTGAAACGCCACGTTGACGACGGTGGCGTCGAGCAGCACCATGAAGAGCCCGAAGACGACCGCGCCGAGGATCTTCCACCGGCCCGGCAGGCCCTCGTGCGCGTGGAGCGGGCCGGCAGGGTTGGAGCGGGCGGAAGGGGCCGCAGGATCAGGCATCGGACGAGGGGGCGCGTGCGCCGCGAAGGTAGGCGCTGGACGCGGCGGCGCTCCGGGCGGCCGGGCAACGATCAGGCGACGCGCCGGGCTTTCATCTCCAGGCCGGCTGGTCCTTCGTGTTTGGTATAGACCCTACGCCATTGGGAGGAGGAGCGCCCTGGACGGCATCCCCCGAAATGCGCGCTGGACGCCCGCATTTCCGCCCCCTTCGCACGGGCGAAGGGGGCAGACGCGCCCGCGTCGGGGGATGCCCGGCAGGACCACGGCGTAAGACGTGGGTCAGGCCGACGTGGCGATCCGGTCGGCCATCCGGTCGGAGCGGGCGCAAGTGGCGAGCGGGCCACGTCATGCGCGGCGCTCGCTCCTCGCCATGACCCCCCGTTCAAACGGATCTGGCATCACGGGTGCCCCAAACGACGCGCGCCCTCCACCGAAACCGGCAGAGGGCGCGCAAGGGAGCGCGTAGGCTCAGTTCTTGTCCGTCTTGAGCGGGTCGTTGAGGTCCGCCTTGAGGAGGGCCTGGTTGACGCGCACCTTGACGTTGTGCTCGCGCACGAGGTCGCGGAGGCGGCTGCGGATGAACGCCGGGGCCTTCTCGCCCAGGAGGCGCTGCCGGGCCTGCGTGGTGTCCATCGGCGTGCCTTCGCGGCGGCCGGTGAGGCGGATGACGTGGTAGCCGAACTGGCTCTTGACGAGCGCCGGCGTCACGTCGCCCGAGTCGCGCAGGGCAAAGGCGGCGTCGAGGAAGTCCTTGTCCATCGGCGTCGAGCGCGAGAAGAAGTTGAGGTCGCCTCCGGTGGCGGCGGTGCCGTCCTGCGAGTGGCGGCGGGCGAGGGCGGCAAAGTCCGTCCCCTTCTTGACCGAGTCGAGCACGGCGGTGGCCACGCGCACGACCGAGTCGAGCTTGGCCTGCGGCGTGCCGGGCATGGCGAGGAAGACGATGTGCTGGGCGCGGACCTCTTCGGCCTGCTCCTTGCGGAAGGTCTCGATCTCGGCGGCGGTGGGCTTGGGCACGTCGTTCTGCCAGCGCTGGGCGAAGGCGTCCTGGCGCATCTGCTCGGCGACGAGGCTGCGGAGCGAGTCCATCGTCAGGCCGTCCTTCTGCATCTGCTCGGCGAGCTGCTGCTCGCTCATGCCGCTGCGGGCGCGGATGCCGGCGATGGCCTGCGAAACGGCGGCGGTGTCCACCTTGAGGCTCGTGTCGCGGCGGGAGACGTTGGAGACGAGGTTCTGGAGGGCAAAGCCTTCCACGAGGCTGCGGCGAAGCTCGCGCATCTGCGCCGAGTCGGCCTGCATCATCGGGTTGGAGCTCATCACGTACGCCATCTGCTGCCGGAAGAGGCCCGCCGTGAGCGTATCGGTGCCAAAGTCGGTGGTGACGATGGCGACGATGGACGTGTCGGAGATGGGGGTGCCCATCTCGAAGGCGATCTTGTTGGGATCGGCGTTGTCATCGCCGGCGGCGGCGGCGGGGCCTTTCTTGCAGGCGGCCAGGGAGAGCGTAGCGCAGGCGGCGAGAAGCGCGAGCGAATACAGACGCGGCATGGGTCGAGGATCAGAAATAAGGAAGGCGGGGCAGGCGCCGGGCACCCGTCCCGCAGAGCGTGCCGCATGGTAACGCCGCCGGGCCCGCCTTCGCACGGAGGGGCGACGCAGGCGGGGTGAGTTGTCGGTGAAGCAGCCCGCCCCAGAGGCGGACTCCGTATTTTGCGGCCCTTAGCCCCGGTCGGTTCGTCTAGCGGTTAGGACGCTGCCCTCTCACGGCGGTAACACGGGTTCGATTCCCGTACCGACTACGAAGGAAAAGCCCTCTCTGTAAGCCCCTGAACAAGCGGCGCGTACAGAGAGGGTTTTCTGGTTCATGGGCAAGCCCTTTCCCTATCGTTGCCCGCCGCACCCCGCGCCAGCGCTGGAGGCCGGCCCACAAGCAGGCTGGGGTTTCGCCGCTGGGCGGTCCTGGGCGCGCCGTAGGAGGGCACCACGTCAGCGCAGCGCCAGCAGGCGGCGCAGGTGCCCGCTCACGGCGGCGAGCGTGGCCGGGCTTGCCGTGCCGGTGCGGTGGTGCAGCCGCTGTACGCTCACGCTCCGCGTGGCCTCGGTCACGACGAAGCTCGCCCGCGACAGCCCGCCCTCGGGGGGCTGCATCTCCACGTGCGTGCGGTAGCCCTTGCGGCGCGACGTGATCGGGGCCACGAACACCACCCCGGCGCCGCTCACGTTGAACGCGTCGTCCGAGAGGATCAGGCACGGGCGTATGCCGCCCTGCTCGTGGCCCACCACGGGGGTGAAGTCGCAGAACCACACCTCGCCCCGGCGGGGGCGGGCGGCAGCAGGCTGGGGCCATCGTTTACTGGGGACGGGTGCGGTCGTACTCGGCGCGCCAGTCCTCCGGCTCCAGGTTATCGCCGAGCGCGCCGTCCAACGCCGCCACGTCGGCCCGGTACGCCGGGTCCGCGTCCGGCGGGTGGGCCGCGTAGGCGGCCGCAAGCGTCTCGAAGTAGGCGCGCCGCTCGTGCTCCTCCACGAGCGCATCGAGGGCGCGGGCCATGGTGGTGCGGCGCTCCTTGGCGATGCGGGCGAGCGTTTCGTGGGCGTGCGTCGAGGCGCGCACGAGCGTGGTGGGCATCGGGAACAGGGGGTGTTAACAGGGACTGTATACACCCGGAGTTTCCTCCTGTTTCGCTTGGGCGATCCGCACGCCTGAGCAAACCCCCTTATCGCCGCAGGCAACGGCGCCTCGGGCTATGTCACGGGGGTGCTCAGCGATGAGGACCCCGTTGACGCGCCGGGAAGCGGCATGGGCGCGCGTGCTGGCTGGGGGCCGCGTGGGCGTTCGAGCAGCACCTGGACGGTGAGCGCCTGGGGCGCCAGAACCCCCGGCGGCCGCTGAAAGGGGCGGCGCGCGTGGGCGTGGATGTGCGTACGTTGCGACCTGCCCGCGCCCCCCTCCTGCTCTGCCCCCCATGCCTGACGCGCCCGCCGCCCCGCTGGCCCCCGACGTGGCCGCCTTCCTCGACCGCTGGCGCCCCGCGCAGGCCGCCGAGCGCGCCAACTACCAGAGCTTCCTCGCCGAGCTGTGCGCCCTCCTCGGCGTGCCCGCCCCGGACCCCGCCACCGGCGACCCCGCCCGCGACGGCTACGTGTTCGAGCGGCCCGTGGCCTTCCACGACACCGCCCGGCAGACGACCGGCTTCATCGACCTCTACCGGCGCGGCGCCTTCGTGCTCGAAACCAAGCAGGGCGCCGATGCCACCGCCCCCGGCAAACGCGCCGGCCACGGGCAGCGCGAATCCGCCGCGTGGGAGCGCGCCCTCGCCGCGGCCAAGCAGCAGGCCCAGCGCTACGCCCAGAACCTCGGCGAACGCGAGCCCGTGCCGCCCTTCCTCGTCGTCGTGCGACGTCGGCTACTGCCTCGACCTCTACGCCGACTTCTCCGGGCAGGGCCGCCTCTACACGCCCTTCCCGGACGCCCGCCGCTTCCGCATCCCCCTCGCCGCGCTCGAACGCGAAGACGTGCGCGAGACGCTCCGCCTCGTCTGGGCCGACCCGGCTTCGCTCGACCCCACGCGCAGGCAGGCCCGCGCCACCCGCGCGCTCGCCACCGGGCTGGCCGGCCTCGCCGCCTCGCTCGAACGCTCCACGCCGCCCGCCGACCGCGCCGAGGTGCCGCGCTTTCTCACGCGCTGCCTGTTCTGCCTCTTTGCCGAAGACGCCGGCCTGCTCCCCGAGCGGGCCTTCACGCGCCTGCTCGCCTCCTACCGCGACGCCCTCGACGTGCTGCCCCACGGCCTCGAAGCGTTCTTCCGCACCCTCGACACTGGCGGCTTCTCGCCCGACGTGCGCGCCGTGCTGCCGCCCTTCAACGGGGCCCTCTTCTCAGGCGCCCGCGCGCTCGCGCTCACGCCGGAACAGCTCGACGCCCTCCTGGAAGCCGCCGCTGCCGACTGGCAGGACGTCGAGCCGGCCATCTTCGGCACCCTGCTGGAGCGCGCCCTCGACCCGCGCGAGCGCCACAAGCTCGGCGCCCACTTTACGCCGCGCGCCTACGTGGAGCGCCTCGTCGGTCCTGCCGTGATCGCGCCGCTGCGCCACGAGTGGGAGAGCACGCTGGCCGCCGTGGCACTTGTCGAGCGCCGCGCCGAGGCCGAGGGCGCCGCCGAGGCCACCCTGCGCCGCGCGGGCGCCGAGGCGGTGGAGCTGCTGCGGGCGTTTCTCTCGCGCCTCGTGCGCGTGCGCGTGCTCGACCCGGCGTGCGGCTCGGGCAACTTCCTCTACGTCACGCTCGACCACCTCAAGCGCCTGGAAGCCGAGGTGCGCCGCGCGCTCGACCGCTACGGCGCCGGGGCGCTGGAGATGGAGGGCGCCGCCGTGACGCCCGCCAACCTGCTCGGCCTGGAGGTGAACCCGCAGGCCGCCGCCGTGGCCGACCTCGTGCTGTGGATCGGCTACCTGCAATGGCACCTGCGCACGTATGGGAGCCCGCAGACGCTCCCGCAGCCCCATACTTCGCGCCTACGGCAACGTGCAGGCGCGCGACGCCGTGCTCGCCTGGGACGGCCCGCCCACGCCGCGCATGGACGCGCACGGGCAGCCGGTGACGCGCTGGGACGGACGCACGACGCGCCTGCACCCGGCCACGGGCCGCGCGGTGCCCGACGAGGCCGCCCGCGTGCCGGTGCTCGACTACCCCGGCGCCCGCCCCGCCGACGCCTGGCCCGAGGCCGAGTTCATCGTCGGCAACCCGCCGTTCGTGGGGGCGAGCCGGATGCGCGACGCGCTCGGCGACGGCTACACGGAGGCGCTGCGCAAGGCGTACCCCGCCGTGCCGGAGTCTGCCGACTTCGTGATGTACTGGTGGGAGCGCGCCGCCGAGGCCGTGCGGACGGGGCAGGCGCAGCGCTTCGGCTTCATCACCACCAACTCGGTCACGCAGACGTTCAACCGGCGCATCGTGGCGCGGCACCTGGAGGCCGATCCGCCGCTCTCGCTGGCCTTCGCGGTGCCGGATCACCCGTGGGTGGACAGCGCCGACGGGGCCGCCGTGCGCGTGGCGATGACGGTGGGCGTGCCGGGCGAGGCCGAGGGGGCGCTCGTGCAGTGTGATGCGCGAGACGGAGCACGACGCCGACGACGCGCTGCTCGTGGAGACGACCGAGACGCGCGGGCGCATCAACGCCGACCTGACCGTGGGCGCGGACGTGACGCAGGCTGCATCGCTGAAGGCGAACGAGCGGTTGAGCAGCCCCGGGATGAAACTGCATGGGGCCGGCTTCATCGTCACGCCCGAGCGAGGCCGCCTCCTTCGGCTTTGGGACGGATGCCGAGGTGGACGCGGTCGATTCACCCGTACCGCAACGGGAAGGACCTACGGCCCGCCCCCGTGGCGCGTCCGTGATCGACCTGTATGGACTGACGGAAGCGGAGGTGCTGAGGCGCTTTCCGGCGATCTACCAGCACGTCTACACGCACGTCAAGCCGGAACGCGACGCCAACAACCGGACGATGGGGCAGGGTATGCACGACTGGTGGCTCTTCGGGAAGCCGCGCACCGAATTGCGCCCTGCGCTCGCGGGCTTGCCGCGCTACATCGCCACGGTGGAGACAGCCAAGCATCGCCTCTTCCAGTTTCTCGATGCTTCCATCCTGCCGGACAACATGCTCGTCGTGATTGCCAGCGACGACGCCTATCACCTTGGCGTGCTTTCTTCCCGCGCGCACGTCGTCTGGGCCCTCGCGGCAGGCGGACGCTTGGGCATGGGCAATGACCCCCGCTACAACAAGACGCGCTGCTTCGAGCCCTTCCCGTTCCCGGCGGCGACCGAGGCGCAAATAGAACAAATCCGGGCGCTCGGCGAGGCGCTCGACGCCCACCGCAAGGCCCGGCAGGCGGCCCACCCCGGCCTCACGCTCACCGACCTCTACAACGTCGTCGAGAAGCTGCGCCAGAGCGCGCCGCTCACCGACCGGGAGCGCGCCACGCACGACGCCGGCCTCGCCTCCGTCCTGCTCGACCTCCACCACCGCCTCGACGCCGCCGTAGCCGCCGCCTACGGCTGGCCCGCCGCCCTCCCCGACGCCGACCTTCTCGCCCGGCTCGTCGCGCTCAACGCCGCCCGCCGCGCCGAAGAAGCCGCCGGGCACGTTCGCTACCTCCGCCCGTCCTACCAGGCCCCCGAGGCCGCGCCCACCCAGGCCGCGCTCGTGCTCGCCGGCCCCGAGGCCGCGTCCGCGCCCGCCGCGCGGGTGCCGTGGCCGTCCACGCTCGGCGCCCGGATGCAGGCCCTGCGCGCCGTCCTCGAAGCCGCCGCCGGGCCGCTCACCGCCCCGGCCTTCGCCGCCGCCTTCACCGGCGCCCGCCCCACCGACGTCGCCCCCATGCTGGCCGCCCTCGCCGACCTCGGCCTCGTCCACGAAGGCCCCCCCGGCGTGTACGCGCCCTGAGCAGGCCTTTCTGCCCCATCTGTTCGACGCGTTCCGGCAGGAATCGCGGGGCCTCGCGCGCAGCTACGAGGGCAATGGGCTCGGCATGACGATCACCAAGCGACTCATGGAGGTCATGGGCGGCACCATCGCCGTCGAAACCGAGAAGGGGCAGGGAACCACGTTCACGGTGCAGGTGCCGCGTGTGGGCCCTGGCGCCCAACCCGCCGTCCAGCCTCGGGGGCGGCCCGCCCCTCGTGCGCCGGCGGGTGCTGCTCGTCGAGGACGACGCGAGCACCCGGCTGTTCGTCAGGCACGCCCTCAAAGGGACGATTGTCGTCGAGGCCGACTCGGCCGCAGCGGCGCGGGCAGCGGCGGACGGGGACGAGCCCTTCGACGCCGTGCTGCTCGACATCAACCTCGGCGACGACATCAGCGGATCCGACCTGGTGGCGGGAGCTACGCGTGCTGCGGGCCTGCCGGGCGGCGCATTTTATGGCGATGACGGCGTATGCTCTGCCGGGGGACGAAGCACGCTTCATCGCCGGGGGGTTCGACAGCTACCTGCCCAAGCCTTTTACCCGGGCCGAGATCTTGGGTCTACTCGAGCGTTTAAAGGCCCGGTAATACCAAATCTGGCTGAAAGGGGTGTCCTTGCGAGGAACGAGCGCAGCGAGTGACGCGGCAATCTCGTCGGGTGGGCTCAATCCGACCGGATTGCCACGTCGCCTTCGGCTTCTCGCAATGACAACCTACACGTTGCCTCCGGATCTGGTATAAAACGGCCGCCCATCGGTTTCTTACTCGCTCGGGCGCCCTCGGCGCCCTCTGACCTCCAACCCCTCTGATGGAAGCATCCTCCCTCCCGGCCGCTCCCCTGCTCCCCCCGCCCGCCCCGCAATCCGGCGCCGACTACGACGCGGGCCGCGTCGAGTGGTACGACCAGATGGCCGGGCTGGCCGCCCAGCTTGCGCAGTCGCCGGGCGCCCTCATCCTGCTCCGCACGGAGGACAGGATGGCGGTCGTCTCGGAGGTGGGGTTCGACCTCGGCGCCCAGGTTTCCCGGAGCCAGCTGTTCACCCACGCGGCACAGGCCGAGGAGCCCCTCGTGGTGGCCGACGCGGCGGCGCACCCGCTCTTCGGGTCCGACGCCCTCGTGCTCGAAGAGCCCCACCTCCGGTTCTTTGCCAGCTTCCCCCTCTGCACGCCTTCAGGGGAGCGCCTGGGGATGCTCTGCGTCACCGGGGCGACGCCCCGGAAGCTCTCGAAGGTCCACCAAAGCGTGCTCGCGGCCCTGGCCCAGATGTTGGTCGAGGAGGTGGACCTGGCATGGCGCTGGAGCGAGTGGAGGCAGGCGCACGTGCAGGCGGCCCAGCGCTTGCAGGGGCAGCACGAGCAGGGCGGGGCGTTCCGCGCGCTGGCGGGGCACCTGCCCCACGCGGTCATCCAGTTCGGAACCGACTTGCGGGTCGAGTACGCCAACCCGGTCGCCGAGCGCCTGACGGGGATCCGCTGGCCGCAGCTGCTGGGCCAGCACGCGCGCCAGCTGTCGTTGGAGGGCGCTTCGCCCGCCGGCCTGGAACTGCGGCTGGAGGAGGCCCTGACGACGGGCAAGGCGAAAACAGGACCGCTCGCGTACGAGGCAACCTCCGGGCGGCGGGAGCTGGAGGAGGTCATCGTCCCCGCGCTCGGCCCGGCCGGAGCGCCCGGGTCCGTGATCTGGGCGGCCCACGAGCGCCCCCAGAGCGCCGCCCTGGCCGAGCTCGAGCGCGTGAAGGAGGAAGCGGCGGCGGGCGTGGCGAGCCGGGAACGGTTTCTCGTGAACATGAGCCATGAGCTGCGGACGCCGCTCTCGTCCGTCATCGGGTTTACGGAACTGATGAAGCAGGAGGCCACCGGCGACCTGCTCGGCTACGCCGAACTCATCGACGTGGGCGCCCGGCGCCTGATGGAGACGCTTCGCAGCGTCCTCGAACTCGCGCAGGTCCGCTCCGGCGCGTTACTGCTGAGCCCGGAGCCGACCGACGTGGGGGCGATGGTCCACCTCATTGCCGCCCGGGTGCGGCCCCTCGCCGCCCTCAAACGGCTCACGGTCGACGTTGCGGTGCCGGACCAGCCGCTCACCTGCGCCCTCGACCGGGCCGCGCTGGACAAGGTGCTCCTGCAACTGGCCGAGAACGCGGTGAAGTTTACCCACAAGGGCCGCGTGCAGCTGTCGGCGACGTTCAAACAGGGCCTGATCACCCTGGAGGTGAGCGATACCGGCACCGGGATTGCCCCCGAGCTGATGCCCCACCTCTTCGACGGCTTCATCGAGGGCACCGGCCTGGGCCACTCGCGTCCGGGCATCGGTCTGGCGCTCGCGAAGGGGCTGGTGGACCTCATGGGCGGCACGCTCACGATCCAGCCCGCGCCCCGGGCCGGGACCCGGGCCACCGTCACGCTCCCCGGGGTGCTCGCGGGGCCGGTGGCGCCCTCCGCCGCCCCCGCCGCGCCCCCGCTGCGCGGGCAGCCGCGCGTGCTCGTCGTCGAGGACTACGCGCCCACGCGCCAGCTTGTGAGCGCGTACCTCAAAGCCAGCGCCACCGTCCACTGCGTCAACGGCCCCGCAGGCGCGCTGGCCGTGGCGGCCGGACGCGCGCACTTCGACCTCGTCCTGCTGGACATCAACCTCGGCGAGGGAGAGTCGGGGGAGGAGCTGTTGCCCCGGCTTCGAGCAGGCGCGGCCTGCGCCCAGGCCCGGTTTGTGGCGATGACCGCCTACGCCCTCCCCGGCGACCAGGACCGCTTTCTGCGGATGGGCTTCGACGGCTACCTCGCCAAGCCTTTCACGCGGGCCGAGCTCACCCGAGCCCTGGAGGTATCGGTTTCCTCCTGAAGGGGCGGGCAGGCGCAGCGTGTGGGGGCGTTCATGGTTCATCGTTCGTGGTTCGTCGTCAGAGAGGCGGAGGCCTTCGGCTGGGTGCTTCTGGCGACGAACGAGGAACGGCCCACCCGTTTAGCCTGCTACCGCATCCAGAGCGTCGGGAAGGGGGCAGACCGTCGCCCTGGCCTCGCCCATAGACTTTGGCCTCCTGTCCGTGCCGGCGAGGCGGCCGCCGGGAGCGGCAGGAAGATCTGGAAGGTGGCCGGCGGGCTTTCCCGCGTTCACCGCAGTAGATGACTGCACGTGATTGCGGGCGCTGGGCCTCTACAAGGATCAGGCATCGCTTGCCAGTCGTCGTAATGGGTCCATCGCCGTAGAGAGAGAAACCCACAGATTTCGCTACACGACCGCCTAAACCCGGCCCTTCGGGAGGCCCGGCGATGATCCTCCCCGCATTCTCCAACCCATTTGACCGGAGGGGTTGTTTGGAGGAGCGCATGAGCGAAGTTGTCCCGCCACAACGACGCTCCACCATGCGCCTGCTGCTCCTGCTCTTCGTCGCGGCCCCCGCGCTTGCTCAGTCCCGCCCGCCGGAGACGCCCCGCGGACGAGACGCCGACGTCCTCTTCGGCACGCGCATCCCCGACCCGTACCGCTGGCTCGAAGCCTACAGCTTGCCGCCGGTCCGGGCGTGGTTCGAGGCCGAAGACGCCATTGCGAAGACGGTCCTGGAATCGCAGCCGGCCTACGCCGCTTTCGCCAGTCGCTTCGCTCAGGCCCGCCAGGCCCGCCCCTACAGCCTCGGGCAGACGCTGGAGCGGCACGGGCGCCTGTTCTACTTCAAGCGCATGCCGGACGAGCAGGGCCCCGCGCTCTACGTGCGCGATTTGTTCTCGGAAGAACGACGGCTCCTCTCGGTCGATCAGATCGAAGGCGAACGGGACGCCGTGCTCGGCCGGTTCCACGTCTCGCCGACCGGGGCCCACGTCGCCGCCGGGTACACGTCCGGCGGCAACGAGCGGGGCGGCTTCGTCCTCGTGGAGACGGCCTCTGGACGGCCCCTGGCGGCCGACATGCCCGCCCGCGTGGCCGGGCTCGACTGGCTCCCTGACGGGCGGTCCTTCGTCTACAACACGTACCGGGACCTCGGCCCCGACGCCACGCCGGGCGCGCTCTACGGGGGCCTGCCCGCGCGCCGCCACGTGCTAGGCACGGACGTCGCCACGGACGCGGTCGTCTTCGATCCCACCCTCGTCACCGGGGACTCGTCGGCGCTCGGCGGCCCCTCCGTAGACGAGCACGCCGGCCTCGCCTTCGTCTCCGTCTTCCGCGACGGCGTCTCCCGCACCGAGGAGACGTACGTCAGCACGGCGGAAGCCGTGGAGCAGGGAGCGCCGATCACGTGGCGGCGCGTGAGCAGCCTGGCCGACAGCGTGAGGGGGGTGGGCGCCCGCGGCCCCTGGCTCTACGCCGACGCCTTTAAGGGGGCGCCCCACGGGCGGTTGGTCCGGCTCCCGTTTCCGCCGGGCCTGCTCGCCGGCACCGAAGCGCCCGACTGGTCGAAGGCTGAAGTGCTACTGGAAACGGAGGGGCTGGATTTCTGGAACGGCAGCCCCTCTTATGCGAGCGATGCGGTGTACTGGCTGGAAACGAAGGAGGGCCAGACGCGCCTGTTCCGTTTCCCCTACGGTGGGGGTGCAAGGGAGGAGGTCCCGCCGCCCTTCGAGGGCAGCTACGGTGGGCTGAGCGCGCTCTCCACCCGTCCGGGTGTCACGTTCGTCTACGGCGGGTGGACGCAGGGGGACCGCCGCTTCCGCTACGACCCCGGCACCAGGCGGATCGATGAGGAGCCCCCCTTCTACAATCCGCCCGACCCGTTTGACCACCTGGATGGCCTGACGGCCGAGACGGTGATGGTTCCGTCCCATGACGGCGTGCGCGTTCCGCTGACGATCCTGCGGGTGGCGGGCGCGTCAGGCCCTCGCCCGACGATCCTCAACGGCTACGCCGCCTACGGCACCACAGACGACGCCTACTTCCGCCCCGGCATCCGGCCCTGGCTGGAGGCCGGCGGCGCCTACGCGATCTGCCACGCGCGGGGTGGCGGCTACTCCGGATCGGTCTGGCGCGACGCGGGCCGCAAAGCAAGCAAGCCCAACACGTGGAAAGATGCCATCGCCTGTGCCGAGCACCTTGTGCGCGCCGGGCTGACGCGTCCGGAGATGCTGGGCATCAACGGCACCAGCGCCGGGGGCATCTTCGCCGGGCGGGCCCTCACGGAACGGCCCGACCTCTTCGGCGCCTCGGCCATCGAAGTGGGCGTGGCCGACATGGTCCGGTTCGAGAAGTCGAGCGTGGGCCCCGGCAACCGGGACGAGTTCGGGTCGGTCGAGACAGAAGCGGGGTTCCGTGCGCTGCTGGCGATGAGCCCGTACCACCACGTCCAGGTGGGCGGGCGATATCCGGCAACGCTGCTTTACGCAGGCTTTAACGACACCCGCGTGCCGCCGTGGCACCCGGGCAAGCTCGCCGCCGCGCTCCGGCACGCGGGGGGCCCTGCCGCGCAGCCAGGCGGGGCCCGCCCCGTGCTGCTCCGCGTGGATTTCGGGGGCGGGCACGGCCTCGAAGGGAGCACGGTGGCCTCGGGCGAAGTGCGGGCCGCGTCCGTGTTCGCCTTCTTCGCCTGGCGACTCGGGCTGGACGTGCGATGAGTAGGAAGGAGGGCAGGGACGGCGCCCGACCCCGATGGACGAGACGCTCCCGCTCGCAACAGTCAACGCGGACTCAGGACTGGGCGGCTTGCTGGCTCCCCATCCCCTGGCCATCACTGGGCTTCTCGCTGCCCATGTTCTCCTTGCCCGACTGACCGGCGCCCATGTTGCCGCCGCTACCGCCGCTGGTCGTCTCGTTGTGCTCGTGCGTGCCGCTGCTGCCTTCCTGCTTGTGCTTCTGCTTGCTGCTAGAGCTCTGCTGCTTCTGCGGGTTTGCCATGATGGGTGCCTCGTTGAAGGTGAAGGGTGCTGACGGTCCCGTAGGGGATGCAGGGTATGGTAGCGTTGCCGAGGCAGCGGGGCAGGCGACGTCGTTGTCACGTCTGCTTGACCGAGGTGCTCTTTGAGTGGGCAGGCGGGAGTTCTGCGTGCCCGCATGAGGCTCATTGGTACGGTGAGAATGGGCCAAGTACGGAGGTCTCCCCGGTCATCACATAGGCATCGAAGCCGGCGCCGTGCGGTGGCTCCGGGTCTCCGGGCATTCAGGCGGCCGTACGGGGCGGGTTGAGCACGGGAGGAGGCAAATTTGCAGGGCTTTCCCGCCGGAGCGTTGACGCGCTCCCCGAAATTGCCGGGGCCGGATGCCAGGGCGACCCGGATTCCGGGCGGCCCGGCGTGCCCGAATCCAGCCGCCGGGTCCCCGGTCGTTTCTTGGCGGTCCCCTCTCTCCCTCCCGACCTCATGTGCGCCATCTTTGCCCGTCCCCACGCAATGCGCTGCTGGGCCGCCGCAGCGGTGCTCGCCCTGGCCGCTCGGGTGCCAGTCGCGGGCGTCCGAGCCCGCCAATGCGCCCGCTGACGCCCCGGCCGCCCTACCACTCAGAGGCGGCGCCCGTGCCCACGGGCCCCGGCGGCCTCTGCCGATGCGCTGATCGGCGACGTGGTGGCGCACAAGGCCGACCTGGGCCTGCCGCGCGCCTTCGACGGGTACACGGTGGAGGACGTGACGGCCCGTTCGGGCGTGCTCACCTTCCACACCCGCCTCGACACGCCCCGCGCCCCCGGCCTCGACACCCTGCGCACGCAGGCGGTGCTGGCGCCGGTGCTCGCCCCGCGCGTGTGCGGCGAGGCGCCCTCCCGGGCGATCCTCGACCGGGGCGGCGTCTATGCCTACCGCTTTGTGGACACGAACGGGCAGTACGTGACGACGGTCTACGTTACCGCCGCCGACTGCGCCCGAGCCGCGAACCCGTAGCGGCGCGGCCAAACCAGAACGTCACGCCCGGCGCAGGCACGCGCGGGGCTAGCTTGCCGGTGCTCTGTTTGCTCCCCCTATGCGCCTCTACTTTTTTCGCCACGGCATCGCCGAGGATTCCCGGGTGGATCTGCCCGACGCCGACCGCGCCCTCACCGAAAAAGGCCACCGCAAGCTCGCCGCGCAGGCCACGGCCCTGCGCCGCCTCGGCTGGAAGGCCGACGTGCTCCTCACGAGCCCGTACGTGCGCGCCGCCGAAACCGCCGCCTACGTGGCCGACGTCTTCGGGCGCGCCGCCGACCCGGTCGGCGCCCTCGCCTCCGGGGCCGACCCCGACGCCTACCTCGCCGTGCTCGCCGTGCAGCCGCCCGAGGCGCACGTCTGGATCGTCGCCCACGAGCCGGACCTGAGCGAGACGATCCGTGTGCTCACGGGCGGGCGCGTCAAGATGCGCAAGGGCACCCTCGCCGTGCTCGACGTGGACGTGCCCGCGCTCGGCGGCGCCACGCTGCGCGGGCTCTACGACCCCGACACGCTCGCCGTGCTCGCCGACGTGCCCGCCGCCAAGCCGGCACGGACGCGCAAAGCAGCGGGCGAAACGGCGCCCGCCGAGCCGCACGCCGAGCCCGAGGACGCGCCGGTCCGGCACGACAACCCGTACCTGACGATGCCGGCCACCAAGGGGCAGCGCCGCCCCAAACCGCGCTGAGGGGTCGTTTGTTCGTCGTTCGTGGTTCGTCGTCAGAGGGGCAGAGGCCTTCTGCCAGGTTCGTCTGACCACGAACAACGAACGACGAACCAACCCTGTCTTTTCAGCCTGTCACAGCACTGAGGTTATGGATTTGCAGCTACAGGGCCGCGCGGCGGTGGTGACGGGGGGCAGCCGGGGCCTGGGCCGGGCCATCGCGGCGGCGCTCGCGGCCGAAGGCATGGACCTGCTGCTCGTCGCGCGCGGGGCGGACGCGCTCGCCGAAGCCGCCGATGCGCTGCGGGGCGCCGGCACGCGCGTGGAAACGCTCGCGTGCGACGTCACCGACGCGCAGAGCGGCGCGCAGATCGCCGAGGCCGCCCGGGCGCACTTCGGGCGGTGCGATGTGCTCGTGGGCAACGCCGGCACCAACCGCCGCAAGCCCTTCGCCGACACCACCGACGACGACTGGCAGGCCGTGACGGACCTCAACGTGTTTGCGCACCTGCGCACCGCCCGGGCGCTGCTGCCGCTCCTCGAAGCCTCCGGGGCGGGCAGCATCCTCTTCACCGCCTCCATCTTCGGGCGCGAGGCGGGCGGGCCGGGGTTGTCCATCTACAACGCCACCAAGAGCGCGCTCATCTCCGCCGCGCGCATCATGGCCCTCGAACTCGCCCCGCGCGGCGTGCGCGTCAACACGATTGCGCCGGGCTCGATTCGCTTTCCTGGCAGCTCGTGGGACCGGCGCGTGCAGGACGACCCCGAGGGCATGGCCGCGTTTGTGGCGGCCAACATCCCGCTCGGGCGCTTCGGGACGGCCGAGGAGGTGGCGAGCGTGGCCGCGTTCCTCGTCTCGCCCCGCGCGAGCCTCGTCACCGGCGCGTGCGTGACGGCGGACGGGGGGCAGTCGCGGAGCCTCATCTGAGCACCGGCGGCGTCGCAGGCGGTGTCACGTTCCGGTGGGGCCGGGAACCGCCGCCCCGGCCAGACCCTCAACAGTGCTTTCTGCCAGCCTCTATGCGTGTTGCCCTGCTCCTGCTCGCCGTCGCGGTGGCGGCCTCTGCCTGCGGGCGTGACGAGGTCCCGACGCCGCAGGTGCCGCCGCCGGTGCTCTTCGCCGTCAAGCAGGACGGCAAGTACGGCTACATGGACCGCACCGGGCAGGTCGTGATCCAGCCGAAGTATACCCAGGCCGGGCCGTTCCGCGAAGGCTATGCGCTCGTGCGCGCGCGGGGCAAGTTCGGCTACGTCAACGCGCGCGGGCAGGAGGTCATCCCCCCCCGCTTCGACGATGCGTGGCACTTCTCGGGCGGGCGCGCGAGCGTGCTCGTGGACGGGCACTGGAGCGTGATCGACACCACGGGCCACGTGCTGCCGGGCGCGGTGCCCACGCCGGTCGCCTACGCCGAGTCGCGCACAACGCTGGGCCCGGTGCGCTTCCGCGTGAACGGCCGCTACGGCTTCGTGAACGCGCAGGGCGATACGCTCGTCCGGCCCATGTTCGAGCAGGCGTGGTACTTCAAAGACGGCCTCGCCCGCGTCCGGCAGGACGGCAAGTGGGGCTTCGTGGACTCCACCGGCCACCTCGCCATCCCGCCGCGCTTCGAGCGCGCCTGGGACTTCGAGTACGGCCTCGCCCTCGTCGAACTCGACGGCAAGCGCGGCTACGTGGACCCCGCCGGCCGCTACGTCTGGACGCCGAGCGATTGACCGAGGCCTGCCTCAGGAGGTAGCGAGCACCGGGCGCGTAAAGTGAAATCCCCCCTCAATCGTGGAGTGACGGGGGCGCGAAAAGTATCCCGGATTGAACGAGCAGCGCACGGAGAAGGCTCCGACCACATCGGTGGGGGTGATACGGGTAAAGATGATCAGCAACTGGTCGCCGCATTGATAGGACGAGCCGTCATGAGCTATAAAGTCCATAGGAATCTTAGTCTCGCCATCGGCATTCGTGAAGCGGCTTCCGGAATAGAGTTGGCTGAGGAAAGCTTCACCTGTAAGTAGCCTTCCGTGAAGGCCTCCGTCCTGGCCAATTGAATCCTTTTCGGCGTATAGCTTGAGAGACCAGGGACTATCTCTTGTGTTCAACTGAGCCCAATACTTACCATTCAATTCCAAGCTCAGGGTGTGCCCAGTCGTCGAAGATTTAGCATCACGGTTGTAGAGGACGTAGGTGTTCGGCGGAAGAGATCCAAGCTCGTCAATTAAGTCAGACTCCGACAGTGGCGGAGCCGCCGTGTCGCAGCCTGTCAACGCCAGCACGACCAGACCTGAAACGATGGCGGCTCGGGAGCGAATCATGATCGTTGGAGAAAAGTGCTGCCCTGAAATATAGACCGATCTTGCTTCGCTGGAAGGGCTGCCGGGGTTCGGTATGCAATGGAAACTGTGCCGGGGCTCACGGATTGCCATCGCCCGAACGTTGGACCCGATAGACGCCCTGCGCGGGGCGTTGTTAGCCCGTGATATCCCCGCCTCTATGCCCACGCTGCTCTGGATCGACGACGAGATTGACCTGCTCCGGCCCCACGTCCTGTTTCTGGAGGCCAAGGGCTACCGCGTCGAGACGGCCACCAACGGCGCCGATGGGCTCGAAACGCTCCGCGACCACCGCCCGGACCTCGTCTTCCTCGACGAGCAGATGCCCGGCATGAACGGCCTCGACGTGCTCGCCGAGATCCAGCGCGTGGCCCCGGAAGTGCCCGTTGTGATGATCACGAAGAGCGAGGAGGAGCACCTGATGGAAGAGGCCCTCGGCGGGCATGATCGCCGATTACCTCACCAAGCCCGTCAACCCGAGCCAGGTGCTGCTCACCGTCAAGCGCCTGCTCGACCGGCAGCGCCTGGAGGGCGAGAGCGCCCAGCGGGCCTACCTCCAGTCGTTTCCGCAGCTCACGTCGCGCCTCAGCGAGGCCAGCACGCCCGGCGACTGGACGGACCTCTACCACGACCTCGTGCAGTTCGACGCGCGCCTCGACGCCGAGGAGGGCGTCCGGCAGGTGCTCGAGGACCAGCTGCGCGAGGCCAACCGCGAGTTCTCGCGCTACGTCGAGCGCCGCTACGCCGGCTGGATCGACGCCGAGGGGCCCGACGAAGACCGCCCCCTGCTCTCGCACGAGGTGATCGACCAGTGCGTGGTGCCCCTCCTGCGCGAGGCGAACGCCAAGCCGGTCGTGTTCTTCGTGATCGACTGCATGCGCCTCGACCAGTGGTTCGAGATGGAGCGCCTGCTCCACCCCCACTTCGACATCGAGCGCGAGACGTATTTCGGCATCCTGCCCACCGCCACGCCGTACGCGCGCAACGCCATCTTCTCGGGCCTGCTCCCGCGCGACCTCCACCGCCGCTACCCCAAGCTCTGGAGCGACGACGACGACGAGCACTCCAAAAACCGCCACGAGGAGACCTTCCTGGCCGACCTGCTGGACCGCCGCCACCTCAAGCGCGTCCGGATGCGCTACGACAAGCTCGTCTCCTCCCGCGACGGGCGCGAGTTCGCCGCCAAGGCGTCCGAACTCGTCCAGCACGACCTCTCGGCCGTCGTCGTCAACTTCGTCGACATCCTCGCCCACACCCGCTCCGACAGCCCCGTGCTGCGCGAGATCGCCCCGGACGAGCGGGCCTACCGCGCGCTCACGCGGACGTGGTTCGAGCACTCTGGCTGCTCCAGGCCTTCCAGACGCTCGCCCGGCAAGACTGCACCATCGTCGTGACGACCGACCACGGCGCCATCCGCTGCCTCCACGCGACGAAGGTGGTGGGCGACCGCGACACCTCCACGGCGCTCCGCTACAAGCACGGCCGGCAGCTCAAGGCCGACGAAAAGGACGCCGTGTTCGTGAGGGACCCGGAGACGTTCGGGCTGCCGCGCCTGGGCCTGAACGAGAACTACATCCTCGCCAAGGAGGACTTCTACTTCGTCTACCCGACGAACTACCACCACTACCTCAACCTCTACCGCGACTCGATGCAGCACGGCGGCATCTCGCTCGAGGAGATGGTGCTGCCGGTGGCGACGCTGCGGCCCAAGCGGTAAGGATCTCCCCCTCCGTCCCTGCGGGACACCTCCCCCGAATTCGGGGGAGGACCGCTGCGGAGGCCGTTCAGGCCGGAGCAGCAGGGGGGGAGCGCAGCAGGAGGGGGATCAGCGCCCGAACGCGGCTTTGAGGTCGCTCCAGGAGGGGACGCCGGCGGCGAGGGTGCGGTCGGTCCAGTCGGTGAGGCGCCAGAGGCCGTCGGGGCCGCGCGTGAGGGTCCAGCGGAGGCGGCCCTGGACGGTCGTGGGGGCTTCGGCGCGGCGGTGGGGCGTGGTGAGCGTGTAGGCGGCGTCGAGCACGTAGGTGGATTCGGTCACCTCGGGCGGCGCCTGGTCGGAGAGGCGGAGCGTGAAGGCGGCGCCCGTCGTGGCGGCGGAGACGAGCGCGCGAAAGTAGCCCTCCTCGGCGTTGGCGTCCCAGCCGGCAAACAGGGGCGTGCGCGCGGCGGCCTCAGGCGTGGGCGTGAAGCGGAAGGCGTCGGCGAAGGAGCGGCGGTAGGAGGCCGCGTCGAGCGCGGCGATGGCGCGCTGGAGGTTGTCGAGCACGAGCTCGGGCGTGTCGGGCTGCACGAACGTGGCGCCGCCGGGGAGCGGGTCCTCGGGCGTGCGCGGGGCGAGCAGGTCGCAGCCGGCGAGCCCGAGCGCGGTGGCCAGCAGCAGCGCGTGCAGGACCGGGCGCACGGGGCGCCGTGGGGGCATCAGAAAGGACAGCACCCGCATCAGGCCGGGCGTGTGGCGATGAGGAGGCAGCGCGGGCTCTCGGGCGTGAGCGCGCCGCCGTCGTAGTCGCCGTAGCGGGCGGTGACGCGGAGGCCGGCGGCTTCGTGGAGCGCGGCGAGGGCGTCGGGGGTGAACAGGCGCACGGCCTCGCGGTGCGTCTCCTCGTGCCCGTGGGCCTGGAGGGTGATGGCCTTGTGGACAAAGCCGCCCTCGATCCAGCGGCGCTCGGTGACATCCGTCTCGCCGACGCGGCGAAGGGTCTCGGGCACGAGCGTGGCGGCCACGTACGGGGCGTTCAGAAAGTCCTGCACGAACGTGCCGCCGGGGCGCACGCTGTGGGCCATCGCGGCGAGGGCGGCGGCGCTTTCGGCGTCGTCGTCGAAGTAGCCGAAGGCGGTGAAGAGGTTCACGACAAGGTCGGCGCAGCCGTCGCAGAACGGGCGGCGCATGTCCTGCCGCCGAAAGCGCACGGGCAGCTTCGCCGAACGCGCCGCGCGCCGGGCGGCATCGAGGGCGCGGGCGGACAGGTCGAAGCCGGTGACGGTAAAGCCGCGCCGGGCGAAGGCGAGCGCGTGCCGCCCGCGCCCGCAGGCCACATCGAGCACGGTGGCGGGCGGCGCGCAGGCCGGTCGCCGCTACGAGGAAGGCCACGGCGCGCTCGGCCTCGCCGTCGTCGCGCTGGGCGTAGACGAGCGCGTAGGCGTCGCGGTCGAACCAGTCGGCGTACCAGGGAGCAGAAGCAGGCATGAGCAGCAGGGGGCCGTCTAAGAAACGGCGGCGCGGGCCGAAACGGCGACGGGCGGTGCAGACCCACGTCCACACCGCCCGTCGCCCGTAGGGTTTAGGATCAGCTCAGCGGCTGCCCTGGCCGAACGGGTCGGCGTCCTGCTGCTGCTGGGGCTGCTGCTGGTTGCGGTTCGGGGTGCGGGTCTGGTTGCGCGGCGTCTGCCCGAAGTTGTACTGGAGCGTGACGGTGAGCTGGCGCTCCTGCGGACGGCGCTCGAACTCGAAGTAGTAGCCCGGGCCCTCCGTGGTGCTCGAAAAGCGCGAGAGCGCGAACGGGTCGGAGACGCGGAAGGTGAGCGACGCCTTGTCCTGCAGGAACTGCTGGCGGAACGACGCCTCCATCCGGCGGAAGCCCCCGAAGCGGCCCTGCTCGGTCTTGCGCGGCGGCGAGAGGAAGCCGAAGGCCGAGAGCGTCGAGCCCGGACGGGGCTTGAAGTCCACGTTGCCGCGCACGCCGAAGCCCACCGCGTCCACGCCCACGCTCTGGCCCCCGATGGAGCCGTCGGAGACCGTGCGCGTCACGTTGCCGCTCAGGCCGGCCGTGACCTTCTGCCCGGCGCGTACCTGCAGGTTGGCCTCGACGCCCATGTTCTGCTGCTTGGCGATGTTGGCAAACGTGGCAATCGTGACCTCCGGGTTGGCCGGGTCGGACGTCGTCACGCGGCTCACGCCGTCGTTCGTGTAGCGGTAGAAGGGCGACACGGTGAGGCTGCCGAGGTTCGAGAAGCGCGTGTAGGCGGCGTTGAACGAGTTCGTGTAGCTCGGGCGCAGGGCCGGGTTGCCCTGCTGGCGCGTGAGCGGGTCGTCGATGCGGACGACCGGGTTGAGCTGGCGCGGGTCGGCGCGGTCGACGCGGCGCGAGTACGAGAGCGAGAACGTGTTCTGGATCGTCGGCGCGTAGGTCAGGAAGGCGCTCGGGTAGAGCGAGAAGTAGTTGTTCGGCGTGGCCGCAGCACCCTGCGAGGAGAAGTCCGTCCACACCTGCTCGGCGCGCACGCCGACCTGCGTCCCGATCGGGTCCAAACTTGCGCCCGACCGTCAGGTAGGCCGCCTGCACGTTCTCGTCGTAGACGAAGGCGTCGGCGCTGGTGACGGGGCTGCCGCTGCGGTACACGAGCGCGTCCTGCTCCGCGTCGAGGCGGCGGAGGGTGCCCTTGTAGCCGAGTTCGAGCTTGCCAGCGTCGCCAAAGAGCGGGCGCACAAAATCTACCTGCCCGGTCGCGTCGCGGCGGTTGTTGCCCGCGTCGGAGGTCTCGGTGTAGGCGGTGCCGGTGAGGTTGCCGCTCGCGGCGTCGCGGAGCAGCTGCTGGATGCGCGTCGCGTCGTCGTCGCGGTTGAGGCCGTAGCGGACCTCGGCGGTGAGTTCGTGCTTCGAGGCGACCTTGACGTTGCGGTAGGTGAGCGTCAGGTCGGTGTTGACGCCCTTGCTGTCGCCTGCCGTCACGCGGTCGTAGTTGTTGACCACGGTGCCCGAGGCCGAGCCGGAGCGCGTGAGGTAGTTCGTCGTGCCGTCGCGGTCGCCGTTGCGGAGCGTGCCGATGGCCTGGAGCGAGAGCGTCTGGCGCGGCGCGAGCGTGTAGTCGAGCGTGGTGTTGAGGATGTGGTTGAGGCCGCCGAAGCCGCCGTCGTCCTCCTGCGTCAGGAACGTGTTGGGCGCCGCGTAGCGGTTCTCGCGGTAGGCGCTGCCCTCGAAGTCGCGGTTGTCGCGGCGCAGGCCGTAGCTGGCGTAGACGCTGAGCTTGGGCCCGGTCGCGTTGACGCTCAGCGGACGTGTTGACGTTGCCGCGCGTGCTCGCGCCGAGCCTGGACGCCGCCCGAGAGCGTGCGCTGCTGCTGGGTGCCCTGCTTGAGCACGATGTTGAGCATCCCCGCGAGGCCGTCGGGGTCGTAGCGGGCGGAGGGGTTGGGGATCACCTCGATGCGCTCGATCTGGTCGGCCGGGATCTGGCGGAGGAAGTTGGCGAGAAACTGGCGCGGCACGGGCGCCGGGCGTCCGTTGATGAGGATGGCGACGTTCTGCGAGCCGCGCAGGCTCACGTTGCCGTCGGAGTCCACTTCCACGGAGGGCACCTTCTGGAGCACGTCTTCGGCCGAGCCGCCCGACGAGGTGGCCTGGTCGGCCACGTTGTAGGCCATCCGGTCGATCTGCACGGTGACGGCGGCGCGGTCGGTTTCGACCTGCACTTCGGCAAGCTGTTCGCCGCCCTCCTGGAGCTGAATCGCGCCGAGGTCGCGCGTGAGCGCGGCGGCGGTGAGCTCGACGTTGATGCGCCGGGCGGCGTAGCCGATGTAGGAGACGGAGACGTAGAGCTTGCCCGGGCGGAGGTTGTCGAACTCGAAGGCCCCGTTCTCGTCCGTGAGCAGGCCGGTGACGAGCGTGGAGTCGGGCAGGCGCCAGAGCGAGACGGTGGCGGCTTCGAGGGCCTCGCCGGTGGCGGCCTCGGTGATGCGCCCGCGGATGGTGCCGCCGGCGGTGGCGCCAGCGGTCATGCCGGGGCGTCCGGCGGGGGCGCCGGTGGGCACCTGGGCGAGGGAGGGAGTGGCGGCCAGCAGGGCCAGAGCCAGGATCGTGGAGAAGCGCATCGGAGCGGCGAGAGCGGTCTGTGTTGGAACAACCGGTTGTGCGTTGCCGGGGCCTTTCGGGTTGTCACGGTTCTGTGGCGAATGTGCGCCTGAAGGTGCATCGCGGGCGTACGTCGCCGAAGGCCGTGTGAAGACGGGCAAACAGGGGCCAGAAGGGCCCAGGACGCGGGCTGGAGGAGCCTGCATCGGACGCCTGAGCGCGGCGAGCCTGGACGTGCCTGCGTGGCGATGCCGGGCGTCCAGTCGGTGCCGCTCGACGTGGCGGCGTGGAGGGGGCGTGACGTGGTGCGGCTCGTAGCGGAACGCGTGGCACAGACCGCGCGCCTCGTCGTGCTGCGCTGAGCGCCCGCAGGCTCGGCTCGTAACCGTCCCCCTCGGGGCCCCCTGAAAGGGACCGCGCAGCGAACCGGCGCATAGCGCCGAGGGGGGTGGAGCGTTGACAACGGCTCCAGGACCCCCTCCGGCGCTGCGCGCCACCTCCCCGAGGGGAGGGGTTTGGGCGGCGGCTTACCGGGCTTTGCGGATGGCGGCGATGAGGGCGGTGGCCGAGCGCAGGCCGGTTTTGGCGCGCGGCTCGGATTGCACGTCGAGGCTAAGGGCGCCCGTGTAGTCCTGCGCGGCGAGGGCCCGCGTGATCTGCTGGCCAGCCGAGCGCGCCTGTGCCGATCTCGGTGTCCTCGAAGGCCCCTTCGTGCGCCTCGCCGTCGCGCACGCGGACGTGCCACACGCGCGATCCGAGGGCGGCGAGCCCGGCCTCGGGGGCTTCTCCGGCCATGAGCGCCTCGGCGGGATTCCACGCCGCGCCCACCGCCGGATGATCGGCGGCGTCCAGCAGCGCGGCGAGGGCGGCACCGGTGGGGCAGGCGCTCTCGGCGTCGTGCAGGAGCGCCAGGCGCAGGCCGTGCCGTCCGGCCACGTCCCCGGCGCGGCGCAGGAGTTCGGCGGCGGACGCTACGTCGAAGCCGTCTTCCTGCGCGAACGCGCGCCCGAGCACGAGCGGGGCGCCGATGCGCTTCGCAAAGGCCGCCGTTTCGGCGAGCGCGGCGATGTCGTTCAGGCGGGCGGCGCGGTCGGAGGCGGGCCCCTCGAACAGGTCCGGCACGACGGCCACGACGGGCACCTCGTGCTCGTCCAGGCGCGCCCGGAGCCGCCGCTCGTTGACGTGGGGCACCACGTTCGTCGCCCCGTCTACGGCGCGCAGTTCCAGCCCTTCGAGGCCCCAGAGGCCCGTGTAGTGCAGCGCCCGGTCGAGGTCGGTGGTGACGGAGTCGGGGCGCCAGGCAGGGATCATGAGCGTAGGGCGTGGGACGTAGCGCATGGAACGCCTGAACCTGCGACGCGACGCGCCACGCTCAACGCTTCACGAATCAGTGCAGCGCCACGCGGCGGATAAAGCGGCGCAGGGCGACGAGCGTGCCCGTCCAGCCGAGGGCGAGGCCGAGCAGGAAGGCCGTCAGGAAGGGCAGGGCGGTGGCGAGGCCCGACTGCCCCGCGAAGAACGACGCCGGGAGGGCGCTCCGGGCGAGGCCGGCGAGCGCCCACAGCAGCAGCATCGCCAGCAGGCCCGCCACAAGTCCCTGCGCGATGCCTTCGACGAGGAACGGCCGCTGGATAAAGCGGTCGGTGGCGCCGACGAGCTTCATCGTCCGGATGAGCATCCGCCGGGCGTAGATGGTGAGCCGGATCGTGTTGGCGACGAGAAAGAGCGCCCCCGCCATCACGAGCAGCACGATCACGATGCCGCCCGTGCGCAGGAGGGCCAGGTTGTTCTGCACCCGCGCGAGCAGGCCCCGGTCGTACACCACGTCGTCTACGCCCCGGAACGGCTTGAGGCGCGCGGCGAGGTTCGCGATGCTGTCCGGGTTGGCGAAGGCGGGCTTGACGGTGACGCGGATCGAGGCGGGCAGGAAGTTCTCGCCGAAGATGCCGGCGTCCTGCCCGAAGTCCTGCGCAAACTCGCGCTGCGCCTGCGCGGGCGAGACGAAGTCGGCGCGGGCCACCTCGGGGCGCGTGCCGATGCGGGTGGTGAGCACGCGCGCCTGGAGCGTGTCGGCGTCGGGGCTCAGGAACACCTCTACGGTGCCGATGCGCTGGCGCAGGTACTCGGTCACGCGCGCGCCTTCGATGAGCACGAACACGAACACGCCGATGAGCACGAGCGCCACCACCATCGCGCTGGTCGCGGCGAAGGCGGCAATCGGGGCCCGGCGGAAGCCCGCGAGGCCTTCGCGGACGGCGTACGGCAGGGGCACGGCAGGCGCAGGGGAATGCGCGAAGGTAAGGGCGCGGCCGCTACCTTGGCGCCTTCTGCTCCCCAACCTTATGCGCGCCCGCCTCGCCCTCCTGCTTCTGTTTCTGCTGCCCCTCGTGGCCTCGGCCCAGCGCCCGCCGGCGCCTGCCCCCGTCGTGCTGCGTCCGGCGGCGGTGTTCGACGGCGAGGCGCGCCACGAAGGATGGGCGGTGCGCGTGGAAGGCGGGGCGCATTGCCGCCGCCGGGCCGAACGTGGACGCGCGCGGCGGCCACGGTGATCGACCTGCCGGGCCTCACGCTCGCGCCGGGCTTTATCGAGGGGCACACGCACCTGTTCTTGCACCCCTACAACGAGACGCCCTGGAACGACCAGGTGCTCTACGAACCCCTCGGCTACCGCACCGCGCGGGCCGTCGCCCAGGCGCGCCTCACGCTCGACGCCGGCTTCACCACCGCGCGCGACCTCGGCACCGAAGGCGCCGGCTTTGCCGATGTGGGCCTCCGCCGCGCCATCAACGAAGGCGTCGTGCCGGGTCCGCGCCTGCTGGTCGCCACGAAAGCGCTCGTCGCGAGCAGCACCTACGGCCCCCGCCTCGCCGACGAGCACGACGGCCCCTACGGCGCGCAGGAGGCCGGGGGCGTGGACGAACTCTCGCGCGCCGTGCGCGAGCAGCTCGGCGCCGGAGCCGACGTGATCAAGGTCTACGCCGACTACCGCTACGGCGTCGCGCCGGGGGCCCACGCCACGTTCACGCAGGACGAACTGAACCTCGTCGTCGCCCTGGCCAGCGCGGCCGGGCGGCCCGTCGTGGCGCACGCATCCTCGCCCGAGGGGATGCGCCGGGCGACGCTCGCGGGCGTGCAGACCATCGAGCACGGCGACGACGGCACGCCCGAGGTCTTCCGCCTGATGGCCGAGCGCGGCGTGGCCCTCTGCCCGACGGTGGCGGCCTCCGACGCGGTGCTCCAGTACGGCGGCTGGCGTCCGGACGTGGACCCCGAACCCGTGCGGATCGCCCAGAAGCGGGCGAGCGTGGCGGCGGCCCGCGCGGCGGGCGTGGCGTTCGTGATGGGCGGCGATGCAGGCGTGTTCGCGCACGGCACGAATGCGCGCGAGGGCGTCGTGCTCGTGGCGCGCTACGGCTTCTCGCCCCTGGAGGTGGTGCAGGGCTTCACAAGCGGCAACGCCCGCGCCCTCGGCCTCCCCGACCGTGGGCGCGTGCTTCCCGGCCTCCTCGCCGACCTCGTGGCCGTCGAGGGCGATCCGACGCAGGACGTCCACGCGCTCGAACGCGTCCGCTTCGTGATGAAGGGCGGGGCGGTGGTGCGGCAGCCGTAGCGCGTGGCTCGTGAGGGAGACGGGCCGCGCTACCAGGGGATAGCGTGTTCGTTCGCGTTGTTCGTGGTCAGAAGCCCCTCGGAGGGACCGCGAAGCGAACCAGAAGGCCTCCGCGCCTCTGACTACGAACGACGAACAACCAACCACGAACCACGACACCCTTCAAAGCGCGGGCACGAGCCGGCGGCGGATCAGGCGCATCGCCCCCAGGGCCAGGCCCGCGCCCAGGAGGTCGGCCACGGCGTCCGCGAATTCGGCGGAGCGGTGGAGGCGGGGAAAGGCGCCCTGGGCGCTCTCCGTACGCGACCGCGAGCAGCAGGGCGAGCAGCAGCACGCGCCCGTTTCGGCCCGGACGGTCGGGCAGGGCGAACCACGCCAGGCTCGACCAGAGGGCGAACGCGCCGAGGTGGAGGACCTTGTCGTAGGTGAAGAGGGCGGCCTTGGGCAACTCCTCTCCCGGCGTCAGCATCATCCCGACGAGGAAGATCGTCCAGACGAGCAGGAGCAGGCGGGCGGCGGTTCGGGGCACAGCAGAGGGTGGAAGGACGCTGTGCTGTGACGCGGCGCGGCGCCCCCGGCCCCCCGTTCACCGAGAATCCCGATGCTCTGCGAGGCGGTGGAGCACGCGCGGCACCTCCGCGATCAGGTCGGACGCCTGCATCGTCGCGGCGGCGCGGCGGTGGCTGTAGCGCTGCGCCGCGCGGCCCCCGGCGTGGAGGGCCAGGAGCGCGGCTTCGGCGGGGGCGAGCCCCTGCGCCAGAAACCCGCCGGTGAGGCCCGCGAGCACGTCGCCGGTGCCGGCCGTGGCGAGGGCGACCGCGTGCGGCCCGCCCATGTACACCGTGCCGCCCGGCGTGCCCACGAGCGAGGGCAGGCCTTTGAGCACCAGCACGCACTGCCACTGCGCCGCGAGCGTGCGCACGAGCGCGAGGCGGTCCGAGAGGTCGGGCGGGGCGCCGAGGAGGCGTTCGAGTTCGCCCGTGTGGGGCGTCAGTACGAGCCGCCCGCGGGCGTGGGCGGCAAGCCAGTCTGCATCGAGGGCGGCCAGGCCGTCGGCATCGACAACGGCGGGCAGGTCGGTCGTTTCGAGGAGACGGCGCACGGTGCGCTGCGTGCCGGGCGCGCGTCCGAGGCCCGGCCCCACCACGAGGGCCTTCGCGCGGGCCAGGGCATCGGCAAGCGCGGCGAGCGTCCCTGCCGGGTCGAGGCCGTCGTGGGCGAGGGGCAGGGGCGTGACGGGGATCTCGACAAGGTGCCCGGCGAGCACGGCGGCGGCGTCCTCCCCGGTGGCGAGGCGCACATAGCCGGCCCCGGCCCGCGCGGCGGCGGTGGCGGCGAGGCGCGCGGCGCCGGGGTAGGGCCCGGAGCCCGCCACGACGAGCGCCATCCCCGCCGAATATTTCTGCGCGTCGGGGGCGCGCTGCGGGAGCGTGGCGGCGGCCCAGCGGTCGGTGGAGCGGTAGGCGCCGCCGAGGGCGGCGAGGTGCGCGTCGAGGAGGCCGCGCGGGAGCCCGATCTCGGCCACCGCGACGCGCCCGGCGTGCGCGGGGCCCTGCCCGAGGTAGAGGCCGGGCTTGGCAGCCCCGAACGTCACCGTGAGCGCGGCGCGGATGGTCTCGCCGGGGGCCGCGCCGGTGTCGGCGTCGAGGCCCGAGGGCACGTCGAGGGCGACGATGGGCACGGCGAGGGCATTCAGGGCGGCCACGTAGCGCCCGAGCGGCGCGCGGAGCGGCCCCGCAGGCCCGGTGCCGACGAGCGCGTCCACGGCGAGCGCGGGCGTGGGCCAGTCGCCCTCGGCGCTGCGCACGGTGACGGTCCCCGGCAGGTCGGGGGCGCACGCTTCGAGGAGCGGCGAGGTGGTGGGCGGCGTGGGGGGCGAGTTCGGCGCGCGGCGTGGCGAGGCGCACGTCTACCGCCACGCCGTGCGCGGCGAGCGTGCGGGCCAGCGCAAAGCCGTCGGCGCCATTGCCGCCCTTGCCGCACACGACGAGCACGTGCCGGGCGTCGGGAAAGGCGCGGCGCAGGGCGTGCGCGGCGGCGCGTCCGGCGGACTCCACGAGCAGCACCGGAGGGAGGCCGCGCGCCTCGGCGGCGGCGTCTACGGCGCGCATGGCGGCGGCGGTGGGCAGCGGGTCGAGCAGGGCGTGGCGCATGGGTCAGCGGAGGCCGAGCGTGTCGGGGAGGGCGGTGTCCCAGCGGGCGCGCACGGTCACGGCGTCGGTCCGCGTGGCGGCGGGCTCGGCGGGGCGGTAGGGCGCGAGCCGGCCCGGCGTCCAGCGGCCATCGCCGTCGAGGTCGAGGAACGCGGTGAGCCGGTAGGCGCCGGCGGGCAGGCCCGTGAGGCTGAAAGTGGCCCCGTAGGGCGCGGACGTGGCAAAGCGCCGCCCGTCAGGCCCGGCGGCTTCCACGAAAACGCGGGCGGTCCGCAGCGCATCGGCGGGGAGGGCGAGCGGGGCGTCGAGGCGGGCGGTGCCGGAGAGCGAGCCGAGGTCGCGGGCATCGTAGCGGCGCACGGGGACGGTGCGGGCCGAGTCGCCGGGGAGCGTGAACGTGACGTTGTAGGGCGGCGTCGCGTCGAGGCGGTAGGTGGTGCCGTCGTCGGTGAGGAGGCGGAAAGGCAGCGGTGTGCCGAGCGTGTCGCGCACGGCCACGGCGGTCGTGTCGAGGAGGGGGCGCGGGAGGGCGAAGGCGAACCGCTCGCCCGGCACGAGGCGCCCATCGGCGGGGTCGAGGCGCCCGAGGCGCAGGCGGACGGTGTCGCGAGAGCGCGCTCGGCACGAAACGCAGCGGCAGCGCGCGCGCGGCGTTGCCCGCCGAATCCTGCACGATCCCGGGCATTAGCACATAGGGCCGCGCGTCCAGCGGCATCGTCTCGAAGAACACCTGCCGGGGCTCGCGGGCGAGGCGGTAGCGCCGCAGCACGGGCACGGCGGCGCCGGTCGTGTCGGTGAGCGTCCAGCCGGACGGGGCGAGGGTGTCGGGGAAGACGGCCTCGGTGTAGCGCACCGCGTGGCGCTCGCGGGCATAAGAGCGGACGCGCTCGGCGCGCGGCGGCGTGGTGTCGGGGAGCGCCACGCGCCAGAGCAGCACGGCGGACGAGTCGGGGCGGGGCGTCCTCGGAGCGTGTCGGCTTCGCTGCGCAGCGGGTCGGGCGCGGGGGCGGCGGGCCGGGCCGAATCGGCCTGCACGGGCGCCAGGGCGGGGCGCGGAGGCGCGGCGAAGGCCTCGCCGGCGTCCACGCGGCGGTTGCGGTTGCGGTCGTCGAGCGCGACGACGAAGAGCGGATCCGGGCCGAGGTAGGTGAAGCGGAAGGTGCCGTCGGCCCCGCTCTGCGTCCGGTAGAGCGCCCGCGCGCCCATCGCCGCGCTGTCGGCAGCGGCGAAGGCCAGCACCGCGAGGCCTGCGCGGGGCGTGTCCGCCGGGCCCTCCACGACGCGCCCGGCGAGGGTGCCCGCGTCGAGCCGGTCGCCGGTCGAGAACGCGTACGTCAGGGGCGTGGCCAGGGGCACGCTCCGCAGGTCGCGAAGCTCGGAGCCGAAGGTGAGCACGTAGGTGGTGTTGGGCCGCAGCCGGCCCAGCCGCACGGTGGCCGTGCGCCCCTGCACGACGACGTCGGGCGCCGCGTCGGGTTCGGGCGTCACGGTGAGGGCGCGGGCCACCGAGGTGGGCTCCACGGGCTCGGAGAAGGTGAGCACGACGGTGCCGTCGGTTACGCGCACGGCCCCGGCAGCGGGCACCGCCGCCACGACGCGCGGGGGCGTCCGGTCCTCCGGCCCCCCGGTGGGCGGCACCGGGTTGGCGCACGCGGCGAGTGCGAGCAGCAGCAGCGCCCCGGCGCGCATTCCGCCGCCCGTGACGGCACGGCGGGCCGTCCTGGCCAAGCGACACCGTAGCAGGCCTCCGCTCATCGCGAGCGGAGCGAAAAGAGCAGCAGCGTGCTCGTGACGATGGCGCCGGCCACAAGGCCCGTTTCCAGCACGCGGCGCAGGCGGGAGGGCGTCGGGGCCATGCCGAGCGTTTCGGGCCAGCGCAGGTCTTCGAGCGCGCTCCGCTGCCGCGCGGTGATCACATCTGCGGCTTCCTGCGTGCAGGGCGCGTCGTAGCGCACGAGACCCGCCTCGTCCACCACCTGCGTGCGCAGGCGGAGCACGGCGGTGCGGTGGAGGCGCCCGCGTCCGGCCCGGCGGTAGGCGATGGCCGCGCGCTCCACGTCGATGCGCAGGCGGGCGGGCGCGGTCGAGTCGGCGAGAAGGCGGGCGGTGGGGCCGAGGGCGCCGGTGAGGGCGCTGCGCAGGTAGGGCTGCCCGGCCGGCACGGCAAGGTGAAACGCCGCCGGCACCGGCACGCCCGCCAGGCACGCGGCGGCGAGCCGCCCGAGCGCGTCGGCGTTGGAGGGCGCCTGCGCACGGGCACGCCCGGCGCCGAGCGCCACAAGGCAGAGCAGGAGCAGGGCCGGTCGCATGGCCCGAAGGTAGCCTTCACCGGGGCCGGGCGTTCCCACGCGCGGCGTGGCAGGGTGCGCGGCGTTGCGCGTGTAGGGCAGGGCGCTGTAGGTTGCCCCATGCGCCTCCCCGACCTAGCCCGCCTCACCCGCCGCCGCGAACGCGACGCCCACGGCCTCTTCCTCGTCGAAGGCGTGCGCAGCGTCGAGGCCGCCGTCGACGCGGGCGCGCCGCTCGCCGAGGTGCTCGTCACGCTGGAGGCCGCCGCGCTGCCGCGCGTAGACACGCTCCTGCGCCGGGCCGACTGCGCCGTGCGGACCGTCGCCGCGCGCGAGCTGGCGAAGATCTCCGAGGTCGAGACCGCGCAGGGCCTCGTCGCACTCGCGCGGATGCCGCCCGCGCCGGATCTCGCCCGCGCCCGCCGCATCCTGGCGCTCGACGGCGTGCAGGACCCCGGCAACGTCGGCACGCTCGTGCGCACGGCGGCGTGGTTCGGCCTCGACGCCGTGCTCGCCGGCCCCGGCACCGCCGACCTGTTCAGCCCCAAGGTCGTCCGCAGCGCCATGGGCGGCCTGTGGGACGTCGGCCTCGCCCGCACGGACGACCTGCCCGCCACGCTGCGCGCGCTGCGCGAGGCCGGCTTCACGCTCTACGGCGCCGCGCTCGACGGCACCGACGCGTCCGCGTGGCAGCCCGCCTCGCCGGCCGTGCTCGTGCTCGGCGCCGAGGCGCACGGCCTGCTCCCCGACGTGCGCGCCACGCTCCATGCGGCCGTCACCATCGGCGGCGCGGCCACGCGGCGCGGTGCGGAAAGCCTCAACGTGGCCGTGGCCGGTGGCGTGCTGTTGCACCTGTGGGCGCAGCAGGCCTGACGCCGGGGCGGGGCTGGGTCTCGCGGGGACGGCGGCGGTGTCTATTTTCCATCTCCCGTTCGCTGCGCCCGTATCTTCCCGGCATGGAGATTCCCGCCTTCCACAGCACCACCGGGCAGACCGGCCTCGCCACGCTGCCCCGGCGGCTCGACGCCGAGACGGCCCGGCAGTCGCTCCGCATCGGCGTGCCGCGCGAACTCTCCAACGAAGAGCGCCGCGTGGCCCTCGCCCCCTCGGGCGTCGAAACGCTCGTCGCCGATGGGCACGAGGTGTTCGTGGAGACGAAAGCCGGCGCCGGCGCGCACTTTGCCGACCAGGAGTACGCCGACGCGGGCGCGACGATTGCCCAGAGCCCCGAATCTCTCTACGGCAGCGCCGACGTGATCGCCAAGGTGGGCCCGCCCACGGGCGACGAGGTGGCCTACCTGCGCGAAAAGCAGACGCTCATCTCCGCGCTCCACCTCGGCGGCACCACCCCCGACTTCCTCAAGCGGTTGATGGAACTCGGCATCACCGCCCTCGGCTTCGAGTTCATCCGCGACTCCGACGGCACGCTGCCCATCGTGCGGATGATGCACGAGATCATGGGCTCGATGTCGGTGCAGATTGCCGCGCGCTACCTCGAAACCGGCGCGGGCGGGCGCGGCCTCGTGCTCGGCGGCATCTCGGGCGTGCCCCCGACCACCGTCGTGATCCTCGGCGCGGGCGTCGTCGGCGAGTGGGCGGCGCGGACCGCCCTCGGCTACGGCGCCCATGTGATCGTGCTCGACAAGGACCTCGGCGCCCTCCGCTCGCTCGAACACCACCTCGACCGCCGCATCACGACGGCGATGGCCACGCCGCAGTACCTCCGCCGCGCCATCGCGCAGGCCGACGTGCTCATCGGCGCCGCGATGGCCGACGACGCGCGCTCGCCGGTGCTCGTCACCGAGGCGATGGTGCATTCGATGCGCTCCGGCGCCGTGGTGGTGGACGCGGTGATCGACCAGGGCGGCTGCGTGGAGACGAGCCGCCCGACGACCTTCTCCGAGCCGACGTTCCTCGTGGGCGAGGTGGTGCATTACTGCGTGCCCAACATCCCGAGCAACGCCGCGCGCACGGCCACGGTGGCGCTCACGAACGTGCTCGTGCCCTACCTGCTGCACCTCGGCGAGGCCCCGAGCCTCTCGGACGCGCTCTGGAAGAGCGTCGCGCTGCGCAACGGCACCTACGTGTACCGGCGCCACCTCACCAAAAAGAGCCTCGCCGCGATGTTCGGAATGCCCTACCGCGACATCGAACTGCTCATCGCGAGCGGCATCTGATACCAGATCCGCTTGAATCGCGAGGGGGCATCGGTTTGATCACGGATGATGGATCATGGTCAGAGACGCCCATTTTCGCCTTCTGGCGATGATCTATCATCCGTGATCCATCATCCGACGGGCATTCCCGTACCCTTCGGTTGGATTTGGGATCAGCGTTACAGAAGCATCTGGCGCTTCTGACGACGAACGACGAACAACGAACGCCCAACCACTACAGGTTGCGTCCGAAGGCGTAGTGGAGGCCGAGGCCGAGGCGGTTGGGCGTGTCGCCGAAAA
Source organism: Rhodothermales bacterium (assembly GCA_963740755.1). Classification (GTDB taxonomy): domain Bacteria; phylum Bacteroidota; class Rhodothermia; order Rhodothermales; family BA12; genus CAVSDF01. The sequence goes on from CAVUFJ010000009.1 coordinate 104,941, forward strand.
GCGTGGCTTGGGCCACGATGCCAAACGAGCGGTCGCGCCGGTACGGCACGTGCAGTTCGGCCCGCACCGGCACGATGGCGCCGATCGTGGTCTCGGTCGGGCCGCCGTAGCACCCGTAGAGGTCGCAGGACATGTTCGGAAGCGTGCGGTCGGTCTGGGCGTAGCCGATCCCGGCGGCGAGGTAGACGAACGCGTCGGCGGCGACGGGGAACGAGCGCCCGGCCAGAAAGGCCCCGTAGCCGGCGCTCGTGCTCGTGCGCGCCTCCGTCGTGCCCTCGTACCCGCCGAGCACGACCGACACGCCCACCACGTCGGGGCGCTCGATCGTCACGTGCAGGTCGTAGCCGGCCCCGATGCCGTTGGCGAGGTCGGTCGAGAACATGATCGCGGGCCCGATCCATGCGCGGATGGGCACGACGGCGGGCGCGTTCTGGCCAAAAACCGGGGCGGCGAACGCGAAGAGCAGGGCCAGGGGTAGCAGGGGACGAGGCATGGCGGGATTAGCGGGTGAGGCGAAGGGAAAGGCCGAGGTGCGTGTGGCCGGGGGGGCCGACGAGCGCTGGGGCGAGCACGGCGTTTGAGGGGGCCTTCGAGCGGGCGGCGTGGCGCCGGTTGAAGCGCACGGCCGCGCTCGGCGCATCGGCCACGCCATAGATCAAAGCGCCGAGCCCGGTGATGAGGGTGATGACGCCGATCCGGTTCGGGAGGCAGCCGAAGCCGCTGTGGCATGGGTCGAAGCCGTAGCGCGCCAGCACCCCAATGCTGACCATCGCCGTGCCTGCGATGAGGAGGCCGGTCTCGGGCTCGCCGGCATACAGGTGCCCAAGGCCGGGGGCGTACAAACCCAGCAGGCCCGCCAGCAACGGGCTCCGATGCGGCGGGTCAGAGGCGGCAAGCTGCAGGCCTGGCGCGGACGCCGTGTCGGCAGGCGCTGTGGCGGCGGGCGCCCGGCGTGGGTGCTGTCGGACGTCGGCGTGGGCGTCTGGGCGGCGGCCGGGAGTGCGGGCAGGACGAGGAGGCCGAGCAGGCCGAACAGACGCATGGAGGCGAGCGGAAGCGGAAGGCCCAACATGGGGGCCGCGCCGGCGCCATTGCAACTGGATCGGTTCGATTGTCGCAGCGCGGCGCAGGGATGTCGCAGCCGGACGCCCGGCGGCTACCTTCGGCAGCCTTCTCGCCCGCCCATGCCGTCCGACCTGCCCGACGCCGCGCCCTCTGCCCCGTCTGTCCGCTTGCCGCGCGCCGTGTGGGTGCTCGGGATGGTGAGCTTTTTCGTCGACCTCTCCAGCGAACTGCTCTACCCGGTCGTGCCGCTCTTTCTGGCGGCCCTCGGCACGCCGCTGCCCGCCATCGGCCTCATCGAAGGCGCAGCGGAGGTCACGGCAGGAATCGCCAAAGGCTACTTCGGGGGCCTCTCGGACCGGCTGGGCAAGCGCCGCGCCTTCGTGACGGCGGGCTACCTGCTCTCGGCGCTCTCGAAGCCACTCCCCGGCCTCTTTCCCGCCTGGGGCACCGTGCTGTTCTCGCGCGTCACCGACCGCGTGGGCAAGGGCCTGCGCACGGCCCCGCGCGATGCCCTCCTGTCGGCCTACACGCCGGCGTCGCAGCGCGCCCGCGCCTTCGGCCTGCACCGCGCGCTCGATACCGCCGGCGCCGCCTTCGGACCCGCGTTCGCGCTCTACTGGCTCGCCGTGCATCCGGGCAGCTATCAGCCGCTCTTCTTCATCGCCCTCGCCCCCGCGCTCGTGGGCGCGATGCTCACGCGGCTCGTGCCCGAGCGGGCGCCCGAGGCGCAGCGTACGGCGTCGCCGGCCAACCCGTTTGCCTACTGGCGGGCCGCCTCGCCGGCGTTCCGGCAGCGCGTGGGGTGGCTCGTGTTCTTCGCCCTCGGCAACGCGAGCGACGTGTTCCTCCTGCTGCGCATCCGCGAGGGCGTGGGCAGCGCCGGGGCCGTTCTCCGCCGAGACGGCGGCCCTCGGGGCGTACGTGCTCTACAACATCGTCTTTGCCGCGCTCGCCTACCCGGCGGGGGCGCTCGCCGACCGCATCGGACGCCGTCCGGCGCTCGTGGCCGGGCTGGCGCTGTTTGCGCTCGTCTACGCCGGCTTCGCCTTTGCCCACACGCTGCCCGTGTTTGCGGTGCTGATGGTCCTCTATGGCGTGTACGCGGCGCTCACCGAGGGCGTGGCGAAGGCCTGGCTCGCCGACGTGCTGCCCGACACCGAGCGGGGGCGCGGCCTCGGCCTCCACGCCGCCCTCACGAGCCTCGCCGCGTTCGCCGCCTCGGTTGGTACCGGTGCGCTCTGGGGGCGTTTTGGCGCGATGCTGCCCTTTGCGCTCTCGGCGGGCGTGGCGCTCGTGGCGGCGGTGGGCATGGGCACCCTGCGGCCCCGCCGCGAGGCGGCCACTGCTTGATCCTTAGCGCGCCACCGCCGCTGCCAGGTGATGCCAACCAAGGCTGAAGGCGCAGGATCATGGATGATGGATCATGGCCAGAGGGCTTCTCTGCGCCTCTCTGACCATGATCAATGATCCGTGATCAACCCGGTGATCCCTGACCAGGCTACCGGAGCTGGTTTGATGCCCCTCACGGCAGCGCGGCGCGGACGATGAGCAGGCTCGCCGGGCACTCGGCGGCGAGGCGCTCGTGGCGCCGCCCGAAGAGCGTCGGGCGGAGGCCCCACTGCGCACTTGCGCCGATCACGACGGCATCGTAGCCCCCGGCGCGCGCCTCGTCTACCACTGCCTGCGTGCTGTCGGCGGTTTCGAGGGCGAGGATCGGGAGCGCCGTGGCAGGCAGCTCCGGACGCGGCGCGCCCGGGGCGGCGATGCAGAGCAGGCGCACCGCGACGTCGTTGCGGGCAAGGCGTTCGGCGAGCGCGAGCGCGGCGGCGTCGTGCGGCCCTCCGGCAAAGGGCACGAGCACGCGCGTCCACGGCTCGAAGCGGCGGGCCACGAGCACGCCCACGGCCGGGCGCACGCGCCGCAGCACCTCCGCCACGGGACCGCCGAGGATGCTGCCCGAGAGCACCGGCTGGTGCCAGCCCATGAGCACGAGGTCGGCCCCCTGCGCCTCCGCCACGTCGGCAATGCTCTCGGCCACGTCCTGCGTGACGAACGTGAAGGGTTGCGCGGCGAGCCCGAGCCGCCGCGGCCGCGCGCAGGATGGGGCCGAGAGCGTCGGTGCCCGAGGGGCCGCGCTCGAACAGGGCGCCGTCGGCGGCGCGCGTGAGGTGGAGCGCCACAAGGCGCGCGGCGGGTTCGATCTGCGCGGCGGCGGTGGCGAGCGCAAGGCCCGATGAGGGCAGGGCGACAGGCGCGAGGATCGTGAAGGCGGGGGCTTCGCTGCCCGCCGGGCGCAGGTGGTGCGGGCGCACGATCCGCGCGAGCAGCGGGCTCGTCATGAGCGTCGTGCCGAGGGCCATGAGCACCATGAGCGCAAAGAGCGCCGGCGAGATCACGCCGAGCTGCAGGCCCACGGACACGAACACGAGTTCCATCAGCCCGCGCGTGTTCATGAGCACCCCGAGCGCGCTCGCCTCGCGCCACCCCACGCCGGTGGCCCGCGCCGCGAGGGCGCTCCCCACGAACTTGCCCCCGATGGCGACGCCGAAGACGAGCAGGGCGGGCGCCGAGCAGGGCCGGGTCGGCGAGCAGGGCCACGCGCGTTTGCAGGCCCGTCGTGGCAAAGAAGAGCGGCAGGAGCAGGCCCACCGTGAGGGGCTCGGCGCGGACCGTGAGCGCGTGCACGAACGCCCGCTCTTTGGGCATCACCGCGCCCAGCAAGAACGCCCCGAAGAGCGCGTGCACGCCGAGCACGTCGGTGGCGACGCTGCACAGCAGCACGAGGATGAGCAGGAGCGCGAAGCTGTCCTGCGTGAGGCGTCCGCGCGCGGCAAAGTGCCGCTCGAAGCGCCCGAGCAGCGGCCGCAGGCCGAACACGAGCGCGGCGGCAAACACGCCCGTGCCCGCGAGCGTGACGGCGAGCCCGGGCGCGCCCTCGGCTGCCGCCACGGCGGTGACGAAGGCGAGCAGGCCCCACGCGGCCACGTCGCCGACGGCGGCGCTGGCGAGCGTGAGCGCCCCGAGGGCGGTGGCCATCAGGTTGCGCTCGATGAGGATGCGCGCGAGCACCGGAAAGGCGGTGACGGAGAGCGCGGCGCCGAAGAAGAGCGCGAACGGCCAGAACGCCACGCCCTCGCCGCGCAGCGGCCCGTAGAGCGGCACGGCCGCGGCGAGCCCGAGCGCAAACGGCACGACGATGCTTGCCACGGACACCGCCACCGCCGCGCGCCCGAGCCCGCGCAGGTGCGCCGGGTCGAGTTCGAGGCCCACGAGGAACATGAACACGACGAGCCCGACCTGGCTGAGCACCGTCAGGCCCGCCAAGCTCTCGGCGGGAAAGAGGGCCCCGAAGGCGGCCGGCCAGAGCCAGCCGAACAGAGACGGCCCGAGCAGCAGCCCGGCCACCATCTCGCCGACCACCTGCGGCTGCCCGAGCCGCCGGAACGCCACGCCCACCAGGCGGGCCGCGCCGAGCACGACGGCCACCTGGAGGAGCAGGAGCGCAAGCGGATGCACCGGGGCGGTGAGGACGGAGCGTGTGTGAGAGCGCCGGCAAGCTACGGGCGCCCGGCACCTCCGCTGACGTGCCCGGTTGCACGCCCCTGTTAACGCGTTGCCGTGACTGACCGTCCTCCTTCTGCTGCTCGCCGCTGGCTCATGCTGGCCGGGTGCGTCCTGCTCTGCAACGCCGCCGGGGCCCTCGGCGCCCTCGCCACCATGCAGTCGGTGGACACCTGGTACCTGCCGCTCGTGCAGAAGCCCGCGTGGGCGCCCCCGTCGTGGCTCTTCGGGCCGGTGTGGACGGCGCTCTACACGCTCATGGGCGTGGCCCTCTGGCGGGTTTGGCGGCAGCGGCCCACGCATCCTGCGGCCGTGCGCACAGCCCTGTGGGTGTTCTTCGTCCACCTCGCCGTCAACGTGGCGTGGTCGTTCGCGTTTTTCGGCGCCCGCTCGCCCGGTCTCGGCGTGGCCGTGATCGTCCTGCTGGACACGCTCGTGCTTGCGACGATCGTCGTGTTTGCGCGCGTAGACCGGCCCGCTGCGTGGTTGCTGGCGCCCTACCTCGCATGGGTGCTTTTCGCCACCGCCCTCAACGTGGCCATCTGGAGGCTCAACTGAGCGCGGCGCGGCGGGCGAACGCTGAGGCGCGGGCCCGGCGCCACGAGGGGCGCACGTGTGCTGCCAGGCCTGAAAAGACGGATCCGCGGTAGTCCTCAAAGGTCTCGGAGACCTTTGAGGACTCCTTCGGCGCGCCTTGCAACCCCACCCATCGCACCTGGCAGAGCGTTAGGCGTAGCCCCTCCTCCAATGAATCACCGTGTTTGCTACAAGATGGATTTCGGAAAAAGGGGATTGTGGAGGTTGTGCCCGCCTCTTTGCAATCGGAGGGGGGGATTAGTTGCATCTTGTCGGGCTCCCTCCCTTTTCATGAGCTTCCGCAGTCATCCCGAGTCGGGCGGCTTCGTCATGGCGGCCCTGACCGCCACCGGAGATTTCGCCACCTTTGTCGGGCAGTTTTTCAGCCGCTTCTGGCGCCCGCCGTTCGAGTGGAAAGAACTCGTGCGGCAGATGGACGAAGCCGGCACCAAGAGCTTCGCCCTCACGGCCGTCACCGGCATGTCCATCGGCGTCGTGCTCGCGATGCAGAGCCGGGGCACGCTCGCGCGCTTTGGCGCCGAGGCGGTGCTGCCGTCCATGCTCGCGCTCTCGATCATCAAGGAGATCGGGCCGGTGATCACGAGCCTCGTGCTCGCCGGGCGCCTCGGCGCGGGCATCGGCGCCGAGATCGGCTCGATGCGCGTCACCGAGCAGATCGAAGCGCTCGAAGTGGCCTCGCTCAAGCCGTTCCACTACCTCGTCGTGACGCGCGTGCTCGCGCTCACGCTCATGTTTCCCATCATGACGATCTGGACGGACGCCATCGCCATGACGGGGGGCTACCTGGAGAGCTACTTCTCGTCCGGCATGGACTACCGGGTGTTCTTCAACACGGTCTTCGAGAGCCTGCGCTTTTCCGACCTCATCTTCGACACGCTCAAAACCGGGCTCTTCGGCTTCATCGTGGCGATGGTGAGCGCCTACCTCGGCTACAACGTCAAGGGCGGCACGCGCGAGGTGGGGCAGGCGGCGATGCAGGCGGTCGTCGTGTCGTCGCTGATGATCCTGCTGGCCGACGTGGCCGTCGTGCGGCTCTCGCTCACCCTCTTTCCGCCCGTCGGCTGATGGAAGCGCCCCGTTCCACGCCCGCCTCCGACTACGCCCCGCGCGCCGGGGGCGACGCCGCGGCGCCGGCCCCGCGCCTGCGCAACCCGGAGCCGCAGCCCGTGGGCTCCGGCCCGCCGCCGGACACCATCGCCATCGAACTGCGCGACGTCCACAAGGCGTTCGGGCCCAAGCGCATCCTCGAAGGCGCGTCCATCTCCGTGCCCAAGGGCACGAGCTCGGTCGTGATGGGCGGCTCGGGCACCGGCAAGTCGGTCACGATCAAGCACGTCGTGCAGCTGCTCAAGCCGGATGCCGGCGAAGTATGGGTGCTCGGCCAGCAGGTCGATAAGCTGTCGGACCATGAGATGGACGCCCTCCGGCTGCGCATCGGCTACCTGTTTCAGTCCGGCGCGCTCTTCGACTCGATGACGGTGCTCGGCAACATGGACTTCGTGCTCGAGCGCCACACCGACATGAGCGCCAAGGAGCGGAAGGAGCGGATCATGGAAACGCTCGACTGGGTCAACATGAAGGGCTCCGAGCACCAGTTTCCGTCCGAGCTCTCCGGCGGGCAGCGCAAGCGCGCCGGGCTCGCCCGCTCGATCATCCTGCAGCCCGAGATCATGCTCTACGACGAGCCGACGACCGGCCTCGACCCGATCTCGGTGCGCGTCGTCTCCGACCTCATCAACCGCCTCCGCGACGAGCGCGGCATCACGTCGATCACGATCACGCACGACCTCGTGTGCGCCGAGATCATCTCCGACTACGTCTACTTTCTCGACGACCGCCGCTTCGATACCCACGGCACGCTCGAAGAGGTGGCGCGCGGCGCCACGCCGTTCCTGAAAGAGTTCTTCGCCGACTACACGCCGTTGCAGGCATCGTAGGGGGTTCGTTGTTGGAGGTTCGTGGTTCGTTGTCAGAAAAAAGAAGGAGGGAGCCGCCTCTTCTCTGGCTACGCACCCCGAACAACGAACAACGAACGAACAACCATCCGTCTTCTGACAACGCACAACCTCTCCTTTCCATGCCAAAGCAAGCTCGTGTAGGTGTGCTCGTGCTCATCGGCGCGCTCATCTTCTTCGGCGCGCTCTTTTTGCTCGGGCAGCGCTCGCACCTCTTCTCCGACACGTTCTTCGTGCGGAGCCAGTTTTTCAACGTCGCCGGCCTCCAGGCGGGCGCCAACGTGCAGCTCCAGGGCGTCAACGTGGGGCGCGTGGAGAGCATCGAGCTGCCCACCCGGCCGGGCGGCAAGATCATGGTGCTGATGGCGGTGGACGACAAGGCCGCGCGCCAGATCCGCCGCAACACGCGCGCGCAGATCCAGGCCGACGGCCTCGTGGGCAACCAGATCGTCGTGCTCATCCCGGACCTCACGCCGGGCGCGGCCGTGCCCGAGGGCGCGGTGATCGACGGGGTGGAGCCGTTCTCGCTCGCCGCCGTGACCGACCAGTTTCTGGCCTCCGCGCAGCAGCTCAACGCGGTCGCCGAAACCGCCGGGCTCATCGTGGGCGACGTGCGCAGCGGCGAAGGCTCGGTCGGGCGCCTGCTCTACGACCCCGGCCTCTACAACGCCCTCAACCGGACCGCCTCGGAGACCGAAGCGCTCATGGCGACGCTCAACCAGCAGGCGGCCATGCTCGGGCAGCAGACGGGCGCCGTGGCCGCGAGCGCCGAGCGCGTGACGGCGGGCCTGCAGAGCACCGTCTCCGACCTCAACGCGCGCCTGACCGGCACGCAGGGCACCGTGGGCGCCTTCCTCAACGACCGCGCCGTCTACGACCGCCTCACCGCCTCCGCCGACTCGCTCGCGATGCTCACCACCAACCTCCGCGCCGTCACGCGCAACACGGAGGAGATGACGGCGTGGGGCGCGCTCGGGGCGTTCCGCTTTGCCGAACTGATGGAGGCGGGCAAGCACAACTTCCTCTTCAAGGGCTACTTCGAGCGGCGCGGCTACCAGGAGCAGGCGCCGGTCGAGATCCGCGAGCGCGCCATCCGGGCCTCGCTGCAGACCATCGAGGAGCAGCAGCGGGCGCTCTACGCGCGCGAGCAGGAACTGCGCCGCCGCGAGGCCGCCGCCGGCCTGCGCCCGGCCTCCGATACGGCCCGCGCCGCCGGGATCAACCCGCAGCCGCGCCCGAACAACTGAGCCGCTCGGGGCCGATCGCTGCCGCCTCCGCCATGACCGAGCCACTGCCCGCCCGCGCCCCGCACCTTGACACGGTGCTCGCCGTGGCTGGCGTGATGCTCGTGCTGGTGATGATGGCGCTCATGCACCCGGCGCTCGGGGCGGGGCGCATCGGGCCTCCGCTGGTCGGGCTGGCGGCCTTTCTGGTGCTCCGGCCCATCCGCGAGCACCGGGCCACGCGGGGGCTGCTGCTCGCCGGCGGGCTGCTGCTCGCCGTGTGGATGCTCGGCGTGCTCAAGGGGGCGCTGGCGCCGTTTGTGGCCACCTTCGTGATCGCGTTCGTGCTCGCCCCGGTGGTGGCGTGGCTGGAGTCGCGTGGCTGGAAGCGTTCGTGGGCGGCGCTGCTGCTCACGCTCACCGCCCTCGGGGCTGTCGTGGCGCTCGGCTTCACGCTCGTGCCGGCGCTGCTCGACCAGGTGCAGGAACTCGGCCCCCGCCTCGTGGACGCCGTGACGCGCCTGAAAACGTGGCTCGCCTCCGCGAACGGCCTCGGCGGCCTCGCCGACTCCGGCCTCGTCGACCGCGACACGCTCCTCGACCAGGTGTCGGGGTCGGTCAACAGCGCGGTGCAGGGCCTGCTCGGCGCCGTGCCCGCCACGGCGCAGCGCCTCGCCGCCTCGGTCGGCACCGTGCTCGGCCTCGTGACGGTGGCGTCGCTCCTGCCGGTGCTGCTCTTCTACATGCTGCGCGACTTTCCCCGGATTGCGCAGCAGCTCGCCGAAGCGCTCCCCACGGTGGGCGGGCAGCGGGCCTACCTCGTGCGCGTGGAGCGGATCGTGGGGGGCTACCTGCGCGGGCAGCTCATCATCTCGGCCATCGCCGCCTTCAACGTCGGGCTCGTGCTGACGCTCTTCGGCGTGCCGTTCAGCCTGCTGCTGGGCCTGCTCACGGGCCTGCTCAACCTCGTGCCCAACCTCGGCGCGCTCCTCACCATGGTCATCGGCGTGGTCGTGGCGCTCGTGTTCGGCGATCCGGTGCTCAAGGACGTGATCGTGGTGGTGGCCACGCTCCTGGGGCAGGGCCTGCTCGAAGGGTCTGTGCTCTCGCCGATGATCCTGAGCCAGCAGGTGGGCCTGCACCCCCTGCTCGTGCTGCTCTCGCTCTTCGTCTTCAGCGCGTTCTTCGGCTTCTTCGGCCTGCTCATCGCCGTGCCCACGACGGCGCTCCTCGTGACCTACTACCGGCTCCACCGCGAGTACGTCGTGCTCGACCTCACGCCGCCCTCGCCCCTCGTGCGTGCCGGTAGCGAGGGAGTGCCCCCACCGGGTCCGGCCGCGTAACCGTCCGGGCGGCGGAGTGAATCGCTCGCGGAGCCGGGGGCTGCGCCGCGCGATGCGCGTTTATTGCCGCCCATCCCGGCCTGCCCATGCCCGACCGCCGCCCGATCCTCGTCACGAGCGCGCTGCCCTACGCGAACGGCCCGATCCACCTCGGCCACCTCGCCGGCGCCTACCTCCCCGCCGACCTCTACGTCCGCTTTCTCCGCCTGAGGGGCGAGGACGTCGTCTACGTGTGCGGCTCCGACGAGATGGGGGTCGCCATCGTCATGCGCGCGCACCAGGAAGGCCGGACGCCGCAGGCGGTGATCGACGAGTTCCACGCGGTCATCGAGCAGGGCCTGCGCGCGGCGGGGATGTCGTTCGACCACTACGGGCGCACCTCCAGCCCCACGCACCGCGCCACGGTGACGGCGTTCTTCGAGCGCCTCGCCACCGCGCACGTCGAGGGGGTGGGCGGCGATCAGGGCGTGTTTCGCCTCAAGAGCGAGCAGCAGCTCTATGACCCCGTGGCCGGGGCGTTTCTCGCCGACCGCTTCGTGCGCGGCACCTGCCCGGTGTGCGGCAACCCGGAGGCCTACGGCGACCAGTGCGAGGTCTGCGGGAGCACGCTCTCGCCGTCCGAACTGCTCCACCCGCGCTCCGTCCTCTCCGACGCCACGCCCGAGCCGCGCGAAACGGCCCACTGGTACCTCCCCCTCGGCGACGTGCAGCCGATGCTGGAGGCGTGGCTCGCCGAGACGTGGGACGCGTGGAAGCCCAACGTGACCGGGCAGATCCGCTCGTGGCTTGCGCAAGGCCTGCGCGACCGCTCGATCACGCGCGACATCGCGTGGGGCATTCCGGTGCCGCCGCATCTGGCCGACGCCGCCGGCATCGACGCCTCCGGCAAGGTGATCTACGTGTGGTTCGACGCGCCGATTGGCTACATCTCGGCCACGAAGGAGTGGGCCGAAGGGCAGGGCGACCCGGACGCGCTGGCGCCGCTACTGGCAGGGTGAGGGAGCGGAGGCGCCGCGCCTCATCCACTTTGTGGGCAAGGACAACATCGTCTTCCACGGCCTCATCTTCCCCGCCATGCTGATGCTGCACGGGCAGGGGCCGGACGATGCGGCGCCGTTCGTGCTGCCCGAGAACGTGCCCGCCAACGAGTTTCTGAACCTCGAAGGGCAGAAGTTCTCGACGAGCCGGGGCTGGGCCATCTGGCTCCACGAGTTCATGGCGCGCTTCCCGGCGGACTACGTGCGCTACGGCCTCGCCGCCATGCTGCCCGAGACGAAAGACGCCGACTTCAGCCTCAAGGATTTCCAGGCGCGCGTCAACAACGACCTCGCGGACGTGGTCGGCAACTTCGTCAACCGCGCCCTCACGTTCGCGCACCGCTACTTCGACGGGCGCCGTGCCCCGTGCCGTAGCGCGTTCTCGGCCGATGCGCAGGCGGTCCTTCGACGTGCTCGCCGCCGCGCCTGCTGCGCATCGGCGCGCTCTACAGCGGCTTTCGCTTCCGCGATGCCTGTCCGAGACCGTTGACCTCGCGCGCATAGGCAACAAGTTCTTCAACGACGCCGCGCCCTGGCACCAGATCAAAACCGATCCGGCGAGCGGCGCAGAGCACGATCTACACGGCGCTGCAGCTCGCCGCGAGCCTGTCGATCCTGCTCGAACCCGTCGTGCCGGACGGTGCCGCGCGCCTGCGCGCGGATGCTGAACCTCGACGGCGTGCGCGCCTCGACGCCCGGCGGGCCGAAGGACGGGCTTGGCTGGGACGATGCCGCGCGCCCGCTCCTGCCGCCCGGCCACCGGCTCGGCACGCCCGAAGTCCTCTTCCAGAAACTCGACGACACGATGATCCAAGCCGAAATGGACCGCCTCCACGCCTCCGCCCCCCCTGCTTCCACCCACGCCGCCGCTCCGGCGCCGACGCCATCCCGGATCAGCAGGAGCAGGTCGACGCGCCGTGCTCGGCCACGCCGACCGCGTCCACGCCGGAGGCCGCTGAGGCCGCCGCCCACGGCGAGACGCTGGAGGCGCCCTACGCGCCGCTCGGCGAGACGATCACGATCGACGACTTCGCCAGGCTCGACTTGCGCGTGGGCCGCGTGGTGGTGGCCGAGCGCATCCCGAAGGCCGACAAGCTGCTTCGCCTCGAGATCGACCTCGGCTTCGAGACGCGGCAGATCCTCTCGGGCATCGCCGAGCACTTCGCGCCCGAGGAGGTGGTGGGCCGCACGGTCGTCATCGTGGCCAACCTGGCGCCCCGCAAGATGCGCGGGCTGGAGAGCAACGGCATGATCCTCATGGCCGAAGGCCGCGACGGGCGCCTCCGCTTCGTCGAGACCGACGCGGAGCCGGGCGCGACGGTCAAGTAAAGGCCTTCAGCGCAGCGTCACGTCGAACACGCCCTGGCCGACCGTGTGGGGGCCGCTCGTGTGGAAGGAGAAGCGCCCCTTGTAGCGGCGCCCCTCGATAAACTCCACCACGACGCTCCCGCTGTCAGCGGCGGCGGCGAGGGGGGCGCCCGTGGGCGGGACGAGCGAGAAGTAGCCGAGGGCGCTCGTCTGCCCGCCGAAGCGGTAGGTGCCCTTCACTGCGGGCAGGTCGAGCGTGAGCTGCCGGTAGGGCAGGAAGGTCGAGGCCTCGCCGTGGTCGTCGGCCGCGAAGCCGAAGCCGCCGCTCGTGCTCGACGCCACGATGCAGGTGCCGGTGAAGGCGAGTCCATCGACGGTGGCTGTGACGGTGTTGCCGTTGGTACCGCACGAGTTGGCCGGCTCACCGCTGTCGCAGGCGGCGAGCACGAGCAGGAGCGGCAGCAGACGGGCAGGGCGCATGGCATCGAACAGGCGAGGGGGCAGCACGGAAGGCCGCAGGCGTTGTTCCACTCCCGGCGGGGCAAAAGACGGCGCCCCGGCCTGCGTGTGCAGGCCGGGGCGCCGAGCGGTTAGGGGCGTGCGGGCCGGCGTGGTGCTTACTGGCAGGCGTCGCTCACGTCCATCGAGAACTCCAGCGTTGTGCCTGCCACGGCTTTCGTTTCCGGGCCGAAGACGCTGCTGCCGTAGACACCGTAGAGATCGTACGACTTGCCTGTCTCGAAAGCGTTCGACACGAACTTGATCGACTGGATGGCCCCGGAGGACTTGTTGTCCTTGCGGGTGATGCCATTGGCGGGGATCAGGTCCGTCACATTGCCTACGTCGAAGAAGTTGTTCTGGCCGGCGACGCTCGCCACGACGAAAATCGAGGGCAGGGGATTGAAGTACAGGCCCTTCCCGGCCGGGCACACGGGCCGGACGGTGACCGTGATGTCCGGATTGGAGGTATCGAGCGTAATCGACGCGCTCGTTCCCGAGATCGTGGCCGTATAGAGCTTCACCTCGAAGAGTTATAGTGATGCGCCGGCTCCCGGCCGTCGCCACCGGCACGTCCTTAAATGTCACGCTACCGGTGGACTGGACCGCCGAGCGCGAGAGCCGCAGGCCGGCATCCGGGCCATCAGGCGCACGCGAAAACGCTCTACATGCTTTGCGAGGCGGCGTATAGCCCTGGGTCTGAATGAAGCCGAACTGCAACAGGATGGCCTCGTAATACGGCACCGAGCATGCGCTACTCGAGACCGTCAGGGTGATGTCTTGGACCTGCGTCACCGGGACCACGGCGCGCCACCAGCCCGTCTTGAGGGACAGGCGGGTGGTCGTCACCCGGAAGCCGCCGCTGCCATTCGAGGCGAGGGTGAACGTGCCGTCGGCTTCCCAGGCCCCAGACGTGGGGTTGTAGCGCTCGGCCGATACCGTGCCGCCAACCGTCCAGGCGCCCCCGGCGGGATTGGTTGCGAACGACGAGCTGATGGTGAAGGCGAGCATGGCGCCGGGCGATGGCGCGTCGAGGCTCGACAGCGGCTGCCCGTCGTTGCCGTATGCCGAGAAGTTGCCCGCCGCGACGGTCACGTTCGTGGGGGCCGCATTCTTGCCGAGCCCGCTCCCGGGGCCGCCGCTGGGCAGCAGGTCGAGCGCCGCCTGCGTGGGGTCGACCGAGAGGATGTTCACGGACACCGTTCCGGTGACCGCCTGGTTGCTCGCGTTGCGGAACGTGGCCCCGGCGGGCGCCGACACCGAGGCCTGCGGGGGCGCCTGCCCGCCGCTCGGCGGGGGCGTCGTGGAGGTCGCCGCGCTGATGGGGGCCGTCGTGCCGCTGCTGCCGGCCGAGGCCGACTGCGACGCCGACTGTGTGCCCGCCGCCGCGGCGGCGGGCCGCAGGGCGCGGACCTGCACCGAGACGGAGCCCGTGTCCGAGAGCACGACCGTTTCGTCGACCGGGAGGTAGCCGGCCGGCGTCGCGCTCAGGCGAATCGTGATGGGCGCGGCGGCCGTGGGGATCTTCGCGTCCGGGATGGCGAAGGCCGCCAGCCCGTTGATGGCGTTGCGCGAGGCGACCGGGTCGCCCCACGTATCGACGACGGTGGCGGCATCCGGCCCGGTGAGCTTCACCGAGAAGGTGCTGGCGAGCAGTTGCCCGTTGGTCGCGTCCACGAAGCGGAGGCCGACGACCGTGCGCTGCTCCTCGCTCCCCAGCACGATTTTGGCGTTCTCGAAGGCCTCCTTGGCCGCGTCGAAGTCACACGCCGCCAGGCCGAGTAGTGTGCTACCGAGCACGAGACCGAGAGCGGCGCGGGTCCATAGAAATCGGTTCATTGACGTAGAAAAAAGCAGGAGCAGGGGGCGCCTGGGGCGCTGTGAGGGGGACTTATGCGTGGGTGCCGGGACCGAGCGGGCGCGCCGGGAAGAAGCGGCCGCACTCCGCGTCCTTCGCTAGCGCCGGCGCCTGGTCCGCTGCCGAGCCGATCAGCCCGATGCCAGCCCGCTCAATGCGCAGCGTGGCGGCATCGAGCCTCCGAGCAAGGAGCGGAAGGCAGCTTCTTCATAACGCCGTAGAGGCAGCAGCAGGGGAGCGTGAGGGGCTGCTGCGTGCGAAGATACGGCAACGTTTTTTCGATGCAAGGGCATTGCTATGGGGCCTTGTCAGGGGCGCGGGGAGCGCAAAAGAAGCGGCCCGGACTCGCTGAGAGATCCGGGCCGCCTGTTACACCGACGTGCTGCTTACTGGCAGTAGTCGCCGGCCACGTTCCAGTCCAGATCCATCGTCGCGCCCGTGACCGAGCGCGTCTCGGGGCCGAACGTGTTGCCCTCGTACGAGCCAATCACGTCGTACGACTTGCCGACGGCGAAGAACGAGGAGGTGAAGCTCACCTTCGTGATCTTCCCCGTCGTGCCGCCGCCCGCCCGCGTGATGGTGAGCACCTTGCTGACGTCCCCGATGGCGGAGTAGTTGTTCTGGCCCGTTTCCGACGCGTAGATGAAGATCGACGGCAGGGTGGCGAAGTAGATGCCCTTGTTCGGGTCGGGACACTTGGGCGTCACGTTCACCGTGACATTCGGAGGCGGCGCCCCGAGCGTGAGCGTAATCGCGGTGCCCGAAACGTTGCTGGTGACGCTTTGTCCACCATAGAATGCGGTTGCTGCGCGACCTGACAACGTGCTGGGCACCCCGGTAAAGGTGGCGACGGTCTTGCCCCGTGTCAGGTTGGCTTGGGCAGCATAGCCAAGCTGCGATAGTGCTACGAGGACGTTATTATCTTGGCCGTTGCGGTTGATCGTAACCGTGACCGTCTGAGTGGCCTGCGTGGTCACGACGGCGGCCCACCAGCCCGTCGAGAGCACCGGACGCGTGGTTTCCACCGCGAACCCGTTGCCGGCGGCTACCACGGTAAAGCTGCCGTCCGGCACCCAGAGGGAAAGAGTGCTGTTTTGTAAGGTGGTGTTGTAGCCGTAGCGGTAGGCCGGAATCGTCTGGCCGGCCGCCCAGGGCTGCCCCGTGGCCGGGTTCGTCGTCACGCTCGCCGGAATGTTGAAGCGGAGCGTCCCGTTGGCCACTGCCGCAGCGGGCACATTGTTGACGAGCATCGAGAAGTTGCCGCTGGCCACGACGACGTTGCCGCCGGCCGCATTCTTGCCGAGGCCGCCGCCGCTGAGTCCTTCCGGCAGCAGCGCCATGCTGGCCTGCTGCGACGGATCCACCGACACGATGGTCGTCACAACGCTCCCGGTGAGCGCCACGTTGTTCGCGTCCCGAAGCGTGGCGCCGGCCGGCGCCGACACCGACGCCTGCGGCGGCGGCTGGCCCCCGCTCGGCGGGGTGCGTCGTAGAGGTCGAAGCGGTGATCGGCGAGGCGGTACCGCTGGCGCTGGCCGTGTTGGTCTGCTGCGCCGACTGGGTGCCCGTGCTGGGCGTCGAGGGCTTGAGCGCCCGCACCTTGACCGACACCGAGCCCGTGTCCGAGAGCACGAGGTTCTGCCCGATGGGCAGGTAGCCGGCGGGGCTGGCGCTCAGGCGCACCGTCACCGGCGCGCTCGCCGTCGGGGTCTTGCTGTTGTTGATCGAGAAGCTGATCAGGCCGCCGCGCGCGGTGCGCTTATCGAGCGGGTCGCCGTAGGAGTCCACCACGGTCGTCGCGTCGGGGCCGGTGACGTTCACCTGGAAGTCACCCGCGATGAGCTGCCCGGTGGTGGCGTCAACGAACTGGACGCCGACAGTGGTCTTCTGGTCTTCAAGGCCGAGGACGACCTTGGCGTTGGTGAAGGCCTCCTTGGCCGCGTCGAAGTCGCACGCAGCGAGGCCCAGCGCTGAACCGCCCAGTACCAGGCCGAGCGTGATGCGCGCAAAGAATGAGTGGTTCATGACGGCTACAAGCTAGATTTAGGTAGGGTTATAGACTAGCGGGGGCGGGTGAGCCGCCATGTTCCTCAGGTGGGGTTGCCGAAGCAGAGGCCGAGTGTACGCATCGGGAAGAAGCGAAATCGCTCAGGGACACACTCGGACCTGTGCCTTCCTGGGTCAGAAAGCGGGAGGTGTGTTCTTTGCGATTCTGAGAGGCAGCGTCGGGGCGGCACAATGGATTATTTCGGACGGATAATAAGGCACCGTTTTTCTATGTCAAGAGCAGCGGCGAGGGGCACAGATTTAAAAAAGGAGCGGCCCGGACTCCTCAAAGAGTCCGGGCCGCTCCCCGTTTTTTAAGCCCGCCGTCTTACTGGCAGTAACCGCCGTCTACGTCCCACGTCAGTTCCATCGTCGTGCCCGTGACGGCGCGCGTCTCGGGGCCGAAGGTGTTGCCTTCATACACCCCGATGAGGTCGTACGTCTTGCCCACCTGCAGGAGGGTCGAGACAAACGTCACCTTCGTGATCTTGGACGAGCCGGTTGCCCGCGTGATGGTGGCTTGCTTGGTCACGTCGCCGAGGGCGAAGTAGCTGTTCTTGCCCGTCTCCGAAGCCTGCACGTAGATCGACGGCAGGGTGTCGAAGTAGATGCCCTTGTTCGGGTCCGGGCACTTCGGGGTGATGTTGACCGTCACCGGGGCAGGGGGCGCGGTGAGCGAAACCGTCGCGCTCGTGCCGCTCGTCGTCGTGCTGGCAGACGCCCCGGCCCCATAGAGCACCGTGAGGGTGCGCGAGGAACCGCTCGTGAGCGTCGGCACCTCGTTGAAGATGGCGGAATTCTCGGTGCCCGTGAGCGTGAGCGTACGTGAGACGCCCGGCTGCGAGAGCGCCACTGTGAGCGAGCCAGTCTGGCCGCTCCGGTTGATCGTGAGGGTCACCGTCTCGGTGTTCTGCACCTGCACAATCCCGGCCCACCAACCGGTCGAGAGCGAAGCGCGCGTCGTTTCGAGCGCGAAGCCGCCGCCGGAGGCCGCCACCACGTTGAAGGAGCCGTCCTGCACCCAGGTGCCCGTGCCGCCAGCGGCCACGTTGTAGCGGTAGGCGAGGGTCGTCTGGCCCGCAGCCCAGGCTTGGCCCGTCGCCGGGTTGACCGTCACGCTCGGCGGGATGTTCAGGCGCAGCGTCCCGTTGGAGACCGTCGATGCCGCTACTCCGTTCACGTACACGAGCAGGTTCCCGCTGGCGACGATGACGTTCGAGGTCGCCGCCGTCTTGCCGAACGCGCCCGTGTTGAGGCCGGCCGGCAGCAGCGACACACTCGCCGCCTGCGTCGGATCCACCGAAACGATGGTCGTGGTGACGGAGCCGGTGAGGGCCACGTTGTTGGCGTCGCGCAGCGTTGCGCCTGCCGGGGCGGACACGGAGGCCTGCGGCGGCGCCTGCCCACCGCTCGGCGGCGGCGTGGTGGAGGTCGAGGCGTTGATCGCCGACGCCGTGCCAGCGGCACTCGAGGTGTTCGACTGCTGCGCGGCCTGCGTCCCCTGGCTCGGCGCCGTCGGACGCAGCACGCGCACCTGCAGCGACACCGAGCCCGTATCGCGGAGCACCACGTTCTGGGCCACGGGCAGGTAGCCTGCGGGCGAGGCGTTCAGCTTGATGCTCACCGGCGCGCTCGCCGAGGGCGTCTTGGCATTGTTGATTGCAAACGAGATCAGGCCGCTCTTGGCGGTGCGCTTGTCGAGCGGGTCGCCGTAGGAGTCCACGACCGAGGTCGCATCCGGCCCCGTGACGTTCACCTGGAAGTCGCCCGAAATCAGCTGGCCCGAGGCCGCGTCGACGAAGCTGACGCCCACCGTCGTCTTCTGGTCTTCGAGGCCAAGGACGATCTTGGCGTTCGTGAAGGCCTCCTTGGCCGCGTCGAAGTCGCACGCGGACAGCCCCAGCGCCGAGCCGCCCAGCACGAAGCCGAGCGCAAGGCGCGTATACAATTGACGTTTCATGAGAGGAACTAGCTAAAGATTAGGTGAGCGCTTCGCCGCAGTATTTTGCCGCAGCGCTGCGCCCATCAGAGGTCACTTGTGGTTGCCGAAGGAAATGCCGAGCGAGAGCATCGGGAAGAAGCGGAAGCTCTCCACGCCCCGCTCCAGCTCCGGCGCCTGGTCCGCCGTCGGGCCGATCAGACCCGTGCCTTCCATCTCGATCTTCGGCTTGCCCGCGTACATCGCGCCGAGTTCGATCTCGAAGCCGAAGCCCCCGCGCGTGGGGTTGCCCAGGCCCAGGCCCACGTAGGGCGCCACAAGGTTGTGGTAGCCCACCTTGGCCGAGAGCGAGCCCATGCGCTCGGGCGTGAACGTCTTCTCGTCGGGCTGCCCTTCGTTGAGCGTGTAGGGCTTGACGGAGAACACCTTCGCGTTGGCCTCGGTCAGGTTGAGCACGATGCCGCCGGTGAGGCGGAGCATGTTGCCCATCGGAAAGAAGTCGGCGAGCATCTGTCCGCTGCCGGCGTGTCCGTCGGCGTCGTACTGGACGGAGAAATCCTCCTTGTCGATGACCTGGGACTGGGTGTAGTTGACGTAGGAGCCGCCGAGGCGGACGTTGAGCTTGGGGCTGACGGGGTAGGAGACGTCGCCGCCGAGGCCGAGCGTCGAGGCGCGCAGCGCGAAGCCGAACTGGGCGTGGGCGGTCGGTGCGCAGAGGGCTGCACCCAGAAGGGCCGCCGCAAATGCAGTAGACAAACGCATGAGAGGAAGGATAGAAATGGATGGAAAGAGCGCGGCGCGGCGCAGTACCGATGGCAGCCCCGCAGTTGTTACAAACTTACATACCCTTCTGCCTAATCGCTAGCGCCCTGGCGCTTGAATTCCGAGCGGGTACGTTCATTTAAAACACCAGGCTCTGGCGCCCTCAACTGCCACGTGGGACCCCTCGGATGAGAAGCCCCACGCGGAGGTTACGGGCCGGGCTTACCGGCAGTAGCTCGCGTCGACGTTCCACGTCA
This sequence comes from Rhodothermales bacterium, assembly GCA_963740755.1. GTDB lineage: Bacteria > Bacteroidota > Rhodothermia > Rhodothermales > BA12 > CAVSDF01. The sequence goes on from CAVUFJ010000009.1 coordinate 124,390, forward strand.
GGTTGATCGTGGCGGCGGTGACGGCGCGCGTCTCCGGCCCGATCAGGCTGCCCTCGAAGTTGCCGAAGAGGTCGTACGTCTTGCCGACCTCGAACTGGCGCGCCTTGAACACCACCGAGGTGATCTTGGTAGCCGTGTTGCCCGGCGTCTCGCGGTTGATCGTCGCGATGCGGCTCACGTCGCCCACGTCGAAGTAGTTGTTCTGACCCGCGACCGAGGCGTAGACGAAGAGCGACGGGAAGGAGGCCACGTAGAGGCCCTTGCCGGCCGGGCACACCGGCGTCACCGTGACGGTCACCTCAGGCGGCGGGGCGGTGAGGGAGACGGTGACGTTCTCGCTCGTGGTGGCCGCGACCTGGGTCGTGTTGCCGCCGTAGGTGACCGTGATCGTGCGCGCGGCGCCCGTCGGTACCTCTGTGAAGGTCGTCGCCGTCTGCCCCTCGGCGAGGGTGCGCACCTGCGAGAAGCCGTTCTGCGTCAGCTCCGCCGTGACCTGCCCGGCCACGCCGTTGCGGTTGACCGTCAGGGCGACGCTGGTCGTCTGGGCGACGAGCACCGTGGCGGCATACCACGTCGTCTGCACGGTCGTGCGCGTCGTCTGCGCGGCGAACTTGCCGCCGCCGAGGCTCGCGACCGAGAAGGTGCCATCGGCCACCCAGTGCTGCGTGGCCACGTCGAAGCGGTAGGCGTCGAGCGCCTGGCCGGCCTGCCAGGGCTGGCCCGTGGCGGGGTTGGTGGCCGCCGAGAGGGCAAACGTCAGCGTCACGCCCGTCGCGGACTCGATCGAGCCGACGGGCTGGCCGTTGACGGTGGCGGAGAAGTTGCCCACCGCCACCGGCACGCGCACGCTGGCCGAGGAGAGCTTGCCGAAGCCGTTCGCGCTCAGGCCTGCCGGCAGCAGGGCCAGCGCGCTGCGGTTCGTGAGGTCGGCCGACACGACCGTGGCCGTGAGGGCGCCGGCTACCGGCTGGTTCTGCGCGTCACGCACGACGGCGCCCGCGCCCGTCGAGAGCGACGCCTGCGAGGTGCCTGAGGTCGTCGCGACGCTCACCGGCGCGGCGGTGGCCCCGGAGCCGTTCGTGGTCGTGTTCTGCGAGGCCGTCTGCGTGCCCTGCGCGGCCGTCGTGGGCCGCAGGGCGGTCACCTTGAGCGCCACGGCGCCCGTGTCCGACAGCACCACCGTCTGCGAGATCGGCAGGTAGCCGGCGGGGGCGGCGTTGAGCTGCACGCGCACCGGCGTGCCGTTCGTCGGCGTCTTGGCGTTGCTGATCGAGAAGCTCAGCAGGCCGCCACGCGCGGTGCGCTTGGCGACGGGGTCGCCGTAGGAGTCCACGACGGTGGCGGCGTCCGGGCCGGCCAGGTTCACCTGGAACTCGCCGCGCGATGGGCTGGCCCGTGGACGCGTCCACGAACTGCACGCCCACGGTGGTCTTCTGGTCTTCGAGGCCCAGCACCAGCTTGGTGTTGGTGAGCGCCTCCTTGGCGGCGTCAAAATCGCACGCGGCGAGGCCGAGGGCCGAACTGCCCAGCACGAGGCCGAGCGCGGCGCGGGTTAAAAACGAACGGGTCATCTGAGGGGATGAAGGGCGGCCACCGCCTCCATGAGCACCGTGGCCGAGCATGAGAGGTAAAAACGGGACAGGCCGAGGGTCCGGCCGGGAAGTCAGAAAAGCGACAGCGCACACGGCCGGGCGCGTTACCCCACCGTTGCATCTGTGATACCCAGGTTACTGGATGGGTTACCTATCGTCCATGTTTTGTTCACCTTAAGCACGCGCGCCAACAAAAATGCGCGCCACGCACGGGCCCATGCGATCTTGGCGGCCAAGCTCTTCTGCCCATGCGCCGCGCCCTGCTCCCGGTCCTGTTTGCCACCCTCGCGGCCCTCGCCGCTCCCGCCTCGGCGCAGCCCGCCCCGGCCCAGCCGGCCCCCGCCTTCCCGATCATGGATTCGGGCGGCCCCCTCGACAACGAGCGCGGCGCCTACGACGTGCGCTTCTACGACCTCGCCGTGGAGGTCTTCCCGGCCACCCGCCGCATCGCCGGGCACCTCACGGTGCGCACGCGCATCGTGCAGCCCACCGACGTGCTCGTGCTCGACCTCGACACCGTCTTCGCCACGTCCGCGTCCACCGTCGATGGGCGCGCCGGTGGTGCTCATGCGGCGCGGCGGGCGGCTCCGCTTTCCGCTCGGGCGCACCCGGCAGCCCGGCGAGATGGTCGAGGCGAGCGTGCAGTATGCGGGCGCCCCGCGCGTGGCGAAACGCGCCCCGTGGGATGGCGGCTTCGTCTGGAGCACGACGCCCTCGGGCGCCCCGTGGATCGCGACGGCGGTGCAGGGCGACGGCTGCGACCTCTTCTGGCCCTGCAAAGACCACCCGTCCGACGAGCCCGACTCGATGGCGATCACCGTCACGGTGCCCGATCCGCTCGTCGTGGCCACCAACGGGCGCCTCGCCGGCGTGGACGTGGCCGGGGGCAAGCGGACGTACCGCTGGCGCGTCCACAACCCGCTCAACTCGTACGCGGTCGCGCTCAACATCGCGCCCTACCGGACCATCGAGAACAGCCTTCACGAGCGTCACCGGCGACACCTTCCCCGCCGTTTTCTACGTGCTCCCCGAGCGGTACGACGACGCCGTGCGCGTCTTCCCCCAGTTTCTCGACCACCTCCGCTGGTATGAGCGCACGCTCGGGCCGTATCCGTGGCGCGACGACAAGTACGGCGTCGCCCACACGCCGCACCTTGGCATGGAGCACCAGTCCATCATCGCCTACGGCTCCGACTTCGGCGGCGGCCCCGATGGGTTCGACTGGCTGCATCACCACGAGTTCGGGCACGAATGGTGGGGCAACGTGCAGACCGCCTCCGACTGGCGCGACTACTGGCTCCACGAGGGCACCTGCACCTACATGCAGAGCCTCTACGCCGAAGAACTCCACGGCATGGACGGCTACTTCGCCAACATCGCCCGCAACCGGCGCTCCATCGCCAACCGCCTGCCGGTGGCCCCCCGCGCCTACACGACCACCGACGAGCAGTACAATGGCGACGTGTACAGCAAGGGCGCGCTCGTGCTGCACACGCTGCGCGGACTCATCGGCAAGGAGAAGCTCATGCAGCTGCTTCGCCGGATGGTCTACCCGACGCCCGCGATGGAGACGGCCCGCCGGGGCGCGCAAACGCACTTCGCCTCCACCGAGGACGTGGTGACGCTCGCATCGGAGATCGCCGGGCGCGACCTGTCGTGGTTTTTCGAGGTGTACCTGCGCCAGCCCGCGCTTCCGCGCCTTGTGCGCGAACAGACGGGCACCGAACTGCGCCTGCATTGGGAGGTGCCGGGCGGGTTGCCGTTCCCGATGCCGCTCGACGTGGTGATCGACGGGCAGACGCGGCGCGTGGAGATGCCGGACGGGCAGGCGACTGTGTGCTTGCCGCGCGCGGGCAGCACCGTCCAGATCGACCCGCAAGGGTGGGTGCTCAGGGCCGAAGGCTGACGCGGCCGATGCGCGCGGGCGCCGCCGGGCGTGGGCGTGCAACGAACCCGTAGGGAGACTTGGCGCAGGCGGGCAGGCGGGTGTACGTTCCGTGTTGCCTCAAGCGTATCTCTGAGCCTGTGCGCGCCTCGTACTTCAGCCTGGTTCTGCTCGCAGGCGCCTGCACGCCCGCGCGTCCCGCCGCGCCCGCGATCGAGCCGGCACCGCCTGGCCTGGCACCCGGACAGGTCGAGGCGTACGTCCGCGTGGACGGGTGCCAGGCCGGGCGGTGCGACGGCACCGTGGTCGAGATCGCCGGGCGCGGGCCGAGCGCGCCCGTGCTCACGAACGAGGCCGCCGTCCACTTTGCGCTTGGCGCCGACGAGGAAGCGCTCCGGCAGGGTACGCTGCCCGCCTTTCGGCCGGGCGCGGTGCTGCGCCTCGTGCTGACGAGCGAGGACGGCGCCCTCGGCGCGCCAGGCCCGTCCTTCCGGGTGGCCGCCGTGCGCACCCCCGGACTCTCCCGCTGACCTGCGTCGGCCCCCCACGATGCCTTTCGCTGCTGTTTCCATGTTGTACCTCCGCCGCATCCTCACCGGTAGCGCCCTGCTCGCGCTGCTGCTCCTGCTCACCGCCCGCGCGCCGTTCTGGCACCCGGACGTCCGGATCGTGCCGGAGGCGGGCGAGGCGAACGACGCCACCCTCGAAGCGCGGGGCGAAGGCGAGGCCGCCGAAGACCGCGCGGCGTTCTACCACACGCTCCTGCGCGACCCGGCGACGGGCGAGATCCCGGCGAACATCCGGGCGCGCGAAGTGGCGTATGCGCAGACGCTGCCCGTCAACAACGGCCTGAGCAAGGCCGGCGTGCCGCTCTTCAACTGGATGGAGGCCGGGCCCAACGACGTGGGCGGCCGCACGCGCGCCCTCGCCGCCGACGTGCGCACCCCCAACATCGCACTCGCAGCGGGCGTCTCGGGCGGCATCTGGCGCACGACGGATGGCGGGCTGTCGTGGCGGCAGGTGAGCGATCCGCTCCAGGCGCTCAACGTGGTCTCGCTCGCGCAGGACGTGCGGGCCGGGCAGCAGAACACCTGGTACGCCGTCACCGGCGAGGCGCAGAACAACACCGCCTCCGACCGCGGCTTTGTGGCCCGCTACGAAGGCAAGGGCATCTACAAGTCCACCGACAACGGCGCGTCGTGGACGCAGATCGTGGCCAACCCCGGCAACCCGACCACCTTCGACGCGGCCAGCAACGGGCTCGACTACGGCCTGCGTGTGGCCGTGAGCCCGACCACCGGCACGGTCTTCTACTGCTCGTATTTCTTCGGCCTCTACCGCTCCACCAACGGCGGGGCGAGCTTCGCGCAGGCCTTCGGCGGCCTCAACCAGCACATCTTCTGCGACATCGCGGCCGCGCCCGATGGCTCGCTGCTGCTCGGCGTGAGCAGCCCGCCCAGCGGCGGCACCGCCCAGCGCACGCCCGGCGCCTACCGCTCCACCGACGACGGCGTGACATGGACGCAGGTGGGCGCGGGCGTGGTGACGTCTACGTTGCAGCGCGTGGTGGTGGCGGTGGCGCCCTCCAACCCGTCGGTGGGCTACTTCTTTGCCGCCACCGGCTCGGGCAGCAACACGCCCGTGATGTACCGGCTCGACCTGAACGCGGGCACCGCCGTGGACCGCAGCGCCAACCTGCCCACCAACCGGACGACCGCGCTGTCGCTCCAGGGCGGGTACAACATGGTCGTGGGCGTCAAGCCCGACGATCCCAACTTCGTCGTCTACGGCGCCACGAGCCTGTTTCGCACGCGCGACGGCTTTGCGACCGCCGCCGGGACGGGGCAGAACCCGGAATACTGGATCGGCGGCTACGCCATCGGGACGTCGTTCGCCCAGTATCCCAACCACCACCCGGACCAGCACATCGTCTACTTCGAGCCCGGCAACCCGAACCGCATGTGGAGCGGGCACGACGGCGGGCTCTCGCGCACGCAGAACGTGGCCGGGCTCGGGATGATCAACTGGGACGATCTGAACCGGGGCTACAATGTGACCCAGATGTACACCGTCGCCCAGCCCGAGGAGGCCGGCGACAACCGCATCACCGGCGGCACGCAGGACAACGGCACGCCCCTCCTCAACCAGGCCGGCGACCCGACCGTGCTCGACATCTCGACGGGAGATGGCTCCTACGCCGCCTTCATCTCCGACCGGCGCGTGTTCTCGTCCTCGCAGCAGGGGCGCGTGATCCGCCTCCGTTTCGACCCCGAGAGCGACAACCTGATCGGCATCGCCTACGTGGCGCCCACCGGGGCCTTCAGCGGCGGCAACCCGAAGGCGCAGCTGTTCGTCCACCCGTTCGTGGTCGATCCGGTGAGCGACGTCCGCATGATCTACCCCGAGGGCGACACGCTCTGGCGCAACAACAACCTCCCCGCGATTCCGGACTGCAACGCCTGCGCCTCCAGCACGAACATCGGCTGGGAGAAGCTCGACGCCGTGCTGCCGGCCGGCTACGTCGTCTCGACCCTCGAACTGACGAAGCAGCCCGCCGGACGGCTCTACTACGCCGGCTACAACGGCTCGGCGGTGCCCGCGCCTTTTCCGCGTGGACAACGTGTTCGGGCAGCCCGCCTCGACGGATCAGAACCCTGCCACGGACGGCGGCGCCGTCGAACTGCCCCTGCCGAATGCGCCCAGCGGCGCCTACATCCACGACATCGCCGTCAACGCCCTCAACGGCAACGAGGTGCTCGTCGTGATGTCGAACTACAACATCCGGGGCCTCTACTACACCGCCGACGCCGGGGCGAGCTGGACGATCGTGGAGGGCAACCTCGAAGGCAACAGCACCACGCCGGGGCCGTCGCTGCGTTCGGCGCAGATCCTCAACTACAAGGGCAAGAAGGCCTTTCTCGTCGGCACCTCCACGGGCCTGTTTGCCACCACCACGCTCGCGGGCGACGGCACCGTGTGGGAGCGCCAGAATCCGGAAGGCATCGGGCTCTACGTGGTCGAGTCCGTCTCGGCGCGCCCCTCCGATGGACGCGTGCTCGCGGGCACGCACGGGCGCGGCGTGTTCGAAGGGCGTCCCGGCCCCGCGCTGCCCGTGGAGATGTTCTCGTCGGACGCGCTGCTGAGCCTCGCCCCGCCGGCGCCCAACCCGGCGACGGGTCCGGTGGCGTTCCGCTTCATGCTCGGCGCCGCCGCGCGCGTAACCCTGCACGTCTACGACGCCACCGGGCGCCAGGTGGCCGCCCTCGCCGACGACGCGCCGTACGCCGCCGGGCTCCACGCGCTCTCGCTCAACACGCGCACGCTCGCGCCGGGCCTCTACGCCTACCGCGTGCTCGCCACCGCCGGGGCCGCACCCGAGGTGAAGACCGGGCGCCTCGTGGTGGTGCGGTGACGGGAAGGAAATAGGAAATTGGCGATAGGAACGGGCGGAGGGGTGCAGATCCTGTCCGCCCGTTCCTATTTCCCGGTACCACGTTCCTTCCGCCTGCCCCATGCGCGCGCACAACTTCTCCGCCGGCCCGAGCCCGCTGCCCCTCGACGTGCTCCTCGAACTGCGCGACGAGCTGCCCGAGTACCCGGGCCTCGGCGCGAGCCTCCTGGAGGTGTCGCACCGCTCGAAGGCCTACGACGCCGTCCACGAGCGCGCCAAGGAGCGCCTGCGCCGCCTGCTCGGGCTCAGCGACGCGTGGCACGTCCTCTTTCTGGCGGGCGGCGCGTCGATGCAGTTTTACCAAGTGCCGCTCAACCTCCTCCCCCCCGGCGGCAGCGCCGACTACCTCGACACCGGCGTCTGGTCCGTCAAGGCGATCAAGGAGGCCCGGCGGGTCGGGCGGGTGAACGTGGTGGCCTCGGGCGCGCCCGACTACGCTGCGATCCCCGCGCCTGAGACGTGGCGCCTCGATCCGGCCGCCGCCTACTTCCACTACACGTCCAACAACACGATCTACGGCACGCAGGTCGACTGGACGCCGGAAGCCGCCGTCCCGCTCGTGTGCGACGCCTCCTCGGATTTTCTCAGCCGCCCGATGGACCTCGACGCGCACGGGTTGATCTATGCCGGGGCGCAGAAGAACCTCGGTCCGGCCGGCGTCACCGTCGTGCTCGTGCGCGACGATATGCTCGCGCGCCGCACGCCCGACCTGCCCACGATCCTCGACTACGGCACCCACACCGGCGCGCTCTTCAACACGCCGCCCGTGTTCGCCATCTACCTCGTCGAGAAAGTGCTGGCGTGGCTGGAGCGCGAGGGCGGCGTGCCCGAGATGCAGCGCCGCGCAGACGCCAAGGCGAGGCGCCTGTACGCCCGCCTCGACGCGTCGGACTTCTACACCGGCCACGCCGCGCCCGGTGCGCGCTCCCGGATGAACGTCACCTTCCGCACGCCCTCGGAGGCGCTCGACGCGGCGTTCGTGGCCGAGGCGCAGGCCGCAGGCCTCATCGGCCTCAAGGGACACCGCACGCTCGGAGGGCTCCGCGCGTCGCTCTACAACGCCGTCTCGGCGGAGGACGTGGCGGCCCTCGTGGCGTTCATGGACCGTTTTGAAGCGCAGCACGGCTGACGGCCCAGCGGGCGAGCGCCGCGTCGAACATGGGCATGAGCACCGGCCCCAGGGAAACGTTCACGCATGGAGGATCCTCCATAGGACTGTCTGCTAGCGCGGCCTAGCTTGCCCGCGCTCCTTCCCTCCTTCACCCATGCGCTTCCTTCCTTCCTTCCTGGCGCTCACGCTGATCACGGTGCCCGCCGTGCGCGCCCAGCTTGACGTGGACGCCGCCGGGCACGCCACGTTCTCCGGGCGCGTCGGCATCGGCACCGCCCCGGCCTCTACCGCACGGCTCTACGTGCAATTCTCCGCCTCCAGCGCCTCCGCCTACGGCCTGCACATTGAGGGCACCGGCACGACAGCTGCTACTGCCTATGGCCTGTATACCGACATGGATGGCACGCCCGGGGCCGGCATCGGGGTCTTCGTCACGGGGGGCTACCAGGGGCTGCACGCGGTGGCCATCGGTACGCCGGGCATGAGCGATTACGCTTACGGAGTGTACAGCTATAGCTACGGCGATGCCTCCAACGTGGGAGTCTTCGGGGCGGCCGACCGCAACGGCGGCGCAGCCAACGCAATCAACTACGGCGTGTGGGGGCAGGCCAAGGAGGGAGCGAACAACTATGCGGTCTACGGCTACGTGCCTGCCAATACAGGCACCAACAGCTACGCGGGCTTTTTTGCAGGTCCGCTCTACAGCACCGTCACGCCGCTGAGCGGTTCAGATGCGCGGTTGAAGCGCGATGTGGAAACGCTTTCGGGCGCGGACGTGCTGGCGCGCCTGCTGCGGGTGCCGGCGCATCGGTACCGGTTCCGGGTAGGAGAGGCGGGGATGCCAGCGGGTCTGGATGCGCGGGTGCACGTAGGGGTGATCGCGCAGGAACTGGAGCGGGAGTTTCCGGAGCTAGTGCGCGAGGTGCAGGCACCGGTGTCGGCGGAGGCAGCGGGTCGTGCGGGCGTGATGGCGGCGCCCTCCTCGCTTCCGGCGGCGTACAAGGCGGTGGCCTACACGGAGATGATCCCGCTGCTACTGGCGGCGATGCAGGAGCAGCAGGCGCAGATAGCGGCGCAGGCGCAGCAGATCGCGGCGCTGCGGGCTGCCCTCGCGGTGGCGGGCATTCGCGTGGGCCAGTAACTCCGAGCGCCTCATGAAAAGGAACGACACCTTCCGCATCGCCCTCCTCGCCCTGCTACTGCTGGGCGTGCGGCAAACGGGCTACGCGCAGACCACCATCCCGGATGTGGCGTGGGAAGTGGCCAACTGGCCGGGGTTCAGGCCGGGAGTCATCCCGTTCACGTCCCAGACACAGGAGACATCTGGCGAAGACTGGGCCTACGATGTCGAACTGAGCCGAAACACCAGTGGGGCGCCCGATGGCTACATCTTCGCCGGGTACACGACGGGGCCAGGCAGCAGCTTTGACGGCACGTGCTTCTCAGTCAATAGTCTTAAATCGGGGGCCCGCCCGAAGATGTTCAAGACAGACTTGCAGGGGAAAGTGCTCTGGTACAAGGTCTACGGCGGCGCAAGCGACACAAGGGGCACTGGGGGAGGCGTGGGCGAGATCAACGCGGTGATCCAGACGGCCGACGGCGGCTACCTCGGCGTGGGTTACTCGCGCAACTACGGGCCCGCGCTCGCCTACAACCCGACCGGACCGACGCCCAGTCCCGCGCTCTCAGAGCCGCCGCAGTCGATTGGACGCACCGAATGCCCTACTTACAATGGTCGAAACACGCGGGATCGCCGCATCTACGTGGTGAAAGTGGATCCCAGCGGCAACGTGCAGTGGGAATACCTCTACGGCACGTTCCCGAACTTCAACATTGACCGAGGGGCAATACGCTTTGGGCGCTTGCCAATAGCAATGCGTGGGACGTGGTTGCGACCCCTGATGGGGGTTACCGCATCGTGGGAGATACGCCTGACTACAACACAACATTTTCAGTCACGTATCAGCCTGATCCGAATACAACCACCACTGAGTCTGGCTATCTAACGCGCGCCTTCGTGATGCAGGTGGCCGCCAATGGGGTGCTCGAATGGATTCAGACGTACGGCGATGCGACGAGTGCGAGCGTGGCCAGAGGGATTGCTCGGCAAGGTTCAGAGTACTATGTGGTGTACAACCAGCTCAATAGAGTAGTGTCTCACTCTTTAGGGATCGATCAGAATTACTCCCAAACGAAAGCGGACATTTACCTAATGCGGCTCGGTTCTGCAGCGGCTCCAACCCCCACGTTTAAAACCAACTTGACCGGCACGCCAAACGAAATCGATTCGCAGCACGACTACGGCTTTGACGTAGCCATGGGCACGAGCGGCGATGCGTTCGTGTCGGGATACGTGAATTGCCCCGATGCGGCGACCTGCTGGCGTTCGCAGGCTAGCGGTGAGGGGCAGGCACGGGTGTACAAGGTGAGCCCACAGGGGCAGGTGCTTGGCAATACCGGCAACGCGCTTCGGTACGTGAAAGCATTCGACCTCTGGGTGACGCTCGCTCCAACCGAAGATGGGGGTGCGCTCGTAGTTTCGACGGTTCAAGACCAACTCCGAATAGCCGGAAATTACCGCGATACCGATTCTTACGTAGCGCGCCTGGATGGGTCACTCAACAAGCTGTGGGAGCTTCGACAGAATGCCCGCACGACCGAGATACACAAAAACGATAATGGGACTCAAGAGTTTACCTATCAGGAATGCCTCTATGCCATTGTGCTCTCACCTGATGGGGGCGCAACTGAGGCTGAGCGCGGCTTCCTAATTGCAGGCAATAACAGTTCGAACTTCGACGACAACTACTTCGTCCGTTTCAAGCCGGCGGCACAACGAATGTGACCGGGCGCACCGTGCGCAACGAGCATCTCATCTTACGCCAGCACTGGCATGGTCAACCTCGGGCCGGGCATTGAGGTCAAAAGCGGGGCTCGCCTTCAGGCGTATGGGCTCACGGGTGTGCACGCTGGTCCGAGCGTGGCGGTGGAACTCGGTGGGCGCTTCACAGCGGCGCCAGGCCCGCTGCCTGCAATGCCGCCTGCCCCCCCTAGTGTAGCTTCCGCCGATCCGCTAGTGCTGGAACCTCAGTCGCGTACGAACGAAGCTATATCGCCAGAGATACGGCTTTCAGTGCACCCGAATCCCGTCAAAGGCATCGCTACGGCGTTGCTTGAACTTGCACGTCCAGCGCATGTGGGGCTCACGCTCTACGACGCGCTGGGCCGGACGGTGCTGCGCGTATCGGAGCCAGAGGCGCGCGAGTCCGGGCGCTATTCGATCTCGTTCGACACGACGCGGCTCCCGCCAGGGTTTTACGTGATGCGGGCCGAGGCCTCTGGCGTGCAGACCGTCGTCCGTCCCCTAGTCGTCATTCGTTAGGGGCCACTCAGGCGGCTCTTGCTTTGGTCCTGATTGGTTGCTGTTTCCAAACGCATGTGTGCCATGAACCCTCGTCTTGCTGCTCTGGCGATGCTGGCCATGCTCGCCCTGCCCACTCACCTTCGCGCTCAGACTGGGGCTTGGGAGCCGGTCTACACGGTCCCGCCCGGCCAAACAGCGTACTCCTTCAACGTGCGCGCGGTCGCCGACTCCGGCTTCGTGATGCTCTCGGCCGGGTATAACCTCATCAGCGACGACGCGGGTGCAACGTGGCGTCAATCGCCCCTGCCCATCTTGGTGATGGCGGCCTCAGCCGCGTCACGCGAGTGATCTTTGCAGCATCGGGTGATGCAGTTATACGAAGGGGTCTACCGTTCGCGCGACGGCGGGCGTTCGTGGACGCGCGTGCTGCGTAAGTTCGAGTCCGACCCTGGGGCTACTCCTGTCCAGACGAAGGCAACTTCACCGTTTCGACCGTTACTGCCGATACTGTCGCCGTCTGGCTTCGTTACGCGGATAGTTCTCTCAAGACAAGCTCCGCCTTCTACTACTCCAGTGACGGTGGAAGTACATGGACGAGCGTGTTTGACGGCGAGAACAATAGTCCCTACAACCAGATGACCCTCAGTAGTGGCACTCGCCCTGTCTTAGCCAACGACCTTGGCCTTTACTTCAAGGCTTCCGGCACGACCCCGCAGGCGTGGCGCTTTGAACGGGTGCCTAACACAGGGTACGCCGCACGCCCACAACGGGTCGCAACGGTACGGTCTACGCCGCCTCGCCGGAGGTAGCCAGGTTTCAGGCGGCCCGCGGCGTGCTGCGCAGCCGCGACGGCGGGCGCACATGGCAAGCGGTCGACACGGGTCTGCCCACGCTTGATGTGAGACGCGTCGCGGCCAACCGCCGGGGCGGCGTGCTCGCCGTCACCGCTTCGGGCGTCTACGCCTCCAAGAACGACGGCGACACGTGGCAGGCGCTGCCCGGCCTCGAAGGGCTCAACCTCCAATCTGCCGTCCTCGGCGACGACGGTATCGCCTACGCCGCCACGCTCACCACGCTCTACCGCAGCCGCGCGCTCACGTCCACGGCGAACGACGCAGCGGAGAAGACCGAAGGCGTGTTGCTCAGCATCTGGCCCAACCCGGCGCACGGCACGGCACAGGTGCGCTTCACGGTGACTGAAGCGGGGCCAGCGCACCTTTCTGTCTACGACGCTCTCGGGCGCGAGGTGGCGCGGGCCTACGAGGGCGTGGTCATGCCAGAGATGCAGTCGGTGCCGCTCGACGTGTCGGCATGGACGGCGGGCGTGTACGTGGTGCGGCTCGTCGCAGGCGGTGGCGTGCAAACAGCCAGGCTCGTCGTAGTGCGATGAGGCAGGTGCAGGGTGTCCTGCGCATGAGCGCCGTCACGCGCAAGGGTGTAGAGGCGCTCGTGGCGTTCATGGACCGTTTTGAAGCGCAGCACGGCTGACGGCCCAGCGGGCGAGCGCCGCGTCGAACATGGGCATGAGCATCGGCCCCAGGGGAAAGGTCATGCATGGAGGATCCTCCATAGGACTGTCTGCTAGCGCGGCCTAGCTTGCCGCGCTCCTTCCCTCCTTCACCCATGCGCTTCCTTCCTTCCTTCCTGGCGCTCACGCTGATCACGGTGCCCGCCGTGCGCGCCCAGCTTGACGTGGACGCCGCCGGGCACGCCACGTTCTCCGGACGCGTCGGCATCGGCACCGCCCCGTCCACGACCGCCCAACTGCTCGTCGTGCGCACGAGTGCGCCGACGGGATCGTACGGCGTCCGGGTAATCCTCAGCGACGCGTCCACCGCGATGGACGCCATCGGGTTTCAGGCCGACGCGAGCGCCCATGCGGGCTACGGCTACGGGGCGCAGGGCGCAGGCGGGCACGTCGGCTTCTACGGCAGCGCCGTCGGGGCCACCGGCACGTCCGACGATCACGTCTACGGGGTGTTCGGATCGGCCAGCGGCAGTCTCGACAACTACGGCGTCTTCGGCTACGCCTACGGGGGCTCCACGGGCCGTTACTACGGGGTCTACGGGCTTGCCAGTGGCAGCGCCACGTCCAACATTGCCATCTACGGAGACACGGGCGGATCGACGGCCTCGGGCGACTGGGCGGGCTACTTCCTGGGCAAGGTGTTTGCTTCAGGCTCGATCACGCAATTCTCGGACGCGCGGTTGAAGCGAGACGTAGAGACGCCCTCGGGGGCGGACGTGCTGGCGCGGCTCGTGCGGGTGGGGGCGCACCGCTACCGGTTTCGGACGGGGGAAGCGGGGATGCCGGTGGGCCTGGAAGGCGGGGTGCACTTCGGGGTGATCGCGCAGGAGTTAGAGCGGGAGTTTCCGGAGCTCGTGCGAGAGGTGGCGTACGTACCGCCGCCGGGGGTAGACGCGCAGGGACGGGCGCCGGGGCCAGCGAGCAAGGAGGTCGTGAGCTACAAGGCGGTGGCCTACTCGGAGATGATCCCCCTCCTCCTGGCAGCCATTCAGGAGCAGCAAGCACAGATCACGGCGCTGCGGGCAGCGCTGGCTGCGGCGGGCATTCGCGTGGGCCAGTAAACACGAGACCGCCATGAAATCCACAATTCTAGCCGGGCAAGTCGGGGCGCTGACCATGTTGTTGCTCTATCCCGCTGTTACGCTAGGGCAGACACAGTCAGTACAGTCTGGCTGCGGAGGCACCCCTGAGATCTACATCACGGTTCTGAGCAGTTCCGTCAAGCTTCGCATCACACGATTGGCAATGACGAATGAGGTGGTTGTTCACGAAGCCACCCTCTCGCCCTCTCATATAACGTGTGACGATGCGTACGGTGTGTACAACTGGACGGGGGATTCCCAGAATGGCGCTGTTGGAGGTGTAATAAATTTCTCAATAAGATCAGACGAGTTCTATCACATTGAGTTTCTGACTGATTACAAATGTTCGGATTGCCCTGTTTACCTACTTCGGATGTCCCTTTACTGATCAGGGCATCTTCTGTTCTTTCAGTCCAGAAGCCCCCGCATTTTCCGATAATGGAGACGTGCATTTCGTAGTAGGAGAAGACGGGTTCGCGACGCATCTGAGGAGTATCGCCGACAATGCTCAGCGACGCCCCCGTGTGATCAATCAAATCCGGTTCAGTGGAGGAATGATCCGCCTGTAGCGTCGAATCACACCTGGGAGAGAACTCATGGTTGATGCCACATCAGTATGAGGCAATGTGCCCATCAAGTGTGTATTCTTATTGCAATGCATTTCAGGGTGTGCCTTTAGCACTATTTCTAGCACGTGGGCCGGGTAATCAGTTCACGAACGGGCTGCGCACGTTCGATCTGGCGAGCGGAGGCATCGAGGTCGCCCAAGGCACTTCGTGGCAGGCGACGGGGTGGGGCACTGCGCTTTTCCTACCCTGACAAGCTCGTCGTCCGAGGCCACCTCACCACTGAGAACACCTTGTTTACAGGGAGTCCGAGCTGGAGCGGACTCACATTCGAGACGGGTGGCTACGGCACACTCGGCCTCAACACGACGCTTGCGTTTCCCACGCTCGTGGCCTCGCCTTCGGTCGCGCAAGAGCCCTGGACGTTCGAACCTCTCATCAAAAGGCCTGCGCCATCTACCGGGAGTGAAGCCCCTGAAGCGAGTGTTCCAGTGCTTTACCCTAACCCTGCCCGTGGCACCGTTATCGCCCGCTATACCCTCCCGGTTATGGAAGACGTGCGTGTGGCACTGTTCGATCTGACGGGACGGCGCGTAGCCGTAATCGTAGACGAGGTGCAGCAGGCTGGGCCGCACTCAGCGCACTTCGACACCCATGCATTACCCGCTGGCCTTTACGTGTGGCGCGTTGAGGCAGGCGTGCTACGTTACAGTGGCACTCTGGCAGTTACCCATTGACCCGCGCTCCCATGCGAAAGCTTTCGCTTCTGATGCTGGCGTTCGCGCCCCTGGTATCCGTGCCAGCACGTGCACAGCGTATCGTGTACGTGGATTCAAGCGCGCGACGGGCGGCGACGGCACCTCGTGGGGCCGCGCATTTCGTTCGCTTCAGGACGGCATCGCCTCGGCACGCGCAGGCGATACGCTGTGGGTGGCGCGAGGCACCTACCGGCCAGACGATGGTCAGGGGATCGCACGCGGCGACCGGAACGCCTCGTTCGCGCTGGGGGTGCCACTGACGGTACTGGGCGGCTTTCGTGGCACCGAGACACACATGCAGCAGCGCGATCTGGTGCGCAATGTGACACTGCTCTCGGGCGATCTGCTCGGCAACGACGGGGCCATGATGGCAATTGATCCGTCCCGGGACGACAACGCTCTCAGCGTCGTGAGCATACCCACACGTGTTACCGCGATTCGGGTCTCAGACCTTCACATCACCGGGGCATATAGATACGCAATTGACGCCAGGTCTCCTTTCTTCATCTGGAGGACAAGGATCTATCGCAACCTCGGTGCAGGATTGTCTACGCTTACTTCTTACATATCAATATATAATTGTACATTTGATCATAATATTGGTATGAGCATTCAATCTCTAGGTTCTGATGTGACGATATCGGATTCGCAATTCCTGAATAATCAGATCGATACGGACGCCTCTACGGCGTATTTCTTGGGCGCCACTAACAGATCCCATCCACTTATCAAGCTTCGGGGCGTGCGCTTCGAGCGCAACAACGGCGGCGCACTCTACGCCAGCCGCGTCCGCCTTCACGCGGACGCCGCCGTCTTCATCGGCAACCGACGCACCAATGGTGGCGCCGTCTATTCCCGAAGATCTTCGCTCGCCTTCACCAACAGCCTCTTCATCGGCAACCAAGCCATTACCGTCGGCGGCGCGATGGACTTGGACGAACCAGACCCGGTGCGTGGGCCCGACACCATTCGCGTCATCAACTCCACGTTCCTAGGCAACGTCGCGCCCAAAGGACCCTCCATCGCCGCCTACGGGATCGCCGGCTACGTCTCCAACTCGGTCTTTGCGGGTGGCACGCTCCTGCCGCCCTACTCACCGCCACATCCAAGCCAATTTTACAAGACGTCTGTCGAAATCGGCCTCATGGGCGACAGTATCGACGTGCATCGCCACTTCGAGGTGGCGGGCAGCCTCGTCGTGGGTGGACTGCCACCTGATGCCACTTGGACCGACGGCGTAGGCAACCTCCCCGTCACCTCCGATCCCCGCTTCGTCGACGTGCTCGGCCCCGACGGCCTGCCCGCCACCGGCGACGAAGACCTTCGCCCCGCCCCCGGCTCGCCGCTCATCGACGCCGGGCGCAACGACCTCGTGCCACGCGATAGCCTCGATCTCGATGGCGACGGCATCCTCGACGAACCAATCCCGTTCGACGCGTCCGGGCGACGGCGCATCTTCTCGGCCACGGGCGTCCCGCGCGTGGACATCGGAGCCTACGAAGCGAATGCGCCGGTGGGCGTTCGTTCGGAGGCCGTGGCGGATGCCGTGACGGTGCGTGTGGTGCCCAACCCGGCGCACGGTACGGCACAGGTGCGCTTCACGGTGACTGAAGCGGGGCCAGCGCACCTTTCTGTCTACGATGCGCTCGGGCGCGAGGTGGCGCGGGCCTACGAGGGTTTGGTCATGCCAGAGATGCAGTCGGTGCCGCTCGACGTGACGGGGTGGACGGCGGGTGTGTACGTGGTGCGGCTCGTCGCAGGCGGTAGCGTGCAAACAGCCAGGCTCGTCGTAGTGCGATGAGGCAGGTGCAGGGTGTCCTGCGCATGAGCGCCGTCACGCGCAAGGGTGTAGAGGCGCTCGTGGCGTTCATGGACCGTTTTGAAGCGCAGCACGGCTGACGGACCACCGCGTGAGCGCGGTTTCCAGCACCGGCGCGAGCACAGGCCAGAGCGTTTCGAACAGGCGCGCCTGCCCCTCGGCGGTGGGGTGGACGCGGTCGGGCTGGTTGAGCGCGGCCACACCGGAAACGCCGGTGAGCAGGTCGGGCACAAACGCATCGGCGTGCGCGGAGGCGTCCGCAAAGGCGGCGCTGTAGGCCTGCGCGGCCTGGCGCAGCAGCGCGGCGAGCGGCCCTGCCAGCGGCAGCACCGGCGCCGACAGCCCCGCCAGCACGAGGGGAGCCGCCGGGTAGCGGGCGCGGATGCGCTGGAGGATCGTGGTCAGGTTCTGGCGAAGGGTCTCGGGCGAGAGGCCGCGCAGCGCGTCGTTGCCGCCGAGGGCCACCACGGCGGCGTCAAAGGGCGGGCGCAGCACCGCGTCGAGGCGGGCGAGACCTCCCGCGCTCGTGGAGCCGCTCACGCCCTCGTTGCGCACGGCGATGGGCCAGCCGCGTGCGTCGCAGGCGGCCTGCAGGCGCGCCGGGTAGGCATCGCGCGCCGGGAAAGCGGAGGCCGTAGCCCGCCGCGAGGCTGTCGCCGAGGACGACGAGCGTGAACGGCTGGTCCGGCGTGCCGCTCACGCCGCGCGGGGCAGGCGAAGCGCCAGGCCCACGGCGGTGCGGGGCAAGTGGACGCTGAACACGCTCCCCTGCACCGGGCACGCTCTCGGCGGCCACCTCGCCGCCGAGGCGCTCGGCAAACGTTTTGGCGATCCACAGCCCCAGCCCGTGGCCCGGCTCGCCCTCGGTGCCGTGGCTGTGCTGCTCGTCGAAGGCGGTAAAGAGCCCGTGGGCGCGCGCGGCGTCGAAGCCGGCGCCGGTGTCGTGGACCTCGAACGTGAGCACGTCGCTGTTGAGGCGGGCGATGAGGCGGATCTGGCCGCCCGTCGGCGTGAACTTGATCGCGTTGGTCGCGAAATTGCTCAGCACCTGCGCCAGCTTCGTCCGGTCGACCTGTAGGATGGCCTTGGCGTGGTCTTCGAGGTGGACATCGAGCGCCTTGCGCTGCGCGAGAAAGCGCACGTTCGAGGCGAGGCGCGTGAGGATCTGCGTGGTCGAGACCTGCTCGACATGGAGCGCGAGGTTGCTCTCATGGCGGGCCGTGTCGAGCAGGGACGTGGTGAGCTGGCTGGCCTCCTGCACCGCCGCATGCACCGCGGTGGCCAGTTCGGCGAGCATCGCCATGTCGAGCGAGGGCTGGCCGAGTTCCTCCGTCATCAGGTCTGCCGCGAGCTGGATCGTGGAGAGGGGCGTGCGCACGTCGTGCGAGAGAATCTCGAGCAGGCGGTTGCGCACCTGGAGCAGGGTGTGAAGCTCGGTGAGCGTCTGCTGCGTGCGCGCCATGAGCTGCCCCGCCTCATCCGTGAACTCGGTCGGCAGCGAGGGCAGGGTGCCGTCGCGCTGGTAGGCGCCAATGGCCTCGCTGCTCAGGCGTACGGGCGCGAGAAGGGCGTGGAGGGCCGCTAGCACGAAGCCGGTGCCCACCAGGGTGGCCACGAGCGCGGCGAGCAGGCCGGGCCAGGCCTGCGCCCACGGCGTCGCCGAAAGCATGACGAAGCCCAGGAGCGCCAAAAGCGGCGCATGGACGCACAGAAAGGCTACTGTGAAGAGCTTCCCCTTGTAGCACGTAGGCCAGGGGAGCCGCGCCAGCAGCCGGTACAGGCTGAGGGAGGAGTGGGGCATGCACCAGAACAAACAGGCGGAACAGACACAGCCGCCCGGTCGGGAAGGGGGGAAGGCTTCCAGGGGACGGCACAATACGCCGTGCCTGCCAGGATGCCCCGGCTTTATTGCCTGTCAAGGGCCGTTAAGGCCGCCTCCGGGCTCAATATTGCAATCCTGTCACCCCATTGATGCCTGCAAGTGGTGCCTGTGGCAGGCTGATAAAGACAGGGTTGTGGTTTGTTCGTCGTTCGTGGTCAGAGAGGCTGCGGCCTTCTGCCAGGTTCGTCTGACAACGAACCACGAACGACGAACCACAAACGACCTTACCAGAACACTCAGCCAAACATCCAGCGGATGATGTAGACCGATACCACGGCCGAGACAAAGTCGGCGAGCAGGCCGGCCGGAAGCGCGTGGCGCGTCTTGCGCACGCCCACGGCGCCGAAGTAGACGGCGATCACGTAAAACGTGGTCTCCGACGAGCCGAACATCGTGGCGGCCATCTTGACGAAGAGCGAGTCTTCGCCGTAGCGCTGCACGAGGTCGGCGAGGATGCCCACCGAGCCGCTGCCCGTGAGCGGGCGCACGATGGCCATCGGCAGCACCTCCGGCGGAAAGCCGATCAGGTTGAGCACCGGACGCAGGCCGTCGATCATGAAGTCCATCGCCCCGGAGGCGCGAAACATGTTGATCGAGAACAGGATGGCGACGAGGTAGGGGATGATGGACTTCGCCACGTCGAAGCCTTCGCGCGCGCCGACGATGAACTCCTCGTAGACGGGCACCCGCTTGTAGAGCCCGTAGAGCGGAAACCCCACGATGAGCAGGGGCAGGACAAAGACCGAGAGGACGTTGATAACGTCGAGCACTTCACGCATGGACGTGGGGAGCAGAGAGCAGGGCGGTGCGCGGGCGGTTCGGGAGCGAGCGGAGCCCGGCTCAGGCGTCGCCCTCGGGGGCAGTGGCCTCCGGCGTCGCGGCAGGCGTCACCAGGGCCGGCGTCACAGCGCGGAAGCGGCGCCACCGGCTCATGCCGCGCGCGGCCACGACCGCCACGATGAGCGAGACGAACGTGGCGATCCAGATCGGGAAGATGAGCTTGTTGACCTCCAGCCCGAGCACCGCCACGAGCAGCACCGGCGGGACGAGCTGCACGCTCGCCGTGTTGATCGCCAGGAACATCACCTCGTCGTCCGTGGCGGTCTCCGGGTCGGGGTTGAGCTTCTGCATCTCCTCCATCGCCTTGATGCCGAGCGGGGTGGCGGCGTTGCCGAGCCCGAGCATGTTGGCCGTCATGTTGAGCACGATCACGCCGAGGGCGGGGTGGTCGCGGGGGATGCCGGGAAAGAGCGGGCGGATGAGCGGCCCGGTAAAGCGCACGAGGCTCTCGATGATGCCCGCCTTCTCGGCAATGCGCAGCAGCCCGAGCCAGAGCGCCAGCACGCCGATGAGCCCGATGGCCACCTCGACCGCCGTGCCCGCAAAGTCGAACGCCGCCTTGGTGATGGCCTGCAGCTTGACGAACCGCACCGGCGCAAACGTGACGGCGGCGGCAAGGGCGGTGTCGCCGGGGGTGGCCTGGAGGGTGAGCGGGCCGCGCAGGTCGGCGTCGCGCGCCGAGGTGATGCTGACGATGCTCTTGAGCGGCTCAGGGAGGGTTTCGCCCTTGGCGAACCGCAACTCGCGGCCTTCCTGCGTTTGCAGGAGCGTGCCCTCGTAGCTCGGCGCGAGGCTGAGCCCGGTGCCGAAGTGCTGCGCCACCACCGCGCTGTCGAGGTGGACGGTGACGGGCACGCGTTTGGCGGCGGGGCTGTAGCCGTCCGGCACGTCCAGGCGGAGCGCGAGCGGCTGCCCGTTGCGGTAGGTGTCGCGCGCGAGGTCGCGCCCGTCGTAGATGAGCGCGAAGAGCAGGCTGAGCCCGAGCAGGCCAGACCAGATGTAGTTGAGCATCGGCGTAAAGAGGCAAGGCCAAGCGGCCCGCTACGATACGACACGCGCGCCGAGCCCGGGCAGGCAGAGCGCCGGGCGGGCGAATCCGTCGCCGGAGGGGGGCGTTCGTCGCGGGTTCGTTGCGCCTATGCTGCTCGTTGCTGTTGTTGGTCCGGTGGGAGCCGGCAAATCCACCGCCCTCGCGTCCGTGCTCGCCCACGCCGCCGCCGAGGGCCGCCGCGTGTCCGGGTTCTCGGCCGAGGCCTCAGACCGATCCTCCGCCGGGCAGGGCGCGGGCGCCTACGCCCTTTGCTTCGCGGGCGACGCCGCGCCCGTCCCCTACGCCTGGCGCACGCCCGGCGCCCTGCCGCCCTACCACTTCGATGCCGCCGCCGAGGCGCGCCTCGACGCCTGGGCCGCCGCGCTCACGCCCGGTCTCGACCTGGTGGGGATGGACGAGTTCGGGCGCCGCGAAGCCGGCGGCGAGGGGCTCATGCGCCTGTGGCCGCAGGTGGAAGCCGCGGCCCCCGCCATCGTGGTGCTCGCCGTGCGCGATACGGCCCTGGCGGACGTCGAGGCGCGTCTCGGGCGCTCGTTCGATGCGATCATCCCGGCGGGCACGCCCCACACGGAGGCCCGCCTGGCCGCCCTGCTCGTGGCGCACGACGACTGGGCCCGCGTGGGCCGCTACGGCGCGCTCGGCGGCGCCGTCGAGGTGGGGCTGGGCTCGGCGCTGCACGCGGGACAGGTGCCGGCGCGGGGGCTCGTGCTCTCGACGCTGCAGGCGCTCGTGCTGCTCGCGTGCGGGCGCGGACTCGCGCGGCGCGTCCGCCTCGCGTGGCTGCCCCTCGTGACGGCCGGCCTCAAGGCGCTCTCCCCGGCCGGCAACCGCCTCCGCCCGATGCTCGCCATCACCGTGCAGGGCCTGCTCTTCAGCGCCGCCACGACGGTGCTCGGCTGGAACGCCGTGGGGCTCTTCGTGGGCGGCCTCTGCTGCGGCGCGTGGGCGGCGGCGCAGGGCCTCGCCCTCGGCGCCGTGCTCGTCGGCCCGGCGTCGATCCGGGCGGCGTACGTGGCGGCCTCGGAGGCCATCGGCCACGCGCTCGGCGTTTCGCCGCCCTCGCTCGCGGTCGCGGCGGGCCTGTGGGCGCTGGCGTGGGGGCTCGTGAGCGGCGGGGCCACCCTCGCTGCGTGGCTGCGCCTGCCCGAAGGCCGCCTCGACGCGTGGCTGCACCGCCGGGCCGTGCGGCGCCCGGCCGGGCGTGCTGGGGGGGCCGGGTGGCTGGTCGGTACACTGCGCGAGGTGGGGCGGCCCGTGTTCTGGGCGCCCCTCCTCATCGTGGCGGTGCTCGCCGGGGTGGCGCAGGGCTCGTGGGGCACGGCGGGATGGACGTTCCTGCGCGCGCTGGCCCTCGGCTTCGTGCTCTTCGCGCTCGCCCGCCGCATCCGCATCGACCGGTTCGCGGCCTGGCTCCGCCGCCGGGGCGCCTGGGGCCCGGCCGTCGCCCTGGACGAAGCGCGGAAAGACGTGGAGCGAGGGGCGTAGCGCGCCGCTGTTCATGCCGCGCTACGCTTTACATCACCTCCGGCTGCTTGGTGCGGAGATGCCCACAGGATCACGGATGATGGATCATGGCCAGAGGGCTATCTCTGCGCCTCTCTGACCATGATCCATGATCCGTGATCAACCCGGTGATCCCTGACCAAGCTACCGGAGTTGGTATCACTGCTTCAGGCCTTCCGGGACGCCGTTGGGAAAGAGCTTGTTGATCTCGGCTTCGATGCGGGCGATGCGGTTGCCGGGGTTTGGGTGCGTGCTCGCAAACTCCGGCTGGCGGGCGCCGCCGCTGGCTTCTTCGAGGATCTGCATGACCCGGATGAGCGCGCGCGGGTCGTAGCCGGCCTCCGCCACAAAGCGCACGCCGAGTTCGTCGGCCTGCAGCTCGTCCTCGCGGCCGTTCTTCATCTGCGTCATCTGCGCCACGAGCTGCGGCAGGGCCGCCGCCACCTGCGGGTTGCTGGGATCGTACGTGGCAATCGTGCCGGCCTGCGCAAGGCCCTGGTAGAGCATCGCCTTGGCCATCTGCTCGGCGCTGTGGCGCGCCACGACGTGCCCGATCTCGTGCCCGAGCACGCCGGCGAGCTGCCCCTCGGTTTCGAGCCGCTCGGCGAGCGCGGCGGTGATGAACACCGGCCCGCCCGGCAGGGCAAACGCGTTGACGGTCTGCGGGTCGGCGAGCAGGTGGAAGTCGAAGCGGTAGGGCGTGCCCGAGAGGTTGGCCTGCACCAGGCTCTCGCCGATGCGGTCCACGAGCGCCTGCGCCTGGTTGTCGGGCAGTTCGCCGCCGAACTGCTGCTCCATCTCCGGGGTAGACTGGAGGCCCAGCGCGATCTCCTGGTCGACCGTGAGCGCCACGCGCTGCGTTTCGCCGGTCACCGGGTTGACTTCCTTGCGGGTCGAGAAAAAGTAGCTGCCCACGGCGATCAGCAGGGCAACGATTGCAGCGATGAAACGGCCACTAGAGCGCATGGCAGGGCGTGGGATGGGTGAGCGAGAGGCCGAAACTTCGCACGCCTCGCCCCTGATCGGCTGTAACGATGCTGCGGACGGACGCGCCGTAGCCACTTCGTTCCCCGCCTCGCCCCGGCCATCGGGCTTGAAACCGAGTGTTCTGGCAGGCTTGAACGGACGGGTCCGGGGAGACTTCATCCCAACCCCGGCCGGACGGTGCGGGCATGCCTGCGCGATTATGGAGGAATCATGGCGAGCAGGCGCCGCTGGACGTCTCTGGCCATGCTCCATGATCGGCGATCAACCCGGTACGCCCGCACCATGCGACCGGCGTTGTTATCAGGCTGGACAGAGGAAAAGGGCGATGCTCCAAGCCATGAGCGCTGCCCATGCCAGGGCGGGTGCCCAGGGCGTCGCCTGCGTATAGCCCGCGTACGTCATGAAGATGTTCGAGGCCGCCTCCCGGGCTGGGACGCGCCAGGTAGATCCCCGGGCCGCAGCGCGCCGGTCAGGCCCGGAGCGGCGTGTGTGCCTCGGTGGGGACAGGTGGCAGCAGGGCGCCGGTCTGACGGGGCACCGGGTTTTTCCACGCGTACCAGAAGATGAGCAGGAGCAGGAACAGGCCCACGAACACCCACACGCGCATCCCATCGCCCCAGGTGTAGCGGCGCCCCCGGGTGGTCGTCTCCACCATGGGAGGCGGCGCATAGGCCGGGGCTGCCGTCGGATAGGCAGGCGCGGGCACGCCGTACGCGGGCGGGACTGGATGGCCGGGCGCGCCGTAGGCCGGTGCCCCCGCCTGGTAGGCCGGGGCCGCCGCCAGCGGCACGGCAGCCACGGGCATCGGCGATGGGGGCAATGGCTGAACGGGTACCGCCGCCATCGGCATCACGGGCACCGCTGACGGTACGACGGGCGGCATCGGAGGGGCCACCGGCATCGCGACGCCGAGCGGGTGGGCGTGGGGAAACAGGCCGGCCACGGCGCGGGCGGCCTGCCAGTGGCCGCCGAAATCGGACGTCAGCCAGTCGTCTTCGCCGATCTGGCCCTGTCGGACCAGTTCGACGAGGGCGGCGTCGTCAAAAGGGCCGTACTGCTGGCCCGCACGTTGGGCATACCAGGTCTGCATGGGAGCGGCGAGATGGAGCGCGTCACAATACCGCTGCCCGCCCTGCGAGATGCTCCCCGCGCCATGTTCTGCCGGGATTGTCACCACCTGCGCACGCGCGCCCTGGGGGAGCGCCCCCTGAGAACGGCGGGCGGTGGCACAACTTGCCGGACGATCCTTCCGAGAGGGCCCGCTCGGGGCTGCTGAGAACCAACGCGCCCCCGGGCACCTGTCGTGGTACCCGGGGGCGTGTTCTCAACGAGAAGGCGGGCCGTTCAGGCCGCCATCGCGGTGGCTTCGTGCACCGTGTTGAACTGCGGGAAGATGCGGTACGAGTGCGTCGTCTTGACGACCGTCTGCACCGGGCGCGAAACCGACGCGAAGGCCACGCGGCCGCCGGTGGGGTTGATCTCGCGGTAGACCGAGAAAATGGCGCCCAGGCCGGTCGAATCGAGGATGCCGGTGTCGGTGAAGTCGAGCACGAACTCGCGGATGCCCTGGTCCACCATCTGGCGGCAGAGGCCGCGGAAGTTGGCGGCGTTGCGGAAGTCGAGCGAGCGGCCGATCTGTACGACGGCCATGTTCGGACCAGCTTGCTTGGCAGTGAGCGTTACCATGGCAGAAACGGGGAGAAGGGAAACGAGGGGGTCCCGATGAGAGGGACCGAGGGGGAATCGGCGGGCAGGGTGCCGTCTTTAAATACCCTCTCTCAATTTCCTTGCCAATCTCGTTTTGATCCGATTCTACGCTTTGGGTTTGCGCGTCGGAGACGCCCCGGCCTTGCTGTCGACGGGATGCCAGGCGTCGTAGCCCAGGCGCTCGGTCCCATTGGGGCCGTGCCGGGTCAGGCGCCCATTCTCGTCGCGTTCGTACGTGTAGCGGCTGTTCTGCGGAGCCGAGCGCCGAGAGGAACGGTGCTTCTTTTTCAATCCGAGCAGCCGAAGCACGCGGTCAAACAAAGACGCCATGCGCAAACGAGGTCAGTACAACGGGGGGAGGGTGCTACACCGCAGGAATGAACAGTACCCGGGGCAACGCAAAAACGCTTCCGGTGGTCCATTGAGCTAAAGACCACCGGAAGCGCTCAGCGGGCGTGCGGAAGGGCAAACCCGTTACCGGAGGCGAAGTGTGTAGGCCCCCGTCTGCCGGTTGATCGAAGATACGCGGATCACGTAGCGTCCGGCGCGCTCGAATGTGAAGGTCAGGATCGCGTTGAGGCCCTCGCCCGAGTCGTCGTCGGTGGCCAGCTGCGTGAACACATCGCCTGCGAGGCTGCCGATTTCGACGTACGGGTCGGCGTCGCCGCTGCTCTCCACGTCCACCGTGACCGTCTGCCCGGCGGTGGCGTCGAAGAGGTACACGTCCGTCGGGCCGTCCCACGGCAGGTCGAGGGCGTCGCTGCGGTCGAGGCTGCCGTTGATGGAGGCCCCGGCGCGCACCGTCGCGGCGCGGCGCACGTCTACGTGGTCGGGCATCTGCGCCTCCACATATTCGCTGCCGTGGTCGCCCTCCAGGAGCGTGAGCGTGTAGGCGCCCCGGCGGAGCGTGTCGGAGAGGACGCGGAGGTAGTGCGGCCCCTCGGTGAGGTCGAGCACGAGGGCAGCCCCGATCCCGGCGCCGGCATCTTCGTCGCTGCTATCGGTCACGTACAGGCTGTCCTGCATCGTCCCGATCTCGAAGCCGGGGTCGAAGGCCTCCGAGGTGACGGCAATCGTGTAGGTGCCCGCGCGGGCGACGTCGAAGCGGAGCAGGTCGAAGCGGCGCTGCTCGTCCCAGTCGAGCGCGGGGCTGTCGGCGCCCACGGTGCGGCGGGTGGTGCCCACGCGCACCGGCACCGCCTGCGACACGTCGAGCACGGTGCCGTAGGAGCCCTCGTCGTACGGCTCGTCGGGGTCGGCAAAGGCGGCGCTCTGGTCGCCGTCGAGCACGCGCACGCCGAAGGTGCCGGCGGCGTCCTGGAAGCCCACCACGCGGAAGTAGAGCGCCTGCCCGGCCGTGCCCTCGGCCACGAGGAGGGGGAAGAGCCCGTGCCCGGAATCGTCGTCCCGGGCGGTGGGCGTAAACGTCGTGCCCTCTAGGGTGCCGGTCTCGAGCATCGGGTCGAAGTCCGCCGTGTCTACGACCACCGTGTAGGCGCCGGACGTGGTGGGCGTGAAGCGGAGCAGCGCCCCGGCGCCCGCGTCGATGCGGCTGGTGCTGGCCTGGCCCACGCGCAGCGTCTGGGCGGCGGCGGGATCGACCTCCACGGGGCCGGGCAGTTCCTCGCTGTAGTCGCCGTCGGCGTCGGCATACTCGGCGCTCTGGTCGCCTTCGAGGATGCGCACGCCAAAGGCGCCGGCGTTGTCGGCAAAGCCGCGCACGCGCACGATGACCGGCCCGCTCTGCTCGGCGGTGTAGACGACGAGCGGGTTGGTAGACCGGCCGCTGTCGTCGTCGTTCACGGTGGGGGTGAACGTGGTGCCGCCGAGCGTGCCCACCTCGATCGTGGCGTCGAAATCGGCCGTATCGACGACGATCGTGTAGGTGCCGGTGGGCAGCATCACCCGGAAGAGTGCGTCACTGCCGCCCTCGATGCGTCCGCTCGCGGCGGCGCCGAGGCGTACCGGCTGGATCCGCGCCGGATCGACCTCCGAGGGGGGCGCGGTGGTGCTTTCGCCATCGTCGCCGCCGACCTCGCCGTCGAGCACGGAGATCGTGTAGCTGCCGCCGTCGTCGCCCACGCTGGAGGCGCGCAGCACGATGGTCTGCCCGGCGTCGAGGTGCAGCACGAGGCGGCTGTCGAGGCCCTCGCCGCCGTCGTCGTCGCGTTCGGTTTCGTGCCAGGCCGAGCCGGTGCCGGTGCCGGCGTAGAGGAAGGTGTCGAAGCTGTCGGCGTGCAGCATCACCGTGACGGTCTGCGCGGCGGCGCTGCGGTAGGTATACACGTCGTAGGCCTGCCCGTCGTCGGTTTTGGGGTCGGCGGCATCAAGGACGCCCGAGGCGGGGGTGCCGAGCTGGAGGGCGGTCTGGGCGCGCGCCGGAAGCCCCAAGAGGGCGGCGAGCAGAAGCAGGGAAAACGTGCGCATGGCAGCGGGAGAGGAAGGCGAAAGGAACGCCCTGTGGGCAGGCGAACGTACGGGTTTTGCCGTGCAGGGGCGTCCGGACCGCCGAAAATCTCCCGGTCTGAAGGTGGGATCAGTCGTCGGCGCCGGGGCGCCACGCGCGCACGAGGGCACGGAGCGCGAGCAGCGCCACGAACGGGAAGACAGCGAAGGGAAGGCGCTGGGGCAGCACGCTCCAGAAGAGCAGGAACGCCCCCGCCCCGGCCAGCGCCAGCCAGGCGTAGCGGCGCAGCGCGCGGCTGCGTCCGGAAGAGGCGGCGAGCGCGAGGTGGGTGGGGAAGGCCCACAGCAGATGCACGTTCGGAAACGTGACGGTGTGCACGGAGACGAAGCTCAGGAAGGCGAGCACGACCCCGGCGACCCCGGCGATCCCGAAGACGAGCCGGTCGAGCCACTTGCGGCGGCGAAAGCGCCGGGCCACGGCGTCGCGCACGGTGAGCAGGGCGCCCCACGCCGAGAGCAGGCCGATGAGCAGCGCCGGCCAGGGCAGGGCGCGCCGGGCGAAGGGCGTTCCGCGCACGAGCGTGTCGGTGCGAACGACCAGGGGGGCAGGGCCTGCCGGCGTCTGCACGCGCGTGGCGGCCACGTAGGCGAGCAGCGAGTCGGGCAGGAACGTCGCCTGGCGCCCCGAGGCCGGGCGGTCCACCGGCATCCCCATGCCGAGGCTCACGCCGAGGTCGACGAGGGGCGCCCCGGTTACGTACGGGTCGATGAGGCCGCGGAAGGTGTGACCGGAGGGCCGGGCGTTCGGGCGCACGAGCGCGCTGCCGAGGGCGCGCTCGAGGATGTCGCGCGGGCGCGTGGCGCAGTTGTCGAAGAGGAAGTCGTAGCGGTAGGTGGCGTTCTCGGGCAGCAGGTTCGTCTCCAGGGCCGCAAAGAGCGTTTGCACCTGCGCGGGGCTCAGGCGCAGCCCCTGCTCGACCACGCTCCGGTGCTCGACGTCGCGGTAGAACTCCAGGGCCCGGTCGAAGGGCGCCACGGACAGCTCGTAGTCCATCGCGCCGTAGGCGAAGCGGAAGATGAACCACTGGTCGAAGCGGAACGTGCCGTAGTTGTAGAGCACGTCGAGCCCGAGGGCCGGGTCCTGCACGCGGATCCCGGTATGCCCGAAGCGGCTGTACACCGGCGTGCCGGGCGCTACGGTAATGAGCGAGATCGACGCGGCGGGCGAGAGCGGCGTGCCGAGGGGCAGCACCTGCGCCCGCGCGGCGTTGAGCCCGAGAGCCACGAGCAGCCCCGCGAGGCCGCACACCCTGCGGAGGCGCATCGGGTCAGGCTGTGGCCGGGTGGACGGCGCGGAACGCCTCGCCCGCGAGCCCGCCCACCACGCCCGCGAGCACGGTGACGACGAACACTTCGGCCCCGAAAAAGGCGAGGTTGGCAAAGTCGCCGTGGTGCACGAACGCAAGCACGAGCGCGTGCCCCAGGGCCACGGCCAGGGCGGCGAGGTAGCCGTGCACGCCGGTGGGAGCGAACCGCCGGGCGCGTCCATGCTGCTGCTCGGCGCGTTCCACCGCCCAGCCCGCCGCGAGCCCGGTTGAGCCGTAGATGGCCGTCAGGCGCGCGAGCACGTCCAGAAACCCGGTCGCTTCGTCGTACAGGCCCGCGAACGTGACGACGAGCACCGCGCTCATCCCCACGAGCACGCCCAGGGCGAGGGCCTTCTGGTGCAGGCGAAACGATTGCCAGGACTGCATGGCGACGCTTGGTGAACGCCGCATGAACGCCCCGTCTGCGGGGCTTGTTGCATCTCGGTAACAGTTCGCCCTGCTCGGTGCTGAGCGCCTTTGCCGCTCAGGTGAGGGGCACTTCGTCGGCCACGTCCTGCGCGGGCGGCGAGGTGGCCTCGATGGCCTTGAAGGCGCTCGTGATGCACCACAGGTGCGTCACGCCGGCCGGAATGCAGTAGGAGTCGCCGGCTTCGAGGTCGAGCTTCTGCCCGTTGGCCTCGACGGTCGCCGTGCCCTCGCACACGTAGCCGACGATCTCGTAGGCGTGCGTGGCGGGCTCCTTCGGGTTGACCGCAGAGTCTTCGACCCACATCCGCATCCCCATCCGGCGCCCGCGGGCCAGCACGCGCGGCCCGAGGCTGTCGGTGCGCGGGGTTTCTTGGAGGGCATCGGAGGCGGATTCGGTACGGAGTTCCATGACGGGGTGGGGATGTGGGAGCGCGACAAGGGATCTCACCCCGCCCGTCCCGCCCGGTTGGCCCTGGATCGTAAGGACCGTGTAATGCGCCCCCGCCTGCGGTGCCACTCCTGTAACGCTTGCCAGTGGCGGCGCTCCCTCGCCTGAGGCGCGGCCTCTCCTTGCTCACGCGCGGCGCCGCGTGGCCCAGCGGCTCGTCTGGGGGGCGGCTTCGGCGGGACGCGCGGCGGCGCCTGCGGGCGCCTGCGCGACGATCAGCACGGCGGCGAGCGCGGCGGCCTGCGCGGCGGCGTCGGACACGTCCGTGAGCGCTTCGGGGCGGAAGTGCTCTTCCACGAAGCGCGTCGAGATCTGGCCGCTCTGGAAGGCCGGGTGCTGCATCACAAAGCGGCAGAACGGGATCGTCGTCTCCACGCCGGCAATCGTGTACTCGGCGAGCGCGCGGTCCATGCGCGCAATGGCGGCGGCGCGCGTGGGCGCCCAGACGGAGAGCTTCGAGATCATCGGGTCGTAGTAGACGGGCACCTCGCCGCCCTCCTCCACGCCGGCATCGACGCGCACGCCGGGGCCCGACGGGGGCGCGTGGCGCAGGAGCGGGCCGGGGTCGGGGAGGAAGCCGCGCGCGGCGCTCTCGGCGTAGACGCGGCACTCGATGGCGTGCCCGTCGAGCGTGAGGTCGTCCTGCGTGATCTCGAGCGGGTGGCCCTCGGCGACGCGGATCATGTCGCGCACGAGGTCGCGCCCGGTGACGAGTTCGGTGACGGGGTGCTCCACCTGGAGGCGCGTGTTCATCTCCATGAAGTAGAACGACAGGTCCTTGTCGACCAGGAATTCCACCGTGCCGGCCGAGTAGTAGCCCACCGTCGCGGCGGCCTTGACGGCGGCCTCGCCCATCGCGCGGCGCACCTCGGGCGTGACGACGGGCGAGGGCGCTTCCTCGACCACCTTCTGGTGGCGCCGCTGGATCGTGCAGTCGCGCTCGAAGAGGTAGACGAGGTGGCCGTGCTGGTCGCCGAGCACCTGGATTTCGACGTGGCGGGGGTGGGTGATGAACTTCTCCACGAACACGCGCCCGTCGCCAAAGGCCGAGAGGGCCTCGCGCGAGGCGGTCTCGAAGGCTGCTTCGAGGTCGGCCTCGCTGCTCGACCACGCGCATCCCTTTGCCGCCGCCGCCCGCCGCCGCCTTGAGCAGCACCGGGTAGCCGATGGCCTCCGCCGCGCCGCGCAGCTCCTCGACGTCGCCCACGGCATCCGTCGTGCCGGGCGCCATCGGGACGCCGGCCGTCTCCATGCGGGCGCGGGCGGCGGTTTTGTCGCCCATCACGCGGATCGCCTCGACGGGCGGCCCGATCCACGCCATCCCGGCGGCCTCGACGGCCTCGGCAAAGGCCGCGTTCTCGGAGAGAAAGCCGTAGCCGGGGTGGACGGCGTCGGCCCCGGCCTGCTTCGCCACCGCGAGGATCTTCTCGGCGAGGAGGTACGACTGGTTCGAGGGCGCCGGGCCGATGTTGTAGGACGCGTCGGCGTAGCGCGTGTGGAGGGCGTTCGCGTCGGCGTCGGAGTAGACGGCGACGGTGGCGATGCCGAGTTCGCGGCACGTCCGCATGACGCGGATGGCGATCTCGCCCCGGTTGGCGACGAGCACTTTGGTGATGCGGCGGGTCTTTGCGGCGGCCATCGGGGCGGGGCTGGTATAGGCGCAAACTACGGTGCGGCCTTTTGCCCACCGGCGGCGTATCGTGCGCGACGCCATTCCGCCCGCATGGATTCGCTCGTTGCCGTGCTCGGCTTCACCTCGCCCCTCGAACTCTTCGGCGCCTTCACGGCGCTCGTGGGCATCGGGTTGCAGGCGCGCAACCGGGTGAGCGGCTGGCCGGTGGGCCTGCTGAGCATCGTGGCCTACGGGGTCGTCTTCTTCGACGCGCGCCTGTATGCCGACACGCTCCTCCAGGGCTTCTACCTGGTGACGAGCTCTGCTCGGCTGGTACCAGTGGCTGCGCGGCGGCGACCAGCACACCGAACTGCCGGTGACGCGCCTCACCCCGCAGCAGCGGTGGATGGTGCTCGCCGGGATCGCGGCGGCGTCGGTGCTGCTGGGCGGGTTCTTTGCGGCCTTCACGAACGCCTCGCGGCCGTTTCTCGACTCGCTCTGCGCGGGCGGTTCGGTGGTGGCGCAACTGCTGCTCATGCGCCGCAAGCTCGACAACTGGCCCCTCTGGATCGCCGTCGATGCGCTCTCGGTGGGCCTGTACCTCTCGAAGGGCCTCTACGTGACGGCCGGCCTCTACGCGCTCCTCTGCGGCATCGCGTGGCGCGGTTATGTGGAGTGGAAACGCCTGGAGAGCACCGCCGACGCTGTCTGAGTACGCGGGCAGGCAGATAGCGCGTTTCTTAGGGGACGTGCTCCCTCCGCTTCGCCCGGCATCCCCCCATGCTCGTCGTTGGTCAGTTTCTGCCGCTCACCGTGGCCGACGTCGTGCGCATCCGCGTGCAGCGGCCCGACGAGGTGGGCATCATTGCGCTGCCCGGCGACCCGGTGACGCTCGCGCAGCGGGTGCGGTGGGTGCAGGCGGCCCTGCCGGGCCTCGTCGTGCGCGTGCTCAGCCCCGGCACCATGTTCGATGCGTCCGAAGAGCCGGTCTACGCGCTCGACGATGCCTCTGCGGCGTGGGTACGGGGACGGGGGCGCGTGGTGCTGCTGCTGCGCTTCGACCTGCGGGCGCCCTCGTCCGCCGAGATCCGGCACAACCCGCTCGCCCACTGGGCGGTGCTCCCCGAGGCGGTGCGGCCCTACTTCGTGCGCCGCGTGCGGATCTTCGGGCCGGAGTCGACCGGCAAGTCCACGCTCGCCGCCGCGCTCGCCGATCACTTTGGGACGCTCTGGGTGCCCGAGGCCTCGCGGGCGCTCTACGAGGCTAGCGGCTACCGCTTCAGCTACAACGACGTGGCGGCCGTCGCCTGGGCGCAGCTTGATGGGGAGGAGGCCGCCGCGCTCCGCGCGAACCGCGTGCTCGTGTGCGACACCGACGCGCTCACGACCTTGCTGTACGCGCGCCACTATTTCGGGCAGGTGCCGCCGCTGCTCGAACGCCTCGTCGCCGAGCGCACGTACGCCCTCACGTTCCTCTGCCACCCGGATATCCCCTGGGTGCCCGACCCCTGCCGCGACTCGCCCGAGGTCCGCGCGCGCCTTTTCGAGGTATTCCGGGCCGAACTCCAGGCCCGCGCCGTGCCCTACGTGGACGTGCGCGGAGACGAGGCCGAGCGCACCGACATCGGCATCCGGGCGATGGAGGCGATGCTCATGGAGGCGGGCGATGCGTAGCCCTTGGGTATTGCCTGAAGGCGTGCGTATCGTCATCACCATGCGTTCAATACGTTCAGGATCGCCCTCGGGGCAGGATCGCCCTCGGGGCAGGATCGCCCTCGGGGCAGGATCGCCCTCGGGGCAGGATCGCCCTCGGGGCAGGATCGCCCTCGGGGCAGCAATACGCGTGCTGGCGGCCAACGTCGGCCTGACGATGGCGCTGCTCGGCGGGGTGGAGGCGGGCGTTCGGCTGGCCCATCCTGAGATCGGTCCGGTGGGGTCCGACCGGCGGTTGATCCAGCCCGGCGCCTATGGCGCGACCGATGGACTGCGCGCCGGGGCTTCGGGGCGGAGCGGGGGGGCGCTCTTTCGCGTGGACGCGCGCAGGCACTGGAAATATGCCGCCCACGCGCCCGGGCGGGCTCCGCTCCCCGGCTGGCTCTTTCTCGGTGACTCGGTGACCATGGGCCCCAGCGTTCCGCCTGACTCGACGTTTGCCGGGCGCCTCGCGGCCGCGCAGGATTCGCTCGGCGTCTGGAACACGGCCCTCATCGGTTATGCGACGGACGACTACCAACGTGTGCTGGCCGCGCACCTGAAGGCCGGGGGCGTGCGCCGTGTCACGCTCGTGTGGTGCCTCAACGATGTGTACGCCGGGGTGCCGGTCGGGGCAGCGCCTGCCGGTCCGCGCCTCCTCGAAGGCCCGCTCATGCGCGTTGTCCGCACCCACGTCTACACGTACCAGTGGCTCAAGGCGGTCCTCACCGACCGGCCGCGTGCCTACTTCGCCTTCGACCGTCGCTTCTACACGCCTGGCGACCCGCACTTGGCACAGGCGCTCCGCCACCTGCGCACCATGGCGGCGTGGTGCCGGGCCCGCCGAATTCCGTTCGAGGTGGTATTGGTGCCCTACGAATACGGCCTCCGCACCGGCGATGCGGGCCCGCACACGCTGCTGCGTGCCTCGCTTGAAGCCTCCCGCATTGCCGTGTGCGACGTCACTTCGGCACTCCGCACGGCGGGGCCTCCCGCCACGCTCTACCTCTACGGCGACGGCATCCACCTGTCGGCGAAGGGGCATCGCGTGGTGGCCGAGGCGCTGGCCGCGTGCGTTAGGGGAGCGAAACGCCTGACGCCTGCATCGCCTCGCCGACCCACTTCATGAGCGCGGGGTCCATGCGGTTGGCCTGGCGAGGTCCGGGTTGTCGTTCCAGAGGCGCTTGAGGTTGTCCGTTGTGCCCTGGTCGCCGCCGGTGAAGGCGCGTACGAGCTCGCGCCCAGTGCCGGGCGATGCTCCTGCGCCTGCCGGGTCCGCTCCGGGGGCGTGCCGGCGGCGACGGCCGCGTTGGCGCGGGCGATGAGGCCGGCCCACTCCTGCTCGGCGGCGCGGAGGCCGTCGGGGCCGAGGGTCTCGCCGCGCTGCTGGATCGCGGCGCGCTGTTCGGGGGTGTAGTAGGATTCGTGCATGGTGGTGAGGTGGATGAGGTGAAAGAGCGCATCGGACGGCGCGCGGGTGCCCCGGCGAAGGAGGTCGGCGAGGGCGCCGAGGCGGTCGAGGAGGGCTTCGGACTGCTGGATCGAGGCGCGCACACGGGCAGCCTGCGCTTCGACCTCGGCGATGGGATCGGCGTCGGGGTCGTCGAGGAGGGCGCCGATGCGGTCGAGGGGCAGGCCAAGGGCGCGCAGGGCGGTGAGGCGGCGCAGGCGGGCCACGTCGGCGTCGGTGTAGCGGCGATGGCCGGCGTCCGTACGGTGCGAGGGGCGCAGCAGCCCGAGCGCGTCGTAGTGGTGGAGCGCGCGCACGGTAAGGCCGCTGCGCCGGGCGACGGTGCCGATGGGGTAGGGCGAGGGGGCCATGGCAGGGAGGAGCAACCGCGCTACGCTACGATCCTGACGCCGCGTGAGGCGCAAGGCACGGCGGGGCGATTCGTCAAACGTTCATGCTCGTCGCCGGGCCGCGCGCCGGATCGTCCGGCGTTGTCTGCGTACCTCTGCGGCCTTTCCCGACCTTTGCCATGGCGCGTTCTGCCCCGACTCGTTCTTTTGCGCCGCGCACGTCGCCGCGCCACGCCCCGGCGCCCGGACGGCTGCCCCGGTGGACGCTTCCCGTCGTGCTGGCCGCGCTGCTGCTCGGCGCGTGGCTCGTGCTGCGCCCGGCGCACAAACCCGACGGCGGCGGCGCGTGGGCGCCCGTCTTCCCCGTGCGCGTGCTCAACACGTTCCCGCACGACCCGGCGGCCTTCACGCAGGGCTTTCTGGTCGATGCCGGGCAGTTTGTGGAAGGCACCGGGCTGAACGACTCCTCGAACATCCGCCGCGTAGACATCGCCACGGGCGAGGTGAAGGCGCGCGTCCCGCTCGACAGTGCCTACTTCGGCGAAGGCGTTGCCCTCGCCGGCAATACGCTCTACCAGATCACCTGGCAGGAAGGCACCGCCTTCACCTACGACCGCGCCACGCTCGCCCGCCGCGACACGTTCAGGTATGAGGGCGAGGGCTGGGGCCTCGCCTTCGACGGCACCCACCTCGTCATGAGCGACGGCAGCGCCACGCTCACCTTCCGCGACACGGCCAACTTCAAATGCCCTTCGCACGGTGCAGGTGACGGACAACGGCGCGCCCGTAGACCGCCTCAACGAACTGGAGGTCGTCGACGGCAAGGTGCTCGCCAACATCTGGGGCGGCGACCGCGTGGCGGTCATCGACCCGGCGACGGGCCACGTGGAGCGCTGGCTGGCGCTGGAGGGCCTCCGCGCGCTGCTGCCGCGCACGCCGGGCATGGACGTGCTCAACGGCCTCGCCTACGACGCCTCCACCGGCAAGCTTTATGCGACCGGCAAGCGCTGGGGCCTCGTCTTCGAACTCGACCCCGCTGCGCTCACCGCCGCGCCCCCGGCCGCGCAGTAGCCGGGCGGCCCATGGCGGACTCGGGGGCCGGGCGCCTACTTTGGGGCTTCACGCTCTCTCCGCCCACATGGACGCCCGTCAGACCCCTGCCCACAGCCTCCAGGACTTTCTCGCCCGCACCGCCGAGCGCGACCAGCCCGGCGACGTGTTCGAACTCGAATCCGAGAAGATGCTCGAAGTCCACGTCGGCGGCCCGGCGGGCAGCGGGCGCGTGTGGAGCAAGCTCGGCGCGATGGTGGCCTACCGGGGGGCGCTCACGTTCAAGCGCGAGGGGATGCTGGAGGGCGGCCTCGCCAAGGCGTTCATGAAGGCCATCTCGGGCGAGATGGCGCCGCTCGCCAAGATCGAAGGGCAGGGCGTGGCCTACCTCGCGGATGCGGGCAAGAACATCACGGTGCTCCGCCTGGAGGGCGGATCGGACGCGATCAACGTGTCCGGCAACGACCTGCTCGCCTTCGAGGACAGCGTCGAGCACCAGGTGACGATGCACCGCCGGGTGTCGGGCATGATGGCGGGCGGGCTGTTCTCGGCGCGCCTGTCCGGGCGGGGGCTCGTCGCCATCGTCACGCACGGGCATCCGCTCACGCTCCACGTGACCCCCGACTCGCCCGTCATCACCGATCCGAACGCGACCGTCGCGTGGTCGGCCAATCTCGCCCCCGAGGTCAAGGCCGACGTGAGCTTTCGCACGCTCGTGGGACGCGGCAGCGGGGAGACGTTCCAGATGGTGTTCCGGGGCAGCGGCTTCGTCGTCATCCAGCCCTTCGAGGAGCAGCCCGTCATGACGCAGCAGGCGCAAGGGTAGTCTGGGGCCGAGGAGCGCCTGCGGGCCCGGCTGCTCCGCTTGCATCTTCCTCCTTGGCCGCCCGTACGTACGCCCCCCTTCTCCCCATCGCCGTGTTCTTCATCCTTCCGCTGCTCGCGGTCCTTATCGGCATCCTGGGCGTGCGCATCTCGCAGGAGTACCAGCGGGCCGTGATCTTCCGGCTCGGACGCTACCAGGGCACGCGCGGGCCGGGCCTCTACTGGAACATCCCGCTCATCGAGACGGCAGCGAAAGATCGACATCCGCACGACCACCGTGGACGTGGAGCGGCAGGAGGGCATCACCCGCGACTCGGTCACGATCCGCGTCAACGCCGTGCTCTGGTACCGCGTGATGGACCCGGAGAAGGCCGTCGTGGCGGTGGCGGACTTCCGGCAGGCCGTCTACCAGGTCGCCCTCACGAGCCTGCGCAACGTGATCGGCCAGCACGACCTCGACGAGGTGCTGCGCTCGCGCGACACGATCAACGAGCAGGTGGCCAAGATCGTCGACCTCGCCACCGACCCGTGGGGCATCAAGGTCGAGGCGGTGGAGATGAAGGACGTCGAGATCCCCGAGGGGATGCAGCGCGCGATGGCGCAGGAGGCGCAGGCGATGCGCGAAAAGCGGGCCCGCCTCATCAAGGCCGACGCCGAGTACGAGGCGTCGCTCAAGCTCGGCGAGGCGGCGGCCCAGATCGCGCTGAACCCGATTGCCCTCGAACTGCGCCGCCTGCAGACGGTGGCCGAGGTGGGCGCCGAGAACAACTCGACGATGATCATGATGATGCCCACGGACTTCTTCACGCTCGCGAGCAACATCAACCAGAAGCTCGTCGCCACGATGCCGCCCACCCCGATGACGCCCAAGCGCCCCGAAGCGCTCTCTGGCGGCACCGTCGCGCGCGCCGCCGAGCCGCCCGACGGCGACACGGCACGGCGTAGGCCCCCACCTGCTGCTACGGCCTGAACGGCCTCCGCAGCGGTCCTCCCCCAAATTTGGGGGAGGTGTCGCGCAGCGACGGAGGGGGGCGGGCGCGGAGGGGGCGGTAATTCCCCGAAGGCTCACCGCGCCTACGCAGGACGGGGCGGATCTTGCCCGGCCCTCCCTGCTCCATGGACCGCCGCACGTACTTTCGCGAAGCCCGCGCCACGCTCGTGCTCGCCGTCCCGATCATCGTGTCGCAGCTGGCGCAGGTGTCGCTCGGGTTTGTGGACACCGTGATGGTGGGGCGGATCGGGCCGGAAGCCATTGCCGGCATTGCGCTCGGCTCGGGCGTGTTTTTCGCGCTCGCGCTCGTGTTTCTGGGCGTCGTGCTCGCCGTCGAGCCGCTCGTGTCGCAGGCGTACGGGGCGAAAGACCCGGGGCGGTGAGCCGGAGCGTGCACCAGGGGCTATGGGCCGCCGTGCTCATGAGCGTGCCCGCCGTGGTGCTCATGTGGGGCGCGGGCGAGGCGCTGCAAGCCCGGTGGCTCGGGCAGGACCCGGCCACGGCCCGGCTCGCGGCGGCATGGCTGCGCGCAATCGCGCTGGGCCTGCCCGCGTTTCTCGGCTTCGGGGCGCTGCGGTCGTTCTGCGAGGGCGTCTCGCGGCCGGTGGCGGTGACGGGGATCGCGCTGGCGAGCGTGGCGCTGCACATCGTGCTCAACCTCGGGTTCGTGTTCGGGCGCTTTGGCCTGCCCGCGCTCGGGGCGGTGGGCTCGGGCTACGCGAGCGCCATCACCACCTGGGCGATGTTCGGCGCGCTGGCCCTGTTCGTGTCGCTGCACCCAGGGCTCCAGCGCTTTCGGGCGATGCACATCGGGCGGCCCCGCTGGCCCCTGCTGGGCGAGGTGTTTCGCGTCGGGCTGCCGGTAGGCGGGGCGTTCTTCATCGAGGCGGGCCTGTTTTCGGCCACGGCCCTCCTCATGGGGCGGCTCGGCGCGACCGAACTGGCGGCCCACCAGATCGCCATCCAGTGCGCCTCCATCACCTTCATGACGGCGCTCGGGACCGGCCTGGCCGGGGCGGTGCGCACCGGGCAGGCGGTCGGGCGGGGCGATGCGCTCGGCGTCCGGCAGGCGGGGCTGGTGTCGATCTCGCTCGCGGTGGCCTTCATGACGTTCTCGGCGGTGGCCTTCGTGCTGCTGCCCACCCCCATCATCAGCCTCTACCTCGACCCAACCGCCCCACGCAACGCCGAGGTGATCCGCCTGGCGTCGGTGCTGCTCGGCATTGCGGGCGCGTTCCAGTTTTTCGACGGGCTCCAGGTGTCGGCGGCGGGGGCGTTGCGGGGGCTCAAGGACACGCGCGCGGCGATGCTGATCGGGCTGTTTTCGTACTGGGGCGTCGGCCTCACGAGCGGGTCGGTGATGGCCTTCGGGCTGGGCTGGGGCGCCGTCGGGCTCTGGTGGGGCCTCGTGGCCGGGCTCGCCACCGCCGGGGCGGCGCTGCTGACCCGGTTCTTGCGGCAGGCGCGGCGCGTGAGCACCGCCTTCACCGAGGCCGCGGCCTCGGCGGCCTGATCGCGCGCGAGCGGTCGCAAAGGGTAGATCCGCAAGGGGATAGCCTTGAAGATTGTGGGGGTAACGGCGCGGCGTATACCCTCGAAAAACCCATCGAAAGCGGCCATTTGTGCTATTTTCAAAGGGCGGGCGGCGCGAGCCGGAGCCCGGATCTTAGTTTCAGCCGTCTGCCTCACCCCACCGCCGCACCCCGCGCGCATGGCTCAGATTTTTCCGAAGAAGGCCAACGCCCTCCCGCTGCTGACGCTCGTCGGCGCCGGTCTGGGCGGGGTGGTCGTTGTGTTTTTGATCTGGTACTACTTCTCGCCGCAGTTCACGGACGTGGGCTACGCGCCGACGCAGCCCGTGCCGTACTCGCACGAACTGCACGCGGGCCAGCTCGGCATCGACTGCCGCTACTGCCACTCGAACGTCGAGCAGGGCGCCAAGGCCAACATCCCGGCCACGCAGACGTGCATGAACTGCCACAACCAGATCCGCACGAACTCGCTCAAGCTGCTCCCTGTCCGCGAGTCGTGGGCAACCGGCCAGCCCGTCGAGTGGGTGAACGTGCACATGCTGCCCGACTACGCGCACTTCTCGCACGCCAGCCACGTCAACAACGGCGTGGGCTGCGAAACCTGCCACGGGCGCATCGACCAGATGCAGGTGGTGCAGCAGGTGGCGCCGCTCTCGATGGGCTGGTGCCTCGAATGCCACCGCCAGCCGGAGCTGTTCCTGCGCCCGCAGGACCAGATCACGACGATGGGCTACGTACAGCCCGCCAACTTCGTCCAGCGCAACCTCGAACGGGTGGCGCAGGAGAAGCTCGTGCCGCCCACCAACTGCTCGGCCTGCCACTACTGAGATGTTCGTCGGTGGTGGTTCGTCGTACTTAGTCAGAGGCGGGGTCGCCTTCTGGTACTTCTGACGACGAACGGCGAACGGCGAACCCTTGACTTTTCCCCTATGATCGAGCTTCCCCTCCTCGGCGCCCCGACCGCGCAGGAAGACGGCCCTGTCCGCGTCTGGCGCAGCGCGCAGGAGCGCCAGCGCAGCGCGGCCTTCAAGCAGGTCCACGCCGACGAGTTCATGCCCGAGGCGTCGGCGGCGCCCTCGAAGGCCAACCGGCGGCAGTTCATGCAGCTGATGGGCGCGGGCATGGCGCTCGCAGGCCTCTCGGCGTGCCGCAAGCCGGTCGAGAAGATCCTGCCGTACACGCGCAAGCCGGAAGACGCGATCGAAGGCGTGCCGATGTGGTACGCCACCGCGATGCCGGTGCGCGGCGTGGCCCACGCCCTACTCGTCAAGAGCAGCGACGGACGCCCGACGAAGGTGGAGGGCAACCCCGAGCATCCCGTCGCGCAGGGCGCCTCGGGCACGTTCGCGCAGGCCTCGGTGCTTAACCTCTACGACCCCGACCGCAGCCGCCGCGTCCGCAAGGACGGCGCGGACAGCAACTGGGGCGCGTTTCTGAACGCGGCGGCAGCGCTGCGCGGGCCGCTCGCCGTGCTCGCCGAGCCGTCGTCGTCGGCCACGCAGGCGCGCCTGCGCACGGCCCTCGAAGGCCGCTTTCCGGGCCTCCGCTGGATCCAGTACCAGCCCGAAGGCGACGATCCGTTTGCCGTTGCCACGCAGGCCGCCTACGGACGCCCCATGCGCCCGCTCTACCGCTTTGAGCAGGCCGACGTCGTGGTGTCGTTCGAAGGCGACTTCCTCTCGTCCACCGACGCCAACGAGGTCGGTAACGGGCGCTCCTACGCCGCCAGCCGCCGCCCCGAGAGCGGGCGCATGACGCGCTACTACGCTGTTGAGAGCACGTTTTCGACGACGGGCGCGCAGGCCGACCACCGGCTGCGCCTCAAGCCGTCGCGCGTGGTGCAGTTTGCCCAGGCGCTCGCCCAGAAGGTGGGTGTGGGCGGCGCTGCGCCCTCCGGGGCCGCCTTCACCGGCAAGGACGCCCAGTTTCTCGACGCCCTCGCGGCGGACGTGAAGGGCAAGCGCGTGCTCGTCGTGGCCGGCCCGGCGGCGCCGCCGCACGTCCACGGCCTTGCGCTCGCCATGACGGCCGCACTCGGCGGCGGCGCGGCCCTCGGCCTGGCCGACACCGGCGCGCCGGCCACGCCCCCGCAGGCCGAGGCGCTCCGCGCGCTCGTGGCCGACATGAACGCGGGCCGCGTGGGCACGCTCCTCATGCTCGGCGTCAACCCGGTGTACGACGCACCCGCCGACCTGAACTTCGCCACGGCGCTCGCCAAGGTGCCCGCGTCCATCCATGTGGGCCTGCACCGCGACGAGACGGCGCAGAAGAGCACCTGGCACCTGCCCCGCGCGCACTACCTCGAAGCCTGGGGCGATGCTCGCGCCTACGACGGCACGCTCTCCATCGTGCAGCCGCTCATCGCGCCGCTCAACGAGAAGGTGGCGCCCGCGCACCGGACCGAGAACGCCGAAGGCGAGGCGACCGGCCACGGCGCCACGCCGATGTCGTCTGAGGACGTTCCCTCCACGCGTGACGACATCCATTCGGACCTCGAAATCCTGAACGTGCTCGCCACCGGCACGCTCGTTTCCGGCTACGACCTCGTTCGCGAGGCCCTCATGGGCGCGATAGGCTCGGAGGCCGCATGGCGGCAGGCGGTCCACGACGGCTTTGTGGCGAACTCGGCCTACACGTTCGCCCCGGCCGGCGCCCCCGGCACGCTCGTGCCCGCGCCCGCGCCGACGGACGGCCTCGAAGTGTCGATCCGCCTCGACCCGAGGCACTTCGACGGCACCTACGCCAACAACGCGTGGATGATCGAGCTGCCGGACATGGTGACGAAGCTCGTGTGGGACAACGTGGCCCTCATGAGCCGCACCACCGCCGAGCGGCTTGGCGTGAGCGTCGAGTACGACGAAGGCCGCTTTCAGGCGAGCCTCGTCGAGGTGGACGTGAACGGCCACAAGGCCACGCTGCCCGCGTGGATCCTGCCGGGCCACGCCGACGACGCCGTGACGCTCCACATGGGCTACGGACGGGCCATCGAGACGGCGCGCACGCTGGAGCACAACAGCTTCTTCGACACGCGCGACCGCACCGATATGTACCTCGACGGGGCCATCGGCAACGGCGTGGGCACGAACGTGGCGCCCCTGCGTCCGGCCTCGTTTGCCGCCGTCGCCCCGGCTACTGTGCGCAAGGCCGGCGGCCTCTACGAACTCGTCTCCACGCAGGAGCACGGCACCATGG
Source organism: Rhodothermales bacterium (assembly GCA_963740755.1). Taxonomy (GTDB): domain Bacteria; phylum Bacteroidota; class Rhodothermia; order Rhodothermales; family BA12; genus CAVSDF01. The sequence continues at coordinate 166,860 of CAVUFJ010000009.1, forward strand.
TGGGCCGTCCGCTGCTCATCGAGACGACCCTCGACGCCTACCAGCAGAACGCCGCGTCGGTCACCGAGCAGACGCCCGAAGTGCCGGGCGGCGGCCTGTGGGACGAGAAGCAGCCGCTCTGGGACGAGCACCAGCCGCAGAAGCAGGACTTCATGAAGGACGACCTCTTTGCCGCCACGCAGTGGGGCATGGTCGTCGACCTGACGAGCTGCACGGGCTGCTCGGCGTGCGTGATCGCGTGCCAGTCGGAGAACAACGTGCAGGTGGTGGGCAAGGACCAGGTGGGCCGGGGCCGTGAGCTCCACTGGCTCCGCATGGACCGCTACTTCATCTCCAAGAACGACGAGGAGCCGGACGACGATGCCCGCATGGGCTTCCAGTTTCTCACCTGCGTCCACTGCGAGAACGCGCCCTGCGAGAGCGTCTGCCCGGTCGCCGCAACGGTCCACTCGACCGACGGCACCAACCAGATGATCTACAACCGCTGCATCGGCACGCGGTACTGCTCCAACAACTGCCCGTACAAGGTTCGCCGCTACAACTGGTACAACTGGACGAAGCACCTGCCGCTGTCGGTCCAGATGCAGCAGAACCCGTATGTGACGGTGCGCAGCCGCGGTGTGATGGAGAAGTGCTCCTTCTGCGTCCAGCGCATCCGCGAGGCCGACCGCCGCTCGCTCATCGAGAGCCGTCCGATCCGCGACGGCGAGGTGCAGACGGCCTGCCAGCAGGCGTGCGCCACGGGCGCCATCACGTTTGGCAACATCGCCGACCCGACGACGGTGGTGGCGAAGGCCAAGCAGAACCCGCGCCGCTACGACCTGCTCGCCGACCTCGGCACGCGCCCGCGCCTGTCGTACCTCGGGCGGGTGCGCAACCCGAACCCGGTGCTCGAACCCGCCGAGCCGCACGTCAAGCACCGCGTCCACACCGAGCGCAACGAAGCGGTGGACGTGCCGGCTGAGACCGAGGAGGTGCAGCGCCTGCCCGACACGCAAACCACGGGCCGGGGCAGCGAATCGCTCGGCGGCCGCGCCACCGACACCCATTAATTGTCAATGGTCAACAGTCAATGGCCCATTGCTAAGGGAGAAGCAAGCAGGTGCCTGCGCTCCTCTAGCATCCCATTGACCATTCCGCATTGACCATTGACTGTTGACCATTCTTTCCCCGCCTGACCACGTGAACACCGCCCACGCGCAGGACCTCTCCGCCACCGCGCTCGCGCCGGCCCACGCCGACTACGACGAGCTGCCGCCGCTCGTGCAGGGCGGGCTCGGGTTCCACGACATCACCGAGCTCGTCGCCGGGCACAATGAGAAGAAGACGCCCTTTGGGTGGTGGCTTGCGTTTCTCGGCGCGGGCGGCCTCGCCACGATCTTCGTGGTCTCGCTCGCCTTCCAGCTCTGGAACGGCGTCGGCGTGTGGGGCAACAACGTCCCGGTCGGCTGGGCGTGGGACATCGTCAACTTCGTGTGGTGGGTCGGCATCGGCCACGCCGGCACGCTCATCTCCGCCATCCTCTTCCTCTTCCGGCAGCGGTGGCGCACGGGCATCAACCGCGCGGCGGAGGCCATGACCATCTTCGCGGTCATCTGCGCGCTCCTGTTTCCGACCTTCCACGTCGGCCGCGTGTGGGTGATCTACTGGACGCTTCCCATCCCCAACCAGATGGAGATGTGGCCGCAGTTCAAGAGCCCGCTGCTGTGGGACGTGTTCGCGGTGAGCACCTACTTCACCGTCTCGCTCGTCTTCTGGTTTATCGGCCTCGTGCCCGACCTCGCCACGCTCCGCGACCGCGCGGTGATGCAGGGGCGGACGTGGGCCTCGCGCATCTACGGCGTGCTCGCGATGGGCTGGACGGGCGGCAACCGCCACTGGCGCAACTACGAGAAGGCCTACCTCATCCTCGCCGGCCTCTCGACGCCGCTCGTGCTCTCGGTCCACTCGGTCGTGTCGTTCGACTTTGCGGTCTCGATCATCCCCGGCTGGCACACGACGATCTTCCCGCCCTACTTCGTCGCCGGCGCCATCTTCTCCGGCTTTGCGATGGTGGTGACGCTGCTCACCATCGCCCGCAAGGTGTACGGCCTCCAGAACCTGATCACGATCGATCACCTGGAGAAGATGAACATGATCATCCTGCTCACGGGCACGATCGTCGGCTTCGCCTACATCACGGAGTTCTTCGTGGCGTGGTACTCGGGCGTCGAGTACGAGTCGTACCAGTTCTTCAAGGTGCGCTGGACGGGCCCGTTCGCGTGGGCGTACTGGACGATGATGTTCTGCAACCTCGTCTTCCCGCAGTTCTTCTGGAGCAAGCGGTTGCGCCGGAGCATCCCGTTCATGTTCCTCACCTCGATCATCGTCAACATCGGGATGTGGTTCGAGCGCTTCGTGATCACGGTGCTCTCGCTCCACCGCGACTTCCTGCCCTCGTCGTGGGGCTACTACTCGCCGACCATCGTGGACCTCGGCTTCTACGTCGGCTCCATCGGCATCTTCCTGACGCTCTTCCTGCTCTTCCTGCGCTGGCTGCCGAGCGTGGCGATGGCGGAGGTGAAGGGCATCCTGCCCGAGGCCGACCCGCACTTCTGGCACGCCCACGCGGGCGACGGCCACGCCCACCCCGCCGGCCTCGAAGGCACCGCCGACACCTACGTCAAGAGCGGCGAGGAATCGCAGCGCCACCACTGACTTGTTGATGGTTCATTGTTCGTGGTGCGTCGTCAGACGGGCACGAGCCGCCTGGTTCTTCTGACCACGAACAACGAACCCCGCACCACGAACGACCATGAAAGAGCTTTTCCGCGAGATCAAGGCCGCCATGGGCATCTACGACGCCCGTGAGGGCGGCGACGGGGTCCATGGTGTGCTCGCCGAGTTTGCGAACCCGGGGGTGCTGCTCGACGCGGCCAAGGCCACGCGCGCGGCGGGCTACCGCTTCTACGACACGCACTCGCCCTTCCCGATCCACGGTATGGATAGCGCGATGGGCCTCGCGAACTCCAAGGTGGGCCTCTTCACGCTCGGCGGCGGCGCCACCGGCCTCATGCTCGCCACGTGGATGCAGTGGTGGATGGGCTCGGTCGACTATCCGCTCTCGATCTCGAACAAGCCCGCCTTCGCCATCGAGCCGAGCGTGCCGATCATGTTCGAACTCACCGTGCTCCTCGGCGCGCTCGGCACGGCCGTCGGGATGTTCGCGATGAACGGCCTGCCGCGCCCCTACAATCCGCTCTTCAACTCCGAGCGCTTCGGGCGCGTCACCGACGACGCGTTCTTCCTCTACGTCGCCGCCACCGATCCCAAGTTCGGCGAGGCCGACACGGCGGGCTTTCTGCGCGGCCTCGGCGCCACCCACATCGAGACGATCTACGACGACGACCGCGCCGGCAAGCCGGTCGAGGCTGCGCCCACCGAGACGCTGCACGCCGCCGTCCCGCACTGACCTGCTCGCTCTGGGCCTTTCTGTAGCGTTTTCCTTCTGATGAAGCACCTTCGCCTTGCCTCCTTCGCCCTCGCGGCGCTCGCGCTCGCGGGCTGCCGTGGGATGGTGTCGTCTGAGCCGCCGATCCATATCAACCCGAATATGGACAACCAGGAGAAATTCCAGGCGCAGGAGGCCAACCCGTTCTTCGCCGACGGCCGCGCGATGCGCACGCCGGTGGCCGGCACCGTCGCGCGCGGCTTTCTTAAGGCTGATGTGGCCTTCAACACGGGCCGCACTACGGGCGGTGGATTCGTGGCGGCCAGCCCGGTGCCGCGCACGCGCGAACTGCTCCAGCGCGGGCAGCAGCGCTTCAACATCTACTGCTCACCGTGCCACGGCAAGGCGGGCGACGGGCAGGGCATCATCATGACGGGGCAGTACGGCTACACGCCCGCCCCGAGCTACCACGATGCCCGGTTGCGCGGCGTGGAAGACGGCTACATCTTCAACGTGGCCACCAACGGCGTCCGCTCGATGCCCGGCTACGCGCAGCAGATCCCGGTGGCAGACCGCTGGGCCATCGTCGCCTACATCCGCGCGCTGCAGCGGGCGCAGAACGCGAGCGCCACCGACGTGCCCGCCGCCGTGCGCGCCGAGATCGAGCAGGTGCAGAGCGCCAACATGTCCGGCGGGTCGCAGGGCGGGGCCGCCGCTGCGCCCTCCGCCGGGGCCGCGCCCGCCACCGCCGACACCTCTGGTAACTGACCTTCCGAAGCCGCTCGGCTTTCCCTTTTTGCCTCTCGTTTGATGGAAACCCCGCTTCGCACGAGTGCTCTGCCGGCGTGGCTGCTCGACCCGGTCGCCCCGACCGTAGAGGCTGCCACCCACGACGCCTACCGCTACGAGGATCACGCAGCGGTCGTGGCTCTTCCCCGTCCTCGGCGGCGGGGTGCTGCTCGCGCTCTCCGTTGTGGGCTGGCTCACCGACCCGGACCAGTTCTACTTCTCCTACCTCGTCGGCTGGGCGTTCTGCGTGGCGCTGGCGCTCGGGAGCCTGTTCTTCGTGATGATCCACCACCTGACGCGCTCGCACTGGGCCGTCGTGGTGCGCCGCATCGCCGAGGCGTCGGCCATGAGCTTTCCGCTGCTCGCGGTGCTGTCGCTGCCCATCTTCTTCGGGATGCACAGCCTGTTCCACTGGACGCACGCGGACCTGTACGACCCGGCCTCGCCGCACTACGACCCGGTGCTCGCGGGCAAGCAGGCGTACCTCAACGTGCCGTTCTTCGTGGCCCGCATGGTGTTCTACTTCGCCGTGTGGACGCTGCTCTCGTTCCGGCTCTACCGCCTCTCGCTCCAGCAGGACCTCCACCCCGCGCACGACATCCCGGCCAAGCAGCGCTGGTGGAGCGCCCTCGGCATCCCGCTCTTCGCCGTCACGCTCGCCTTCGGCTCGTTCGACTTTCTGATGTCGCTCGACCCGCACTGGTTCTCGACGATCTTCGGCGTCTACTTCTTCGCCGGCGCCTACTGGAGCGCGGTGGCCCTGATCGTCTTCACGGCGCTGCTGCTCCAGAAGTCGGGCGCGATGGAAGGCATCGTGAGCACGAACCACTACCATGACCTGGGCAAGTGGATGTTCGCCTTCACCATCTTCTGGGCCTACATCGCGTTCTCGCAGTACATGCTCATCTGGTACGGCCACCTCGAAGAGGAGGAGATCTGGTACGAGCACCGCCTCACCGACGGCTGGCAGTACCACAGCGCGGCCCTGCTGATCGCGCACTTTATCCTGCCCTTCCTGATCCTGCTCTTCCAGAGCGCCAAGAAGAACCGCGCCCTGCTCGCGATCATGGCCGTGTGGTTCTTCGTCATGCAGTGGTTCGACCTGCACTGGCTGGCCCTTCCGGTGCTCACCGCCGAAAAGGTGGCCGAAGGACATGCCGCGAGCACGTTCCACTGGCTCGACCTGACGTGCTGGCTGGGCCTGTTCGGGCTCTTCATGGGCCTGTTCCTGCGCCGCCTTTCCCGGCACCCGCTCGTGCCCGTCAACGACCCGCGTCTCGGCCGCTCGCTCGACCACGCACACATCTGACCCTCCTCCTGACACCTCCGCGCTGGACGCGCTCCGGCATCGGTCCTCCCCCGCAACCGGGGGAGCTGTCGCGCAGCGACGGAGGGGGTGGGGCAGCTTCGCCGCTCTTTCATCCCTCTGCCTGACCTCTTGGGTGCCCGGTGCGTTCACGCGTCCGGGCACCTGCCGTTTGCCATGGAACCCGAATACCTGCACGCCTTCCCGGCCGATCCGGAGCTGATTTCGCCGCTGCACGAGACGCGCGTGCTCGGCCACCACGTGGTGCTCCGCTGGGCCCCACTCGATGGTGCCGACGCCTACCGCGTTGAAGTGGCGCGCGACGCCCAGTTCGACGACCTCGTCGTGCAGGAGGAAACGACGGAGACGCATTTAGACCTGTCGAAGCACTTTCCGGCGGACGGCGAGACGTACTACTGGCGCGTCCAGGGCCGACAGGGCGAGGCCTTCAGCCGGGGCGAGGGCATCGAGAGCTTTATCGCGATGAAAGGCAGCGAGATCGGCGACGCGCCCATAGGGACGCCGCCGGAGGACGAAGACCGCGGGCCGGTCGTCGAGCTCTTCAAGGCAGCCGGCACCGAAGCGGCCGTCGCGGCCACGGGCAGCGAGGCCGCCAAAGACAGCGAGGTGCGGCAGGGCGTCGAGCACGAGGGCATCGAAGCCGGACAGATCCTCGGCTTCGCCGTCGCGCTCGTGATCAGCGTGGGGGTGCTCGCCTTCGTCATGTTCAACTGGACGGACCTCGTGGTGCAGGAGGCGCGCACCTCCGCTGCCGCGCAGGTGCCAGGCGTGAGCGCCACCGCCGTGCGCTACCCGCGTCTCTACGAGGCCGAGATGAAGGCGCGCCGCGCGATGGACCACTACGAGATGCTCAACGACCAGACGGGCACCTACCGCATCCCCATCGGCGAGGCCATGACGCTCATGACCAACGAGCGGATGCGCCCCGACTCGTCCGCCACGACGGCCCCCGGCATGACCACCGAGATGCCTGACATGGGTGGCCGCTGACGTATCTTAAAGCTTACATTTACGTACCCTTGCGCCAATTCCGCGTCCCTGCTCAGGCCCTCCTTGGGGGGGTGCTGCTTGCGCTCGCCGCAGGGGGCGGGGAAGCCGCACGCGCACAGGTGCCCGGGCAGGTGATTCCGGGCACCGAGAGCGTGGGCTTGGTGGAGCGGCTGGGCGGCAAGATCCCCCAGCAGCTCGCCTTCACCGACGACGCGGGGCATCCGGTAGAACTGCGGCAGTACTTCGGGCACGGCAAGCCCGTGGTGATGATGCTCGTGTACTACAACTGCCCGATGCTGTGCAACCTGCTCCTCGACGGCTTTACCAAAGCGGCGAAGGAGATCCCGGGCACGCCGGGCGTGGACTACACCATCGTCACCGTGTCCTTCAACGCGGCCGAGCACACCGCGCAGGCGCAGCGCCAGAAAGGCCGCCACCTTGCCGCGCTCGGGCGCCCGGCCGCCGCCCAGGGCTGGCACTTTCTCACCGGGCCGCAGGGCAACATCCTGCAACTGGCCGACGCCGTGGGCTTCAAGTACCGCTGGGAGGAGCAGTCGCAGACGTACGCCCATCCGGCGGCGCTCATCTTCGTCTCGCCCACCGGCACGATCACGCGCTACCTGCCCGGCCTCCAGTACAGCCCGCGCGACCTGCGCCTGGCCCTCAACGAGGCGTCGGCGGGGAAGATCGGCACGGTGCTCGACAGCTTCCTCATGCTCTGCTACCAGTACGACCCGGCGCTCGGCTCGTACACGCTGGCGGCCGCCAACCTGATGAAGATCGTCGGCGGGCTCTTCGTGCTCGGCTTCGGGCTAGGGCTTGTGCTGCTGCTCTGGCGCCGTGACAAGACATCTCCTCCGCTTCCTCCTTCGCTTCTGCCTGACAGGCCCGTAGTGGCCTGATCGCTTCTGACTTATCCATGGAAGGCTCTCTCTGGCTCCCCCCGCAGGGCTCGACCCTCGCGCCGGACATCGACTGGCTCTTCAACTACGTCACCTACGTGGGCCTCGTCATCTTCATCCTCGTGATGGGGGCGATGGCCTATCTGCTCTACAAGTACCGCCGCCGCGAGGCGGACGAGATGCCGGTGCCGCCGGAAGAGAGCAAGATCCTCGAACTCGCGTGGGTCGTCATCCCGACGATCCTCGTGCTGACGCTCTTCACGTGGGGCTTCAAGGCGTTCGTGCGCCAGGCCGTGCCGCCGCCCGATGCCTACGAGATCCGCGTGCGCGGCTACCAGTGGGCGTGGGACTTCTACTACCCGGAAGGCTTCAAGACGACCGGTGAGATCTACGTGCCCGTGGGCCGCCCCGTACGGATGCTCATGGACTCGCAGGACGTGCTCCACTCGTTCTTCATCCCGGTCTTCCGCATCAAGCACGACGTGCTGCCCAACCGCTATACGTCCGTCTGGTTTGAGGCCACGCAGGAAGGGGTGTTCGACATCTTCTGCACCGAATACTGCGGCACCGGCCACTCGGCGATGCTCGGCAAGGTCCATGTGGTGAGCCAGGATGCCTTCAACGACTGGGTGAGCGCCGGCGGACTCAACCTGGAGGAGATCCGCAAGAACCCCGCGCAGTATGGGCAGACGCTCTACGCGCAGCTCGGCTGCAAGTCGTGCCACTCCATCGATGGCTCGGCCGGCACCGGTCCCACCTGGAAGGGCCTCTTCGGCCACCCGGCGCCCACGACGGCGGGCACGGTGACGGCCGACGAGAACTACCTCCGCGAGTCCATCCTCGCGCCGGGCGCGAAGATCGTCACCGGCTACGCCAACGTGATGCCGGCCAACTACTCGACGCTCAAGTCCGAGCAGGTAGACGCCCTGATCGCCTACATCAAGACGCTCGAATAACCCTCGGCCTGTACGGGCGCCATTCATGGCGCCCCTACCACCACACCACCGTTATGGCCACGACCGCCACCCACCACGCGCCCGCGCCGGCCAAGCCACGCGACCCGTCCCTTCCGTACGGATACGCGGAGGACAACTACATCAACCACGAGAAGGGGTTGAAGTCGTGGCTGACCACGGTCGACCACAAGCGCATCGGGTTGATGTACCTGGTCGTGCTGATCTTCGTGTTCATGGTGGCCGGGCTCTCGGCGCTCACCGTGCGCACCGAGCTCATCCTGCCCGGCAAGACGATCCTGACGGCGGACCAGTACAACTTCGCCTTCACCTTCCACGGGGTGCTGATGACGTTCGCGTTCCTCGTGCCGGTGACGCCCGCCATCCTGGGCAACTTCGTGCTGCCGCTCCAGCTGGGCGCCAAAGACGTGGCCTTCCCGAGGCTCAACCTCGCCTCGTGGTACATCTACATGATCGGGGCCACGCTCATCTTCGGGAGCCTGATCGTGGGCAAGATGGACACGGGCTGGACGTTCTACACGCCCTACTCGATCCGCACCAACGGCAGCGTGCTCTTTCTCACGCTCGCCATCTTCATCGCCGGCTTCTCGTCGATCCTCACGGGCCTCAACTTCATCGTGACCATCCACAAGATGCGCGCGCCGGGGCTGACGTGGAACCGCCTCCCGCTCTTCATCTGGGCCATGTATGCGGTGAGCCTGGTGCAGATTCTCGCCACGCCTGTGCTCGGCGTGACCATGCTGCTGCTCTTCGCCGAGCGCGTGCTCGGCATCGGCATCTTCGACCCGGCCCTCGGCGGCGACCCGATCCTGTTCCAGCACTTCTTCTGGTTCTACAGCCACCCGGCGGTCTACATCATGATCCTGCCGGCCTTCGGCATCGTGAGCGAACTCATGGCCACATTCTCGCGGCAGCGCGTGTACGGCTACCGCGCCGTCGCGCTCTCGTCGGTGGCGATTGCGCTGCTCGGCTTCCTCGTGTGGGGCCACCACATGTTCGTCTCCGGCGAGTCCACGATCTCGGCCATCATCTTCTCGCTCATCACCTACCTGATCGGCATTCCGTCCGGCATCAAGGTGTTCAACTGGGTGATGACGATGTACAAGGGGAGCGTGTGGCTGCGCACGCCGATGATCTACGCGATGATGTTCCTGTTCCTCTTCACCATCGGCGGCCTCACGGGCGTCATGGTGGGCGTGCTGGCGGTAGACGTCCACCTGCATGACACGTACTACGTCGTGGCCCACTTCCACTACGTGATGATGGGCGGCACGGTGATCGCGCTCATCGGGGGGATGTATTACTGGTTTCCGAAGATGTTTGGCAAGATGTACCCCGAGCGCGCCTCGCAGATTGCAGCCGTGCTCGTGTTCGTCGGCTTCAACGTGACCTTCTTTACCCAGTTTATCATGGGCTCGCAGGGGATGCCGCGCCGCTACTACGACTACATCCCGGCATACGCACATCTGCACATGATCTCGTCGATCGGCTCGTACATCCTCGGGCTCGGCCTCTTCACCGTGCTCGGCACCTGGATCTGGGGCCTCACGCGCGGCGAGAAGGCGTCGCAGAACCCGTGGGGCGCCGCTACGCTGGAGTGGACGCACGCGACCACGCCGCCCGACCCCCACAACTTCCACCACACGCCGCTCGTGACGCGGGGGCCCTACGACTTCCACCTCGTCGAGAACCTCTTCGGCCCCAGCGCGGGCGATGGCGCCTCCGGCGACGGCTCAGGCGATGGTGCCGGCGCGCGACGCCATTCCGGAACCCCCCTCTACGGCGGGCCAGGCCTGACCCTGGCCCCGCCGCGCCCGGCGTTCCTCCCCTCTCCGACGTTCCTCCTGCATCATGGCCTCGCACGCTCCCGCCCTTGAGGTAGACGCGCCCCACGGGCACGGCGCCCACGACCACGGGCACGACCACCCGCCGCACCTCAAGCACTACTTCGTCTCGTCCGAGCAGCAGTTCGACGCGGCGAAGCTGGGCATGTGGCTCTTCCTGATGACGGAAATCCTGCTCTTCAGCGGGATGTTCGTGGCCTACACGGTCTACCGCGTCTGGCACCCGGAGGTGTTCATCGCCGCCGCGCACGTGCTCGACACGAAGATGGGCTTTATCAACACGCTCGTCCTGCTGGCCTCGTCCGGCACGATGGCGCTGGCCATCAACCGGATTCAGCACGACGACCGGAAGCGGTGCACGCTCTTCCTCGTGCTCACGCTCGCCGGGGCGGCCACCTTCCTGGTGATCAAGTACTTCGAGTACACGACCAAATTCCACGGCGGCGTGTTTCCCGGCGCGGCGTTCCACCCGCACGGCGAGCACTACGGCTACCTCGCCACGGTGCCCTACGCGAAGCAGTTCTTCTCGATCTACTTCATGGCAACGGGCATCCACGCGCTCCACATCATCATCGGGATGGGCATCTTGACGTGGGTGCTCATCCGCAACGTGCGCGGGCAGTTCTCGTCCGGCTGGTACACGCCGGTTGAACTCGGCGGCCTCTACTGGCACCTCGTGGACATCATCTGGATCTTCCTCTTCCCGCTCCTCTACCTGATCCACTGAGTAGGGGAAGGTTCATCGTTCGCTGCTGAGGGTGGAAGAACCACTAGATCTCTGGCGACCAACGACGAGCAACGAACGACCAACGCTTTGCCATGGCCCACGCGCATACCGAACACCACGACCACGCGCACCACGCGATTCCCGTCAAGCGGCTGCTTACCACGTTTGCGTGGCTGGTCTTCCTGACGGCCTTCACCGTGTTCACGGGGACGGCCGACTGGGTGCCCGGCTTTCTGCACATTCCGCTCGCGCTCAGCATCGCGGCGCTCAAGTGCTACCTCGTCGTGTCGTTCTTCATGGGGCTCAAGTACGACAAGCCGGTCAACATGCTCGCCTTCGTGATGTCGGGCGTGTTCGTGCTCATCTTCCTCACCTTCACCCTCTTCGACACGGCCAACCGCGGCGACCTCGGCAACGTGGACCCGCGCACGATCATGGACGAGGTGGCGATTGCCCGCGAGGACTCCGTCACGATGCAGCAGTACGACAAGCTGATGGTGACGGCCGCCGACTCGGCGACGGTGCACGGGGCCGCTCCTGAAGCTGCCTCCACCGATTCGAGCGCCACGCCGGTGGCCCCGGCCCCCGCTGATTCGGCGGCTACGTCCACCTCCGCACCGGCCCCCGCCGCCCATTGAGCGCCACGCCCTTGACATGGGCGTTTCTATGACGCACTTTCCCGGTCTGCTCGCCGCCGCCATGAGTCCTGTTTCCATCGCCGTTTTCGCCGGGGTCTTCGTGCCCACGTTCGTGGCGGTGGCCGTGTGGGCGGTCGTGACGGCGCTCCGGGTACTGCGCGAGCCTGCGCCCGAACTGCATGACCTCATGCCGGAGGCCAACCCGGACCGAATTCCGCGCCTGGGCGTCCGCGTGGGCGCCCGCGAGATCCGGGCGGACCTGCGCCACCGCGAGCGCCACGGCCGCACGCCCGCGTACCGCTTCGAGAAGGGCGTCGGCAGCGGGCTCCCCCCCATGTGGATGCAGGATGCGGCCCGGCGCCGCAACTGAAGGGCAGGGGAAGCTGGAGCGGTAGATCGGGAACCGCAGCATCGCCCCGACCCGCTTCACCTCTCTCCATTCCCTTCCCCGCTCATGCGCATCACCGACGTCATCGCGGCGGCCCGCGATCCGCTCATCTCGTACGAGATCATCCCGCCCAAACGTGGCGGCTCGGTAGACGATGTGCTCGGCGTCGTGGAGGCGCTCGCCCGCTTCGATCCGCCGTTTATCGACGTGACGAGCCACGCGGCCCAGATCTACTACGAGGAACTGCCCGATGGCACTGTGCGCCGCCGCGTGCGCCGCAAACGCCCCGGCACGATTGGCCTGTGCGCGGCCATCAAGCACCGGTTCAACATCGAGCCGGTGCCGCACCTGCTCTGCTCTGGCTTTTCGCGCGAGGAGACCGAGGATGCGCTCATCGAACTACGCTACCTCGGCGTGCAGAACGTGATGGCCCTTCGCGGCGACGAAGGCACGGCCGACAAGCCGGCCGCGCCTGACCGCTCGCGCAACCGTCTGCGCCACCGACCTCGTGGCCCAGATCACGGACATGAACCGGGGCCGCTACCTCGAAGACCTCCTCGACGCCCGCCCAGCCGAGTTCTGCGTCGGCGTGGCCGGGTACCCGGAAAAGCACTTCGCCGCCGTCAACCGCGCGCGCGACATCGCCGAGCTCAAGCGCAAGGTGGACGCCGGGGCCGAGTACGTGGTCACGCAGATGTTTTTCGACAACGCGCATTACTTCCGCTTTGTCGACGACTGCCGCGCCGCCGGGATCGACGTGCCCATCATTCCGGGCCTCAAGATCCTCACCACGGCCAACCACCTCACCACGCTCCCCCGCACGTTCCACATCGACGTACCGGAGGACCTGGCGGCGGAAGTGATCGCCTCGCCGGGGCACGCGAGAGAAATCGGGGTGCGCTGGGCGATCCGGCAGAGCGAGGAGTTGCTGGGGGCGGGGATTCCCTACCTCCACTTCTACATCCTTCAGAGCCCGGCAGCAGTAGCCCAGGTCGTGGAAGCGCTCCGCAAGACGGCGTAAAGCATGGGGATCCCAGGCGGCACGCCTGTGGGATCCCCATGCTTTACAGCGATGCGTTCAGTGCCAGACCTCACGTTCAGGGTCTTTGGTGCGCGCCTGTTCCTTATGGCGCAGCAGGCTCCGGCGGATGCTCTCGACGCACTTGTCGAGGGCCGCTTCGTAGGTGCCGTTGGCTTCCGAGCACTTGATGTCGTGTCCGCGCGTATGCACGCGCACGTCGACGCGTCGCTCCAGCCCCTCGGCGCTGAAGGTGACGTGGGCCTCGGCGTGGTCGTCGTGGACACGTTCGAGCTTGACGAGTGCTTCGCGGGCGTGCTCAGTAAGGCGGGCCGAATGCTCGCCAGTGCGGAAGACCGTGTGGACCTGCATGCGCTGGGGGTTTATGAAGGAACGGCATAGACCTACGCCCCCTGCTTCAAAGGTTCCTCTCCTCGGGGCCTTCCAGGAACTGGATTACCGCCGTGTTGCAGGCGTTGTGCAGTTGATTAGCGGTATGGGGTCCATCGGTTTGGCGGGGACGCGCCCGAACCTGTAGGCGCTGATCGCTCCTCCTGCATCAACTGCCCTCCGGTAACGCGGTGAGGGAGCACCGGGTTGTTCACCAACTATGGTCAGAAAAGCCCACAGGCGCCCTCTGAAGATGATCCATCCGGTTGCCGCGTGTGTCATGGCGAGGAGCGAAGCGACGAGCCATCTCCCCGTTCAGGGGGCGTTGTCATTGCTTCGCTGCGCTCGCAATGACAACGCCAACCGCTCCACCTGCGTTGATATCATCCCTCATCGTGTGGGCATTCCAGCACCTTGCGCGGGGATGGGCATCGGGCGTTCCCGTAGAGCCGTGTGCCAGAGCCTTCAGGCGGCCAGGTAGCGGTCTTCGCGCGCGTGCATCTCGGCCTTTTCCTCCGGCGTCCCGTCGTCGTGGCCGCAGAGGTGCAGCAGGCCGTGGACCGCGTAGCGGATCGCTTCGTCATCGAACGAGGCGCTGAACTCGGTGCACCGCTCGGCGGCCGTGTCGAGGTCTACGTACACCTCACCGACGACGGGCCCGTCGCCGTCGTCGCTGCCGAGCCAGAACGAGAGCACGTCGGTCACGTAGTCGTGGCCGAGGTAGGCGCGGTTGAGTTCGAGCACATCGTCGTGCCCGGTGAGCACGACGGTGATCTCGCCGGCGGTGCGTCCCTCGCCGGCCAGCGCGGCCGTCAGGCAGCGGCGCAGGCGCGCCTCGTCCGGGCAGCGCGCCGCGTGGTCGCAGACGACGTCCAGCACGGCGCTCAGTCCGGCTCGGCGAAGAGCGAGTCGGCGAGCGAGAGCGCCACGCTCGACATGGCCAGCTCCGGCGGAAGGGCCGTGAAGTCGGTCGAGAGCAGGCGTTCGTCTACCTGCGCATAAAGCGAGCAGGCAGCCTCGCGCTCCACGACGAGGCCGCTCGTCACGCCGCCGCGCTTCGAGACGAAGAGCACCTCGCCGAGCTCGTCGCTCGTGAGAAACCCTGTGCAGCCGTGCAGCTGCAGGAACGAGGAGGGCGTGTAGACCGACACCACGTTGGGCGGCATCTCGGCGAGCGACGCCGGCAGCTCCAAGCCCGTGCGGATCTCCAGGCTCAGGCGGCGCCCGGTGGCCGCGTGTGACAGCTCGATGCGGTGCAGGTCTGCCTCCACGCGCACGTCAGCGCCGAGCACGGCCGCGATGCGCGCAAAGTCCTGCGGCGCAAACGAGAAGGGAGCGGGTGGGCGGGCAGCATCCATGCCGCAAAGTACGGCAGGGCGGGCGCCGTCGCGACGGCCGCTCCGGGGGTTAAACGGGCCGGGCCTGCCGGCTCAGCGCACGCCGGGGGCGCTGAGCGAGGGCTGCGCCGCGCGGATCGGCGGCTGCGGCACCGGCGCATCGAGCGACGCCAGCGGAGAAGCGACCTGCGTCACCCCCTCGGGGGACGGCGGCGTGAACAGCTCGGGCTCGGGCAGCGGGTCGAGCGAAACGATGTTGCGGGCGTGAACGCCCTTGGGGCCTTCGTACATCTCGAACGTCACGTCCTCGCCGGTTCGGAGCGTGCGGAAGCGCGCGTCTGAGACGATGGAGGTGTAGTGGACAAAGATGTCGGCGCCGCCATCGGGATGCGTCAGGAATCCGTATCCCTTCTTGGCGTCAAACCACTTAACGACGGTCAGCTTGTTCATGGCGGTAGGGCACAAAACGCGCCCGGACTACTCCCACAAGTTTAGGAATGTCAGACCAATTCCGCAACGGGCTCTAGACAATTTTTTTACATCTTCCGCACTCGGAAGCCCTGCTCCTACGGAAAAGGGCCCTCAGCGTTCTGGCAAAGGCCTCGTGCCGGGTTGTTCGTCGTTGGTCGTTCGTTGTCAGAAGAGCCTAGCAGAAGGCTGAAGGCTTCTGCCTCTCTGACGACGAACCACGAACGACGAACAACCCTATCTCAGTTGATCACAGCCCTCAGCGTGCCCGCACGGCGCTGCTGGGCCGGTCGGTGGCGACCGTGTCGGGCGCGTCGAGGCCCAGTTCGAGGCGGGCCGCTGCCGAAAGTGAGCGGAGCGTATCGGCGTTCATCTGGAGCGCGGGATCTCCGAGCGTCGTGGCGAGGCGGCCGCCGAGTGCCTGGGCTGCGTCGTAGCGCTGCCCGGCGGCGAGCAGCATCACGAGCTGCTGCCCGATCTGCTGCACCTCCTGCGCCGGGAAGATGCCGCGCTGCACGGCGCGCGTGAGGGTGCCTTCGGCCCGCCCGATGAGCGCTTCGGCCTTGGCGGTCTCCCCGCCCTGGAGGTAGAGGCGGGCGGCGTAGAGGGCGAGGTTGAGCCCGAGCGCCTGGTTGTCCACCTGGCGCGAGCCCAGCATCGACGCTAGCAAGGGCGCGCCCTGGTCGAGGATGGCGTTGCTCTTGTCCTTCGCGCCGGCCATGAGGTAGGCGCGGGCCATGAACGTGAACGAGCGCGCATCGCCCGGAATGGTCGAGAACGGCACGCGCGTCATGAGCGTGTCGAGGATCGAGATGGCCTCGGCCTTCTGCCCCTGGTTCACGAGCCCCTCGGCGATGCTGGAGAAGATGTTGCGGTAGGCGTCCACCATCCGGCGGATGTTCTCGTCGAAGTAGACGTTCGGGTCGTTGAGGCCGCGGAAGCGGAATTTGCGCAGGTTGGCCACCGTAATGCTGTCGGCGACGCGCCCGAGGGGCTCGTTGTGCTCGACCGGGACCACGCGGAAGGCCTGCCCTTCGATCTGGAAGTACTTGTTGAGCCCAATCTGCCCGTCGCGCCCCACGGTGACGGCGAAGTACAGGGGCCGCTGCCAGCCCTGGGCGGCGTTGGCCCGCATCGTGGCGAGGATCGAGAGGTCCTGCGAGCCGAGGTAGGCCTGGTCCTGCCCGAGCGGACGCCCGTCCAGCTTCCACTTCATCGGCCGCTGCACGAGCGCGGCATCCTGCGGGCGCACCCCTGGCACGCCGGAAGAGGCCACCTGCACCTCTGAGCCCGTCCTGAGCGCCTGCGTCGTGGGCGAGGGGACCGGCAGGTCTACCGTCTGGGGCTGCCACTGCACGCCGCCTACGCTGCCGAAGTCCTCGATCTGCGCGTCGGTGAGGTCCATCGGCACCGGGGCGCTCGTGCGGGAAGCCTGGTTTTTAAGCTGCTTGATGTACCAGGGCGTCTGGAGGAGCGACAGGTTGGCCACGCGCACGTCCTGGCGCACGCCTTCGACTTCCTGGAGGTACCAGAGCGGGAAGGTGTCGTTGTCTCCGTTGGTGTACATGACGCCCTGCGGCGCCACGCTCTGGAGCATGTTGTAGGCGTAGTCGGGCGCTACGTACTGCCCGGTGCGGTCGTGGTCGTCGTAGTTGACGGCCATCATGAGCACCGGCACGGCCAGAATTGCGAGCGCGGCGGTGGCATAGGCGCCCATGCGGGCGGTGCTCTCCCGCGTGCGCAGCGCGTGCGCGACGAGTTCGACGAGGCCAGTGGCGCCGATGCCGATCCAGAGCGAGAAGGCGAAGAACGAGGCGACGTACGAGTAATCGCGCTCGCGCGGCTGGTTCGGGTACTGGTTCAGGTAGAGGATGATGCCGATGCCGGTGAGCAGGAACAGCGCCGTCACCGAGAACGCGCGCCGCCAGTCGCGCCAGTAGTGGTAGGCCATCCCGAAGAGCCCGAGCAGCAGGGGCAGGGCGAAGTAGGCGTTCTGGCTCTTCTCCTCCGAGGGCGTCTGCCGGAATTCGAGGCGGTTCGGAATCTGGTCGTCGATGATGCCGAGGCCGGTGATGGCCGGCGCGCCCTGCTGGTCGGAGTCCTTGCCCACGAACTGCCACAGGAAGTAGCGCCAGTACATGTAGTTGACCTGGTAGCCGAGGAAGAAGTCCAGGTCGGAGTTGTACTGCCGGTAGATCTCAACGTGGTCGGGCTGCTTCGAGTAGCGGCGGGGCAGGCTCTTCTGTTCGAAGGCCCCCGTGCCGTTGTTGTAGCTCTCGCCCGAGAGTAGGGGCGTGTAGCCGTACTGCTCGCGCTTGAGGTAAGACACGATGGACTCGACGTTCTCCGGGTCGTTCTCGTCGATCGGCGGGTTGGCCGCGCTGCGGATGAACAGCAGCGCGTACGTCGAATACCCGATCAGCACCGACATGAGCGCCAGCGCGAGCAGGTTGAGCGCCAGCTTGCGCTTCGTGTGCGTCCACCACACAAACCACGTGATGCCCGCCACGATGACGAGCACGGTGAGCGTGATCGAGTTCGTCTTCTCGGCGAGCGTCGGGATGCCCTGGATGACGCCGGGGTAGACGAGCAGGAACACGCCCGAGGCCACAAGCCCGGCCACGAGGAGCGCCTTCGTGCGCTGCTGCCACGTCCACTCCGCGCGGTCGTACTCGGCAAAGAAGAAGATGAGCGCGCAGAAGAAGATCGCCAGCAGGTTGAGCAGGTGCACGCCGATGGCGAGCCCGAACATGTAGGCGATGAGCACGAGGTACCGGTTCGCGCTGAGCGAGAACGGGTGCGTGTCCGTGCCCGCGATGTGGGCCTCTTCGCGGGCGGCCTCGTCGCTCCAGCGCAGGATGAGCCACACCACAAGGGCCGTGAAGAGCATCGAGGCGGCGTACACCTCGGCTTCGACGGCGTTGAACCAGAACGAATCGCTCGCCGCAAACGCGAGCGCGCCCACCGCGCCGCCCACGAGCGCGCTCAGGTGGTCGCTCCACGTGCGCTCGGACGGGGTGGGCTGCCAGTGCTGCACGAGCCGCACGATGGACAGGTGCGTGAGCAGAATCGTGAAGGCGCTCATGATGGCCGACACGAGGTTGACCATCACCGCGATGCGGTCCGGCGTGGGCGCAAACATCGCAAACAGGCGCCCGATGAGCATGTAGAAGGGCGCGCCCGGCGGGTGCGACACTTCCAGGCGCGAGGCGATGGCGATAAACTCGCCGCAGTCCCAGAACGACGCCGTCGGCGCGAGCGTGAGCAGGTAGAGGACGAGCGCCACCGTGAAGACAACTCCGGCGGTGAGCTTGTAAAGGCGCGACACGTTCATCTGGGGGAGGGCGTCCGGCGGCGGAAAAAGATCGATCTGCAACGCTGAGGTAACGCGAGGTTTCCCCGCGCGCCGCCCCGCAGGGGCAGGCTACGGCCAGAACGCACACGGGAGCTTCTGTGCGCACAGAAGCTCCCGTGAAAGAAGCGCGAAGCCCCAAAGGGGCGAGGCTCAGAAGCCGAAGATCAGGCCGCCCGCGACGCCGGCGCCGGTGTTCTTGGTCGTCGAGATCTGGAGCTGCGCGTACGGACGCACGCGGCTCGTCCCGAATTCGGCGCCGAAGAGGAAGTTGGCGCCCAGGCTGATGTCCTTCTTGGCGTTGTCCGGCTTGAGGTAGCCCACGCCGAGGCCGACGCCCGCATAGGGCACGAAGTTCATGTTGCTAGCATTGAAGTCGTAGAGGACGTTCAGATTGCCCTGGAACTGCGTGGTGTTTCTCGCCGGGAAAGTAGAAGTCGAACTGCGGGTTGAGGCGGACCGGGAACGAGACGCCCCGCGCCGTGCGGCCCTGGGCGGTCAGAAATGCGGCGTCCGCGTCGGTGTCGAAGCCGCCGCCGATGCCGAAGGCCATCTGTGCCTGGGCGGTGGGGGCGAAGGCGCCGAGAGAGAGGGCCGCGAGGGCCAGGAGAGAAGCTTTCTTCATGTGCGTGGGTAGGGATTGCCGTCGAGGCCGGGCTGCCCGGCATTGGTCGGACCGTAGTTGAGGTCCAACCTACACCCCTTGAACGTTCGGTGGCCCCGCTCCGGTGCGAAAGGGGCGTGAACGGGCGCAACGGGGCGGTTACGTTGCCGCCTGCGGCGGGCCATCGGGGGCCCACGTTGCAGGAAAATCAAACCAGAAAGCCCCCCCCGGCGGCGCTACTTTGGCGCGCCGTCCTTCCGCCCGATGTCTCCTCGCTCGCTCGCCGCCCTCCTCCTCAGCCTGCTCGCGGTGCTGCCCGTGCAGGCGCAGCGGCTCCGGGGCGTGGTATGGACGCCGCCCGCCGCCCTCGCTGCCGCCCGCGCCGACCTCCACGCGATCCGCGACGCGGGCTTCGGGGCGGTCCGCACGGGCGCCCTCTCCGAGGCCCTCCTCCAGACCACCGACTCGCTCGGCCTGGCCGTCTACACGGACCTGCCGTACGACTACCCGACGTCGGCGAGCCTCGGCCGGGCCCTTCCGAAGGCGCGCCAAACCATCTTCCACCTCGGTACCCTCGCCCGGCGTCACCCCTCGCTCCGCTTTGTCGGCCTCGCCCGGCGCCCGGACACCGCCGATCCGGCCATGTGCGCGGTGCTCGACACGCTCGGGGGCTGGGTGCGGCGCGTGGGGCTGCGTCCCTATTACCTCGCCGCGTTCATCGAGGCGGACGGGTGCGCGCCCTCGCCGGGGCTCGTGCTGCTCGCGGCGCGCGACCAGGCCGCCCCTGAACGCCTGCTTGCCCGCTGGGCCGCCGCGCATCCGGGCGTGCCGGCCGGGCTCGGGATGGTGGGCACTTGGGTGAACGACGAGGCCGAAGGGCTCCGCGCGCCCCACTCCCCCGAGGCGCAGGCCCGCCTCTTCGAAGGCTTCCTCGCCCGGGCCGACACGCTCGGGGCGCCCGTGTTCGTCTACCGCTGGCGCGACGGCACCGGCGGCACCCTCGACGATCCATTCCGGCGCAACTACGGCCTGACGCGGGAGGATGGCCGGGCGCGGCCCGCCCTCGCCGTCGTGCGGGGCTTTCTGGCAGGCACGCAGGAGGCGTTTGCCTTCAAGCGAGGCCAGACCGGGAGCGGACGCGGGGCCTCGGCGGTGCTGTTCTTCTGGCTCGGGCTGCTCTGCATCGGCGCGGTGTACGCCGCCGAACCCCGGGTGCGGACCCTACTGCCCCGCTACTTCAACGCCCGCAGCTTCTACCGCGAAGGCCTTCGCGATGCCCGCGACACCCTCTCGCTCGCCACGCTCGCCCTCGCGCTCGGTGTGACCATCGCCACCGGCGTCGTTGTGGCGGCGCTGGCGGAGGTGCTGCGGGACCTCCCGGCCTTCGAGTTTCTCTTTGCCCTGGGGCCCCCGGCGCTGGCGCGCCTGCTCGCCGGGCTCATTGGCCGCCCGTGGCTGCTCGTGCTCACCGTGATGGTGGTCCAGGCGGCGTTTTTCGCCTACTGGGTGCTGCTCTTCTTCGTGCTCACGCGCCGCCGCTACTTTCTGTCGCTCTCGCAGGCGCTCGGCTTTATCGTGTGGCCGCTGTGGACGTCATTCCTGTTTGCCGCCGCCGCCCTCGCCGTGCGGACGTTCAGCGGCCCACAGGCCACCACGGCGGCCCTCGTGCTGGGCGGCCTCTGGGTGGCTGCGATGCTCTGGGCGGCCCTGCGCACGCTGCTGGACCTGGCGGTGACCGCGCGCCTGCCGTTTCTGCGGGTCGTGCTGCTCATCCTGCTGCATCCGCTCGTGCTCACCGGCATCGCGCTCGCCTTCATCGCCGCAGACGCCGGGCCGCGCCTGGCCTTCTTTCTGCACCTGGCGCAGCAAGCCTAGCAAAGTGGGAGACGCAGGCGCGTTGCACGCTTGCGTCTGTGTGTAGCCCCGCCGTTACGCCCCCGGTTCGGTCTCGAAGCCGGCGTCCTGCAAGGCGCGCCAGCCACCATCGAGCGAGTGGACGTTGTTGTAGCCCATCTTCTGGAGCGCGTCGGCGGCGAGGGCGCTGCGGAAGCCACCGCCGCAGTAGAGCACGAGCTCGGTGGCTGGGTCTGGCACGGCACCTTCGATGTCGCGCTCGATGACGCCCTTGCCGAGGTGGCGGGCACCGCGAACGTGTCCGGCGCGGTATTCGTCGTCCTCGCGCACGTCGACGAGCACGAGCGCCGGGTTGGCCGCCTGCCGGGTCTTTAGGCTGTCGGTCGAGACCTCGTGCACGCGCGCTTTGGCGTCGTCGACGAGGGCGAGGAAGGCGGGGCTGTGCTGTTTCATGGCGCGCGTGGGTGACGCGCCAAGATAGCCGCTACACCGCGAGCGCGAGGCGCGTCAGTTCCGGGGCCACCGCCGCGCCGTCGCCGCTGGCCTTGACGAGGCGCGTCCACGTCCGGGCGGCAAACACGTTGTAAGGCTCCTTGTGGCGCTTCCAGCCGAAGTGGAGGGCGTAGGGCGTCACGTCCATGTAGTCGCCCCGGCCGGGCAGGCGCGCGGCGACCTTGAGGACCCAGTCGCGCAGGCGGGGCTGCTGGATGCCGCGTAGGGAGAAGACGAACCGGTCGGCGTAGTAGCGCACGAGCACATGCTCGAAGGCCTCGTCGTGTTGCACGAAGCCCTCCACAAAGTCGAGCTGGGGCGACGTGTAGCCTTGCAGCCACGGCAGCACCGGCAGGCGCAGGCGCGAGAACGCCATCGCGAGGCTCCACTCGCACGATTCCTCGGTGCGGCCCTCCTGCAGGCGGCTGCGGAAGTGCGTTTCGGCGCGGCGTTCGAGAAAGTTCTGGGCAAGCTCGCACACCGTCCGCGTGGTCTCGTCGTCGGCGGCGTAGATCATGCCGGCCTGCACGCGTGGCAGGTGGGTGAGCCCGAAGGCGCGCATCGTGCGGCGGCGGCGGTCGAGCAGCCAGTCGATCAGGATGCCCGCCCCCTTGGGGCCGCCAAAGAACGCATCGGCGCGCTCGAGGCCTGTGGCGGTGAACGCGTGGGCGGCGAGCGTCTGCCAGAGCGGCTCCGGGTCGCGGCACCACACCATGTCGGCGTCCACGAAAAGCGCGCGGTCGTACGGCTTGAAGCGGTACAGGTGGTGCTTGAAGCCGACGATGGACCGGTGCGCTTCGGGGAGCACCTCCACCCGTTCGAAGAGCACATCGAGGTGGTGCCGCTCCAGCAGGGCTTTCTGCGCCTCGGTGCAGTAGAGCGCCACCGGCCGGTCGGCGTCGTGACGCCGCAGCGTCAGCACGGAGGCCACCGCGTGCTCCACAAAGCGCTCCGCGCCGTAGACGTGGAGGACGTAGCCTTCGGGGAGACGAGATCGGGCCATCCGGCGTAAAGTCAGAAAGTCAGCGTGGAGATAGCCGCGCGCGAACAGATCGGAGTAACACCCTGCCGCCGAAAAAAACTTCGCACCGTCCCCCAGTTACCGCGAAATCATGGTTAGGAAGGCCGGAAACGACGCAGGAGCAGGACATCGCCCCGCTCCTGCACCGCATCTCCACAAGAACGATGCCCACCTCAGCCGCGCGTGCGCTGGGCGCTGAGGCGGCGGTTGAGCGCCTGCATGAGCGCCGGGAAGCCCCGCTGGCGGATCACCTGCCCGAACGAGCGGGCGTAGCCGTCGGCGGTGGAGACGCCGTCGATGGAGAGGTCGGCCACATGCCAGGCGTTGCCCTTCCACACGAGCGCGTAGTCCACGCGGGCGTTGGTGTTGCGGTACGTCGTGACCGTGCGGGCTAGGGCCGTGTTGCCGGTGACGGTGATGTCGCCGTAGCGGACGTTCGCGCGGTAGATGCCGAGGTCGGCGAGCGACTGGTTGCGCACGATCTCCGCGAACGTGGTCACGAACTGGGTGCGCTGGGCCGGCGTGAGCGTGGCCCAGGTGGCGCCGAGGGCCTGCTCGCCCATCGCCTCAAAGTCGATCACGCCGTTGATGAGCGCGCCGAGCTGGGTGCGCTGCTCGGGCGTGAACGTGGTACGGGTGCCCAGGACAGCCTTCACCTGGCGGTCGCGGGTTTCGAGGAGCGTGCGGATATCGGCCGGGGTGCGCTGGGCGACGGCGGGCAGTAGGGGCAGGAGCGTGAGGGCAAGGGCCGCAAAAAGACGACGGGACATTGGACAGCGGTGGGGACAAACGTGGACGCGCAGGGCACCCAAGTGATTAATACGGCTGAGGTTGGTCAGTGCTGTGGGATCAGTCAACAAGCGTGCCACGCTGGGCCACTGCCGCGAGGCCGCCCGTCCGGCCGAGCAGGCGTACGACGGCGACGTTGTAGCGGTACACGCGGTCGGCCCAGGCGGCGTCGGCTTCGAGGCGGGCCCGCGTGGCCCGCACGAGGTCGCGCGCGGAGGCGAGGCCGAGGTCGAAGTCGATGCCGGCCTGGAGCGCCCACTCGCGCGCAATCGTCTGGGCTTCCTCGGCGCTCGCGAGGTTCGACGCGGCGCTTGCGAGGGTGCGGTAGGCCTCCTCGGCCTCGAAGGCCACGAGTTGCCGGGCTCCTTCGGCGAGGAAACGCACCTCGCGGGCCTGCGCCTCGGCCTGCTGGATCCTGGCCCGCGTCTGCCCGAAGGCGAGGTTCTGGCGCAGCCCGAGCCCGGGCAGCACCTGCTTGGTGATGAGTGCGTCGCCGATGTAGGGCGTGGGCGGGTTGTAGCGCCCGTACGCGCCGCCGTAGGCCACCGAAAGGCCGAAGCCGAGCTTCGGGTACTGATTGGAGCGGGCCACGCGCACCTGGGCGTCGCGCGCACGGATGCCGGCTTCGGCCTGCCGCACTTCGGGCCGCTGCGCCCCGGCGAGCGTCACGTAGACGGAGAGGCTGTCGCGCACGAACGGAATCGGAGCGAGCACGCTGTCGGCGGGGGCGAAGGGGGTGCCGTCGGGCAGCAAGAGCTGCCGCGCGGCGCCGGTGCGGGCCGTGGCAAGGCGCTCGGCGAGCTCGGCCGCCTGCCGCCGCTGCTCAACTTCGGCGAGGCGGAGCTCGTAGACGTCGGAGGAGGAAATCGTCGAATCCCCCTCTGCCACGAGGGCTTCCATCTGCCGGCGGGCACCACCAATCAGGCGTCCGGTCTCGCGCGCGAGGCCGTCGAGGTGGCGGGCGAGGACGAGGCCGTAGTAGGTCTCGGCAAAGCGGAGCGCGGTGGCGGTGCGCTGCACGTCCACCGCCGCAGCGTCGCTCTGGGCGCCGTAGCGCGCGGCGTCGAGCGTGCCCGCGACCTCCCCCCAGGTAAGCAGCGGCTGCAGAAGCTCTATGTCTACCCTGTTGTAGGGGCGGAGGTGCTTCCAGTCGTTGCGTACGCCGGGGTCGAGGTAGAGGGCCTCGCGCGGGTACGGGCTGTTCTCCGGCACATCGAGGCCGGGGGCGGCGCTGTGGGCGGTCTGGAGGGTAAACTCGGTCAGGAAGCGCCCGGCGCGGGCCTGCGCGTAGCGGGCGCGGGCGTAGTCGGCGCGGGCAAGCGCGGCCCCGACCTCCGGCGAAACGTCGAGCACGCGCGCGAGGGCCGCCGGAAACGACAGGCGGAGGCTGCCCGGCGGGTCAAGCGCGGGCCCCACGCGCGCGGCCTGCTCGGCGGGCGCGAGTGTGTCGGGAGGGGCGGTCGCGGAGGTGTCCGGCGTCTGCGCCCACGCGGGTAGGGCCGCGAGCAGCGCAGAGGCAAGTAGGAGGGTGCGACGCATGGCAGGCAGAGGCATGGCCCTTCAACGAAGCCCGCCCGCCGGTCATTCCCGCCCCGCCGTTTTTTCGCCGACCCTGTCCCCCACCTGCTGCCTCCGCGCTGGACGCGCTCCGGCAGCGGTCCTCCCCCGAATTCGGGGGAGGTGTCGCGCAGCGACGGAGGGGGAGAGGGGGTGGGGCCGCTCAGCCGTCGCCCATCACGGCCTCGGCGGCGACGGGCGCCGGCGGGGGCACCGGTACGGGCGCGTCCGAGCGTTGCCAGCGCATCACGATGGGCAGGCGGCGGCCCGGCCCGAACGCTTTCGTGGTGACGCGCAGGCCCGGCGCGGCCTGGCGGCGCTTGAATTCGTTGCGGTCCACCATATCGAGCAGCTTGCGCACGAGCGCGCGGTCGGCCCCGGTGGCGCCGGCGATCTCCTCCACGTCCTGATGTGCCTCGATGTAGCGCTCCAAGATCGGGTCGAGCACCTCGTAGGGCGGCAGGCTGTCCTGGTCTTTCTGGCCGGGCCGCAGCTCGGCCGAGGGGGCTTTCGTGAGGGTGCTCTCGGGGATGAGCGCGCGCCCGGCCTTGCGCGTTGATGTAGCGCGCGAGGCGGTACACGTCGAGCTTGAACACGTCCGAGAGCACGGCGAGGCCGCCGTTCATGTCGCCGTAGAGCGTCGCGTAGCCCACCGCCATCTCGCTCTTGTTGCCGGTGGTGAGCAGCAGGTAGCCGAACTTGTTCGAGAGCGCCATGAGCGTCGTCCCGCGCGTGCGCGCCTGGAGGTTCTCCTCCGTCACGTCGGGGGCGCGCCCGGCGAAGAGGGGCGCGAGCATCGCGGTGAAGCCGTCCACGGCGGGCACGATGGGCACCTCGTGGAATTCGAGGCCGAGCGCCTGCGCGAGCGCGAGCGAATCGGAGACCGAGCCTTCGGAGGAATACGCGGACGGCATCGTGACGCCGACCACGCGGTCCGGCCCGAGCGCCTCGGCGGCGAGCGCGGCGGTGAGCGCCGAGTCGATGCCGCCGGAGAGGCCGAGGAGCACCTTGGAGAAGAACGGGCTCTTGCCCACGTAGTCGCGGATGCCGAGCACGAGCGCGTCGTGCAGGTCCGCGATTTCCTCTTCAGGCTGCGCCTCGCCACAGCAGGTGCGATTTTCGGTGTCCCAGAGGCCGAACGACTCCCCGAAGCGCTCCATCGTGCAGAGCGGCCCCTCCGGTCCCCACACGCCCGAGCCGCCGTCGAAGATCAGCTCGGTGTTGGCGCCGACCTCGTTGACGAACACGAGGGGCACGCCGTGCTCGGCGCAGATCTCGCCGATGATCGCCTCGCGGAACGTGGGCCGCCCGGTGGCGAAGGGGCTGCCGGAGACGTTGACGAACAGGTCGACGCCCTGCGCGGCGAGCGCGTCGACCGGGTTGGCGGCGTAGAGGTGGTAGGGATCGGCCTCGCGGTTATTCCACATGTCCTCGCAGACGTGCAGCCCGAGGCGCAGCCCGCGCCACACCACCACGTTCTGCGGGGGCGCGGGCTCGAAGTAGCGGTACTCGTCGAACACGTCGTACGTGGGGAGGAGCTGCTTGTACACCTCAGCCACGACCTGTCCGTCTTCGAGCAGCAGGGCCGCGTTGAGCAGCCGCTTGCCCACCGGCGACGGGTTCGCGCGCGGCGCGCCGACGATCACGCCGAGGCCTTTCGGCAGGCGCTGCGCGAGGGCGTCGAGCGTCGCCGCGCACTCGGCGAGAAAGCGGGGCCGGTCGAGCAGGTCGAGCGGCGGGTAGCCGACGAGGCACAACTCCGGAAACACGGCGAGGTCAGCCCCTTCGCTCGCGGCGCGCTCGCTCCACGCCTGGATCTTGGCAGCGTTGCCGGCGAGGTCGCCGACGGTGGGGTTGATCTGGCAGAGGGCGATCTTCACGGCGCAGGCGGGCAGGGCTCCTTGGGCGTACGCATAGCCGGCCGGGTGGGTGCCTGCCCGAAGGTTCAGGAAGCTGCTTCCGCCTCCGCGGTGTCGGCGTTGAGGCCCCGGTAGTGCGCCACCACACGCCGGGCGGCGGCCTTGCCCGCGATCTCGGAGATCGCCTCCTCGGTGGCCAGGGCGATGCGCTTCGTGCTGCCGAAGGCCTTCATCAGCTTCTGCGCCGTCGCCGGGCCCGACGCCGGGAATGTCGGTCAGCTCGGTCTGGAGCGTGGCGATCTGGCGCTGCTTGCGCTGGAACGTGACGGCGAAGCGGTGCGCCTCGTTGCGCACGCGCTGCACGAGGTGCAGGCTCGCGCTCGTGCGCGGGATGAGGATGCTCTCGGTGTCGCCGGGGAAGAACAGCTCCTCCAGCGCGCTTGGCGAGGCCGACGACCGGAAACTGCCCGTACACCTCGGCCGCCTTGAGCGCCTCGACCGCGCTCGAGAGCTGCCCCTTGCCGCCGTCGATGATGACGAGGTCGGGCCACGGGCCGTTCTCCTCGCGCAAACGCGCGAATAGCGCCGCGCCACGATCTCGCGCATCGACGCGAA
Source organism: Rhodothermales bacterium (assembly GCA_963740755.1). GTDB lineage: Bacteria > Bacteroidota > Rhodothermia > Rhodothermales > BA12 > CAVSDF01. Next base: position 194,225 of record CAVUFJ010000009.1, read on the forward strand.
GTCGTCGATCTGCCCGCTCTCCAGCGTCCGGATCTTGAAGTGGCGGTACTCGCTCTTCTTCGGCATCCCGTCCTCGAACACCACGCACGAGGCCACCGTGCCGGTGCCGGAAAGGTGCGAGATGTCGAAACACTCGATGCGGCGGGGCAGGCGCGGGCAGGCGCAGGTCCGTTCTGCAGCGCCGTCACGGACTTCGGGCACGTGCCCCTCGCCGGCTTTGGCGCGCTGCTGCTTCCACTCGGTGAGCACGAGTTCGGCGTTGAGCTCGGCCATGCGCATCAGGCCGGCCTTGTCGCCCCGCTCGGGCACCTTGATCGTCACCTTCCGGCCGCGCAGCTCGCGCAGGTACGTCTCGACCACCTCGGCATCCTCGGGCGCGTGCGAGAGCAGCACCTCGTTCGGGAAAAAGCTCGCCTCGGTGTAGTGCTGCTCCACGAGCGCCTGCATGATCGCGGCCTCCTCCAGCCCCTCGATCCGCCGGATGACGCGGTGGTGCCGCCCGATCACCTTGCCCTCGCGCACCTTGAAGAGCACGCCTACCGCCACGTCGTCCTCGCGGTCCACCGTGAGCGCGAACAGGTCGCGGTCGGCGAGGTCGGGCGCGATGACCTTCTGCTTTTCCGCGTACCGGTCGAGCGCCTTGAGCTGGTCGCGGCGCGCGGCGGCGTCTTCGAAGCGGAAGGCGGCGGCGAGGCGCTGCATGTCCTCTTTGATGAGCGTGGCGAGGTCCTGCGTCTGCCCGTTGAGCAGCTTCTCGACCCGCCGGATCGTCTCCAGGTACTCGTCTTCGCTCTGCAATCCGATGCAGGGCGCCGCGCACCGCTGGATATGGAACTCCAGGCACGCCTGAAACTTGCCCGCCGCGATGGGCTCCGGGGCGAGGTTAAGGCTACACGTGCGAAGCTTGAAGAGGCTCCGCACAGCCTCGAGCACGGCGTACATGGCCTTCACGTCCGTGTACGGCCCGAAGTACTTGCTCCCGTCGCGCACGACGCGGCGCGTGGGGAAGACGCGCGGAAAGCGCTCGTTGGTGACGACGATCCAGGGGTAGGTCTTGTCGTCCTTCAGGTTGACGTTGTAGCGCGGCTTGAGCTGCTTGATCAGGTTGTTCTCCAGGATCAGCGCCTCGGCCTCGGTGTCGGTGACGATGATCTCGAGGTCTGCGATCTTGGAGACGAGCGCGCTCAGCCGCTTGTCGCGCGGGCGCGATTCCTGGAAGTAGGAGCGGACCCGGTTGCGCAGGTTCTTGGCCTTGCCCACGTAGAGCACCGCGCCCTCGGCGTCTTTGTGCTGGTACACGCCGGGCCCCGTGGGCAGGTGGGCGAGCTTGGTGGCGAGCGCGTCGTTCATGCGCGCCGCAACGCGCGCGCCGCGCCCCCGGCTCCCGGCGGAAGCCCGTGCGGAAAAGGCTTCGGACAGTTGTGCCGGGCGCCGCACGCAGCCTGGCTGTAAATCCAGCGGTTGGCCTATAATTGCGCCCCCCACCGCCTCATCATGAGACAGGCACGAACGTTGCGGCAGTGCCGGCATCCCCCGCCACGGGCGCCGCTGCGTTCCTTCTCTCAGAAGGCGTCTGCGCCTGCGCGATCTCGGGGGATGGATTCTTCATATATGCCCCGTCTCCGCGTCCTCTCCTTCCTCGCCGCCGCCGCCGTGCTCGCGTCCGCCGCTACGCCGCCGCGTACGCCGGTGCGCCTCTACGGCTACCACGCCTACTGGATGGGCGACGCCTGGCGCTCCGTCGCCGGCGACCTCGACGGGCTCTACTACTTCGAGCAGCAGATCACGGCCGATGGCACGGTGAACGCCCACCCGGAGGCCCGCCTGACGTGGCCCATGTTCGCCCAGAGCGCGCGCGCCACCGGGCGCACCGCCGCCACCACGCTCACGCTCTTCTCGAAGGCCGACTTCGAGGCGCTCTTCACCTCGCCCACCGCCACCGCGCGCCTGCTGTCGCAGGTGACGGAACTTGCGCGCCTCGGCGATGGCGTCTGCCTCGACGTCGAACTCTTCGAGGCCGTCTCGCCGGCCGCCCGTAGCGGCTATGCCGACTTCGCGCAGCGCCTCCGGGGGCGCCTGCCACGGGGCGCTCGCCTGAGCATTTTCCTCCCCGCCAACGACTGGGCCGACGCCTTCGACGAGGCCCGCCTCGCCGCCGCCTCCGACTACGTCGTGGTTCAGGGCTACGACCTTCACTGGGCGAGCGGGCCGAACGCCGGCCCGGTCGCCCCGACGCGCGGCGGGGACACCAACTGGGACGCCATCCTCGCCCGCTACGACGCCTTCGGCGTGGCGCGCGGCAAGGTGCTCATGGGCACGCCCCTCTACGGCTACGAATGGCCCACCGAGACGGACGCTCCCGGCGCCAAGACGCGCGGGCCGGGCCACACGATCACGCTCGCGCCCATCGCCGCCTCCATCCTCCCCGACATCCGCACGGACGCGCAGGGGCAGAGCGCGCGCTACGGCCTCCGCCGCGATCCCGTCTCGCGCAGCCCCTACTACGTCTACCGCGACTCGACCGGCGGCTACCGGCAGGGCTGGTTCGAGGATGCCGAGAGCATCGCGGAAAAGGTGCGCTACGCCCGGCAGAACGGCCTCGGCGGGCTCGTCTTCTTCCCGCTCGGCTACGACGACGGCAACCTCGTCCGCGCCGCCCGGCGCGGCTAGGCGCCGGAGGGGCGCGATTCAAAGGCTCCCCCGCGAAACCACGTAACGAGGCGGTTCGCGCGGCACGGGCCAGAGGCGCGATGCGTATCCACCGGGTCCATCTGACACCGCCATGCCTGCCCGCCTCGCCCTCTTCGCCGCCGCTTTCCTACTGGCTGCCCCCGGCTGCCACACGTCCCGCTCTTCCATGCCCACCGATGGGGGCGGGGCGCGCGCCTGCACGATGGAGTTTCGCACCTATGGCACCCGCCTCCTGGATGCCGCCGGGCAACCCGTGCCGAACGCCACGGTGGACGTGAAGCGCACCAATGGCACGTCCATTCTGTGCCGCGCCGAGGGCGAACGCGGTTGCCTGCCGCCACGCGACGTGACGTCCTACGGCGGCCCTGGCCTCTACACGATCATCTCCGACGCGGTGACGGTGAGCAGCGCCGGCGAGACCTTTACCGCCAACCTCACCGCCCCGGACGGGCGCGCCATCGCCGGCACCTTCGGGTTCTCCAACGATGGCTGCCACGTCCGCAAACTCGCCGGCCCGGACACGCTCCGCCTGCTGCGGTAACGCCCCCACCTGCTGCTACGGCCTGTCCCCCTCTGCTGCCTACGCGCTGGAGGCGCTCCGAAGCGGTCCTCCCCCGATTTCGGGGGAGGTGTCGCGCAGCGACGGAGGGGGGAATCAGCGCCCGGCACCCGGGGGAGGTGTCGCGCAGGGACGGAGGGGGGGGGGCGGTCACCCCTCGCCCGGAATCCCTGGCTCGGTCATCTCGCGCACGTCGAGAAGCGCGTCGAGGTCGGCGCCCTCGGGGATCAGGCCCAACTCCAGCACCACGTCGCGAACGCTGCGGCGCTCCTTGGCCGCCTGCTTGGCCACCTTCGAGGCGAGGTCGTAGCCGATGGTGCGGTTGAGCGCCGTCGCCACCGCCGGGTTGAGTTCGAGCAGCGCGCGGCAGCGCTCGCGGTCCACCGTGATGCCGTCGAGGCAGCGCGTGCGGAAGGCGTCGAGGCTGGTTGAGAGGATCTCGATGCTCTCCAGGAGCGCGTGCGCCATCACCGGCATCATCACGTTGAGCTCGAAGTTGCCGTGCTGCCCGCCCACGGTCACGGTGACGGCGTTGCCCATCACGCGCGCGCACACCATCATCATCGACTCGCTCATCACCGGGTTGACCTTGCCCGGCATGATCGACGAGCCCGGCTGGAGGCTCGGCAGCTGGATCTCGGCGAGCCCGCTCGTGGGGCCGGACGACAGGTGCCGCAGGTCGTTGGCGATCTTGAGCAGGCTCACCGCGAGCGCGTTGAGCGCCCCGCGCCGCCATCACGTAGGCGTCCTTGGCCGACTGCGCCTCGAAGTGGTTCTCCGCCTCGCGGAAGCGGATGCCCGGCATCGTCTGAGAGGTACTGGATCGCCTTCGCCGCAAAGCCCTTCGGCGTGTTGATGCCCGTGCCGACGGCCGTGCCGCCGAGCGCGAGTTCGGCAAGGTCCTCGGAGGCGAAGCGGAGCCGCTTGATGCGACTGCCGGATCTGCGCCGCGTAGCCGCCGAACTCCTGCCCGAGCCGCACCGGCGTAGCGTCCATCAGGTGCGTGCGCCCGCTCTTGACGACGTCGTCGAACTCCACGGCCTTCTGCATCAGCGCCGCCTCGAAGCCTTCGAGCGCCGGAATCAGCTCCACTTCGAGCGCGATCCGCGCCGCCACGTGCATCGCCGTCGGGATCACGTCGTTGCTCGACTGGCTCGCGTTCACGTCGTCGTTCGGGTGCACCGGCGCCTCGCCCGTCGAGGCCGCGTGCGCGATCACCTCGTTGGCGTTCATGTTGGTGGACGTGCCGGAGCCGGTCTGGAAGATGTCGAGCGGGAAGTGCGCCGTCGAGTTCGCCCGAGACGACGCGCTCGGCGGCGCCGAGGATGGCGGTGGCCTGAGCGTCGGTGAGGATGCCGAGGTCGCGGTTGGCCTTCGCGGCGGCGGCCTTCACGCGCCCGAGCGCCTCGATGAAGCGGCGCCCGAAGCGCAGGTTGGAGATGGGGAAATTGTCCTTCGCGCGCTGCGTCTGGGCGCCGTAGAGGGCGCTGGAGGGCACCTGCACGTCGCCGAGGGAGTCTTTTTCGATGCGGAAGTCGGCCATGAGGAGAGCGGTGTTGGTCCCGCTGCTACCGACGAGCCCGCGCCGGGATCGCGCGCGGCGTTGAAGTGTCTGTGCGTGAGGGCGGCCCACGCAGGCGGGCCGCGTGTGAAGAGCGCGTGACGGCGACAGGGACACAGAACAAAAGGTGTTGCCACAGGTATTGAAATGTGTTACCACACCTATATCCCCCGGCTACCCCATGTCTACGCTCACGCAGACCGACGTCACCACCTTCGCCATCGACCCGACGCACTCGCGCGTCGGCTTCGTGGTGCGCCACCTCGGCTTCTCCAAGGTCCGCGGCTCCTTCGAAACGTTCGAGGGCTCGGTCCAGATGGAAGGCGACGACCTCTCGACGCTCCGCACGGAGGCGGTCATCCAGGCGGCTTCCGTCAACACGAACGAGCCCAAGCGTGACGGACACCTCCGCTCGGCCGATTTCTTCGAGACCGACACCTATCCGACGCTCACGTTCACGAGCACGGGCGTTGACGAGGTGAGCGGCAACGCGTTCACGCTCCGGGGCGACCTGACGATGCACGGCGTCACGAAGCCGGTGGCGTTTAAGGCCGAGTTTCTCGGCACCGCAGGCGACCCCTGGGGCGGCTCGCGCGTGGGCTTCGAGGCCACGACGAAGGTGAACCGCAAGGCGTTCGGCCTCAACTGGAACGTGGCCCTCGAAGCGGGCGGCTGGCTCGTCTCCGAGGACGTCGAGATCATCCTCGAAGTGCAGGCGGTGCAGCAGCAGCCGGGCGCGAACGGCTGAGCCTCTACGCCTCTCGCCGGTGGCGGCGTGCTCTTCGGGGCGCGCCGCCTTTTTTGGGGCGCCTCCGGCGGTACCTTGCGGCCCACGCTGCCGCTCTATGCAGACGATCACGACGGTTGCCGCGATGCAGGCCGAGGCTCGCGCCTCGCGGCGAACGGGCAGCCGCCTCGCGCTCGTGCCCACCATGGGCGCGCTCCACGACGGCCACCTCGCGCTCGTCGCCGAGGCGCGCAGCCAGGCCGACCACGTGACGGCAGCATGTTCGTCAACCCGACGCAGTTTGGTCCGGCGCGAGGACTTTCACCGCTACCCGCGCGACCCGAGGGCGAATGCGGCCAAGCTCGCCGGCGCCGGCTGCGACGTGCTGTTCATGCCCCCGGTGGGCGAGATGTACCCGCTCGGGCAGGAGGACGGCGTGTGGGTGACGGTGGACGGCCTCGGCGCGCACCTGTGCGGGCCGCTACCGTCCGGGCCACTTTCAGGGCGTCACGACGGTGGTGAGCAAGCTCTTCCACGCGTGCGCGCCCGACGTGGCGGTGTTTGGCGAGAAGGACGCGCAGCAGCTGGCCATCCTCCGGCGCATGACGCGGCGCTCCTGCTCCCCATGCAACTCCTCGGCGTGCCGACGGTGCGGGAGGCGGATGGACTCGCCCGCTCGTCGCGCAACGTCTTCCTCGAGCGCCGGCGAGCGGTCTGCAGGCCCCCGCGGTCTACCCGCGCTCCGGCCCGCCGCACGGATGGCCGCAGGGGGGGCGCCGACCGGCGGCTCGCTCGTGGAGGCGGCCGATGGACCGTGGCGAGTGCCGCTCGCGCGCATGCAGTACTTGGAGGCGGTGGACGCGGCCACGCTCGCGCCGGTCGGGGCGCTTGCTCCGGGCGACCGGGTGCTCGTGGCTGCGGCGGTCTACTTCGGCAAGACCCGCCTCATCGACAACGTTTCGTTACGTGGTGCCCTGACCGGCGGATCCCGTGGCAGGGCCGCGTGAACGGACGGGGGTGGAAGCCCTTTCGATGGTTGGCGCGTTCAGAACCGCGAGCGCGGCCTTCGCGTCTTCCCTGTTCCACCCTCTGATCTTTTCTCGATGCGCGTCACCGTAATCGGTGCCGGCACGATGGGCAACGGCATCGCCCACGTGTTCGCTCACGCGGCCACGACCGTCGTCCTCGTGGACATGAGCGACGCGGCGCTTCAGCGCGGCCTCGCCAGATCCAGAAGAACCTCGACCGGCAGGTCCACGAAGGGCCTCAACGATGCCGAACGCGACGGCGCGCTCGAACGCCTCTCGCTCAGCAGCCGACATCGCGGAGGCGGCGAAGAACGCCGAACTCGTCGTGGAAGCGGTGGCGGAGCGCAACGAGGTGAAGGCGGAGATCTTCCGCACGCTCGACGAGCACGCGCCCAGGGCTGCGATCCTCGCCTCCAACACGTCGTCGATCTCGATCACGTGGATCGGCGGCGCAGACCACGCGTCCCGACAAGGTGATCGGGATGCACTTCTTCAACCCCGTCCCGGTGATGAAGCTCGTGGAGGTCGTGCGCGGCCTCGCCACCAGCGACGAGACGTACGCCACGGTGAAGGCGCTCGCCGAGGCGCTCGGCAAGTCGCCGGTGGAGGTGAACGACGCGCCGGGGTTCGTCTCGAACCGCGTGCTCATGCCGATGATCAACGAGGCGATCTTCTGCGTCTACGAGGGCGTGGCTACCGCCGAGGCCGTCGACCAGGTGATGAAGCTCGGCATGGCGCACCCGATGGGGCCGCTGCGCTCGCCGACTTCATCGGCCTCGACGTGTGCCTGTCCATCATGAACGTGCTCCACACGGAGTTCGGCGACTCGAAGTACCGCCCGTGCCCGCTGCTCAAGCAGATGGTGACCGCCGGCCGCCTCGGCCGCAAGACGGGGAGGGCTTCTACGCGTACGGCTGAGCGCGCTGCCCGCTCCATCCCCCTCCGTCGCTGGCGACACTCCCCCAAATTTGGGCCGTGGACCGCTGCCGGAGCGCTTCCGCGCGGCGGCAGCGGTGGCGAGGGTCCTGCGGCCGAGCGCGAGGGGGCGCGCTTGAGGTCGCCGATGCGGCGGGCGTAGGCAATGCAGAAGCCGAGCGTGAGCAGGAAGATGCCGATCCAGAGCGGGCCAGATGAGGGGCTTCTCGTAGGCCTGCACCACGACCCAGTCCTCGGGCGTCACGTTCACGCCGTCGATCACGAACGTGGCCTGGTTCGTGGTCCACGTTGAGCCCGCCGAAGGCCAGCGCGAGGCCCCAGTCGGCCACGCGGTTCTGGACGAAACTGCTGCCGTCCGTCCTTCATCGACGAGGTAGACGGGCGTGAGGCGGCGCGTCTCGCCGGTGCGCAGGTTGGTGAGGTCCACGTTGCGCGGCAAGGGCCACCTCGATGGAGTCGCGGCGGAGGCCCGACGAGGCGCTTGGGCGGGGGGCGTGGCCTCGAAGCCGGCGAAGGCGATGCGGTAAGCGTCGGCGCCGAGCACGAGCGAGTCGCCGGGGGCGAGGGCGAAGGAGCCGCCCTTGCGCGTCGTGTCGTCGGGCGAGTCGAACATCGCGGCGGGCGTGACGGCGGCGAACAGGTCCTGCTCGACGAACGACGCCACGTCCGGGTGCTGGATCCACTGGCCCTTGTCGCTCTGGTACACCACCGGGCGCATCGTGAAGCGCCGCCGGCCGTGCTTGCACGTCGATCAGAGAAGCGGTCGTGGCCCTCGGCGGTTTTTTCGCGCCCGGCGTAGCGGACGGTATAGCTGCCGAGCGTCTTGGCCTCGCCGCGCTGGAGCACGAAGTTGTCGCGGTTCGTGCCGGTCGTGGTTTCCATCTGCACGCCGCCGGGGGCCGTGAGCGCCCGCGAGAAGCCGCTCGAGGCCACGATGCCGAGCATCGACACGGCCAGGCCGACGTGCGCGAGCGCGCCGCCCACCATCTTCGGGTTGCCGCGCCCGACGCGCCAGGCCACGCCGAGGTTGCCGTAGAGCGCGAAGAACGACGCGAGCACGAGCAGCAAGAACAGCAGCCCCGTGCCGTACTGCGCCCAGAACGCTCCCGACACGAGCCCCGCTTCCACCACCGCCGGCGCCGCCATGGGCGAGCACCGAGCGCGCGGCAAACGGCGTGAGCACGAGCATCACGACCGTGCTCACGACGGCGAGCGCGAGCGGACGCAGCACGGCGCCGCTGCACCTGCTCCACCCGCATCCGGTGCCACCAGAACACCATCCCGAGCGCCACGAGGAGCATCACGCCGGTGGCGATGGGCAGCGTCCACTCGTTGTAGAACTGGATCGGCACGCCTGAGGGGTCGTCGCGGAAGATGCGCCCGAAGATGGGCGCGCTCGTGCCGAGCAGGATGACGGTGCCGAGGGTGGCCAGAGAGCACGGCGCCGGAGAACGTCATGAACTCGCGCGAGAGCGTCGGCGCCTCGGCTTCAGGGCGGGGGATGTCGCGCCAGCGGGCCGCGAGCAGGCCCGTAGCCCAGGACGATCATCGCGAGGATCCAGACGAGCAGCTGGTTCGAGAGCCCGAGGTCCACGAACGAGTGGACGGACATGTCGCCGAGGATGCCGGAGCGCGTGAGGAACGTGGAGTAGACGACGAGCATGAAGCGCCGCCATCGTGAAGCCGAAGGCGCTCCGGTGCGGCGGTGCGCTTTTTCGTAGACCAGCATCGCGTGGAGGCCGCACACGCCCGCGATCCACGGCACGAGGCTGGAGTTCTCGACCGGGTCCCACGCCCAGTAGCCGCCGAAGGAGAGCGTCACGTAGGCCCAGTAGCCGCCCAGCGTGATGCCGACGCCGAGCACGAGGGTCGCCATGAGCAGCCACGGCATCGCCGGCTTGATCCACTCGGTGTAGCGGCGCGTCCACAGCCCGGCGACCGCGAAGGCGAAGGGGGCCAGCATCATCGCGAAGCCCGTGAAGAGCGTCGGCGGGTGGATGACCATCCACGGGTTCTGGAGCAGGTCGTTGAGGCCGTTGCCGTCCTGCGGCACGAACCCCTTCACCTGCAGCATCGGCGCGTTCGGGAAGCGCTCGGCGAGCGTGGCGAACGACCGGCGAGCCGATGTGGAAGGGCCCGAGCTTGATGCCGACGATCATCGAGAGCAGAAACGCCTCGCAGAGCGCGACGACTCACCATGACCGGCGCCCGCCACGACTTCGGGCTCCACTTGAGCAGCGCCCAGCCGAGCACGGCGGTGTAGACGATCCAGAGGAGGAACGAGCCTTCCTGCCCGGCCCAGAACGTGGACACGAGGTAGCCGATCGGGAGGCTTTTGGACGAGTACTGGTAGACGTACGCGTACGAGAAGTCGTGCCGCAGCAGGAGCATCATCAGGAGGGCGGCCGCCACACCCACGCCGAGCGAGAGCACGCCCCAGCTCCAGCGGGCCGCGCGCATCCACCCCGGCGCGTCGGTCTCGACGGTGGCGCGGTAGAAGGCCCACAGGCTGAAGAGCCCGGCCACAAAGGCGGTCATGAGGGCAAGCTGCCCGACGATCCCGATCATAGGTTGCTGTCACGAAGCGGTGACGGAGCAAGCCCATGTGCCGAAGGCGGTTCCACCACCCGCCCCCGTTTCGCCATGAATCCGCGCCAGCACGGGCCCATTTGCCAGAGGAGCCGTAGGGGCAAAGCCCCCGCTGTGCGGCCCCTGCGCTCCGCCTCGCCACCGCCCATCGCAACGGCGCGCGCTTCCACGATGCACGGGGCTTCGCCCGCCTTTGCCCGTCCATCGTGCCGGGACACACGCGGGCGAAGCCCCGCGCAGGGCGAAGCCCGGAGGCGTTGCCATGCACCGGGGCGCCCGGCGTGCAGGGGCCCCACAGCGGGGGCTTTGCCCCTACCATCACGGGCGACCACCATGGGCGACCACCACGGGCGTTGGGGCCGGTTACCGGGCGTACGCCACCTGGCGCACCTCGCGGATGACGGTCACCTTGACCTGGCCGGGGTACTGGAGCTCCTGCTCGATCTTCTTCGAGATGTCCCCGGCGAGCTGTTCGGCGAGCGCGTCCGAGACGAGCGTGTGGTTGACGAGCACGCGGATCTCGCGTCCGGCCTGGATGGCGTAGACGCGCTCGACGCCCTTGAAGGCCGCCGCGAGCGCTTCGAGCTTTTCGAGGCGCTTGATGTACGCGTCGAGGGCTTCGCGCCGCGCGCCGGGCCGGGCGCCCGAGATGGCGTCCGCCGCCTGCACGAGCGGGGCGATCATCGCCGTCATCTCGATCTCGTCGTGGTGGGCGCCGACCGCGTTGAGCACGTCCGGGTGCTCCTTGTACCGGCGCGAGGATCTCCATGCCCACGATGGCGTGGGGCTGCTCGATCTCCTCCTCGGTCACCTTGCCGATGTCGTGGAGCAGGCCCGCGCGCCGCGCGCGCGCCGGGTCGAGGCCGAGTTCGGCGGCCATGATCGAGGCCAGGCGCGCCGTCTCGATCGAGTGCGCGAGCAGGTTCTGCCCGTAGCTCGTGCGGAACCGCATCCGCCCGATCATGCGGATGACGTCCGGGTGGAGGCCGTTGAGGTTGAGCTCGATCACCGTCCGCTCGCCGTGCTCGACGATCTCCTCCTCGATGTCGGCCCGCACCTTCTCGACCACCTCCTCGATGCGGGTGGGGTGGATGCGGCCGTCCTGGATGAGCTTGAGCAGCGCGAGGCGCCCGACTTCGCGGCGCACGGGGTCGAAGCCGGAGAGGATGACCGCCTCGGGGGTGTCGTCCACGATCACTTCGAGCCCGGTGGCCGCCTCGAAGGCGCGGATGTTGCGCCCTTCGCGTCCGATGATGCGCCCCTTCATCTCGTCCGACGAGATGTTGACCACGCTCACCGTGTTCTCGATGGCGTGGCTGGCGGCGGTGCGCTGGATGGCGGTGAGCACCACCTGGCTGCGCCTCGCGGGTGGCGCGGAGCTTGGCCTCGTCGCGCATCTCCTTGACCATCTGGGCGGCTTCGAGGCGGGCCTCGTCCTGGAGCTCCTGCAGGAGCTGGGCGCGGGCCTCGGCGCGCGTGATGCCGGCGAGGCTTTCGAGGCGCCGGGCGATCTCCTCGGAGGCGCGCTGGTGGACCTCGCGGGCGGTCTCGGCCTCGGCGGTGGCGGCGTCGAGGCGCGCCTGGGCGGCTTCGGCTTCCTGGGCGCGGCGGGCGGCGTCCTGCGCGGCGCCGGTCGGACTCATCGCGCCGGGCGCGGGCCTCGGCGTGGAACGCGTGGATCTGGCCCGTGAGCGTGCGGGCACGCGTCTGTTCGCCCTCGGCCTGGCGGCGGAGGGCGTCGGTGGTGTCCTGGGCCTTCAGCAGGAGCGCTTCGCGGTCGGCGAGGCGGGTGGTGCGGGCCTGGAGTTTGGCGTGGCGGTCGTCGAGTTTCTGGCGGTCGCGGCGGAGGTCGCGCCGTTCAGCGGCGTAGGCTTCGAGGAGTTCGTCGCGGAGGCGGGTGCGTTCGGCCTCGCTCGTCTGGCCGAGGTCGGCGCGGAGGCGGTCGAGTTCCGCCTGAGACGCCGCGCGGGCTGCCTGGAGGTCAGCACGGGCCGCCGCTGCGTCGGCGCGGGCCTGTTCGAGGGCAGCGGAAGGAGCGGAGCCGGCCGTACGGGCGCGGAGAAACCAGCCGAGGGCTAAGGAGACGACGGCGACGCCCAGCAGGGCAATCGTCGCGGGAAGCATGGAGCAGGGTCAGTCTATAGAAAAAGCGCCCCGACGGGCCGGACACATGCCGAAGCCCGTCCGGGGCGCTCTGAAAAGGGTGCACAGCCCCGAGATGGCGGATATGAAGAACAGCCTTCGTATCAACGGTGGGAGCCATCTCGCCTCGTCCAACGTCCCCTGGTGGCGCGGTGCCACTCCTTGCGGATGGGGCCTGTTGTCGGAGGGTCGAAGAGAAGCTCCCTTGCACCAAGGGGTACAGTTCTCATACGTGCATCCACCCCGGTGCTGTGCAGGCGCCCGCTCGGGAGAGCGAGCACCCACTTGCACGCTGCCTTCACGCGTGGGTTTCAGGGGTGTATGGCCCCTTACGCGCCCTCCTTGCCGGGCGGCGCAGGCGTGTTCTGGCCTTCTGCGTCCTCGGTGCCGTCCTCCAACGCGTCGAAGTCGTCGTCCTCGAATTCGTCGTCCCCCTCATCGTCGAACGCGTCCTCGCCCATCACCTCCCCCTGAGCCTCTTCCTGGCTGGAGACGTCGGCGGCGCGGGGGCTGAGGGCGGCGGCGAGGCGCAGGTCGAGCGCGACGAGGGCGTCGGCGAAGCGGGCGTCGGTGGCGTCCTGCTGCGCGGCGGCTTCGCGGAGCGTGTGGACCTCTTCGGCGAGCCCGAGCGCGACGGTGAGCACGGCCACCACTTCGGGCTGCGTCGGGAAGGTGCGGCGAAACTCGGCCAGGCGCCGGTCGAGGTCGGTGGCCCAGGCGTGCAGGCGGGGCTCGTCGCCGCGGTGGACGCGCAGCGAGAGCGTGCGCCCCATCAGGCGCACCTGCACGAGCACGAGGTCGGAGCTAGGCGGGGGCATGGGCGGCCTGCTTATTCGTCGGCGGCGAGGTACGCGTCGAGCGCCTCGATGAAGCCGTCGACGCGGGCGCGGAGGGCAGCGGGGTCGCCGTCGTCGAAGAGGGCCACGCGGGCGCTTTCGCCCCCGGCGGTTTCGAGTTCGGCCACGCGCGCGGCGAGGGCGTCGTTCTCCTCGCGAAGCCGGTCGAGTTCGCGCACGGCGTCGAGCACACGCACGCGCAGGCGTTCGAGCACCGCGTCGGGCGGCCCGGCGAACGAGCAACTCGGACGGCGCCGTGGGCGGCGGGGGGTGCGGCTGCGGGCTCGGCTCAGCGCGCGGCGGGTTCGGCGCGCGCGCCCTCAGGACGCGGTGCTTCGGCGCCCGGCTTGCGGCGCCGGCGCCCGGCTTGCGGCGCGCTGCCCGGCTTCGCCGTGCGGGCGCGGGCGATGGCGGTTTCCGTTTCCGCCCTGGTTCATCGGCGTGGAGGAGTAGTGACGCGTGGAGATGCGCTAAACATACGCGTGCCGCCCGGTTAGCCGCGCAGGGCGGCGCTGTGCTGCGTTTCGACCGCCTTTCGCACGGCGGTGATGGCGGCTTCTACCTCGGCGTCGCGGAGCGTGCCGGTGTCGGTGGCGAGGGTGAGCTTGAAGGCCACGCTGCGGTGGCCCTCGGGCACGCCCGCGCCCTCGTACAGGTCGAACACGCGCACGTCGCGCACGAGCGGGGCCCCGGCCGCGCTGGATCGTCGCGAGCACGTCGCCCACGGCTTCGGTGCGCGGGAGCACGAAGGCGAGGTCGCGCTCGGCGGTCGGGCAGGCGGCTGAAGGGCACGTAGGCGCGCGGGGCGCGTGCCGGCGAGCCCGAGCAGCGCGCTCAGGTTCAACTCGGCATAGGCCACGGGCGCGCGCCCGTCGAGCAGGTCGAGCGCGGCGGGCGCAAGCATCCCCACCACGCCCACGGGTTGGCCGCCGACCGCCACCGTGAGGGCGTCCGTGAGCAGGTCGCCGGGCACGTCCACCGGGCGCGAAGCGTGGCGTCGAGGCGGAGCGTGGCGAGCAGGTGGGCGGCGGCGCCCTTGGCGTCGAACAGGTCGGCGGCGCGCGGGCGGGCGTCCCAGCCGCCTTCGTCGGCGAGGCCGGCGATCAGGAGGGCGACGTGCTCGCGCTCGTGGTAGCCGGGCACGAGCGATCTTGCGTCGCCGGTGCGGTAGACGTGGCCGGTCTCGAACAGGCGGAGCGCGCGGCGGCCCTGCCGCTGCGTTGTAGGCGGCCACGGCGGCGAGGCCGGGCAGCAGGGACGGGCGGAGCGCGAGCGGCTCGGCGCGCTCGGGGTCGTAGGTGGCCACGGCGCCGCCGGGCGCGAACGCCGGGTGGTCGAGGCGGAAGCGCGCGGCGGCGGCTCGTTCGGCAGGAACGACGTCGCCCACACTTCGCGGAAGCCCGCCCCGGCGAGCGTCCCTTTGACGCGCCGCCGCAGCGCGGGCATCGGCTCGGGCAGGGGCGGGACGGCGGGCACGGGCGTGTGCGCGGGCTCGGGCAGGCGGTCGTAGCCGTAGATGCGCCCCACCTCCTCGATCACGTCCACCTCGCGCGTCACGTCGGGGCGCCACGGGGGCACGACGAGCGATAGCGGCCTCGGCCGCATCGAGCTGGTCCACGCGGCGGCCCTCCATGAGCCCTTCGGCGAAGGCGTTGAGCGTCGCCGTCCGCTTCGACCTCGAAGCCGAGCGCGGTGAGGATGCGCCGCACGTCGGCCTCGGCGATCACGATGCCGAGGAGGGCGGCCAGGCGCGGCAGGCGCAGCGTCACGCGGGGGCGTGTGTGCGCGCGGGCCTGCACGTCCACCACGCCGGGCACCACGCGCCCGCCCGCCACTTCGGCGATGAGCGCGGCGGCGCGGGCGGCGGCGAACGCCTGTCCTTCGCGGGTCCACGCCGCGCTCGAAGCGGTAGCTCGCATCGGTCGAGAGGCCGAGCGCCTTGGCCGCGCGGCGGACGTGGAGGGGTCGAAGTAGGCGGACTCGAGCAGCACGGTGGTCGTCGCGTCCGTCACCTCGGAGTTCGAGGCCGCCCATGAGGCCGCCGAGGGCGACGGGCCGCGGGCGTCCGGCGTCGTCCGTGCCGCCGTCGCAGATGAGCAGCGTGCCGGCGGGGAGCGTGCGTGATTTGTGGTCGAGCGTGGTGAAGCGCTCGCCCGCCTCGGCGCGTGCGCACGACGATCTGCCCGCCCGCGATCCTATCCGCGTCGAAGGCGTGGAGGGGCTGCCCGAGTTCGAGCATCACGAAGTTGGTCACGTCCACCACGTTGGAGATGGAGCGCACGCCGACCGCTTCGAGCCGCTCGCGCAGCCACGCGGGCGAGGGCCCGACCTGCGACGTTCTCGATCACGCAGCGCCACGTAGCGCGGGCAGCCTTCCGGCGCGTCGAGGCGCACGGCAACGCGCGCGGCGGTGTCCGGCGCGGCGTCGGGCAGCGCCACGTCCGGGCGGCGGAGCGCCACGCCGGCGAGCGCCGCCACGTCGCGCGCCACGCCTACGTGGCAGGTGGCGTCGGGGCGGTTGGGGGTGACGTTGAGCGTGAGCACGGTGTCCGGCGTGGCGCCGTGGCGGGCGCGGTAGGCGTTGAACGATTCGCCGGGCACGCCGTCATCGTCCAGCACGAGGATGCCGCTGTGGTCGTCGCCGAGGCCGAGCTCGTCTTCGGCGCAGATCATGCCCTCGGAGACCTCGCCCCGGATCTTGCGCCGCTCCAGCGTCACCGGCGTGCGCGTGCCGTCTTTGCCCGGCAGGTGCAGCGTGGTGCCCGGCGGGGCCACCGCCACGGTCTGCCCGGCGGCCACGTTGGGCGCACCGCAGACGATGTGCAGGGGCTCGCCCGCGCCCACATCGACGCGGCAGAGCGTGAGGCGGTCGGCGCCGGGGTGGGGCGCCGCTTCGAGCACGCGGCCCACGACGACGCCTGAGGGCACCTCGGCGCCCGTCCGCGCGACCTCTTCCACTTCGAGTCCGGAGAGCGTAAGCGCGGTCGCCACTTCATCCGCCGTGAGCCCGTGGTGGACATACTCGGCGAGCCAGGAGAGGGAGATGTTCATGGGTTTACGGTTCGTCGTTCGTTGTTCATGGTCAGAAAAAGCAAGACAAGGCCAGATTTCTGGCTATGAACAAGGAGCCATGAACGACCATCGTTTAGAACTGTGCGAGCAGGCGCACGTCGTTCTCGTAGAGCAGGCGGATGTCGTCGAGGCCGTGGCGCAGCATCGCGATGCGCTCGACGCCCATGCCGAAGGCGTAGCCGGTAAAGCGCTCGGGGTCGATCCCGACGTGTTCGAGCACGACGGGGTCCACCATGCCGCAGCCGAGGATTTCGAGCCAGCGCCCGCCCTCAGGATGGTCCGGGAGCGTCCACCAGATGTCCACCTCGGCCGAGGGTTCGGTGAAGGGGAAGAAGCTCGGGCGGAAGCGCATCTTGACGCCCGCGCCGAAGACGGCCTCGGCAAACAGGCGCAGCACGGCCTTGAGGTCGGCCATCGTCACGTGCTCGTCCACGTACAGGCCTTCGACCTGGTGGAAGAGGTTGTAGGCCTTGTAGGTGATGTCCTCGTTGCGGAACACGCGCCCCGGCACGACCACGCGGAGCGGCGGCGGCGTGGCGAGCAGCGCCCGGATCTGGCCCGGACTGGTGTGCGTGCGCAGGAGCACTGACCGGTCTTCGCGCAGGAAGAACGTGTCCTGCATGTCGCGCGCCGGGTGGTCGGGCGGGAAGCCGAGCGCGGTGAAGTTGTGCCAGTCCGTCTCGATCTCCGGGCCTTCCTCGACGGCGAAGCCAAGGCGGGCGAAGATGCGCAGGATCTCGTCGAGCGTCTGCGTGAGCACGTGGAGCGAGCCCTCGGGCGGGCGCCGTCCGGGGAGCGTGCGGTCGAGGCGCGGGGCGGCCTCGGCGGCGCTCTGCGCGAGGCGGGTGTCGGCTTCGGCGAGACGGGCGTCGGCGGCGTCGCGGAGGGCGTTCAGCCGCTGCCCGAGGGCGCGGCGGTCTTCGGGCGCAGCTTCGGGGAGGCGCTTGAAGAGGTCGGTGAGCGCGCCGCTCTTGCGCCCGAGAAAGCGCACGCGGAACGCCTCGCGGGCCTCCGCGGAGCCGAGGTCGTCGTCCGCGATCTCTGCGGCGAGGCGGTCAAGTTCGTCGAGGAGAGCCATGATGATTGAAGTCGAAAATCGAAAGTTGAAAGATGGTCAATGGAAGTTGAAGCTGGTCAGTGGTCGATTCCACAGGATTCTGCCCATTATCCATCAACCATTTTGCGACTTTCAACTTTCGATAAAACGAAACCGCCCCCGCTCGGCGGGCACCGGGCGGGGGCGTACGATCGTCAGGCGCGCACCGCTCAGCCCTGGAGGGTCTTGGCGATGGCGGTAAACGCCTCCGGCTGATGGACCGCGAGGTCCGCGAGCACCTTCCGGTTCAGCGTGATGCCGCCCTGGCGGAGGCCGCCCATGAGGCGCGAGTACGACAGGCCGTTGAGCCGGGCCGCCGCATTGATGCGGGCGATCCAGAGCTTGCGGAACTGACGCTTGCGGGCCTTGCGGTCCCGGTAGGCGTAGCCGAGGGCCTTCTCGACGGTGTTCTTGGCGACCGTGTGGAGCTTGGAGCGGGAGCCCCAGTAGCCCTTGGCACGGTTGAGGATTTTCTTGCGGCGTGCGCGGGCGGCCGGCTTGTTAGTTGCGCGAGGCATTCTGCGAAGTGCGATGGGCGACGTGCGGCAGGCGACCTGGAACCAAGGAGGGCGTGCCTCTTGCGGTCCTACAGCGCAACCCGAACGTCGGACGTTGAGGTTAGGCGGCGATCATGCGCTTGACGCGCGCTTCGTCCACCCCGGCCACCATGGCGGTCTGGCCGAGCTGCCGCTTCGTCTTGGGCGACTTCTTCGTCAGGATGTGGCGCTTGAACGCCTGCTTCCGCTTCACGCGGCCCGACCCGGTCAGCTTGAATCGCTTCTTCGCGCCGGAGTTGGATTTCATCTTGGGCATCGGTCCCTGTCTTGAATGAGCCGCTTTGGCAACGTGTGCCGGACGGCGCAGGTGGATGGAAATACGAACCTGAAAGCTACGGGCTCCACCGCCCTCTACCCCCCGAATTGTCCGTGAACGGCGAGCGCAGTAGCGCGCCACATCCCGCCCGCCCCGCACGTCCGGCCCCCCACGCCCCGTCCCGTAGGGGCGAAGCCTCCGCTGTGCGGCCCCTGCACCCAGCCCCACCCCTGTCCCCCTGCGTCGCGCCCGCACGTGGCCCCACCCCGAGGCTTCGCCCGCTGCCCGGGTTACCGCCCCGCCGGGTACGCACTCTGGAGCCACAGCGCAAACGCCACCCCCGGCAGGTAGAACAGCAGCGTGAGCGCGCACGCGAGCCAGAACGGCGGGCGCAGACCCGCGCGGCGGTACACAGAGAGCGGGGGCAGCAGGAAGGCGAGCAGCATCGGCGCAGAAAGGGGCAGGTTACGCCAGATCGCGCGGCGCGAGCGCGGCCTCTTTGATGGCCATGAGCGCCGCCCACGCCGCATCCTCATCCTCCGGCAGCGGACCAGTCGCGAGCGCGTCGCGGAGCACGCCGAGGGTGCGGCGCTCGGCGGGAGGAAGTTCGGTGCGGAGCCGGTCGAAGAGGCGGCCCCGGCGGAGCGCGTCGGGGGCGTGCTGCTGCACGAACGCCCACGCGGCGTCGTGTTCGTTGGGCACGGCGCCGTCGAGGATGGCGTCTTTGAGGCGCTCCTTGAGGATGCCCACGGCCAGCCCTTCGGTGACGCCGAGCGCAGCCATGATCTCCTCGCCCTGCACGGGCGGCTGGAAGTTGCGCACATGGTCGCGCGCCTCGACGGCCTCCAGTTTCTCGTCCACCCGGTCGAAGCCGCCGAGGTAGCGGTTGCGGCGGCGCGGGTTCTTGGTGGTCAGGTCGGCGCGGACGAGCCGCATGAGGTCGTTCGTGAGATCGCCCGCATCGAACAGAAGGCGGCGCACGGCGGAGTCGGTCACGCCCTCGTCCACGAGCGCGTGAGGGCGATGGTGGAGCCGCACGAGCGCCTGCACGGTGTCCTGGCGCGCGTCGCGGGGCAGGCGGAGGCGCTCGAACAGCAGCGGAATCATGCGCGCGCCTTCCTCCTCGTGGTGGTAGAACGTCCACCCACGCCCCTTCCGAAACCGCTTGGTGCGCGCCTTGCCGATGTCGTGCAGCAGCGCCGCCCAGCGCAGCGAGCGCGTCTCGTCGGCGGGCTGGTGCTGCACCTGTTCGATCAGGTTGTCGAGCACCTGGACCGAATGGGCGAAGTTGTCCTTGTGCCCCACGCCGTCCACCGCCTCGACGCCCGCGAGCGCCTCCAATTCGGGCAGGATCGCGCCGAGGAGCCCGCCGTCGTGCAGCAGCCGCAGGCCCACGGACGGCGTGCGGCGTGGCGATGAGCTTCTGCAACTCCTCCGCGATCCGCTCGGGCGAGACGATGGCGAGCCGGTCGGCGCGGGCACGCATCGCCGCCACGATCTCGGGCACGACGGCGAATCCGAAGCGCGCCGAGAACCGCGCCGCCCGCACCATGCGCAGCGGGTCATCGTCGAAGGTGAGGCGCGGATCGACGGGCGTGCGCAGGAGCCCCGCCGCGAGGTCTGCCACGCCGCCAAAGGGGTCGAGCAGGCGCCCGAAGGCGTCCGGGTGGAGGCTGAGCGCGAGGGCGTTGATCGTAAAATCGCGGCGCGCGAGGTCTTCGGCGAGCGTTCCGGCCTCTACATCGGGCTTGCGCGAGTCGCGGGCGTAGCTCTCGCGGCGCGCCGTCACGAACTCCACGACGTGCCCGCCCTGCGCTGCCGGCAGGCGGATCGCGGCGGTGCCGAAGCGCTCGTACACATGGACGCGCTGCGCCCGGAGCGCCCGCTGCACGGCTTCGGCGAGCTTCAGCCCGGAGCCCTCGCCCACCGTCACCACGTCCACGTCCGGCGAAGCGTCGCCGAGGAGCAGGTCGCGCACGAGCCCGCCGACGACGTACGCCTCCACCCCGGTCTCCGCCGCGACGGCGCCAATTTGGCGAGCAGCGCCCGGAGCGGGTGCGCGTCGAGCAGGGCGGCAAGGCTGGACATGGGGCGGCAGAACGGACAGGGCGCGTTTCACGACCGCGCGCCGGTGCGCGATCCGCCGCCTCGGCCCCGTATGCCCGTCTTGGGCAAGTGTTCAGCCAAACAGGCCGCGCCGATGCACCGGGGCGCCGCGCCGGACTTCCACGGGCACCGCGTCTACCACCTGCGCCGCGGCCAGCACGCGGGCCACGAGCGCGCCGGGGTCGTAGAACGCGGTGTAGGCTTCCAGCACGAGCGCATCGTGGTAGGGCATCGGGCCGCCGCCGGCGGTCCACGCCACGGCCTGCACGAAGGCCACGGGCGCACCGGGCGGGCCGAGCCAGACGGGCGGGGCGTCCTCGTCAGTGAGGAGCACGTCGGCGCGGGCAGCGTCCGGCAGGTCGGCGAAGAGGGCACGCAGGAGCGCAGCGGCGGCCTCGGGCAGCGCGCCGTCGCTTGGGTAGAGGGCGAGGGCGCGGCGGTGCGTGAGGGCGGCAGGCAGCCGGGCGGGGCGGCGGTCGAGGCGCGGCAGGTAGCCGGCGACGAGGCTGAACGGCGTCATGCCAGGGCCATCACCGCACGCCGACGCGCGCCGTGCGGGGCCGGGCGTCGGCCAGGAGGGCTTCGTCGGCGTCGGGGAGGGCCAGGCGCGGGGCGTCGCGCTCGGCTTCGAGGGCGTCAAGGCGCGTCAGGATCGCCTGCTGGCGGTCGTGCTGGCGCTCCAGGGTCTCGGTGAGCAGCTGCACGGTCTGGCGCAGGTCGCCCTTCTTGCCGGTGAGCCCGGCCATGTGCTGGCGGTGCTTGAGCCACATCGCCGTCAGCGACACGAGCGTGCCGGCCCCGATGATCAGGACGGCGAGCAGGGCGATGACTTCTCCGGGTTGCATGGCAGCAGGCAGCGGGTGCGATGAGCAGCTGAAAAGACAGGGTTGTTCGTTCGTGGTCCGTCGTTCGCCGTCAGAGCGGCGGTGGCCTTCTGGCTGGTTCGTCTGGCCACGAACAACGAACCACCGACGACGAACGATTTCGCCCGAGCGCTAGGCGCGCAGGCGCTGGGCGAGGCGGGCGGCCTCGTCGGCCGCGGTGGGCTCGGCAGGCGGGATCGCGATCTGCGGGCCGGTGCGCGTGCCATCGCTCGTGACGATGGTTTCGAGGTTTTCAAGGCGCCGGGAGAGATCGCGCTGGCTCGCCTCCATGCGTTCGAGCGTCTGCGTGAGCCGGTCGAGCGCCGGGTCGGCGAGGGCGTCGGCGCCGAAGAGCGGGTGGCGACCGAAGCGGCGGCCCCCGAAGAGGTCGCGGCGCGTGCGGACGCCGAGGATGAAGGCGGGGATCGCAAAGACCAGGGCCAGCAGGCCGATTTCGGGGGGCATGGCGGCTCAGGCGGACGTGCGGCCGGCGGTGCGGTTCGCGGATACAGATTCGCCTTCTTCGAGCGCGAGCGTGCCCGGCGGTTCGGGCAGACGCTCGTTGGTGACGATGGCTTCGAGCGTTTCGAGGCGCTTGACGAGGGCCTGCTGGCGTTCGTGCTGCCGTTCGAGCGTCTCGGTGAGCAGCTGCACCGTCTGGCGCAGGCCTACATCCGTCCCGCCATATTTGCCCACGCCAAGCACGCGTTCGCGATGCTTGAGGTACGTGGCGAAGGCGCCGAGACCGATACCGGCCAGGGGCACAAGAAAGACAAGTTGCTCAGGTCCCATCGGGGGGGCGGGGTGCGTGGCCCAAACGTACGACACGCGCGCGGCGAAGGTTACGGCCCGAACCCATCGCAAGGGGGCAGGAGCACGGATACGGGCCCGTCGGAATCGTGGGCATTCGCCGGTAGCGGCACGGCTTGCCGTGCCCTACTGCTGCCGATGCGAGTTCAAGAGGGCAGGGCACACCGCGCCCGTACGCCGAAATCGGAGCGCCCCACCCTTTCAGGGATTCCGGACGCCGGAGCACGGCGCCCCCGCCGTGCAGGAGCCGTCCCGGTTTGCCCCCGGCTCTGGCCTGCGTTGGGACGCGCGGCGCCCCGGCATCCAGGCCCAACAGCAACGGGCCTGCGAGGCATTCCCCGCAGGCCCGGTGTGCTGAGCGCCCACGGGATCAGATGTTCATCGGGATGCCGTAGGCCACCTTCGTGGCTTCCATGACCGCCTCGCTGAGCGTCGGGTGCGGGTGGATGGCCTCCATGATCTCGTGCGCCGTCGCCTCCAGCGTGCGCGCGGTCACGGCCTCGGCGATCATCTCGGTCGCCTCGGCGCCGATGATGTGGCAGCCGAGCAGTTCGCCGTACTGCGCGTCGTAGATCACCTTCACGAAGCCCTCGGTGTGGCCGATCGCGCTCGCCTTGCCGGAGGCCGAGAAGGGGAACTTGCCCACCTTGATCGCCCGCCCCGACTCCTTGGCGGCCTTCTCGGTCAGCCCGACGCTGCCGATCTGCGGGTTGCAGTAGGTGCAGCCCGGGATGTTGCCCTTGTCGAGCGGGTGCAGGTGCAGGTCGGCCTTGCCCTCCTCCACCGCGATCTTCTCGATGCACAGGATGCCCTCGTGGCTGGCCTTGTGCGCCAGCCACGGCGCGCCCGGCCACGTCGCCGATGGCGTAGACGCCCGGCACGCCCGTGCGGCTCCACTCGTCCGTCACGATGGCCCCGCGCTCGTGCTTGACGCCGATCCCCTCCAGCCCGAGGTTCTCGACGTTGCCGACCACGCCGACGGCCGAGAGCACCTGGTCGCACTCGACGACCTCCTCGCCCTTGGCCGTCTTCACGCGCACCTTGAGCGCGCCGTACTCGCCCTCGACGCCCTGCACCTGCGCGTTCGTCATCACGCCGATGCCGGCCTTCTTGTAGCTCTTCTCCAGCTCCTTCGACACGTCGGCGTCTTCCACCGGCACGAGGCGGTCCATCACCTCGATCGATCGTCACCTTGGTGCCCATGTGGTGGTACACGTAGGCGAACTCCACGCCGATGGCGCCCGCGCCGACGACCACGAGGCGGTCGGGCCGCTCGGTCTGCGTCATCGCCTCCTTGTAGGTGACGACCTTCTTGCCGTCTACCGGCAGCGGCGGGATCTCGCGCGCCCGGGCGCCCGTGGCGATGATGATGTGCTTGGCCTCGACGGTAGCAGCCGCGCCGATCGCGTTGCCGTCCATGTCCGTGGAGGGCGCAATCGTGAGCGTGTGCGGCGTCGGTGAACGTGGCCTGGCCGAAGAGCGACGTCGATCTTGTTCTTCTTCATCAGGTACTCGACGCCCTTGTTCATCTTCGCCGCCACGCCGCGCGAGCGCTCGATGACCTTGGCGAAGTCGGGCACGAGGGCGCGCGCCGCTGAGGCCGTAGCTCGCCGCGTGCGGCGCTCGTCTCGACCACCTCGGCGCTCTTGATGAGGGCCTTCGTGGGGATGCAGCCGATGTTGAGGCACACGCCGCCGAGCTTGTTCTTCTCGATGACGGCCGTCTTGTAGCCGAGCTGGCGTCGACCGGATCGCGGTCTCATAGCCGCCCGGACCCGTGCCGATGACGACGACGTCGTACTGGGCATTCGCCATAGAAGCAGAAGGGGGTTGGATGATGCCGGGGAAATTACCGCCGCGCCCAAAAGTGCCACCGAACCCCCGGTGAATTGGAGAGGGGAGGGGAAGAGCAAGGGGTGAAGGCGGAGAGAGGTGCGAGGAACGCCGCAGCATCCTGCTTCGTCCTCCCCCTCTGCCCAGTCCCTGCGCGCTGCGCACAAAAAACCCCGACAGGCGTGGGCCTGTCGGGGCAGCGTGCGGGGTCTGGATCCTTCAAATGGTCGAGGCGTCCGGACCCGGGTGCTGGTCCAGCACACTGCGCATCCCAGACAGGCTCCCGGCTTCGCGGCGCTCGTGCATCGTCGAGCCGCGGTCTACCGTCTCAGGATTGGTGTCGCCCTGGTCGGCGGAGGCGGTGCCGGTGAAGCCGACGTGGACCTTCGGCACGCCGAGCGCGTCGATGGCGCGCTCTTCGGGGCCGAGGGCCATGAGGCGGTTGGCCGTGCGGGTGTCCACCGCGCTCAGGTGCGCGTCGTAGTTGGGTTCGAGGCGGTCGATGTCGCTCATGGCGAAAGGCTGCGAGGGATCGTGGGGGGGAAAGTAGCGCACCTGCCGCCGGGATCCGGAGGCGCCCCGCAAGATTACGGCGCGTTCACGCCTGTTCCGATGATCCCCGCGCCCGGTTTTCCGCCCCGCCCACCCGGTTCTCCCCCCAACCCGGACGGCGCGTCGCCTCCGGACCGGCGCACGGAGGGTCTGCTGCCCACGCGAACGGCGCATCCCGGCGCGACCGAAGCGCTCGGCGCCCGCCTCGCCGCGCGCCTCACGCCCGGCACCGTCGTTCTCCTCTACGGCGACCTCGGCGCGGGCAAGACGCACCTCGTCAGGGGCCTCGTGGCCGGCCTCGGCGGCGACCCCGACGCGGTGACGAGCCCGACCTTCACGCTCGTCCACCACTACACGACCGGCCGCGCGCCCGTCGTTCACATCGACGCCTACCGCCTCGCCACGCCCGAGGCGTTCCTCGACATCGGGGGGGCCGAACTGCTCGACGACGAGGATGCGATCACCCTCATCGAGTGGCCCGAACGCCTCGGCCCGCTCGTGCCAGCAGGAGGCGCTCGCGCTCACGCTCCTGCACGCCGGGGGCGATGCGCGCGAACTGCGCGCCGGCGCCCCGCCCGCCCCGGAGGCGTCAGTGGAGGCCGATGGCGCCCATCATCCGCCCGGTGCGCCCGCCTGAGGCCCGGTGCGAGAAAAAGCGGTCCGCCGCCTCGACCGTACACCACGGCGACACCTCCACCTGGTCCTCCGGCACGCCCGCGCCGGCGAGTTGCGCGGCGATGGCGCCCTTCAGGTCAACGTGCGGGTTGGCGCCGGCCACCGGATGCACGAACGCGGCGTCGAACTGCGCGGCCACCTCGGGCCCCACCTCGAACGCCCCCCGCCCGATGCACGGTGCCACAAAGGCCCGCATCCGCGCCGGATCGGCGCCGAGGGCTTGCATGGCGGCGATGGTCGCGGGCACGATGCGCCCCACCGTGCCACGCCATCCCGCGTGGCAGGCGCCGACGACGCGGGCCTCGGGGTCGGCAAGGAGCACGGCGGCGCAGTCGGCGGCGGAGATGCAGAGCAGCACACCCGGCGTGGCGGTCACGAGGCCGTCGGTTTCGCGGTAGAGGCCGCCCGCCGTCACCGGTTGGACGCGGGTGCCGTGGACCTGCCCGGCGATGGCGGCGTCGGCCTCGGCAAAGCCGAGCGCGCCGAAAAAGCGTCGGCGGTTCTCGGTCACGGCCTCCGGGGCATCGTCGGTCGAGCGGCCCAGGTTGAGGCCGTCGTAGGGCGCCGCGCTCACGCCACCCGTGCGCGTCGAAAAGCCGGCCGCGAGGCCCGGCAGGGCCTCGAAGACCGTGGGGCGGAGCAGCGCCAGGGGCGCCTGCGTCGTCACGCCGACCGTCAGTGTGGCAGGAGCGAACTCACCGTGCGGAGCAGTTCTTCGATCTCGAACGGCTTGCGGATGTAGGTCGTAAAGTCCGACAGGTCGTACTCGCCGCGGCCCTGGTGGCCGGCGTAGGCCGTACACGCAATGGCCGGCACGCGGGCGTAGGCGTCCATCCGCTGCGCATGTTGCAGCAGATCGATGCCGGTGGCGCCGGGGCCGAGGTTGACGTCGAAGACGAACAGGTCGTAGGCCCGGCCGTCGAGCACGCCGACGCCTTCCTCGTACGACTGCGCCAGCGTGACGTCGTATTCGTCTTCGAGGAGGGCCAGCAGTAGCTCGGCAGTATCCGGGTTGTCCTCCACGACGAGCAAACGGCGTCGGGCCGAGGACGAGGGGGAGCGCAGCGTCACGTCAGGAGTCGCGAGTTCCATCACAGGGGGGCGCTTCTTCGCCGGCCTTCTGGGGGCAGGAGGCGGTGAGGAAGCGGCATTGGCCTACACGGGGGTAAGCGGATGGATTCAGAGAAGAGTGTTACAAACACGCAAGGGCTTGAAAACCACAGGACTTACGTGATGCAAGCGAAGCACAAGCACAGGCGCAGCACAACGTAGGCAGGCGCTTGGCCGGGTACGAACAGACGCCCGGTGCAGCGCTGGTATCGGGTGGAACCGGGGGTAATTAACGGAGGCGGCTGGTCCAAGCCCGGGGATTCCAGGACGATTACAGTCTCTGGGCGGGGTCTTTACACGGGGGCGATGCCACCCCGGGGCGCGGGGGGCGTTCCCGGGCAGCAAAAGCACCGACCGTTGCAGGGCCGCTTCGGCGCGCGTCCGGCGCCGGGGTGTACCTTGCGGCGCCTCACCTTGCCACCTGTGGAAGCCACGCCCGACGTTCTCCGCGCCCTGCAGGCCGACCTGCGCGGCCTCGACCTCCGCACCGACGCGCTCACGCGCGGCCTCTACAGCACCGACGGGTCGATGTACCAGGTGCCGCCGGTGGCGGTGTTCTTCCCCAAGCACAAAGACGAGGTGCAGGCGTGCGTGGAGGCGTGCGTGAAGGCCGGCGTGCCGATTCTCCCGCGCGGGGCCGGCTCCAGCCTCTCGGGGCAGACGGTGAACGCCGCCGTCGTGCTCGACTTTTCGCGCCACCTCTCGGGCATTGTGTCGGTGGACGTGGAGGCGCGCACGGCGCGCGTGCAGCCCGGCCTCGTGCTCGACGCGCTCTCGAAGCGCCTCGCCCCGCACGGCCTCATGGTGGGCCCCGACCCGGCCTCCTCGTCGCCGCGCGACGCTCGGGGGCATGGCGGGCTCCAACTCGACCGGCACGCACTCGATCGTGTACGGCAACATGCTCCACCACGTCCGCCGCCTCGACACGGTGCTCGCAGACGGCAGCCTCGCCACGTTCTGGCCCGATGACGGAGGCGGCGTGGCGCGCGGCAGGGCATCGGAGCGGCCTCGAAGGCGCGGTGTACGCCGGCCTCGCCACGCTCGTGAAGGGCCACTCCGAGATCATCCGGCGCGACACCGCCCGCCACTGGCGGCGCAACTCCGGCTACCGCCTCGAACAACTGCTCACCGGCGCCTACTGCCGAGGCGTTCGCCGGGCAGCCCGGCGGGGGCGTCGCGGGGGACCGCAACGTGGCGCGGTTGCTGTGCGGAAGCGAGGGCACGCTCGCCGTGACGACCGAGATGGAAATCGGCCTGGTGGAGAAGCCGGTGCGGACGGCCCTCGGCGTGGCCCACTTCACGAGCCTCGACGCGGCCCTGCGCAGCGTCCCGGCGATGCTGGAAACAGGACCCTCCGCCATCGAGCTGTTCGACGACTACGCCCTCCGCGCGGCCAAGGCGAGCCCGGGCTTCGGTAGCCGGATGGGCTTTGTGGCGGGCGAGCCCGGCGCCATCCTCATCACCGAGTATTTCGGCGAGTCCGACGCCGAACTGCGCGACCGGGTCGACGCGCTCGACGCGGTGCTCCAGCGCGAGGCGCAGGGCTTCTACGCGCTCGTGCGCGCCGTCGACCCGGCCGAGATCGCGATGATCTGGAGCGTGCGCAAGGAAGGCCTCGGCATCATCATGAGCGCGCGCGGCGACCTCAAGCCGCTCGCGTTCATCGAGGACGCGAGCGTGCCCGCCGAGCACCTCGCCGACTACATCGCGCAGCTGCTCAAGATGCTGCGCGAGACGAACACGCCCGTCGCCCTCTACGCGCACGCGAGCGCGGGCTGCCTGCACGTCCGCCCGTTCATCAACACGAAAGACGCGCTCGACGTGGCCAAGATGGCCCGCATCGCCGAGGCCTCGATGGCGCTCGTGCGCGGCTACGGCGGCACGGTGTCGAGCGAGCACGCGGACGGGCGGGTGCGCTCGTGGCTCAACCCGGGCCTGCTCGGGGAGGCGCTCTACGGGCTCAACGTGGAGGTGAAGCGGCTCTTCGACCCCGACGAACCGCCTCAACCCCGGCAACGTGGTCGAGGCCGGGCCGATGACGGAAGCGGCTGCGCACCGGCCCGGCGTACCGCACGCCGCCGGTGGAGACGGCCTATTCGTGGGAGGCCGAGGGGGGGCTTCGCGCTGGCGGTGGAGCAGTGCAACGGCAACGCCGCCTGCCGCAAGGTGGAGAGCGGGGTGATGTGCCCGTCGTTCATGGTGACGCTGGAGGAGGTGCACACGACGCGCGGGCGCGCCAACGCGCTCCGCCTCGCACTCTCCGGAGCGTTGCCCGGCGGCCTCGACGGTCCGGAGGTGGCGGAGGCGATGGACCTGTGCGTGATGTGCAAGGCGTGCAAGACCGAGTGCCCCTCCAACGTGGACATGGCGCAAGATGAAGGGCGAGTGGCTCGCGCACCGCTACCGCAGCAAGGCGCCGAGCCTGCGCACGCGCCTGATCGCGCAGCAGCCGTTTCTGGCCCGCCGCCTCCCGAAGGCGCTGCGCGGCGTGGCCTCGTGGGGCACGCGCAACCGCCTCGTGCGCGGGCGGATGGAGGCGATCAGCGGCATCGCCGGGCAGCCGGGCGCTGCCGGGCTTTGCGCGCGTGACGTTCACCGAGTGGTTCGCGCGGCAGACGTGGACGCGGGCAGCCGGGCCCGAGGTGGTGCTCTTTGCCGACTCGTTCAACAACTACAACCACCCCGAGGTGGCGCAGGCCGCCGCCCTCTTCCTCGACCGCGCGGGCTACCGCCTCTCCGTCTCCGACCCGAAGGCCTGCTGCGGGCGCACGCTGCTCTCCAAAGGCTTCCTCGACGACGCGCGCACGACGGCGCTCGATGCGCTCGCCCGCCTCATGCCGCACGTCGAGGCCGGGCGGACGATCGTGGGCCTGGAGCCGTCGTGCCTGCTCACGTTCGGCGACGAGTTTCGCAGCCTGCTCCCGGACGACCCGCGCGTGGAACGGCTCGCCGCGGGCAGCCTGCTCTTCGAGGACTTTGTCGCCCGCGAGGCCGCCGCCGGGCGCCTGAGCGGCCTGCGCTGGAAGCCCGAGCTTCAGGGCAAGCGCGCCCTCGCTGCACGGCCACTGCCACCAGAAGGCGATCGTGGGGACGCGCGGCACGGCAACCGCGCTCGCGCTCGCGGGCTACGACGGTGGAGGTGCTCGACACGGCGTGCTGCGGCATGGCCGGCTCGTTCGGCTACGAGGCCGAGCACTACGACGCCTCCGTGGCGATGGCCGAGCGGCGCCTGCTGCCCGCCGTGCGCGCCGCCGGGCCGGATACCATCGTCGTGGCGCCGGGCACCAGCTGCCGCGCCCAGATCACCGACCTCTCCGACGCCGCGCCCTTCCACCCGGCGCAGGTGCTGCTCGCGGCGCTCGCGTAGCCCGCCCAGGGTGCGCCGAGCGTCCCGGCTTCCCCCGGAAGGGAACGGGAGTGGGGCGGCGCCTCGGGGCGCGATGCCGCCCACGGCGGCACCGGCGGGTCAAATCGCAGGGGCGTCCGCCTGGTGCGTCTGAACGGCGTTGCGGCCTCGTCGCAGACCGGCGGTGAGGCGGCAGGCTAGTTTGGGGCCTCAATCCGCCACGCCCATGCGCCGCACTGCTCCCGCCCTCCTGCTCGTTCTCGGCCTGCTCGTCTTTCTGCCTGCCGCACCGGGGAGGTGCGCGACACGGGGGCCTCCGGCACCGGCGTCGCGCCGGATCGCTCGGGCAACGGCCCGGCCAACGACGCGGGCCTGCCCAGCCCCGACCCGGGGTCGGGCTCCGGGGCGCCGGAGATGCAGACCACCCCCGGGCGCGACCGCACGCCCGACAGCACGTTCGTGATGGAAGGCACGATCCGCCACGAGGCCTCGGGCGCGTGGGTGCTGGAGACGAGCCAGCGCGGGGAGGCCTACGAACTCGTCGGCCTGCCGGCCCAATTCCAGAAAGACGGCCTCCGCACCAAAGTGCGCCTCGACGCCCACGCCGACGCGCCCTCCAAGGAGCCGGGCCGCCAGGCCGCGCGCGTCATCGAGGTGGGCGACGTGCTCTGACAGGGTTGGGATGGTCGTTCGTTGTTCGTGGTTCGTCGTCAGAGAGGCGGAGACCGCCCGGTTCTTCTGACCACGAACAACGAACCAACGACGACGAACAACTACGGCGTGCCGACGAGGTAGTCGCGCACGAACTGGGTCATCGTGGTGAACAGGTGCAGGCGCGACGACGCGCCGGCGATGCTGTGGGTCTTGCCGGGGTAGACCATCATCTGGAACGGCTTGCGCGCCTTCTGGAGCGCGTCCACCATCTGCGTCGTGTTCTGGAAGTGGACGTTGTCGTCGAGGTCGCCGTGGGCGATGAAGAGGCGCTGCCGGTCGGCGAGGTTGGCGGCGAGGCGGCTCGGGCGCGCCCGCGTCGTAGCCGGCGGCGTTGGCTCTGCGAGGTGCTCATGTAGCGCTCGGTGTAGACGGTGTCGTACTGCCGCCAGTCTGTCACCGGCGCCACGGCCATCCCCACCTTGAACGTCTGCGGCCCCTCGCCGTAGAGCAGCGACATGAGCGTCATGTAGCCGCCGTAGCTCCAGCCCCAGATGCCGAGGCGCGCGGCGTCCACCCACGGCTGCCGCCCGAACCACTGCGCCGCCGCGATCTGGTCCTGCGCTTCGAGCTGCCCGAGCTTTTTGTAGACGCCGATCTTGAACGCCGTGCCCGCGCGCCCCGTGCCGCGCCCGTCCACCGTCGCCACGACGACGCCGAGTTCTTCGGCGAGGTATTCGAGCCAGAGGTAGCGGCTGCCGCCCCACTGGTCCTTGACCGTCTGCGAGCCCGGCCCGCCGTAGACGTAGAACAGCACCGGGTACTTTTTCGCCGCGTCGAACGTGGACGGGCGGTAGACGAGCGCGTTGAGCATCGTGCCGTCGGCGCCGGGCACCTGCATGAACTGGCGCGTCGGGCGCTGCGTGGCGGCGAGGCGTTCGATGAGCGCCTCGTTGCCCTCCAGCACCTTCACGAGCGTGCCGTCGGTGCGGCGGAGGCGCACGACGGGCGGCTGCCCGGCCGTCGAGTGCGTGTCGATGAAGTAGCGGCGGTCCCGCGAGAGGTCGGCGTCGTGCCAGCCCGCCTCGGGGGTGATCCGCACCGCAGCGGAGATGAGTTCGGCCGTCGGAGGGCTACTCGTACGGCCCCGCGCGCGTGTGCGGGAGCGCGTCGTTGTGGCCGGCGCCGCGCTTGACAGGTTTACGGCCTTGCGGTAGACATGCCGCTCCATCGGGCTCTCCAGCGCGGCCTGGAAGTAGATCGTGCCGGTGGCTTCATCGGCGCCGAGAAAGCCCGTCACGTCCCACGCGCCCGAGGTGAGCGGGCGCACGAGCGTGCCGTCGTTGCGGTAGAGGTAGAGGTGGCGGAAGCCGTCGCGCTCGGAGACCCAGATAAAGTGCTGCCCGTCGTGCAAAAAGGTGAGCGTGCCGCCGACGAGGTCGGTGAAGCCGCTCTCGACTTCGAGCCAGCCGTCGGCATCGTCTCGGTGAGCACGGTCCGCACCTGCATCGTCTGCGGGTCGCCGTAGAGCACATCGAGCGCGTTCTGGTCGCGGTTCATGCGGAAGGCCCACACGTTGCTGGCGCCGTTCATCGCGGGCGTCCAGCCGAACTGCGGCAGGTACTCGTGCGCGTCGCCGCCGGCGTGCCAGGTGTCGGTGTCGAAATAGCGCGTCTGGCCGGTGCCCACGTCGATCACCCCGAGGCGCACTTCGGCGTTCGGCGTGCCCACCTTGGGGTAGCGGAAGCGCGTGGCGGCGGGGTAGAAGCCGCGCTGGTCGACCATCTCGAAAAACTGCTCCTGCGACTCGTCGAACTTCAGGAACGCGATCCGCTGGCCGTCCGGGCTCCACTGCCACGCGTCGCGGAGGCCGAACTCCTCCTCGTACACCCAGTCGGTCGTCCCGTTGATGATCGAGCCCTCAGCGCCGTCGCGCGTGAGGGCGGTTTCGGCGCCGCTCGCGAGGTCGCGCACGTAGAGGTTGCGGCCCCGCACGAAGCCCACCTTGCGCCCGTCCGGGGAGAACTTGGCGAACAGCTGCGTCCCGGCCCCGCGCGTGCCGATGGGGGTCACGCGGCGCGCGTCGAGGTCGTAGACGTAGTAGAAGCCCTGCGTGTTGTAGCGCCAGACGGGGCTCGTGTCGGTGAAGAGGAGCAGCTGCCGCCCGTTCTGGCTGTAGGTGTAGTCTTCGATCCCGATCGTGCCGTCTTTGTCGGCGGTGCGCAGGTCCACCCCGCGCACGAGCACGGTGCGGGCGTCCGTCTCGACGTTGACCTGCATCAGGTCGGTCGAGTTGTCGGCGTTGGTGCGCACGTAGAGCACGACGGGCCCTTCGGCGGCCCAGCGCCCGCCCTCGAAGGCGGCGCTGTTGTAGCGGCCGGAGGCGTGGAGGTCTTCCAGCGTGAAGTGCTGCTGCGCCCCGGCGGGCATGGCGAGCACGAACAGGAGCAGGGCGATCAGGCGCAAGCGAATCGGCATGGCGAAGGGGAATAGCGGCGCCCAAAGAACGCACACGCGTCCCCTTTTTGCACAGCCGCCTCCATCCCCGCTCTGGGATCCTGCCCCTCCGCCCCAAGGGCCACGCCTGCCGCGTGTACGCCTGCTACTGCGTGTACTGCGGGCGCATATAGAGCAGCCCCGTTCCCACGGTTACCGCGACGAGGGCGAGCAGGAGCACGAACAGGAGCGGGCTTGTGAGCAGCCACTGCGCCGCGCCCGCGAGCACCCCGCCGGCGCCACCTGTCGTGGCGAAGGGTTCGGCGGTGAGGAAGACGAGCACGGAGATCAGGAACGTGAGCTGGAGCGCCGTCTTGGTCTTCGCCATCGGGAGCGTGCGCAGGCTGTGGCCGCGCGCCTCCACGACCGCCCGCAGCACCGTGATCGCCACGTCGCGCACGGCGATGAGCGCCACCGCCCACCACGGCACTACATCGGGGCGGACGTAGGCGAGCACCGCGAAGGTGCCGAGCACGAGGATCTTGTCGGCGAGCGGGTCGAGAAACTGCCCGAAGCGCGAGGCCACGTTGTGCAGGCGCGCAAAGTGGCCGTCCCAGTAGTCCGAGATCGCGGCGACGACGAAGCTCACTGTCGCCACGGTGTACCAGAGCACGCCGCCGCGCACGACGCCCACGAGCACGAGGGGCGTCAGCACGACGCGCAGGAGCGTGAGGGCGTTGGGCAGGTGCTTCATGGCAGTCGGGGCGCGCCAAGATACAGCCTGCGCACGCTCGCCCGGGTGAGGCTTCTGCAGGGACGCTTCTGACGCGCTGGCGGTGCCAGCCGAGGGGCGTAGGGGGCGCAGATCTGCCCCGCCCGTGCGTCCTCTGCCAGGGTGGCAGAACTTCAGGGCCCGGCACGGCGGTTGCTTCTCCACCCCCTGCAGATGGCCGGGGCCTGGTTGTGCCGCGCTGTCAGCCTTTCACCCGCACCCGTTTCCGTATCCCCACTCCGCAGCATGGGCAAGATCATTGGCATCGACCTCGGCACGACCAACTCCGTCGTCGCCGTGATGGAGGGCGACGAGCCCCACGTCATCCCCAACGCCGAAGGCGCGCGCACGTCGCCCTCGGTCGTGGCCTTCAAGAAGGACGGCGAGCGCCTCGTGGGCGCCCCGGCCAAGCGCCAGGCCATCACCAACCCGAAGAACACGATCTTCTCGATCAAGCGCTTCATGGGCCGCCGCTACGACGAAGTGTCGTCGGAGATGAAGACGGTGCCCTACGAGGTGCAGGAAGGCGAGGGCGGCACCGCCCGCGTCCAGATCGACGGCAAGCTCTACACGCCGCAGGAGATCTCGGCGATGGTGCTGCAGCGCCTCAAGCAGACCGCCGAAGACTACCTCGGCGAGAAGGTGACGGAGGCTGTGGTCACGGTGCCGGCCTACTTCAACGACGCCCAGCGCAAGGCCACGCAGGAAGCGGGCCGCATCGCCGGGCTCGACATCAAGCGCATCCTCAACGAGCCCACCGCCGCCGCGCTCGCCTACGGCCTCGACCGCAAGGACCAGGACGGCCGTATCGCGGTGTTCGACCTCGGCGGCGGCACCTACGACATCTCGATCCTCGAACTCGGCGACGGGGTGTTTGAAGTCAAGTCCACCAACGGCGACGGCCACCTCGGCGGCGACGACTTCGACCAGCGGCTCATCGACTTCATTGCCGACGAGTTCAACCGCTCCGAAGGCATCGACCTGCGCAAGGACGCGATGGCCCTGCAGCGCCTCAAGGAGGCCGCCGAAAAGGCCAAGATCGAGCTCTCGTCCGCCACGCAGACGACGATCAACCTGCCGTTCATCACGGCGACGGCCGACGGGCCGAAGCACCTCACGCTCGACGTGACGCGCGCCAAGTTCGAGCAGCTCGTGGACGACCTCGTCGGCCCGCACCGTCCCGCCGATGGAGAAGGCGCTCAAGGACGCCGGCCTGAGCAAGGACAAGATCGACGAGGTGATCCTCGTCGGCGGCTCGACGCGCGTGCCGCTCGTGCAGCGCACGGTGGAGCAGTTCTTCGGCAAGAAGCCCAACCGCTCCGTCAACCCGGACGAAGTGGTGGCCGTCGGCGCCGCGATCCAGGGCGGCGTCCTCTCGGGCGACGTGACGGACGTGCTGCTGCTCGACGTTACCCCGCTCTCGCTCGGTATTGAAACGCTCGGCGGCGTCATGACGGCGCTCATCCCCGCCAACACGACGATCCCGACGAAGAAGGCCGAGGTGTTCTCGACCGCCAGCGACTCGCAGCCGTCCGTGGAGATCCACGTGCTGCAGGGCGAGCGCGCGATGGCGAGCGACAACCGCACGCTCGGCCGCTTCCACCTCGACGGCATCCCGCCCGCGCCGCGCGGCGTGCCCCAGGTGGAAGTGATCTTCGACATCGACGCCAACGGCATCCTGAGCGTGATCGCCAAGGACAAGGCGACCGGCAAGGAGCAGAACGTGCGCATCGAAGCCTCGTCCGGCCTTTCGGACGCGGAGATCGAGAAGATGCGCCGCTCGGCCAAGGAGCACGAGGGCGAGGACAAGCGCCGCCGCGAGGGCGTCGAGACGCGCAACTCCGCCGACCAGCTCGTCTTCCAGTCCGAGAAGAACCTCAAGGACTACGGCGACAAGCTGCCCGCCGAGAAGCGCGCCAAGATCGAATCGGCCCTGGAGCGCATCAAGGCGGCCCAGAAGGGCGACGATCTCGGCGAGATCACGAGCGCCAACGAGCAGCTCGGCGCCGCGTGGGCCGAGGCCTCGCAGGAACTCTACGCCGCCATGAACGCCCAGCCCGGTGAAGGCGACGGCGCGGCGGCGGACGGCACCACGCCGGGCGCCGACGTCAAGGACGCCGACTTCGAGGTGGTGGACGAGGGCGACGACGCCAAGTAAGGCGCCTTGTCTGGCGGCTTCGCTAGAGACCTGTCAGGTGCCCGGGCACCTGACAGGTCTTGTTTTTTACCGCACGAGGATGCGCGCCCGCACGCTGTCCGGCGGGATCACGAGGTGCTCGTAGTGCGCATAGCCGCTATCGGCCGGGGCGTAGGGGTTCGGGTCGGCGGGGCCGGCCACGATCACGCGCTGCGCGTCCTGAAACACGACCGTGCCCACCGAATCCGGCGTGGCGACGGCGCCCCAGGCCGCCGGGGTAAACGTGTAGAGCGTGAGCACCGTGGGCGCGGCCGCGTCCTCCACGTTGAGGTGCCAGCGCACCATCGCCGAGGCCCCGTCTACGGCCGGAGCGGCGTTCTGGGGCAGCACCTGGCGTAGCCAGAACGCGGGCCGGATGAACAGGTACTCGTTGTTGGGGCCGCTGTACACCTCGCCGGGCGGGCGCGAGGGGCGCGGGGGTTCGGCCTTCTGGCAGGCGGAGAGCGCCGAGGCGGCGAGGAGGAGGCAGGCGAGGGGGCGGGTCATGGGCTCAGGTTGGGGCGAACTCCGGAAGATCGGTCACGCCAAGCCAGGCGCGCGCCTCTTCCTCCGTCTGGCACACGAGCGACGGCAATCCGCGCCGATGGGCGAGCACGCGGTAGAAATTGGCCATGAGCGTATCCATGGGCCGGCGCGTGAGGATGACATCGCGGCGCGGGTCGGCGTTCTCGGCCGGACCGTCGAGCTTGGCGGCCAGGAGCTTGTTCAGGTCGTCTGCTTCGAGCGCAAGCTCGCTCACCTCCCGCAGGTCGCACACGAGGTCGAGGGCCCCATCCCCCGCACAGGCCACCAGGCGCCCGGCGGCTTCCGTCAACTCGGCGCCGATCACGCGGCCCTGAAACGTCATGCGCGCGATGCGCCGCGCCGAATCGAAGGCAAGCTGGTACGCCATGAGCGGGAAGGATTGGATGTCAGGGGGCACCCGGCCCCCGAAGTAGAGCGCGTGCCTCGACTGAGGCCTGTCGTCTCAGCTGATGTCCCAGGCGGCCGAGGTGTCCACGCGCTGCCGGGCCCGTTCCATGAGCAGCTCCTGGAAGCTGGCGGCCTTCTCCGGCGACGACGGGGCGAGCGGGGCGTACGTGCCGTCGGGTTCGAGCACCCAGGATTGCCGCTCGTCTTCGAGGGTCATGAGCAGGATTCGGACGAGCCGGTGCTTGGCCCGCTCGTCTTTCACCTCGATGATCGTCTCGACGCGGTCGTCGAGGTTGCGGCGCTGCCAGTCCGCCGAGCCGATGAAGAGGCGCGGGTCGCCGCTGTTCTCGAAGTAGTAGATCCGGCTGTGCTCCAGAAAGCGCCCGATGAGGCTGCGCACGGTGATGTTCTCGGAGAACTTCTCCAGTCCCGGCCGCAAACGGCAGTGCCCGCGGATCACCAGGTCCACGTTGACGCCGGCCATCGAGGCCTTGTAGAGTTCCTGGATCATGTCCACGTCGTCGAGCGCGTTCATCTTGGCGATGATGCGCCCGTAGCCGTGCTTTTTCTGCTGCTGGATCTCGTGGCGGATCAGGCCCACGAACGCGCTCCGCATGTCGCGCGGGGCGACGAGGAGGGTGCGGTAGTGCTGCTCGGGGGCGTAGCCGGTGAGGTAGTGGAAGAGGTTGACGAGGTCGGAGCCGAGGTCTTCGGCGCACGTGAACAGGCCCGACGTCGGTGTAGAAGCGGGCCGTCTTGGGGTGGTAGTTGCCGGTGCCGAAGTGCGCGTACGTGCGCAGCCGCCCGTCTTCCTCGCGCACGACGAGCGTGACCTTGGCGTGCGTCTTGAGCCCGACGAGCCCGTAGGTGACGTGCACACCGGCCTGCTCCAGCTTTTCGCCCCATTCGAGGTTGTTCTCCTCGTCGAAGCGCGCCTTCACCTCCACGAGCACGGCCACCTGCTTGCCCGCCTCGGCGGCGCGGATGAGCGCCTCCACGACGCCGCTCTCGTCGCTCGTGCGGTAGAGCGTCTGCTTGATCGCCACGACGTGCGGGTCGGCGGCGGCCTCTTCGACAAAGCGCTGCACGCTCGCGCGGAAGCTCTCGTACGGGTGATGCACGAGCAGGTCGCCCTCGCGGATCACCCCGAAGATGCCGTCGGGCAGGTTGCGCCGGGCCAGGCGCGGCGGCACGACGGGCTCCCAGGGGGCAAACACATGCTCCGGCGCGGTGACGCCCGAGAGCGCCGAACAGTCCGTCAGGTCGATCAGGCCGGTGCTCTCGTACACGTCCACCTCCGACAGCTCCAGCTCGCGGGCGAGCAGCTCGCGCACGTGGGGCGGCATGTCGGCCTCGACCTCCAGGCGCACCACGGGGGCAAAGCGGCGCTCGCGCAGCTCGACCTCGATCATCTCCACGAGGTCGGTCGTCTCGTCGTCTTCGCGCTCGGGCTCCACGTTGCGCGTGACGCGGAACAGGTGCGCCGAGAGGATCTCCATGCCCCGGAACAGCTCGTGCAGGTTGTGCCGGATCACCTCCTCGACGGGCACATAGTGGAGCGGTTCGCCGAGCGGGAGCCAGCGCCCCCGGTGCGTGGGCACCTTCAGGCGCGCAAAGTGCTCGGTGCCGCGCGCAGGATGGCGGAGCGTGATCGCGAACGAGAGGCTCAGGTCGGAGATGAAGGGGAACGGGTGCCCGGGATCGACCGCGAGGGGCGTGAGGATGGGGAAGATGTGGGTGCGGAAGTGCGCGTTGAGGGCGTCCTGCTGGTCGTCGTCGAGGTCGGCGTAGTGGTGCAGGTGCAGGCCCACCACCTCGCGCAGGAGCGGGCGCAGCGTCTGCTCCCACGTTTCGACGAGGGCGGCGTAGACGGGCAGCACGGCCTCGCGGGCCAGGGCAAGCTGCTGCGCGGGCGTGCGGCCGTC
This sequence comes from Rhodothermales bacterium, assembly GCA_963740755.1. Classification (GTDB taxonomy): domain Bacteria; phylum Bacteroidota; class Rhodothermia; order Rhodothermales; family BA12; genus CAVSDF01. The sequence continues at coordinate 232,462 of CAVUFJ010000009.1, forward strand.
CGGCGTGAGCGTCGTCACGCGGGCCTCCACCTGCCGCTTGAGCCCGCCGACGCGCTTGCGGAAGAACTCGTCGAGGTTGGCGGCGGCGATGCAGAGAAAGCGGACCCGTTCGAGCAGCGGCACGCGCTCGTCGAGCGCCTGCACGAGCACGCGCGTGTTGAAGTCGAGCCAGGAGAGCTCCCGGTTGAAGTAGAGGCTCGGGTGGGCGACAGTGGCGCGCTTGGGCACCGCGCTCGGGTGCGTGGCGTGCGGCACCGGGAGCGGCGGCGGCGCCAGGCGCGGGTCGGTGGCCGAAGCGTCGGCGGTGGCGTGGCCGTTGGAGCGGGCGGTGGAGGCAGAACCCATGCTAAACAGAGAGAAGCCTCTCTCGCACGACGGGCCCCGGCGGGCGTTCCGGGGTCCTGCGCCGCGCCCGGCCTCCCACGCGCAGCACCGTGTCTCCCACGCCACCGCACGACGCGGGCGCGTCGCTGAATTGTTGCCCACGGCGCCGCGCGTGGGCGTGCCCGGCTCGGGAGGGGCCGCTATCTTGCCCGACTGTCCGCCCTCCGCATGGCTTTCTCCCGCGCCGATCTCGAACGACACCTCGACGCCCTCGGGCTCCGCTACGGCGGCCACGAGGAGACGAGCGTGCTGCTCGGCTTCGAAACCGACCGCTACCTCAACCCCGAAGGCGAATCGCGGCTCATCATCGCCATCCGCCTCGACGAGGGCGGCGAGTACGTCTCGTTCTACGCGCCCGCCGTCTTTCAACCCGGCCACGAATACCTCGACGTGTTCCTGCGCGCGTGCATGATCGCGCAGTGGGAGTCGAAGATGATCCAGTTCGAGTACGACCGGCAGACGGGCGAGGTGGCCGCCATCATCGAGTTTCCGGTCGAAGACAACACGCTCACCGAACGGCAGGTGCGCCGGTGCGTGTTCGGGCTCGTCAACCTGCTCGACGAGTTCTACGTCCCCCTCCAGCGCGCCGCCGACGAGGGCATCCTCGACTTCTCGTCCTCCGAAGACCTGCGCATCGAGAACCTCGCCCAGTTTCTCGCGGGCTTTCCGCCCGAGGTGCTCGCCGAGGCCCTCGCCCGCGCCGACGCCAAGATGCGCGGCCAGGACGCCGGCTCCGCCCGCCGCGAGGACCCGGCCGCGACGCGACCCGGGCCTCGACGACGAGCCGTACTGAGTGCTGTGACAAGCTGAAAGGACAGGGTTGGTAGATTGTTCGTGGTTCGTCGTTCGTGGTCAGACGAACCCAGCCGAAGGGCTCTACCTCGTCTGGCGACGAACCACGAACCACGAACGATCATCTACCAACGCCATGCCCGACGTGCGTGCCGCCGTGGCCGCCGAGTTGCTCCGCATCGGCGCCGTCACCCTCCGCCCGGACGCACCGTTCACATGGGCGTCCGGCCTCCTGTCGCCGGTCTACACCGACAACCGCCTCACGCTCGGGCACCCGGACGTGCGCCGCCGCCTCACCGATGCGTTCGTGGCCCGCGTGCTCGCCGGCGGCTACCGCCCGGACGTGATCGCGGGCACGGCCACCGCCGGCATCCCGCACGCCGCGTGGCTCGCCGAGCGCCTCGGCCTGCCGATGGCCTACGTGCGCAGCAGCGCCAAGGCGCACGGGCGCGGCAACCTCGTGGAAGGGCCGGTCGAAGCCGGGCAGCGCGTTGTGCTCGTCGAAGACCTCGTCTCGACGGGCGGCTCCAGCCTCGCCGCCGTCGCGGGGCTACGCGCGCTCGGCGCCGAGGTCGTGGCCGTGCTCGCCGTGTTCACCTACGGCATGGCCGCCGCTGAGAACGCGTTCGCGGCGGCGCAGGTGCCCCTCCACACGCTCACCGATTTCGGCGCCGTCGTGGAGGCGGCCGGGTTCGAGGGCGAGGCGAAAGCGGCGCTCGACGCATGGCAGCAAGACCCACAGGCGTGGAGCAACCAACGTGCGACGTCCGACGTGCGACGCGCGCCATAGGAGCAGCCGAACGCCCCCTCATTCTACGCGCCGCCTCTTCTACGTCGCCTGTCGTCCATCGCACGTCGAACGTCCCCATGATTGCCACCCTGATTACCGTCGGCGACGAGATCCTCATCGGGCAGATCGTCAACACGAATGCTGCGTGGCTCGGCGAGCGGCTCGGCCTCGAAGGGGTCACGCTGCGCCGGAGCGTCTCCGTGCCCGACCGCATCCCCGACATCGTGGACGAACTCCGCCGCGCGTGGGAGGCGTCCGACCTCGTCGTCGTCACCGGCGGCCTCGGGCCCACGCACGACGACCTCACGCGCGAGGCCTTCGCCGCCTTCTTCGACGTCGCGCTCGTCGAGCACGCGCCGACCATGCAGCGCATCCAGGACCGGTTTGCGCGGCGCGGGCGGCCCATGCCCGAGCGCAACCGCGTGCAGGCGCAGGTGCCTGAGGGCTTCGAGGTGCTCGACAACGACCAGGGCACCGCGCCCGGGCTTTACTTTGAACGCGGCGGCAAGCGCCTCGTGGCCGTGCCCGGCGTGCCCGCCGAGATGCGCCACCTGATCGAGGAGCGCCTGCTGCCGCGTCTGCGCGCCACCGCGCCCGACCTCGTGATCCGCCACCGGACGCTCCTCACGGCCGGCGTGGGCGAGAGCGCCCTCGCCGATCAGGTGGGCGACCTCACGCCGTGGCTCGATGGCGGCACGCGCCTCGCCTTCCTCCCGCGCGGCGGGACGGTCCGCCTGCGCGTCACCGCCGAGGGCACGGAGGCCGCCGAGGTGGAGGCCCGCGCCGACCGCTTCGTGCAGCACCTGCGCGCCCAGGCCGGGCGCCGCCTATGTGGGCGAGGAGCCGGTCACGCTCGAATCCGCCGTCGGCGAGCTGCTCCGCGCCGAGGGCGCCACGCTCGCGGTCGCCGAAAGCTGCACCTCCGGCCACCTCCTCGACCGCCTCACCGACGTGCCCGGCGCGTCCGACTACGTGCTCGGGGGCATCGTGGCGTACTGCAACTTCGTCAAGACCGCTGTGCTCGGCGTCCACGAGCGGACGCTCATCGAGGAGGGCGCCGTCTCCGAGGCGGTCGCGCGGCGCATGGCCGAGAGCGTGCGCGTGCGCATGGGCTCCACCTACGCGCTCTCCACCACCGGCGTGGCCGGACCGGGCGGCGGCACCCCCGACAAGCCCGTCGGGACCGTCTGGATCGGCGTGGCCGGGCCGGACGGGACGTTCGCGCGGCACTTCGTGTTTGGCGGAGACCGCAAGGCGAATAAGGGCTACGCCGTCACGACCGCCCTCGACCTGCTCCGACGCCTGCTCGTCCGCCACCGCGAGCGCCCGCCGGCGCCGGCCCGCGAGGAGGGGTGAGGGCGCAAAAAAAGCTGGCGCGGGGAGGGTATGCTGGGCCAGGGCGAGCGTCTAAAGAGACGCAATGGGCGTGACGCCGGGCTGTCACAGGGGTCGCGCTACCTTACCGTCTGTCTACCCGCGCGGCCTTCAGGCGGCGGCGCGCCCCCTTATTACCTGTACCACACTACGGAGGCATCATGGCGAAAGACCCGGTCAAAACAGCACCCTCGGCCCTGGAGATTTCGGATACGAGCGGTCGCCTCAAGGCGCTCGACCTGGCGATGAAGCAGATCGAAAAGAGCTACGGCAAGGGCGCCATCATGCGCCTGGGCGATCAGCAGGTGGTCCCGATTGACGTGATCTCGACGGGCTCGCTGGCGCTCGACGCCGGCCTCGGCGCCGGCGGCGTGCCCCGCGGCCGCGTGATCGAGATCTACGGGCCGGAGTCGTCCGGCAAGACCACCCTCGCCACCCACATCATCGCCGAGGCGCAGAAGGCCGGGGGCACCGCCGCCATGATCGACGCCGAGCACGCGTTCGACTCGGGCTACGCGCAGAAGCTCGGCGTGGACATCTCGGCGCTGCTCATCTCGCAGCCCGACACGGGCGAGCAGGCGCTCCAGATCTGCGAAACGCTCGTCCGCTCCGGCGCGCTCGACGTGATCGTGATCGACTCGGTGGCCGCGCTCGTGCCGCAGGCCGAAATCGAGGGCGACATGGGCGCCTCGCACGTCGGCCTGCAGGCCCGCCTGATGAGCCAGGCGCTGCGCAAGCTCACCGGCATCATCTCGCGCACCAAGACGGTGGTGATCTTCATCAACCAGATCCGCGAGAAGGTCGGCATCGTCTACGGCTCCCCCGAGGTGACGACGGGCGGGCGGGCGCTCAAGTTCTACGCCTCCGTGCGCATGGACATCCGGCGCATCGGCGCGATCAAGGACGGCACCGAAGTGGTGGGCAACCGGACGAAGGTGAAGGTGGTCAAGAACAAGGTGGCCCCGCCGTTCCGCGAGGTCGAGTTCGACATCATCTACGGCGAAGGCATCTCGCAGATGGGCGAGATCATCGACCTGGGGCTGGAGCACGGGTTCGTCTCGAAGTCCGGCTCGTGGTTCTCGGTCGGCGAGACGCGCGTCGGGCAGGGCCGCGACAGCGTGAAGACGTGGCTGCTCGAACACCCCCAGGAGCGCGCGGAGATCAAGGCCAAGCTCATGGCGATCATCACTGGCCGCACCGATGAAGCCGCCCCGGTCGCCGTCGACGCCGCCGGTGGCGACGCCGCCGAGGACGACGACGAACTCGTACTGAGGCCGGTCCGGGCCACGGTCCCCTGTAGGGGCGGGCTTTAGAGCCCGCCCCTACGTTCGTTTGGGGAGCCTGCGTTTGGTGGGGGGCGATTCGTTACGGACGCACGGGGTCGCCCGTGCGTTTTTTCGCCCCATGCGCCTCCGCTCCCTGCTGCTGCTCTCCCTGCTCGCCGCGCCCCTCGCCCGCGCGCAGGACCCGTCCGCACTCCCACCGCCCACCGATGCCCCGGCGGACACGGTCCTGGCGGCCGTAGACCCCGGCGTGCAGCGCGACATCCGCTGGCTGCGCCGCGTCTACGACGCCCGCTCGCCGCTCTTCGGGCGCTACCTGAGCAACGTGGACCGCATCGCGTATCCGGCCTTCGCCGCCATCCCGGCGGGCCTCGCCCTCGGCGCCCTCGCCACCGGTACCTCCTACCGCCCGGCGATCCGCGCGGGCCTTGCCGAGGCCGCCACCGGGGCCTTCGTGACGCTCGCCAAGAACCGCCTCCGCCGCGACCGCCCCTACATCGCCGACACGACGCTGCACGCGCGGGTATACGGGCGCCGCGTGCACTTTATCGGCATCCGCTCCTACAGCCTCCCGTCCGGGCACGCCGCGCTCGGGTTTGCGGGGGCCACCTCGCTCGCCCTCTCCGATGGGCGGCCGGTCGTGGTTGGGCTCTCGCTTGCGTGGGCTACGTCGGTGGCGGTGGCGCGCGTGTACGAGGGCGTCCACTACCCGTCGGATGTGATCGCGGGCGCGGCGGTGGGCTTTCTCGCGGGCGCGGCCACGCACGCGCTGCTGCCAGACCGAACCCAGCAGGACCTCGCTGCGGCCGCCAACCAGGTGCCCGTCTTCAGATGGACCGTGGGGCTGGGCCGGTAGGGCCGGAGCCGCCGGGCGCGTCCTGCTCCGGTGGGAAGGCCACGCCTTCGTAGACCTCGGCAAGCGGGAGCAGGACGTTCAGCACGTCGATCTGCGCGGTCGTGTTGAGGCCGTCAGCGGCGCGGAGGCGCCAGTCGTCGCCGTCCAGGCGCTCGTAGACCTCCACGGATGCCCGGTCCTGCGCCACGAGCACGATGGCCTGGAGGGAAGGCACGGCGCGGTAGTAGCCGAACTTGGTGCCCCGGTCGAACGAGGCCGTCGAGGGCGAGGCGATCTCGAAGACGACGGTCGGGTTTTCGAGCGTGTCGAGGGGTGCGTCCGGCGCGTAGCGTTCTTCGCCGCAGACGACCACGAGGTCGGGGTAGAAGTAGCGCTTGCTGTGAGACGCCTGCACGCGCATGTCGGATACAAAGCCCTGACACGGCCGCCCACGCAGCCGGTCGCGTAGCATCCCGGCAAGGTTGAACGCCACGGTCCCATGCTCCCGGCTCGCACCGCTCATGCAGAACACCTCGCCGCTGTAGAACTCGTAGCGCTCCTCCGAGGCGGCTTCGAGTGCGAAATAGTCGGCGACGGAGTAGGCGAGGCGGGGGGCAGCACTCATGGCAGCAAGGGGCATCCGGAAAGGTAACCGATCCACCGAACACCGCTCCGCGCCCTGCGTTCGAGGCGCGTATCCGTTCCGTTACGATGGCTCGACCGCGCAAAGGTGATCCGGCGGGCGCCGAGAAGGAAACGCCGCTCATGCGGCAGTATGGCAAGATCCGGGAGCGCCACCCCGGCGCCATCCTGCTCTTCCGCATGGGCGACTTCTACGAGACGTTCGACGAGGACGCGCTCACGGTCTCTCGCGTGCTTGGCATCACGCTCACGAAGCGCTCCAACGGCGGCGCCTCGGAGACGCCCCTCGCGGGCTTCCCGCACCACGCGCTCGACGCGCACCTGCCGAAGCTCGTCGCCGCCGGGCTCCGCGTGGCGATCTGCGAGCAGCTCGAAGACCCCAAGTTTGCGCGCGGCATCGTCAAGCGCGATGTCGTGGAGGTGATCACGCCCGGCGTGATCCTGCACGAGGGGATGCTCAGCCCCAAGCGCACCACGTACGTGCTTGCCGTGCGCTTTGAGGGCGAGCGCGTGGGCCTGAGCTTTATCGACGCCTCTACGGGCGAGTTCTATGTGTCGGAAGTGCCGCGCGCGCGGTTCGAGGAAACGCTCCTCACGGTAGGGCCGGCCGAGGTGCTCGTGGACAAGCGGCAGCGCGAGCAGCTGCCCACCGTGCGCGGCGCGCACTTTGTCGTGACGGCGGTGGAAGACTGGACGTTCGGCAACGACTTTGCCGCCGAGGTGCTCGTGCGGCACTTCAAGACCCACTCGATGCGCGGCTTCGGGGTGGACGACCTGAAGCTCGGCCTCCGCGCGGCCGGGTCGGTGCTCTACTACGTGTCCGAGACGCAGCGGGGCAGTTTGCCGCACGTACGCCGCGTGCAGCGGTATACGAGCGAAGACTACATGGCGCTCGACCCGCAGACGAAGCGCAACCTCGAACTCATCGCCGGCACGCAGGGCAGCGAGGAAGGCTCGCTCGTGGACATCCTCGACGAGACGCTCACGCCGATGGGCGCGCGCCTGCTGCGCAAGTGGCTCGTGCGCCCACTCTGCAAGGTGGACGCCATCGAGAAACGCCTCTCGGCCGTCGAAGCGCTCGTGCGCGACAGCCGCCTGCGCACCGCGGTCCGCGACGAACTCCGGGGCGCGGGCGACCTCGAACGCCTCGCCGCGCGCGTCGTCTCGGGCCGGGCCTCGCCCCGCGACGTGTCGGCCCTCGGGCGGAGCCTCCGCCAGGTGCCCGCCCTCAAAAGCCTCCTCGAAGGCCACGCCGACGCCACGCTTCGCAAACTCGGCGAGGGCCTCCGCGCCTGCACCGATACGGCCGACAAGATCGAGGCCGCCCTCGTGGACGAGCCGCCCGCCACGCTCGCCGATGGGGGCGTGCTTCGCGACGGCTTCTCGCCCGAACTCGACGAACTCCGCACGCTCGCGCGCGGCGGCAAGGAATGGGTGGCGCGCCTCCAGGCCGAGGAGCAGCGGCGCACCGGAATTGCGTCGCTCAAGGTGAGCTACAACCGCGTCTTCGGCTACTATATCGAGGTCACGAACGCCCACCGCGAGCGCATCCCCGAGGACTACATCCGCAAGCAGACGCTCGTGGGCGCCGAGCGCTACGTGACGCCCGCGCTCAAAGAGCAGGAGGAGAAGATCCTCTCGGCGGAGGAGAAGATGACGCGCCTGGAGAGCGAGCTCTTTGCCCGCCTCCGCACCGAACTGGCCGAAGAAGGCGCTACGTACACACACAACGCCGCCCTCGCGGCGATGCTCGACGTGTTCGGGGCCCTCGCGGAGGTGGCCGTGCGGCATAGCTACGTGCGCCCGGTGGTAGACGAGAGCCGCGTGCTGCACATCGTGGAAGGCCGCCACCCGGTCGTGGAGCGGACGCTGCCGCCGGGCGAGCCGTTCATCCCCAACTCCGTAGACCTCGACCCGGACGGCGAGGCCGAAGGCGCGGAGGCGCGGCAGGTGCTCGTGATCACCGGGCCCAACATGGCCGGCAAGAGCGTCGTGCTGCGCCAGACAGGCCTCATCGTGCTGCTCGCGCAGATCGGGGCGTTCGTGCCGGCCAAGTTCGCCCGCGTCGGCATCGTGGACCGCATCTTTACGCGCGTCGGCGCGAGCGACAACCTTGCGGCGGGCGAGTCTACGTTCCTCGTGGAGATGCACGAGACGGCGAGCATCCTCCACAACGCCACGCCCCGCAGCCTCATCCTGCTCGATGAGGTCGGGCGTGGCACGAGCACCTACGACGGCCTCAGCATCGCGTGGGCGCTCGTCGAGTATCTGCACGAGAATCCGGACGTGGCCGCACGCACGCTTTTTGCCACGCACTATCACGAACTCAACGCGCTTGCCGAGCGCCTGCCGCGCCTGCGCAACGCGCGCGTGCAGGTGGAAGAACACGACGGGCGCGTGATCTTCCTGCGCCGCCTCGTCGACGGCGGGGCGGACCACTCCTACGGCATCGAGGTGGCGCGCATGGCGGGCCTGCCGCCGGCTGTGGTGGCACGCGCGAAGGGCATCCTCGCGCACCTTGAAGCCGGGGCCGTCCGCGTAGACGAGGCGCCGGACGCCCCGCGCGCCTCTGCCGGCGATGGCGCCCCAGCCCCCGCCGTGCCCGCCCCGCGTCCGACGACCCACGCCGCACAGGTCACGCCCGCGCCGACCTTCCAGCCGAGCCTCTTTGCGGCGCCAGACCCGCTCCTCGAGCGCCTCCGCGACGCGGTGGACGGCATCGACACCGACCGGCTCACGCCCATCGAGGCGCTGCTGAAGCTGGCGGAGTTGAAGCGGCTGCTGCGATAGTCTCCCCCCTCCGTCCCTGCGGGACACCTCCCTCGGTTTTCGGGGGAGGACCGCTGCGGAGCGCGTCCAGCGCGTAGTAGCAGGAGGGAGGAGAGGGTATGCGGCCCCCATCGGTGCGTCTATGGCGGCACACCCCGCGAGGCCCGTCATGCCCGTCCGCACGCTGCACGACCATCCCGCTATGACCGCGCGCCGCCGGTCGCTGCGCCGCACCGCCACCCCGGCCGAAGCCTCCCTGTGGCAGATGCTCCGGCGCCGGCAGGCAGGCGGCTGGCGTTTTCGCCGTCAGCACAGCGTGGGCCGCTATGTGCTCGACTTCTACTGCCCGGCCCTGCGGCTCGCCGTCGAGGTAGACGGTGCCATCCATACCCGCCCCAACGTGGCAGCCTACGATGCCGTCCGTACCGCATGGCTAGAGAACCTTGGTATCCAGGTGGTGCGCATCCCCAACCACATCGTCCTGCGCAACCCCGCCGCCGTCGCCCAGTGGCTCGGCACGCTCTCCCCCCTGCTGCTCCGCGCTGAAGGCCCCCCCTGCTTCTCCGCGCTGAACGCGCTCCGAAGCGGTCCTCCCCCGAAAACCGGGGGAGGTGGTCCGCAGGACCGGAGGGGGAGGCCGTACCAGCAGAACCTGGGGCCGTGAGGGCGCGATCAAGCGAATCTGTAGCCCGCTTCCCATGCTCTACCCCTTCATCGGCCGCACGCCCCAACTCGACGCCTCCGTCTGGATCGCGCCCTCCGCCGATGTGATCGGCGACGTCGCCTTCGGCCCCGAGTGCAGCGTGTGGTTTCAGGCCGTCGTGCGCGGCGACGTCAACTTTATTCGCATCGGGGCGCGCTCGAACGTGCAGGATGGGGCCGTCCTCCACGTCACCAACCGCACGGCCCCGCTCAGGATCGGCGACGAGGTGACCATCGGGCACGGGGCGATTGTGCACGGCTGCACCGTCCAGGACCGGGTGCTCGTGGGCATGGGCGCCGTCGTGATGGACCACGCGGTGATCGGCGAGGACTCGATCCTCGGCGCCCGCGCGCTCGTCACGCAGGACGTCGTGATTCCGCCGCGCTCGCTCGTGCTCGGATCGCCCGCGAAGGTCGTCCGCACGCTCACGGACGACGAGGTGGCGACGGTGCGGAAGTTTTCGGCCAACTACGTCCGCTACAGCCGCGTCATGCTCGGGGTGGACGTGCCGGAGACGAACCCCTTTTACGAAGCGATTACGACCCCGGAGCGTTAAGAGCGATGCCGGCAGGCTACCATGCGGCACCCTTCCCGCCGCCGAGGCTGCCCCTCCCATGACGCTCTGCCTCATCACCAACGCGGGCTCCGGCTCCTCCGGGGCCATCGAGGCCCTCCGCCCGCAGATCGAGGCCGCCGGGGCCGAAGAATGGCCCTCCGACAGCCCGGAGCACTCCATCGATCTGGCCGAAAAGGCGGCCCGCTCCGGGCGCTTCGATGCCGTCGTGGCCTGCGGGGGCGACGGGACGATCAACGAGGTCGTCAACGGGCTCATGCGGGTGCCCGAGGAGCAGCGGCCCACGCTCGGCATCCTCCCGCTCGGCACCGGCAACGACCTCGTTCGCACCCTCTGCCTGCCCGCCGACCACGCTGCGGCCTTCGCGGTGCTCACGCGCGGCTACACCATCGCCCTGGACGTCTTCCACCTCCAGGCGTCCGATTGCACGCGCTACGGCGTCAACGTGGCGGCAGGGGGATTTTCGGGGGCGGTGGGCGAGGCGCTCACCGAGGACCTGAAAAAGCGCTGGGGGCCGCTCGCCTACCTCATCGGCGCCATGCAGGCGCTCCCCGCCCTCACGCCCTTCCACACGACCCTCCAGATGGACGAAGGGGCGCCCTTCGACCTCGATGTGTTCAACCTGTTCGTGTGCAACGGGCGCTACGTGGCGGGCGGCAAGCTCGTCGATCCGGACGCCGAGGTGTACGACGGGCTGCTCGACGTCGTGGTGGTGCGCACTGGCACCGGCGCCGAGATGACCGCATTGGCCGCGCAGTTCATGGCCGGCACGCACCACGAGAGCCTGATGCTGGATCAGTACCGCGCGCGGCGCCTCACGCTCCGCTCCGAGCCCGGGCTGCTCTTCAACGTGGACGGCGAACTCGTCACCCAGCAGCCGGAGGTGCGCTTCGACCTGCATCCGGGCGCGCTCCGGGTGATCGTGCCGGATCCCCTGGCGGCCTGAGGGTTCGTAGTTCCTGGTTCGTTGCTCGTGGTCAGACGAACCAGCTAGAAGGCCTCCGCCGCTCTGACGACGAACCACGAACGACGAACAAACCATCAACCCTATCCTTTCAGCTGGTCACAGCGCTGAGGCCGGCCCAGCGCCGGGCGGCGCAGAGCCGCGCCACGGCCTCTGCCACAACGTCGGCCCCGCGCGGGCCTTCGTGCAGCACCACGATGCTGTCCGGGCGGCTCTGCCGGAGGGCGATCGCGGCGAGGCGTGCGCCGGTGGCACCGGGCAGGAAGTCGCCCGGCATCACGTCCCACAGCACCACGGGCAGGGACCGGGCACGCGCCCAGCGAAGCAGGGCGGGGGTGACGTGCCCGTAGGGCGGGCGCACGGCGGCCACGGGCGTGCCCGCAAGGTCGGCGAGGCCGGCGCGGGCGTCGTCCCAGGCGCGGGCGTCGAAGCGGGTGCGCCAGAGGTCGGCGTGCGTGGGTCCGTGGAGGCCGAGGCCGTGGCCTGCCGCCGTGATGGTCCGCACGAGGGACGGGTAGGCAGTGGCCTGGTCGGCGAGGAGGAAGAATGTGGCGCGGGTGCCGCCGAGCGCGTCGAGGAGCGCGGCGGTGGTGGCGGGGTGGGGGCCGTCGTCGAAGGTGAGCGCGCCGCCCGGCGTGCGCGTCACGACGGACGGCAACAGGGCGGCGCCTGCGCGCACGGCCTGCGTGAGCGCGAGCCGGGCGAGGAGCGAGCCCGCACGCACCGGGTCAGGCGTAGACGGGCTCGGGGGGCTGCAGGCGGCGCCCCTTCCAGGCCGGCGGCCGCAGAAACCCGATCACGCTCACCACGACGATGTACGGCAGCTGCACGAGCTGCCCGGGCACGAGCCACCACGAGCAGGCGCATCTGCCCCGTATGGCGCAGAATGGGCACGAGCAGCATGAGTTCGGCCAGCACCTTGACGCCCGAACGCCGCGGCCACGAACGGGCAGAGCACCGGCACGAAGGGCAGGGCGATGAGCCCGGCGAGCAGGCCCAGCGTAGAACACCCAGATCAGGCGCACCACGAGCCCGCGAATGGCGCCGGGATAGCGGGCCCCCGTGGCGGCCCACCGCTGCCGCTGCCGCCAGAACGCCCCCAGCGAGGGCTCCGCGTGCGTCGTGACGACGGCGGCGGGGTCCGGGCAGAAGCGGGCGTAGAGCGTCGGGTGGTCGGCGATGCGCATGAGCATGAGCTCGTCGTCCCACGGCGTCATGCGCTCGGGGAGTTCAGGGCTGCGCGGGGCCAGCCGGAGCGCCTCGAACACGCGGCGCGGGTAGCCGATGGCGGCCGAGTTGCACAGCGTCGGGTGGCCGTGTTCGAGCGCACCCGCGCCGATGCCCACGAAGCCGGCCATTTCGAGCGCCTGGAGCGCCCCGCCGCGCCGCCCGGTCGGGTCGAGGCGGACGGCCCCGGCCACAAAGCCCACCCGCGCGTCGTCGAAGGTGCGGACGAGGCCTGCGATCCAGCCGGGCGAGACCTGGCAGTCGGCGTCGGTGGTGAGGATGAGCTTGCCGACGGCGTCGTGAACGCCCCAGGCGAGCGCGACGCCTTTGTGGCCTTCGTGCTCGTGTTCGAGCCGTTCGCCGAGGCGGATCAGGCGCAGCACATCGCCGCCGAGCACCCGCTGCATCGCCGCGACGCGGTCGGCGGTGGCGTCGCGCGAGAAGTCGTCTACGACGATCACCTCGAAGCAGCCGCCGGGGTAGTCGCTCGCGAGGAGCGAGGCCACGCACGCCTCAATCGTCCCTTCTTCGTCGCGCGCGGGCACGATGACGCTCACGAAGGGCGGCACGGCAGGGAGCGGCGGGAGCACGCGCGCGAGCACGCGGCGCAGGCCGCGCGTCCAGACCGCGAAGAGGCCCGCGTAAAACAGCGCGAGCCCGGCGAGGGCTGCGCCGAGACCAGAGAGGAGCATACTGCAACAGACGTAGGCCAAGATACACGCGGCGAGCCCTATCCACGAAAAGGCCCTGCCGGGGAGGGCAGGGCCTTTGCATGAAACAGCGCCGGGTCAGTAGGCGAGCGCTTCGGCTTCGGTCTCTTCTTCCTCAGCGGCGGCGGCGGTGGCCTGCGGCTGGAAGGGGTAGATCTCCTTCAGGAGCGCCTGCAGCTTGGTGCGGCCCCGGTTGATGCGGCTCTTGACGGTGCCCATCGGCAGGCCCGTGATCTCGGCGATCTCCTCGTAGGCGAGCTGCTGGATGTCGCGCAGCACGACGACCTCGCGGAAGGAGGACGGGATCTCCTTGAGCGCCTGCTGGATGTAGGCGTCCTGGATCATCGCCTCGGCGTGCTTGTCCGGCGCGAACGTCTCGTCCGGGATTTCGAGCTCGTACTCCTCGTTGTCGCGGTTGACGCTCTGGAGCGAGTACATCCGGCGGCGCTTGCGCTTGCGGTACTCGCTGCGGGCGAGGTTGCCGGCAATGGTGTAGAGCCAGGTGGAGAACTTGGCGATGCGCTGGTAGGAGTGCCGGTTGCGGTGGACGCGCAGGAACGTTTCCTGCAGCAGGTCTTCGCAGCGCTTGACGTCGCCGAGGAAGCCGTAGAGGTAGCGCATGAGGCGCTCCGAGTAGCGTTCGACGAGCAGGTTGAAGGCCTCCACGGTGCCCGCCTGGAACTGCTCCATCAGGTCCTCGTCGTTCATGCCGTGGAGCGCGGACAGGCGCGACGAGGGCCGCAGGAGGGCGCGGGGCCGAGGGAGCGTGGCGGTATCGAGCAAGGTCGTAAGCAGGGTGAGAACACGGGAGCCGCCGCGCCGAAGCGCGGCCCGCCTAAGGCGTGTTCCGAAACTACACAAGCCCCTGCCAATCGCGCGTAACGAATCCGAAAGCCGCATGAATCGTCCCGGCGCGTCTGCCGAAATGGCGGGATCGTCATGCTTTGCACGCGCCGGCGGCGGGATCGGCTACCTTTCCCGCCCCTGATCACCCGCTCGTACTGTCATGCGCCTGCTGCTGCTCGCCACCCTTGCTGTGTTCCCCGTCATCGCCGCGCAGGCGCAGACCCCCGGGCCCGTCGCCCTGGTGATCCATGGGGGCGCGGGCACCATCCTGCGGGCCAACATGACGCCCGAGCGTGAGGCGCAGTACCGCGCCGCCCTCACCGAAGCGCTCCACGCGGGCCACGGCGTGCTCACGCGCGGCGGCACTGCTCTCGACGCCGTCACGGCCGCCATTCAGGTGATGGAGCGCTCGCCCCTGTTCAACGCGGGCGTCGGGGCCGTGCTCACGGATGCCGGGCGCGCCGAACTCGACGCCGCCATCATGGACGGCGCCACGCGCCGCGCCGGGGCCGTGGCGGGCGTCACGACCGTGTTCTCGCCCGTGGCGCTGGCGCGGCGCGTCATGGACGCCACGCCGCACGTGCTGCTCATGGGCGCGGGCGCCGAGGCGTTCGCGCGCGAGCAGGGCTTCCCGGTCGTGCCCAACGACACGTTCATCGTGCCCGCGCGGCGCGAGCAGCTCCGGCAGCTTCAGCAGAACCGCCGCTCTGGCATGGCCGACCCGGACTATGCCCCCGATCCTTTCGGCATGATCCAGCAGAAGTACGGCACCGTGGGCGCCGTTGCCCTCGATCAGCACGGCCACATCGCGGCGGCGACCTCGACGGGCGGGCTCATGGGCAAGCGGTTCGGGCGCGTGGGCGACGCGCCGCTCATCGGGGCGGGGACGTATGCGGAGGACGAGACGTGCGGCGTGAGCGCCACCGGGACCGGCGAGTTCTTTATCCGCGGCGTCGTCGCGCACGACATTGCGTCCATGATGCGCTACGCCGGGCTGTCCTTGAAAGAAGCCGCCAACGCCGTCGTGATGGGCCGCCTGCGTGGCGCTCGGGGGCGATGGCGGGGTTGTTTCGCTCGACCGGCAGGGTCATATCGCGATGGTGTTCAACACGCCGGGCATGTACCGGGGGAGCATTGATACGGCCGGTACCCTCACCACCGGGATCTACAAAGACGAGTAATCGGCCCCCAGAAGCGGCCCGGCTAAACCGCTGAAAAAACTCTGGCTGGGGCGCGTGCATGGCCAGGCCCACCGCCGGTCGTGTGAGGCGCCGGGGTAGGGCGGTGGCGGGGCGCGCTGGGCGCTGGCTGGGAGGCGGAGTGCCGGGCGTTCGGGCCCGGCGTGCGCGTTCTGGCACGGCGTTGGGATGGAGGAGAGGCAGACGCGGCTCGCCACGGGCCGCCTTACCCTCCCAACCCCGCTACGGCCATGCGCGCCTTGAAACTGCTCCCGCTCCTCGCTCTGCTGCCGGTCCTGTCGGCCTGCGAGATCAACTCCTACAGCGACGCCAACCCCGAGATCTACAGCACCGAGTTCAACTTCCGCCTGGCCGACGCGACCGTCAACGGCGCCGTGGCCTCGGCGCAGTACGACGTGCCGGTGCTCGACAGCCGCGTGGTAGAGGTGGGCCTCGTGATGTGCTATTTCTACGAGCAGGGCACCTGGACCGCCATGCCCTACACCTACGCCGTGGATAACACGACCGCGCAGGCCGTGGACTACACGATCACGCTCGGCTACGCTTTCCGCACGCGCTCCCTCGAAGTGTTCTACGAAGCCTCCACGAGCACCGCGCCCCTGCGCACGCAGCCCGACCGCCGCGTCAAGCTGGTCGTCGTGGGGCCGAACGTGGCGAGCGGCTACAACAAGCAGGGCCTCGACTGGACGGACTACGAGGCTGTCCGCAAGGCCCTCCGCCTGAAGGACTGAACGCCGCGTTGCCCCTGCTGGGACGCCGCCGGGCCTCGCGCCGGGCGGCGTTTCGGCGTTCAGGGGGCCTCCGGTCGCCGGATCGTCTCGAACAGACGCGCGAGCGGAACGCCGAGAAACGATACGGTGGAGAGGTTGACGGCGGTGCGCCCGCCCGGCTGGAGCACGAGCCGCTGCTCCATGCGCGTGAAGCGCCCCATCGGGTAGCGGATGCGGAGCGTGGCGCCCTCCACGGTGGCCGTGACCGGCCCGGAGGCATCGGTGAGCGTGGCGGTGTAGCGTCCGGGCGCCGTGCGGTGCATCTGCCAGGTACGCGTGCTTGGGGCGCTCGTGCCACGCCGGATGGTCTGCGCAAGCTGGAAGGTGGAATCGGCCATGAACGTGCCCCGGCTCTCCACCTGCACGAGCTGCGTGCGGCCCACCCGCAGCCGGAGCGTACCGACGCCCTCGGTGGTGCCCGCAAAGAAGCGCTCGGGCGAGAAGGTGGGCGCGCCCGAGGCCGGCGTGACTTGCGGGTGGAGGCTCAGGCAGCCGCCGAGCAAGAACGGGAGGAGGGGCAGCAGGCGGAAGACGCGGGGCATAGAGAGCGCACAACAACGGCTGCGCTACTCATCACATCTCGGCCAGATTCCTCGTCGCTGATTTGGCCGCGTTACAGCGCGGCCAGGGGCCCGGACCAAGGGTCCTGCGGGCCCCTGGGGCATGTCACGCCTCCGCTGGTTCGGCTTCGGGTGTGGTCTCCCCTTCGGCCTTGACCACAGGCGGCGTCACGTCGGCGATGGCGGCGCCGTCTTTGGGCGCCATCAGGCGAAGTCTGACCGCCAGATGTTTGCGGCTTGAGAGGCGAGCGCGCGGGCGCGGGCGTCAACGTGAACGGGCGTCCACTCTTCCAGGGCGCTGTATGCTACGGCTGTCGTCAACGCATAACGGCTGCGCGCGTAGACCTCACGTTTTTCAGGATAGGCGTTGCTCCCCAAAGCTCGGTTGAGTTCAGGCTCCAAGAGCGTAAGATTGCCGAGGCGGTTTGAATAGGATTCCCACCGTTCAGGCGGGAATGATTCACTCCAAGCAGCCGAGGGATTCTGGGGCAGGATGTGTTCTACGGTGCCGGTGTCGGTCTCCGGATTGACATCTCGGCCTGAGAGATCGTGTTCGAGTCGGGCCAGTATATACTTCGCCAGCTTGTTGCGCGGGCCGCTCGCATTGAACGCAAGACGTGCAAAGTCTTGCTCGAAGCGCTCGTCTGGGACGTAAATCTTATCACGGAGTAGCTGGAACACTCGTCCCGGTCGAGAGGCAGAGCCGTCAAGCACAGCCTTGGCCGCGCGGTGGTATTCAAACTCCAGCGGGTGGGTGTTGAGGCTGCTGACGATGGTGTAACGGAAGGAAAGAATGACCACCAGCTTCAACGTTCGGGCAAAGTCGTCGAGGGTGAAGCATTCCCACGCCGCAAGAGCAGCGGCGTCATCTGGCGAACGCGAAAGAGTTTTAATTCTCGTATATAGCGCCGACAATCAGGCCGTTCGTACCAGTATTCGTGCTCCGGATCTCCAAGCGCTGCGAACACTACCGCTCGTACGCTCCAGCACCTCCATCAGCGCAAACACATCAGCGTCGGTGCGGACCCGGTCTCGGACGATCTTGAAAAGCCGTTGGCTCCTCACCTGCGGCAACTCGCAGAGTAGGTGGTAACGCAGAAACTCAGGGAACATCTCCTGCCCGATAATGGCAATGAGCATCCGCCAGCGTCGCTGCAAAGCGTCGAGGTCGGTATCGACGTTGACACGCGAGAACAAGTAGTTCTTCAGCAGGTCGGTTGCCGACAGTTCAAGCCCGCGCGCGTTTAGCGTCTCGAAGACGGTATAGGCGTGCAACTCATTGTCTACCGTGATCAGGATGAACATGAGCTGTCGCCCCACCGTCTCGGAGAGCAGGCGGGCCACGGCAGCTCCGTCTTTGCTCAGGTCATCTGCTTGGTCAAGGCGTTTGCGGAAGTAGAGGAAGCACGCCCACAACAGCTGATTTGACTTGACAAGCCCCTTCGGATTGTAAGGGGTGCGAAGCTGGAGGAGGTAGTCTTGATAGAATGGGTTGTCGGTTTCATTGAGAAAAAGCTTGCTGCTCTCAATCAGCGAAGCCGGATCCTTTTCGCCGAGAAACCGAGTGCGTAGTGCCAATGCACGTTCTCGGTTGGCTTCCGGATCGACCCCTGCGTCAGCCAGCGCCTGGAGTTTCGAGATTACAGCCAGTGCGAGAACACTCAAGGTGGCGATGCGCTGCTGCCCATCGATGATCTGGAAGGTTCTGTCGCTCTTTGCCTCCACAACGAGCGCCCCCATGTAGTGCGAAGCGGCCTTCGCGTCTCGCAACTCGGAGATGTCGACCCAGAGATCTTCCCAGTGCTCTTCTTTCCAAGAGTAGTCGCGCTGATAGGGCGGGACGCGGTAGATCTTCCCATTCCCGATTAACTCGAGGAACGTCGTCGTTTGAGTGTTCAGGAGGTTGGCGGCCATGTCAAACCTCCGCCGGCTCGGCCTCGGGCGCGCCCTCGTCTTCCTCCTCCACCGCGAGCGGGCTCACGTCGGCGATGGCGTCGCCGTCTTTGAGCGCGATCAGGCGCACGCCTTGCGCGTTGCGGCCCGTCGTGCGGATCTCGCCCACGTCCATGCGGATCAGGATGCCACTCTCGGTGACGATCATGAGGTCGTGCGCGGCGGTGACGGCCTGGAGCGCCACGAGGCGGCCCGTTTTGGGGGTCACGTTGAGGGTGATGACGCCCTTGCCGCCGCGCGTCTGGAGGCGGTATTCGTCGATGCCGGTGCGCTTGCCGTAGCCGTGCTCCGAGATGGCGAGCACCTCATGGGCGTCCTCGCGCATCACGATCATGCCCACGAGCCGCTCGTCGCCCTCCAGCATCATGCCGCGCACGCCGGAGGTATCGCGGCCCATCGGGCGCACGTCGTCCTCCTCGAAGCGGATCGCGCGGCCCGCGTTGCAGCCGAGGATCACCTGCGAGCGCCCGTTGGTGAGCTCGGCGCCGATGAGTTCGTCGCCCTCGTTGATGGCAATCGCGATCACGCCCGCCTGGCGGGGGCGCGAATACGCTTCGAGGGCCGTCTTCTTGACGGTGCCCCGGCGCGTGGCCATGAGCACGTAGTGGGATTCGAGGTAGTCCTGGTGCTCGAAGTCCGCCTTCTTGACCGAGATCACGGCGCGCACGCGGTCGTCCTGCTCGATCTGGATGAGGTTGCGGATGCTGCGCCCCTTGGCCGTGCGCGCCCCCTCGGGGATTTCGAACACGCGGAGCCAGTAGCAGCGGCCCTTGTCGGTGAAGAAGAGCAGGTAGTCGTGGTTGGAGCACGAGAACAGGTGCTCGACGTAGTCCTCGTCGCGCGTGCCGGCGCCGCGGCTGCCCACGCCGCCCCGGCTCTGCGTGCGATACTCGGTGAGCGGCGTGCGCTTGACGAGCCCGGCGTGGCTCACCGACACGATCACGTGCGCGTCTTCGATCATGTCCTCCATGACGAAGTCGTCGCCGCCGGCGTAGTCCACCACCGTGCGGCGGGCGTCGGCGTACTTGCTGCGCACTTCCAGCAGCTCGCTCTTGATGAGCGCCATGCGGAGCGCGCGGTTGGCGAGGATCGACGAGAGGCGCTCGATCTCGCGGAGCACGTCGGCATACTCCTCTTCGATGCGCTGCCGCTCCAGGCCGGTCAGGCGGGAGAGGCGGAGCGCGAGGATGGCGTCGGCCTGGGCGCCGGAGAGCGTGAACATCGAGCCGGTGGCCTCCGGGAGGCCGAGGCGTTCGCGCTGCGCGGTGGTGAGGCGGTCCGGGTAGACGCCCGCCATGAGGTTGGCCCGCGCGGCGTCGGTGTCGGCCGAGTGGCGGATGATGGCGATCACCGCGTCGAGGTGGTCGAGCGCAATGGTGAGCCCTTCCAAGATGTGGGCGCGCTCCTCGGCCTTGCGCAGGTCGAACTGCGTGCGCCGCGTGACCACGTCGTGCCGGTGCTCGACGTAGTGGTGCACGAGGTCGCGCAGCGTACACGTGCGCGGGCGCCCGTTGATGAGCGCGACCATGTTGACGCCGAACGTCTGCTGGAGCGGCGTGAGCTTGTAGAGGTGGTTCATCACCACTTGGGCCACGGCGTCCTTCTTGAGCTCCATCACGATCCGCATGCCGTCGCGGTCGGACTCGTCGCGCAGATCCGCGATGCCCTCCAGGCGCTTTTCGCGGGCGAGCATCGCGATCTTCTCTAGGAGCAGGCTCTTGTTGACCTGGTACGGGATCTCGGTGACGATGAGCGCCGGCCGGCCGGGGCGCACGTCTTCTTCGTGCATCTTGGCGCGCATGATCACGCGCCCGCGCCCCGTGTGGTAGGCCTCCTTGACGCCCGTATAGCCGTAAATCAGGCCGCCCGTCGGGAAGTCCGGCGCCGGGAGGTGCTTCATCAGCCCGTCGATCGAGATCTCCGGGTCGTCGATGTAGGCCACGACGGCGTCGATGGCCTCGCCGAGGTTGTGGGGCGCCATCTTGGTCGCCATGCCGACCGCGATGCCGTCGGAGCCGTTGACGATCAGGTTGGGGAAGGCCGCCGGCATGACTTCGGGCTCCTGGAGCGAGCCGTCGAAGTTGTCGGCAAAGTCCACCGTCTCCTTGTTGATGTCGCGCAGCAGCTCTTCGGCGAGGCGCGTCAGGCGGGCCTCGGTGTAGCGCATGGCCGCGGCGCCGTCGCCGTCCACGCTGCCGAAGTTGCCCTGCCCGTCGGCGAGGGGGTAGCGGAGCGAGAAGGGCTGCACCATGCGCACGAGCGTGTCGTAGACGCTCTGGTCGCCGTGCGGGTGGTACTTGCCGAGCACCTCGCCCACGATACGGGCGCTCTTCTTGTGCGCCGAGCCCGCGCCGATGCCGAGTTCGGTCATGCCGAAGAGCACGCGGCGGTGGACGGGCTTGAGGCCGTCGCGGATGTCGGGCAGCGCGCGGCCCACGATGACCGACATCGAGTAGTCGATGTAGGCGCTCTTCATCTCCTCCTCGATGTTGATCGGGAGGATGCGCGGGCTGCCGTCGCCGCCCACTTCGAGGCCGACCGTCAGCTCGTTGCCGAGCGCCTCGGGGTCGTTGGGGGGCGGCGTCGAATCGCCGGGGCGGCCACCGCCCTGGGCTTCGGGCTGGTCTTCGGGGCGGTCGGTCGGGTCGAGTTCCATCAGGTCAGAGGAGGATCAGCACACAGAAAACGGCGCCGTGGCCGGGCCCGTCGGGGCCGGGGTGGGCGAGGGCCGGGCGTCGCGCACGCGCGCGCGCCTCCGGGGCGGAGGCGTCGGCAGCGGGCCAGCAGGGCAGGGGGCGACGCAAAAAACGGGCGGCTAGGCGGGCGGCGCGAGTGGGTCGCGCCAGGCCGGGATGAACCCCGGTCGAGGCCTAAAGTTACCGCCAAACCGGCCCAAATGCGTATCAGAAAGGGATAATTCGCGGTTTGGTTCGGATCTTGCGGCAGGGCCCGGCACCCCTCGTCTCCCGCGCTCTCATGCCACGCCTCGTGCCCCCCTCGCTCCGCTCCTCCCACGCGCTCGCCCGCGTCGCCATGCTGCTCGCCTGCGCGGCGGCGGCCTCGGGCTGCAACCTCTTCAGCACCACCGACGACCGCCGCGCCCCTGCGGTTACGCTCCTCGCCCCCGACACCACCGTGGCGGATGTGGCGGGCGACGTGGTGATCCGCATTTCCGCCGAAGCGCGCGGCACCGACAACACGATCCAATCGGCCGAGATCGTCGTCGGCGGGCACAGTGTGGGCACGGCCCTGCCCGTGGCGAGCGCCACGGCGGCCCCCGTGCTCGGGCAGCCGGCGGCCGTCGTCTCGCGCGTGCGCACCTTCACCTACACGCTCGACACGCGCACGCTCACCGACGGCGAGTACCGCGTCGAGGCGGTGGCCTTCGACGGGCACGGCGCCCGGGGCACCTCGCGCTCGGTCCGCCTGCGCGTGCGCAACGGCGACGGCTCCGGCCCGCTCGTGCGCATCGTCTCCCCCCTCGAAGGCGACTCGGTGCGCGGCAAGGTCACCGTCGTGGCCCGCCCGGACTTCGGGCAGCCGACGCCCTCGCAGGTCGAGTTCTTCGTGGACGGGCTCGTGCGGGCCATCTTCACGGCCGCGCCCTACGAGTGGACCTGGAACACCGGCGCCGACGGCAGCGGCCCGCACCGCCTCCAGGTGCGCGCGTCCCTCGGGCCCGGCACGCGCCTGAGCCCCATCGTCAACGTCATCGTGCGCGACACAGTGGTGAAGTCCACCGATCCGACCTTCGGCCCCACCTGCACGACGGCCCGCTGCACGCGCTTCCGCGTCTCCGGCCTGATCGGCGCGCCCGTCGGGATAGCGCAAAGCCTCGGCGGGGTGCTCTACGTGACCACGACTACGGGCGCGCTCTACGGCCTCAACAAGGACGGGCAGGTGCTCTCGCTCTTCCAGGTCGGCGAGGCCCCCGGCGGCCCGCCGCTCATCACCAACGGCGAC
The DNA here is from genome assembly GCA_963740755.1 of Rhodothermales bacterium. GTDB lineage: Bacteria > Bacteroidota > Rhodothermia > Rhodothermales > BA12 > CAVSDF01. Next base: position 254,800 of record CAVUFJ010000009.1, read on the forward strand.
AACGTGGTCGTGACGGGGCGCTCGGGTAAGCTCCACGCGTTCGCGCCCAACGGCAACCGCCTCTGGCCCGCCTACGACGCCGGATCGCCCATCGTCTCCGGCGCCAGCGTCGGCCCGACGGGCAACTTCTTCTTTGGCGACGGCAAGGGGCGCATCCACGGCGTCTCGGTGAGCACGGGCGCGGCCCTCGCAGGCTTCCCGGTGCAGTTGCCCATGACGAACCCCATCACGCCCTCCGTCGCCATCGACCGCGACGGCAACATTTACGCGATTGCCGGGGATGGGCGCGTCTACAGCATCGCCGCCGATGGGCGGCTGCGCTGGACGTCCGCCGACAACCTGGGCGTGGGGTTGCATCCGCCGGCGCTCTCCGAGCGCACCGAGGGCGCGCTCCGCATCACGACCGTGTACGTGATCACGATGGACGGGCGGCTCGTGGCCGTCTCCGGCGCCACCGGCGCGACCGACTGGAGCCAGGCGCTGCCCGGACGGGCCCTCAGTGGGCCGCTCGGCAGCAGCCCGGTCATCGGAGGGGACGGGACGATCTACGCGGCCACGGCGGCGGGCCTGGCGGCCTTCAACGAGGTGATCCCGGCGGGCGGCACGCGGCAGCGCTACGTGCTCACCCTTCCCGACCTCAACTGGCCCACGCTCGACGCGGCGGGCAACCTCCACCTCGTCTCCGGCACCGACCTCTTGACCATCGGCTCGAGCGGCACGGTGGCCGCGCGCACCCTGCTCGGCGGGCGCGTCGAGACGCCGCTCGTGCTCACGCGCGAAGGCATCCTCGTGGCGCACCGCACCGATGGCCTCGTGCAGGGCTTCCTGATCGGGCAGAAGCTCGCCGCCGAGAAGTGGCCCACCTACGGCCGCTCCAACCGCCACACCTTCCGCATCGGCATCGACGCGGGCGACTGAGGCACTGGGGGCCGTGGCTTGCGCATGAATCCAACCGCACGTCACGGCCTACCAGCCCGCCGGCACGTCGCCTGCGTGCGCAGGTGCTGATCCAGCCCGCCGTACGCCGATGGCCTCGATGGTGCGCCTGGGGGTTGGCCTGCCCGGCTCTGTGGCGCCCGGCGAGATCCGAGACAGATGCGCCGCGCCCGACGGACGGTGCAGGTTCAGTGTGTGCCGACGGAATCCTATGTGAGGATCGCGGGGATCGCGGCGTCCAGTTCCTCCTTCACGTCGGATCGGCCGAGCACCTCGACCAAGCGGAGCCGCCCGCCCTCCACGTCCACGACGACGAGCCCTGCCTCGGCTTCGAGGTCGAGGCAGTCGAGTTCGGACGCGCCATAGTCCGGCGCTGGCGGTGCCGACCGGGACGTGAGGACGTAGAACGTCGCGCAGTCAGACTGGCCGCACCGGCACCGACCAACGAGGCGGAGCCCTTCCACTTGCGCCGCCAGTTGGGGCGACGCCGCCGCGAGCAACCGCTCCAACTCGGGAGTGAAAGACGGCAGCGCGTCGCGGACCAGCGGGGCGTGTTCGAGTACGTGGCGACGCATGGACCCAGCGACAGAGGGCGCGCGGTCTAACAACAAAGCTCAGCCGCGCGAAGCGTCGGCTGAAGTACGGGGTTCTGCGGACGCGCGCTGCCGCAAGCCAAGCCAGAGCAGCAACACGCCCACACCTAGCAGCACGTACGAGGCCCAATGCGACGTCGGTGTGTCGAAGGCAGTCTTCGGAAGTGAAAGCCTGGATTCTATCCAGCCAACGGCGATGGTGATTGCCGCGACACCGGTTGAGAGAAGCGCCCACCGTCGCAGAGGCGCAGCCGCCCCAGGCAGGCTCGGTGCGCCGTCTACTGTTCCAGCTTCTCCAGCTTCGATCTCGCCAGCATCGCGGAGGACGCGCAAGGCCTCTGTCTGATCAGGCTCTGGCACCTGCAGATCAACCCCGCCGAGCCCCTGCCGATAAACGCCAACGAGGTGTTCACCTGCAATGCGGCAAGGGATGCCTTCTACTTCGAGCAGGGCCTTCGCCATGTGCGCCTGATGGGCCAGCGAAATAAGTTGCGACTGTGACGACGACGCCATGAGTGGAGGCCGCAGAACCAGTGATTGAGCGGAGCTATGCCGCATGTTGGCAAGCATACGGATGTCATCAAGCAGTGTCAAGAGGGCAGTTCACAGGCGCAGGCCCCTTTGTGGCGCGGGGGCGGGCCGCGTGGGTGTGGCCTGATGCACGATCAGAGGGACGCCGCAAGATGGTCCCCCAAAGGAACGGGCGCAGGCTTCCGCACGCCGCTGCACCTCTGCGCGTTAGCGCGGCGCATAGAAGCTCTGGCCGGGGAGCCGGAGCGCCGCCGGGAATTCCTGGAGTAGCCACAGATTGCCGTCGGGGTCTCTGAACTCGGCGTACTTCACCTGCTGGAGATCCTGGACCGCCCGGACCTCCACGCCGCGCTGCACGAGCGCGTCGCGCGCGGCGTCGATGCTGTCCACGACGAGGTGCAGGCCCCGGACCGAGCCCGGCACCATGGCGGTGAGCTCGCCCATGCCGGTGCCGAACACAATCGTGCACGCCGAGCCCGGCGGCGTGAACTGCACCACGCGCATCGTCTCGGTTGGCCGGACGTCTACTTCCAGGGTGAAGCCCGCCTGCGTGTAGAACGCCTTGGCGCGGTCCACGTCGGAGACGGGCACCGGCACCAGTTCGAGTTTCATGGCGGGCATTGGGGCGTCGGAGGCTTCGATAGGAGGGGGCATCGGGGGAAGGGAATGGGTTAAGGGCGCCGGGGTCCGCGCGGCGGAAGCACCGCCGCAAGGTCGCGGGCGCGCCTGTCAGCCCTGTGTCGCAGGGGCCCGGCAGCGTAGCGGAACGGGAAGGGTCCGGCTCCGGCGGGGACGTCTCGCCGGGCGCTGCGCCTGGTCCTCAGCCCTCTTCCGGGTGCCGCACGCGCGTCAGCAGCGTGATGAGCTGCCGAAGCTCCTCCGCGCGCAGGTGGGCAAACCACTGCCGGTGGGCCTCGCCAAGGCGCGGGTCGATCTCGGCGAGCAGCGCGAGCGCCTTCGGGGTCAGCGTCGTGGGCACGCACCGGCGGTCCGAGGTGCTGCGGGTGCGGGTGACGAAGCCCTGCGCTTCGAGGCGGTCGATGAGGCGCGTCACGTCCGGCATCCGCGAAATGAGGCGCTCGCGGATCTCGTTGCGCCCGAGGCCTTCCGCGCCCGCCCCGCGCAGGATGCGGAGCACGTTGTACTGCGCCGCGCTGAGCCCGAACCCTTTGAAAAAGTCCGACGCCGTGGCCTCAATCACGCTCGCCGTGCGCAACAGGTTGAGCGCGGCTTCTTCCTGGACGTCCGAGAAGGGCCGCGTCTGGTGGAGTTCGTGTTGCAGGTCGGTCGGCATACGCGAAGAGGAGACAAAGGGAGAGGGCGAGGTGCCCCCAATCTACTCGTCGCGGATGGCGTCGAGGGGCGTGCGGCGGAACACCTCGCGGCTGGCCCCGAGCCCGATGAGCGCGGCCAGCACCACGACCGACCCGGCGAGCAGCGCGAGCCCGCCCGCCGGGGCCACGAAGGGCGTTTTGAAGACCCAGCGCGCAAGCGCCCACGCGCCGCCGAGCGCGAGCCCGACGCCGAGGAGCGCCGCGAGCAGGCCGAGCGTGAGGTATTCGGTCGCCATGATCGCGCGGAGCTGCGCCCGCGTGCTGCCGAGCACCTTCAGGAGCACGCCCTCGCGCACGCGCTGCAAGCGGCTCGCCGAGACGGCCCCGAGCAGCACAACGAAGCCCGTGGCAATGGAGAAGGCGGCCAGAAAGCGGATCACCGCCGAGATGCGCCCGAGCACGTCGTCAAGGGCGGCCTGCACCTGCGTCAGGTCTACGGCGGCGACGTTGGCGTAGCGCGCCACGGCCTCCTGCTGCGCGCGGGCGCGGGCGGCCTCGGTGGGAGCCCGCGTGAGCAGCACCCACGTTTTCGGCGCGTCGCGGAGGGCGGCGCTCGGGAAGACGGCAAAGAAGTTGGGCTCGAAGCGCGCCCAGTCCACCTTCCGGATCGAGGTCACGACGGTCGGCAGGCGCACGCCCTGCACGTCCCACTCGATCCTGGTGCCGACCGATCGCGCCGAGTTCGTCGGCGATGCCTTCTTCGAGCGACACCTGCGCGGCGTCGGCGGTGCGGGCGTCCCAGAAGCGCCCGGCGAGGAGCGTCTCCGACGCTTGCATGGCGTCGCGGAAGGTGGAGCGGTATTCGCGCCGCACCGCCCAGCCGGAGACTCCGCGCTGGGCCTGTCCGTTGCCGTCGTCGGAGGGGGGCGGGCCGTCTGCGTCCACCTCTTCGCCCGGCGCGAGCGGCCGCACCGGCACGCCGTTCACCGCCGCGATGCGCATGGGGATGATGGGGGCCCGCTCGGCCACCGGCAAGCCCTGCGCGGTGAGGAGGGCGCGCAGGCCCGGCTCCTGGTCGTCCTGCACGTCGAAGAACAGCAGGTTGGGGCGCGTGGCGGCATCGCCCGTGGTGAGGGGCGCGAGCAGCGTGCGCTGCACGGCGAGGAGCGTGCCGAGCAGAAACACGCCGAAGCCGAGCGCGAGCACGACGCGCGCGCGTCTGGTTGCCGGGGCGGTAGAGGTTGGCGAGCCCCTGCCGGACGAGGTAGGGCAGGCCGCTCTCGCGGACGCGCCGCAGGGCCCGCACGAGCAGCCACGCCGCGCCCGCGAGGCCCCCGAGCACCGCGCCGATGCCCGCGAGCATCCCCGCCGCCTGCGCGAGGCTCCGCACCTGCACGTACAGGAGCGCGAACACCCCGGCCGCCACGAGCGCCCACGCGAGCAGGCGCAGGCCGTCGCGCGCGGGCAGGCGCACCGGGTTGGTGCGGCGGCGGAGCGCGCCGAGCGGCGAGACCGCCCGGATGCCGAGCAGGGGCAGGAGCGCGAACAGCACCGCCGTGCCCACGCCCACCACCAGGCCGGTCAGGACGGCGGGGAGGTCCACCTCCGGCGTCACCGTCACGGGGAGCAGGCCGGCCACGAGCTTCGGCAGCACCCATTCCACGCCGAGCCCGAGGGCGATGCCGAGGAGCGCGCCCGGCGAGCCCCATCACGGCCGCCTGCACGAGGTAGAGCGTGAGCACCTGCGCCGCCGTGGCGCCGAGGCAGCGCAGGATCGCCACGGTGTCGGATTTCTGGGCCATGTGGGCGCCCATCGCGCTCGCCACGCCGATGCCCCCGAGCAGCAGCGCAAACACGCCCACGAGGCTCAGGTACGCCCCGAGCCGCCCGAAGGCGTCCGACAGGTTCTGCTGCTCCGTCGCCGCCGTGCCGATGCGCACGCGCTCCGGGCGCAAGCGGGGCCGGTACTGCTGCTGCACGGCGCCCGCCTGCGCAGGCTGCGGGAGGCGGAAGTAGGCGTCGTACTCGACCCGGCTCCCGAAGCCGACGAGCCCGGTGGCTTTGAGAAAGCGCGCCGGAATCGCCACGCGCGGGGCGAAGGAGGAGGCAATGGCGGCGTCGCCGGGCACGCGCACGAGCGCGCCGAGCACGCGGAAGCGGATCGCCCCGAGGCCGAGCGAGTCGCCCACGCGCAGGCCGAGGGCGGTCATCAGGCCGGGGTCCACGAGCACGTTCGCGCCCTGCTGCAGCGCCGCCCACGCGCCCGCCGGGGCCGTTTCGATGGTGCCGTAGAACGGGTAGCCGGGCTCGACGGCGCGCACCTGCACGAGGCGGGTCTTGCCGGTCGGCGCCACGCCCATCGAGGCAAACGACGTGCGCCGCGCCACCGGCACGCCCGCGCGCTGGAGCGAATCCACGAGCGCGGTGGTGAGGGGCCCGAAGGCCTGCCGGCTGGAGAGCACGAGGTCGGCGCCGAGGAGGCTGCGGGCTTCGCGGGCCACGCCGCGCGCGAGGCTGCCGGCAAAGCCCTGCACGGCCACGAGCGAGGCCACGCCGAGGGAGATCGCGGAGAGGAAGAGCAGCAGGCGGCGCCGCGCAAAGCGGCTCTCTCGCCACGCGAGCGCAAGCAGGGTGCGGAGCGTCACGCGGCGGCCTCGACTGAGGGGGTGGGCGCGCCCGTGTCGGAGACGATGCGCCCGCCGCCGATGCGGACGGTGCGGCCCGCGCGGGCGGCGAGGTCGAGGTCGTGCGTGACGAGCACGAGGGTGGTGCCGTGCTCGCGGTTGAGCGCTTCGAGCAGGCCGATCACGGTGGCGCCGGTCTCGGCGTCGAGGTTGCCGGTGGGCTCATCGGCGAAGAGCACGCGCGGGGTAGGCGCAAACGCCCGCGCGAGCGCCACGCGCTGCTGCTCGCCGCCCGAGAGCTGCGCCGGAAAGTGCCCGCCCCGGTCGCCGAGGCCCACGCGTTCGAGCAGCAGCCGCGCCCGCGCCGGGGCGTCGGCGTCGCCGCGCAGTTCGAGGGGGACCTGGACGTTTTCCTGCGCCGTGAGCGAGGGGATGAGCTGGAACGACTGGAAGACGAAGCCCACGGCGGTGCGCCGGAAGCGGGCGCGGGCATCTTCGGAGAGCGCCCCCACGTCCGTCCCGTCGATTACGACGCGCCCGGCCGAAGGCGTGTCGAGCCCGGCGAGCAGGCCGAGCAGGGTGGTCTTGCCCGAGCCCGACGGGCCGACGATGGCAACAAACTCGCCCGCGCCAACGTGCAGGGACACGTCGGCGAGCACGGTGAGCGCGCGCTCGCCGCTTGTGTAGGTCTTTCCGAGGTTTTCCGCGATGAGCATCCGTGCTGGCTGTTTGATCCCCGCCGTACTTGTCCTGCTGGCCTTCGGTTGCGGCAAGCCCGCCGCCGAGGCGCCCCTACCGCCGGCACCGGACTCCACCGCCCTCCCCGCCGCCGACCCGCAGGGGCCCGACGTGGTGCTGTTTGTGGGCACGAGCCTGACCGCCGGGCTGGGCCTGGCACCCGAGCAGGCCTTTCCGGCGCTCGTCCAGCAGAAGATCGACTCGGCGGGGATGCCGTTCCGGGCGGTCAACGCGGGCGTGAGCGGCGAGACGAGCGCGGGCGCTCTGCGCCGCATCGACTGGCTGCTGCGGCAGCCGTTTCGCGTGCTCGTGCTCGAAACCGGCGCCAACGATATGCTCCGCGGCACCGACCTCGACACGACGCGCGCCAACCTCGGCGCCATCATCACGCGCGTGCAGGCCGCCCGGCCCAGCGTGCCCGTGGTGCTCGTGGGCATGAAGGCGCCGCCCAACCTCGGGCGCGCCTACGCCGACCGCTTTGCCGCGCTCTACCCGGACCTGGCGCGGCAGCATCGCCTCACGCTCGTGCCCTTTCTGCTGCAGGACGTGGGCGGCATCGCGGGGCTCAATCAGGCCGATGGCGTGCATCCCAACGCCGAGGGCGCGCGGCTTGTCGCCCGCAACGTGTGGGCGGTGCTCGGGCCGCTCCTGCACGATCTCGCGGGGCAGTAGCGGCGCGCTTGCGTTCCGCGCGCAGGTTCCGTACTCTTGCCGGTGCCCCCAGGCTGGCAATGCCCCTTGCAGCCATCGGGTAAGGGGCCGGTGCCGCTTCTGCGGTGCCGGCCCCTTCCTCATTATTGGAGCGGGAGCGCCCGGCAGCGAAAAAACATCGCGCCGAAGTTGAGCGCGCGGCACCGCCTGCCGATAGAGAAGGAGCACCCCGATAGGGGCGCATTTTTCAGAGGGGGGCTGGGTGCGAATAGGGGCCGCACCTGGCCCCCTTCTGTTTTTAGCGCGTGGCGGGCGCGCCGCCGACGGACGATCTTGGGGCAGCCGCTGCCGCCATGCCCCTCCGCCGGACCCTGCCGCCCCGCCTGCCTGCCCTCTGGGCCGCCCTGCTGCTGGCCGCGCCGGTGCAGGCCCAGCGCGTCCCGCTCGATACCGGCTGGACGCTCGCGGCGGCGCACGCGCCCATCGGTCCGGTGGCGGCCATCGTGCCCGGCATGGTGCATCCGGCGCTGCGCGCGGCGGGCCTAATCCCGGACCCCTTCTTCGGCGCGAATGAAGCCGCCGTGGCGTGGGTGGACACGACGACCTGGGTCTACACGCGCGCCGTGACCGTGCCCGCGTCGATGCAGGCGCCGACGCTGGTGTTCGAGGGCATCGACACGTTCGCGGACGTGCAGGTGGACGGGCGCACGGTGCTGCGCACGGACAATATGTTTCGCGCCTACCGCGTCCCCCTTGCGCCGGGCGCGCACCAGGTAACCGTGGTCGTGCATCCCGCGCTGCGCGAGGCCCAGCGCCGCGCCGATGCGGCTCCGCAGCCGCTGCCGGAGAGCCCGCGCGTGTTTGCCCGCAAGGCGCAGTACAGCTTTGGCTGGGACTGGGGGCCGAAACTCGTGGGCGGGGGCCTGTGGAAGCCCGTCTTTCTGGAGGACGCCGCCGCCCCGCGCCTCGACCACGTCTATGCCGCCCCCGAGCGCATCGGCGGCGACGCGGCCACCTACCGGATTCGGGGCGACGTGTCCGGCTTCGCCGGGCCGGTCGTGGCGCGCGTGTGGCTGGGCGATTCGCTCGCCGTGACGCGGAGCCTCAACGTGGGGGCGCGCTTGCAGGACGTGCTGCACGAGCTGGATCTGCCCCTGCGTATCGAACGGCCGCGCCTGTGGTGGCCGCGCGGGCAGGGCGCGCCGCACCTCTACCGCGTGACGGTGGAACTGGCGGGCGACGGCGTGACGCTCCGGCGGGCGTTCAACCTCGGCGTGCGCACGGTGGCGCTCGACCGGACGGAGGGGGCGTTCACGTTCGTCGTCAACGGGGTGCCCGTGTTTGCGAAAGGGGCCAACCTCGTCCCGCTGGGCTCCTTTCTGCCCGCCCCGCGTGCGCTGTACCGCGCCCGGCTGCAGGATGCGGCGGACGCGGGCATGAACCTGCTCCGCGTGTGGGGCGGGGGCATCTACGAGGACGACGCGCTCTACGAGATCGCCGACTCGCTCGGCCTCATGCTGTGGCAGGATGCGCCCTTCGCGAGCGCGATGTACCCCGGCGATGCCGCCTTCGTGGCGAACGTGCGCGCCGAGGCCGAGGAGAATGTGCGCCGCCTGCGCGGGCACGCCTCGCTCGCGCTCTGGTGCGGCGGCAATGAGATGCGCGAGGGCTGGTTCAACTGGGGCTGGCAGCGCGCCCTGCACTATTCGCCGCAGGACTCGCTCGCCGTGTGGCACGCCTACGAGCGTGTGTTTGAAGGCGTACTGCCGGAAATCGTGCAGCGCCTCGACCCCGCCACGCCGTACTGGCCGTCGTCTCCGTTGCACGGCTGGGGGCGTGACGTGGCTTATACGGACGGCGATGTTCACTTCTGGGGCGTCTGGTGGGGACGGATGCCGTTCGAGGACTACCGCAGCAAGGTGGGCCGCTTCAATTCGGAGTACGGGATGCAGGGGTTTCCCGCGTGGGCCACCGTCCGCACCTTTGCCGACACGCTCGCCCTCACGAGCCCCGCCTTTCGCACCCACAACAAGCACCCGCAGGGCTGGGACTGGCTGCGGAGCTACGCCGTGCAGACGTTCGGCGCGGCGAGCGACTCGCTCCGCCGTTTTGCGTGGCAGACGCAGGTGATGCAGGCCGAAGGGATGGGCTACGCCATCGCCGCGCACCGCGCCGCGAAGCCGCGTTCGATGGGCACGCTCTACTGGCAGCTCAACGACGTGTGGCCGGTGGTGTCGTGGGCAAGCGTGGACGTGGCGGGCCGCTGGAAGCCGCTCCACTACCGCGCCCGCGCGCTCTACGCGCCGTTCTTCGCCGAAGCCCGCACGGAGGCCGATACCGTGCGCCTGCGCCTCGTGAGCGACAGCCGGGGCGCGTTCTGGGGACGGTCATCGCAGAGGCCTTCCATGTGCGCACGGGCCGCCTCCGCGCCGACACGCTGGCCGTCCGGCTCGCGCCCGGCACCGCGCAGGCGGTGCCGCTCTATGCCCGCGCCGCGCTCGGCGTGCCCGACAGCCTGCTCGCCTATCCGCCTGCGCCTCGTGAGCGACATGGGCGAGAGCCGCCTCGACGCGCGCAGCACGCTCGCCTCGCCGTGGCGCGTCGCCCTCGCCGATCCGGGCCTGCACGTCGAACGCCGGGGCGAGGCGCTCGTGCTCACAGCGGACCGGGTCGCGCTCGGCGTGTGGCTCGAAGACGATGCGGGCAGCCCCAACCTGCCGCTCAACTACCTCGACCTGTGGCCGGGTGTGCCGGTGATGGTGCCGCTGCCGCCGGGCGTCGATCCGGCGCGGATCCAGCGTCCGGAGCCTGTTCGATGCGCAGCGGCCCTCTCGCCGGCGGGCACTGACGCGCCGCCCGATGCGGCGGTGGCCCGTAGCTTGCGCTTTCTACCGCCCTGCCCCATGCCCACTCGCCGCCTCGTCGTCCTCTGCGGTCCTGCTGCTCGCCACGCTGCCCGCCTCGGCACAGTGGACGCGCTACGTCAACGTGTTCACCGGCACGGGCGGGGCGGGGCACACGTTTCCCGGCGCCACGCGGCCCTTCGGCCTCGTCCAGCTCTCGCCCGACACGCGCGTGGACGACTCGTGGGAAAGCTCGGCCGGCTACCACTACAGCGATTCGCTGATCTACGGCTTCTCCCACACCCACCTCTCCGGCACCGGCATCCCCGACTACGGCGACGTCGCCTTCATGCCGCTCTACGGCGACACCACGACCGACCGCACGCGCTACCGCAGCCGTTTTCGCCACCGCACGGAAGCCGCCAGTCCGGGGCATTACGCCGTCACGCTGGACGATGAGGGCATCCGCGTGGCCCTCACGGCCACCGAGCGCGTGGGCCTGCAGGCCTACACGTTCCCGCGCGCCGGGCGCGTGAGCGTCGTGCTCGATCTGCGCCACCGCGACCGCCTCCTCGAAGGCGCCGTGCGCGCCGTCTCGCCCACGACGGTGGAGGGGATGCGGCGCTCGCAGGCGTGGGCGCCGGATCAGCGCGTGTACTTCCGCAGCCAGTTCTCGAAGCCGTGGACGGCCCGCTTTACCCGGCGCGGCCCCGAGGGCGTGCAGGCGACCGTCTTCCAGTTCAACGTGCGTGCGGGCGAGACGCTGCTGCTCAAGACCGCCCTTTCGTCCTCGGGCACCGATGGCGCCGCGCGCAACGGCGCCGCCGAGCTGCCGGGCTGGGATTTCGAGCGCACGCGCCGCGCCGCCGAGGCCGTTTGGAACACGGCCCTCGGCAAGATCGAGGTATCCGGAGGGACGCTGCGGGCGCGGCAGAACTTCTACACCGCCCTCTACCACACCATGATCGCGCCCAACGTGTGGTCCGACGTAGACGGGCGCTACCGGGGGCACGACGGGCAGGTCCACACCGCCGAGGGCACCGGCGTCTACACGGTCTTCTCGCTCTGGGACACGTTCCGCGCGCTCCACCCGCTCCTCACGCTCATCGAGCCCGAGCGGACGCGCGACTTTGTGCGGACGATGCTCGCGCAGTTCGACGCCACGGGCCGCCTGCCCATCTGGGAACTCGCCGGCAACGAGACCAACACGATGATCGGCTTCCACGCGGTGCCCGTCATCGCGGACGCCTACGCGAAGGGCATCCGGGGCTTCGACCCCGAGCACGCGCTCCGCGCGATGGTGGCATCGCGCAGACTACAGCGGGTACGGACAGCCCACGTTCAACCAAAACGGCTTCCTGAGCGTCGAGGACGAGCACGAGTCGGTCTCCAAGACGCTCGAATACAGCTACGACCACGGCGTCATCGCGCGCTATGCCGCCGCCCTCGGGCACGACAGCCTCGCGGCGGCCTACCGGCGCACGGCCCTCGGCTACCGCAACCTGTTCGATCCTGCCTCCGGCCTGTTCCGCCCGCGCCAGAACGGCGGCTGGCTCACCCCCTTCGACGCGCGCGAGGTGAACAACCACTTCACCGAGGCGAACGCGTGGCAGTACGGCTTCTTCGCCCCGCACGACGTCGCCGGCCACATGGCCCTGCTGGGCGGCCCCGACGCCTACGCCCGGAAGCTCGACAGCCTCTTCACCGCGCCCGACCGCACCACCGGGCGCAACCAGGCCGACATCACCGGGCTCATCGGGCAGTACGCGCACGGCAACGAGCCCTCGCACCACGTGGCCTACCTGTACACGTTCGCGGGGCAGGGGGCGAAGACGCAGCGGCTCGTCCGCACGATCCTCGACAGCCTGTACGCGCCCACGCCCGAGGGGCTGCCAGGCAACGAAGACTGCGGGCAGATGAGCGCGTGGTTCGTGATGTCCGCGCTCGGCCTCTACCCCGTCACGCCCGGTTTGCCACAGTACGCGGTGGGCACGCCGCTCTTCGACCGGGCAGTGGTAAAGCTCCCCGCAGGTCGTCGTCTCACGATCACCGCCAATCCGAGCGCTGGACCGTACGTCTCCGAACTGCGACTTAACGGACGCCCTTACAGCATGTTATCGATTGGTCATGCAACGCTTGTGCCGACCTACTCCCTCGTCATGCCGGACGGGAAATCGATCACAACGTGGGAGCCCGGGCATAACGTTGCACTCGACTTCCGGCTCTCAGCGAGCCCTACTACATGGGGTGAGGTTGCTCCGCAGTTCCAGGGGACGGTGTGCGCTCCATGTCCTCCAGAGATCATAAGGCCTTGCACCTGTGGTCCTGGTACAATTTTGCCGCGCGTAGAGGATTGGGGCTTCGTGCCCGCGCCCGTCATCGAGGGCGCGCAGCGGTCGTTCAAGGATCGGCAGGCGGTGGCGGTGCGGAGCCTCTCGCCGGGCCTCACGCTTCGCTATACGCGCGACGGCGCGCCGGTGACCGCTGCGAGCCCCGCCGCCACAGGACCGATTGAGATTCTGGAGACGGGCACGCTGCGGGCGGCGGCCTTCGACGCGGCGGGGCACCGGAGTGGCGAGACCGTTGCCACGTTCACGAAGCGGCCCAACAGCTGGGCCCTCACGCTCGGCACCGACTACAGCCCTCAGTACACCGGCGGCGGTCCGGAGGCGCTCATCGACGGCATTCGCGGCGTGACGGACTGGCGCAAGGGCGCCTGGCAGGGCTACTACGGGCAGGACGCCGTAGCGACGCTCGACTTCGGGGCCGTGCGTCCGGTGCGCGCCGTCCACGCCACGTTCCTGCAGGACACGCGCCCGTGGATCGTGCTGCCGCGCGCGCTCGTCGTCGAAGCGTCGGCCGACGGGCAGCAGTGGCGCGAGGTTACCGGGGCACGCCGTCGGTGGCGCCGGACGACTACGCGGCGCAGATCCAGGACCTCGGCGGGGCGCTCGCGGCGCCCGTGGAGGCGCGTTTTCTGCGGGTGCGGGCCGTGAACTTCGGCGCGCTGCCCGCCTGGCACCTGAGCGCCGGGCAGCCGGCGTGGACATTTGCCGACGAGATCTGGGTCGAGTGATCCCCACGCCGGTTGCTGGGGATGGATTGTCCTGCGAGGGGGGCTTCCGGCAGAGCAATCCGGGGTTCCTTCGCGCGCAAGGGAGGATGGCCGCGTCGCTTCACTGCCTCGCAAGGACACGCGGGGTAACCGACTCTGGGATGAGGCCCGGAGCAGGCCTCGACCCCCGCACTGAAGCAGCTTGGAATAAAGAGGTTACGATATCGTCATAATGGCCGATAGTTCGGCTACATTCGGCTCCCTCTCCCTCCTGCTCGATGGCGCTCCTCTCGTTCATCTACGTCAGCACGCCCACGCGGGTGCTGACGGCCCACGACATGATGGGCCTGCTCCGCACCGCCCGCGTGCGCAACGCCCTGGAGGGCCTCACGGGCATCCTGCTCTACACCGGCGACTCGTTCGCGCAGGTGCTCGAAGGCGAGCAGGCCCCCCTCGATGCCACCCTGGCCCGCATCCAGGCGGACCCGCGCCACCGCAATGTGGTCGTGCTCTCGAAGCGCCAGATCTCCGCTCGCTCGTTCGATGCCCACCCGATGGCCTTCGCCACCGACAAGCACTACGACGCGCTCGCCGGCACCATCCACCTCACCGATCCCCGCAGCGTGAGCGGGCTGCTGCGCCTCAACCCGGCCTCCGCCGAGGGCCTGCTGCGCGCGCTCCGCCCGGCTATGGCCGTCTAGCGCATCAGCTTTTGGAGCGTTCGCGCAGCAGCGTGGCCATGTCGATGCGCGCCGATGGGGTCGTGTCGGCGTGGAGGACGCGGCGGGCGTACTGCAGGGCTTCGTCGCGGTGGGTGGGCGTGAGCGCGGCGACGCAGTCTTCGGGGATGACGACCTCGAAGTCGCGCACGTAGGCGTCGAGGGCGGTGAAAAGCACGCACACGTCGGCGGCAACGCCGGTGAGCACGAGGCGGCGCGCGCCCATGTAGTCGAGCAGGGTGTGCAGGGGCGTGGCGTAGAAGGCCGAGTGGCGCGGCTTGAGCACGAGGTAGTCGTCGGGTTCGGGCTTGAGCATCCGGGCGACGGGGGCGCCCTTGCTGCCCCGGGCGAGCGCGTGGCGCACCACCGCCTGCTCGTCGGAGCGCCAGCGGCCCACGTTGTCGTTGGCGTAGATCGTGGGGATCCCGGCGGCCTTCAGGCGGGCCTTGAGCGCGGCCACGCGCGGGGCGATCTCGCGGGCGCCCTTCAGGAAAGCGTCGCCGTCGGGAAAGGCGAAGCTCGAGAGCAGGTCGAGCACGACGAGCACGGCGGGCGCGTGGTCCGGGGCGTTGCCGTGGAGGTCGGCGTTGTCGGCGGGGACAGGCACGGGCAGGAACGATGGGCGTGGGCCCGATGCAACGCAGGACCGCCGCCCGGCGGCGACGGTCCTGCGTGACGAGGTGGTAAGCCTCGCCGGAGCGTGGGCGCTCAGACCTCGCGGTCGCGCCCGCCGATGCGGATCTCCTTGTCGGCCGGCGAGAGCGTGGCCGGGCCATCGTCCACGACCGGCGCCATCACGGCCGCCGTTGCGGAGCGTGCTGTGCTTGGCCCCGTAGAGGAAGTAGAGCCCGAGCCCGATCACGAGCCACACGAAGAACCGCACCCACGTCTCCCACGGCAGCGCGATCATGAGGGCGACGCAGATGAGGATGCAGCCGGGCGCCACCAGCCACACGAGCGACACGCGGAAGCCGCGGTGGCGCTCCGGCTCCTTCACGCGCAGGATCATCACGCCGCCGGCCACGAGCACGAAGGCGAAGAGCGTCCCGATGTTGGACAGCTCCGCCGCCACCGCGATGTCGATCAGGGCAGCGGGGATGCCGACGAGCAGGCCGGTCAGGATCGTCGACGTGACGGGCGTGTGGAAGCGCGGGTGCACCTTCGAGAACACCTTCGGCAGCAGGCCGTCGCGGCTCATCGAGAAGAAGATGCGCGTCTGCGCGTACTGCATCACGAGCAGCACCGAGATGATGGCCATCGAGGCGCCGAGCGAGATGATCGTCGCCACGCCCGGCGCGCCCACTTCCTTGAGCGCCGCCGCCACCGGGTGCGCGTTGGCGAGCACGTTGAGCGGCACCATGCCCGTGAGCACGGTCGCCACGACGATGTAGAGGATCGTGCAGACCACCAGGCTCGCGATCATCCCGAAGGGCAGGTCCTTCTGCGGATTCTTGGCCTCCTCCGCCGTCGTGCTGACGGCGTCGAAGCCGATGTAGGCGAAGAAGATGAGCGCGCCGCCCGTCATCACGCCGCTCCAGCCGGAGGGCATGAACTTGCTCTGCCCGGCCTCATTGAGCCCCGTCCAGTGCGCCTGGAAGTCGACGTGCTGCAGGCCCACGAACAGGAAGAGCCCGATGAGCCCGAGCTTGAGGAACACGAGCCCCGTGTTGAGCCGCGCCGATTCCTTGATGCCGTAGACGAGCAGGGCCGTCACGAGCACCACGACGAGGAAGGCCGGGATGTTGATGACGAACGGGAAGCCGACGTTCGGCGCCGTCGCCATGGCCTCGCGGGCGATGTTGGCCACCGAGCCGGCCGCCGCCAGGCCGCCGTAGCCTTCGGGGTTGGCTAGGGCGTTGTGCACCGTCATCGGGTCGATGGCGAGCCAGGCGGGGAAGTGGAGGCCGAAGTATTCCAGAAACTCCTTGAAATAGCCGCTCCAGCCAATGGCCACGGCGATGTTGCCGACGGCGTATTCGAGGATCAGGTCCCAGCCGATGATCCAGGCGGCGAGTTCGCCAAACGAGGCGTAGGCGTAGGTGTAGGCCGAGCCCGGCGATCGGAATCATGCGACGCGAACTCTGCATAGCAGAGCGCCGCGAGCGCGCACGCGAAGCCGACGATGATGAAGGAGTAGACGATGGCCGGTCCGGCACCGGCGTGGTCGGCGCCGCCCGCGGCAGCGGTGCCGGTGAGCACGAAGATGCCCGTGCCGATGATGGCGCCGATGCCGAGCATCGTCAGCTCGAGCGGGCCGAGGACGCGTTTAAGCCCGCTCTCGTGGGCGGCGTCGCCCTGGAGCAGGTGCAGCGGCTTGCGCTGAAAAAGTGCAGAAGCCATGGGTGGGGGTGAAACGGCGCGGGATCGCCGCGCCAGCAAAAGGGTCCACCCGGGCCGGGTGGGGGGAGCACCCTTGGCCGGGGGTGTGCCCGGCAAAGGCGGCGCAAGATACATGAATGCCCGGAGCACAAGCAGGGCGATGCCGCGCGGCCTACCGGTGGCGTCGCGGGCGGGCCCGGGCCGGGGCCAAAGCGTCTGCGCCCACGCCATCCCGGCGGCCACAGCGGGCAGGGGGCCTTCCCCCAGATCCGCTCGGACGGTGTGGGAAGGCCTGCGGGATCATGGAGGTGCGAGCGTGCCAGGGACGGCGCGGGCCAGCAGCAGGGGCTGCCAGGCCGCCGGGGACGCGCTGTAGGTCATGGGGCGCGGTCGGCAAAGCTGCGCAGCGGGACGAGCGCGGCCCCGTGCTGCACGGCGTAGGCCAGCGTGCGGGCGAGGTGCTGCGCGGCGGGCGCCTCCGGCCCGTGGAACGTGTTGTGCCACAGGCCCGCGAACACGCCGCCATGCTGACGTGCGGCCTCCAGCAAGGGCAGCGTCTCGGCCCAGGCCGCCTCGGGCGAGAGGCCGCGCGCCTCGAACGCCCCGGTGTCCATCCACGCGAGCGGCACCTCGACGAGCGGGAGCGGCGCGTCGGCGTCCAGGTCGTAGGTGTGGAATGGATGCGTCGTGCCGCGCCGGAAGCCGGGCGTGGCGGTCCAGCCGAGCGTGTTGTCTACCCGCAAGCCGTTGGCGATGTGCAGGCGGGCCGTCGCGGCGCCCGCGTGGCGGAGGTAGTGCTGCCGCACGCTCACGGGCCGCGTGCCGAAGGCGGCTTCGAAGGTGCGGACTTCGGCGGCCATCAGGTCGGCGCGCGCGGGTGTGGCGTAGCCGGGGTGGAGGGCGAGTTCGTGGCCCTCGGCCTGTAGGCGGCGGGCGAGGCGTTGCAGCCACGGGGCATCGAGGCGGTAGGGCACGTCGTGCGGATCGGCGGCACCGGCCTTGAAGAGTAGGGTGGCGTGGCCGCCGTGCGCGGCGGTGGTGTCCGCCAGGTGGACCAGGGCGCGGCGGAAGGGATCGGCGGCCGGGCGGCGCCACGCGCGAAAGGCGCGGGCTGCCTCCGCCGCATCGCGGGCGAGGAGCGCGCGGGCGACGCGGCGGAGGCGTCCGTAGCGCACATGGTCTACGTCGCAGGTGATGCACACGGCCCACGGGGCGCCCGCGACGCCGGGGCGCGGCACATCGGTCCCGGCGGCGCGGAGCTGTTCGGCCAGGAGCGCGCGGTACCGGTCCACGACCGGCATGGCCGCCGTGCCCCAGCGGTGCGCGAGCGAGGCCTCGAAGGGGGGGCGGCCGTGCGCATCGTGCGGGGCGTGCGTTTCCGCCGCGCCCGAGAGCCACAGGAAGGAGGAGGCCACGACATCTGGCGCCTCGGCGGTCCCGAAGGCCACCGGCAGCGCGCCCTCGGCCGTGGCGGCGTAGGCAGCGGGTGCCGGTGCGCGGGCGGGCACGGCGCTCAGGAACGCGGGGGCGGCGGCGTCGAAAGCCAGATGGGCGGTGTCCGGCACCGGCGCGGCCCCATAGACGAGTGCGGGCGCCGAGGCCCCGGCGTCGACCGGCGTCAGGCCCAGGCCTGCGAGCAGCTCCTCCAGCGCATACCACGCCTTTGCGCGAAACGCGTCGGGTACGTCGAGACGAACGGAGAGCGGGCGCACGAGCAGGGCAGGGGAGGCCCGGAAGAGTACGGCGGCGAGGCCCGCCCGGCGCGCAACCGGGGCCCGCCGTCGTACTCTTCCGCCTCCGTATTGCCCGCCTCATGCGCTTCTTCCCGACCCTTTTCGCCGCTACCCTCGGCACCCTCCTCGCCCTCGGGCTCGCCGTGTTCCTCGGCGTCCTCTTCGTGTTTGCCCTCGTCGCCAGCGCCGACACCGAGCCCGTCGTCCCGCGCGACGCCGTGCTCGTCATTCGCCTCCAGGGCGCGCTCCCCGAACGCCGCCCCGACGACCCCCTGGGCCGGGTGCTCGGCCGCAGCGGCGACGGGCCGGACCTCGCCGGGCTCCGCAGCGCCCTCCGCATGGCCGCCGCCGACAAACGCATTCGCGCCGTGTGGCTCCAGACGGGCGGCGTGAGCGCCCCGTGGGCCGCCCTCGAAGAGGTGCGCGATGGGCTCTTCCGCGTCAAGGCCGCCGGGCGCCCCGTATACGCGTCGCTGCTCGCCCCCGGTGCCGCCGAAGCCGACCTCTTCCTCGCCTCCGTCGCCGACAGCGTGTTTGCCGCGCCCATCTCGCTCGTCGAGGCCAACGGGTTCGTGCTGCAGACGCCCTTCTTCAAGCGCACGCTCGACCGGCTCGGCGTCACCGCCGAAGTGGTGCGTGCGGGCACGTTCAAGGCCGCCACCGAGCCGTTCTTCCGCGAAAGCCTCTCGCCCGAAAACCGCGCCCAACTCGCCGCTCTCCTCGACGCGCAGAACAACGTGTTCCTCACCGCCGTCGCCCGCGCGCGGCGGCACCACGCCGGCCGCGCTGCAGCAGCGGATGGCCGAAAACGCCGTCTTCAGCGCCGAAGAAGCCCTCGAAGCCGGACTCGTGGACGCGCTCGCGGGCGAGGAGGACGTCGCCGACCGCCTGCGCCGCCGCCTCGGCCTCGCCGCCGGATGCGCGCCTGCGCACGTTCGCCGCCGCCGACTACGCCCGCACGAGCCCCGCCGCCGCCGGCCTCCGCCTCGACGCAAAGGCGCAGATCGCCGTCGTACTCGCCGACGGGGACATCGTGGACGGCGAGAGCAGCACCCCGAGCCTGCTCGGCGGCGGGGGCGGCTCCATCGGGCACCGGACGTTCGTGGACGCGATGCGCGAGGCCCGCGAGAACGACGCCGTGAAGGCGGTCGTCGTGCGCATCAACTCGCCCGGCGGCTCGGCGAGCGCCTCCGAGGCCATGCGCGAGGCCGTCGCCCGCACGCGCGCCGAGAAGCCGGTCGTCGTCTCGATGGGCGATTATGCGGCCTCGGGCGGCTACTGGATGGCGATGGGCGCCGACTCGATCGTCGCCGAGCCGCTCACGATCACCGGCTCCATCGGCGTGTTCAACCTCCTCTTCGACGCCCGCCGTTTCTTCGACGAGCGCCTCGGCGTCACCTTCGACGAGGTGCAGACGAGCCCGTTCGCCGACCTCGGCAGCCTCGCCGCGCCGCTCGAACCCGCCGAGCGCGCCCTCCTCCAGCGCGGGCGTGGACGCGACGTACGCGCACTTTCTCACCATCGTCGCCGCAAACCGGGGCATGACGCGCGCCCAGGTGGACTCGCTCGCCCAGGGGCGCGTGTGGAGCGGCCGCGATGCCTACGACCGGGGGCTCGTAGACCGCCTCGGCGGCCTCCGTGAGGCCGTCGCCATCGCCGCGCGGGCCGCGAAGCTGGACCCGGAGGGCGTCACGCTCCGCTGGCTGCCGCTTCCGAAGTCGTTCGCCGAGCGCATCGCGGAGGGCCTCTCGGCGCGCGTGCAGGCGTGGCAAGCGGCCCGCCAACTGCCCGCCGAGCGGGCCGCCGCCGGGGCGCTGGAGGCGGCGCGGGGCCTTGCCGCCCTCCACGGGCAGGTGCAGGCGCGGCTGCCGTGGATGCCCGTGCTGCGCTAGCCCTACCCGTTCGCACACGGAACGCGCAGGCGCCAGTAGATGCCCGGCGCGCCCGTTGCGTATCGTGGACGCCGCCGATGGACCCTGCCCCTGACCGTTCGCCTCGCCCGCCTGCCGGGGCCCGCCGCCTGCGCCTCGCGCTCGGCGATGCGGCCGCGCTTGCGCTCGGCTGGGCGCTCGGCGTGCTCGTGGGCGCCCCGCTGCGCTACGGGGGGGCTGGGGCGGCGGCGTTTGCCGACCACGTGCTCTGGCTCGTCGTCGCGCTCGGCGCGTGGGCGCTCTGGCTCGCCGGGGCCGACCTGTACAACCTGCGCCGCGCGGCGCGTCCGCTGCACATGGCCGCGCGCCTCGGCACGGGCGCCGTGGCGGTGGCCGCCGCCTACCCGCTCCTGTTCTTCCTGCGCGACGCCGTGCCCGGCCTGCCCGCCGCCGCCTTCACGACGCGCCTGATCCCCCTCTTCGGCTGGGCCTTCGGCAGCGGCGCGCTCGGGCTGTGGCGCGCGGTGTGGGCCCGCCGCGCCCGGCGCGATCCCGCGCTGCGCCGCCGCATCCTCGTGCTCGGGGCCGGGACGAGCGGCCACCTCCTCACCGACGCATTGCTCGGCCTGCCGGACGTCTACGAGGTGGTCGGCTTTGTGGACGACGACCCCGCGAAGGCGGCCACCGGCTACCGCGGCGTGCCCGTCGTAGGCACCCACGCCGACCTGCCGGCCCTGGTCGCGCGCCACGGCGTGGACGAGATCGGGCTCTGCATCTCGCCCGAGGTGCGCGGGCCGGTGTTCGGGACGCTCGTGGACCTCGGCGCGGACGGGCCCGAGGTGATCGCGATGCCCCTGCTCTACGAACGCATCACCGGCCGCGTGGCGGTCGAGCACGACGGCGACGCGTGGTTCGTGGCCGTGCCCACCGAGCCAATGCGCTACAGCCCCGGCGCCCGCCTCGCCAAGCGCGTCCTCGATGTAGGCGGGGCCCTCGTCATTGGCGCCGTGTGCGCGCTCGTGGCGCCCTTCGTCGCCCTCGCGATCCGCCTCGACACGCCCGGCCCCATCCTCTATCGGCAAGCACGGCTCGGCCTGCACGGGCGCGTCTACCGCGTCGTCAAGTTCCGCTCGATGGTGGCCGATGCCGAGCCCGAGGGCGCCCGGTGGGCCGCCCCCGACGATGCCCGGATCACGCGCGTGGGCCGGTGGCTGCGCCGCACCCGGCTCGACGAATGGCCGCAGTGGCTCAACGTGCTGCGCGGCGAGATGAGCCTGGTGGGCCCGCGCCCGGAACGCCCCGAGTTCGAGGCGGCGCTCCAGGCCGAGATCCCGTTCTACCGCGCCCGCCTGGCCGTCCGCCCCGGCCTGACCGGCTGGGCGCAGGTGCGCTACGGCTACACGGCCACCGTCGAGGACGCGCTCGTCAAGCTCCAGTACGACCTCTACTACCTCCGCCACCGCTCGCTCGGGTTCGACCTGTACGTGCTCGCGCGCACGCTCCCGGTGCTGCTGCGCATGACGGGGCGCTGACGTGAGGGCGATGAACGAGGCGGCAAGGGGTGGGGAGGCGGCAAGTGGTGCTGGAAACGAGGGCTGGGGTTGAGATGGCCCTATGGGTGGGGCGTTCGGCGGCGGCGGTTGGGGGGCCTGCTGAATTCCAGCGGTGCCGGCATTGCACTGCAGGGGCAGCAGCCGGGCACGATGAATCGTGCCCCTACGGGAAACGCACGCGGATCTGCCCAAGGGCGATGAGGCCGGTTGACGGACGCTGGCCTGGCCTCTGTGGCCCTGCTGTTCCCCTCGCAACCTCCTGCAGCGTTTCGTATCGTGTCCCCATGAAAGCGCCCCGCTCGCTGCTCGCGGCTGCCCTGGCCCTCGACGCCCTCGCGGTCGGGGTGGCGTTCGCCGTGTTCTACGTGCTGCGCTTCCAACTCGGCGTGCTCGGGGTGCCGCGCCTCGTGCCGGTGGCGATGGCGCGGGCGATGGGCGTGACGGTGGCCTTCTGGCTCGTCGTGCTCGCGCTCTCCGGCTTTTACCGCGCCTCCGCGCTCATCCGGTGGACGCGCCCGCTCGCCGTGCGCCTTGCCAAGACGGTCGGGCTCGGGCTGCTGGCGCTCTTCTTCCTGCTCTTCTTCGACGACGTGCAGGCCGGCGCGGCACGCCTCACCCTGCCGCTCTACGCGGGCCTCATCTGGGGCCTCGTGGCCGGCGGACGCACCGTGCTCGAGCACCTGGTCCCGAACCTGCGCCGCCACGGCGTGGCGCTCGTGCCGGTGGCCGTAGTGGGCAGCCACGACCGGGCCACGTTCGTGGCGAAGGCCCTCGAAGCGCACCCCGAGTTCGGGTTCGTGCCCACCCTCCTCGTCACCCTCGATGCCGAGGGCGAGGGGCACCTCATCGTGGTCCAGCGGGGCGGGCCCGTGCCCGGCGCGCTCGTGCGGACGCTCGCGCCCACGCCCGAGGCGCTCGAAGGCGCCGTCACCGAGGCGGTGGCCTCGCACGGGGTCAAGGAGGTGGTGGCCGTGCTCGGCCCGCGCGACCAGCGGCTCTACTTTGCGCTCGCCCACGCCGCCGCGCGCCTGAGCGTGCCGCTGCGCTTTGTCGCCAACTACCGCCCCATCCTCGGCACCCCCGGCCCCGACGACCCGCTCGGACGCCTCACGCTCCCGCCCGCGCTCACGTAGCGTCGCGCCGCGTGCGTGGGCCGCATCGGAGCAGGAACGGTGCAGGCGGGGCGGCAACCTGTGGGCAGGTGGACGGTACGGCCTGGCGTCACCCACCTCTGCTCTTGCCATGCCCCTCGGCATCGAATGGCTGCCCATCGCCAGCATCGTCCTGCCCCTCGTCGTGCTCGGTGTGCTCGGCTGGATGAGCACCAAGCGCATCTGACGCGCCGGGCGGTTTGGCCAGTCCGTCACCCCGTGGGCAGCGATTGAGCAGCCCGTGAGCGCTTGGCGGCGCGCCGAGGGGTGTAGCTTCGTCTCCGTTTTTGCCCGCTATTGCGATGGATTCCTACTACAAGCCCGACCACCTCGCCCGTTTCGGCTCGATCTCGGAAGGCGCCCCCGCCCTCGGGAAGGCGTTTTTCAGCTACTACGGACAGGTGTTCGAAGACGGCGCCCTCACGGCCCGCGAAAAGGCGCTCATCGCCCTCGCCGTGGCCCACGCCGTGCAGTGCCCCTACTGCATCGACGCCTACACGACCGACTGTTTGCAGAAAGGCTCGGACGTTGAGCAGATGACCGAGGCCGTCCATGTGGCCTGCGCCATCCGGGGCGGGGCGAGCCTGGTCCACGGGATGCAGATGATGGAGCACGCTGCTAAAGTGGGCATGTAAGTGGCCTGCCGGGCCGTTGCGCCTTAAACCCCGCCGTTTGCCTTGTCCGATTTTCTCCCCGCCGACGACCTCGACGTGCTCGACGGCCCGCGCACGACGACGAGCCTGCGCTACCGGCGCAACCCCCTTGCGGCGCCGGACGAGCAGCTCGCGCACCTGCACGCCCTGAACGTTGCGGGCGGTCCGACCGGCACGGGCGTGTTCCACCACGACCTCGCCGCCTCCGGCTGGCCGGCGCTGCGCCCGCGCGCGCTCGAGATCTTCCAGATCAACGTCGGCAAGCTGTGCAACATGACGTGCCGCCACTGCCACGTAGACTCCGGCCCGGACCGCACGGACGAGAACATGGACCGCGCCACCGCCGAGGCGTGCGTGGCGGCGATGCAGCGCCAGCGGCGCCACCGTGCTCGACCTCACGGGCGGCGCCCCCGAGCTCAATCCGCACTTTGAATACCTCGTCCGCGAGGCGAAGGCGCTCGGGATGCACGTCATGGACCGCTGCAAC
Organism: Rhodothermales bacterium; assembly: GCA_963740755.1. Classification (GTDB taxonomy): domain Bacteria; phylum Bacteroidota; class Rhodothermia; order Rhodothermales; family BA12; genus CAVSDF01. Next base: position 278,531 of record CAVUFJ010000009.1, read on the forward strand.
CTGACGATCCTCACGACGGCGCGCATGAAGCACCTGCCGGCGTTCTTCGCCGAGCACGGCGTGGAGGTGGTGTGCTCGCTGCCGCACTACCGCAAGCTCGGCACGGACGCGCAGCGCGGCGCCGGCACCTACGAGAAGAGCCTCAAGGCCCTCCGGATGCTCAACGAGGTCGGCTACGGCATGGGGCCGGACGCGAACGGGCGCACGCTCCTGCTCTCGCTCGTCACCAACCCGGTCGGCGCGTTTCTCGCCGGCAACCAGGGCAGCCTGGAAGCCGAGTGGAAGGACGCCCTGCTGCGCAACCACGGCATCCAGTTCGACCGGCTGCTCGCGCTCAACAACATGCCGATCTCGCGCTACCTCGAATGGCTGGAGGAGAAGGGGCAGAGCGCCGAATACCTCGAACGCCTCCTCGCCGCCTTCAACCCGGCCACCATCGAGGGGCTCATGTGCCGCAACACGCTCTCGGTGGGCTGGGACGGGCGCCTCTTCGACTGCGACTTCAACCAGCAGCTGGAGATGGAGATGCGCTTCGACGACGGCCAGCCGATGACCGTCCACGCCTTCGACCCGTCCCGCTGGGCTGCGCACGACATCTGGACCGACCGCCACTGCTACGGCTGCACCGCCGGGGCGGGCTCGGGATGCGGCGGTGCCATCGAATGACCCGCCCCTCGGCCCGGGACGGGCGAGCCGCGCGCGGACCCGCCTGATCCTCCTCTACCCACGCCCTTCCTCCCGCCGATGCAAGCCCAGGACCTCGCCACGCCCACGCACGAAAGCGTGCGCACCTACTACGGCGAAACGCTCGAAACGAACGCCGACCTCAAGACGAGCGCCTGCTGCTCGTCTGAGGACCTGCCCGCCGCCCACAAGGCCATTCTCGCCAACGTCGCCGATGAGGTCGTGGCGAAGTTCTACGGCTGCGGCTCGCCGATTCCGCCCGCCCTGGAAGGCTGCACGGTCCTCGACCTCGGCTGCGGGACCGGGCGCGACGCGTTCTTGTGCAGCGCCCTCGTGGGCGAGCACGGGCACGTGATCGGGGTGGACATGACCGAGGCGCAGATCGAGGTGGCCCGGCGCTACGAGGCCGAGCAGGCCCAGCGCTTCGGCTACGCGCAGCCCAACACGCGCTTTCTCCACGGCTACATCGAAGACCTCGGCGCCCTCGGCATTGCCGATACCTCGGTGGACGTGGTGATCTCCAACTGCGTGCTCAACCTCGTGCCGGACAAGGCGCCCGTCTTCCGCGAACTCTTCCGCGTGCTCAAGGAGGGCGGCGAACTCTACTTCTCGGACGTGTTCGTCGACCGCCGCCTTCCGGCCGACCTCCAGCACGACCCGGTGCTGCGCGGCGAGTGCCTCGGCGGGGCGCTCTATACCGAGGACTTCCGCCGCCTCATGAGCGCCACCGGCTTCGCCGACTTCCGGACGGTTTCGGAGCGCCCGCTCACCGTAGACGACCCGGCGCTCGCGGCCAAGCTCGGCAACGCGCGGTTTGTCTCGCGCACCGTTCGCGCCTTCAAGCTGGCTGCGCTCGAAGACCGCTGCGAGGACTTCGGGCAGGTGGCCTATTACCTCGGCGGCATCGAGGGGATGGAGCACGCCTTCATGCTCGACGACCACCACCTGTTCGAGGAGGGCAAGCCGATGCTCGTGTGCGGCAACTCGGCCGCGATGGTCGAGGAGACGCGCTTCGGGCAGCACTTCCGCGTGGCGGGCGACCGGAGCCGCCACTTCGGGCTGTTTCCGTGTGGCCCGGCGGAGTCTGTGCCGGGCGCCAGCGCGGCGGCGTGCCTGCCCGGGTCGGCCTGCTGCTGATCCAGGACGGGCCATTGGTTCACCGACACCGGGCGGCGTCTATCTTCGACGCCGCCCGGTGCTCGTTTGGGGCCGCGCGGTCCCGTTCACCGTTTCGGATTCCGCTCCATGTCCAGCCCCCCGGAAGCGCCGCTCAGCGCGCGCCTGTTGTCGGAATTCGTCGGCACGTTCATCCTCGTGTTCATCGGCTGCGGTGCCGCCATCGTCAACGAGGTGACGCAGGGGACGGTGAGCCACGTCGGGGTGGCGCTCTCGTTCGGGTTCGTCGTGCTCGCGCTCATCTACGCCCTCGGTGATGTGTCCGGCGCGCACTTCAACCCCGCCGTCACGCTCGCCTTTGCGGCGAGCAAGCGTTTTCCGGTGGACCGCATCGCGCCCTACCTCGGCGCCCAGATGGCGGGCGCGGTTCTGGCGAGCGGCGTGCACCGGGTGATGTTCGGGGCCGGCACGGGCTATGGCGCCACGCGCCCGCTGGGCGGGGATGTGATGCAGAGCTTCGCCCTGGAGGCGGTCCTCACGTTCATCCTGATGCTCGTCATCCTCGGCGTGGCGCACGGGGCGAGCGAGAAGGGCCTCATGGCGGGCCTCGCCATCGGCCTCACGGTGGGCTTCGAGGCCCTCATGGGCGGGCCGATCTCGGGCGCGAGCATGAACCCCGCCCGCTCCCTCGGCCCCGCGCTCGTCTCCGGCGACCTCTCGCACCAGTGGCTCTACGTCGTCGCGCCGATCCTCGGCGCGCTCCTCGCCGTGCCCGTCCACCGGGGCCTCTACGGCTACGTGGGCAAGCACCGGGGCGAAGGATGACCGGCACGGACGCCGCACGCCTCGCCTACACAGGCACCCACGCCGCGTCGGCTTCGGGCGAGGCGCTGGTCGTGTTGCCCGAGGGCTACGGCACCGATCCGGCGCGGCGCTGGCCCCTCCTCGTCTTTCTCCACGGCGCGGGCGAGCGCGGCGACGATCCGGCACGCGTGGCCGTCCACGGGCCGCCCGCCGAGCGCCGCGCCGGGCGCGACCTGCCGTTCGTGATCGTGGCACCCCAGGTGCCGCTGCGCGAGCGGTGGACGGTGGCGCGCATCGCCGCCGTGCTCGACGCCGCGCTGGCCGCCTACCGCGTAGATCCAGACTGCGTCTACCTCACCGGCCTGAGCATGGGCGGCTTCGGCGTGTGGGAATGCATCGAGGCGATGCCGGAGCGGATCGCGGCGGCGGTGCCCATCTGCGGCGGCGGCAACCACCTCGGCCTCTACGCCGCGCGCACGGTGCCCGTGTGGGCCTTTCACGGCGCGCAGGACGACATCATCCCGCTCGACTGCTCCGAACGCATGGTGCAGGCCCTCCACGATGCCGGAGGCGACGCCCGCCTCACCGTCTACCCCGACGCCGGCCACGACAGTTGGACGGAGACTTACCGCAACGCCGACGTGTACGCGTGGCTGCTCCAGCACCGGCGCGCAGCTCCGCCCGACGCGAAGCAATTGGATTCGGCGTAGTGCGGGTGATAGATTCCGGGCTTTCCCCGGAGATTCCATCCATAGTGCCGTGAATGAAGCCGAGGCCATCGCCTACGTCCGCCGTTGGTGGCTGCGCTCCCCGATCCGCCTACGCCGCCGCTGCCCGAGGCCGCCGCACGCATCGCCGCATGGGCCGTCCGCGTGACCGGCGAGGTGGTAGACCTGGAGGCCCTTCGAGGGGTGCTGGCCAAGTTGCAGGACGCCTTGCAGGAGTGCTTCCCGCGCAGGTCCATGCCGCCCCCGCCCGACGTGCATGCAGAACGGTTGCCTGCCGGGCCGGGCAGCGACGTGTTTCGCGTCTGGACGATTGGAGGGCATGGGGGCGAGCAGTGGGTTCTCAAGCACGCTCATTCTACGCAGGGCCAGGCGTCGCTCGCTGCCGTACGGCTGGCCCGCGAAGCCGAGATCCTCCGGCTGCTCACGTCCTACAATTCAACCCAGCAGCGTCCGGACGGCCGCCCCAAGAGCGGGGCACGGGCCTTGTTGAGGGGAAGCAGCGCCACCGTCTTCCCGGTCTGGATGCGCCACTACGACCCGAAAAGGGCGGTGCTTCTGCTGGGCTACTACAGCGAGCTTCCAGATCTGATCGCGTGGTGTGCGGGCGCCGAAGCGGCGCAGGGCGCGTCGAGCCTGCGTGCGCGGGACCCTCGGCCGGTTCGCGCGCACCGGCGCGGCGTGCGGGTGGGGCGGTATGTGGCCGCGATCCACGCGGGGCGCCATGGCATTTCCGGCCTGGCTGCGCGCTTCGGACTGCTGGCGCAGGAAGCGGCGCATGAAGAGGGGTCCTTTGCGGAGGCAGCGCGCCTGCTGGCCACCTCCGAAATCCCGGACGCGCAAGCGCTGGCGGCCGCACTACACCGAACGGCCCCGCTCCCGCCGCCAGATGGGTGCCTCGTCCACGGTGCGCTGACCCCGCACGCGATCCGCTGCGGTCCGGAGTACACGGGCCTTGTGGATTGGGGCGCGGCCCATGCCGGGCAGCCTGGGCGGGACACCGGCACCCTCGCCGCGCACCTGTGGAGGGCCCGATTCAACGCCCTGACGGCTGACGCCCGTGCCCTGATCGAGGCCTTTGGGGGCGGGTTTGCCGAAGGGTACGCCCTGATCGCGCCAGCCGCCTTTCTGCACGGCGCGTGCCTGCACGAGGCGCACCAGTTTGCGGCGGCTGAACTGCTCGTTTCGGACGCGCGCTCCGATGCCGCGCCGGAGATTGGCCGCGCGTCTGTGGAATCCCCGGCCCTCCGTCAGGCGGCGCAGTGGCTCCGAACGGCCCGCGCTGCCGCCTCGCTGGCAGCACTGTTCGAGGCGCCGATTTTCGAGGATGACGGCGAGACACGGGGGTAAGGCCGTACGCTTACGCCGCCTTCAATAGGCGTGCCCCTGCTCCGATGCCTGCCGAACCTGCCTCCTCCACGCCGCCGCCGGCCCTCGGGCGGGTGCTCGAACGCAACATCATCGCTGTGACGCGGCAGCGCGCCCGCGCCCGGCATCGCCGCAGCCGCAGCGACCGCGTGGCCGACCGCATCACCGACTTCTCGGGGAGCATGGCGTTCGTGTACCTCCACCTCGTCTGGTTCGGCGTGTGGGTGATCGCCAACACGGGCTTCTTCGGCCTGCACGCCTTCGACCCGTTCCCCTACGGCCTGCTCACGATGATCGTCTCGCTCGAGGCGATCTTCCTCTCCACGTTCGTGCTCATCTCGCAGAACCGCATGGGCGAGGAGAACGACCACCGCGCCGATCTCGACCTGCAGGTGGACCTGCTCGCCGAGCACGAGACAACGCGGATCCTCCAGATGCTCCAGGCCATTCAGGACCACCTCGGCATCACCGATGATCGTACCGCCGAAATAGCCGAACTCGAACTCGACAAAAAGCCCGAAGACGTGCTCGACGCCATCGAAAAAGTGCAGGCCCGGATGCTGCGGAAGTAAGGGGGATCAGTGGCGGGGTGCGGGAAGGGCGGTGCATACGGCGCACGCCGAGCCCGGCGCCGGCCCTAGAGCAGTGTGCCCGAGAGCAGGAGCGCGGCGACGGTGAAGTAGATCACGAGGCCGGTCACGTCCACGAGCGTGGCGACGAAGGGGGTGCTCGACGTGGCCGGGTCGGCGCCGAGGCGCTGCATGAGCAGGGGCAGCATCGCCCCCGAGAGCGTGCCCCAGAGCACCACGCCCACGACGCGAGACGCCCACCGTGATCATGAGTAGGAGCCAGTGGGGGCCGTACGTGCCGAAGAGCGCCTGCCAGAGCGCAATCCGGCCCATGCCGAGCCCGCCGAGCAGCGCGCCGAGTGCGGCCCCCGCCCCTAGTTCGCGCCGCATCACCCGCCACGCGTCGCGGAGGCGCACCTCGCCGACGGCGAGCGCGCGGATGATGAGCGTGGCCGCCTGCGAGCCAGAGTTGCCGCCGGACGAGATGATGAGCGGCACGAACACCGCCAGCACCGCCGCGCGTTTGATCTCGCCCTCGTAGGCGCCCATCGCGGAGGCGGTGAGCATTTCGGAGACGAAGAGGACGGCGAGCCAGCGCGCCCGCTTGAACACGAGCGTGCGCAGCGGGGTGTCGAGGTAGGGCTCGTCGAGGGCCTCGGAGCCGCCGATCTTCTGGATGTCCTCGGTGGCCTCCTCCTCGGCCACGTCGAGCACGTCGTCGATGGTCACGATGCCCACGAGCACGCCGCGTGCGTCGGTGACGGGCAGGGCGGTGCGGCCGGCGGACTGAAACACGGGCACGGCGCTCTCCTGCGCGTCCACGGCGCGGAGGGCGGCAAAGCGCCGGTTCATGAACGTCGGCTACGGGCGTGTCGGGCGTGGCGAGGATCACGTCGCGCAGGCCGGCTTCGCCGATCAGGCGCCCGTCGTCGTCCACGCAGTAGAGCACGTCGAGCGTCTCGGAGGCCTGCCCGTGGTGGCGGACGTGTGCGAGTGCTTCGAGAGCGCTCCACTCGGGGCGCAGGGCCACATAGTCGGGCGTCATCAGGCGCCCGATGGAATCCTCGGGGTAGCCGAGCAGGCGGAGGGCCACGCGCCGCTCGTCGGGGGCGAGCAGGCTCAGCAGGCGCTGCGTGACCGGGCCGGGCAGCTCTTCGAAGAGGGCCGTGCGGTCGTCGGGCGAGAGTTCGTTGAGGAGTTCGCCGAGGCGGTGCGGGCGCGTAGCGAGCGCGTCGAGCAGGCGTTCCTGCTGGTCGAGGTCGAGGTACGCGAACGTCTCGTGGGCGAGCGCGTGCGGCATGAGCCGGAAGAGCACGGCCTCCTCATCGGGCGCGGCGGCTTCGAGGAGCGCGACCGCCTCGGCGGGCGAGAGCTCCCCGAGCGTCTCGTGGGCCAGGCGAAACTGACGTTCGGCGAGCAGGTCGCGCAGGTCGAGCAGGGGCAGCGGGGCTTCCACGGGCACGCAGGGCTGAAGGGGCGATCACCGCGGCGGGCGGCACGGCCCCACGAAAGCGCGGCGCCCCGGGAGGTCCCCGAAGCGCCGCGCAAGGGGCGTAAAAACCATTTCCCGCTGGTCATCCCCCGAAATGCTTGCTGAACGCACGCATTTTCGCCCCCTTCGCACGGGCGAAGGGGGCAGACGCGGCAGCGTCGGGGGATGAGCGGGGGCAGACCGGGGGCGGGCCTCAGTTGCCGCCGGCGGCGCCGGGGCGCGGCGGCCGGGCGGGCCGCGGTGGGCATCGCCATCGGCTTGCGGGGCAGCAGTTCGTCGCGCATGGCCGTGTGGTAGACGAAGCTCGCCACGACGGTCGCGATCTGCTTGAGGTCGTCCTCAGAGGCGTGGTCGGCCACGTCCATGTTGGAGTGGTGCGTGCGGCTGTCGTAGGCCATCGGATCCTGAATGAACTGGAAGCCGGGGAGGCCGACGGCGTCGAACGACGAGGTGGTCGGTGCCGCCCGTGTTCCGGAGCGTGAGCGTGCTCGCGCCGAGGTTGGCGAACGGCCGCATCCACGCGCGGAAGATCGGCGCGACCGCCTCGTTGCCCTGGAGGTAGACGCCGCGGATCTTGCCGGTGCCGTTGTCGATGTTGAAGTAGCCCGCGAGCGTTGCCTGCTCGGGCGTCGCCTGAAGCTGCCGTCGGCGCCGCGGGTGCCGAAGTGCTCGGCCACGTAGGCGCGCGAGCCGAGCAGGCCCTGCTCCTCGCCCGTCCACAGCCCGATGCGGATCGTGCGGCGCGGCTGCGTGCCGCACGCGGCGAAGTCGCCTTGAGGATGCGCATCGCCTCCATCATGACCGCCGAGCCCGCGCGCGTTGTCGGTGGCGCCGGTGCCGGCGTGCCACGAGTCGAAGTGCGCGCCGAGCATGACGACCTCGTCGGCCTTATCGCTGCCGGGAATCTCGGCGAGGACGTTGTGCTCCATCGGGTCGTCGTCGTTGTAGGCGGTCTCAATGTCGAGGGCCACCTGCACGGGCACGTTGCGCTGCACCATGCGGGCGAGGCGGTTGTAGTGCTCGATGGCGAGCGTGAACTGCGGCAGGATGGTCTGACCGCGCGGGTTCCAGCCGGAGGGCCGGCTCTCGAAGGTCGCCCCTTCGGGGATCGGCACGCTCACGGCGGAGACGAAGACGGTCCCGTAGTCGCCCTTCGTGCCCCGGTCGAACAGGGCGAGGGGCCCTTCGCTGAGCACGAACTGCATCCGCTGCAGGTTCATGCGCTGCGCCTGCAGAAAGTTCTGGTTGGCGTTGGGCCCCTGGGGGCGGGCGGTCGGCTGCGCGTCGGCGGCGTAGTTGGCGAGCCCGAGCAGGCTCGCGTCGTTGTGGCGGCTCGCAATGGGCGCCATCGGCTCGCTCACGGCGCGCATGGGCTCCATGAGCACGACCTTGCCGCGCAGCTTGCCCCGAAAGCGCTCGAGGTCCTCGGGCGTCTGCGCGTCGAAGAGCACCACGTCGCCGGTGCCGCGCACGGACGGGCTCCAGGCCTTCGGGTAGGCGATGAGCGGGAAGGGCGAGGGGCCCATGGCGTTGGCGCTCATCTTGCGGAGCGTCCAGCCGCGCCCGAAGGGCCCCCAGGGCTCCTGGTGGACGTTCTGGAAGCCCTGCTGGCGAAGCCAGGTCATCGCCCAGCGCTCGGCGGCGTCGAGGGCGGGCGAGCCGGTGAGGCGCGGGCCGTTGACGTCGGTGATCCAGGTGAGGGTTTCCATCACCTGCGAGTGGTCCAGGCCGTGCTGCCGGATCAGGCGCACGGCGGCGGTATCGACGGGTTCGGGCGCCTGTGCGGCGGCCGGAAGGGCGAGCGCGCCGGCAAAGGCGAGCGCGACAAAGCGTTTCATAACGCGGGTAGGGAAAAGGGTGGAGACGCGAGAGGACGTGCCGCCAATGTAACGAAACCGTCCCGCCTCCCCGCGCGCATGGCGCGTTCGTCGTTCATGGTAGGTCGTTCGTGGTCCGAGCTCTAGCGCAGCCCGGTTTCTCTGACCACCAACCATGAACAGCGAACCATTCCCCCCGAACGGCCCGCCCCGAACCATCGCCCCTACACCGTGAACCACGCGCGCACGTCGGGCAGGCGGTCGCCGCGGGCGTGCGTGAACTCGCCCGAGGTGGGGCTGAAGGTGTAGGCCTTGGCCCAGCGCGGCTGTTCGCGCACCGTCTCCTCGATGCTGTCGAGCACGTAGGCGAGCTCGGCGTCCGGCATGGTGGGGTGGAGCGAGAGGCGCACCCAGCCCGGCCGCTCGGTCACGTCGCCCGCATCGGCGCGGTCGAAGATGGCCTTCGAGCGCGTCGGGTCGATGTGGAGCAGGTAGTGCCCGTAGGTGCCCGCGCACGAGCAGCCGCCCCGCGCGTGGACGCCGAAGTGGTCGTGCAGCAGGCGCGTGACGAGGTTGTGGTGGACCCCCTCGACCACGAACGACACGACGCCGATGCGGTCCTCGTGCGGGTCGGCGAGCACGTGCACGCCGGGCATCGCGCGGAGGCGGGGCAGGGCGACGGCGAGCAGTTCGCGCTCGCGCATGCGCATCGCCTCGGGGGTCATGGCGTCTTTCACGCCTGCCGCGAGGGCCGCGCGGATGGTCTGGAGAAAGCCCGGCGTGCCGCCGTCCTCGCGCTTCTCCACGTCGGCGAGGTAGCCGTGGCCGCCCCACGGGTTCGTCCACCGCACGGTGCCGCCGCCGGGCTGGTCGGGCACGCGGCAGCGGTAGAGGTGTCCGTCGAAGACGAGCACGCCGGGCGTGCCGGGGCCGCCGAGAAACTTGTGGGGCGAGAAGTAGACGGCGTCGAGGTGCGCGTCCGGGTCGCCGCCGGGTGCATGTCGATCTGGACGTAGGGGGCGCTCGCGGCGTAGTCGGCAAAGCAGAGGCCGCCGTGGCGGTGCATGACGCGCGCGAGTTCGTGGATGGGCGCCTCGATGCCGGTCACGTTGGAGCAGGCGGTGAAGGCCCCGATGAGCGTCCGGCCGGGATAGCGGCGCACGGCATCGTCGAGGCGCGCGGGGTCCACGAGGCCCGTCTCGTCGGGCTCGACCACGACCACGTCGCAGATCGTCTCCAGCCACGAGGTCTGGTTGGAGTGGTGCTCCATGTGGGTCACGAAGACGACGGGTCGCTCGCGGTCGTCGAGCTTCAGGCGCGCGGAGAAGGCGTCGGGCACGCGGAGGCCCAGGATGCGCTGGAACTTGTTGATCACCGCCGTCATGCCGCTGCCCGCCACGAGCAGCACGTCGTCCGGCCCTGCGTTCACGTGGGCCTTGAGCAGCCGTTTGGCCTCACGGTAGGCCCGCGTCATGAGCGTGCCACAGGCAACCGTCTCGGTGTGGGTGTTGCCGACGAAGGGCCCGAGCGTCTCCAGCATCCGCTGCTCGATGGGCGCGTAGAGCCGCCCGGAGGCGATCCAGTCGCAGTAGACGAGCGGCTTGTCGCCGTAGGGCGTCGGCACGGTCGCGTCGATGCCGACGATGCTCGCGCGGAAGGGGGCGAAGTGTGCTTCGAGGTCGGCGGGCAGGGCGTCGGCGGAGCGGGCGGGCGCGTCGAGCGTGGCGAGCATGGGCGGTGGGCAGTGCACAAAGGTCTCACACCGGGGCGGCGCGTGCAACCCCATTCTGCGCGAAAAGCGGGCCGTACCTTGGGGCATGACGTCTGCTGCCGCGCCCCGCGCCGACCTGCGCCGCTTTGCGTGGCTGTCCATCGCCGCCGCGCTCGTCACGATTGGCCTGAAGGTGGTGGCGTGGCGCCTCACCGGCTCGGTGGGCCTGCTCTCGGATGCGCTCGAAGGGCTCGTCAACCTCGCCGCCGCCGTGCTCGCGCTCGTGTCGCTCATCGTGGCGGCGCGCCCGCCGGACGATGACCACGCCTTCGGGCACGACAAGGCCGAGTATTTCGCGGCGGGCATCGAAGGGGCGCTCGTGCTGCTCGCCGCCGTGAGCATCGTGGCGGCGGCCGTGCCCCGCCTCGTCCACCCGGCGCCCATTGCGGCGGCGGCGCTCGGGCTCTGCGTGTCGGCGCTCGCCTCGGCGGTCAACCTCGGCACCGCCGTGGTGCTGCGCCGGGCGGGCACGCACCACCGCTCGCCCACGCTCCTCGCCGATGCCCACCACCTGATGACGGACGTGTACAGCTCGGGCGCGGTCATCGTGGGCGTGGCGCTCGTGGCGCTCACCGGCTGGACCCGCCTCGACCCGCTGCTCGCGCTCCTCGTGGGCGGCGTGATCGTGCGGACCGGCCTCAAGCTCGTCGGCGGGGCGGCGCACGGGCTCATGGACCCGGCCTTCAGCGCCGACGAAACGCGCGCCGTGGAAGCGGTGCTGGACGGCCACCGCGCCGAAGGGCTCGACTTCCACGCGCTCCGCACGCGCGTGGCCGGGGCGCGGCGCTTTCTGAGCGTCCACGTGCTCGTGCCGCCCGAGTGGACCGTGCAGCGCGCCCACGACGAGGTGGAGCGCATCGAGGCCGAACTGCGCGCCGCACTCCCCGGCCTGTCGATCCTCACGCACCTCGAACCCCTCGGCGACCCCGCCGCCGACGCCGACATCGCGCTGGACCGGTAGCGCGGCGGCGCCGGAAGGGGGCACGGCCCGGCGGCACCAGGATGAGCTTGGGGGCGCGGGCTGCCGTGAATCCTTCGCTTGGAGGCTGTCAACGCCTTCGTTACATTCGCGCCCTTCTGCACGGCGCAAGGTGCCCGGTGCAGCGTCCCCCCCGCCCTTTTCTGGTGCCTCTGTGCAGCGTTTCGTTCTCCTGATGATGCTCGCCGCCGGGCTCGCCGCGCCCTCGCTGGCGCAAGCGGTCCGCGTAGATCCCTACCTCGGCCGCGCACTCCGCAACGCCCCTGCGAACGCCACCCGCTGCGGGGCAGGCGGGCGAATGCGGCCCTCGCCGCCGGGTCCGACGAGCGCTTCGGCGTGATCGTCTGCACGAACACCCCGGAGGTGCTCGCGCAGGCGGGCGTTGAGGTAGGGTCGCGCTTCGACGGCTTCGTGACAGCGCGCGTGACGCAGGCAGGAGCCGTGGCGCATGCCCGCCTCAAGGGCGTTCGACCGCGTGGCGATGGGACCCCGCGCCGCGCCTTCAACGACGAAGCGGCGGTGCGCGTGGGCGCCCGCGCGCTCACGAAGGCCTGCTCGGCGGGACGACTACAAGGGCACCGGCGTCATCATCTGCATCATCGACACCGGCATCGACTACAAGCACCTCGACTTCCGCTGCCTCACCGATCCCACCAAAAGCCGCGTGCTCCGCATCTGGGACCAGAACCTGACCGCGACGGGCGGCGAAAGCGCCAAGCCCGCCGGGTTCACCTACGGCGTCGAGTACACGAACCTGCAGCTCAACGACGAACTCGACGGCACGCCCGCGAACTTCGTCCGCCACCTGGACGAATACGCGCACGGCACGCACGTCTCGGGCACCGTGGCGAGCAACGGCGGCAGCGTGACGCCCCGCGCCTTCGTGGGCATGGCCCCCGAGGCGGACATCGTGATGGGGGCGACGCACGTTCTACGATGCCGGCATCGTAGACGGCATGACCTACTGCGGCAACCTCGGCACCGCCCTCGGCAAGCCGGTGGTGGTGAACCTGAGCCTGGGCTCGGCGACCGGACCGCACGACGGCACGGACGCGATGAACGCGGCGGCGACGCAGTTCGGGCAGGCCGCTGGCCACGCGGTGGCCCTCGCGGCGGGCAACGAAGGCGCCGACAACCTCCACCGCAGCGCGAGTCTGCCCGCCTCTGGCACGGCGAGCTTTACGCTCACGGTGCCCTCGTACAGCGTTGATGCGGCGTACTACAACGACTTCTCCGCCGACCTCTGGCTCGGGCAGGCCACGAGCGCCACGATCTCGGTGCGGACGCCCGGCGGCACCACCGTCACGCAGACGGCCGAAGGGGATGGTGAGTATGCCACGCCGGACGGCGACGTGTACCTCTACAACTTCGTCGACGCCAACGGCGACCGGGAGCTGTACCTGTACGTCTACGACCAGAACGTCGCGAGCACGCGCGCCGGCACGTGGACGGTCACCCTCACCAACGCGACCGCGACCGCCGACACCTACCATGTGTGGGGCGAGGACCTGTACATCGGCACGACCAACACGCGCATCACGCTGCAGGGCGCCGACAACAACTCGTCTGCCTCGAACGCGGCCACCGGGCGGTCATCGTGGGCGCCACCACCCACCGCTGGCGCTGGCGGGGCCTCGACGGCGGTAACAAGCAGGCGAGCGACATCTACTCCGGCTTCGCCGAGCAGAACGACGGTCGGGCGTTCTTCAGCAGCATGGGGCCGAGCCGCGATGCCCGCACCCTGCCGCACGTGGCGGCGCCGGGAATGATGATGCTCTCGGCCTACTCGTCGTCGACCTCGCCCGACGAGGGGATCACGACCGCCGAGCTTACCGCCGACGGCAAGCACGTTGCCTTTGCGGGCACGAGCATGGCCACGCCCGTCGTGGTGGGCTCGATGGCGCTGCTGATGCAGCAGAACCCGACCCTGACGGCCCCGCAGATCCTCGCGCTCCTCCAGAGCACCGCCGACACGGACGGCTCGACGGGCACCGTGCCCAACAACAGCTACGGCAGCGGCCTGCTCAACGTCTACACGGCGATGGCCCGCCTCGTCGCCCCGGCGAGCACGAGCACGATGGCGACCGTCAAGTACGACCTCGGCGGCGGCACGACGTCGTTCGTGGCCCTACCGGCGACGAGCATCCTGGCGCTCCGCTTCCAGTCGCCCCTGGCGGCGAGCGGGCGGCTTGCGCGGGGTGCTCTTCCACCCCAGCGCCGACATCCCAACGAGCTACCTCGTCAAGGTGCTCACCAACAACGCCGGGCAGCCCGGCACCCAGCTCGGGAGCACAACCCTCCCGGGCACCGGCTTCAAGATCCACTCGTGGAACTGGATGGACCTGAGCACGCTCGCGCTCGACCTGTCCGCCGGCACCGAGTATTTCGTGACCATCCAGCCGCAGGGCACGGTCGGCTCGTTTCGCCGCGACACCGGCACGACCACGAGCCGCTCCTCGGTGTCAGCGGCGGGCGGCGCCTTCACGGCCCTCACGGGCGACGCGCTCATCCGCCCGGTGATGACGAGCCTCGCCGCTGCGCTGCCGGTCGAACTCGCCCTCTTCGAGGCCCACGCCAACGGCGCCCGCGCGCTGCTGACGTGGACGACGGCGAGCGAGACCAACAACGCGGGCTTTGCCGTCGAGATGCGCCCCGCCCGCTGCGCCGATCCCGCCTGCACGGACGCGTGGACGACGCTCGGCCCGTGAAGGGCGCCGGCACCACCGCAGAGGCGCAGCAGTACCGCTTCGGCACCGACCTACTCGCGCCCGGCGCCTACAGCTTCCGCCTGCGCCAGACGGACCTCGACGGCGCCGTGCACCTCTCGCCTGAGGTGGAACTGGCGGTGGACGCGGCGCGCGTGCTCGCGCTCGGCCTGCGCGGGCGCCAACCCGGTGCGCACCACCGGCACGCTCGCCTTCACGGTGCCGAGCGCGGGGGTTGCCACAGTCATGCTCTACGATGCGCTGGGCCGCGAGGTCGCGATGCTGTTCGACGGCGAAGTGGCCCCGGGCCAGGCCTATGAGGCGACGGTCTCGGCGTCGGTGCTGGCGCCGGGCGTGTACGTGGCGCGGCTCGTCCACAGCGGCGCGGCGCGGACGCAGACGCTCGTCGTGGCCCGGTAAGCACGTCTCTCCGTCTGAAAACTGCGCGGGGTCCGAAGCTTGCAAGCCTCGGACCCCGCGTATCGGTTGGCGCGAGCGGTGTTCAGAGCCGTGCGAGAGTTCCCAGAGCCGAAGCCCGATAGTCCCGCACCTCCTCCGACGATGCGGTTGCGCTCAGGCGACGCGTGAGGCACTCGATCCAGGGACGATCTGCCGGTGTGGCAGGGTTCGACGTATTGCCGGCCCGATGCACGAACAGGAACACGTCGCTGCCGGGAGCCGGGGCGCCCCGGCCCACGTCGCTCGGCACGGCGCAGGCCGTCTTGGTGGCCTCGATGGTACCGTTGGGCAGCTGGAAGCGAACCGGCAGGGTCATCCAGGCGGCGGCGGGGCGCCATTCTGCTGGGCCGGCGTGAACGTCCACTGCCGGATGGCGGCGGTGGTGGCGTCCGCAAAGGCCGCCGTGTAGGGCGAGTCCTCAGAAATTGCCGCCCCTGTGCCGGCGTGGGTCAGGGCCACGCGCAGCGTCTGGACGTCGCGACGCGTCCGTCGCTTCCAACGTAGACCTTGAGCGTGACGCGCCCTTCGACGCTGTCCTCGCGGGCACCAGCGGGCCAGACCGGGGTGGCCTGGGTGGCCGGGATGGGCGTCGTCGTTTGCGCGGCGGCAGGCAGGGCGGCACCGGCGGCGAGCAGGGCGGTGGTGAGGAGTTGCTGAGACCGGTTCATGGCCGTGTCGGGTTGGGGTGTGGATGGACGTGATGCAGGGGATTCGGGGTGCGCGGACGGCCCGGCCGGGGCCGGAACAGCAGGCGCCGGGAGTGCAGGAGCCGGCGCGGCGCGCATAGACTGGGGTAGGGCGGGGCGCACTTCGGCCAGGGCGGGAAGGGGCGTCACGGGCGCCGGGGCGATCAAGGGCGCATGGGGCGCCGCCTCCACCGCGAGGAAGCCCGTGGCGACGAGCGCGCCCAGCAGGAGGCTGCCCAGCAGGACGGTAGCGCCCGTGCCCCGGGCCAGTAGCAGCGGCTGGCGGAGGCGCATCAGGCGCTGCCGCACCTGCGAGGGGCGCGCGGCGAGCGTCGGGGCCAGGGCTGGACCGGGGCCCGCAAACCGCGCCAGCAGGTGCCCGTAGGCGCGGCGCGCCTGGGCGTCCTCGGCCAGCACGGCCGCATCGCATGCCAGTTCGGCCAGCAGGCCAAGGCGGCGTCCCAGCAGGTGCGCGAGCGGATGCCCCACTGCCAGCGCCCGCACGAGGCGCGTGGCCAGCACGAGCGCAGCGTCGCCGTGGCGGACGTGGGCGAGTTCGTGCAGCAGCGCGAGCCGCAGGGGCTCCGGCTCGTCGGTGAGCGACGGGGGCAGCACGACCAGCGGGGCGCGCACCCCGAGCGTCATCGGCACCGGCACATCGGGCCGCACGCAGAGCCGCACCGGGCGCGTGCCCGTCTGCACGGCCAGGGCATCGGCGAGCGGTTGCAGGGCCGCACTCGGCGCTGCGGCAATGGTGCGCGAACCTGGAGAGGCGCCGCATCTGGAGGCCCAGCACCCCGAGCGCAAGCAGGGCGCCCAGCCCGAGCAGAGCCGTGACGGCGCCCGTCAGCACCGGCACCAGCGGGGCGGAAGCCGGCGCGGACCTTCCATCAGGGGTGCCGTCCTCGAAAACCACCTCGAACGGCGCCGGCAGCGCAACGGTGACGCGCGCCGCAGCCGGCACGCCAGGGATGCACGAGCGCCCGCCCGGCGAGCCCGACCGGCAGGCTCAGCAGCAGCACCGCCAGCACGTTACGCCGCACGAGCGGCCGGCGCAGCGGAAGCAGCGCCTCGAAGCCCAGCGCGGCGAGGGCGGCGGCCGTCCAGACCGCCAGGGGCAGGAGGAGGTGGGCGAGGCTCCAGGCGCCGAGCGCCGCGAGGGTCGTCAGCATAGCGGCGGCGGGTCAGAGGTCGTCGAGGAGGCGGCGGATCTCGGCGCGCTCGGCGTCCGAGAGGGTCTCGGCGCGCACGAGCGTCTGGACGAGCGCGAGCGGGCGAGCCGTCGAAGGCGTTGCCGAGGAAGGTCTTGAGCAGGCTCCCGCGCACGGCTTCGGGCGCCTGCGCGGCGCGGTAGCGGTCGCGGATGCCGTCGCGCGTGGCGGCGAGGTAGCCCTTCTCGGTGAGGTTGCGCAGCACCGTCAGCACGGTCGTGTAGGCGAGCGGGCGCTGCTCCGTCAGGCGGGCATGGACGTCGGCGACGGTGGGCGTGCCGAGGGCCCAGACGACGTGGAGCACTTCCATCTCGGTTTCGCCGAGGGACACGAGGGCGCGCTTGCGTTTCATCTACTAGGATATTAGTACCATCTCAATAGTAGGAAGGCTAGGGGCGCCTGTCAAGCCCTTCAGCGGGAAAAAATGGGGGCCTCCCCGACGCGGGGCGGCGAGGCACGATGCGGTAGGCGGCGCCCGGCTGCGGCAGGCCGCGCGGGGCACGGCCCTCGGGGGCGCTACTTTGGCCGGATCACCTTGCTGCTGTGCCGATGGCGTCGGATGTGCCCGCGTGGCTGCGCTTCTGGCCGCTCCACCTCGCCGGGTGGGCCACGTTCTTCGTCGGCAGCGTGCTCTCCACGCTCGGCTGGTGGGACCTCGACTCCGCGGTCCCGGACCGGGCTGTGATGACGCTTGTCGGGTTCGGGCTGGCGACGGGGCTGCGGATGCTCTACGCACATCTGCCCGCCGATCCGCCTGCCCGGCTGCTCGTGGTCGCTGTCGTGGCCTCGGCCGGGGCGGGCGTGCTGTGGGCCTTCGGGCACACGATGGGCACGCTGCTGCTGCTCGGCACCGACGATCCGTGGTGGTTTCTGCGCCACGCGCCCCGCAAGGTGCTCGGCGGCGCCCCGCTCACCATCGCCGTGCTGCTGGCGTGGAGCGGGCTCTACGTGGCCCTCACCGCCTGGCGCCGCACCGCTGCCGCCCGCGCCCGCGCCCTCCGCGCCGAGGCCGCCGCCACCCAGGCGCGCCTCGACGCGCTCCGCTACCAGCTCGACCCGCACTTTCTCTTCAACACGCTCAACGCCCTCTCCACGCTCATCGCCGAGGGGCGCGCCGCCGAGGCCGACCGCACCATCGCGCGCCTGGCCGACTTTCTCCGCCGCACCCTCGACCGCGACGGCCACGCGGACGTGCCCCTGCGCGACGAACTGGCGGCCACGCGGGCCTACCTCGCCATCGAGGCGGTGCGCTTCGGGGCGCGCTTGCGCGTGGAAGAAGCCATCGCCCCGGAGGCTGAGGCGGTGCCGGTGCCGGACCTGCTGCTCCAGCCGCTCGTCGAGAACGCGGTGCGCCACGGGATCGGGCGGTGCGAGGGCGGCGGCACGCTGGCGCTGCGGGCGTGGCGCACGAACGGCACGCTCCACCTCGCGGTGACGAACAGCGTGCCTGCGGGCGCCCACTTTGCGGGCGACGGCATCGGGCTCGCCAACGTCCGCGCCCGGCTGGCGGCGCGCTATGGCGGCCGGGCCACGCTCGCGTGCGCGCTCGAAGGCGGGCAGGCCGTCGTGCGCCTCACGCTTCCCGCCACGCCCGATGCCTGAGCCGCCGCTCCCGCCCCTGCGGGTGCTCCTCGTGGACGACGAGCCGCTTGCGCTGCGGGGCCTCGCGCTCCGCCTTGCCGCCCACGCGGATGTGGAGGTCGTCGGCACCTGCGACACCGGACGCGAGGCGGTGGACGCCGTCGGCGCGCTCGCGCCCGGACGTGGTGTTCCTCGACGTGCAGATGCCCGGCCTCGACGGCTTTGGCGTCCTCGCTGCCCTGCCCGCCGAGGGCCGTCCGCTCGTGGTGTTCGTGACCGCCTACGACCGCTACGCCGTGGCCGCCTTCGAGGCGCAGGCGCTCGACTACCTGCTCAAGCCCCTCGACCCGGACCGCCTCGCCGCCGCGCTCGACCGGCTCCGCGCGCACCGCCACCGCGAGCAGCGCCTCGCCCACGCCGAAAAGCTCCGCGCCCTCCTCGGTGCGTGGCCGACCGAGGCGCCGCCCCCGCCTGAGCCCGTCCCGGCCCGCCTGCTCGTGCGAACGCCGGGGAAGCTCGTCAGCGTGGCCGCCGAGCGGGTGCGATGGGTCGAAGCGGTGGGCGACTACGCGCGCCTTCACCTCGATGACGGGCGCACGCACCTGCTGCGCGAGACGCTCACCGCCCTGGCCGCGCGCCTCGGCCCGCACCGCTTCGTGCGCCTGCACCGCTCGACGCTCGTGGCCGTAGAAGAGCTCCGCGAGATCCGCGCGCTCGGGCATGGCGACGCGCTCGCGGTGCTCCACGACGGCACGACGCGCCGCATCGGGCGGGCCTACCGGGCCGCGCTCGAAGCCCGCCTCGGCCGCCGCGCCTGACGCGTCCGGGCGCGCAGGGGCGGGGTTCACCGCACGCGGGCGCGGCCGGGCGCACCTTGCTGCGGGGCAGACGCGAAGGCGGCGTAGCCTGTGGACGGTCCAACCGCCCGCTCTGATGAGACCGCTGCTGCTATTCCTGTTCGTGATGACCTCCTCGGCCTGCCACGCGCAGCCGCCCGGAGGGCTTCCGGCCTGCGAATGGTGCGGCGCCTCCGAGGCACCGGCCGTCCTCACCGCTACGATGCAACTGGCCGGACCGGACGAGCCGGGCGTCCGCCTGGTGCTCACCGGCGTTGTGCGCGACGCCCGGGGCCGGCCTCTGCCCGGCGTGCTCGTCTACGCCTACCACACCAACGCCGCCGGCCGCTACGTGCCCGTCCCCAATCCGCGCGGCAACGAGCGGCGCCACGGCCACCTGCGCGGCTGGCTCCGCACTGGCCCGGACGGGCAATACCGCGTCGAAACGATCCGCCCGGGGCCTTATCCCGGCCGCCCCGACCCGCAGCACGTCCACCTGACCGTGCAGGCACCCGGCGCGGACGAGGCGTGGATCGACGAGGTCGTGTTCGACGACGACCCACGCGTTACGCCCGCCTGGCGCGCCCGGCAGCAAGGGCGGGGCGGTACCGGGCTCACCCATCCCACCCGCGATGCGCACGGCGTCTGGCACGTGCGCCGCGACATCCACCTCGACCCATGAGATCTCTCCACGCCTACCGTGCGCTCGTTGCGCTGCTGCTCGTTGGGGCCGCCGCCTTGCCCGCGACCCTTCCCGCTGCCGCCAAAGAGCGGTTCGTGCTCGACCCCCGCGCCACCGTGCTCCGCTGGGAGGGCTTCAGCCTGCACGGCTCGCACGAAGGCACGCTCCGGGCCTCGCAGGGCTTTCTCCACTACGGGCCAGGGATGCAACTGCTCGGCGGCGAAGTCGTCGTGCCGCTCGCCTCGCTCGCCATCACCGACGTTACCGAGGCGGCCCCGCGTCGTCGCCTGCGCGACCACCTGCTCGCGGAGGATTTTTTCTGGGCCGACCGATTCCCGACCGCGCGGCTCGTGGTGACGGGCGCGGTGGGGCAGGGCATCGGGCACAAACGCGTCACGGCGCTTCTGACGATGCGGGGCGTGACGCTGCCCCTCACGTTCGAGGCCACCGAGCGCGTGCGGCCCAACGGGCAGCTCGAGGTGCGGGCCCGGATCGAGCTCGACCGGCAGCGGTGGGGCGTGCGCTTCCAGCGCAGCCGCGATCTGTTCGTGCGCGACGTGTTCACGCTCGACGTGCTCCTCGTCGCCACGCCCCGCACCTGAACAGGCCGGCCGGTAGGGGCGTTGACGAGCGCCAACCGCGCCCGATCCCTTGGAAACCGAACCCTACAGCCGCCTCGCCGCCGGCTACGACGTCGTGATGGAGCACGTGGACTATGCCGCGTGGGCCGATTATGTTCAGGAACTGCTCGACCGCCACCGCGACGACGGCCCGGCGGCCAACCTCCTCGAACTCGGCTGCGGCACCGGCGCGCTCGCCGTCGAACTCCAGCCGCTCGGCCCGTACCGCTACACCGGCACCGACGCCGCTGCGGCCATGATCGCGCAGGCGCAGCAGAAGGCCGACGCGGGCGACGTGGAGGCGCGCTTTCTCGCCGCCGACTTCACCGCCATCCCCGAAGGGGGGCCCTACGACGCGGTGGTGCTCGTCTACGACGGCCTCAACTACGTGCTCGACCCGGACGGCCTCGTGGCGGTCTTCGCCGCCGTATACGCGGCGCTGCGCCCCGGCGGCCTGTTCGTGTTCGACCAGAGCACGCCCGCCAACTCGGTCAACAACGCGGCGTACTTCGAGGACGAGGGCGAATCCGACGCCTTCACCTACGTTCGCCGCTCGCACTTCGACGCGGCCACCGGCCTTCACACCACCACGTTCGACCTCGACACGCCCGAGGGCCGCTTTGCCGAGACGCACGTCGAACGCGCCTACACGCTCGACGAGGTGCGCCCGCTCGTGGCGGCGCGCTTCGAGGTCCTCGCCACCTACGACGGCTTCTCGCTCGACCCGGCCCACGCCGGCACCGAGCGCGTCCACTGGGTGGCGCGTCGGGCGTAGCCATCCCCCGAAATCCTCGCCTGATCGGCTCGGATTTCCGCCCCCTTCGCACGGGCGAAGGGGGCAGACGCGCCAGCGTCGGGGGAAGCCTGGGCCGCCCGAGCTTACTTCACGAACAGGATCTCCTGGTACGTCGGGAGCGGCCACACGTCGTAGGGGACCATGCGTTCGAGCTCGTCGGCGGCCTCGCGCACGGCGAGCCATGGCGGGGAGGACCTTGTCGCGCATGTGGTACGGCCTTCTCGTGGACGGTGTCGCCGCCGAGGTCGCGGTTCTGCTTGACGAGGTCCTTGGTGGCCTTGCGGAGCGCGTCGATGGCGTCGCCCATCTCTTCGGCGGCGTCCTTCACGCCCTTGAACTTGAGGCCCACCTCGTCGGCCGCCGCCGAGCGTCGTTGACGAGGTCCTGGAGGTAGCGCATGGCGGCGGGGAAGAGCATCGTCCGGGCGATGCGCTCGATCGTCTCGGCCTCGATGTTGACCGTCTTGAAGTACTGGTCGAGCGGCGATCTCGTGCGCGGCTCTCCAGCTCGCGCTCGCTGAGCACGGCGTAGCTTGGCGAACAGCGCCACGTTCTTCTCGTCGAGAGGTGTTCGAGCGCGTCGAGGGTGGTGGGGAGGTTGAGCAGCCCGCGCCGCTCGGCCTCCTCGTGCCAGTCGGCCGCGTAGCCGTTGCCGCCGAAGACGATGGCGGCTTGCAGGTGCGGAGCGTCTCGGTGAGCACCTCCTGCACGGCGGTCTCGAAGGTCCCTTGGCCTTCTTGCCCTTGCCCTTGAGCTTGGCCTCCAGCAGGTCGGCCATCTCGTCGAGGCTCTCGGCCATGATGATGTTGAGCACGGTGGTGGGGAAGCTCACCGACTGGCTCGACCCGACGGCGCGGAACTCGAACTTGTTGCCCGTGAAGGCGAACGGGCTCGTCCGGTTGCGGTCGCCCGCGTGGCGCGGCAGCGTGGGCAGCGCGGGCGTGCCGAGGCCCAGCAGGCCGCCCTGCTTGGTGCTGCTGGCCGCGCCCGTTTCGAGCTGCTGGAAGATGTCTTCGAGCTGCTCGCCCAGGAACACCGAAATGATGGCCGGCGGGGCCTCGTTGGCGCCGAGGCGGTGGTCGTTGGCGGCGCTGGCCACGGAGGCGCGCAGGAGGTCCTGGTGCCGGTGCACGGCGCGCAGCACGGCGGTGCAGAAGAACAGGAACTGCATGTTCTCGTGCGGCGTCTCGCCCGGCTCCAGCAGGTTGTGGCCCGTGTCGGTGCCGAGCGACCAGTTGTTGTGCTTGCCGCTCCCGTTGACGCCCGCAAACGGCTTCTCGTGGAGCAGGCACACGAAGCCGAACTTGGGCGCGAAGCGCTTGAGCGTGAGCATGAGCACCTGCTGGTGGTCGGCGGCGAGGTTGCTGGTCTCGTAGATCGGCGCGATCTCGTACTGGCTCGGGGCCACCTCGTTGTGGCGCGTCTTGACGGGCACGCCGAGGCGGTAGAGCTCCTTCTCGGTCTCCAGCATGTAGGAGAGCACGCGGTCGGGGATCGAGCCGAAGTAGTGGTCCTCCAGCTCCTGCCCGCGCGGCGGCTTGGCCCCGAAGAGCGTGCGGCCGGTCAGCATGAGGTCGGGGCGGGCGTGTGAAGGCGTCCTCGTCGATGAGGAAGTACTCCTGCTCGCAGCCGATCGTGCTCGTCACACGTGGTCGTGGCCGGGTCGCCGAAGTGCCCCAGCACGCGCGCGGCGGCGTTGTTGAGCGCGCCCATCGACCGCAGGAGGGGAATCTTGTGGTCGAGCGCCTCGCCCGTCCACGACGCGAAGGCGGTCGGGATGGACATGTAGCGTGCCGTAGTCGTTCTCGATCAGGAAGGCCGGGCTGGTCGGGTCCCACGCGGTGTAGCCGCGCGCCTCGAACGTGGCCCGCAGGCCGCCCGAGGGGAACGAGGAGGCGTCGGGCTCGCCCTGAATCAGGTCCTTGCCGGAGAACTCGGCGACCGCGCCGCCGCCCTTGTTGGGCGTGATGAACGAGTCGTGCTTCTCGGCGGTGCAGCCGGTGAGGGGCTGGAACCAGTGCGTGAAGTGCGTGGCGCCGTTCTCCAGCGCCCACTCCTTCATGGCGAGCGCCACGGCGTCGGCCACCTCGGGCGTGAGCGGCTCGCCCGTCGAGGGTGGCGAGGATGTTCTTGAAGGCGGCCTTCGGGAGCCGGCGTCTTCATCGCGTCGAGGCCGAAGGTGTTCTCGCCGAAGATCTTTTCGATGTCGAGCATGGGAGACGGTGCGGCGCGTGGCCGGGGGAGGGCGGAGAGAGCCGTCGGTGGGCGTCATAGAGGTAGCAGGCGTGAGCGGTGAGCGGGTGGAAGGGAGAGCGGTGGGGCGCTCTGCAGGGCGTCCAGCACAGGAAGCAGCGCAAGGGGTAGGCGGCACGGCGCCGCGCTCTCGGGTCAGGCCGGCTCGGGCGAGCGTGGTGCGTGGCCTCGATGGGGAGCGCGCGCGTCTCCTTGAAGGTCGAGAGCACGATGCTCGTGCTCGTGGCCCGCACGCCGGGCCACTGCTGGACCTGCGAGAGGAAGCGCTCCAGCGTGTTCGTGTTGCGCGTGCGCGCCTTGAGGATGTGCGAGCCCTCGCCCGTGATCGAGTGGACTTCGAGCACCTCCGGGTGCGCCATCGCCCGCTGGATGAAGGCCTCGAAGTTGCGCCGAGCCGTCCACGACGACGCGGATGAACACGGTGACGTCGAGGTGCAGGCGCTTCGGCGTCTACGACGGCGTGGTAGCCCGTGATCACGCCGCGCTCTTCGAGCTTGCGCATCCGCTCGGAGACGGCGGGGACGCTCAGCCCCACCGCCTCGGCGATTTCGTTGCGCTTGATGCGCCCGCGCGCCTGGAGCAGCGCACGATGCGCGCGTCTATGTCGTCGATGCGTTCCATGCGGGCGGGTGTCTATGCAAGCGATTGTAGGATACGTCCTCAGAATATGAGGCGTCAACCTGTGATCGGTTAAGAAAACGCGCGGAAGGATCCCAAAAAAACGTCGGAGCCGGCCCCTTGCCAACTCCGACGCTCCCGGCGCAAAGGCCGGGCCTGATTATGAGGGTGCCCGCCCGGCACGGCTTACCCCATCACGACCTCCTTCGGCACCGCGTCGTGCGCGCCACGGGCGGCTTCCTTGTCCTCGTCGGTCACGCGGAAGTACTGCTTCGGGTCGCGCTTGGGCGTCTCTTCGAGCGTGTACTTGAGCGCGTCCTCCATCCGGGAGACGTACACCACGTCGAGCCCGTCGAGGGCTTCGGGGCGCACCTCGTTCACGTCCCGCTCGTTGCGCTCGGGCAGCACCACGCGCGTGATGCCGGCGCGCGTGCGCGGCGAGCACCTTCTCCTTGATGCCGCCCACGGGCAGCACGAGCCCGCGCAGGCGTGATCTCGCCCGTCATCGCCACGTCGTGGCGCACGCGGCGCTGCGTGAAGATGCTCGGCGAGGGCCGTCAGCATCGCCACGCCGGCGCTCGGGCCGTCCTTGGGGATGGCCCCGGCGGGGACGTGCACGTGCAGGTCCCAGTAGCGGAAGGCGTCGTGCGGGATGCCGAGGTCGTCGGCGTGGGCTGCGCACCCACGAGTAGGCCGCCTGCGCGCTCTCGCGCATCACGTCGCCGAGCTTGCCGGTGAGCACCATCCGCCCCGAGCCCCGGTCGACGCGGACGCCTCGATGAACAGGATGTCGCCGCCGACGGGCGTCCACGCCAGGCCCGTCGCCACGCCGGGCACCTCGGTGCGCTCGGCGACGTCGGAGAAGAAGTCGCGCCCGTCGAGGTAGGCCTCCACGTCGGCCGTGTCCACGGCCGCGCCTTCGGCGGCTCGCCCCGCGCGACCTTCGCGGCCACGCCGCGCGCGACGCTGCCGATCTTGCGCTCGAGCTGCCGCACGCCGCTCTCGCGCGTGTAGCCGTCGATGATCTCGAAGAGCGCCGCGTCGGTGAACGAGAGCTGGTCGTCGTTGAGGCCGTTGCGCTCGTTCTGGCGCGGCACGAGGTACTGCCGGGCGATGGCGAGCTTCTCGTCCTGCGTGTAGCCGGTGATCTCGATGAGCTCCATGCGGTCGCGCAGCGGCGCCGGGATCTGGTCGACGTAGTTGGCCGTCGCGATGAAGAGCACCTTCGAGAGGTCGTAGTCGAGCTCCAGGTAGTGGTCGTTGAAGGCGCTGTTCTGCTCCGGGTCGAGGATTTCGAGGAGCGCGCGACGCCGGGTCGCCGCGGAAGTCGGTGCCGAGCTTGTCCACCTCGTCGAGCACGAACACCGGGTTGCTCGTGCCGGCCTTCTTGAGCCCCTGGATGATGCGGCCGGGGAGCGCGCCCACGTAGGTGCGGCGGTGGCCGCGCAGCTCGGCCTCGTCGCGCACGCCGCCGAGGCTCATGCGCACGAACTCGCGGCCGACGCGCCCGCGCCGACGCTCTTGCCGAGGCTCGTCTTGCCCACGCCCGGCGGCCCGTAGAGGCACAGGATGGGCGCCTTCATGTCGCCCTTGAGCTTGAGCACGGCGAGGTATTCGAGGATGCGCTGCTTGACCTTTTCGAGGCCGTAGTGGTCTTCGTCGAGCATGCGCTCGGCCTCGTGCGAGGTCGAGGTGGTCGTCGGTGAACGTCGTTCCAGGGCAGGTCGAGAAGCCAGTCGACGTAGTTGCGGGTGACGGCGTGGTCGGGCGCCATCGGGTTGAGGCGGCGCGAGCTTGTCGAGCTCCTTGTCGAGCGTCTTGCGGGCGTGCGCGGGCAGCGTCTTTGCGGCGGCGCGCTCGCGCAGTTCGGCGATGTCCGCGCCGCCGCCTTCGCCCTCGCCGAGTTCGTCCTGGATGGCCTTGAGCTGCTGGCGGAGCAGGAACTCGCGCTGCTGCTTGTCCACGTCGGTCTTGACCTTGCTCGCGGATCTCCTCGGAAAGCTGGAGCACCTGGATCTCGCGGCGCAGGTGGTCGAGCACGAGGTCGGCGCGCTCGGGGGCAGCGAGGCGACCGAGGATCTGCTGCTTGTCCTGCGACGTCGGCCTGGAGGTTGGACGCGATGAAGTGGATGAGGAAGCTCGGGCTCTCGATGTTCTCGATGGCGAGCGCGGCCTCGGAGGGCAGGTGCGGCGAGAGGTGGACGATCTGGACGGCGAGCTCCTTGAGCGAGCGCATGCGGGCGCGCACCTCCACGTCGTCGTCGGACGGCTCTGTCGAGGCCCGTCACGCGGGCCTGGAAGTAGGGCTCGGTCTGCACGAACTCCTGCACCTCGAAGCGCCGCTTGCCCTGGATGACGATGCTCTTGGAGCCGTCGGGCATCTTGATGAGCTTCAGGATGCTCGCCACGGTGCCGTGGCGGTAGAGGTCGTCCGGCCCGGGCTCGTCGACGTCCGGGTCGCGCTGCGCGACGACGCCGATGAGGCGGTCGCCGGCGTAGGCGTCTTTGACGAGCTTGAGCGCCGCATCCCGCCCGACCGTGATCGGCATCACGACGCCGGGAAAGAGGATCGTGTTGCGGAGCGTGAGGATGGGCAGCGATTCCGGAACCTGCTCCTCGTGCATCGCGCGCTCGTCGTCGGCGGTGGGCAGAGGAATGGCGTCGTCGCCGGTGTCTTCGGCAAGGCGGTAGAGGTCAGCGAGGGGGCCGTAGAGCGAAAGCATAGGAGGGGTCGAGACGTCGGAAGGGGGCCTGCAGGCAACGCCCGGGCCATCTCAGCAGAACGAAAATGATGCCAGGCCGGCGCGCCTGCCAACCTGTCGCACCCGGCAGGGCTCCCCTGCAAGCGTAAGAATGCGGAGACGCGCCGCGCGGGCCGGATGCGCGGCTCAGCCGGCGGGCCGTTCCCGCATCAAGCGCTGCACGATCGCGTCGAGGTCGTCGGTGCGGAAGGGCTTGGCGAGCACGGCCGAGATGACCTCGTCGGGCTCGCCGGGCTCGGTGTCGCCGGTGAGCAGGACGATGGGGAGGGTGGAAAAGCGGCGCCGCACTTCGGTGGCGAGGGCACGGCCGTTCATGCCGGGCATGCCGAGGTCGGTCAGGATCGCATCGAAGGAGGGGAGGTCGTCGCGTGCGAGCGCCTCCTCGCCGCCGGCGGCCTCCACGACCTCGTGGCCGCGCAGGCGCAGCAGGCGCAGTAGCGTCGTGCGCACGAGCGGCTCGTCGTCTACCACGAGCAACCGGGCGCGGGCGCGCGGCTGCTCGTCGGCCTCCGGCGTGGCCTCCGGGGCCGCATTCTGGTAGGCGGGGAAGGTGAGGCGAAACGTCGTTCCGCGCCCGACGAGGCTCTCCACGTCCACCCGGCCTTCGTGGGCGCGGACGATGCCCGCCGACACGGCCAGGCCCATCCCGTTGCCGAGGTCGCCTTTGGTCGAGAACATGGGCTCGAAGATGCGCGCCTGCACCTCCGGCGTCATGCCGGTGCCGGTGTCGGTCAGGCTCAGGCCCACCTCGCCGCCGCTCGCGTAGGTGGCCAGCTGGAGCAGGCCCCCTTGCGGCATCGCCTGCACCGCGTTGAGGATCATGTTGACGAGCACCTCGCGCAGTTCGGTCGCCGAGCCGAGGATGGGCGGCACGTCGGAGAGCTGCGCCGAGAGCGCGATCTCGATGCCAAGTCGGCGGGGTTCGTTCTGCCAGTACGGCCGGGTGAGCGCGGCGGCGTCTTCGGCGATCTCGGACAGGTTGATGGGGCTGAAGCGCGCCTCCTTCTCCCTGCGCAAAAACCGCTGGATCTTGCCGATGAGCGCCGCGCCGTCGAGGGCGGCGCGCTCCATCGTGGCGAGGTGGCGCTTCCCCTCGGCGCCCGGCACGGCGTCCTGCGCGCGGAGCAGCTCGACGTGCCCGAGCACGGAGGCGAGCAGGTTGTTGAGGTCGTGGGCGATGCCCATCGTCATCCGCCCGAGCGCCTCGATGCGGTGGCGCCGCGTGCCGACGGTGGTAAACGAGGTGGGCTCGGCGAGCACCTCGCCCATCACGGCCACAGAGGGGGCGCGCACCACCTTGCCCGGCGGCACCTGGTGGTCGTGGACGGGGATGAAGTTGAGCAGTACGGGAAACGGCTCGTCGCGCCCGGCGGCAGGCACCGCGATGATGACGTGCGTGACGAGGTAGCCGTCGGAGGCTTCGTTGATGGCCGCCCGGCAGGCGTCGGCGTCCTCGATGGACAGGCGCTGCCAGGCGTCGGACTGTTCGCCGAGCAGCGCGAGCCAGAGTTCGCCCCGGTAGATGGGGGCCGCCGCCGCGTCGAACGTGGCCGCGAGCAGCACGGAGGGCGGCGCCGGGAGCGGCGTCAGCGCGTCGAGCGACATGCCGGGGCGAGGTTAAGGAGGAGCAGCACGCACGGATCGGGACGCCGCCGTACCTTGGGGCAACATAAGAACACGGCGTCGGCGCTTTTCCGCAGCCCGGGCAGGGACGTGAAGGAAGCGCTTCCGAACCCCCGGCTCCGGCGGAGAAGCGGCCGCCTTTATCCTCTCCGACCTCCCCATGTGGGCTGACAACATTCTCGGGACGATTGGCAACACCCCGCTCATGCGCCTTTCGCGCGTGACGGATGGGCTGCCCTGCACGGTCCTCGGCAAGGTGGAATTCTTCAACCCCGGTGGCTCCGTCAAAGACCGCATCGGCATCTCGATGGTCGAGGCCGCCGAGCGCGACGGGCGCGTCCAGCCCGGCGGCACGCTCATCGAGTGCACGAGCGGCAACACCGGCGCCGGCGTCGCCCTCGCGGCCATCGTGAAGGGCTACCGCTGCATCTTCACCACCACCGACAAGCAGAGCCAGGAAAAGCTCGACGTGCTCCGCGCCCTCGGCGCCGAGGTCATGGTGTGCCCGACGAACGTCGCGCCGGACGATCCGCGCTCGTACTACTCGGTCGCCCGCCGCCTCGAACAGGAGATTCCGGGGAGCGTGCTGCTCAACCAGTACGACAACCCCGCCAACGCCGAGGCGCACTACCTGACCACCGGTCCGGAGCTGTGGGCGCAGACGGACGGCCAGATCACGCACTACATCGCCGGCGGCGGCACGGGGGGCACGATCTCAGGCACGACGAAGTACCTCAAAGAGCAGAACCCGGCGCTCAAGACGATTGGCGTGGACCCCTACGGGTCGGTGTACTACAAGTACTTCCACGACGGCGTCTTCGACGACAAGGAGATCTACCCCTACCTCATCGAAGGCGTCGGCGAGGACATCCTGGCCGGCAACATGGACTTCTCGTGCGTGGACGACTACGTGCGCGTGACCGACCGCGACGCGATGCTCATGACGCGCCGCCTCGCCCGCGAAGAAGGCCTGTTCGTGGGCCAGAGCTGCGGCATGGCCGTCGCCGGCGCCCTCCAGTGGCTCCACGCGCACCGCGACGAACTCAAGCCCACCGACGTGGTGGTGGTGCTCCTGCCCGACAGCGGCTTCCGCTACCTCGCCAAGACGTACAACGACGCGTGGATGAAGCAGCACGGATTTCTGGAGCAGCGCCCGGAGATCACGGCCTCGTCCGTGCTCGACGCACGCAAGCGCAAGGCCAAGATCGTCGCCGCCTCGCCGGACACGACGCTCGCCGAGGCCATCCAGACGATGGCCGAGCATGGCATCTCGCAGGTGCCCGTCTTCGACGACGGGCAGCCGGTGGGCAGCCTCTCCGAAAGCGTCATCCTGAACCGCCTGCTCTCCGATCCGGGCGCGCGCGACCTGCCCGTGCGCGACGTGATGGGCGAGCCGTTCCCGGTCGTCCCGGCGAGCCTCCACCTCGACCACCTCACGGCCTACCTCGAACAGGGCGCCGGGGCCGTGCTCGTGCGCGAGGCCGACGGCTTCGGCATCCTCACCCGCTCCGACCTCATCTCGGCCCTCGCCCACGCCGGCCGGAAGAACTGAACTTCGGAAACGGGAAACGGGGATCGGGAAACGCAGAGGGCCAGAGAGCTACGCGCCGCCCCTCTGCGTATCCCGGCCTCCGGTGCCCCTCCCTCCTCTCCCTTCCTCTCTGTTCCCATGTCCGACCCTCAGTACCCGGCCGCGCCCGAAGGCGGCGCGCTCAACATCGAACTCTCCGCCGACATCGCCGAGGGCACGTACGCCAACCTCGTCATGATCGCGCACTCGGCCGAGGAGTTCATCCTCGACTTTATCCGCGTGATGCCGGGCGTGCCGCAGGCGCGCGTCAAGAGCCGCATCATCGTGACGCCCGCGCACGCCAAGCGGCTCCTGGGCGCCATCGCCGAGAACATCGCCCGCTACGAGCGCACCTACGGCGAGATCAACGAACTCCAGTTCGCCGGCCCCGACGCCTTCCGCTTCGACGGCCCCGGCGGCGAGGCGTAAGGCGCCCGTCGTGAGTGCCTGCGTGTTCGGGCGGGGAGGTTCGTTGTTCGTGGTTCATTGTTCGTGGTCAGACGAACCCAGCAGAAGGCCTCCCCCTCTCTGACGACGAACAGAACGACGAACGACGAACAAACTACCAAGTCTGCCTTTTCAGCCTGTCAAAACACGGAGCCTGGATGGACAAGCAGCAGAAAGCTGAGCTGAAGCGGGCCTACAGGGAGCGCGCGCAACGCCGGGGCGTGTTCCAGGTCCGCTGCGCCGCCTCCGGGGAGGTCTGGGTCGATGCCGCGCCCGACCTCGACACGATCCAGAACCGGATCTGGTTCACCCTCCGCATGGGCAGCCACCGCAACCGGGCCCTCCAGCAGGCCTGGGTCACACACGGCCCCGAGGCGCTCGCCTATGAGGTGGTCGAGGTGCTCGACGAGGACCTGGAGGGCTACCTGCTGGCCACCACGATGAAGGCGCGGCGGGCCCACTGGCTGGAGACGCTCGGCGCCCAGCCCTGCCTCTGATGCATGCCATGAGCCTGTCCGCGCTCCTCGTCTCGTCGCTCTTTCTGGGGGCGTTCTTTGGGCTCGCGGTGCTGGCCCGGCAGGTGCGCGCCCAGCTGCACGGCGCCGCGCGCGTGGCCGCATTCGTGGGCATCGCCGTGGTGGTGCTGCTGCTGCTCGCGCTCGGGCTGTACGTGTACGCCTACTTCCAGCTGTGAGCGGCGGGCCTACCGCTGCGCGCGCCACAGGCCGAGCAGCGCCGCAGCGCCGACGAGCAGGTGCGGGGCGAGTGAGGCGGCGAGCGGGTCCATGCGCCCGTTGGCGCCGAGCGGCTCGACGACCTTCTGCGCGCCGAGGTAGAGGCACGCCACGAAGAGCGCGAGCGCGATCCGCACGGTCTGCCCGCCCCGCTGCCGCCGGACGGCGAACGGCACGCCGAGCAGGATCAGCACAAGGTGCGCGAGCGGGTACGTGAACCGCCCGAGGTAGGCCACGCGCGGCGCATCTACGGCCCCGGAGCCCGTGCGCGCCACCGAGGCGACGTAGTCGCGCGCTTCGGGGAGCGTCATGGCCTCTACGTCGCGCAGGCTGGTGGCGAGGTCGCGCGGGCGCAGGTTGAGGGCGGTGTCGAGGCTGGCGGGGTTGGTGCGGAGCGCCGAGCCGTCGGACCTGAAGTGCTGGATGACGGGGCTTTCGAGGTGCCAGCGGAGGGCCACGGTGTCCCACTGCATCTGAATCGCGTCGACGCGCTCGGCAAGGGCCTGCCCGTCGAATCGGACGAGCGAGACGTTGAAGGCCATGCCCCGGTCGCGGTCGTATACGTCGGCGGTGAAGTAGCCGCCGGGGGCGTTCTGGCGAAACAGGCCGCTCGTGGGGTCCTGCGGATCGTCCTGGTCGAGGTACTTGTCGGAGAAGGCCACCACGACGCGCTGCGTGCGCGGCACCACATAGGCGCCGAGGTAGAACTGCACACCCGTCGCGAGCGCGCCGACGGCGAGAAAGGGCGCGAGAAACCGCCGCAGCGACACGCCGGCCGCCTGGAGCGCCATCACCTCGAAGCGCTGCGCGAGGCGCCCGACGAGGAACACGCACGCGAGAAAGAGCGCGAGCGGGCTCGTGAGCCGGATGATCTCGGGGACGTAGTTCGGGTAGTACACCCGGAACGCCTCGGCCTGGCTCGCCCCCCGGTCGAGCATGTCGTCTACGTGCTCGACATAGTCGAAGGTGACGAAGATCAGGATGAGCGCCGCCACAAAGCCCGCGTAGAGCACCACAAGGCGCCGGGCAAGGTGGCGGTCGATCAACATGCGATGTGCGACGTCGGGACGTAGGGGCGCGATGCAGCGCGCCCTTTCCGGAGCAGCAGCACGCGCCGTGCGCGAACGTCGCAAGAAGGTGTCCGTGCCCCGCGCCGTTTGTTTGGCCGGTTTCCGCCCACTGGTGTAGCTTTCGATCAGCTAGCACCTCACCCTGCGGCCGTCGCACGTCGGACGTCGCACATCGCACGCCGAAATGAAGCTCCACGAGTATCAGGCCAAACGCATCCTCGCCCAGTACGGCGTCGTCACGCAGCCTGGCCACGTCGCCACGACGCCGGACGAGGCGGTCGAGGCGGCCCGGCAGTTGCAGGCGGAGACCGGCACGGACGTGTGGGTCATCAAGGCGCAGATCCACGCGGGCGGGCGCGGCAAGGGCGGCGGCGTCAAGCTCGCCCGGAGCCTCGACGAGGTGCGCGAGAAGGCGTCCGCGATCCTCGGGATGCAGCTCAAGACGCACCAGACGGGCCCCGAGGGCCAGCTCGTGCGCTCGGTGCTCGTCTCGGGCGACGTGTACGAGGACGGCGCGAAGGAGTACTACATCGGCGTCACGCTCGACCGCGCCCGTTCGATGAACGTCATCATGGTTTCCACCGAGGGCGGCGTGGAGATCGAAGAGGTGGCCGCCCACACGCCCGAGAAGATCCTCAAGGCCTGGGTGGACCCGACGATTGGCCTGCGCCCCTACCAGGTGACGAGCCTCGTGGGCCAGCTCGGCCTCACCGGCGAGACGGCCAAGGCCGCGCGCGGCTTCGTGGCGGCGCTCTACAAGGCCTACGAGGAGATCGACGGCAGCCTCGCCGAGATCAACCCGCTCCTCGTGACGCCCTCGGGCAAGGTGATCGCGGTGGACGGCAAGATCACGCTCGACGACAACGCGCTCTTCCGCCACAAGGACCTCGAAGGGCTGCGCGACATCCACGAAGAGGCGCCGCTCGAAGTGGAGGCGAGCGAGCACAACCTCAACTACGTCAAGCTCGACGGCAACGTGGGCTGCATGGTCAACGGCGCGGGCCTGGCGATGGGCACGATGGACATCATCAAGATCGCCGGCGGCGAGCCCGCCAACTTCCTGGACGTTGGGGGCGGCGCCAACCCGCAGACGGTGGAAGCGGGTTTCCGCATCATCCTGAAGGACCCGGGCGTCAAGGCGATCCTCGTCAACATCTTCGGCGGCATCGTGCGCTGCGACCGCGTGGCGGCGGGCATCATCGAGGCCGCGCAGAAGGTGGACATCCCGGTGCCGCTCATCGTGCGCCTGCAGGGCACCAATGCCGAGGAAGCGATGGAGATGCTCCAGCAGAGCGGCGTGAAGCTCGAAACGGCGATCCTGCTCAAGGAGGCCGCCGAGAAGGTCACGCAGGCCCTCGCGGCGTAACGCGTCCCTACCCCCTCCGTCGCTGCGCGACACCTCCCCCGAAATCGGGGGAGGACCGCTGCGGAGGCCGTTCAGGCCGTAGCAGCAGGAGGGGGACAGCGCGGAAGCAGCAGGTGGGGGCTACGGGCGCAGGCGGCGGCGGCGGCTCACGGCGGCCACCTGCCCATCGCCCCCGGCCACGCGGACGTGCGAGACGACGCGCAGCACGCCCGGCACGGTCTCTGCGAGCCGCACAAGCGCCGTCGCGTCGGCCTGCGTGGCGACGGTGGCGTAGACCGAGACCGTGTGGTAGTAGATGAAGAACCGCAGGTCCGGTAGGTGGGCCGTGAGCGGGACGCCCGAGAAGGCCATCAGCAGGCGCCGGGCGAGGGCGCGGTCGCGGAGCGTGCGCGCGTGGCGCACCTTGAGCGGCACCACGCGGCGCAGCCAGCGCCCCACCGAGCGGCTGAAGCGCGCCTCGACAGGCGTATGCGCGGCCACAAGCGTCTCCGCCTCCGGCGGGAGCGCCAGACGCAGGGGCGCCTTCTGGGCGGCAGGAGGGAGCGGTGCGGGGGGGGCAACCGGCGGCGAGACGTCCATGAATGCCGGTGAGGAACCGCACGCACGGCGCAAGGCCTTCATGGTTCCGCCACAAAGGCAGAAGGGCCTCGAACGCGTATTCACCCGGTCCTCGCAGGGGCCTCGGTGACGCATGGCACGCGCGCGGCGGCTGTCACGTTAGCCACCTTCCGGGCGCCCGCTCTGGGGCCCGGCCCGACCTCTGCCTATGGAACGCCTCTTTCGCGCGCTGCGCCCGGTGATTGCCGCGGCCGTGCGGCACCCCGCAATCGTCGTCCTGCTCGCGCTCGTGCTCGCCGCCTTCGGGGGGCGCTACGCCGTGCGCCTGACCATCGACAGCGACTTCGCGCACCTCATCCCCTCGTCGTACGCGAGCGTGGGCGCGCTCGAACGGCTCCGCGCCAATGTCGGCGGCGAATCGGACCTCGCGGTGGCCATCCAGAGCCCGTCGTTCGAGGCCAACCGCCGCTTTGCCGACACGCTCGTCGCCCGCGCGATGCGCCTGCAGGACCCCAAGCGCGGCGGGCCGTACTTCACGCGCGTGGCCTACAAGCGCGATACGGCCTTTCTGGAGCGCAACGCCCTCTACCTCGCCACCGGCCCCGAACTCGACAGCCTGGAGCACTTTCTGCGCGCCCAGATCGAGGCGGCGCGCCTCAAGGCCAACCCGTTCTACTTCGACCTCGGCAGCGACCTGGACGCAGAACCCGACTCATCTGCTGCGCTCACGTCCACCGCTGCATCGGCCGGCGAGGCCCTCCAGGCAAGCTACCGGAGCCTCGTCGGCAAGGAGTACCCGATCTCGGACGACTCGACCGTGCTCGCGCTCCGCTTCTACTCCGCCTCGACCGGCACCGACCTGGCGTTCATCGACCGCGTCTACCGCGACCTGCAGGCGGAGGTCGATTCCCTCCGGCCGGCCACGCTATCAGCCGGCGATGCAGGTGACGCTCGCCGGGCGGCTCATTCGGCAGAAGTACGAACTCGACGCCATCCGCAACGACGTCACGCGCTCCTTCGGCGGGGGCGTGGCGCTCGTGCTGCTCGTCGTGGTGGCGCTCTTCGTGTTCCAGAACTACCGGGCGCGCGTGGGCCGGGCGTGGCGTCCGAAGCTGCTGCTCGCCGAAGCCGCGCGGGCGCCGGTGCTCGCCGTCGTCGTGGCGCTCCCGCTGGCCGTGAGCCTGCTGTGGACGTTCGGGACGGCCTACGGCGTCTATGGGCGCCTCAACCTGATGACGACCACCCTCGCGCTCGTGCTCTTCGGGATGGGCGTGGACTACGGCATCCACTTTTACGCCCGCTACGTCGAGGAGCGCGGGCGCGGCGAAGGGCCCGCCGGGGCCGCCGTCACGTCGTTCATGACGACAGGCGCCGCCATCACGACAACCGCGCTCACGACGGCGGCGGCGTTCTTCCTCTTCATGATCGCCGACTTCAAGGGCTTCTCGGAGTTCGGCTTTATCGCGGGCTCGGGCATTCTGTATGCGCTCGTCGCGATGATCTTCGTGCTGCCGGCCCTCCTCGTGCTCTTCGAGCGCCTGCGGTTGCTCAAGATCGAGGCGCACCCCGAACTCATCGCCGCGCGTGAAGACCGGGGCACGCGCCGCATTCCGGGCGCGCGGGGGATCGTGTGGGGCAGCCTGCTGCTGCTCGTGGGCGCCTTCGCGCTCGTGCCGCGCGTGGGCTTCGAGTACGACTTCGGCAAGCTCGACCCGCGCCTCGACGAGTACGAACGCCTCCAGGACCCCGTCCGCCGCGTCTCCTCCGACAAAAACCGCCGCAACGGCGCCTACATCGTCGTGGACCGTCCGGAGGAGGTGCCCATCCTCGAAGACACGCTCCGCGCCATCGCCGCGCGCGACACCGTGATCGGGGCCATCGAGACGCTCCAGAGCCGCTTTCCGCTGAGCCCCGAGGCGCAGGCCGCCAAGCTCGCCCGCCTCGACTCGGTCCGCGCGCTGCTCGAGCGACCCGTTTCTCGCCGCCTCCGGCGATTCGTCGCTGGCCCGTTTGCGGCGGGCGGCCTCCACCACGCGCGCGCTCACGCTCGGCGAACTGCCGCCCGAACTCAAGCAGGCGTTTGTGGCGAAAGACGGCTCGGTGGGCCGCCTCGTCATCATCTACCCGCGCGGCTACCTCTCCGACGGCCGCAAGTCCATGCACCTCGCAGACCTCATCGGGACCGTGCAGGCGGGCGGGCGCACCTACCACGCGGGCTCGACGAGCATCGTGGCGGCGGATATGCTGCGGCTCATGGAGCGCGAGGCGCCGCTCATGGTGCTGCTCACGCTCCTGCTCATCATCGTCTTCAAGATCGCCGCGCTGCGTTCGTTCAAGTGGGCGTTCGTGGCACTTGCGCCCCTCTTGATGGGGTTCGCGTTCACCTTCGGGGTGATGGGGCTCTTCGGGTGGAAGCTCAACTTCTACAACATGATCGTGCTGCCCGCCATCCTCGGCCTCGGCGACGACGCGGGCATCCATCTCGTCCACCGCTACCAGGAGGAAGGGAAGGGCTCGCTCTGGCACGTGCTCACGTCCACCGGCAGCAGCATCGTCATGAGTTCGGTCACGACCATGATCGGCTTCGGCGGACAGATCACGTCGTTCCATCCGGGCCTGCGCACGATCGGCGAACTGGCCCTCGCGGGCATCCTGATGACGCTGCTCACCGCGATGATCTTCCTGCCGGCGCTGTTGCAATGGCTCGAAGACGCCGGCAAGGGTGCTCCGGAAGGCGGCGTGGCGCACTGACCCCCACTCTCCCCCCACCTGCTTCTACGCGCTGAACGCGCTCCAAAGCGGTCCTCCCCCGAAATCGGGGGAGGTGTCGCGCAGCGACGGAGGGGGCGGGGCGCCTGCATCCTGCGGCAGCCTCCCGCGTTGAGGCGGGGCCATGAAGATCCGGTACCGCGTTGGTTCGTCCATGCTCGTCATCGTGGCGCTCACGGTGGGGCTCGCCGCGTATGCGTCGTTCACCTACCTGCGCCTCCAGCGGTCCGTGCAGGTGCTCTCGGGCGACTACTTCCAGGTCGTCGTGGCCACCGAGGGGATGTTCAAGGAACTCGACCGCCTCGAGATCGCGCGCTTGCAGGGGCAGGTGACGGGCGGTGAGCCCAGCCTGGCCGAGTTTCGCGGCCACCGCAACCAGTTCAGCCAGTGGTACAACGAGGTCGAGACGCGCACGGCCTTCGACCGGGGCGCCACGCCGCTCGTGGACTCCATCAACACGGCGTTCAACCTCTACCTCACGAGCACCGCCAACGCCTTCCGGCTCGTCCAGAGCGGGCGTCCGGGCGAGGCGGCGCAGGCGGGCAGCGCGGCCGCGTCGGTGTCCGGCGAACTCCGGCGGCTCATCTTCCGGCTGAGTGAGCGCTACCAGGTGGGCGTGTCCACCACCGCCGACAACGTGGAGCAGAAAGCGCGCGAGGCGGCCCGGCTGCTCACCTACGGCTCGGGCGCCGTCGCGCTCATCTGTATCGTGCTCGCCCTCGCGCTCACGCGGGCGCTCGTGCGGCCCCTCGAACGGCTCACGCAGACCGTCCGCGCCATCGGCAAGGGGCGGCTCGACCAGAAGGTGATCATCCGCTCGCACGACGAGGTGGCTGACCTCGGGCGCGCCTTCAACCGGATGACCGAGCGCCTCGCCGTTTACGAAGCCCTCAACGTGCAGGAACTCGTCGCCGAGAAGCGCAAGTCGGAGGGCATCGTGGCGACCATCCCCTCGCCGGTCATCGTGACGGACGACGAAGGCCACGTGCTGCTGCTCAACGAAGCTGCCGCTGCCGTGCTGGGCGTGGCCGAGGGCATTCCGGCCCGGACGGCCTCCGACCCCGCCGCCGCACCGCGCACCGAGGACTACCGGGGCCGCCCGCTCGCCGACGTCGTGCAGGCACCTCCGCTGCGCAGCCTCATCGCCTCCGTCACCGATCACACGCGGGCGGGCGGCGATGGCGCCGCGCCCTCCGCCTCGGTTCGGAACCTGGAGGGCGAGGAAGGCGCCATCGTTGAACTGGAGGTGGAGGGGGCGCCGCGCTTTTTCCGCGTGCGGCGCCGCGAGGTGGAGGTCGGGCGCACGGCCCTCCACGTCGCCCTCCTCGAAGACGTGACCCACTTCAAGCGCCTCGACCGCCTCAAGACCGACTTCATCGCCGCCGTCTCGCACGAGCTGCGCACGCCGCTCATGAGCATCGGCCTCGCCGTAGACCTGCTCCGCCAGACCGGCGACGCGGCCCTCACCGACCTCCAGCGCGAACTGCTCGACTCGGTCAAGGACGACCAGGTGCGGCTCAAGCGGCTCGTCAACGGCCTGCTCGCGCTTGCCCGCGTGGAGTCCGGCACGTACGCCCCGGCGCGCGAGACGGTGCGCGTGGCCGACCTCGCCGAAGAAGCCGCGGCACCGCTGCGCCTCGCGTACCTCGAGCGCGGCGTCCACCTCGTCGTAAAGGTGCCCGACGGGCTGCCGACCTTTGTGGGCGACCTCCAGCACCTCGGCTGGGTCGTGTCCAACCTTGTCGGCAACGCCCTTCGCTACACGCCCGGCGGTGGCACGGTGACCGTCGCCGCCGAAGAGGCGCCCGGCGCGCTCCTGATCACCGTGCGCGACACCGGGGTGGGCATCCCGCCGGACGATCTGGAGGCCATCTTCGGGGCGTTCGTGCAGCTCAAGCACCGCAACGAGAGCACGCCGGGCAGCCTCGGCCTCGGCCTCAACCTCGCCCGGCGCGTCGTCGAAGCCCACGGCGGGCGGATCTGGGCTGAGAGCGTGCCGGGGCAGGGCAGCGCCTTCTACGTATCGCTCCCCCTGGAAGCGGGGGAGGAAAATGGCCCATGGTCAAGGGCCAGTGGCCAATTGCCACCGGGACAGGCAGAGGGCCTGGGAGCATCTTTGCCGCCCCTTGACCATTGACGATTGGCTGTTGACCACTGACCATTTTGGAAGCTTCCTCCCCCACGGTCCTCGTTATCGATGACGAGCCGCACATTCTCAAAACGCTCCGGCTCGCCTTCGAGGCGCTCGGCTTTGCCGTGACCGCACATGGGCGCCCCCACGAAGCGCTCGTCGATGTGGCGCC
Organism: Rhodothermales bacterium; assembly: GCA_963740755.1. Lineage (GTDB taxonomy): Bacteria > Bacteroidota > Rhodothermia > Rhodothermales > BA12 > CAVSDF01. The sequence goes on from CAVUFJ010000009.1 coordinate 317,504, forward strand.
AGGCCGCTTCGATCTCGCCTTTGTGGACCTGATGATGCAGCCGCTCGACGGCATGACCGTGCTGCGCGAGATCGCGCGCCGCGCGCCCGACACCACGGTCGTCATGATCACCGCCCACGGGAGCGTCGAAACCGCTGTCGAGGCGATGCGCGAGGGGGCGTACTACTACCTCCAGAAGCCGTTCGACCTCGCCGAGTTGCGCGCCTTCGCCACGCGCGCGCTCGACCACCACCGGCTGCGCGCCGAAGTGCGCCACCTGCGCGAACGCCTCGCCCAGAGCCGCACGCATAGCTACGGCCCCATCGTGACCGATGATGCGGCGATGCGCGAGGTGCTAGACCTCGCCGTGAACGTGGCCGACGCGACGATCTCGGTGCTCATCGAGGGCGAGAGCGGCACGGGCAAAGAGGGCGTCGCCGCCCTTATCCACGAGCGCAGCGACCGCGCGAAGGCGCCGTTCGTACGCGTCAACTGCGCGGCGTTGCCCGAGAATCTGCTCGAGAGCGAGCTGTTCGGGCACGTCCGCGGGGCCTTCACGGGCGCCGTCAAAGACCGGCAGGGGCGCTTCGAGGCCGCCGACGGTGGCACGATCCTGCTCGACGAGATCGGCGAGATCCCCCTGCCGGTGCAGGCCAAACTGCTGCGCGTGCTCCAGAGCGGCGAGTTCGAGCGCGTCGGCGAGAGCCGCACGCGCCGGGTGGACGTGCGCGTGATCGCGGCCACCAACCGCGACCTGGAGGCGGCCATGAAAGAGCGCGCCTTTCGCGAGGACCTGTTCTACCGCGTCGCCGGCATCCGCCTGTACCTGCCGCCGCTGCGCGAGCGCCCCGCCGACGTGCCGCTGCTCGTGCAGCACTACGTGGAGCGGTTTGCGAAGGGCACGCCGGTCGAGGTGAGTCCGGAGGCGCTCCGGGCGCTCCGGGCGTACCGCTGGCCCGGCAACGTGCGTGAACTCGTCAACGTGGTCGAGCGGGCGGTGGTGCTCGCGCGCGGCGGGCGCATCCAGACGAGCCACCTGCCCGCCGAGGTGCGCGAGGCCGAGGGCAGCATCCCCGAACTGCTCTCGCTCGAAGAGGTCGAAAAGCGCCACATCCTGCGCGTGCTCGGCCACGCCAAAGACTACGACGAAGCCGCCCGCATCCTCGGCATCGACCCGACGACGCTCTGGCGCAAGCGCAAGCGCTACGGCTTCTGAGGGTCCGGGCAAGGGCGTCGGGTAGGGATTGTTCGTCGTTCGTAGTTCATGGTCAGACGAATCCAGCAGAAGGCCTCTACCGCTCTGACGAAAAACGACGAACGGCGAACAACGAACAAACTACCAAAGTGGGCGACAGGCGGCGTGCGGGGCGAAGGGCAGGGCCGGGACGCGCCGTGAGTGGTTGGCCAAGTCTTGGGGAATCAGCAGACGTCCGTCGCGGCTTCTCGCCTCTGGCGCCCCCGCGAAGCCTTTTGTCGCCCTATCTTTTCAGCCTCGCCTGCATAGCTCAGCTGGTAGAGCAATCGCCTTGTAAGCGATAGGTCAGGGGTTCGAGTCCCCTTGTAGGCTCCCATTCTCTTTCCCGCGCCCTCCCCATGCGGACGATCCGTGCTACGCTTGGTGCGCTCTTCCTCTTCGGCGCGAGCGCCTGCACGTCCACGCGTGCGCCCCAGGCCCCGCCCGAGGCGCCTGCCATCCGCGCCGTCACCGAGCGGCTTTTTGCCGCGATGCGGGACCGCGACACCACCGCCCTGCGCGCGCTGCTGCACCCGAGCGCGCTCGTGGTGGCCGTGCAGGACAACGGCGTGCAGACCCGCTCCGGCGCCTTCTGGCTTCGCTCGTTCGCCACCGGCACCGACACCCTGCGAGAGCGGCTCTGGGCCCCCCGGATCGAGGTAGACGGCAACCTTGGGAGCCTCTGGGCGCCCTACGATTTCTACGTCGGCCCGCGCTTCAGCCACTGCGGCTACGACAACTTCTCGCTCGTGCGCGAAGGCGGCGCCTGGCGCTTCACCCTGCTCGCCTTTACGCGCCACACGTCGGGGTGCGAGACCGCGCCAGCCGCGTCGCGCTGAGGAAGGAAACTGCCATTTCACCCTCGATTCTTGCCGGAGCGGGGGGGAAGGCTGTAGTTTGCGCGTCCTTTCGGTGGGATACCCAAGCGGCCAAAGGGGACTGACTGTAAATCAGTTGTCAGACGACTTCGGAGGTTCGAATCCTTCTCCCACCACCTACTGACGGACCAGACCTGCGGGAGTAGCTCAGCTGGTAGAGCGTCAGCCTTCCAAGCTGAATGTCGCGGGTTCGAGCCCCGTCTCCCGCTCCACCTCCGGCTCCGGCTCTGTGGGACCCACCGGGCACCGCCGGACGTATGTCGATCTACGCCTCGCCGCTTTAGCTCAGAGGTAGAGCACTTCCATGGTAAGGAAGGGGTCGCCGGTTCAATCCCGGCAAGCGGCTCTTGCGGCGCGCTCCCGGCCCTCCGGGGCGCGCCGCTTTCTTGACTTCCACACGACGCATTCACCCCAAACCTGACGCCGGCAACCATGGCAAAGGAGACCTTCAATCGTAACAAGCCGCACGTGAACGTGGGCACGATCGGCCACGTCGACCACGGCAAGACGACGCTCACGGCGGCCATCACGACGGTGCTGGCCAAGAAGTTCGGCGGCGCCGTCCGCTCGTTCGACTCGATCGACAACGCGCCCGAAGAGCGCGAGCGCGGCATCACCATCGCGACCGCCCACGTCGAGTACGAGACCGAGGCGCGCCACTACGCCCACGTCGACTGCCCCGGCCACGCCGACTACGTCAAGAACATGGTCACCGGCGCCGCGCAGATGGACGGCGCGATCCTCGTCGTCGCCGCCACCGACGGGCCGATGCCGCAGACGCGCGAGCACGTGCTGCTGGCCCGGCAGGTGGGCGTGCCCTACATCGTCGTGTTCATGAACAAGGTGGACCTCGTCGACGACGAGGAGCTGCTCGAGCTCGTCGAGATGGAAGTGCGCGAGGTGCTCTCGAAGTACGAGTTCCCCGGCGACGACCTGCCGGTGATCCGCGGCTCGGCCCTTGGCGCGCTCAACGGCGAGGAGCAGTGGGTGGCGACGGTGGAGGAGCTGATGAACCAGGTCGACACGTACATCCCGACGCCTGAGCGTGCGATGGACAAGCCGTTCCTGATGCCGGTGGAAGATGTGTTCTCGATCACGGGCCGTGGCACGGTGGTGACGGGTCGCATCGAGCGCGGGATCATCAAGGTGCAGGAGTCGGTGGAGATCGTCGGCATCGCCGAGGAGAAGCAGACGAGCACGGTGACGGGCGTGGAGATGTTCAGGAAGCTGCTCGACCAGGGCCAGGCGGGCGACAACGTGGGTCTTCTGCTTCGCGGCATCGACAAGGAAGCGGTGGAGCGTGGGATGGTGCTCTGCAAGCCGGGTTCGATCAAGCCGCACAAGGCTTTTGAGGCGGAGGTGTACATCCTGTCGAAGGACGAGGGTGGCCGTCACACGCCGTTTGTGAAGGGGTACCGTCCGCAGTTCTACTTCCGCACGACGGACGTGACGGGGGATATTGAACTGGGCGAGGACGTGCAGATGGTGATGCCGGGTGAGAACACGCGCTTCAAGGTGCAGCTGATTCAGCCGGTGGCGATGGAGGAGGGTCTGCGTTTCGCCATCCGCGAGGGTGGTCGGACGGTGGGCGCCGGTGTCGTCGCCAAAATCCTCGACTGAAATCAGGCGTGCGACCTGCGGTCTGCGACATGCTGCGTAAAGAGAGGCAACTCTTTTTCACGTCGTCCGTCGCAGATCGTCCGTCGCACGTCGTTTTACGGGAGTAGCTCAATTGGCAGTGCAGCGGTCTCCAAAACCGCAGGTTGTGGGTTCGAGTCCTGCCTCCCGTGCCACGTTTTGATCTGTAAAACAATCATGGCAAACAAAGCCGTCGATTACGCGCAGGAAGTCAACCGCGAGATGCGCAAGGTGAGCTGGCCCTCGCGGCAGGAGCTCATCTCCAACACCGCCATCACGCTGCTGGCGTCGCTCATCTTCTCGGTGCTCATCTTCGGCGTGGACGAGGTGATCTCGCGCGTGCTGCAGGTCATCTACGGCGCCTGATCATGGCCACCACCACCCGCCGAGAGACGATCCGCAAGTGGTACGTGATCCGCACGTACTCGGGCCACGAGAAACGCGTCAAGGAAGCGCTCGAGCGTGAGATCGCCGAACTCGGCCTTCAGGAGAAGGTCGAGGAGATCGTGATTCCCACCGAGACGGTTTTCGAGATGCGCGCCGGAAAGAAGCGCACCAAGGAAAAGGTGTTCTTCCCGGGCTACGTGTTCATCCACGCGCTGCTCGACCTCGAAGTCAAGCACGTCATCTCAGGCCTGCAGTCCGTCGTCGGCTTCCTCACGCAGGGGCAGGGCGACGAGCCGGCCCCGCTGCGCCCGGACGAAGTGGCGCGCATGATCGGGCGCATGGACGAGGCGGCGCAGAAGGGCGAGCAGCCCGAGGTGCCCTTCAAGCTCGGCGACTCCGTCAAGGTCATCGACGGCCCGTTCAACAACTTCATGGGCACCGTCGAGGAGGTCTACCCGGACAAGATGAAGGTCAAAGTCATGGTCTCCATCTTCGGCCGCAAGACCCCGCTCGAACTAGAGTACATGCAGGTCGAGCACGAGGACTGATCCAACGGGTGAGGGACGACGTGCGACAGGCGAGATAGCGCTGGCGGGTTCAGCGATGTCGCACGTCGCCTTTCGAACGTCGCCCGTGCCCAGGCACGATTCACCCGGTCTCCGCGCGCTTTGCGAAACCACAGAGGGGGCTTCGGCCTTTTCTGAGGCTCCGCACGCGCGGAACAGCATTCACCTTAATCAGCGGGAGTTCTACTCGTTTAGGACGTTACGACCGCTTCCACGCATGGCCAAGAAAATCGACGGCTACATCAAGCTCCAGGTCAAGGGCGGGCAGGCCAATCCGGCGCCCCCTATCGGCCCGGCGCTTGGTCAGAAGGGCGTGAACATCATGGAGTTCTGCAAGCAGTTCAACGCTGCCACGCAGGACAAGATGGGCACCGTCCTGCCGACCGTCATCACGGTGTTCGCCGACAAGTCGTTCACCTTCATCGTCAAGAGCCCGCCGGCGCCGGTGCTGCTGCTCCAGGCCGCCAAGACGGCCAAGGGCGCCGCCGACCCGCTCAAGCAGAAGGTGGGCACGGTGACGTGGGACGACTGCCGCGCCATCGCGCAGCAGAAGCTCGAAGACCTCAACACGACGAACGTCGAGCAGGCCGCCTCCATGATTGCGGGCACGGCGCGCTCGATGGGCCTCAAGGTCGAAGGCCGCCCGGCGTAACGGCCTCGACGACGTACGGGCATGGCGCGCCATGCCCCTACCAACCACCACCTGCGGCAGCCGGTAGCCCCGGCGCTACGACCGCAAACCCTCTACGACGATGCCGAAGAAAGGCAAGCGCTTTGTGGCCGCGCAGAAGGCCATCGACGCGGCCGGCAGCGGGCCGTTCGACCTCGCAAAGGCGGCGGACCTCGTCAAGCAGACGGCCAACGCCCGCTTCTCCGAGTCCGTGGACATCGACGTCCGCCTCGGCGTGGACCCGCGCCACGCCGACCAGATGGTCCGTGGCACCGTCGCGCTCCCCAACGGGACCGGCAAGACCGTCCGCGTGCTCGTGCTTGCGAGCCCGGGCAAGCAGGCCGAAGCTGAAGAAGCCGGGGCCGACTTCGTGGGCCTCGACGAGTACGTCGGCAAGATCCAGAACGAAGGCTGGACCGACTTCGACGTGATGATCGCCACGCCGGACGTGATGGGCCAGGTGGGCCGTCTCGGGCGCGTGCTCGGTCCGCGTGGCCTCATGCCGAACCCCAAGAGCGGCACGGTGACGATGGACGTTGCACAGGCGGTCAAGGACGTCAAGGCCGGTAAGATCGACTTCCGCGTCGACAAGAACGGCGGTCTGCACACGTCGATCGGCAAGGCGAGCTTCTCGGCCGAGCAGATCCGCCAGAACGCCGAAGCCTTCATCCGCGAAGTGGTGCGCCTCAAGCCCGCCGCCGCCAAGGGCACGTACGTCAAGAGCATCACGCTCGCGACGACGATGGGCCCCGGTGTGGCGGTGGACAAGGGCAGCGCCGGCGCCAACTAAGCCCAGAGGATCCGATCATGGCGATGCACAAAAACGACAAGACGACCCTCATCGACGAGATCGAGGGCAAGCTCCGCGAGACGACGGCGGTCTACCTCACCAATGCCTCCGGCATGACGGTGGCCGAGTCCAACGCCCTCCGCAACGCGATGCGCGATGCGGGCGTGGACTTCAAGGTCTACAAGAACACCTTCGTCCGCCTCGCGATGGAGCGCCTCGGCGGCTTCGAAGGCGTCTACGAGCACCTCACCGGCCCTACCGCCGTTGCCCTCTCGGCAGACCCGGCGACGCCGGGGAAGGTGATCAAGAACTTCCTCAAGGGGCGCGACCGCAAGCTCCCCGAAGTGAAGGGCGCCTACATCGACGGCGCCGTCTATGGCAACGACTCGCTCGACGCCCTCGCGGGCCTCAAGGGCAAGAACGAGCTCATCGGCGACGTGGTGATGCTGCTCCTCTCCCCGATCCAGACCGTCGTCGGCGCGCTCACGAGCGCGGGCAGCACGGTCGCGGGGATCGTCAAGACGCTCGAAGAGCGCGAAGCGTAAACAAACCCACCTGAGGGGCCGGGGCGCCAGTGCGCGCGACGGGGGCCCTCTTCTTCCTCAATCTGCCGCGTAGCCCCAGGCTGTGACCGCGGCCGGAAACATCCAACACAACATCATGGCAGACATCCAGTCCCTCGCCGAGCAGCTGGTAGGCCTCACGATCAAAGAGGCCTCTGAACTCGCGAAGATCCTTGAAGACCAGTACGGCATCAAGCCCGCCGCCACGGCGGTCGCGATGGCCGGCCCGGCCGGTGGCGATGGCGCCGCAGCTCCGGCCGCCGTCGAGCAGACCGAGTTCACCGTAGTGCTCAAGGGCGCCGGTGCCAACAAGATCGCGGTGATCAAGGAAGTCCGTTCGATCACGGGCCTCGGCCTCAAGGAGGCCAAGGACCTCGTCGACGGCGCCCCGCAGAACGTCAAGGAGGCCATCTCCAAGGACGAAGCGGAGAAGATCCGCGAGCAGCTTCAGGCTGCCGGCGCCGACGTCGAGCTCAAGTGAGCCTCGGGGCGATCCGTCCCGACATACGTTCCGGTGCGGAAGCCGGCCTCCTGCTCAGGGGGCCGGCCTTCCGCGTCTTTGACGAGATGAGCGGGGAGGGTGTGGGACAAGGCCTGCCTTGCCCCTGCCCATTCCTGCCGCGCTGGCCGCTGAAGCCCTCGAAACAAAGGCCGAGGCGTCCTGTTCGCAATATGATTGGCCCGCGCCGCCCGGTCTTGCACCGCCGCAGGCACGGGCTGCCCTCCCGCCAGAAGCACCCCAGCCGACTTTATGGCGACTAAGCAAGGTCTCCCGGCAACCGTCACCGGTGACGGCGCCTCGGTCCCGGTCTCGGAAGCGTCGCTGCGCCACTCGTTTGGCCGCATCCGCACCGTCCAGGACTACCCTGATTTTCTCGAAGTTCAGCTCAAAAGCTTTCAGGACTTCTCGCAGTCTGATGCCCCCGCCGAAGAGCGCGAGGACCTCGGCCTGCAGGCGGTCTTCAAGGAGCACTTCCCGATCCAGGACTCCCGCGAGCGCTACACGCTCGAGTTCATCCACTACACGATAGACTCCCCGAAGCACTCCGTCGAAGAGTGCATCGCGCAGGGGCTGACGTTCTCGGTCCCGCTCAAGGCCAAGCTGCGCCTCTCGTCGAAGGAAGACGAGGACGAGGACGAGGCCGAGGAGGCCATCGAGCAGGACGTGTACCTGGGCAACCTGCCCTACATGACCGAGCGCGGCACGTTCATCGTGAACGGCGCCGAGCGCGTGATCGTGAGCCAGCTGCACCGCTCCCCGGGCGTGTTCTTCGGGCAGAGCGTGCACCCCAACGGCACCGACCTCTATAGCGCCCGCATCATCCCGTTCCGCGGCTCGTGGATCGAGTTCTCGACCGACGTCGGCAACGTGATGTGGGCCTACATCGACCGGAAGAAGAAGCTTCCCGTCACCACCCTCCTGCGCGCGCTCGGCTTCTCGACCAACGAGGACCTCGTGCGCGTGTTCGACCTCGCCGACGCCGTCGACGTGTCGAACAAGAAGGTGTGGGGCGCGCAGGGCCTCGGGCGCAAGCTCGCCGCCCCGGTGACGATCGAGCGCAAGGAAGAAGTGGTGGACGAGGACACCGGCGAGGTGATCGAGGAGCGCATGGTGCGCGACGTCGTGCTCGCGCCGGACACGATCCTCACCGACGACCACTTCGACAAGCTCAAGGAGCTTGGCATCCTGAAGGTGTTCGTCGTGCGCCAGGTGGAGGATGGCGAGAGCGTGGACAACGCCTCCCTACTCACGACCATCAAGAAGGACCCGACGCACTCGGAGGCCGAGGCGCTGTTCTACCTCTACGAGCAGCTGCGCGGCACCGAAGCGCCGGACGTCGAGACCGCGCGGGGCGTGCTCGACCGCCTGTTCTTCTCCGAGAAGCGCTACGACCTCGGCGACGTGGGCCGCTACCGCATGAACAAGCGCCTGCGCCTGTCCGTGCCGCAGGAGACGCTCACGCTCACGATCGACGACATCACGGCGATCATCCGCGAGCTGATCAACCTGCAGAACGGCCGCTCGGTGGTGGACGACATCGACCACCTCGGCAACCGCCGCGTGCGCACGGTGGGCGAGCAGCTCGGCCGCCCAGTTCTCGCTCGGCCTCGCCCGCATGGCGCGGACGATCAAGGAGCGCATGAACCTCCGCGACGCGGAGAACTTCACGCCCCAGGACCTCGTCAACGCGCGGACCGTGTCGAGCGTGATCAACACGTTCTTCGGCACGAACCAGCTGAGCCAGTTCATGGACCAGACGAACCCGCTCGCGGAGCTGACGCACAAGCGTCGCCTCTCCGCGCTCGGGCCGGGTGGTCTGACGCGCGAGCGCGCGGGCTTCGAGGTGCGCGACGTTCACTACACGCACTACGGGCGCCTGTGCCCGATCGAGACGCCGGAAGGGCCGAACATCGGCCTGATCTCGTCGCTGTGCGTACACGCGCGCATCAACGAGTTCGGCTTTATCGAGACGCCCTACCGGGTCGTCAAGAATGGCAAGGTCTCCGACGAGATCCAGTATCTGACGGCCGAGGAGGAGGACGACGCGATCATCGCGCAGGCCAACTCGCCGCTCGGCGCCAAGGGGGCCTTTGAGGAGGCGACCGTGCGCTGCCGCCTTCGCGGCGAGTTTCCGATCGAGCCGCCGGCGAACGTCCAGTTCATGGACATCTCGCCCAACCAGATCGTCTCGCCGGCCGCGTCGCTGATTCCGTTCCTGGAGCACGACGACGCCAACCGCGCCCTCATGGGCTCGAACATGCAGCGCCAGGCGGTGCCGCTCCTCCGCGCCGAAGCCCCGATCGTGGGCACGGGCCTGGAAGAGCGCGTTGCCCGCGACTCGCGTGCGTGCATCGTGGCCGAAGGCGACGGCGTGGTCGAGTCTGTCGACGCGACGAAGATCCTCGTCCGCTACGACCAGGAAGGCGATGCCTCGGATGTGGCCTTCGAGGAGCCGGTCAAGGAGTACCGCCTCATCAAGTGGCGCCGTACGAACCAGGACACCAACGTCAACCAGAAGCCTGCCGTGAAGGTGGGCGACCGCGTGGCGAAGGGCTCCGTGCTCGCCGACGGCTTCTCGACCGACAAGGGCGAGCTCGCCCTCGGCAAGAACGTCCTCGTGGCGTTCATGCCCTGGCGCGGCTACAACTTCGAGGACGCCATCATCCTCAACGAGCGCGTGGTGTCGGAAGACATCTACACGTCCGTTCACATCGAGGAGTTCGAGCTCCAGGTGCGCGACACGAAGCGCGGCGAGGAAGAACTCACCCGTGAGATCCCGAACGTCTCCGAGGAGGCCACCAAGGACCTCGACGAGCGCGGGCGTGATCCGCGTCGGCGCCGAGGTCAAGGCGGGCGACATCATCGTCGGCAAGATCACGCCGAAGGGCGAGACCGACCCGACGCCGGAAGAGAAGCTCCTCCGCGCCATCTTCGGCGACAAGGCCGGCGACGTGAAGGACGCGTCCCTCAAGGCGCCGCCAGGGATGAAGGGCGTCGTCGTGACGACCCAGCTGTTCTCGCGCCGCAAGCTCGACGCCGCCTCCAAGCGCGCCGAGCAGCAGCGCCTCGCCGAGATCGAGGGCAAGCTCGAATCGGAGATGGCGAACCTGAACCGCAAGTTCTTCGACCGCTTCTTCGCGCTCCTCGAGGGCCAGAAGTCGGGCGGCGTAGAGGACCGCGAAGGGCGCGTGCTGCTGAGCGAGGGCGCGACGTACACGCGCGCCGCGTTCGCTGAGATCGCGCCGGTGCAGGTGTCGCCCCGCTCGACGTTCGTGGTGGACAACCTGCTCAACCGCAAGGTCCGCAAGCTCTTCCAGAACTACCTCCAGCTCTACAGCAAGCTGCAGGGCGAAGCCAAGCGCCACAAGCACCAGGTGCAGATGGGCGACGAGCTTCCGCCGGGCATCGTGCAGCTGGCGAAGGTCTACATCGCCCGGAAGCGCAAAATCCAGGTGGGCGACAAGATGGCCGGCCGCCACGGCAACAAGGGTGTCGTGGCCCGCATCGTGCCGAAGGAAGACATGCCGTTCCTCGAGGACGGCACGCCGGTGGACATCATCCTCAATCCGCTCGGCGTGCCTTCGCGCATGAACCTCGGGCAGATCTACGAGACGATGCTCGGCTGGGCCGGACGTGAACTCAACACCACGTTCGCGACGCCGATCTTCGACGGCGCGCGCTACGAGGACGTGCTCGAGCAGATGCGCGAGGCGGGCCTCCCCGAGGACTCCCGCGTGCAGCTGCACGACGGCCGCACAGGCGATCCGTTCGACCAGAAGACGACCGTGGGCGTGATCTACATGCTCAAGCTCAGTCACCTCGTCGAGGACAAAATCCACGCGCGCTCGATCGGGCCCTACTCGCTCATCACCCAGCAGCCGCTGGGCGGCAAGGCGCAGTTCGGCGGCCAGCGTCTCGGCGAGATGGAGGTGTGGGCGCTTTATGCGTACGGCGCCGCCAGCGTGCTCCAGGAGATGCTGACCTACAAGTCGGACGACGTGCAGGGACGCTCGAAGGCCTACGAGGCCATCGTCAAGGGCGACCAGATGCCGACGCCGTCCACGCCCGAGTAGCTTCAACGTGCTCGTCCGCGAGCTGCAGGGGCTCGGCCTCGAAGTCAAGCTCGATTGATGATCGAGGGGCCGGATGCGCGGGGCTGCGTGAGAGCCCTGCATCCGGCCCATCCATCGAACATCGACCATCGTAAATCGAACATCGACCATATGCTTTACGGCAAGCCGCAGAAGATGGGAGTCCGCAAGGGCTTCACCCACCTCACCGTCAGCCTGGCCTCGCCCGAGTCGATCCTCGAGCGCAGCTTCGGCGAGGTGCTCAAGCCGGAGACGATCAACTACCGGTCGTTCAAGCCGGAGAAGGAAGGCCTGTTCTGCGAGAAGATCTTTGGCCCGGTCAAAGACTGGGAGTGCCACTGTGGCAAGTACAAGCGCATCCGCTACAAGGGCATCATCTGCGACCGTTGCGGCGTGGAAGTGACCCAGAAGTCGGTGCGCCGCGAGCGCATGGGGCACATCAACCTCTCGGTACCGGTGGTCCACATCTGGTACTTCAAGAGCCTGCCCAACAAGATCGCCCACCTCCTCGGCATGAAGTCGAAGGACCTGGAGAAGGTGGTCTACTACGAGAACTACGTCGTCGTCAACCCGGGCACCGCCAAGGCGCTCGGCGTGGAGGCGCTGCAGCTGCTCTCGGAGGATGAGTATTTCAACATCCTCTACCAGATCCGCGACGACAACCACCGGCTCGACGACGAGGACCCGGAGAAGTTCGTCGCCAAGATCGGCGGCGAGGCGGTCGAGCTGCTCCTCAAGACGGTCGACCTGGAGAAGAACGCGGTGGACCTGCGCGTGCAGGTGCGCACCGAGACGAGCCAGCAGCGCAAGGCCGATGCCCTGAAGCGCCTGCAGGTGGTCGAGGCGTTCCGCGAGGCGCAGAAGAAGACGAACAACCGTCCCGAGTGGATGGTCATGCGCGTCATCCCGGTGATCCCGCCGGAGCTGCGCCCGCTCGTGCCGCTCGAAGGGGGCCGCTTCGCCACGTCGGACCTCAACGACCTCTACCGGCGCGTCATCATCCGCAACAACCGCCTCAAGCGCCTGATCGACATCAAGGCGCCCGAGGTGATCCTGCGCAACGAGAAGCGCATGTTGCAGGAGGCCGTCGACAGCCTGTTCGACAACTCCCGCAAGGCCAACGCCGTCCGCAGCGACTCCAACCGCGCGCTCAAGAGCCTGTCGGACATGCTCAAGGGCAAGCAGGGCCGGTTCCGCCAGAACCTGCTCGGCAAGCGCGTCGACTACTCGGGCCGTTCGGTCATCGTGGTCGGTCCGGAGCTCGAACTGCACCAGTGCGGGCTGCCCAAGGAGATGGCGGTCGAGCTCTTCAAGCCGTTCATCATCCGCAAGCTCATCGAGCGCGGCATCGTGAAGACGGTCAAGAGCGCCAAGAAGGTCGTCGACCGGCGCACGGCGGACGTCTACGACATCCTCGAGAAGGTGATCGCGGGCCGTCCGGTGCTGCTCAACCGCGCGCCGACGCTCCACCGCCTCGGCATCCAGGCCTTCCAGCCGCTGCTCATCGAGGGCAAGGCGATCCAGCTGCACCCGCTCGTCTGTACGGCCTTCAACGCCGACTTCGACGGTGACCAGATGGCCGTGCACGTGCCCGCTCGGGCACGACGCGTGCATCGAGGCGATGCTGCTCATGCTGTCGTCGCACAACATCCTCAGCCCGGCCCACGGCGGCCCGATCACCGTCCCCTCGCAGGACATGGTGCTCGGCCTCTACTACATGACCAAGGTCCGGCCGGGCGTGAAGGGCGAGGGGATGCGCTTTTGCGTCCACGATCGAGGTGCGCCAGGCGTTCGACCAGAACGTGGTCGGCCTGCACGCCAAGATCCACGTGCGCCTCCAGCAGGGCCAGCCCCTGATCGAGACGACGGTGGGCCGCGTGCTCTTCAACGACGTCGTCCCCGCGCGCGTGGGCTACATCAACGAGACGCTCTCCAAGAAGAACCTCCGCTCGATCATCTCCCGCGTCTTCACGGCGACGGACATGCCGACGACGGCCAAGTTCCTCGACGACATCAAGCGCCTCGGCTTCGAGCGCGCCACGCGCGGCGGCCTCACGTTCTCCATCGCCGACATCGTGGTGCCGGAGGCGAAGCACGAACTGCTCCGCGCGGCCGACAAGGAAGTCGAGGAGACGCGTGCGACGTTCGAGATGGGCCTCATCACGGACACCGAGCGCTACAACAAGGTCATCGACATCTGGACGCGGACGAACAACCGCGTCTCCGACGTGCTCTTCGACGCGCTCAAGAAGGAGAACCACGGCTTCAACGCCATCTACATGATGGCCGACTCGGGCGCCCGTGGCTCGAAGGAGCAGATCCGGCAGCTCGGCGGCATGCGTGGCCTGATGGCCAAGCCGCAGAAGAGCATGTCGGACTCGAACAACATCATCGAGAACCCGATCAAGTCCAACTTCAAGGAAGGGCTGACGGTGCTCGAGTACTTCATCTCCACGCACGGCGCCCGTAAGGGTCTCGCCGACACGGCGATGAAGACGGCAGACGCCGGCTACCTCACGCGTCGCCTCGTGGACGTGGCGCAGGACGTGACGGTGACGGAGCACGACTGCGGGACGCTGCGCGGCATCAAGATCTCGGCCCTCAAGGACAAGGAGGACATCGTCGAGAGCCTCGCCGACCGCATCCTCGGGCGCGTGTCGATCCACGACGTGGCCGACCCGGTCTCCGGGGACGTGCTCGTGGCGGCCAACGAAGTCATCGACGAGGCCAAGGCGCGGCGCATCTCCGAGACGAGCATCGAGGAGGTCGAGATTCGCTCGGCCTGACGTGCGAGAGCCGCCTCGGCATGTGCGCGCTCTGCTACGGGCGCAACCTCGCCACGGGCCGCCTCGTCGAGACCGGCGAAGCCGTCGGCGTCATCGCGGCGCAGTCCGTCGGCGAGCCGGGCACGCAGCTCACGCTCCGCACCTTCCACATCGGTGGCGCGGCGAGCGTGATCGCGGCCGAGAGCACGATCCAGACGAAGTTCGAGGGCGTGGTCCGCTACGAGAACCTGCGCACGGTCCACTACGACGACGGCAACGGCGCCAAGGAAGTGGTGCTCTCCCGCCAGGGCGAAATCCGCATCCTCGACCCGAACGACGACAACCGGCAGCTCAATGCCTACGTGATCCCTTACGGCGCCGAACTCCTTGCCCCCGATGGCAGCAAGGTGGAAAAGGGCACCGTGATCGCGGCATGGGACCAGTTCAACTCGGTCATCCTCTCCGAGGTGACCGGCACGGTGGCGTTCCAGGACCTCACCGAAGGCGTGACGTACCGCGAGGAGTCGGACGAGCAGACGGGCTTCCGCGAGAAGGTGATCATCGAGAGCCGCGAGCGCAACGTGACGCCTTCGCTGCTCGTCAACACCGACGCCGGTCAGAGCCGCGAGTACGCGCTCCCGACGCGCGCACGCCTCCAGGTCAACGGCGGCGAAGCGGTACAGGCCGGGCAGGTGCTCGCCAAGATCGAACGCCAGAGCGCCAAGACGCGCGACATCACGGGCGGTCTGCCGCGCGTGACGGAGCTCTTCGAAGCGCGCCAGCCGGTCGACCCGGCGGTGGTGTCCGAGATCGACGGCATCGTGAGCTTCGGCGGCCGCAAGCGCGGCTCGCAGGAAGTGATCGTGACGAGCCGCGACGGCGGCACGGCCAAGACGTACCTCGTCAACCTGGGCAAGCAGCTGCTCGTCCACGAGAACGACTACGTCCGCGCCGGCGACCCGCTCTCCGACGGGCAGATCTCGCCCGAGGACATCCTCGCGATCAAGGGACCCCGCGCCGTGCAGGAGTACCTCACGAACGAGATCCAGGAAGTGTACCGCCTCCAGGGCGTGGGCATCAACGACAAGCACATCGAGGTGATCGTCCGCCAGATGATGCAGAAGGTGGCCATCGCCGACCCCGGCGACACGCTCCTGCTCGAAGAGGACACGGTGGACCGCTTCGTGCTCGAAGACATCAACGACGACCTCTTCGACAAGTACGTCGTGGAGGACGCCGGCGACGCCGCTCCGCTCCGGGCCGGCGACGTGATCGACGCGAAGCGCCTGCGCGAGATCCAGTCTGAGATGAAGCGCAAGGACCAGAAGGCCCCGACGGCGCGCGAAGCGCAGCCCGCCGTGGCGCGTCCGATCCTGCTCGGCATCACCCAGGCGGCGCTCACGACGGACTCGTTCGTCTCGGCGGCGTCGTTCCAGGAGACGACGAAGGTGCTCACCGACGCCGCGATCCGGGCCAAGAGCGACCCGCTCTACGGCCTCAAGGAGAACGTCATCGTGGGCCACCTCATCCCGGCCGGCACGGGCCAGCGCGAATTCCGCGACATCGTCGTGGGCTCGCGCACCGAGATGGAAGAACTCCAGGGCGTGCTCGAAGCCGAAGGCTGAGCGGAAAAGACCTCAAAGGTCTTCAAGACCTTTGAGGTCTGAAGAGGCTTGAAACGCAGCGAGCGCCCCGGCTTCCCTTGTGGAGGCCGGGGCGCTGTCGTTGGTATTGATACCAGACACACCATCCGGATAAGGGACCTACCTCAACTGGACGGAATGCAGTCGAAATCGCCGAACGACCATCCTGCCGTGCGCACATACGCGCCTGTGACGAGCCCGAAGCCGTGGGCGACGTTGGTGAACAGACTGGGGTCGAAGTAAAGAAAGGGATCATACACCCCGCCCGGCGGACGCGCATCCAGCGTCGTGACTTCCACGGCCAGGGTCACCTTCAACACATGCACGGAAGTTGGCAGGTTCGCGAAGATCGAGCGGGGCAGATTTGCAAAGCTGAACCTTCTCGCCCGGTCCAGACTCCAGGAGGTGCGCCATCCGTAGCCGGTGGCGTCCACCGTCACCGATCCATCGTTCCTCGGAACGTCGTAGTTGAAGTAGGCGCAGGTGATCCTGTCGCGGAGCTCGTAGTGGACCGACACCACCTCCACGCGGGGCGCGCCCGGCCACAGCACCGGGTAGGAGACGATGGCCGGGAAACTCGTTGGGGTCTCCAGCACCGGGGGGACGTCGAGGGGCATCCGGACGTAGGCGGTCGTGGTCGCCCCATCGGAGCGCGTGACCGTGACGAGCTGCCCGTGCCCGAAGCCGATCGACTGATTCGCCTGGAACACGTGCCCGACGCGTCCGCTGGGGAAGGTGACGGTCGAGTCGCGCCAGCGAAAAACCTCGCCGGTCGTGAGGTCGGTCGTCGTGACGGTCGCGTCGAGCGGGGCCGAGGTCTCTGCGTCGATCTGCGGGAGGATCGGCACGACCCGTAGGGCCTGCCGTGTGGTGGTGGGATCGAGGGTGCCCCAGAGCGTGAAGTAGGCCTCGGTCTTCGGCGCGGTGATCTCGGCATCGCATCCCGGCAGGGCGAGCCCCGCGGCGAGCAGCAGAAAGAGACCGGGCGCCTTCACGATGGGGAGGGGAGCGAGAGGCGGAGCCCGAGGGTGGGCAGCAGCGGCAACTGGTCTATGCGCTGGAGCGTGAAGACGTCGTAGGCAAACACGTTGCGGCGCCCGTACGCATTGACGACCCCGGCCTGCACCTCCAGCAGCGCCTGCCCGAGCGAGAACGCCCGCTGCACCGTCACGTCGAGGCGGTGGTAGGTAGGGAGGCGGCCGTTGTAGGGGCGCTCGTAAATCACGCGCGGCGTGCCTTCCTCGGTGTAGACGTTGCGCCCGCCAATCGCCGGGGCGTACGTGTCGAAGCCGTAGGCGCGGCTGTAGGGCAGGCCGCTTCCAAACTGCCACCGCGCCGACACGTCGAAGCCGTGCACGGGGAGGTTGGCGAGGACGGTGGCCTGGTGCCGCCGGTCATGGGGCGGATGGTATCGGAGCGTCTCGGTGCCGTACCACAGGGCGTAATGCGCCTGCGTGGCGGCGTACGTGACGGTGCTCCAGCCGTAGTTGAGCGCGAGCGAGGCGCCTCCGGACGTACGAAGGGCGGCGCGCGCGTCGAGCCCGTGGGCTTCGCCGTTGGCAGGTTGCAGACGCGTCGTCAACTCAGGCACCGCCGACCACGCCCCCACCGACAGTCCGCGAAGGTCTTTGGCGTAGCCTTCGACGGCGAGGTCGAGCCACGGGCGCGGCTGGACGCCGTAGCCGCCTACGAGGTGGAAGGGCGCGCGGCGTGCGGGCGTCCGGCGTAATCGTGTAGGCGGTGAAGACGCTCGTGGCGTCGCGGCGGTCGCTCACGGCGGCCAGGGGCTGCGTGTACATCCCCCCGGCGGCGCTCAGCCGGTGCACGCCCCACGAGAACACGGCCCGCAGGCGTGGCTCGGCGTACACCTCTTTGAGGGCCATCAGGAAGGTCAGGCGAACGCCCGGGGTGAAGCGCAGGTGGCGGCCCAGGACCAGGTCCGGCTCGGCATAGAGGCCGAGTGCGGCCTCATTGCGGCGTTTGGCATCGACGTTCTCGAACAGCCCGCCGAGCTGCGATTCGGTCTCCGTGAAGTGCAAGAAGCCGCCGCCCCGCAGGGACGTTTTCCCGAGGGCGTAGGTGACATTGGCCTCGGTCTGGACCAACGTCAGCCGGGCCTGGCGCGTGGGCGTATCGTCCGAAACCGGCGCATCAGCGCGGGGCCCCACGCTCGCCCGCAGCTCCGCGACCGAGACGAGGGCTTCGGCGAGAAAGGGCAGGTGGCGGGGCAGGTAGAGGTACCGACCGCCGATTCCCGCGTTGGTGTAGCGCACCTGGTCGGGGCGCGGCGAGTCCGCGGCGCCCAGCGCGCCGGCGTCGTGCGTGTAGAGGCCGGTCGCGGAAAAGCGGCCTGCCGTGTTCGGGGCATAATGGAGCCGGCCGAAGAGGTCGCCGAACGAGAGCGCCGGCACCCCCGGCACGAGCTTCGCCGCCACCTGCCCGAGCACGGACTGGCGCCCGGAGACGAGCAGCGACGTCGTGCCTTTCTGGAGCGGCCCTTCGGCAATCGCGCTCACGACCAGGGGCGAAGCGCTCGCACTGGCCTCCAGACGCTCCAGGTTGCCCGTCCGCGAGGTCACGTCGAGCACCGACGAGAGGCGCCCGCCGTAGCGCGCCCCATAGCCCCCCGCGTACAGGTCGGCGGAGGCGAGCAGGTCGGCGGGAAAGGCGCTGTAGAAGCCAAGCAGGTGGAACGGCTGGGCGACGGGGATGCCGTCGAGCAGCACGAGGTTCTGGGTGGGCTCGCCGCCGCGGATGAAGAGCTGCCCTCCCTGGTCGCCCGTCGTGACGACGCCAGGCAGGGTGGTCAGGTAGCTGGCAAGGTCGCCGGACACGTCGGGCGAGGGCACGAGCGCGAGGTCTTCGGCGCGGATCCGCTGGAAGCCCGCCGTCACGGAAGCTGCGCCCGTCACGCGTTCGCTCTCCACGGTCGTCTCGCGCAGCTCCAGGCTGGACTCGCGCAGGGCGAAGTCGAGGTGCCGCAGGCCCGGGGCGAGGGTGAGCGTGTCCACGTAGGGCGCGTATCCGAGGAACGTGACCCGCAGCCGGTAACGGCCCGGGGCGAGCCCACTGAGCAGGTAAAAGCCGTTCGTATTCGTCGCCATGCCCGTAAGCGCGCCCGCCGCATCCTGCAGCACCACGTTGACCCCCGGGAGCGTCTGGCCGTCCGCCGCATCGGTCACGAAGCCGCGCAGGGTCGCCCGCTGGGCGGCCGCCGGGTGCGCAAGGCCGCCGGCAAGGCCCGCCCCCAGCAGGACCGCACAAAGGAGCCAGCGAGCAGGGGCAGACAGCACAGAGGCGCGGGGAGGGTCGCGCGAAAGTACGCGCCGAAACGGGAGCGTGCCGGCAGGGGCGCGCAAATGCCCTCCCGTCTGCATCGGTTCGCCTTACACTTGCGGCTCCTCGGTGCTCGCCCTCTGTTCATGCGCTCCCACGCCGCTGCCTGGCTTTTTGCACTGGTCGCCTCGCTGGCCGCAGGCGGCTGCGACGTGCACACGGCGCCGTCCCAGGAAGACAGCATCGCGGCGGTGCTGCTCGGGAGGGCGGAGTTCTCGGCGCTCACAGGCGCCCTGAAGGCCAGTGCGATGCTCGACGTGCTGGCCGAGCCCGGGCCTTTCACGCTCCTGGCCCCGACCAACGACGCGTTCGTGTCCCTGAGCACGGCGGGGCAGCAGACCCTCATGAGCGCAGCCAACCGGGCGATCCTCGCGCGTCTGCTGAAGGCCCACATCGTGCCCGGCCGCCTCACGGCCGCCGACCTGACGGACGGACGCGCGCTCACCACCCTCGACGGGACCACCCTGCACGTGCGGCGCGAAGGGGAAGCTGTGTTTGTGGAGGGCGCCCGGGTGGACCTGGCGCACCTGCGCAGCCTGCCCAACGGGGTGCTGATGCCCATCGACGACGTGCTGGCGAGCAACCTCGACGCCGCCACGCGCCTGATGCTCATGCCGGCCCTCAGCACCTTTACGCGCGTGGCGGGGGACGTTGGGCTGCGCCCCCGGCTTGCCAGTTCCGAAGCGGTGACGGTGTTCGCGCCCATCGACGACGCGTTTCGTCAACTCGGGGCGTCGGAAACCCTGCTGCTCAACGACGCCACCAACCGCGACGTCCTCGCACGGGTGCTTGGCCTGCACCTGGTGCCGGGCCGGGTGCGCCTGGCCGACCTCGCTTCCGGCACCGTCCTGCGTACCCTCGACGGAGGGTCGCTCCGCTTCACGAACGAAGGCGGCGAACTGCGTCTGGACGGGCGCCGGGTGTTCGGCACGCCCATCGAAACCTCGAACGGCCTGATCTACCCCGTCGCGTCGGTGCTGCTCGATGGGCTCAGCCTGTGGGATCGCATTCGCATCAGCGCCGACCTGGCGACGTTCCGGGAAGCCGTCCGCGCCCGGCCCGACCTCGTGGCGCGGCTCAGCTCAGGGGAGCCGGTGACGGTCGTGGCTCCGGTCGCGGCGGCCTTCTTTCCAACCCACCTGAACCCCGACGTTGCGGCGGCCCTCAACGACCCCACAAATGCGGCCCTGTTCGACCGCTTGATTCGGGCGCATGTGCTGGAGGGCAGCTATTCGCTGGAGCAGCTGGGCGGGCGTACGTCGGTCCCCACCGTGAACGGCCTCACGCTGCGCACCACGCATCTGGGCGGCGTTACAACGATTCAGGACCGGATCCTGACGCCCCGGGTCGAGTCGGCGCGCAACGGCCTGCTTTACCGCATCGAGTTCCCCGTCCTGCCGCCCGCCGACCTCTTCGATACGGCGATCCTGCAGGGCCTCACCCAGCACGCGCAGGCCATCCGCAGGGCCGGCCTGGAAGCCACGTTCCGAGGGGCCGGGCCGCTCACCCTGTTTGCCCCGGAGAACCCCTATTACCTGGCGGTCCCGGGCCTGCTAAACCGCCCGGACCTCGCCCGCTTCCTCCTGTATCACGCAGCCGGTGGCGCGCTCGATCCGCTCAGCCCGGGCCAGCGTTTTGCTACGCTCCTGGGGCCCACTCGCCAGGTCTATCTGGACGTGCTCGTGCTGGCCCTCGAAGGCAGCGGGCGCATGGGCGGCCCTTATCCCGCCCTCAACGGGACCCTTTATACCGTCGAGGGGCTGGCGCCGCCACCCTGAAAGGGCCATCAGGGGGCGATGACGGCCAGTTCAAGGGGCAGAAGTGCGATCCCCAGCGCGGCCCCGAGCGCCAGTTGCGCCCAGGTGTGGGCATCGAAGCTGCCGCCTAGCCCACGCCAGGGGCAGCAGCAGCACCGCAAGCCCGGCGAGGATCTCCGTGGGCACGGGATGTCCGCTGGCGCGCAGGTACACCAGGAACGCCGTCGCCGAGGCGAGCGCGTAGAGGTGCACGCGACACCTTCGTGCGCTGGTTGAGGGCCAGGAGCACAGCGGTGTTCACGGCCTGCCAGAGTGTCGCGCCCGCGATGAGGCCGAGGGCAGGGGGAGCCATCGCCAGAGCCCGTAGGCCGAGACGAGCGTGCCCGCGATGCCCGTGAGATAGGGCAGCGTGCGGCGCTGCTGCTCGCGCACCTCCAGCGTCGCGATGCGCCCGGTGAGGCGCAGGGCGACGAGCGCGACGAGCGGCACGAGCCCGTTGCCCACGAACGCGATGAGCCCGGCCATGCGCGCCTGCGCCGGGGTGCCGCCGAGGGCCCCGGCGCCCACCACGGCCACGAGGATCGGCAGGGCGAGCGGGCTCACCGTGTAGGTGAGGGCGTAGGCGAGCCACGCGGCCAGGGAGCGACGGGGCATCCGGGCGTCAGCGCTTCTCGAAGGCGAAGACGGCGAACGACTGATCGGACGCCACGAAGGGCTCGGCGAGGGGGCGGTAGTGCGCCGAGTCGGCGAGGAGGTCGGTGTAGGCGAGGTCGTCCGGGCGCTGGTTGGGGCGGTAGGCGTAGTGACTGTCCCAGACGATCACGCTGCCGGAGGGCGCGGCGCGGAGGTCCTTGCCGGTGGCCGTGTGCGCGGGCGGCGCGTAATCGCCCGGGGCCTTGCCGGTGGCGTAGTGAAACAGCGGGTGCGACACGTAGAGCGGGCGCCCGGCGAGCGCCGGCTGCTGCATATACCAGCGCCCGGCCTGCGTGGCGGTGTCGTCCTCCGGCGTGCGCGCAAACGGGCGCACCATCAGGAGCGCCGTGAGCACAGCCGCACCGGTGACGGCGTAGAAGCGCGTCCGCCCTGGCGCGGTGAGCAGCAGCGCGGCGGCGGCCGCGAGCACGCTCAGCAGCGGCACCGCCGAGGCGCCGTCCTGCAGCGTGATGCCGTTGCTCGGATGCGAGAGAAAGAGCGCCGTAGCGAAGGCGAGCGCGCCGAGCACGAGCCCCGCGCGGCCCCGGTCGGCGCGCGTGAGCCGGTCCGCCCCGAGGGCGCCGAGCAGGGCGAGGAGCGGACCGGCCACCGTCAGGTAGCGCAGGTTGCCGCCCGTCGAGGGGCCGATGGGGACCGACTGGATCTGGAAGGCGATGTGCGCGGCGGTGTAGAGCGCCGAGCGGAATCAGCACGGCGGGCACCCACGGCGCCGCCCGGCGCGCGGCCACGACGAAGTACACGAGCGCGGCCGCGAGCGCCATCGCCCCGAAGATCACGAGCACGGTGCTCGGGTAGTGCCACAGGCCCATGCGCGGGTACTGCCCGGAGGCGAGCGCCGCGCCCTGGCCCGTCGTGCTGTGGAGCAGGTGGAGCGGATCGCCGGTGGCCGCCCAGCCCCAGAGGTCCACCCCGATCAGAAACACCGGCAGCAGCGCCACGGCCGTCCACTGCTTCCGCCAGAGCAGCCACGCGCCGTAGAGCAGCCACACGGGCAGCAACTCCTGGCGGATCGTCACCGCGTAGCCGAGGGCGAGGGCGGCGAGGGCGTGCCGGTCGGCCACGAAGGCCCACACGGCGAGCACGAGCAGCAGGGCGGTGGGCAGTTCGGCGTAGTTGCGGAAGGCGAGGCCGATCCAGAGCGGCTGGAAGGCGAGCAGCACGAAGGCGTAGAGCGGCTGCCGCACGTCGAGCCGCTGCGCCACCTTGGTGGCCGCAAACGCGCACCCGGCGGCGACGAGGCTGTTCAGGAGCGCCACCGCGCGCGGGCCGAGGAGCGCAAACGGCGCGTAGAGCAGCTTGTAGCCCGGCTTCGCCCAGTTGCCGAGCGCGCTCGCCGGGTCGTGCCAGAACTGCCGCATCCCGACGTAATGCCCCACCTCGTCGTGCTGGTAAAAGCCCGTCGAGGCGAACGAGAACAGAAAGTAGCCGAGCGCGAGCCCGAACGTGAGCATCAGGAGCGTCCGGTCGGAGACGACAAATGGGACGCCCGCCACCGGCTCCTCGGCAGGCGCGGCGCGGCGGGCAGGGGCAGGGCGGGCCGCAGGGGCGCGGCGCGGGGCAGAAGCCATCGGGGAAACGGGCAGGGGCAGGGCAAAATATCCCCCGGCATCCCATCGCGCGCGGCGCGTCAGAACTCCTTGACGCCGGCGCCCCACATCAGCTTCTCGCGAAGGGTGCCGAAGAAGTGCTGCCCCGGCAGCTTGACGAGGTTGACGACGTGCGGCGCCCGCCGGATCGTCAGGCGCGTGTCGGCTTCGAAGAACGTGCTCCGCCCATCGGCCGAGACCACGTAGCGCTCGCCGCGCGCGTGCACCTCGAGCGTCAGCCGCACCGTGTCGGCGAGGACGACGGGGCGGACGGTGAGCGTGTGCGGCGCCACCGGCGAGAGCACGAGCACGGACTGCCTCGGGCGACACGATGGGGCCGCCGACGGAGAGCGAGTAGGCCGTCGAGCCGGTCGGGGTGGCGACGATCAGGCCGTCGCCCCAGAACGTGTTGACCTCGGTATCGTCCGCCCAGACGCGCACGGCGAGCAGGCCCGTCCGCCCGGCGCGCTCGACGGCGACCTCGTTGAGCGCCCACATCTGCCCGAGCGGGGGCCTCGGCGGTGGCCTGGAGAACGGCGCGCGGCTCGATCCGGAAATCGCCCGCCACGAGCCGCTCCACAGCGTCGTCGATTTCCTGCGTCTCGATGTCGGCCAGAAAGCCCGAGCCGCCCGATGTTGACGCCGAGGATGGGCGTGCCGGCGGCGCCGAGCAGGTGCGCCGTGCGCAGGAGCGTGCCGTCGCCGCCGAAGGAGAGCACGAGGTCGGTCGTGCCGAGGTCGGTTTCGTGGCAGGTGCGCAGGCTGCCCGCGCCGAGCAGATCGCGCGCGGCGAGGCCCTCGGCGAGGCGCACGTCGAGCACGAATGGAACCTCCAGACGCCTCAGGAGCGATACAAGGGCGCTCGCGGGCGCCCAGAGCGCGTCTTTGTCCGGGTTGCCGGTGAGGCCGAGGGTCATGGGGCAGGGGCGCAGCGGCTTCGAAAGTAGGGCCTTCGCCCGGTCGGCGTGTCTACTTTGCCCGCACGGCTCCTCTGGACGCATGGAACGCATCGTCATCGTCGGCAATGGCATCGCAGGCACAACTGCGGCGCGGATCGCGCGGCGGCGCGGCTTCCGGGGCGAGGTCGTGCTCGTCTCGGACGAAGCGCCGGTGCCCTACAGCCGCCCGGCGCTCATGTACGTGTTCATGGGCCACCTCAAGGCCGCCGAGACCAAGCTCTACCCGGATGCCTTCTGGCCCGCCAACGGCCTCACGCTCCGGGCGGGCCGTGCCGCGCGCCTCGACCCCGCCGCCCGCACGCTCCACCTGGAGCGCGGGGACACCCTCGCCTACGACCGACTGCTCATCGCCACCGGCTCGTCGCCCCGGCCGCTCGGCGTGCCGGGCGACGCCCTCGCGGTGCGCTTGTGGGGCCTCGCGGACGTGGCGCGGCTCGAAGCGGCGAGCGCGGGCGTGCGGCAGGCCGTGGTGATCGGGGGCGGGCTCACGGGCGTCGAGCTGTGCGAGATGCTGCGCGCGCGCGGGATCAGCGTGACGTTCCTCGTGCGCGAGCCGCGCCTGATGCCCCGCACGCTCGGCCCGGCGGAATCCGCGCGCGTCGAGGCAGAACTGACGCGTCACGGGGTGGACCTACGGCTGAACGCCTCCGTGGCGGCCCTCGAAGGGCAGGGACGGCCCAGCGCGGCGGTACTCGCCGATGGCACGCGCGTGCCGTGCGGGCTTGTGGCGGTGGCCGTGGGCGTGGCGCCGAACGTGGACTGGCTGCGCGGCAGCGGGCTCGTGCCGGAGGATGCGCGCGGCGTGCCGGTGGACGCCCACCTGCGCACCGCCGATCCGCACGTCTGGGCGGCGGGCGACTGCGCGCAACTGCCGGACGGGCGCGTGGAGCAGCTCTGGTACACCGCGCGCGGGCAGGGCGGCGTGGCGGGCTGCGCGCTCGCCGGGCAACCGCGCCCGTACGCGCCCGGCGTGCCCTACAACTCGGCCCGCTTCTTCGGGCTCGACTGGCAGGGCTACGGCGCCTACGGAGGCGCGCTCGCGGACGGCCATACCGAGCACGTCGCCCACGCGGGCGCGGCTACGCTCCGCGTGGTCACCGATGCGGAGGCGCGCCTCACGGGCCTTTCCGCGCTCGGCCTCCGCCTGGACGCCGAGCGCGCCCGCGCCTGGATCGCCGCGCGCCTGCCCCTCGCCACCGTCCGCGCCCGCCTCGCCGACCTCCGCTTCGACGCCGAGTTCACCCCGCGCGTCCATGCCCGCCTCGCGGCGGCTCTCGCCTGAGCCCATGACCGCTGCCTTTTTCGACGCTACCGATCATCCGCTGGCCCTTGTGGCGCCGGAGACGCTGCCCACGGGCGCCGAACGCCTCGGGGCAGTGCTGGTGCTCGCGGGCGTGGCCGTGTTCGGCGTGGCCCTCGGCGGCGTGTACGGGCCGTGGACGGTCGCCCTCGGCTTCGGCCTGCTGGTGCTCGGCGCCGCGCTCGTCTTTGGGCGCAACGCCCGCCGCGACCCGGCAAGTGCCAACGACGGCCTGCGCCACAGCGCCACCACGGCGCGCGGCTGGACAGGCTGGGCGCTCGCCGTCGTGCTCACGGGCTACTATGTGGCCACGTACTGGTTTCCGGGCATCCTGCACGGCCTCGTGCGCAGCTTCGACGGGCTCAGCCATGCGATGCGCGGGCAGGACGCGACGCAGTGGTTCGTCTACAGCACCTTCTACACGTTTGCCGTCGTGGCGATGGGCGCGCGGGCGCTCCTGCGGTACCGCAACAGCCGCTACCACGTCTACCGGACGCTCTCGGTGATGGCGTTCCAGACGCTCGCTGGCGTGGGCGCTTCCCGTCGCTCCTCGTGCGGATGCGGCAGCCGGAGCTGTACTTCCACTACACCTGGCCGCTAGACTACGACTTCCTGTGGCCCTCGTCGCTGGCCACGCTCCGCTCCGAAGGCACGCTCGGCCTGTTCATGCTCGTGTGGGGCGTGCTGCTCATCGCCGTCGTCACGCCCGTGCTGACGTATTTCTTCGGCAAGCGGTGGTACTGCGCGTGGGTGTGCGGCTGCGGCGGACTCGCCGAGACGGCAGGCGACCCGTTCCGGCAGCTCTCGGACAAGAGCGTGCGCGCGTGGCAGATCGAGCGGTGGCTCGTCCATGGCATCCTCGCCTTCATCACCGGCGTCACCGTGCTGCTGGCCGTGCGGGCGTTCACCGGCTGGGGCGGGCCGCTCGTGGACACGCTCGCGGGATGGTACGGCTTCTTCGTCGGGGCGCTCTTTGCCGGCGTGATCGGCGTGGGCTTCTACCCGCTCATGGGCGCGCGCGTGTGGTGCCGCTTCGGCTGCCCGATGGCGGCGATCCTCGGGCTCCAGCAGCGCTTCTTCTCGCGCTTCCGCATCACGACCAATGGCGGGCAGTGCATCTCGTGCGGCAACTGCTCGACCTACTGCGAGATGGGCATCGACGTGCGGCACTACGCGCAGCGTGGGCAGAACGTGGTCCGCGCCGCGTGCGTGGGCTGCGGCGTGTGCGCGCACGTTTGCCCCCGGGGGGTACTTAGATTAGAGAACGGCCCGGTCCAGGGGCGCACGGCTACGGTTTTCGTTCCGGAAGCCGATCTTACCCTTCTCGAATCCGACTGGACCTGACGGCCTCCTCCTCTTCGTTGTTGCCGCCATGGGCATGAAGCATCCCACGCCGCCGCGCGCCTCGCGGCCCCCCCTCGAAGGCGCCCTCGCCGACGACGCGAACGTTCCGGCGGCGCCCGCCGAGTTTGCGCCCGAAATCGTCGCGCTCACGCATCGTCTCCGCGCCTTCATCCGCACGGCCATTCCGACCGCCGAGGAGCGCGTGTACAAGGACGGCAACAGCGCCGGCTACCACGAACCCCGCTGCGGCGCCTTCTGCGGCCTCTTCCCCCGTCGCGACGCCGTCTACCTCGCCTTCCCCCACGGCGACGGCCTGCCGGACGATGCCGGCCTGCTCACCGGCAGCGGCGGGCGCTACGCCATCCTCCGCCCGAACGAGGAGATCCCCGAGGCTGCCCTCGAAAAGCTGCTCCTCGTCGCCGTCCTCATCGGCAGCGACCACCACGCGCCCTGAGTGCTGTGACCAGCTGAAAGGACTGGGCTGGTGGTTTGTTCGTGGTTCGTCGTCAGAGAGGCGGAGGCCTTTTGCCGGGTTCGTCTGACCACGAACGACGAACCACTCCGCACGATGACCCTGCCAGACCTCTGAGCCTCACCGGCGCACGAGCGTGAGCGTCGCAGCGCCGAGGCGGACGAGGTAGAGGCCCGGCGGCACGTCGGCCTCCCAGCGCACGGCCTCTGCGCCAGCGGGCGCGTCGAAGCGGGCGATGGGGCGGCCGAGCACATCGAACACCGTGACCACGGCGGCGACGCCAACAGCCCTGCCGAACCGCAGCGTGACGGGGCCGGTGGCGGGGTTCGGGAAGGCGTGGAGGGTGAATGCTGGAACGACGGGCGCCGCCGCCGCGGCGACGGCGGCGGCGTTGGGCAGGCCGAGCGTGGGGGCCCGCAGCACGCGAAACGGGCCGGTGCCGTCGGGCGCGCGGCCGGTGGCGACGTTTTGGGCCTGCGCGCCGAAGCTGAGGGTGTCGAGGGCGGCACCGGCGCGGTAGAGACCGAGGGCTTCGCCAGAGGCGGAGAGCTTGAACGAGGCGTGGAGCGGGCCTTCTTCCTGCTCCTCATCGGCCCAGACGACGAGGAAGCCGCGCGCGGGGATCGTCGTGTCGGGGAGGGCCCACTTGTCGGGGCGGGCGAGGTTGTCGGTGAGCGTGTAGCCGCCCAGGCGGACGGGCGCGTCGGTCGGGTTGTAGAGTTCGACCCAGTCCTCGGCATCGCCCGCCGCATCGCGCCCGGCAGCGCCGCTGTTGGAGGCCACGAACTCGTTGATCACCACGCCCATCGCCCGCGCCGACACGCGCACAAACGCCGACGGCGACGTGCGCACGGCCCCGTCCTGCCCGCGCGCCTCGGCCACGAACTCGATCAGCCCCGGCATGCCCGGTGCATTCGCCTGCACGGTAAACACGCCGTCGCCCGCCACGGCGTCGCCCCCAGCGCCGTCGTCGCGCATCGCCACGGTGACGGGCGGGGCGCTGCCTTCCTGCCGGAGGAGTGAGACGGACGCGAGCAGGGCGTCGTCTTCCACCCGCACGGTGTAGCGGAGCACATCGCCCACGCGGGCCGCAGCGGGGCTGCCCTGCGGAAGATGGACGATGGGCGCCACGCCAGGCGCATCGAGTTGGGCCAGCAGCGACGCGATGCGGGTGTCGGCGTAGCCGCGCAGGCCGTACTTGACGTGGCGGCCCGTGGCGGTGCGAAAGCCTGCGTGGAAGTCGGCGTTGGTGTAGCCGTAGTCGAGGCCCTTGTAGGGGTCGCGCTCGGCGGCGGGCGTGAGGAGCGTTTCGAGGGCCGTCAGGCGCGGCGTCGAGGCGGGGGGCCGTGAAGGGCCCGGCGAGCAGTTGCCGCAGGTAGAACGTGAAACGCTGACGGAACTCCGGCACTGCGAGCACGCGCGTCACGAGCGGGCGCGCCTCGGTCGTGGAGCCGAAGCTGTAGGCGTTACGCCGCCCCCAGTCGCCGCCCACGAAGTCGACGCCGAAGGAGTTGTCGTAGTCGTAGGGGAGGTAGGTCCACCGGCGCGTGGCGGCGTCGTACCAGAGGTAGTAGTTGTTTTTGAGGTACCAGTAGTCGTCCCATGAGCCCGTGAGCACGTCTATGGCGAGGGTCTTCAGAAAGCTGTTCACGTCGAAGGCGGCTTCGAGCGTCTCGGCAAAGCGGCCGCTCGGCGTCTGGTTGAGCAGGGCGACAAAGCCGGCGAGGGCGTCGTAGGCCGCCGCATCGGGGCCGCCCTGGGCGAGTTCGTAGACGGGCCGCCCATCGGAGAGGTGCTGGTAGCTCGCGCCGGTGGCGCCCCGGTAGGCGAGGTCGGCGGGGTAGAGGTTCTTG
This sequence comes from Rhodothermales bacterium, assembly GCA_963740755.1. Classification (GTDB taxonomy): domain Bacteria; phylum Bacteroidota; class Rhodothermia; order Rhodothermales; family BA12; genus CAVSDF01. The sequence goes on from CAVUFJ010000009.1 coordinate 346,531, forward strand.
AAGAGATAGCCGTCGTCGGTCCCGTAGCGGCGCTTGAGGAACGTCTCGTCGATGTGCTCGACGTTGAGGTAGAGCCCGGAGAGGGCGCCGTTGATGCGCAGTTCGGTGTGCGCTGCGCGGGGGGCGACGAGCCCAGCATCGGCGAAGAGGTCCCAGGCGAGCTTGGCGCGCACGAGCGTGGGGTCGTTGTGCTCGCCGTTGAGGTTGAGCTTGTCGAGGCCGTGCCACTGCTGGCCCTTCACGAACGCGTTGAAGGACACCTTGAACGACTTCTTCTGCGCATCGCGCGAGGTGTTGCCGCGCAGCCGGAAGCCAATCGCGGCGACGGTCTCGGTCGTGCCGCCGCGGGTGAAGCGGAAGCTCGCCGGCACCTCGTGGTCGCCGTCCGGGTGGGCGAGCACCCACGCGAGGCTGTCCGGGTCGAGCGTGATCTCGACGAGGGCCACGCTGCGGTCGTCGTAGACGACATCGGAGGCCTGCTGGGCGCGGGCCGGGCGCGCCAGCACGAAGAGGGCCAGGGCCACAACGGAAGACAGACGCATCGCAGGGGTTCAGACGTTTTGCTCGAAGATCGCCCCTGCGCCGGCCCCCCGCCGTGAAGTTTGCCGGAGGGACGGGCGTATGGCGTATGCTTCCCCCGATCCTTGCCTGCCCATGCGTAACGCGCTACGATTGCTCGTCTTGCTGCTGCCCATGCTGCCCGCCGCCGCGCAGCCCGCCCGTCCTGTGGAGGGGATGGTCGTCCGGCGCGGCTGGCCGCACGAGCGCCTAGACGAGCGCCGCGCGCGGCGCTTCGGGGTGCTCCCGGCCATGGACACACTCGCGCTCGGCTACCGCGTCGCCCCCGCCGAAGCGGCGCCGCTGCTCGACCTCGCCTTTCGCTGGACGCCCGGCACCTGGGGCATTCTCGACGGCGCGCGCGTGCCCTACCGCCGGCTGCCCGAGGGCGTGCGCCTCGTCGGCTTCGTGCTCACCGCCGATGTCCTGCAGCGGGGGCAGCGCGTGGCCGGCTTCTCGTTCGAGGTAGACTCGACGCGCCTATCCGCCGGCGAAGTGCTCCGCGTGACGCCGGCCGCGTCGTGGGACCGCCTGTTCGACGGCACGAGCGCCGCCGAGGCCCGGCGGATCGTGGCCGAGGGCTTCACGCTGCACAACCTGCGCCTCACGCGCGCCGCCTTCGCCGTCTACAGCCGCGACCGACGCGCGTCGCGCAACTGGAACCCGCAGGCCACGCACCGCACCGCCGTCATCCTCGACGGCACGATCGACGCCGCGTGGCGCCTCGCCTGGCTCTTCGATGACCGGGGCTACGGCCCGCTCACCCGCCGCGCCGACGAGGACGACGAGGACGCGAAGGACGACGACGATCACCAGTTGCTCCCGGCAGCGCTCGCGGGCCTCGCCGCCGTGGCGGCGGTGGCCTACGAGGGAGGCTCGGCCGGCGTTTATGGGGCCCAGGGGGCGCCTATCGGCGTGGCGGCGGGGCGTACGGGCCGCACGGGCGGCGTGCTCGTGCAGGTGGGCGTCAACCTCGGCGTGCTCGCCGCGCGCGACGAGCCGGAGCGCTTGCAGGGGCGCCTGCTCGCCTATCGCACCGGCTGGCGCAGCCCCGTCGGGCCGTTCGTGGCGGTGGGCGCGGAGGTGCGCGAGCGCGTGGCCTGCTACCAGGACGCCGCCTGCGTCGCCACCGACGCCCTGCGCGTGACGCCGCTGCTCTCGGGCGGGCTCGCCCTGCGCGCCGGGCGGCTGACCCTGCTCGGCGGCCTCGACCTGCTGCGCGGGCGTGGCGAGTTCGGCGCCGTCGTGCGCATGCGGTAGCACTCGCCAGACGGCCGCCGCGTTGAAGGGCCTCGTGCCGCAGGGTCTCCCGCGAATCCGGGTCGGGGGCGGCAGAGCGAGGGGCGTTACAGAGGATGCACGGACATGGGGGAACGGGCAGGGCGGGGTACGGATTACGGGCGCATCCACGCCGCGTGGTGCCCGGGGGGTGCTACGCGGCGGCGCTTTTGCTTTCAACCCATCCCTGCATTGGACAAGTTCATCGTCTCCGGCGATGCCACGCTCCGCGGTCCGATCCGCGTGAGCGGCTCGAAAAACACCGCGCTCCCGCTGATGACCGCCGCGCTGCTCGCCCCCGGCGAGACGACGCTGCACAACGTGCCCGTCCTGCGCGACGTCTACACGTACTCGAACGTGCTGCGCGTCTCGGGCGCGCACGTCCACTACGACGAACTCGTCCACACGATCAAGATCGACGCGTCGCGGATCTCGTATCCCGAGGCGCCCTACGAACTCGTCAAGCAGATGCGGGCGTCGTTCTACATGCTCGGCGCGCTGCTCGGGCGCTGCGGGCACGCGCGCGTTTCGCTCCCCGGCGGCTGCGCATGGGGGCCGCGCCCGGTGGACCTGCACCTCGAAGGACTCAAGGCCTTCGGCGCCCACATCGAGCTGGAGGAGGGCTACGTCGTGGCGACGACGCCGCGCAACGGGCTCCCCGGCGGCTCCTTCCGCCTCGAACCATCGTCGGTGGGCGCGACGGTGAACCTGCTGCTCGCGGCGGTGACGGCGCACGGGCCCTGCCGCATCGAGAACGCGGCGATGGAGCCGGACGTGGTGGCCTTCGGGCAGATGCTCCGCGCGATGGGCGCCCGGCTCGACGGCCTCGGCACCACCACCATTGAGACCGAGGGCGTGACCGAACTGCATCCGGTCGAGTTCTACAACACGCCCGACCGCATCGAACTGGGCACCTTCATGGCCCTCGCGGCCATGACCGGCGCGCCCGGCGTGCCCTTCGAGATCCTCGACGCCGACGCGTCCATCCTCGGCGACGTGTTCACCGACGCCTTCCTCGCCACCGGCGCCGGCTTCGAGGTCAACGGCTCCACCGTCATCGTGACGCCGCCGGAGGTCATCAAGCCCGTCTCGGTCACAACCGACGTGTATCCGGGCTTCCCGACGGACCTGCAGCAGCAGTGGACGGTCTACATGACGCAGGCGGACGGCCCGTCCGTCGTGCGCGACAACATCTACCTCGACCGCTTCGCGCACGTCCCCGAACTCGTCCGCATGGGCGCGAAGGTGGTCACGAAGGGCAACGCCTGCCATGTGGCGGGCGGGCAGCGCCGGGCGCTGCAGGGCACCAAGGTGATGTCGACCGACCTGCGCGGCTCGGTCGCGCTCGTCATGGCGGGCCTCGTGGCGAAGGGCGACACGCACGTGCTGCGCGTCTACCACCTCGACCGCGGCTACGAAGCGCTCGAAGACCGCCTCATCGAGTGCGGCGCGAGCGTCGAGCGCGAGGCGTACGACGAAAACGTGGTGCCTGCCGAGGCCTGACCTTCCGCGCTATAAACCACCGAGGCCCCTCCGCACAACTGCGTGAGGGACCTCGGTGCGTTCAGAAAGGCCGGTGCCTCAGAGGGCGTTGGCGCTCCCGATGTGCTCGTGCTCGCGTCCATCGCAGAGCACCGGCACCGGGAGCGTCGAGCCATCGCCCTCATAGCTCAGGGCCATGCCGTCGCCCGAGGACACGGCGGCGTGGGCCGGCAGGCGGAGCTGCGTGGCGCCGGGCATGATGCCATGGGCGCGGAAATGCCGGTTGGACACAAACCAGACCTCGTCGCGGTCGTTGGCGAGGATGAAATAGGCCTCGCTCGTTTCGGACGGGCTGTGGAGGCCGAGCACGCGGTAGGCGGTGCCTTTCGAGAAGCCGGACTGGAGCGGACGGGGCTGCGGCGCACGGTCGCCCTCCAGCTGTTCGACGGTGACGAAGAGGTCAGGATGGAGGCAGATCATGGATACAGCGGGCAGATCAGGGGCATCACCGAACGGGCGACGCTCCCAAGAAATGCCACCGCCCGCCACGTCGTTCGCCCGTCCGCGAAGCGTTTCCAGAAAGCGACAGGGATTGCCAAATCATGCCCGAAGCGCGCCCCGAGGTCGCACATCGGACAGGCGGGTCAGGCCGTGAACTGGGCCGCGCGGGCATCCAGTTCGGACACGAGCCGGGTGGCCCAGAGGGCGTGTTCGGGCTTCATGAGCACACTCCGCAGGATCCGCGCCCGCTCCACGTCCGGCGCGATGCCGAGCGGTTGCAGGCGCGCGGCGGGCGTGGTGTAGAGGGCCGTGAAGATGGGGGCTGCGGGGTCGTGCATGGCGGCGTCGAAGAGCGCGGCGCTGCGGCGGTCTACGTCGGCGGCACTGTCGGCCTTCGGGAAGTAGGCCACGATGTCGAGTTCGGGGCGCTGGAGCAGGCGCAGGTGGTGGCTGCGCCTCGACGGCGTCGGCCCAGGTGCGCGCCGCTTCCAGGCCGGCGGCGAGGATGGGGCCGAGGCCTTGGTCGGCGGCGAGGGGGAGCAGTTCGAGCGTGAGCCAGAGCGCGCCCGCCGCCGCGCCCGCGCGGGAGCATTCGAGCGAGATCTCGCCGAGGTGGAGGTCGTCGGAGGTGAAGTACGTGTAGGGCGAGTCGTGCACGTAGTGGCGCCCGACTTCCGGGTCGCGGAAGCACACGTAGCCGCAGCCGTAGGGCTGAAGCCCGTGCTTGTGCGGGTCCACGACGAACGAGTCGGCCCCGCCGGCGGCCGCGAGGTGGCGGCGCGTCTCCGCGCCGAGCCACGAACTGCCCGCGTGGGCGAGCAGGCAGAAAAAGCCGCCGTAGGCCCCATCGACGTGCACGCGCGCCCCGTAGCGCCGGGCGAGCGGCAGCACGTCCGCAATCGGATCGACGGCCCCGAGGCCGGTCGTTCCGGCCGTCACGACGACCGTGCCCGTGCGGCCCTCGCGCAGCACCGCTTCGAGCGCGTCCACGTCGAGCCGCCCGGCGGCATCGGCCGGCACCACGCGCGCCTCGATGCCGAGGACGTGGGCCATGCGCGTGTGCGTGTAGTGCGCCGCCTCGCTCACCGCGATGCCCTTGCCCGGGTGCTCCTCGCGGGCGATGAAGAGCGCTTCGAGGTTGGCAATGGTGCCGCCGGCGGTGAGGTGGCCGAGGCTCGTGGCCGGCATCCCGAGGGCGACGGCGAGGCGCGGCACGAGTTCCTTCTCCATCGCGCTCGTGGGCGGGCCGCCGTCGAGCGCGTGGTTGTTCGGGTTGAGGCGCATGGCCGCCGCGGCTGCCACGAGGGCCGCCGGGTGGGGCGGCTTGACCATCTGCCCGGCGTAGCGCGGATGGAAGAACGGGTAGTTGCCGCGCAGCCGCAGCAGATAGCGTTCGAGCACCGCCTGCATCGCCGCCTCGTCTACCACCACGCTCGGGTGCCGCTCAAACGGCCCGAACGAGGCCTCCCAGGCGTCCAGGCGGGCGTGGGCGTGGGTCAGAAGCGCGGCGAGGTCCATGGGATGTGCGACAGGCGACTTGCGATATGCGACGTTCGATATGCGCATATGCGGCGGGCTGGGGGCGGTCGGGATAGGCTTCGCCGTCCTTAGCACATCCAGCCCCCCGTCGCACGCCGTCCGTCGCACGTCGCACGTGGTCAGGGTGTGCCTGCGTGTGAGGGGGCGGACGGGGGCGTGAGCGGGGCCTCGGGGTCGCCGCGCCGCATGGTCCGGGCCATCATCACCGCGCCGGCGAGCATGAGCAGCACCGAGATCACCTGCGCCTGCGTCACGTGGAGGCCGAAGAGCGGAAACTCGTTGTTGACGCGGATGAGCTCGATCAGGAAGCGCTCGACGCCCGTCAGGATCAGATAGAGCGCCGAAGAGCCAGCCGGCGCGGTACGGGTGGTTGCGCAGCGCCCACAGGAGCGCGAAGGCGAGCACGCACATCGCCGTCTCGTAGATCATCGTCGGAAACACGCCGTCGGCGCCGGGCGACGAACATGCCGCGCAGGTCGCCGCGGGTCCTGGCGGAGGCAGCCCGCCACCACATCCTCGCCGAAGATGTTGCGCGGGAACGTCTCGCTCCACAGGCGCGCCGGCAGCCAGGCGGGCTTGTCTTCGAGGCGCGAGCAGATGCCCCAGTCGCCGTCGCCGGCGAGGTAGCAGCCGAGGCGCCCGATGCCATAGGCGAGGATCAGGCCCGGCGCCATGCTGTCGGCCACGACGGGACCGACAGGCCCCGCCGCTTGACGAACCACGCGATCATCGCCGCCGGCGAGGATCAGGCCGCCGTAGAAGGTGAGGCCGCCCGAGGAGAAGATCATCCCCGCCGGGTCGCGCGCAAAGTCGTCGAGGTTTTCGAGGATGTGGAAGAGCTTCGAGCCCGCGATGCCCGCAATCGGCCGCGATCATGGCGAGGCGGCCCACGAGCACGCTCGGCGAGATGGCCCGCACGGTCGTCGCGGCCCGTCTTGGGGTCCTTTTCCGGGTAGTTGATGGCCGGCATCAGCCCGAGCGCGTGCTTGCGGTCGAACTCCTTGCCCAGCAGCCACGCCGCCGTGAGGATGGCGACGGCCACCATGGCGCCGAACGAGTAGATCGGCAGCGGGAGCGCGAAGCCGAACAGGTCGCGCGTCAGGTCGCTCAGGCGTGGGTACATGGAGGGCGGGCGAAAGGGCGAGCGGGAGAAGGCCGAAGCGGGGCAGGTACGGGGGCACGGCGCGTCAGCCCACGCGGCATCAGGGGGTGCGGTAAGGTGGGCGGCGAGGTCGTCGAAGGGCACCGTGGTCTGCTCGCCCGCGCCGAGGTCGCTGACGGCGCGGCCCCGCTGGCAGCCTCGGTCTCGCCGATGAGCACGCGCGACGCGGCGCGCCGGAGCGCTCGGCGTCCTTCATTGAGCTTCTTGAACGAGCCCCGCCGAGGGCTCGGCCGACGCGCACGCCCGCCGCGCGGAGCGTCTGGGCGAGCGCGAACGGCCGCTCGCCGCGCCGCCCTGCAGCGGCGACGAAGGCGTACGGGCGCGGGCGCCTCGGGAGGGCGCGTAGCCGGCCGCGTCGAGGGCCAGAAACAGGCGCTCGAGGCCGGCGGCGAAGCCCACGGCGGGCACCGGCTGCGCGTGGCCGAGCACCTCGGCGAGGCCGTCGTAGCGCCCGCCGCCGGCGAGGGCGCTCTGGGCGCCGAGGTCGCGGACTCTCCAGTCTCCCACGTCGTCCGCCCGTAGTAGTCGAGGCCGCGCACGAGCTGGTCGTCCTCGACGTACGCGATGCCGGCGGCGTCGAGGAGCGCCGTCACCTGCGCGTAGTGCGCGCGGTCGTCGTCGCCGACGAACGACGCGGAGCGCGGCGCGCCTTCAAGGAGGTGCCGCTCGCGGGCGTCCTTGGTGTCGAGGATGCGGAGCGGGTTGCTGTCGAGGCGTTCGCGGCTCGTCTCGGTGAGCGCGTCGGCGTGGGGAGCAGGTGGCGCGGAGGGCGTCGCGGAAGGCGCGCGCGGCCTCGGGCGTCGCCGAGCGAGTTGATGCGCAGGCGCGTGCGGGTGACCCCGAAGGCGGCATAGACGGCGCTCATGAGCGCGATGCACTCGGCGTCGGCGTCAGGGCGGCCCGGAGCCGATGACCTCGGCGCCGAACTGGTGGAACTGGCGGAAGCGGCCCTTCTGCGGGCGCTCGGCGCGAAAGCAGGGCCCGAGGTAGTAGAGCCGCTGCGCGCCGCCGCGCTGGTCGAGGTGGTGTTCGAGAAAGGCGCGCATGACGGGCGCCGTCACCTCCGGGCGCAGCACGTAGTCCGTGTCGCCGCGCGTGAAGGTGAACATCTCCTTCTGCACGATGTCGGTCGTGCTGCCGACGCCGCGCGCGACGAGCGCGACGGGCTCCAGGATCGGCGTGCGGATCTCCTCGAAGCCGAACCGCTCCATCACGCCCCGGATCGTCCGCTCGACGTGCGCCCACGCGTGCGAGGCGGCGATGCCGTCGGCGGCGTCGGGGAGAACGTCGAAGGTGCCGGGGATGTGCTGGAGCATGGCGCGGGGCGATGGGTCCGCAATCTACACCGGGGCGCCGTGGCGCATCGTGAAGGCCCCCGGAGCTTTCCGCCGCTACGCCCCGCGCAGCAGGATCACGCACAGCGACCCCCCGGCCACGGCCATCCACAGCAGCACGCCCTGCACGAGCGGGCGCACGCCCACGCGCCGCAGCGTGGCCCGGCTGAGCCCCGCGCCGATGAGAAAGAGCGTCAGCACGAGCCCCTGCCGCGCCACGGCCACGATGCCGTCGTACACGGGCGCCCCGGCGGGCCAGAGGGCGCGCACCGCCGAGGCGAGCGCAAAGCCGCCGATAAACCACGGGATCGCCACCTTGACGGTCGGGTCACCGCCGCGCCGCCGCCACCACGCCGCCGCGAGCGTGAGCGGCACGATCCAGAGCGCCCGCGTGAGCTTGAGGACGGTGGCCTGCGCGAGCGCCGCCTGCCCGTAGGCCGACGCGGCGCCGACCACGGAGGACGTGTCGTGGATCGCGAGGGCGGCCCAGAGCGCGAACTGCGCCTGCGAGAGCCCGAGCGCGTGCCCGAGGGGCGGGAAGAGGTAGAGGGCGACGCCGTTGAGCACGAACACGGTGGCGAGGGCGACGCCCATCGCTTCGGCGCCCGCCCCGAGCACCGGCCCGAGCGCCGCGATGGCGCTGCCGCCGCAGATGGCCGTCCCGCCCGAGATGAGCGCGCTCGTCGTCGCGTCCACGCGGAGCAGGCGCCCGAGCAGCAGCCCGAGCCCGAGCGCGAACGCGATGCCGAGGGCAGTGGCCCCCACGCCCTGCGCGCCCACCTTCAGGACCGCCGGGAGCGCCATCCCGAAGCCGAGCCCCACCACGCACGCCTTGAGGAGCGTTTTCGAGAGCCGCGCGCTCGCCCGCTCGAACGGGTTGCCGAGCGTGAGCGCAAGCCCCGCGCCGACGCCGAGGGCGAGGGCCGGGCTGGCGCCGGGCACGAGCATGAGCGCGGCGAGGGCGAGAAAGAGGCCCTGGCGCCCGCGCGTTGCGGGCGTGGCCGCGTCAGGCATCGATCGCATCGCCTTCGATGGCGCGAAGCCGGTCGAGCACGTGGGCCATGTCGGGGGGCACGGGGCTCTCGAAGTGGACGGCCTCGCCGGTGGTGGGGTGGCGGAAGCCCAGCGTGTGCGCGTGGAGGGCCTGCCGGGGGCACGCCTTGAGCAGCCCGGCGACGAACGCCCGCCGCGAGGCCGTGCTCGGGCCAGCGCGGAGCACGTCGCCGCCGTAGGTGGCGTCGCCGAAGAGCGGGTGGCCGAGGTGCTGCGCGTGCGCGCGGATCTGGTGCGTGCGCCCCGTTTCGAGCTGGAAGCGCAGGAGCGTGAAGTGCCGGTAGGCCTCCACGGTCTCGAAGTGCGTCACCGCCCGTTTGCCGCGCCCCTCCGGCACGACGGCCACGCGGCGGCGGTCGCGCGGGTCGCGCCCGAGGTGGGTCTCGACCCGCCCCGACGCCGGCTCCGGACGCCCCAGACGAGCCCGAGGTAGACCCGCTCGATGGTGTGCCGCTCGAACTGCGCGGAGAGGTGGGCGTGCGCCCGGTCGTTTTTGGCCACCACGAGCAGCCCCGACGTGTCCTTGTCGATGCGGTGGACGATGCCGGGGCGCACAGTCGGCGAGCCCTCGTACTGCGGCTTCGCGTTCACGACCGAGAGGCCGAGCGCGTCGTCGTCTACCTCCTCCGCCTCCGCATCCTCGAACGACACCGCTCCGGCGCCGACGTGGTAGAGCAGCGCGTTCACGAGCGTGCCCGAGCGGTGCCCGTACGCCGGGTGCGACGACGAGCCCGGCGGGCTTGTCCACGATCAGCAGGGCGTCGTCCTCGTAGACGATGGTGAGGGGGATCGGCTCGGGCGCGGCCACGAGCGGGGGCAGGCGCAGCACCCGGCACACGAGCACATCGCCGCCCAGCACGGGATGGGCCACGCGCGTCACCGTGCGGCCGTTGACGTCCACGCGGCTATCCTTGATCGCCGCCTGCACCTTCGCCCGCGTCGCGTTGGCCACATGGCCGGTCAGGTACACGTCGAGGCGCTCGCGCTCGCGGTAGCCCGGCGGCACCTCGATCGTGAGCACCGTTTCGATGCGGTCGTCGTGTTCGGACGGACGATTCATGGGGCTTCGCGCTCGGTCAAGCTCAACTTGAAGGGGCTGCTTCTCTGGTTGGTTGTTCGTCGTTCTTCGTCAGAAGCCCCCGAAGGCCAGCGTGCTTCGAGCGCCGAACGCCCTCCGCCACGCAGAGCGCTCAGCCGAGGCCCGGCAGCGTCGTGAGCACGCGCGCGAGGCGATACCCGGCGAGGGCCGCCTGCCGCATGGCCGCCGTCCTGGCCCGGTCGAGGTAGCCCGCCGGGAGCGGTGCGGCGGTGGCGGCCGTCTGCCCGCCCGCGAGCCGGCCGCCGTCGTACGTCACGGCGAAGGAGACGTCGCGGCTCGCCAGGCTCCACGCGCGCGGCTCGGTCAGGCCGAGTTCGGGCAGGCGCGCAGGCGGCATCAGAATCTGCATCACGCGGGCCATCCGGTAGGCGCGCCACGGGTTGTTGTCGCGCCCGAGCAGTTCGTCCCAGAGCGAATGCAGGCGCACGGGCGTCGTGTCGCGGCGGACCCAGAAGTCGTTGCCGCCGCGGTCGCCCATCGGGGGGCTGTAGGGCGGCGAGACGAGCGCGGTGCTGTGGAGCGGCTGGTGCTGGTCGCCGACGAGGTGGAGGATCCACGAGAGCGCCACCGCGCGGTCCACGGCTGGCGTGCCCGGCGCGGCCGCGGTCGCCATCGAGCTGCGGAGGCCAAAGAGGAGGTCGTCCTCCGGAAGCGGCGAGGCATCTCCCTTCGTCCCATCGCGCTGGATCTCGAAGTCCACAAAGTGCCAGTTCGGGTGGTCGAAGCGCGTGAGCGTCGAGTCGTTCGTGCGGCGGATCTCGTCCGGAAACAGGCTCGCCTGCGCCACGACAAACTGCCCGAAGCTGAAGGCCACGGTGTCCGACGGGGGCTGCGCGCGGTAGGCGGCTTCCCAGCGCGGGAAGAACGGATGGGCGCGGAGCGCCTCCAAGAGCCGGTCGCGCGCGTCGAGCGGCAGGCGCAGGTAGGCGAGCGTGGCGATGGCCTGGTGGCCGGTGCGGCTCCACGCGCGCGCAGGCGCAGCAGGCAGCAGCGGGACGATCAGCGCCAGCAGCAGGAGCAGGCGACGGGGCATGGGGGCAGGGTCGAGTGAGCGAGGCGAACGGTAACGAGGGCCAGCGATGAACATAGGGGTGGGGACCCGGTGGCAAACGATTGGCTGCGAATGGACATTCCCGTGATTCAAGCCAACATCCGCACCGATGCATTCCGAAGAATGGGCCTATGTGGCGGGGCTGTTTGATGGGGAGGGCACCGTCACCTTGCAGCGCGAACGCCAACGCGCCGGCACCGCCGGCCGCTGGTCGAGCTGACCTCGACGAGTCCTGAACTGATCGAGCACCTCCGTGCGCACTTCGGCGGGGTGGTGGTGCAGCACAAGACCTACCAGCCGCACCATAAACCCTCGTGGAACTGGCGGTTGGTGGACAACAAAGCACTGGCTTTTCTGGCAGGCGCCGCCCCTTTCCTGCGGGAGCGCGGGAAGCGGCGTCGGGCAGATTTGCTGCTTCAGTGCTACAAGCGGGTGACGCCGCGCAACGGACGCTATTCCCCGGAGCAAGCGTATGCAAAGCAGGCGTTCGAGGCCGAGTTCTTCGCGGGAAACCCGGCGCTGGCCGCCTTGCAAGCCGCCTCCGTCTACCGGAGCCTTCCCGCGCCGAAGGCATAGAAAACGCCAACGGCACACACCTCCTGAGGAGAGATGTGTGCCGTTGGAGGTGGAGATGGCGAGAGTCGAACTCGCGTCCGAATGCGTCGTCAGGCCAAGCGTCTACGCGCGTAGACAGAGTTTTGAGCTTAGGACGGGGGGCGCCCTCTGTCAGGGCAATCCCATCCGCAAATCGATTGGGTAGCGGCCGCCCGCTGCTCGATCAGTGCCGCAGCGGCCCGTCTGTCAAAGGATTTGATGCCGCATAGACAAGGGTAAGGCCAGACACCCCCCTATCAGCGACAGCCGGCGCCTTTAGGCAGCCAGCGCGTACGAGTAGTCGTTCGCTCTTGCGTGTTCCCCGCGATATTTACGAGCGTGCGGGGGAGCTCAGCGCGCAGCCTGCTGCGTGCGTCACCCGTCGAAACCGTGGCATCCCCAAGAAAGAACAGTGGCGTTGCCGCCGAGGCCTGCTATACGCCCGGCCTGGGGCAAAGTTCTGCCCGTGCGTGGATCAGCGCCCGAGGTCCTTGCGCGCGCCGGTGCGGGTGGGCGTGAAGCCTTGTGCCTTGAGCGCCTGCTCAAGCGGAGCCACGTAGGTGCGCGAGAGGCCACCGGGGAGGTAGGGCATGTGGCTGCGCTCGCCCCAGGCAAAGCGGCGCACGGGGTCGAAGAGCACGCGCACGAGCCCGGAGTCGAGGGGGAGCACTTCCACGCGCAGGTGCATCCGGTAGAGGCCGAAGTCCGAGCCGGTGCGCAGGTCCGTGGCCAGGGTGCCGGCGGGCGGGGACGGCGCGAGCGCCCAGCCGGCGGTGGCGAGGGCCCGCTGCGCGGCGCCGAGCGCGAGCGTATCGGGCGCGCGGTAGTCGCGGTAGAGCGGGGCCAACCGCGGGGCGCACCCGGCGATCAGCAGGGCCCCGAGCGGCAGGGCGCGGCGGAAGAGAGCGAACGGCGTCACGAGGCGGCGCAGGGGCAAAAAAAAGCCGGGCAGACATGCTCACCCAACATGTCTACCCGGCGTGCAAAAACGCTGCACAACGGCAACCCTGTGGGGTCGCACGTAACATACATCAAGGCCCGTGCCAACACCCAACCCCTTCGAAAAAAAGAAGCTGGCCCCTCCTGGGCGGCGGCATTGTCGTCAGGGCTGGACAGGGGCCGGCACGGTAGCGGACAGAAAGCCGAGCAGGGCGGCGTTGAAGGCCTCGGGCTGCTCGATCATCGGGGCGTGGCCGCACCGCGCCACCCAGACGAGGTGCGGGTCCGGCAGGCGCGCCGCAAAGCGGTGGGCGATCTCGGGCGGCGTCACGCGGTCGTCGCGGCCCCAGACGAGGAGCGTGGGCATCGGAAGGCGGGGGAGCACGTCCGCCAGCGGGGTTGTCGAGGCCGAGCGAGCCATGCGGACAAGGCGCGTCACCTGCTCGCGGTCCGCGACAACGTCCATCATCCGGTCCACGAGCAGATCGGTGGCGTGGGCAGGGTCGTGGAAGGTGAAGGCCGTGCGGTCGGCGATGAAGGCGCGGTCGAAGCGCCGCACGGTGCCGCGTCCCAGGGGCACCTCACCCATGCCGGAGGCGCCGCTGAGCACGAGCGCGGGCACGGCGTCCGGGCGGGCGAGGGCGGCGAGGGCGGCCACGTGTCCGCCGAGCGAATTGCCGACCAGCACAGCCGGGCGGGCGAGGCGGTCGAGGAGGGCGGCGACACGCGTGGCGAGCGCGGCCACGCTCGTCTCCGGGATGGGGGCGGTGTAGACGGGCAGGATGGGCGCGAGGGCGCGGTAGCCGGCGGCGGCGAGGGCGGGGAGCGTGGCGTCCCAGTTGTCGGTTTCGCCGAGCATCCCGTGGAGGAGCACGACCACCGGGCCTGCTTCCGGACCGGCCGTCACGCAGGTGAGCGGAGGGGCCGGGCGCGCATTCTTAACGGGGGCTTCGGACACATCGGGCGGTAGGAGGGGACCTCGCGGGGGTGCATTCCGTATCATGCCGTCTCTGCTGACCGCTCACTTTCTTTCGACGTCCCATGCCCTGCGGCCGGAAACGCAAGCGCCATAAGATCGCCACCCACAAGCGCAAAAAGCGGCTTCGCAAGAACCGCCACAAGAAGAAGGTGCGCTAAGGCGGCGGGGTTCCCGCTGCACGGCTCTTCCCGAGTGGGGCCGCGTCGAGCATATCGGCGCGGCCTTTTTGCGCGTTCGGTAGAGCATCCTCCGCCGGGATGCGATGACGGATCTTCGGCGCGGGTGCCTAACTTGACAGGCCCGCGCCTTCTTTCCGACCCTCTTATCTCCATGAAGACCTACCCGCTTTCGTCCGTCGTCCGCGTCGGGGTGCTCGGCACGCTGCTGGGCGCCGGGGCGGGCGTGCTCGTGGGCCTGCTCGTGGCGCCGTCGGAGGGCGAGCGCCTGCGCCGCCGCCTCGCCTACCGGCTCGACCAGGCAGCGGGCGCGTCGGCGGCCTCGTGGACAACCTGCTCAACCCGGACGCCGTGGCCAACGAGGCGCGCGAGAGCGCCGCCGCCGTGGTCTCGGACGCCGAGGCCGAGGCCGACCGTATCCGGGGCGAAATCGACCGGCTCATTCGCCAGCAGAAGCAGCGCAGTGCCTCCGACGCCGCCTGAAGGCCCATCGCTGCGGCGCGCGTCATGTCCGAATTCCTGATCCTGCTGCCCCCGTCCGAACGCAAGCGCTCCGGCGGCAATGCGCTCGCGCCGAGCCTGTTCGACCTGCGCGCGGCGGGCACGTTCAACTATTTCGCCGACCTCAACCCGGAGCGCCGTCACCTCATCGAGGTGCTCCAGGCGGCGCTGGCAGAAGGGCAGGGCGCGGCGATCCTGACGCTCGAAAGCGCCCGCCTCGAAGCGGCGATCGCCGCCGACCTTGCCGTGTTCGAGGCGCCGCGCATGGCCGCGCTCGAACGCTACGGGCCGGGCGTGCTCTACACGGCGATGCACTTTTCGGGCCTGCCCACGGGCGCGCAGCGGCGCCTGCTCGAACACGTCGTGATCCTCTCGGGCCTCTGGGGCCTCCTGCGCGCCGACGACCTGATCCCGGACTACAAGCTCCCCATGGACGCCACCGTGCCGGGCGTGGACCGCGTGAGCGACTACTGGCGCCCGCGCCTGAGCCCGGTGCTCAACGAGGCCGTGCGTGGGCGCGTCGTGTGGGACCTGCTTCCGGACGCCCACCGCGCGGCCTGGGACGACGCGCACGCCTACGACCAGCGCGTGCTGGTGCGCTTCGAGGAAGGGGAGGCCGGTGCGCGTACGGCGCTCACGCACGGCGTCAAGCCGCTGCGGGGTGCCCTCGTGGCGCACCTCGTGCGCGACGCCGCCGAACGCGTCGAGACGGTCCTGGCGTGGCGCCCGGCGGGCGGTTTCCGCCTCGATGAGGCTGCCACGACCCACGACGACGCCACGCGCACGACGACGTACACGTTTGTGCGAGGTGCGTAGAAGCCGGCGAGGGCCGAGAAACGGGGAGCAGGGGACGCCAGGAACGGTGCCCGCTCCACGGCGCTCCGCGCGGCCTCGGCCTCGCGCTGCGATACCCCCTTCCTGATCCTCCAACTCCCTCTCCCCATGCACCCCGTCGTCATCGGCATCGCGGGCGGCTCCGGTTCGGGCAAGAGCACCGTGCTGCGCCGCATCGTGGAAGCCTTCGGGCCCGCGCGCATCGCGATGCTCGACCACGACTCGTACTACCGCGACCTCTCGCACCTCCCGCTCGAAGTGCGGATGGGCTTCAACTTCGACCACCCGGACGCGCTCGAAACCGAGCTCATGGTGGACCACCTCGACGCGCTGCTCCGCGGCGAGGCCGTCCAGAAGCCCACCTACGACTTCGTCAACCACAGCCGGGCCGCGCCGACCGTCGAGATCCGGCCCGCGCTCGGTGATCATCGTCGAAGGCATCCTCGTGCTCGCCGAGGCCGCGCTCGTGCGAGCGGATGGACATCAAGATCTTCGTCGACACCGACGACGACATCCGGCTCGTGCGGCGCATCCGGCGCGACATCGAGGAGCGCGGCCGCGCGCATCCACGTCGGTGCTCGACCAGTACTAGCGACGGTGCGGCCGATGCACCTCGAGTTCGTCGAGCCGAGCAAGCGCCGCGCCGACGTGATCCTGCCCCGAGGCGGGCACAACCGGGTCGGGCATCGAGATGCTACTCGCGCGCATTCACCTGCTCCTCGACGCCGCCGAGCAGTCCGAAAAGGCCGAGGCTGTGCGCGCCGCCACTGCGGCGGGGACCGCCGCGTAACCATGCAGGCAGAAGGCGTGAAGGTGCGCGCGCCGGGCAACCTGTCCGGCGAGCGCGGGTAGGGCGCCGATTCACCCCTCGATCTGATCCTTTATGGCGCAGGCACAGCGCGGCGACCGCGTCCGCATCCACTACACCGGCACCCTCTCCGACGGCGAAGTGTTCGACTCGTCGGAAGGCCAGGAGCCGCTCCAGTTCACCGTCGGCAGTGGCGACGTCATCCCCGGCTTCGACACGGCGGTGATTGGCATGGCCCCCGGCGAGCGCAAGACGATCACGATCCCCTCGGACGAGGCGTATGGCCCGCACCGCGAGGAGATGCTGCTCTCGGTGCCGCGCGACCAGTTTCCCGAAGAGGCCGAGCCGCAGGTGGGCGACGGCGCTCATCGTCGGCACGCAGGACGGGCAGCAGATCCCGGTGACGATCTACGCGCTCGAAGACGACACCATCGTGCTCGACGCCAACCACCCGCTCGCCGGCGAGGACCTCACGTTCGACCTCGAACTTGTGGACATCGAAGGCAAGATCGCCGGCAGCGGCCTCGTCGGCCTTGACGGCAAGCCCCTCGGCGCCGATGGACAGGCCAAGGGCGGGCTTATCCTGCCCTGACACGGCCTGCAGCGGCCGTTGACCGATCTTTCGGCGCGCGGGTCCCGACGGGGGGCCTGCGCGCCCGATCTTTTGGCCCATGGACGAGACGTTTGACTGCATCATCGTAGGCGGCGGCATTGCCGGGCTCAGCGCGGCGATGACGCTCGCGCGCGGTGGGGCCAAGTTTTTGCTCATCGAGCGGGGCGAGTGGAGCGGCGCCAAGAACGTCTCCGGTGGCGTGCTCTGGGGGCGCGACCTGGCCACGCTCGTGCCGAACTACTGGGAGGATGAGCGTGCCGCCTGGGAGCGCTTTGTGAGCCACCGGCGCCTCTCGTTCATGGACGAGCAGAGCACGTTCTCGCTCGACTTCAAGAGCGCCGCCTACGACGCGCCGCCCTATGGGGGCCTCATCGTGCTCCGCGCCCGCTTCGATGCGTGGCTTGCCGGCAAGGTGCAGGAGGCCATCGACGCAAGCCCCCACGCGGACACGTCGCTGCTCGCCACCGATGTGCTCGTCGAGGAGGTGCTGAAAGACGACGCCGGGCGGGCCATCGGGATTCGCGCGGGCGGCGAGAGCTTCCACGCGCGCTGCGTGCTGCTCGCCGAGGGCGTCAACAACCTGCTGACGCGCCAGGTAGGGCTCCAGACCGAATACGTGCCGCCCGACCACCTCGCGGTCGGCGTCAAGGAGGTCATCCGGTTCGACCGCAAGGTGCTCGAAGACCGCTTCCAACTCTCGGGGCGGCGCGGGCTCTCCAACGAGTACGTGGGGCCGGGCGCCACGCAGGGCGTGGAGGGCGGGGCGTTCCTCTACACCAACCTCGACACCGTGTCGGTGGGGCTCGTGCTCGGCATGAAGCACCTCCGCGAATCGAAGCAGAAGCCCTACGACCTTCTCAACGCCTTCAAGGCCCACCCCATCGTGTCAGACGCGCTGCGCGGCGGCGAGGTGGTGGAGTACTCGGCCAAGGTCGTCTCCACGGGCGATATGCGCGTGATGCCGAAGCAGATCTACGGCGAGGGCGTGCTGATTGCGGGCGAGGCCGCCAACCTGGTGCTCAACGCGGGCCGTGCGATCCAGGGGATGGACTATGCGATGCGCTCGGGGATGCTCGCCGCCGAGACTGTGCTGGAGGCCGCGAAGGCCGGTGACTTCTCCGCCGCGTTCCTCAAGCACTACCGCACCGCGCTCGACGCCTCGTACGTCATGCACGACCTGCGCGGCTTCCAGCAGGCCGTCCATGTGCTCCACAGCCCCGAGATGTTCTCGGCGATTCCGCGCGTCATCTGCCGCTTCGGCGAGCGCTACTTCGCCGTGGACAACAAGCCCACCAAGAAGGCGTTTGCCCTCATGCGCGAGGCGCGCGAGGGACAGATCGGGTTCTGGGACCTCGTCAAGCTCGGCACGCGTGCCGCCCGTGCCTTCTGAAGGTCATTAGACGTTGGATATTGGATATTGGATCATAAACTGACACCTATATCGAATGCTCCAATGTCCAATATCTAGCATCCAATGTCTAACGAGCAGCTTTCCATCGCCGAGCGCCTCGGCACGGTGGCCTACCGTAACCAGGGCCGAGGGGAGGCGCGCGCGCACATCGTCGTCAACACCGACATCTGCAACAGCGTATGCCCCCACAAGGGCACCACGACAACGTGCCCGGCCAACTGCTACACGCTCGACGAGGTGGGGCAGGTGCATTTCCAGTTCGAGGACTGCATCGAGTGCGGCACGTGCATGTACGTCTGCGACCAGGGCGCGGTCGCGTGGAGCTACCCCGACCCGGAGGCCGGGCGGGGCGTGAACTGGAACCTGGGCTGAGGCGCGCGGCGTCCGTCGCTTGAAGCGCTGTCACTCCTGCCGGGCGTCGTCGATCTGCTCCTGGGCGTCCTCGTGGTCGTCGGAGTCCGGATCGGGGCGGTTTTGCCGGGCGGGTGCAGCGGGCGAGAGGCGAAGCGTGACGAGGAAGGGGAAGTGGTCGGAGCCGTTGGCGCCGAGCACGTCCACGCGGGCGAACGTGAAGTGCTCGGTGTGAAAGACGTGGTCGAGCGGCCAGCGCAGCCAGGCGCTCTGGGCGTTGAAGGTGCTGTAGAGGCCCCGGCCCCGGCGCGGATCGAGCATCCCGGAGACGCGCTGGAAGAGGCGCGTGGTGCCGCTCCAGGCCACGTCGTTCATGTCGCCCGCGATGATGGCGGGTCCACCCTGCGCGCGCACCTGCTTGCCCACCGTGAGCAGTTCGGCGTCGCGCGCCGTCGTGCGCGTGGCCTCGCCGGGGGCGGGGGGCTTCGGATGCACGAAGTGGAGCGCCACGCGCTGCCCGCCGAGTTGAATGGCCGTGTGTACAGACGGGATGCCGGGCTCGAACAGGTAAGCCACCTTCGGTGATTCGAGGGGCAGGCGGCTCATCACGATCATCCCGTACGTGTTCGGGAGCGGCACGGAGACGCGGTATGGATAGGCAGCATGGAGCGGTTGGAGCTGTGCGGCCCACCACGCGTCCGGCTCGGTGAATACGAGCAGGTCGGCGTGGGAGGTCTGCGCCTGGGCCAGCAGGCGGTCGGCGTGGCGGTTGTCCATGAGCACGTTGGCCACGAGGAGCGTGAGCGGCGTGCCCTCACCCGGGCGGGCGGTCTTCGTTTGCGTGGCCCAGAGCGGCGTGTAGGGCGCGATCCGCCCGCCTTGCACCGCCGCCGCCGAGAGCGTGAGCACGAGCAGCGTATAGGAAACGGTGCGGTGTTTCCGGAAGCGTAGCGCCCCCACGGCGGCGGCGAGGACGAGCGCCGCCACGAACAGCTGGAGGCGCGGGTAATCCCACACCCGGACGAACCACCAGTCTACGGAGAGCGCAAACGCCGTCAGGGTGACGAGCACGACGAGCGCGGCAAGCAGGTGGACGGCGAGGGCAGCGAATCGGCGCATGGGGCGGTAGCGGGCCCTGCGCGGAGCACGGCAGGGCCCGCGAAGGTAGCCCGGCGGTCGGCGCCCGTAACGCGGAAGCCCTTGCGTAACGGCCCCTTCCCCGTTGGGCGCCGGATGGGCCGCCTATTTTGCGCCTCCTCACCCGCTCCGATGCGCGTCCTTTTTTCGCGCCGCCTGGCGGTGCTCGTAGCCCTGCTTGCCATGCTCTCGATTGCCCGCGCCGCCGACGGCCAGCCCTACCCGCTCGACGTCCGCCAGCAGGGCTACTACCAGGCCGCCGACACCGCCCACTTCGTCTTCGACGCCACGCTCTACGGCGCCGCGCCCCACCGCGTCGTCGTCACCGGCGCCTTTCGCGGGTGGAGCCAGGACATGGACGACCCCGCGTGGGCGCTCGAAGCCTCGCGCGTGGACCCCCATGTGTGGGAGCTGGCTGTGCCGAATGCCCGCGGGCGTACGATCCGGCCGGGGATGCCCTTCAAGTTTCGCATCGACGACGGCCTGTGGCTCGATCCGCCGGCGACAGCGCCCAACGACGAGGGCGGCAACCTCGTCTTTCTCCACAACGTCCGCCCGCCGCGCCTCTACGCCGAACTACGCGGCCCCCGCGCCATCTGGGCCGAACTGACCGGCGAACACGTCGTGCGCCCGCTCGTGCCCGACGCCTACCGGCTGGAGCGCTGGGACGGCCACCGGGTGCCCCTCGCCGATGTGGTGCCCAACACTGGCACCGGCACGCTCCTCGTGCCCGCCGAAGACCTCGACACCGGCGCTGTCCACTACCTCTCCGCGCCCACCGGCCTTGCCGATGGGGATTCGCTGCGCAGCATCGTCCGCTTCGACGGGCTCTGGCGGACGCTCTACTCCACCAAACCCCTCGGCGCCGAGATCGAGCAGCACGACGGGCGCACGGTGACGGCCTTCCGGGCCTTCGCGCCCCGCGCGCACGGGCTCGTGCTCTACCTCTACCACGGCAAAGACGACACGCCGGGCACCGGCGCCTACGCCGAGCGCCCGATGCGCCGAGACGCTGATGGCGTGTGGGAGCACGTCGAGGAGGGCGACCTCCACGGCACCTACTACGACCTGCGCGTCTACGGCCCCGGCGGGCCCGGCTCGGAGTTCTACGAGCAGGCGCAGGTGAACATCTCCGACCCCTACGCCCGCGTCTCCGACGACAGCTTCGGCAAAAGCCGCGTCTGGCGCCGCCTCGACGCCCCCCGGCCCGTGCGCGGCGGACGCCCGAAGCTGGAAGAGATGGTCGCCTACGAGGTCCACGTGCAGGACTTCACGGACAACCTGCCGCTGCCCGCGCACGAGCGGGGCACGTTCGTCGGGATGGGCCGCACGGGGCTCACAAACGCGCGCGGCGAGCCTATCGGCTTCGACTACCTGACGCACCTCGGCATCAACACGGTCCACCTGATGCCCGTGCAGGAATTTCTGCACTACCCGGACGCCGAGTGGCAGGCAACCTTTGCGGATGATCCGTGGGCAGAGCAGCAGGGCATCGACCGGGAGTACTACGAGTGGGGCTACCGCACCACGCACGCCTTCGCCATCGAGAGCCGCTTTCGCATGAAGGGCGGCGAGCCGGGCGAGGAGCGGGCGCAGTTCCGTGCGCTCGTCGAGCAGTTTCACGACGCCGGCCTCGCGGTCGTTGTAGACCTCGTGCCCAACCACACGGGCGAGAACATGGACGGGCGCTTCTACCACTTCCATTGGAACGCGCTCGACAAGCTCTACTACTACCGCACCGACGAGGAAGGGCGCCACATCGGGCCGTTTGGCAACGAGGTCAAGACCGAGGAGCGGCCCATGGTGCAGCGCTGGCTCATCGACCAGTGCAAGGCGCTCATGGACGAGTTCGGCCTCGACGGCTTCCGCATCGACCTCGCCGGGCAGATCGACAAGCAGAGCCTGCGCGCGCTCAAGGCCGCGCTTCCGGAGGACGCCCTCGTCTACGGCGAGCCGTGGATTCCGCCGTCCGACCCCGAGGTCGTGCGCAACCCCGACTGGGCGTGGTACAAGCTCGACGCGCCGATCACGTTCTTCCAGGACGAGACGCGCACGGCCTTCAAGGGGCCCGTTTCCAACCCCGAAGACAAGCGCACCGACCGGGGCTTTGCCGGCGGCGACCCGGCGATGCGCCCGCGCGTCATGCTCGGCCTCGCCAACCGCTTTCCCGACGAGCCGACCCCCAACCTCAGCCTCACCTACCTCGACATCCACGACAACTGGGCCCTCGCCGACCAGTTTGCCACGACCGGCTGGGACGGGCGGCGCGGCGTGGACGAGGGGCCGTTCAAGATTGCGGCCACGCTCATGTTCACCGCCCTCGGGCCGCTCGTCATCCACGGCGGCACCGAGATCATGCGCTCGAAGGGCCTCTCGCCGCTCGAAGAGAAGATCATCCCCACGGCCTCCGGGCTCATCTACTTTCACGGCAAGCGCGACACGTACAACCTGCGCGCCGCCAACCGGTACGAGTGGGAGACCGTGGGCGCCCGCCCCGGCGAGGTGGACGGGCCGGACGGCAAGCGCCCGAACGACTACGCGGGGATGCTCGCCTACTGGCAGGGGCTCATGGCGCTGCGCGCGAGCGAGGCGGGCGCCGTCTTTCGGGTAGGCGAGCCGGTGCCGGAGGGCTACTACCGCTTTCTCACGCCCGCCAACCCGCATCTGCTCGGATACACGGTGGCAGACCGGGTGCTCGTGCTCATCAACACGGACGAGCGGGCGGCGTCGTTCACGAACGTCCCGCTCCCCGAGGGCACCTGGCGCCTCGTGGCCAACGCCGAGCAGGTAGCCCTGTCCGGCCTGCCGGGCGCCGACGCCACGCTCACCGGCGGCACCACGCCCACCCTCCGCGTGCCCGCACAGAGCGTCAAGATCTGGGTGGTGAGCCATAGCGACATACAGTTGCGATTGGGTAGACCTGGATGCTACATTGTGCGTTGTAAGTAGCGAACACGGTTGTGCCCTCATAAGTCGAGACGCTCCGAAGGCTGGAGGATGACCTAGCGGAGCGGCTCGGGGGTGTCGCGCTCATTGAGGAAGTAGTGTGTGGTCATGAGTGGCGTTATGCCGCGTCGTGAGCTCTGCGCGGGATGTCAAGGAGTAATTCTCGAGGCGCGGGGTTAGAGGTGGGTTCGAGGAGTTGACGAGGCCGTTCGGAGGGCGCGCGACCTGCCTTGCTGTCGCGCTCGTGCTCACGGGTACATACCGCGCGGGGGGAGGTGAACTGTGGCCGAAGGTGCAGGAGGATTTCGGCCTCCGAGGGGAAATGCCTTCGAGCGAGTGGGGGCAGTTTTTTGAACGTTTCCTCGGGCCGCGTGGACTGACCCTCTTTCCACGCGCCTCTCAGGGAGGACATCGCTACCTCGACCTCATCTTTCTGCATGGGGGGATCCCTGCGGTGGATTTGCCGGGCTACTTCGACCATGTGCTGGAAGAGATGGTAACTCGGTGGGCAGGATGGCCGGCGGAAGACCGATTGATGGCGTGGCTACAGGAGGGCTTGGGACGTCGGGATTCCCCGCGTTTTGTGTTGCACTATCTCACGGTCGCTGGCGAAGCCGCCTCTGACTTCGTCAAGCGCACGCTCGTACTCTACGCAAGGGTTTCCGAAGGGGCCGCGCTCGAAAGCCACGACGACCGGGCAGCCCTGGCCGCCTCGACCGGCCTATCGCCACGCATCGTACGGGCTTTTGCGAAATGGTGGGCCCCTGAACATGCGCCTACCTCTGCGGCAGTAGCTCGGAAACGGCATTGGATTCGCCCAAGCGTGCGTTTTGACGCGGTGCGTGGGGCCGTCGTGGCGGAACTGCCCGCCCAGATCGCACAGCCTGCGGAGATGGGCGCGTGGTTCTGGCGGGGAGAAGGGCAACAATCCCTCCGCGTATCCACCACGCCCTGGCCCTCTGCCGGCACGTGGTACGCCGATGCAATGAGCATAGACGTGCCGGCCCCGGCACGCCGGTAAGAGGCGGGCTACGAGGCCGGAGGGGCGGCTTCACGGTGGATCTTTGAAGGGGTTGACGAGGCGGGGCCCCTGCTTGCCTTCGCCGGACGCGACGGTGCTCTTCTCAACACCGAAGATGGACTGCCGAATACTGTGCTCTGGATCGTTCGGCCCCGCACGCGTGCCGTCGAGGCGCCCGGTGCAAGGCTGCTAGAGGAAGGTGCTGCGCTTCCCCCTGGGTGGGCCGACTTTGTGGCTGAATGCTGGGATCTGTCCGGCGTAGCGCCCGGCCCGGGGGCCTTTCGACTTGTGGAAACGGGTGAGCCAGACGCCTCGCTATGGGTGCTGCCTCAGGGAGACCTCCGACCCCACCATGCCGATATCGACCCGCTGCCCGGTGTGTTTGCCAACGGCGCCCCCGTGTTTTCCGGCGCGCCGTCACTCGTGCTGCCGCTTCGGCGTGGGGAAACGGAAGAAGGTGCGCGGGCGCGCTGGCACCTCACCTTGCGGAGCGAACAGGACGACGTGTGCATGCGCACTTCGCTCCTAGACTTGCCAGGCGATGCGGTCGAGCCACGGCCAGGGATGCTTGCGGTGCGCCTCGGTCACGAAGCGCTCACCGGGGGTAGGATAGGCCGGTATGAAGTGCACATGGCTGGGGTCTCTCGGACGTCATGCCACGCTGGCCTTTGCCCTCGCCCCCTCGCTGCGCGTGTACGGTACCGACCGGCTGCACCTGCCTGGCGCCGATGCTTCGGAAAGTGCGTCAATGCTTCAGGTGCGTGCCCCTATTGACACCATCGTACACGGCGACGATGGGATGCCCCTGGACTGCGGCCCGAACGGCCTGGTCGCTGTAGCAGCGGAATCTTCCCAGACTTTCGTGACGGTGACGCTCATGGGCACCGCCATGCCGCTCGTGCTCATGCTCGCCACGCCTAGGTTGCGTTGGGGCGTCCGTGATATGGCCTCGGGCGAAGTGGGCGCTGCCTCCGCCGAACGCCATCTTTCACTTTCCGAGGCGTGGTTGAACGAGCACCGCAGCCCGGTCCTCGAAGTTGTGCCGACCGCAGCGGTCGCTGAGGCCCCACTATTGCGCCTCGAAGCGCGCTTGACGAGCAGCGGCCCTGCGGTGTCGTGCGTTGCCCTCGGGCGAAGTGGCACCTTCGATTTGCGGGCGTTGCCTGAAGCCATGCGGCAGGCTGGCAGCGCTCGTGCCCGCCTTGATCTCACGGTCGGGAAGCAGCGGGTCTCGCTTGGTGAGGTGCGCGCGGCCCTTGGCATTGAGGGGATTACAGCAGAGGCGGCACGCGTTGAGGAGGGCTGGCGCCTGGTGCTCGCATGGGGGGGAGGAAGCATCGTGGCTGGCACCGTGGTGCGGCTCTGGCCGCTCGCCCGGCCGTGGGAGCCGCCGGTCGAGGTGCCGCTTTCTGAACACGCCGACCACACCACTGTCATCGAGGTGCCACCCATCGTGCAAGGGCCGGTCCTCGTGGAAATTGCCCTGTCGGACCCGTGGGGCGACCAACCTGTGCGCCCTGTCCTTGAGGCGCCTGCAGTGACGTGGGTGGCGTTTGGAGGTGTCTTGGATCAGACACGACACTTTGCCGCTCAATCTGACACCCGCAGGCAAATCGAGCGACTCCTCGCGGGCGCGTGCAGCGAGGAGTGGCCGAGTGTGTGACGACGCGCTTCGCATTCTCGCAGCGACGCTCGACGGCGAGCACGCCCTGGACGCGCTCGCCGCCGTGGACATGCTGCTTTCGCTCCGGCCTCGACTCTCTGGTGCAAAGGCAGACCGACTCGCCACAATCGTGCGTGAGCGCATCCCGGCCGCACTAGCGCGAACGCTGGCCTCTGATGTAGTACAACTCGGCGAAGCCACTGCGCGTCGCCGCACCATTGATCTGGGGTTGCTGGATGCACCGGAGGGGCTTGTCGCTGAAGCAGCTGTGGAGGCGTGGCGTACGTGGAGTATCCTCGGGGTCATGGCAGAGCGCGACGCCCTGCGTAGAGGCGACCCCACCGCTGTACGACGGCTACGTGAAGGGCTCGGCGTCACCGGCTTTCAACCTGGCGAGGGTGAGGATCTGGATGACCCGGCTACGCTCCGCGTGATCGAACGCGACGAGGAGGGTCTTGGCGATGCTCTCGATGAGATGTACGCTCGCCTTCCTGAAAGCGTGATTGAGGCACAGGCGGCACAGCTTGGACTCATCCCGCGGGGTGTGCTCGGGCGAGGCTCCCACCAAGTTGCCGTCTGCACTTGGATGCGCGAGCGGGCCCGCCAGCCTACGGCATCGGACGCGCTCGCGCGATTTGCCCCGGCGCTCGACACCATCCTTAAAAACCGATTGGAGGAAGGGCCTGAGCCGCATCTCGCTGCACTCGCGGCCCGCGTGCGGCGGCGCTGCGTCTCGCGCGCCTTGCACAGTGAGGCTCCCGCCTGGCTCAACGTCCCGCTCTGCACTGGCGCCGTCGCGCTCGCTCTTCGCGCGCGGTCCTGCAGGCCTACCCTACATCGCACGCTCGATCCGCCGCCGGGGACGACGTGGCATGGCCTCTCGGCGCTCGCGCTGGAAGCGGCTCCTGATCTGTTCACTCGTGACCTGTGCTGGCTCACGCTTGCGCTCGAATCCGCACTCCTCACCGCACCCAATCATGTCGTCGCTCCCGCCTCTTGACACCACGGACCGGGTACGCGGTGCCTATCTCCGCTACCTGCGCACGATCTACCCGTTCCGGCGCGCCGATCTGCGTGAGGCCTTCCATGCGGCCACTGAGGAAGCTGAGATGCTGGTGAAAGGACCGCTGCTCGAAGCTTCGCCCCCTTTCGTGCGCGGACGCTCCCTGAACGACCTGATTGCTGAGGGAGTGCTGCATGAGGGTTTTCGGCTACTCAACTCGCCCGCGCTGCCGCTCCTGCGGCCTTTGCACCAGCATCAGGAACGGGCCATCCGGCATCTCGCGCGCGGCCGCAACCTGATAGTCGCCACCGGCACCGGCTCGGGCAAGACGGAGGCGTTTCTGCTTCCCATCCTCGACCGTCTGTTCCGCGAGCAGGCCGCCGGTACGCTCGTGCAGCCAGGTGTACGAGCACTTCTGCTCTACCCGATGAATGCGCTCGCCAACGACCAGGTGAAGCGGCTGCGCGAACTCCTGCACCACGTTCCCGAAATCACGTTCGGGCGCTACACGGGCGAGACGCAAAGAAACCGAGCGCGACGCGCGGGCGCACTTCGCCTCTCAGTATCCCGGGGTAACCCGCGGCGCCGGGCGAACTGCTTTCCCGCGAAAAGATGCGGGAAACGCCCCCGCACCTGCTGCTGACGAACTACGCGATGCTCGAGTACCTGCTCGTACGACCTGACGACTGCGTGTTTTTCGAAGGTGATCACAGCGGACGCTGGCAATTTCTGGTGCTCGACGAAGCCCACACTTACGACGGCGCGATGGGCATTGAGACTGCGATGCTGTTGCGGCGTCTCAAAGACCGTGTTGGTGCGCCCGAGCTACGCTGCATCGCCACGAGCGCCACACTGGGCAGAGGACGGGCCGACTTTCCGGAGGCGGTTCGTTTTGCCGAAGCGCTCTTCGATGCGCCGTTCCGCTGGAACGAGGCGGATCCCGGCGAGCAGGACGTGATCGAGGCCGAGCGTGTGCGCCAGGACGCGCTCGGGGAGGCATGGGGCACGCCCGACGCTGCGCTCTACGACGCATTGCACGCCGCGTTCGAAGGGAGCACGTCCTCGTTCTCAGGCGATGGGGCGGAAGCGCGGCACTCTGCCGAACTCGCCGTGGAGGATCGCGTGGGCCCCGGCGCCTGTGAATCCGCACCGGGGGGCCGAGGAGAACGTGCCTGAGGCGCAAGCGCCAGCCCTGCAAGCGCTCGTGAGAGGCAGCAGCCTCCTACGTACCCTTCGCTGCCCTCACGGACGCGCGGCGGGCGGCGGAACCGGCGCCCGATCCGGGGCGGGCGTTCCTGTACGCGCTGCTCGGCGGCGATGCCCGCCTGCGTGCCCTGCGCGCGACCCTCGCCGAACGCCCACGCCGCTTGCAGCGCTTTGCCGCCGAACTCTTCCCCGATGACTCGGAGGCTGAGACCCGCCTTGTTCATCTGGTCGCGCTCGCCGCTGAGGCCCGGCCTGGCCCTGATGACCACCCGCTTCTGCCTGCACGCTACCACCTTTTTGCCCGTGCGCTTGAAGGGGCCTTCGCCTGCCTGAGCACCGCCGACCATTCGGATGGGGCTGTGCGCCTCTTTCTGCGGCGGCACGAGCGCTGCCCCGATTGCAACGGCGTGGCCGTCGAACTGGCTGCCTGCGCCCGGTGTGGCGCCACGTACGCCGTAGGGAGGATACGGAATGAGGCCGGGCGGCGCGTATTCGCTCCGGCCCTCGAAGGGGAGGCCCGCACCTACCTGCTCCTTGACGACGTGCCTGCCCCGGAAGATGAGGACGAAGCCGTAGCGTCTGAGCAGGCGCCCGCCAACCCCGGCACGGACCTCGATGCGGCGCCGCTGCGCCTTTGCACGCGCTGCGGAACGCTCGTGGCCGACGATTCGCTGTGCACCTGCAGTGAGCACGCACGCTGGCATAGCGTTCGGATGGCCGTGCCGAAGCAGACGGGCGACGGGATCAAAGCGTGTCTGGGCTGCGGCGCCCGTTCGGGGAGTGGGAACGTCGTCTACCGGATGCTTACCGGGCAGGACGCGCCTGTGAGCGTACTTGCTACGGCGCTCTATGGCGCACTCCCGCCGTCGGTCCGCCCCGGCGATGCGGGTCTACCGGGGAAAGGCCGCAAGCTACTCGTGTTTGCGGACAGCCGGCAGGATGCTGCCTTCTTCGCGCCCTACATCGAGCGCACGTATGCGACGGCCCTTCGCCGCCGCCTGCTGCTGAAAACGCTCCTCGAAGACCCTGACGGCGTGGCGGGTCACCTGCGCGTGGGCAGCGATGCGCTGGCAATGGCGCTCCTGAAATGGGCTGAGCAGGCCGGTTGCTATGAGGAGGCTGCCGGCTGGCCCGACCGCCGCCGCGCTGCCCACGAGTGGATCATGCAGGAGTTCGTCGCCCTCGACCGGCGGCTCTCGCTCGAAGGGCTTGGCCTCATCGCGTTTCGGGTAGTCCGACCCCCTAACTGGCAAACTCCACGTCCGCTGCTTGCTTCACCATGGAATCTCTCCGACAACGAGGCTTGGACGCTCGTCGCGCTCCTGCTCGACACGCTTCGGCAGCAGGGGGCGGTCACGTTTCCCAACGGGGTGGACCCACGCAGCGATGCCTTCGCGCCGCGCAACAAGCGTCTCTATGTGCGGCAGGACGGCGCCAGCGACGGGCGCAGCGTGCTCACCTGGATGCCTTTATCCGGTCGCAACCGTCGTCTTGACCTGCTCAAACGGCTTCTCGGGCAAACGATGCCAACGCTCACGGAGGCAGAACGTAAAACACACGCCGAGAAGGCGCTTGCCGGCCTCTGGCGCAACCTCGCTGAGGGAGCTTTGAACACCACGTTCTGGCGAATGGAGGATGCGCCGGGGGCACCTCGGCGTGCGAGCGCTTCGGCATGACGTCTACGAGGTCGTGCCTTCAGCACAGGGGGTCGGGTTTCGATGCGACCGCTGCCACAGCATTACGCCCTACAACCTGTGCGGCCTATGTCCAACCAACGGCTGTGAAGGCCGCCTTAGCCCCCTCGACCCGGCGTCGCTGGCCGGGCATCACTACCGGGCGCTCTACCTCGGCCTCGAACCCACTGCGCTCCGTTCTGAGGAGCACACAGCACAGTGGAGTGCCGAGGAAGCCTCGCGCGTGCAGCAGCAGTTCATCGAAGGCCACATCAATGTACTCTCGTGCTCAACTACGTTCGAGATGGGGGTGGACGTAGGCGACCTCCATGCTGTGCTGATGCGGAACGTGCCGCCGGCCACTGCTAACTACGTGCAGCGCGCCGGGCGCGCGGGCCGGCGGGTGGGTGGTGCTGCCTTCGCGTTGACGTTCGCCCAGCGCCGCAGCCACGACCTCATGCACTACGCAGACCCCGAGCGGATCGTGTCGGGAAAGGTGCCCGTGCCGCGTGTTACGGTGCGCAATGCCAAGATCGTGCGGCGTCACGCACAGGCGGTGCTCATCGCCGCATTCCTTCGCCGTGAAGCCGGCGATGGGCGCCGCTTCAAGAATGCGGGTGCCTTTTTCGAGGTGTGCGATGCTGCACTCGGTAGCACAGCAGCGGAGCGATTGCGCGCCTATGCCGAAGCGCATCCGCCCGACGTACAGCAAGCGCTGTTACGGATTGTCCCCGAAGCGCTCCACACCGAATTAAGAATCGAGACGTGGGCATGGTTGGAGTCGGAAACAGGGATGCTCGAACTGCTCGACCGCGTTTCCAGTGAGGTACGCGAGGATTTGGGACGGTACGAAGCGCTTGTGCGAGAGGTCGTCGCGGAGTCGGAGCAGCCGGGCGTCAATGCCGGGCGCTTTCTGCGAATGGCGGCCGCGTACCGCGAGGTGCAGCGCACCATCCGCAGCCGGTCGCTGATAGGTTTTCTGGCTTCGCGCAACCTGCTCCCCAAGTACGGCTTCCCGACCGACGTGGTGCCGCTGCGCACGGACCATGTGACCGAAGAGCGGCGCTCGACGCTGCTCGAACTCGAACGCGACCTCCGCATCGCCATCTCCGAATACGCTCCCCGGATCGCAGGTAGTGGCGGGCGGAAGGGTCTGGACGGGCGGCGGGCTTGCCACGCAGCCCGGCAAGCGCTGGCCTACGTACGCCTACGCCGTCTGCCCGGCGTGCAGCCGCTTCCATCAGCAACACGAGGAACTGACCGACTTCGTATGCGGGGGCTGCGGGGAGCGTTTGCCGGCAGCACGACACTTCATCGTGCCCGAGTTTGGTTTTCTGGCCGCGCGTGGCGAGCCGCCCAAGCCAGGAGAGGCCCGCCCGGACAGGACTTACGCCTCCCGTGTTCACTTCACCGAGTATGCTCCTGAGGGCGGCGATGAACCCGTCTTTGAGGCGATTGAGATGCCCGGCTGGGCGCCTGGTAGTGTTCGACTGCGCACGTCACGCTTCGGCAGGCTCGCGGTCGTCAATGATGGACGTGGCGCGGGTTTCCGGATATGCGGCGCGTGTGGCTTCGGAGAACTGGCACGGCGCAACGCTGCGGCCACTCATCAGAACCCGCGCACAGGGCGCGATTGCTCGGGCACGATCACGCATCGCCACCTCGGGCACGTCTTCATGACCGACGTGGCGGAACTCGAATTAGAGGGGACGGGCCTGGGCCTTGCTGGGATGGGCGACCAAGCTGAAGCATGGTGGCGGTCTCTACTCTACGCATTGCTCGAAGGGGCTGCCGAGGCGCTCGATGTCCGGCGTGACGACCTTGACGGAACGCTGCGCTACGTGGGCGCAGGGCGCCCCCCGTCACTCGTGTTTTTCGACGACGTACCCGGCGGAGCGGGCCATGTTGGCCGGCTGCGTGCAGAACTACCTGCCGTCTTCGATGCAGCCCTGAAAAGGGTCGAAAAGTCTTGCTGCGGGCCAGAAACGAGGCTGTTACGAATGCCTACGCGGATACCGGAATCAGGTGTTTCATGACACGCTTCAGCGAGGCCACGCAGTCACACTGCTGCGCTCGCTGCGGAGCGTGTATGAGCCAGGGCCAGGGAGGCCTACTGCGATGCACTCGATTCGAGCGTGCGCTTATCTGGCCTCCCGCGCGATCTTGGCGCTGTGGAGCGAGAGCGGCAGGCCGAGGGCGAGGAAGACGTAGAAGTTGAGCCCCCGCCACACGAGCAGCACGGGCGTCATGAGCGCCGCCGGCACGATCATCGGGCCGATGAAGAGCGCGAAGAGCCCTTCGATGCCGCCTGCGCCGCCCGGCGTGGGCAGGATCATGCCGCCGAGCGAGAGGGCCATGTGGCGCAGGAAGAGCAGCGGTCCGTTGGCCTCCGGCGTCACCGCCCACACGAGAAACACGAGCATCGCATAGCGGCATACCCATGCCGCCGCCGCAATCAGGTAGGCCCGCACGTAAAAGCCGAAGCGGGCGCCCCCGGAGGCGGTCGGCGCGGGCGTGGAGGTGGACCACCTCGCTCTGCGCGCGCGCCTTGAAGCGCCGCAGCCCCGGCACCCGCACGGCCCACCCAACGATCTTGTCGATCCAGTCCGGGCGGCGCAGGAGCGTCCACGCCATCGTGGCCGCCCAGAGCATCATCGCGGCGCAGTAGACGGCGAGCCCGACGGCCACGAAGGGGCCGAAGTTCTGCGGAAACACGGGCAGAAACGGCAGGGCCACGAGCACGATGAGCGCCGTCGTGGCCGTCCACGCCTGCTCGACGAGCATGGCGAAGAGCAGGATCGCAAACCCCTCGCCGATGGGCGCCCGCAGGTCGCGCGCGACGTAGGCCGCCGCAAACGGCCCCCCGCCCACGGTCGAGGGCGTCACGTTGGAGAAGAACTCCCACGCGAGCTGCCCGCGCAGGCCCTGCCGGAACGTGAGCCGCCCCGACGAGACTGCCTTCAGGCGCCACCCGCCGAAGAGGATGCGCAGCCCGAGCAGCACGAGCGCGCCGGCCACGTAGCCCCAGTGGAGGCGCCGGAAGAACAGGTGCAGGTCCGTCGCGTCGAAGCGCGTGGCAAACGACACAATGGCCGTGGCCGCCACGCTGAGCACGATGGCCCAGAACAGGATGGCCTTCGAAAAGCGCGCGGGCGCCTCCGCCTCGGGGAGCGGCGCCTCGGGCGGCAGGCCCGCCGGGGCCACGGGCAGCGCCGGCTCAACCACGGGCGCCCTCTTCGGCTTCGATCACCGCGCGGAGGCGGCGGTAGGTGTCATGCAGGCTCTCGGGGAGCACCTTGGTGCCGCCGGTGACGGGCATAAAGTTGGTATCGGCGCTCCAGCGGGGCACGACGTGCAGGTGGAGGTGGTCGGGGATGCCGGCGCCGCCTGCCGTGCCGAGGTTCATGCCCACGTTGAAGCCGTCCGGACGCAAGGCCGCGCGCAGCCAGCCCACGGCGCGGCGCACGGTGCCAAAGAGTTCGGCCTCTTCGCCGGGCGTGAGCGCGTCCACGTCGGTCACGGCGCGGTACGGGGCGAGGAGCAGGTGGCCGTTGTTGTACGGGTACAGGTTGAGCAGCGCGTAGACGTGCGCGCCGCGCCAGACGATCAGGTTGTCGGCGTCGCGGTCCTCGGCGGCCAGGCGGGCGAAGAGCGTCGCCCGCCTCGGCCGGACGCGGCGCGGCGGCGGCGGTCTCGACGTGCGGGGCGCGCCAGGGGCTCCAGAGTCGGTCCATCGGGAGAAACGGCGTGCGGAATCGGGGCGAGGGGGACGCGGGCGCTGCCGGGCGCGCGGCGAAGGCGGAAGCTACGCCGCAGGGTTGACACCGGGGCCACGCGTTCTTGACGGAGATCCCCGCCGCGCGTTGCACGCCCTGCCACCTCCGGCGATCTTCCGGCCCCGATCGCCACGCCTGTGCCCGCCCGCCCCCTCGCCGACCTCCACCTCCACACCACCGCCTCCGATGGCATGTTCGCCCCAGCCGAGGTGGTGGCGATGGCGCACGCGGCGGGCCTCGCCGCGGTGGCCATCACCGACCACGACACGCTCGGCGGCGTGGCTGCAGCCGCAGAGGCGGGCCGGCGCCTCGGGCTCGGCGTCATCCCCGGCATCGAACTGAGCGTGACGGCGGACGGGCAGGAGGTCCACCTGCTCGCGCTCGGCGTGGACCCGGCGCACGCGGGGCTGAAGGCCCACCTCGACGCCTTCCGCGAGGCCCGCGCCGCGCGGGGCGCCGAGATGGTGACGCGCCTGCGCGCGCTCGGCGTGCCGGTGACGCTCGAAGGCGTCGAGGCCCGCGCCGGCGAGGGCGTGATCGGGCGCCCCCACGTGGCCGCCGAGGTGGTCGCCGTGGGCGCCGCCGCGACGATGGCGGAAGCCTTCGACCGCTACCTGGCCGACGGGCGCCCCGCCACCGCCCCCAAACCCGCCTTCGACGCCCGCGCGGCGGTCCGGCTCGTGCACGCCGCCGGGGGCTTCGCGGTGGCCGCGCATCCGGGCCTGCTGCCCTCCGAGGCGCCGCTCGACGCGCTCCTGCGGGCCGGCATCGACGGGCTGGAGGTACACCACCCGCGCCACTCATGGGCCACGGAGCGCTACCTGAACGCCGAGGCCGCGCGCCGCGCCCTGCTCGTCACCGGCGGCTCCGACTTCCACCGCGCCGAGGACCGCGACCGCCTCGGGCGCTTCGGCGTCCCGCTCGATTCGCTCCCGCCGCTGCGCCGTCTCGCCTGAGCGCTGCCGCCTTCCCGCCATGGCCCTCGTTTCCGACCCATCGCCCCTCACGCTCGACGCCGTGCGGCAGATCGCCCTCGCGCTCCCCGGCGTTGAGGAGGGCACGGCGTATGGGACCGTGGCTTTTCGGGTGCGCCGGCACTTTCTCTGCCGCCTCCACGACGCGGGAGACGCGCTCGTCGTCAAGGTGCCGCTGGAGGAGCGGGCCGCGCTGATCGACGCTGATCCCGTCACCTTCTTCGTCAACGACCACCTGGCGGCGCATCCGTACGTGCTCGTGCGCCTGGAAACGGCCGGTGCCGCCGAGGTCCGCGGCTTGCTCGAACGCGCGTGGTACGCCGCCGCGCCCGCCGTGCTGCGCCGCCAGCGGTAGGCGGCGCGGGCCGGGGCGTGGAGATCGCGGGGATGCGTTGCTCGGCGGCGCTTCTCGGGGCGATCTTGGGGCCACACCTGCCGCCGCCATGCCCGAGACCGTCGAAGGAGCGCTCAGCGCCGCCGACCGCAGCTTTGCCCTCGTGGCGAGCCGCTTCAACGACACCATTGTCGAACGGCTCGTGGACGGGGCCCTCGGCACGCTCCGCCGCCTCGGCGCCGACCTCGACCGCGTGACCGTGGCCTGGGTGCCGGGCGCCTTCGAGCTGCCGCTGGCCGCCAAGCGCCTCGCCGCCACCGGCACCTACGACGCCATCATCGTGCTCGGCTGCGTGATCCGCGGCGCCACGCCCCACTTCGACTACGTGGCCGGGCAGGCCGCCGCCGGCATCCAGCGCGTCGCCCTCGACACCGACGTGCCGGTCATCTTCGGCGTGCTCACCACCGAAACAATCGAGCAGGCGATTGAGCGTTCGGGCACGAAGGCGGGTAACAAGGGGGCCGATGCCGCCGCCGCCGCCGTCGAGATGGCCTCCCTGCTGGAACGCCTCTGACGCTGCGCCGGCTGTATCTTCTGCCCACCCGACGAACCCCCGCCGCCCATCGCTCTGCGCTACGACGCCTTTTTTGCGCGCGCCTGCTCCGGCCTGCGCGCCTGCTTTTCCGCTCCGCGTCGCCCTGCACCGATGGACCGTGCCCTCCGCCGTCTGGCCCTGTTTCTGCTGATCGCTGCCGCCGCGCTGCCCGCGCGCGCGCAGAGCGCCGAGCCCTGGATCGTCTACACCGCCATGCGGCGCGTCGTGGCGCTCGCCGCCTCGGGCGACTCGGTGCTGTGGGCGGCGACGTCCGGGGGCGTGTTTCGCTACCGGATCGCCGGCGGCACCGTGCAGCGCTACACCACCGCCGAGGGCCTCTCGGGCCGCGATGCCCGCGCCATCGTGGTGGACGCCAAACGCAACACCGTGTGGATCGGCTACGCCGGGGGCGTGCTCGACCGCCTCGACGTGGCGACGGGCCAGGTCACCGCCGTGCGCGACGTCGAGCGGGCCACGCGCTTTCCGCAGCGCGACGTGACGCGCCTCACGGTGGCCGGCGATACGCTCTACGCCGCGACCACGTTCGGCGTCGTCGCCTTCGACCCGGCGCGGGCGGTGGTGCGCGAGTCGTACACGCAGTTTGGCGCGCTCGCTGCCGGGCAACCCGCCCACGACGCCCTGCGCACGACGGTGGATGGGCAGCGCGTGCTGGCGGTGGCGGTGGAAGGCGGGGTGGCGCTCGGGCGGCTCGACGGGCGCAACCTCCAGGACCCGGCCTCGTGGACGGTCGAAACCGCCGGCCTGCCGGGCACGGCCGTGCAGCGCCTCGCCGTACGCGGCAGCACGCTCTATGCGGCCACGAACAGCGGGGTAGCGGCCCGCACCGGCGTGCGGCAGTGGGCCGCGCAGGGCGGTACGCAGGGCATCGTGCGCGACCTGGCCGTCGATGGCACCGCGCTGCTGGCGCCCGACGATGCGGCCCTTGCGGTGTTCGACGGCGGCACGTCGGCGCGCACCGCGACCGGCCTGACGGCCCCGCAGGCCGTCGTGGTGGCCGGGGGCCGGGTCTGGGCGGGCGATGCCGCGCGCGGGCTCGTCGGCTTCCGCCGCACCGGCACCGCCCTCACCGCCGACGCGCAGGTGGTGCCGCCGGGCCCCTACGACAATGCCTTCAGCGCCCTCTCCTTCGCCCCCGATGGCACGCTCTGGGCCGCCGGAACGGGCGGGGCAGGGGCGGGCCTCTACCGCCTCAGCCCCGACGGCGTCTGGAAGAGCCTCACCTCGGTGGTCACCCCGAATTTTCCGGATGGGATGGCTGTCGTGGCCGCCACGTCCGATGGCGGGGCCTGGGGCGGCGCGTTCGGGGCGGGCGCGGTACGGGTGACGGGCGATGCCTTTGCGCGCTTTACGCCGGCCAATTCGTCGCTGCGGCCCTCGGTGCCCAACAACCCGGACTTCGTGATCGTGGACGGGATCGGCGTGGATGCGAAGGGCAACGTGTGGTTCACGAACAAGCAGGCCACGGCGCCCTACCACGTCCGCACCGCCGATGGCACGTTTTCCGCCGTCCCACTGCCCGTGCAGAACGGCTACGAAGCGGCGTACGTGGGCCTGAGCCGCATCTTCGTCGACCGCTTCGACCACAAGTGGATCATCGTGCAGAACGAACTGGCCCTCTCGCGCGGGCGCGGGCTGCTCGTCCACGACAGCGGCAACACCCCGTGCCAACCCGAGCGATGACGCCGTGCGGTTCTTCCCGCTCGCCGGCGGCAGTGCCGGGCGCGGCTTCCCCGGGACGGCGGCGGGCCCGAGCGAGGTGCTGCTGGCCGTCGCCGAAGACCGGCGCGGGCGCCTCTGGGCCGGCACCGACAAGGGCCTCGCCTACACGCAGAACACGTCCGTGATCGCGCGCGACGCCTCGGCGGCGTTTTCGTGGCCGCGCGGCGTCTCCGGCCCCGATGGTACCGCGAGCTACGTGCTCTTCGGCCTCCGCGTGAACGCCCTCGCGGTCGATGCCGCCGATGGGCTCTGGGTGGGCACCGATGAGGGCGTCTACCGCATGGCCCCCGAAGCCGACGGCTTCGCCGTGACCGCGCACTTCACGGTGGACAATGCGCCGCTGCCGGCCAACCGCGTGCTCGCGCTCGCCGTCTCGCCCACGACGGGGCACGTGTTCATCGCCACCGAGCAGGGCCTCGCCACGTACACCGATGCGGCCCGCCCCGTGGCGGCCGCCCCCACGGCGCTCTTCGTCTACCCCAACCCGGCGCGGGCGAGCACGGGCAGCGGCGCGCTGCGCATCACCATCCAGAACCTGGTGTCGGATGCCGCCGTGCGCATCCTGGCCCCCGATGGCCGGGTGGTGCGCCGCATCAGCGCCACGGGCGGCAGCGTGGAGTGGGACGGGCGCACCGACGATGGGCAGGACGTGCCCTCGGGCGTCTACGTGATCGCCGCCGTGGGCACGCAGGGCGCCGCCTACGGCAAGGTGGCCGTGCTGCGATGAAGGCGACGGGGGCTAACCCTCGCGGTTGAACCGATCTGGCCCGGCGGTGGGTCCGGCCGGGAGGCGGCGCGTGCGCACCGCGCCGGGTTTGGAGCCGGTCCGTTACAGCGTGCCGGGCACCAGGCCTGGGGCGCACGGGTAGCCGCGCCATCCTCCGGCTTCATGTACCTGCGCTATCTCGGCTATGCCTGCAAGAACGTCACGCTCGGCGTTAACACCGGCGCCTCGTTCCGCCTCGCGAGCCTGACCGACGAGCGCGTGGCCACCACCGTCGCGCAGAACCTCGACGCCATCGAGCAGCTCATCCGGTGGAACGTCGCCCACGGCATCCACTTTCTGCGCCTCTCGTCCGACGTCATCCCCTTCGCCTCACACCCGGCGTTTACGTTCGACTGGCGCGCCGCCTTTGCCGGACGCCTTGCCGAGATCCGCGCCCTCGCCGCCGCCCACGGGGTGCGGCTGACGATGCATCCGGGGCAGTTCACGGTGCTCTCGAGCCCGCGCCCGGAAGTGGTCGAGGCCGCCCTGGCCGAGCTTGCCTGGCAGGCCGATTTCCTCCACGCGCTCGACCCCGACGAGGGCACGCTCACCCTCCACGTCGGCGGCGCCTACGGCGACAAGCCCTCTGCAATCGAGCGCTTCGCGCAGAACTTCGCGCGCCTCACGCCCCGCGCGCAGCAGCTCTTGATCCTGGAGAACGACGACAAGGTGTACCACGCCGACGATGTGCTGCCCCTCTGTGAGCGCCTCGGCGTGCCCATGGTGTTCGACCACTTTCACCACCGCCTCTACCACGCCCCCGGCCGCCTCGAAGCGGGCCTGCTGGAAATGCTCGAACGCGTTGTCGCCACCTGGCAGGGGCGCGTGCCCAAGTTCCACCTCTCCTCCGCCCGCGAAGGCGGCCCCCGCACCGCCCACGCCGATTTTGTGCGCGAACACGACCTGGAGGTGTTTTCCGGGCTGATGGAGCAGGTGGGCGAGGCGGCGCCGTACGATATTATGCTCGAAGCCAAGCAGAAAGATGGCGCCGTGCTACCGCTGTTGCGGTACCAGGCGCAGGCGGCGGGAGCGGCCCTTTGAGGGCGTGAAGATTGGCATAAGCCTATTGTTTTCCTGGACTTCGGAACCGAAGCCCCTTTTCCCGTTTGTAACGTACCTCTGACGTTCCCGTCTTCCTCCCTGTACAATGGCCTCCCGTAACCTGACCTTCCTCCTCCTGTGCCCGACGCGCGAATGCGTGTCGTTTGAGCGCGGACTGGAGGCCGAGTGCCCGGGCAGCCGTGTGGAATCGTTCGGGACGCCCGCCGAGCTCGAAGCGCAGCTCGCCTCGGTCCCGGCTGGCACGCCGGCCATCACGGTGTTCGACACGCGCTCCGAGGGGGCCTGGGAGGCGCTGCGCTGGCTCAAGGGCTCGCGGTTTCGCCATGTGCCGGCCCTTGTGGCGAGCAGCGAGGCCGAATTGCAGGAAGCCTACGACGTGGGCGCCAACTCGGTCGCCACGCACGCCTGGTGGGAGGACGACTTTGCGAGCACCATGCGCGCGCTCTCGGCCTTCTGGGTGCAGACGGCCAAGCTGCCGTACGTCCACAGCTGAGGGCAGCGGCGCTCGGAAAGGGGGGCTGCAGGTGTTTCCACTGCGCGCCCCCCTGCTCAAGGCGCGTCCACGTCCACGTACGTGTAGCTCTGGAAGGCGGCGCGGTACATGCTCAGCAGCGCGATCCCTTCCTTGGCGCGCAGCCGCCCACGCCGCACCTCGCGCCGGATGAGGCGGTCCATGCGCCGCACGAGGTCGTTGGGGAAGTACTGCACGAGCGCGAGGATGTCCTCCACGGTCTGCCCCGGCAGGATCTGCTCGACGTAGAAGCGCTCGGGCTCGTTCTCGTCGAGGTAGACGTGCGCCTCGGTGACGCGCCCGAACAGGTTGTGCATGTCGCCCATGATGTCCTGGTAGGCGCCCATGAGGAACAGGCCGAGGAAGTAGGGCTCGCCCGGCGTCACGTCGTGGAGTTCGAGCGCGTACTTGTCGCCCTCGGGGGCGACGAAGGCGGCCACCTTGCCGTCGGAGTCGCAGGTGAGGTCCACGAGCATCCCGCGGTGCGTGGGCGCCTCGGTGAGCCGGTGGAGCGGCATGATGGGAAAGCGCTGCCCGATGGCCCAGTGGTCCACCATCGAGCGGAAGACCGAGAAGTCGCACAGGAAGTGGTCGGCGGCGGTCTTGTCGAGGGCGGCGGAGGGTGGGCGAGAGCGGCCCGGCGGCGCGGGCGTGGGCGGTCAGGCGCCGCTGGATGGCCCACAGGCGCCCTTCGACCCACGCGCGCGCTTCGAGCGGCGAGCGTGCCGTTGCGGAAAGCGGTCCGTGGCCGCCGTGCGAAGGGCGTCGAGGCGGGCGGCGAGCGCGTCGGCGTCAAAGGCTTGCCGGCGCCTGACGACGCACGGTACCGACGCGGGGGAGCCAGGCGCCGGGACTCGGGGCGCCGTCGCCGCCGGGGGCCGCGAGGACGGCTTCGAGCGCCTCGGCTTCCTCGATGAGCGGGTGCGGGGCCGGGCGG
This sequence comes from Rhodothermales bacterium, assembly GCA_963740755.1. Classification (GTDB taxonomy): domain Bacteria; phylum Bacteroidota; class Rhodothermia; order Rhodothermales; family BA12; genus CAVSDF01. Next base: position 386,138 of record CAVUFJ010000009.1, read on the forward strand.
GGCAGGGTGTCGGCGCTGGCGCCCTTTTCGCGGCGCCCGATGGCCTCCACGACGAGGAGCGAGTGGTAGGCCGTCACCGCGCGCCCGCTCTCGGAGACGATCATCGGGTGCGGCACGCCCTCGGCGTCGCAGACCTCGCGGAACGTCTCCACCACGGCCCGCGCGAACTCGCCGAGCGTGTAGTCGATGCTGCCGCGCACGTCCGCGGTTGCCGGCCTCGTAGGGCACGCCGAGGCCCCCGCCGATGTCCACGTAGCGCACGTCGAAGCCCTGCTTGCGCAGCCACGCGTACACGCGCCCGGCCTCGCGCGCGGCGAGGCGCACATTGTCCACCGACGACGAGCTGCGAGCCGAGGTGGTAGTGGAGCAGGCGGAAGTCGAGCGGCGAGCGTTCGCGGCGGAGCCGCGTGGCGAGGTCGACGAGCTCGGCGAGCGAGAGGCCGAACTTGGAGCCTTCGCCGCCCGATTCGGCCCAGAGGCCCGCGCCCGCCGTGGCGAGCTTCACGCGCACGCCGAAGGCGGCCGGGAGCGGGCCGTCCGGCTCGTCGCCCGCGAGGTCGCCCCGGGCGGCGTCGCGCAGCATGTCGATCTCCTCGGGCCGCTCCAGGATCGGGACGACGTTCTGGCCGAGCAGCTGGCCCGTGCGGAGCAGGCGCATCATCTCGGCGTCCTTGTAGCCGTTGCACACGAGCAGCGTGCCCTCGGTTTCGAGGTAGGGGAGCGTGGCGACGAGTTCGGCCTTCGAGCCGCATTCGAGCCCGTAGCGGAAGGGCTGCCCGGCCTCCAGGATCTCCTCGACGACCTCGCGCAGCTGGTTGACCTTGACCGGGAAGACGCCCTGGTAGACGTTCCGGTAGCCCGTCTCGCGGATGGCCTGCGGAACGCCTCGTGGAGCCGCTTGACGCGCGTGTGGAGCAGGTCCTGAAAGCGGAGCAGGAAGGGCGTCTGCACGCCCTGCGCTGCGGACCTCCTCGACCACCGCCATCACGTCGATGTCCGGCCGGTCGGCGCCTTCGGGGCGGACGTGCTACGTGCCCGTCGTCGCCCACGAAAAAGTACTGACAGGCCCCAGCGAGGGCACGTAGTAGAGCGCCTCAGAGGGGGGCGCCTCGGCGGGCGTCATGCGACGGCAGGTCGGGGCAGGGTCGCGACGGGAGATTCCAACAGGGGGCGGGGCAGCGGAGGCCGAGGGGCGATGCCGCCCGGTAACCCGTAGCGCCGGGGGATGCGGTTCGAGGGCGTTCGTGCGGGTCCGCATCGGCCGGCGGGCAGGGCCTAACGTGTACAGGCACGTCCGGGCGCGCGCGCCCGCGCACGCGAGGGCGGAACGGCCACCGCCGCGCGCTCGCGCGCGTCTCCCTGCGCCTCTTCCATCCTCCATGCATTATGAAGCGCCTCGTCGTCGTTGAGTCGCCCGACCAAGATCAAGAAGCTGCCGGTACCTGCCCGACGGCTACCGCATGGAAGCGAGCCGGGGGCACGTGCGCGACCTGCCGTCGAGCGCGGCCGAGATGCCGGAGAAGTGCAAAGGCCAGCCGTGGGCCCGCCTCGGCGTGAACGTCGAGCACGACTTCGAGCCGCTCTACGTCGTGCCGTCGGAGAAGCGCGCCGTCGTGAAGGGCCTCAAGGACGCGCTCAAGGACGCCGACGAACTCATCATCGCGACGGACGGGACCGCGAGGGCGAGTCCATCGGCTGGCACCTGCTGCAGGTGCTGAACCCAAGGTGCCGGTCAAGCGGATGGTCTTCCCGAGATCACCAAGGAGGGCATCGCAGGCGGCCGCTCGACGGGATGCGCGACGATGGACGAGGACCTCGTGGACGCGCAGGAGACGCGCCGCATCCTCGACCGGCTCGTCGGCTACACCGTCTCGCCGGTGCTCTGGCGCAAGGTCGCCAAGGGGCTCTCGGCCGGGCGCGTGCAGATCGGTGGCGGTGCGCCTCGTGTGCGAGCGCGAACTGGAGCGCCTCGCACTTCACGAGCGCCGTGCGTACTGGGGTCAAGGCGCTCGTCTGCGAAGAGACGGCACGCGAGCGCTTCGAGGCGACGCTGACGCACGCTCGGCGCCAGCGCGTCGCCACCGGGCAAGCGACTTCGACGCGCAACGGCACGCTCACCGACGCCAAGACTGCTGCTCCTCCACGAGCGCGACGCGCAGCCGCTCGCCGACCGCCTCCCGGCGATGCCGTGGACGGTTCGAACGTCGAGGCGAAAGAGCAGCAGCGCAGCCCGGCGGCGCCGTTCATCACGTCCACGCTTCAGCAGGAGGCCGCCCGCAAGCTCGGCCTCTCGGCCAAGCAGACCATGCGCACCGCGCAGGCGCTCTACGAAGGCGGCTTCATCACCTACATGCGTACGGACTCCGCCGCGCTTTCGAACGAGGCCGTGGAGGCCGCGCGCCGGGCCGTGGAGAAGCGCTACGGCGAGGAGTACCTCACCGCCGGGCCGCGCACGTACGCCGGCAAGGTGCGCAACGCCCAGGAGGCCCACGAGGCGATCCGCCCGGCGGGCACGTCCATGAAGACGAGCACCGAGCACGGCCTCTCCGGTCCCGAGGCGAAGCTGTACGACCTCATCTGGATCCGCACCGTGGCCTCGCAGATGGCCGACGCGCGCCTGCGCCTCGTCACCGCCACGCTCGACGCCGGCGGCACGCCGGCGACGCCGAGGCGACGTTCCGCGCAAGCGGGCGCACGATCCTCTTTCCCGGCTTTTTCCGCGCCTACGTCGAAGGCTCCGACGACCCCGAGGCGGCCCTCGAAGACCGCGACCAGCCGCTCCCCGAACTCAGCCGGGGCGACGCGCTCCGCTGCCACAAGGCCACGCCCGAGAGGCACGAGACGAAGCCGCCCGCCCGCTACACCGAATCGGCCCTCATCAAGGTGCTCGAGAGCGAAGGCGTGGGCCGCCCGTCCACCTTCGCCACCATCGTCGACACGATCGAGCACCGGGGCTACGTCCGCAACGAGAAGCGCACGCTCTACCCGACGTTCACGGCGCTCGCGGTGACGCGCCTCATGACGCGCCAGTTCGAGGACCTCGTCAACGTGGGCTTCACGGCGGGCATGGAGGAGACGCTCGACCGCATCGCCGAGGGGCAGGCGCAGCGCACGCCGTTCCTGGAAGGCTTCTACGGCGACCTCGACGCGCGCGTCGAAGACGGCCTCAAGACGCTCGACGCCCGCGAGATTTCGACGCTCCAGGACCCGGTGTGGGCGCCCTTCCACGTGCGCATCGGGCGGTTCGGGCCGTACGTCGAGGGCGAGGTGGAGGGCGAGAACCGCACGGCCTCACTTCCGGACGACCTCGCCCCCGCCGACCTCACGCGCGAGCGCATCGCCGAACTGCTCGACAAGGGCACGGGCGAGGAAGGCCTGCTCGGCATCCACCCCACCCTCGACCAGCCCATCCTGCTCCGCAAGGGCCCCTACGGCGACTACGTCCAGCTCGGCGACGACGAGCAGGAGGGCAAGCCGCGCCGCATGAGCCTGCCCAAGGGCGTCAGCCCCGGCGAGGTGACGCTCGAACTGGCCGTCTCGCTCCTCGAGCTGCCGCGCATGGTAGGCCCCCACCCGGAGTCCGGCACCGACATCAAGGCCAGCCTCGGGCGCTTCGGCCCGTATGTGCAGCACGGCTCCACCTTCGCCTCGCTCCCGGCAGACGTGGACCTGTTCGACGTCACGCTCGACCAGGCGCTCGACCTGCTCGCCCGCAAGGAGCGCAAGAACGCCCCGCTGCGGGTCGTGGGCACGCACCCGGAGGATGGGGCGGCCGTCGAGCTGTTCGCCGGGCGGTACGGGCCGTACGTCAAGCACGGCAGCGTCAACGCGAGCCTCCCGCGCGGGGCCGACGAGAACGCCTTCACGCTGGCCGAGGCGGTAGAACTGCTCAAGGCGAAGGCCGCGAGCGCGCCGGCCAAGAAGACCACGAAGAAGGCCGCTCCGAAGGCGGCCCCGAAGGCCACGGCGGCAAAGAAGCCCGCCGCCAAGAAAGCGGCCCCGGCCAAAGCCACCAAGCCGGCCGCCAAACGCGGCGGCGCCAAATGACGACGCGGGCATGGGCCGGGCTGGCCGGACTGCTCGCCCTCGGGGCCTGCACGGCGGCCCGGCCCCACCCGGCGGCCGGGCCGCCCGAGGCGCTCGTGGGCACGTTCGAGGACGACTACGGGAGCCGCTACACGATCTCGCCAGCGCTGTGGACGCAGCTGCCACGCAGCCGCTACCACGTCCAGGCGTGGCACTCCGCGCGCGGCTACCTCATCGCCCGGAACGACGCCGCCAACCCCAGCGAGCCGGGCCGGTGGACGCGCATCGACTGGGTGCTGCTGCCCGGGATGGCGCCCTACGCGTGGGCCTTCTGCCTGAGCGCCTACGACGCCCCGAGCGCGGCGGCGGCCGAGTCTACGCGGGTCGCCCATCCCGAGACGCCGCGCACGGGCTGCAACGGCTACCCGTTTTCCCGGATGCGGCGGGTCGAGTGAGCCGCCCGAGGCGCGGTCGCTTTCGCTAGGGTTTCTGGTCGGTGGATGGGGCGGGCGCAACACAGGCCCGCCCCATCCACAACCCCACGCCCAGGGCCGCGAACCCGGGGCCGTGGAGCAGTAGCAGGCTGAAGTAGGCGCCGGCCATGATGCTGGCCACCGCGCCGAGGCCTGCCCAGCCGCCGAGGGCGTACCATGCGGCCCGGTAGGCCCAGCGGGCCGGGAACGCGTACTGCACCACAGCAGCGAGCAGCCCGAAGAGCGCGGCGCTGGCCGCCCCGTGGAGGCCCATCGTGAAGCGGAAGACGGGCGCAGCAAGCGGGCCGAGGCTGCGGGCGCCGAAGAGGGCGTGGGCCAGGAGGCGGTCGTATACATGGAACGGGTCGAACGTGCCGAGCACGACCCACGACACGCTCAGCAGCACGAGCAGCAGACACAGGCCCACGAGGCGTTGGCGCGCACGTTCCAGTGGCGGTTCGGGCGGCTTCACGGCGCGAGGGGCAGGCGAAGCGTGCGCAGGCCGTAGACGCCGGCGGCATCGGACGTGGTCCACGCGAGCACGAGCGCTTCGCCCTGGCGGGCGAGGACCGGATTGCCCGCCCGGCGCCCGTCGAGGCCGGAAGCGATGGTTGCCGGCGCGGCGGCGGTGCCATCGGCGGAGACGTGGCGGAGGCGGAGCGTGGCGCCCGTGGCGGGGCCGTCGAGCCAGGCGATGGCGGCGCCGCCCGGCGTGAGGGCCACCGCGACGTGCCCGAGCGGGGAGGCGTCTGCAAGCTCGACGGGCGCGCTGAACGTGGCGCCGGCATCCTGCGAGAAGGCGAGGCGCACGTGCGGCCTTTCGCCCGCGCCCGTGAACCACGCCAGCGCCACCGTGCGCCCCTCGGCGGCCACTGAGGGCCCGTTGACGGGGCAGCCGTCGATCTTCCAGCCGTCGGCGTGGACGAGGCGGGGCGAGGTCCAGGCGCCGTTCACGCGGCGGACGACGGCGATGTCGCGCGTCTCGTCGGCGCTGCGGTCGCGGTAGGCGACGAGCGGACCCTCGGCGGTGAGCGCGGCGGCGGTGGGGCAGCAGTCGCACGTCCGCGCGTCGAGGACCACCTCCTCGCCCGGCGTGCCATCGGCGGCGAGGGTCGTAAAGCGGAGGGCGGTCTCGTTGGTGGCTGCGTGCCCATGCGGGTGGCCGCCGTGGACGAGCGTGATGGGCGCCGGCCCGTCGGCGCGGCCTGTTGCGGCGGCGGCGGTGGCGTAGCCGCGCCCGTCGAGCCAGACGAGGCCAAGCGGGGCGCCGGGGGCGTCGAGCCAGCGGGCGAAGCCGTGCTCGGTGGCGGTGCCGTCGCGGTGGGGCGCCTCGGGAGATGTCCACGTCGCTCCGGTGTCGGCCGAGCGGCTCACGCGAAGACTGTAGCCCTCGGCGGGGCCTTTGACGAGCCAGTGGGCCGCAAAGCCCCCCGCCACCGGTACCACCGCCGGCACATCAGCCCCGTTCACGAGGAGGGCGGCGTCTGTGACCACCGTCTGCGGGACGCTCCATGCGTCCCCGTCGAGCAGGCTGTAGCGCAGGGAAGTGCGGTTGCTATCGGCCGGTTCGAGCCACGAGAGCACGAGGCGTCCGTCGCCCGCGCTCAGCATCGGCGCGCGGCTGCCGGGCGCGGCAGGCACGGCGAGCGTGTCGGGGGCGGACGACGCAGCGGAGGCCGGGGCGTCGGCAGGGGCGGTCGGGCGGCAGGCCGCGAGCAGCAACAGGGGCGCGAGGCGCAGGGCGCGCCGGGAAGGGGCAGGGTGCGTAGGCATGGGCGGGGCGGAGCCCCGGAGGATACGGCACGCGCGCCGGGGCGCAGGGTGCGCTGCGATGCGCTTGACTCTTGCGTGAAGGCGCCCCCCGGGCCCGGACGGCTTTGTACCTTGGGGCAAACGCGCGCCCGCGTGCCCCCTTCGCTGCCAACCTCCGCCGCCCTCGCTCTGTAGATGCCTTCCTCGGCGGTGGAAGGCTTTTTTTTTGCACCTCATGCCTGCACCTCGCTCGGAGCGCCCCCGCGCCCTCCTCGCCCTCGCCGATGGGACGACGTATGAAGGCCTCGCCTTTGGGGCGAGCGGCGAATCCGGGGGCGAACTCTGCTTCAACACGTCCATCTCCGGCTACCAGGAGATCCTCACCGATCCGTCCTACCACGGGCAGATCATGGTGATGACGTACCCCCACATCGGCAACTACGGCGCCTTCGAGGCGGCCACCGAGGCGGCGCACCCGCACGTGGCGGCGTTCGTCGTGCGCGACTACGCCGAGCAGTACTCCAACGGCGACGCCGAGGAGGCCCTCGAAACGTACATGCGCCGCCACGGGCTCGTCGGCATCGCCGGCATCGACACGCGGGCGCTCGTGCGGCACATCCGGAGCGCGGGCGTGATGAACGCCGTCGTCTCCACCGAGGACCTCGACCCCGGCGAGCCTCGTCGCGAAGGCGCAAGGCTGGCCGAGCATGGACGGCCTCGAACTCGCCTCGCGCGTGACGCCCTCCGAAGCGTACGACTTCGCCACCGGCGACGGACACCGGATCGCGGTCTACGACTACGGCGTCAAGCGGAGCATCCTGCGCAACTTCGCTCCGCGCGGCTGCGCGGTACGCGTCTTTCCCGCCGGGGCGCCGCTCGCGGACCTGCTCGACTGGCAGCCCGACGGCCTGTTTCTCTCCAACGGCCCCGGCGACCCGCGCGCCATGCCGCAGCAGATCGACACGGTGAAAGAAGCCCTCGCCACGGGACTGCCGACGTTCGGGATCTGCCTCGGGCACCAGCTCATGGCGCTCGCGTCGGGCTTCGAGGTCGAGAAGATGAAGGTGGGCCACCGGGGCGCCAACCAGCCCGTCAAGAACCTCGCAAAGGGCCATGTGGAGGTGACGACGCAGAACCACGGGTTCGCCGTGCGGCAGGATTCGATCCGCGAGGACGTCGCGGCGATCTCGCACGTCAACCTCAACGACGGTACCGTGGAAGGACTGCGCTTTGTAGACCAACCGGCGCTCTGCGTGCAGTACCACCCCGAGGCCAGCCCGGGCCCGCACGACTCCCACTACCTCTTCGACGAGTTCCTGAGCCTCATCGCCCAGAAAGTGCCCTGCGTGATGCCGCACCACGCCCGCAGTGTGACCCGAGATGCCGATCCTTTTTCAGTGTCATCCTGAGGAGCAGAGCGACGAAGGATCTGCTTCACCTCATCCGGTGCATCGGGTGCGCCCCAGCCGGCCGGAAGTAGATCCTTCGCTGCGCTCAGGATGACACTGGAGCAGGGATGAAATCGTCCCCGGCGTGCAGGTCGCCACGAAGGACCCCGACATCGAACATCGCAACTCGAACATAGCATGCCTCGCCGCGACGACCTCAAGACCATCCTCCTCATCGGCTCCGGGCCCATCGTGATCGGGCAGGCGTGCGAGTTCGACTACTCGGGCACGCAGGCCGCGCGCGCGCTCCGCAACGAGGGCTACCGCGTCGTGCTCGTCAACTCGAACCCGGCGACGATCATGACCGACCCGATGACGGCGGACAAGATCTACCTGGAACCCCTCACGACGGACTCGATCAAGCGCATCGTCGAGATCGAACAGGTGGACGCCGTGCTGCCCACGATGGGCGGGCAGACGGCCCTCAACCTCGCCGAGCGCCTCCACGAAGAGGGCTTCTGGAAGGCAAAGGGCATCGACATCATCGGGGTGGACATCGACGCCATCGCCATCACCGAGGACCGGCAGCAGTTTCGCGACCTCATGGCGCGCATCGGGCTCGACCAGGCCAATAGCCGCGTGGCGCGGAGCCTGCTGGAGGCCAAGGAGATCGCGCAGGAGCTCGGCGGCGTGCCCATCGTGATCCGCCCGTCCTACACGCTCGGCGGCACCGGCGGCGGCATCATCTGGAACCCCGAGGACTTCGACAAGAAGGTCACGCGCGGGCTCGAAATGTCGCCTGTCCACGAGGTGCTCGTCGAAGAGTGCCTGTTCGGGTGGAAGGAGTACGAGCTGGAGCTGCTCCGCGACAAGGCCGACAACGTGGTCATCATCTGCTCGATCGAGAACGTCGACCCGATGGGCGTCCACACCGGCGACTCGGTGACGGTGGCGCCGCAGCAGACGCTCACGGACGCGCAGTACCAGGGGATGCGCGACGCGGCCATCCGCGCGATGCGCTCGATTGGCACGTTCGCGGGCGGGTGCAACATCCAGTTTGCCGTCCACCCGCAGACGGGGCGGCTCGTGGTCATCGAGATCAACCCGCGCGTGTCGCGCTCGTCGGCGCTCGCGAGCAAGGCCACCGGCTACCCGATTGCCAAGGTCGCCGCGCGCCTCGCCGTCGGCTACACGCTCGACGAGCTGAAGAACGAAGTCACCGGCACCACGAGCGCCTGCTTCGAGCCGAGCATCGACTACGTGGTCACCAAGATCCCGCGCTTCAACTTCGACAAGTTCGAGGGCGTGGACGAGGAGCTGACGACCCAGATGAAGGCCGTTGGCGAGGTGATGGCGATTGGCCGCACGTTCGAGGAGTCGCTCCAGAAGGCCTGGCAGAGCCTGGAAATCGGCTACGCCGGCCTCGGCGGCGACCGCGAGACGCCGCCCCGCGCGTTCGTGCGCGACCGCCTGGCCCGCCCGCGCTGGGACCGCACGCTCCGCATCCACGACGCCTTCCGCCACGGCGCGAGCGTCGAGGAGGTGGCGGACGTGACGAAGGTGGACCCGTGGTTCCTGCACCGCATCAAGGGGATCGTCGAGGCCGAGCGCGAGATCGAAACGCACACCCTGGAGACGCTCGACGCCGCCGCGCTCCGCCGCTTCAAGCGGATGGGCTTCGGGGACGTGCAGCTGGCGTATCTGCTCCAGGGCGCGCCCACCGAGAACGCCGTGCGGGCGCGCCGCAAGGCGCTGGGCGTGACGCCCGTGTTCGCCGTCGTGGACACCTGCGCGGGCGAGTTCGAGGCCGTCACGCCCTACTTCTACTCTACGTACGAGACGCCAGAACGAGTCCGCCGTCTCCGACCGCGAGAAGGTGCTCATCCTCGGCTCCGGGCCGAACCGCATCGGGCAGGGCATCGAGTTCGACTACAGCTGCGTCCACGGCGTGCTCGCCGCCCGCGAGATGGGCTACGAGGCCATCATGATCAACTGCAACCCCGAAACCGTCTCCACCGACTTCGACATGGCGGACAAGCTCTACTTCGAGCCGGTGTTCTGGGAGCGCGTCTTCGACGTGATCGAGCACGAGAAGCCGAAGGGCGTCATGCTCCAGATGGGCGGGCAGACGGCGCTCAAGCTCGCGCAGCAGTTCGAGGAGGCCGGGGTGGCGATCATCGGCACGCCCTTCCGCAACATGGACGTAGCCGAGGACCGGGGCAAGTTCTCCGAACTGCTCAAGCAGCTCGAAATCCCGTTCCCGCCCTACGGCATGGCCACCAACGCCGACGAGGCCGTGGCCGTGTCGGAGCGCATCGGCTACCCGATCCTCGTGCGCCCGAGCTACGTGCTCGGCGGGCAGGGCATGCGCATCGCCATCAACCAGGACGAGGTGCGCGAGTATGTGGGCCGCATTCTGGAGCTGTTTCCGCGGCAACCAGATCATGCTCGACCTCTTTCTCGAAAACGCCATCGAGGTGGACTGTCGACGCGATCTGTGACGGCGACGAGGTCTGGATCTCGGGCGTGATGCAGCACATCGAGCCCGCCGGCGTCCACTCCGGCGACTCCACGGCCGTGCTGCCGCCCTACTCGCTCTCCGACGAGACCGTGGCCACGCTGCGGCAGTACGTGACCGAGATCGCGAAGGGCCTCGGCGTCGTCGGCATGATCAACGTGCAGCTCGCCGTGCAGCGCGGAACGGTCTACGTGATCGAGGCCAACCCGCGCGCGAGCCGCACCGTGCCGTTCGTGGCGAAGGCCACCGGCGTGCCCACCGCGCGGCTCGGGGCCAAGGTGATGCTCGGCGCCAAGATCGCCGAGTTCCGCGCAGCGGGGCTGCTTGGAGTCGAAGCTCGTGGGCTACGCGATCAAGGAGCCGGTCTTCTCATGGGACAAGTTCCCCGAGGTATCGAAGGAACTGGGGCCCGAGATGAAGTCCACCGGCGAGGCCATCGTCTTCGTAGACACCCTCACCGACGAGCACTTCCGCCGCCCCTTCGAGATGCGCAACCTCTACCTGAGCCGGTAGGGCGCCGGGAATCCCGGGCGCGCCGGGTGGCGTTGGCAGGATCACACGCGAGGGTACCATGAGCTATCTGGACCGCATTACGATGGAGCCGGGCAAGCGCAGTGGCAAGCCCTGCATTCGCGGCCTGCGCATTACGGTCTACGATGTGCTCGGCTACCTGGCCGTCAGGGATGAGCTACGACGAGGTGCTCGACGCCTTTCCGTACCTCACGCGCGAGGATCTGCTCGCGTGCCTCGCCTACGCCGCCGAGCGCGAACGCACGACGCTGCTGGCGGCGTGAAGCTGCTCTTCGATCAGAACCTTCCGCCCCGTCTGGCGGCGGGCGATAGAGGAGGCCTTCCCCGCCTCTGCGCACGTCGCCCTGCTCGGACTCGACCGCGCTGACGACGCTACGATCTGGGCCTATGCAGCGGCCCACGGCTTCACCATTGTCACGAAGGATGCCGATTTCAGCGAGCGCAGCCTGCTCAGTGGCCCGCCGCCGCAGGTGGTCTGGATCCGGCGCGGCAACTGCTCTGCCCACGCCCTCGAAGCACTGCTGCAGTTCCACATGGACGCCCTTCAGGGACTGGCGGCGTCGCCCGAGGTAGGAGTGCTCGTTCTGCTTTGAAGCCCGCCATGCGGACAAAGGCGTAATGCGAGATCGCAGAAAAGGTGGTGGATTGAGGTTCACGGTAGCCGAGGGCGCGATTCATCGCGCCCCTACGAAAAACGCACCATGATCTCCATGATCCTGTATGAGCCGGTAGGCATCAGGGGTGTGTGAGCAGGGCGTGCGTAAGGCCTCGAAATCGCCGAGGTGGTGTTCCACGAGGGCGCGCAGAATGGCGAGGTTGAGGCTGCTGTAGTCGTGCACGACGAGGTTGCGAAAGCTCACCATGCGCTGGAGTCGCTCGGACAGATCGGACGAGATCAGGCCAGCGTCGGCTACGAGGCGGAAGCTCTCGCGGCTTGTGGCGGGCAGGCCGAGGCGCCGGACGAGCACGACGTGGTTGGCGAGGTCGAGCGCTGCCTCGCACGCGCGCAGCAGGTTGAGCACGAGCACGTCCTGCCGGTCGTAGTCTTCCTCGAACGGCAGCACCGCCGGTGCCGCGTAGGCGCTTTGCACCCGTTGGAGGCAGCGTTCGATGGTGGCAGCCTTGCGGAGAATGATGCTATCCATACACGCGCCCGGTTTCGCGAATGCGGGCTTCAAGGGCGGCGCGGCGCTCGCGCAGGCGTCCGTACTCGGTCAGCGCGTGCATCTCGAACGTCTCTGCCGCGCCGGTGCCGTCGTCCCAGGCCCGGACGCCGTAGCGGAGCACTTCTGCGTGCAGTTCGCTGGAGGCGGAGCGGAGGTCGGCGAGGTCTGCTTCCACGCCGGTTGCGTGCGCCGCAGCGGTCAGCGCGTCGAGCCACTGGGCTGGGGGAGGCCGCGTGCCGGGTGCCAGCAGCACGGCCACATCGAGGTCGCTCTCGGGGCGGGCGGTGCCGGTGGCGCGGGAGCCGTGCACGTACAGGGCCTGAAGCCCCGGCAGGGCGGCACGGAGGGCGCCGGTGAGGCGCGCGGTCAGGGCGGGGAGAGGGCGTCGGACACGGCCCCAAAGTACGCTCCCGGATCCGGGTATGGCGGCGCGGCTCAGTCGCGGCAGGCGGCGAGGGTGAGCGTGCCGGTGCGCGTGAGCGTGGGCCAGGTGCCGGAGGGCACAAAGCCCGTCGGCGTCTGGGGGCCCCGGAAATTGGACAGGTAGACGGCGGTTTCACGGAGCACGCGCGCGTTGTCGGCGGTGGCGGCGTCGCCAAGGATGCTGCCGTGGTATGTCTGGTCGGGGCCGGAGAAGACGGGCGCGCGCTTCTGCCCGCCGCCGGCCATGACGGTCATGAGCGAGTCGTTGCGAAAGCCGTGGCCGTAGGCGAAGGGCGCGGTCGAGCCATCCTCGTTGAAGGCATGGCGCGCGCCCTGCAGGTGGCCGATCTCGTGGGCGAGGCTGTACTTGGGCGCCAGCAGGTCGTCCATGTGGACGATGATGAAGGCCGTTTCTGGCGTGGCGAGGATGGAGGCGTTGATCGTGCCGCCCACCTGGTCCACCACGAGCACGACAAGGTCGGCCTGCGCCTGATCGCGGAGCACGTGTACCTCGTCGAGCGGCCCGTCCCTGGGGTCGAGCAGGCGGGCGAGTGCGGTGCGGCGGTCGGGGCCTTCGGTGTAGGATACCTGCGCGTAGCGCACCGGCACGAGGCGCACCGGGATGTTGCCGGTGCGGTAGATCTCGTTGGTGAACGTGAAGGCCTCCGCTACGTGGCGTTCGATCTGCGCATCGCGGGCGCGCACGGCCGGCGTGTAGGCCACGAGCACGGTGATCGGCGTGCCGTAGGCGACCTCCTCGCGCGCGTCGCAGGCCGTCAGGACAAGGGCGGCCGTCAGCCCGAGCGCAAGCCCGTGCAGAAGCGCGGCACGGGGTCTTCGCCCCAGCACAGGCGCGGCCGGGAAGGCCAAACGGGGGCGGCAGGGATCAACGTCAGGCATCTCGGGCGGGGCTACCGGCGCAACGGAGACTGCGCCGCCGGGATTCTGCGCCTGGTACGGCTGGCCCGGCGATAACAACCGCTCAGCCGTCCTGGCGCGCGCCGAAGCTGAAGCCGAGGCCGAAGAGGAGGCCTTCCAGGCTGGAGAGGAGCACGCGCAGCCCCGCCGTGGGGCCGCCGGGCGCGAGGCCGGAGAGGCGCAGGGGCACGCCGGGAAGGGCGAGCGTCTGTTCGAGGCTCCCCACGAACAGGGGACGTCCGAGGGCGGCGAGTCCGGCAAACACGACGAGGCACGCCGCAGCGGTGGCCACCACCGCGCGGGTGCCCCGGCCCGGCAGGGCGAAGGCAAGGGCGAGCGCCGCCCCCACGACGAGCCCTTCGAGACCGCCGGTGAGGTCGCCCACGGCACGCCCGGTGAGCGTCATGAGCACGCTCCGCCCCAGGGCCTCGCCCACCGCCCCCACGAGGCCGCCCGCGAGCGCTCCCCCCAAGAGGGCCCCCCACGCGCCCCTTCGCCGCCGGCCGAAGGAGGCCCCGGCTGCCACCGCGAGTGCGCCAATGAGGCCCGCCCCAATGGACATCGCGATCACCGAGACGGTTGTCGAGCCGGGGTGCGGGCCGCCGGCGCCGAGCGTCGCCCCGTAGAGCACACCCCCGGCGAGGCTCGACACGCCCGCCCCGAGCACGGCGCCCCCCAGCGCCGGCCCGCGCTCAGAAGCCCTCTCCGTAGACATCGGCCCCAGCGGGGTAGCCGTTGGCTCCAGCGGTTGCGGCGCGGGGGGCGTATCGGCCGCGCTCGGCGACCCCGGCACCGGCACGGCCCCGGAAGACGCTAGCGTCGGAGCCTCGGACGTGACGGGGGCAACGAAGCGGTAGCCGTGGCCGGGCACGGTCTCGACAAACTGCGGGCGCGCGGCGTCGTCGCCGAGGGCCAGGCGGATGGCGCGGATGCCCTGCGTGAGCGCCGCATCGCCCACGACCACGCCGGGCCAGACGGCCTCGAAGAGCGTGTCCTTGCGCACGAGCGTGCCGGCGTGCGCGACGAGGCAGGCGAGCAGGTCGAAGTAGCGGTTTTGCAGCGCGACCGGCGCGCCGCCAGCGAGCAGGCGCCGTTCCCCCAGGTCGAGCGTGAAGGGGCCGAAGCCATAGCGGCCGTCGGCAGGCCGGGGCGGGTCGGGGGGCGAAACGGGCGCTTCAGGCATCGATGGCGGACGGCTCACACAGACCTCAGGCGCTGCTCACGCCCCGCCGCACCGGACGGGGCCACCTTGGCGGCGCCAACATACGGCACCACGACGGCGCCCACCGGTCGCCTCGCCCTCCTTCCCACCGCCATGCGCCATGCCCTTCGCCGGTTCACGTACATCCTGCTGCTCCTGGCCGCCCTCACCGGCTGCCGCGACGCCGCCCCCGAAAGGCTCGCGCCGGGGCCGTCCGGCTGGAAACCGGTCGTGAGCGAACGCCTCGGGGTGCGCCTGCGCGTGCCGAGCGTGTTCGACGTCGTGGAGGAGGGCGACAACCTGCTGCTGCGCTACCACGGCACCCCCGCGCGCCTCATCCTCGCCACCCCCGACGAAGCCGCCCGGCGCGGGCTCTGGACGACCGTGGCGCCCGGCGAGGCCGTCCGCATCGCCGGGCGCGATGGGCACCGCTACGTCTACAACCACCACGACGGGCCGTTCTACAGCCACACCATCGCCTACGTATTCTCCCACCGGGGCCGCCAGCTGGGCATCGAGTTCCGCACCGACGCCGACGTGCTTGACGCCGTGCAGGCCGAAATGCTGGCCTCGCTCACCTTCACCTCCTGATCCGTCCCCCCATGACCACCCACTGGTTTGCCCCCTGGGGCCTCGTCTACCGCCCTGTCTCCGCGATGGGCTGGCTCGTCACCGCGCTTGCGCTGCTGTTCTGCGCCCAGGTAAGCTGGGCCATCGACCGCACCTCCCACTCCGCCACCGATACGCTCTACGGCGTCTACCCGTTTGTCGTGAGCACCTTCCTCCTCTGGGCCTGGATCGCCGGGCAGACGAGCCACCGGCCGAGCACGGCCTGAGCGCCCCCCGTGTTCTGGCAAGGTCGTCGTGCGGGGCTTGTTCGTGGTTCGTCGCCAGAGGGGCTGCAGCCTTCTGCCGGGTTCGTCTGACCACGAACGACGAACCACGAACAAACTACCAACCCTACTCCTGTCAGCCTGTCGCCGCACTCAGTCGCCCACGCGCCCGCCGACGACGAAGAAGTCCTGCTGCCGCCACGCGCAGTCCACGTCCGTGAAGCCGGCGCGCTCCATGGCCTTGAGGTGGCGGTAGAGCCCGAGCGTGCCCACATGGTCGCCGACGAGCAGGTGGCCGCCCGGCACGATGGCCTCGCGGGCGCCCCGGAAGAGCAGTTCGAGGCGCGTCTCGGCCTCGGCCAACTCGGTTTCGTCGCCGACGAGCGTGGAGAGGGCGAGGGCCGTGATGACGGCGTCGTAGGGGCCGCCGGGAATGGACTCGCCGTCGAGCGGGATGGGCGCCTCCAGAACCGTCAGGCGCTCCAGTTCGAACTCCTCGATCTTCTCCTCGGCCACGTCGAGCACGGCGCGGTCGGGGTCGAGGAGGGTGAGGTGGATGAGCGGGTAGGCCGTGAGGACGGTGTAGGAGGCGTTGCCGGTGCCGCAGGCGAGGTCGCACACGCGGGCGTCGTTGGCGAGCGGCGGCAGCGCGGCGGTGAGTTCCTCCAGCATCGTGAAGGCGAGCGGCATCCGCCGTTCGAGGTGGAGGTCGAACCAGCGGGGGTTGTTCCAGAACGCGCCGTGCCGTTCGAGGCCGCGGCGCCAGGAGGGCGTCTTCATGGGAGCGAGGAGAGACCAGGGGAAATCGGGAACGGCCGATCGGGTCCATCCTGCTGCGATTCCCCTTCTCGACAGCGAGGCCTCCCCGGCCTGCCGCATCCCAATTCCGGCCGGGTGAGGGATCATGGATGATGGATCATTGCCAGAGTGCCCATCTGGGACACAAGGCGTCTCTGACCATGATCCATGATCCGCGATCAACCCGGCCATCCCTCCCGATACCGCCGGCGTGGGGATCACGCCGCCCGGGGCACCCCGGTGCCGGTCACGCGGCGGATGCCGGTGCGGTTGACGTGGCCGACGTAGCGCCCGAGGATCTTGACCTCCTCGAAGATGTCCGGCGCGACGTGGATCGTCTCGAACTCGTCGTTGCAGGGTTCGAGGCGCAGGCCGCCGTCTTCCATGTAGATGCGCTTGAGGCTCGTCTCGCCGTTGAAGAGCACCGCCCCGATGCCGCCCTGCGGGATGTCGTCGTCGACGAGCAGCACGTAGTCGCCGTCGTGGATGTCGGCGCCGATCATCGAGCGGCCGGCCACGCGGAGGCCGAAGATGCGGTTGAGGTTGGGGAAGAGCGTTTCGAGCGTGATCGAGCCGAGGTTGGCCTCGACGGCCTCCTGCAGCCGCCCCGCCGAGATGATGCCGCGCACCGGAATGCCTTGCAGCGCCATGCCCTGCCCGGGGATGCGGTAGCCCTCGCCGTCGCGCTCGAGCACGCCCTTGCGCACGAGCGCCTGCAGGTTTTGCGTGACCGAGTTGGGCGAGCGGTAGCCGAAGTAGTCGACGAGTTCGCGGTAGGTAGGCCACATGCCCCCGCTCCGATTGACGTAGCCCTGGAGGTAGCGGAAGAACGCGGTCTGCTTGGGCGTGAGCTGGCGGCGGGTCATGGCGGCAGGCGGGTGGAGAAGCCGGGAGAGGAGCGACGCACGTATATGCGTGACACATAAGGATAGCACTCTGCCGGCGCCGCGTCAAGCGAAGACGTGCGGCGCGTCCACCGTGGAGCCGGGGCGAAAAGCACGGCCCCACCGGAGCGGCCGGAGCGTGGGGGCTATCTTCACGGGAAGCCCATTCAGCCCATGCGTTCGTCTCTGCTTCTGCTGGCCCTGCTGCTGGCCCTTCCCGGCCAGGCACAACCGCCTAAACGCGAATTCCGGGGCGCGTGGATCGCGACGGTCATCAACCTGGACTGGCCCCTCGCCCCGAACTTTACGGGCGCCGAGCAGCGGTCGGCCCTCGTTTCCATGCTAGATGACCTCAAGGCCTCCGGCGTCAACGCGGTTGTCTTTCAGGTGCGGCCCGAGGGCGACGCCTTTTACGCCTCCAGCATCGAGCCGTGGTCGTACTACCTGACCGGGCAGCAGGGCAAAAACCCCGGCTATGATCCGCTCGCGTTTGCCATCCAGGAAGCCCACAAACGGGGCATGGAACTGCACGCGTGGTTCAACCCCTACCGGGCCATCCGGCAGACGAACACCTACCCGAAGGATCCGAAGCACGTCTCGGTGACGCACCCCGAGTGGCTTCTGGCCTTCACCGAAGGCAGCGGCAACATCGTGCGCATCACCGACCCGGGCCTCCAGGCCGTCCGCGACTACACCGCGCGCATCATCGCCGATGTGGTGCGCCGCTACGATGTGGATGGCATCCACTTCGACGACTACTTCTATCCCTACCCGAACGGCACGTTTACCGGCATCTCCAACCAGGACGACGCTTCGTGCGCGGCCGATCCGGCCTGCGCCACGCTCGGGCGCGGCAACTGGCGGCGTGACAACGTGAACCGGTTTGTGCGGCAGGTGCGCGATTCCATTCAGGCCATCAAGCCGCAGGTCAAGTTCGGCATCAGCCCCTTCGGCATCTGGAAGAACGGCACGCCCTCCGGCATCATCGGCCTCGACGCGTACAACGTGATCTATGCCGACGCGGTCACGTGGATGCAGCAGCAGTACCTCGACTATCTCACGCCGCAGCTGTACTGGACATTTGGAGGCAATCAGGACTATGCCAAGCTCGCGCCGTGGTGGAAAGGGGTTATCAACGGCCGGCATCTCTACCCCGGCCTCATCACGACCACCAACGTCAATCCCCGTCAGATCCGCTTCAACCGCGACAACGGGATTCCGGGGCAGGTGATCTTCCGCGCCGGCACCCTCTCGGGCAACCCCGCCGGGCAGCAGGACTCGCTCCGCCAGAAGCTCTACACGCGTCCGGCCCTCCTCCCGACGATGCCGTGGAAGAACGACGCGCTGCCGCCGTTCACGCCGGGCGGCTTCCGGCAGCAGACCGCCTCGGGCCAGCGCATTACGCTCTCCTGGCGCCGTCCCGAGCCCGCCGCCGACGGCGACACGGCCCGCTTCTACGCGCTCTACCGCTTTACCGAGCGCCCGAGCTTCTCTGGCGTCCCGGAGACGTCGGACAACCTCGTCGCCGTCTTCGGCGGCGGCGTGACCACCTACACCGACACGCCCCCGCGCCGCGCCGAGGGCTACTACTACGTGCTCACCGCGCTCGACGACAACTGGAACGAGAGCCCGGCATCGACGGACGCCTACGCCGTGGCCGCCGAGGGCGAGGCAGTGGCCGACGGGCTCGTGCTCGAACCGGCCTACCCGAACCCCGCGCGCGGCGCTGTGACACTGCGTTACCGCCTCGACGCGCCCGCCCGCGTCCAACTCCGCATCTTCGACGCGCTCGGGCGCCGCGTGGCTGAGCTTGAAGCCGTCGACGCGCCTGCGGGCCCCCGGCAGGTCGTCTTCGACAGCGCCGCGCTCAGCCCCGGCCTCTACGTGCTCCGCCTCACCGCCGGCCCCCGCACGGCCACGCAGACCCTCACCGTGGCTCGCTAAGGGGCCGCCGCTTGCTCACCCATCCGTCGACCTGTCTATGACGACTTCCAGCGAGCCCTTCGAACCGGTCCAGCAGTCGCTGCCCGTCGGGGAAGGCGCGCAGCGCGAGCGCCTGCCGGTGCTCATCTTCGAGGCCGCCTCCGATCTTGCCGCCCACGTGGCGCGGCGCATCGCCAACCTCGTCGTCGAGCGGCGCGCGCTCGGGCAGAAGGTGGTGCTCGGCCTGCCCACCGGCTCGACGCCGATCGGCGTGTACCGCAACCTGATCCGCTTTCACAAGGAGAACGGACTCGACCTGTCGAACGTCGTCACCTTCAACCTCGACGAGTACTACCCGATGGACCCCGATAGCCTCCAGAGCTATCACCGGTTCATGCGGGAGAACTTCTTCGACCTCGTCAACATCCCCGAGGAGCAACATCCACATCCCCCGCGGCGACATCAAGCCGGAGGAGGTGGAGACGTACGCGCTCACCTACGAGCACGCGATTCAGAAGGCCGGCGGGCTCGACCTCGTCCTGCTCGGCATCGGGCGGTCGGGCCACATCGGCTTCAACGAGCCCGGCTCGTCGCGCACCACGCGCACGCGGCTCATCACGCTCGACGAGATCACGATCAAGGACGCCGCGAGCGACTTTTTCAGCGAGGAAGGCGTGCCGCGCACGGCCATCACGATGGGCGTCGGCACGATCCTCGACGCGCGCGAGGTGATCCTGATGGCCACCGGCGAGCACAAGGCGCCCGTCGTGCGCCGCGCGGTCGAGGAGGAGCCCACGCGCGACGTGACGGCGAGCTACCTCCAGCTGCACCGCAACGCCGCCTTCTACGTAGACCGCGCCGCCGCCGGCGAACTCACGCGCGTCAAGACGCCGTGGCTCGTCATGCCGGTGAAGTGGACGCTGCCGCTCGCCAAGCGGGCCGTCATCTGGCTCTCCGAGACGCTCGGCAAGGCCATCCTCCGCCTCGACGCGGGCGACTTTTTCCGCCACCACCTCGCCGACCTCGCCCACGCCTACGGGAGCGTGGACGCGCTCACCGAGCAGGTGTTCGAGGACCTGCGCCGCCGCATCGCCGACCGCGACCACCTGCCCAAGGGCGAGCGCATCATCCTCTTCTCGCCCCACCCGGACGACGACGTGATCTCGGCGGGCGGCATGCTCGACAAGCTTGTCCAGAACGGCAACGCCGTCACCGTCGCCTACATGACGAACGGCTCGGTCGCCGTGTTCGACGCGGACGTGCGGCGGCACCTGTTCTTCTCGGCGATGAGCCTCGAAGCGCTCGGGGTGCCCGAGGAAGGCCGCCGGGCCGTGGCGCAGCGCCGCACCGAGATCGAAGGCTTTCTCGACCGCAAAAAGCCCGGCGAGATCGACACGGCGGACGTGCAGGACCTCAAGGCCAAGATTCGCTACTCGGAGGCCGTGGCCGGCATCGAGGTGATGGGGCTCACCGAAAAGAACGCCCGCTTTCTCGACATGCCGTTCTACCAGACCGGCACGGTGCGCAAGAACCCCATCGGCGAGGACGACATCGAGGTGGTGCTGAGCCTGCTGCGCGAGATCGAGCCCACGCACATCTACGTGGCCGGCGACCTCTCGGACCCGCACGGCACCCACCAGATGTGCTACGTGGCCATCCGCGAGGCGCTCCGGCGCTACAACGGCGTGGCCGATCCAGCGCCGAAGGGCAAGGGCAAGCGGGCCAAGGCCGAGGCGGGCGGCGACGGCGCCGAGACGGCGGCGCCCGAGACCGGGCGCCCGCTCGTGTGGCTCTACCGGGGCGCCTGGCAGGAATGGGAGCCCGACCGCGCCGACCTCTTCTTGCCCCTCTCGCGCGCCGACCTCGACCGCAAGATCGCGGCCATCCACAAGCACGAGTCGCAGAAGGACCGGGCCATGTTCCCCGGCGCCTACGACGAGCGCGAGTTCTGGCAGCGCGCGCGCGACCGCAACACCGGCACCGCCGACGCCCTCAACCGCCTCGGCCTGCCCGAATTCTATGCCGCCGAGTCGTACGTGACGACGTACGAGATGGAGTGAACGCCGCGCCCCGCCGTCCTCCCGCGACGGCGGGGCGCCTGCCTTTGTATCCGCCGCTGTTCTCCCGCTGCTCCCATGCTGCGCCGCTTTCTGTTTGCTGCCGCTCTTCTGGCCTGCGCGGGTTCCGCGCACGCGCAACTGACCGTCACCTGGACGCTCCGGAGCGACCTCACGACGCCCGGCCTCCGGGTGTATGAGACCGCGCCGGGCACGAAAAACGGGCTCAACCAGCCGATGCGCGCGTGGCTCGTCCGCGCCGACACATCGGCCCCCTTCACCGCCCGCCTCTCGGACACGGGCATCGCGCTCCATCACCACGTACGCGCAGGAGCCCGGCGTGCGGGTGGCGGCCAACGGCGGATACTTCAGCGGCAACACGTCGCTCAGCCTTGTGGCCGAGGCCGGGGTGGTGCGGGCGAGCAACGCCTCAGGCCTCACGCGCAGCGCGGGCACCTACTACCCCACGCGCGGGGCCTTCGGGCGGCTGCGCGACGGGCGGTTCGACGTGGCGTGGGTGTACAACGTGAGCGGCGCCACGTACGCCTACCCGAACCCGGCGCCCAACACGCAGACGACGCCCGCGCCGGTGCCCACGGCCACGTACCCGGCGGGCGGGGCGCCCTGGCCGGTGGCGGAAGGCATCGGCGGCGGCCCGGTGCTCGTAGCGGGGGGCGCCAAGCGCATCACGTTCGACGAGGAGGTGATCTTCGGCTCCGGCGTCGCCGATTCGCCCACGAGCCCGGCGCGCGGCCGCACCGGCATCGGCTACACAGCGGCGGGCGAGGTGCTGCTCATCGTCGCGCCCGACGGCGAAGGCCTGACGATCAACGACCTCGCCGACCTGTTCGTGGGCCTCGGCGCCAGCGAAGCGCTCAACCTCGACGGCGGCGGCTCGTCGCAACTCGTCGTGGGCAGCACGGTGCTCTACAACTCGGGGCGCCCGGTCCCCTCGGCGGTGGTCTTCGGGCCCCGCCGCACCGTGGCGGCGCCCGCGCAGACCTACGACTTCGACGCGGACCCGGCGAGCCCGAACTACCGGGAGCGGGGCGCATGGACCACGAGCGCCAACGCGCCCTACTTCGGCGCCGTCGCCTCACGCCTCAACGCGGCCGACGGCGCGGGCGACCGGGCCGTGTTTCGGCTCAACGGCATCCCGGCGGGCACCTATACGGTCACGGCCTACTGGACCGCCTCGTCCAACCGGGCCACCAACACGCCCTTCACGCTCTACCGGGCCGGCACGCCCCCCACGACGGTGCGCCTGAGCCAGCAGAGCGGCACCTCGGGCGACCTGGGCACGTTCGCCCTCGCCCCCGGCGACTCGCTCGCGATCACCGACGACGCGAGCCCCTCCGCGAGCTTCGTCGTGGCCGACGGCGTGCGGCTGACGCGGGTGCCCGGTACGGCGGTGGAGCCGCTCCGCGAGGCCCACGCCACCTTCCGCCTGTTTCCAAACCCGGCAAGCTCGTCGGTGACCATAGACCTGGCGCCGGCGTCCTACGCGCGCACCGGCCAGGTCTACGACCTCCTCGGCCGTTCGGTGGCACGCTTCGACGTGCCGGCCCATGCAGGCCTTGTGCCGGTCGCGTTGGGGCCGTGGCCCGCCGGGCTCTACGTAGTCGCGGTAGGCGCCGCGCGGGCGACGCTCGTCGTGCGGCCGTAGCAGCGGCGCTCAGAGACCGGTGGTGATGCGGTAGCCGAGCGTGAACAGCGCCAGGACGACCATCAGCACGATGAGCGTCCACGGGCTCGTTTTGGGGTCGAAGGCCATGCGGGGATGGGGCAAAAGGGCAACGTGAGGGCAGGATACGCCGTCAGGACGCCGCCTATAAGAACGGGGCGACCTCATCTTTCGAGAGCGCGGGGTACTGCGGGGCCATCACTTCGAGGGCGTCGGCGACGATCTCGGCGGCGCGCAGCTTGCGGTACCAGCCATCGTCGGCGGGGATGATGTGCCAGCCGGGGCAGGCCTCGAAGGCCTCCTCGAAGGCGTGCTGGTAGGCTTTCCAGCGCTTGCGCTCCTCCCAGTCGCCCGCGTTGTGCTTCCACTGCTTCTCGGGCGTTTCGAGGCGTTCGCGGAGTTGCGCCTGCTGTTCGTCGTTCGAGAGGTGGAGGAAGAGCTTGACCACGCGCGTCCCCTCGGCCTCCAGCATCGCCTCGAAGGCGTTGATGGCCTCGAAGCGCAGCTTCCGCTGGGCGTCGGAGATGAAGCCCTTCACGTAGGCCGTCACCACGTCCTCGTAGTGGGAGCGGATGAACACGCCGATGTGCCCACGCGGGGGCGCCTGGGCGTGAACGCGCCAGAGAAAGTCGTGCGCGAGTTCGTCGGGCGTGGGCGCTTTGAACGAGACCGGGCGCATCCCCACGAGCGCGCAGTCGCCGAAGACGGCCTGCACGGTGGTGTCCTTGCCGGAGGCGTCCATGCCCTGAATGACCACGAGCAGGGCGCGCGTGCGCTCGGCGTAGAGCGCGTTCTGCAGCTCCGCGATGCGCGCGGCGAGGCGCCTGGTCTCCTTTTTGGCGCCGCCTTTTTCGGCGTTTTTCGGGGCGCCCGTGGGTTCGTCGGCGAGGTGGAGCATGTAGTTCAGGCGCCCACAGGCGGGCGGCGGCGGTGGAAGTCGGTGGCGCTCTGGAAGGCGTGGGCGAGGCGGAGCGCCTCGGCGTCGTGGTCGAGCGCGCCGATGAACGAAAGCGAGGCGGGGTTCTTGCGCGTGGGCTGCCCCTCAACGTCGAAATAGGCGTGCGGGACGACGACGCACGGGTGCCCCGTGAGGTTGGTGATGGCGAGCAGGCGCGGGGCGTAGCTGGGCGCCACGATCACGTCGAGGCCCCCGAAGGCGTGGGCGGTGTCCTGCATGAGCCGGGTGCGGGCCCGGGCGAGCTGTACGTAGTCCACGGCGGGGAGAAAGCGCGCCACGCGCAGCGAGTGCGGCCAGGAGTCTTTGGTCTGCCGCACCATCTGGTCGAAGCCGCCGTTGTGCGCAAGCTCGTCGAAGGCGGCGGCGCCCTCCACGTTGAGCATGTCCGTCATCACGTCGAGCGGGTAGCCGTCGGGCAGCTCGACCGGCACGGGCGTCACGCCCTGCGCGCGGAGCACGTCGAGCGCGGCGTTGTCGGCGTCGTGGGTGCGGCCGGTGGCGGCGAAGGCGGAGGCGAGAAAGCCCACGCGGAGCGCCGAGAGCGGGCGGTCGGCGTCGAAGGGGAACGGCACGTCGCGCGCGGAGGCGTCGCGGGCGGGGGCGCCGGCGCGTTCGGTGCCGCGGATCGCGTCGAAGACGAGCGCGCAGTCGAGGGCGCTGCGGCAGATCGGCCCGAGCTTGTCCATCGTCCACGAGAGCGCCATCGCCCCGGCGCGCGAGACGGCGCCGTAGGTGGGCCGCAGGCCGGTGTCGCCGCAGCGCGTGGAGGGGGAGACGATGCTCCCGAGCGTCTCGCTGCCGATGGCAAACGGCACGAGCCCGGCCGAGACGGTGGCGGCGCTGCCCGCCGAGGAGCCGGACGAGCCCTGCGCCACGTTCCACGGGTTGTTGGTGCGCCCGCCCGTCCACACGTCGCCCCAGGCGAGTTCGCCGAGGCTCGTCTTGGCCACCAGCACGGCCCCGGCGGCCTCCAGCTTGCGGATCACCTCGGCGTCCTCGTCGAACCGCTGCGTGGCGTAGGGGGGCGTGCCCCAGGTCGTCGGGCGCGCCGCGCGCGGCGAGCAGGTCTTTGGCGGCGTACGGAATCCCGTGGAGCGGCCCCCGGTAGTGCCCCGCCGCGATCTCGGCATCGGCGGCGCGGGCGGCGGCCAGGGCGCGCTCCTCCATCAGGGTCACGACGGCCTTGAGCTCCGGGTCGTAGCGGCGCAGGCGTCCGAGGTACAGCGTCGGTCAGTTCGGTGCTCGTCACCTGCCGCGTGCGGACGAGGTGGGCGAGGCCGGCGACGCCGAGGAACGCGAGGTCGGTCTCGTTGGAGGGGCGGGCGACGGCGGGGAGGTTCCACGTCGGCCCCTCGGTGCCCGTGCGCGGGGCGACGCCGGGGGGCGTGAACGGGTCGAAGCGCACGCTCGGGGGCACGCTGTTGGGCATGTTCAGCGCCGAGACGGCGTCGAGGCCCCGGCGCATGTCCTGCAGGTCGTCCACCATGCGGGCGCGCTGCGCGTCGGTGAGCACGATCCCGGCCAGGCTCTCGGCCTCCCGGATCGTGGCGGCCGTGATCGGCCCCTCGGTGGCGCGGGCGAACACGAGGTCCGGAAAGAGCGGCGAGGCCACCCCGAGGGCGGCGATGCGGGCGGCAAAGGCGCGGCGATGCATGGAGATGGGCGAAGGACATGAGGTAGGGCTGAATCACCCGGCTCCCTCGTCCGTCGAATATCGCACATCGTACGCCGTTAAAGCTTCGCCTCGCGCGCCTGCGTGTCGTACTTGGCGCCGTTGGTGAGGATGTGCAGCTTGAGGCCCACCAGACTCACCGGCTGCCCCGGCAGCACCGTCGACATCGACGAATACTCCAGCGCGGACGGGTCCACAATCGTCACGCCGCCGCTGCCCACCACCTCGAACACGCCCCCCGGCCCGATGAACGCCGCCGTGTCTTCGTCGAGGCCCGACGCCCACCGCGAACGGGTTGTAGGATGAGGGCCGTGAGCAGGCGTCCGAGGCGGTCGCGCTGCCGGAAGTGCTGGTCGATGATGACGCTGTTGGTGAGCCCGAGGCCGGGCGCGAGGATCACGCCGCTCTGCGTGGGGGTCGCGCCGCTCTGCCCGCCGGCGATCATGTGCTCGGAGAGAAAGCCCGCGCCTGCGCTCGTGCCCGCCACATGGACGCCCAGCGCGCGAGAGCCGCCGGAGGCTCCGCGCGAGGCTCGTGCCGCCCATGATGGTGGTGAGCCGGAGCTGGTTGCCGCCCGTCATAAACACGCCGCTCGCCGATTCGAGGGCGTTGAGGTAGTCCGCGCGCTCGCAATCCGAGCGCCGCAGGATGGGCAGGGCCACCACGTCGGCCACCTTGAGCCCCTGGAAGATCTCGACGTAGCGCTCGCCGGTGTCCTTGAGGCGCGAGGCGGTCGGGATGACGACGATGCGCGCCTTGTCGCGCCCGCAGAGGCGCACGAACCGCTCCAGCACCACGCGGGCGTTCATCTTGTCTTCAGCCCCGCCAATCGGGATCACGTAGCCGCGCTTCTTGCCAGGCAGGTTCGGGGAGGGCATGTTCGATATACGACGTGCGACGGGCGATCTACGGCGTGATAGAGGAAGAGGAGGCGGTGGGGCTACGTCGTGCTTCGCACGTCGAACGTCGAAGGTCGTTCGAACGTGCCCGCGCGCACAAGCGCGCCGGCGCGGACGTGCCACGCGCCGCGGGCAAGGGTGCCCCAGAGCGCGCCGTCGTCTTCGAGCACGAGCAGGTCCGCATCGGCGCCCACGGCGATCTGCCCCTTGCCGGTGAGCTTGAGGTGGCGCGCGGGGGTGGACGTGAACGGCGGCAGGATCTGTTCGAAGGCGTGCCCGCGCGTGCGGAGCGCCCGGATGGTTTCGAGGAGCGCATCCGGCTTCGCCACGCCCATGCGCACAAACTGCCCCTGCGCATCGAACACGGGGAGGGAACCGCCCGCGTCGCTCGTCACGGTGAGGTGGCTGGCCGGGAGGCCGGCGTTCCAGTAGCGTTCGAGGGCGTCCTCGGCGCCCCACGCGTCTTCGTCCTCCGCGACGGGGAAGGCGGTCACGTCTACCGTCACGCCTGCGGCGGCGAGCGCGAGGGCTTCCTCGAAGAGGCGCCTTGCGCCGATTGACGTGGGTGGGATAGAACACGCGCGGCGGCACCTCCGTCTCGCGGAGCCCGCGCCGGACGAGGTCGAGGCCGCGCGGGCCGTCGCCGAGGTGGAGGTGGAGCACGCCGGCCTTGCCGGAGATGAGCCCGGCGGTGTGGCACTCGGCGGCCAGGCGCGCGAGTTCGTCGAACGTCGGCTGCGAGGAGCGGTGGTCGGAGAGCGCGATCTCGGCGCACCCGATGAGCGGGCTCGACGAACACCACGTCGCGCCGGACGTCGCCGGTGAGCGTGCGGGGGGCACGTGGTAGCCGCCGCACCAGCCCCACGCCGAGAGGCCTTCGGCGCGGAGCGCGTAGAGCCGCGCCACGAGCGCTTCCACAGAGCGCGTCACGTCGTCGGTGCCGAGCAGGCCCACGACGCTCGTCACGCCCGCCCGCGTGTAGTGCGAGAGGGGCAGCGACGGGCACCTGCGAGGCAAAGCCCGCCTCGCCCGCCGCCCCCGGTGACATGGACGTGCGCGTCCACCAGCCCCGGCACGAGCGCGCGGCCTTCGAGGTCGGTCGTCGTCACGCCGAGGGCGGGGTCGAAGGCGGGGACGGCGTCGAGCAGGGCGAGGATCTGCCCGCCGCCCACGAGGACGTGGCGCACCCCGAGCGGGGCGGGCGCGAAGACGCGGGCGTTCTGGAGCAGGTGCAGCATGGGAGCGGAGTATACCCGCGCCGCGTGCGCGCCGTGTCAACAGGCTGTGGAAAGGCCGGAAAGAAGCACCCCCCCTCCGTCCCTGCGGGACACCTCCCCCGAATTCGGGGGAGGACCGCTGCGGAGCGCGTCCAGCGCGTAGCAGCAGGTGGGGCAGGCCGTAGCGGCAGGAGGGGGCCGCATCGTCGCACACGTTCTGGAACGCGGCCCGGCGCGCGTCGTGTGCCGAACCCCGATACCGCCCCGCCATGCCGCCAGCGTCTGACCGCGCCCGCACGCTCTACCTGCTCGACGCGATGGCCCTCGCGTACCGGAGCCATTTCATCTTCTCGGGCCGCCCGCTCCTCGACTCGCAGGGCCGCAACACGAGCGCCACCTACGGCTTCACCGCCGCGCTGCTCAAGCTCATCGCCACCCACGGCATCGAACACCTCGCCGTCGTCTTCGATGCCGCTGGCGACCAGGGCACGTTCCGCTCGGAGATGTACGCCGATTACAAGGCCCACCGGCCGCCGATGCCGGACGACCTCCGGATGAACCTCCCCTGGATCGAGGAGGTCATCGAGGCCTTCGACGTGCCCTGCATCAAGGCCCCCGGTGTGGAGGCCGACGACGCCATCGGCGCGCTCGCCCGGCGGGCCGAGGCCGAGGACGCCAACGTCGTCATCGTCTCGCCCGACAAAGACTTCCGGCAGCTGCTCTCAACGCACATCTCGATCTTCCGGCCCGCGCACCGGGGCGAGGAGTTCGAGATGATGACCGCCGACCGCTTCCGCGAGGAATACGGCCTCGAACCCCCGCAGTTCATCGACGTGCTCGCGCTCATGGGCGACGCGTCCGACAATGTGCCCGGCGTGCCCGGCATCGGCGAGAAAACGGCCATTGCGCTCGTGCAGCAGTACGGCTCCGTCGAGAACCTGCTCGAACACGCCGCCGAGGTGAAGGGCAAAAAGGCGCGCGAGGGCCTCACCGACCACGCCGACAAGGCGCGGCTGAGCAAGGCGCTCGTCACCATCCACACGGACGTGGAGGTGCCGCTCAGCTGGGATGCCCTCCGCGTGGGCACGCACGACGTGGCGGCGGTGCGGCGCGTGTTCGAAAAGCTGGAGTTCCGCTCGATGCTCCGCCGCTTCGAGGAGGCGCAGGAGGCCCGCGCAATCGGCGGACGCCCGACCGCCCGCACCGGGCAGGCCAGCCTCTTCGGCGACGGCGCGGGCGTGCCCGACTACGGCGACGACCCCTCCATGAGCTTCGACTTCGGCCCCTTCGAGACCGTAACGGGCATGGATGAAGCGAAGGTGGACTACGAGATCGTCCGCACGAAGGCCGCCCTCGAAACGCTCGCCGCCCAGCTCGCGCGACACCTGACCGTGGCGATGGACACCGAGACCACCTCCCTCGACGCGATGAGCGCCGGGCTCGTCGGCCTCTCGTTCGCGTGGGCGGAGGGGCAGGGCGTCTACGTGCCCGTCCCCCTCCCCGACGGCACCGACGCGCCGACGCTCCTCGGCGTGCTCCGCCCCTTCTACGAGGGCGCGGCGCTCAAGGTGGGGCAGAACCTCAAGTACGACCTGCTCGTGCTCGCGCAGGCGGGCGTGGAGGTGGCCGGGCCGTTCTTCGACACGCTCGTGGCCCACTACCTCATCGCGCCCGAAGAAGAGCACAGCCTCGACGCGCTCGCGCGCAAGTACCTCTCCTACCGCACGATCCCCATCACCGACCTCATCGGGACGGGCCGGAGCCAGATCACGATGCGGGACGTGCCGCTCGAACTGGCCGGGCCCTACGCGTGCGAGGACGCCGATGTGACGCTGCGCCTCTACGGCGTGCTCCGGCCGCTGCTGGAGGAGCAGCCGGGCCTGCGGGAGATCGCCGAGACCATCGAGTTCCCCCTCGTGCGCGTGCTCGTGGACATGGAGCGCGCGGGCCTGAAGGTGGACGAAAAGGCGCTCGCCGACATCTCCCGGCAACTCGCCGAGGAGATGATCGCGCTCGAGGCGAAGATCTACGAGGGCGCCGGGCGCCCCTTCAAGATCACCTCGCCAGACCAGCTCGCCGTCGTCCTCTTCGACGAGATGGGCCTCAAGCCGGGCAAGAAGACGGCCACCGGCAAGCGCTCGACTGAGGAGAACGTGCTCCTCGAACTGGTCACCGAGAGCCCGTTCGTGGGCCTCATCCTCGACTACCGGAAGCTCCACAAGCTCCGCTCGACCTACACCGAGGCCATCCCGAAGCTCATCAACCCGGAGACGGGGCGCGTCCACACCCAGTTCAACCAGACGCGCGCCGCCACCGGGCGCCTCTCCTCCGACCGGCCCAACCTCCAGAACATCCCCGTGCGCACCGAGCAGGGGCGCGAGGTGCGCAAGGCGTTCGTGGCCGCGCCCGGCTGCGTGCTCCTCTCGGCGGACTACGTGCAGATCGAACTGCGCATCCTCGCCGCAATGTCGGGCGATGAAGCGCTCATCGCGTCGTTCCGGGCGACGAGGACATCCACACGGCGGCGGCGGCGCGCGTGTACAACGTGCCCCCCGAGGCGGTCACGCGCGAGCAGCGGAGCCGGGCCAAGCAGGTCAACTACGGCATTCCGTACGGCATCTCGGCCTTCGGGCTCGCCCAGCGGATGCGCACGTCCACGAAGGAAGCCGCCGTGCTCATCGAGACCTACACGCAGTCGTACCCGCGCGTGATGGGCTACCTCGCCACGATCGTCGAACGGGCGCGCGAACTGGGCTATGTCGAGACGCTGCTCGGGCGGCGGCGCTACGTGCCGGCCATCAAGGCGAGCAACCGCAACGAGCGGATGTTTGCCGAGCGCGTGGCCGTGAACATGCCCATCCAGGGCACGCAGGCGGACATGATCAAGCGGGCGATGGTGAGCCTGCACCGACGCCTGAAGGAGGAAGGCCTCGGCGCGCGGATGCTGCTCCAGGTCCACGACGAACTCGTCTTCGAGGTGCCCGAGGCCGAGGTGGAGCGTGTCACCACGCTCGTGTGCGACGAGATGGCGCGGGCGCTTCCGCTCCCCCACGGCGTGCCGGTGGACGTGGAGGCGGGCACGGGCCCCAACTGGCTCGACGCCCACTGAACCGCGTTTGGCATCGGTAGGGGCAAGGCGCGCCTTGCCCCTACGGCGTTCGGAGGAGGGTGGGGTGGGCCGCCGGTTACGACGGGCCGGGCGGCTCGGGCGTGGCCCGGCGCGGACGGTAGACCGTCTCGCCGCGTTCGAGGCGGCGGAGGGCTCGGCGGAACACGAAGGCCACGCAGCCGAGCCCGGCTGCGACGAACGCGATGAACGGGCCCCAGAACACGGGCGTGTAGGCGCGGCCCTTGCCGTAGAGCGACGCGCCCACGTCCGGCCGCACGGTGGCGCCGTAGACGAGCCACGCCACGATCACGAGGGCGCCCAGGCCACCCAACGCGAGCGCAACGCGCAGCACGCGGGCGGCACCGCGCAGGTCGGACGGCGAGGGGGGCGGCATCGGGGCGGGCAGGGGCGCGTCAGCGGCGGGGACGGCGGTGGCGGTCGCGGGCCCAGAAGTAGAGCGCCGCGCCGAGCACGAGCAGCAGGCAGAACGCCACGCGCAGGATGATGAGCGGCTCCTGCATGGCGCTATACCGCGTGCGGCGCGTCGAGGCGCACGGGCAATCCGGCGTCGGCAAGGGCGTGCTTGGCCTCGGGGATCGTGAACGTGCGGAAGTGGAAGATCGAGGCGGCGAGCACCGCGTCGGCATGGCCGCCGGCCGGGCCGCCCTGGAGGGCGTCGGTGAGGTGCTGGAGGGTGCCTGCGCCCCCCGAGGCGATGACGGGCACCGCCACGGCGTCGGAGACGGCGCGGAGCAGGGCGAGGTCGTAGCCGTCGCCGGTGCCGTCGCGGTCCATGCTCGTGAGGAGCAGTTCGCCCGCGCCGCGCTCGACGGCCTCGCGCGCCCACGCCACCGCATCGAAGCCCCCGGCGTCCTCGCGAAAGCGGCGGCGCCCGCCGTGGGTGTACACGTCCCACCGCTCCGGCCCGGTCTGCCGCGCGTCAATCGCGACGACGATGGCCTGGCTGCCGAACTGCGCGGCGGCGTCGGAGATGAGATCGGGGGTGGTCGAGGGCGGCGGAGTTGAGCGACACCTTGTCGGCGCCGGCGTGGAGCATCGCGCGCACGTCGTCCACGGTGCGCAGGCCGCCGCCCACGGTGAGGGGGATGAACACCTCCTCGGCGGTGCGGCGCACGACCTCATGCATCACCCCGCGCCCCTCGTGGGTGGCGGTGATGTCGAGAAAGACCAGTTCGTCGGCCCCGGCGGCGTCGTAAAAGCGCGCCTGCTCCACCGGGTCGCCCGCATCGCGAAGCTGCTCGAACTGCACGCCCTTCACCACGCGCCCGGCGTGGACATCGAGGCAGGGGATGATGCGCTTGGCCGTCACGGGGCCTCGGGCGCCGGCAGGGCGGCTTCGGTCGCGGCGCCATCGCCCGCCTGGGCGCGCAGGGCCTCCGCTTTCTCGGCTTCCTTGCGGAGCATGGCAGTGGAGTAGCAGTCGAGGTCCACGCGCTCTTTTTGCTCCCAGCACCACATCCGCTGGCACGGGAAGGCGCCTTCGTAGAGCGCGCGGCCCACGATCACCGAGTCCACGCGGTAGGCTTCGAGGGTCTGAAGGGCCACGAGGTCTTTGTACGAGCCCACGCCTCCGGAGGCGGTGATGCGCGCCTTCTGCAGGCGCTCGCCGAGGGCGCGGTAGGCCTCCACGTTGGGCCCGCCGAGGGTGCCGTCGCGCGCGATGTCGGTGTAGACGAAGCGGCGCACGCCCCGCGCCTCCATCTCCACGGCCAGCTCTACGGCGTCCATGCCCGATCCTTCGCGCCAGCCCTGCGTGCGCACCTCGCCGTTGAGCGCGTCGATGCCCACCACGATCCGGCTGGCCCCGAAGCCCTGTAGCGCCTCGGTGACGAGCCCCGGATCGCGCACGGCGGCCGTGCCCACGATCACGCGCGAGGCGCCGGCCGAGAGCGTCGCCTCGATGTCGTCGAGCGTGCGGAGGCCGCCGCCCACCTGCACGGGAATGTCGAGCGTGGAGGTGATGGCGCGGATCACGTCGCGGTTGTCGGGCCGCGAGCCGGCCTCGATGGAGGCGGCCGCGCCGCGCGCCGCGTCGAGGTCTACCACGTGGAGCACCTTCGCGTTCATCACGCGGAGCAGGCGCGCCATCTTGATCGGGTCGTCGAAGTAGACCGTCTCGCGGGCGTATTCGCCCTTGACGAGCCGGACCACGGCGCCGCCGCGCAGGTCAATGGCCGGGAGTACGAGCAGCATTGGAAGGGAGCCGGGGATCAGGCCGGAAAGCTTGCTACCGGTATCGGCAGCGTGGCGAAGTTGCGAAGCAGGCGCAGCCCGAAGCTCTGGCTCTTTTCAGGATGGAATTGAGCCCCGAAAATGCGGTTCCGCCCCACCACGGCGGGGAAACGCCCGCCATAGTCGGCCCACGCCAGCACATCGGCCGGATCGACGCCGGCGGCGTGGTAGGAGTGGACAAAGTAGACGTGCGCGCCGTCGGGCAGGCCGTCGAGGAGGGGCGAGGGCGCGCCGGGGCGCAGGGGCGACCAGCCCATGTGCGGCACCTTCAGGCGCGGGCCGTCGCTGGGCACCTGGAAGCGGACGACGCGGCCCGGGAGCAGGCCGAGGCCCGCGTGGGTGCCCATCTCCTCCGAGGCGTCGAAGAGCAGCTGCATCCCCACGCACACGCCGAGGAGCGGCGTTCCCCGCCGGGCGGCCTCCTGCACGGGGGCCACGAGGCCGCGCGCGCGCAGCGCGTCCATGCACGCCCCGAAGGCGCCCACGCCGGGCACGACGAGCTTGTCGGCAGCGGCGACCACGTCCGGATCGTCCGTGCGGACCACCTCGGCGCCCACGTGCTCGAACGCTTTTTCGAGCGAGCGCAGGTTGCCGATGCCGTAGTCAACGAGGGTCAGGCGCATGGAGGGGGCCGCAGAGCAAACACAGGGCGCCGCCAACGACGCCGCTGCGGCCCGGTGCCCACTTCACGCAGACTGTTCGGACCCCGCGCCTTTGACCGCGCATCCAGGCGCGGCAGGGGCCTGGGGCGTCGTGAGCAGGTGCACGAGCAGGCTCCGGAGTGTTTCGCGCTCGGGGTCGGAGAGGGCGGCGAAGAACTCGCGCTCGGTGTCCTTGACGATGGGCAGCACCTCGTCGATCACGCGGCTGCCGGCCTCGGTGAGGGTGACGCGGTAGGCGCGCCGGTCGCCCGGGTCGCGCTCGCGCGTGGCGTAGCCGAGGCGCCCGAAGTCGTCCACGAGCTTCATGATCGTCGTGCGGTCGAACACGAGCGCCTCGCAGAGGTCCACCTGGCGCATCGGGCCGCGCTTGCGCAGCACCATGAGCAGGACGAGGTGCCGCCCCAGGAGGCCGAAGCGCTTGCGGCCCAGGCACCGCGCGTCTCGCCGAGCAGCGCCTCGCCGTGACGTCCGAGGTACAGCGTGCGGTCGCCGAAGCGCGCGCGAGCCAGGGCCGCATCGACGCGGCGGCGCAGGCCGAGGCGCAGGCCCGGCAGGCGCTCGCGCTCGCGCTCGTGCGCTACCGCGCCGGCACGCTCACCCACCTCGACCTGCTCGACGCCGAGACCAACCTCGGCAACATCCGCCTGCTCCTCCTCTTCGCCGAGCGCGCCGCCGCAAGCGCCCGTCTCGCGCTCGACCGGGCTACCGGCGCGCTCGCCCGGCCTGGTAGCCCCCTGAAAGCA
Organism: Rhodothermales bacterium; assembly: GCA_963740755.1. Lineage (GTDB taxonomy): Bacteria > Bacteroidota > Rhodothermia > Rhodothermales > BA12 > CAVSDF01. Next base: position 420,226 of record CAVUFJ010000009.1, read on the forward strand.
GCCCGGACGGTCTCCTGGCGAGACGCCTCTGGCGGCTCCGCTTACGCCTGGTCGGGGACTCGTTGGCGGAATGCTCGCTTGCTGAGGCCGGGCCGACGTGGCGCCAAGCTGGTTGGCCGTGCGGCGATCACCGAGTTGACCACGGATCATCGATCTGGTCAGAGCCGCCCAATTCGACCCCTGCCAGGATCCATCATCCATGAATCCGGCGGGCATTCGGCGCCCTCCAGCCCGATCGGTATACCGCCGGCGGCGTGCGCGTATCATGCGGCGTTCACGCCGCTGATCCTGATGCCCCTCGCCTCGCTGCTGGCCTTTCGCCGTCGCAGTCACGAAATCCTGCGCATCGAGGCCTTCTCGGATGCTGTGTTCGCCTTCGCGATCACGCTGCTCATCGTTGCGCTCGAAGTGCCCCGCACGTTCGACGAGCTGAGCCTTGCGCTCCAGGGGTTTTTCGCCTTTGCGATTTCGTTTGCCCTGCTGTTCCTCATCTGGTACAAGCAGAACAAGTTCTTTCGCAACTACGGCCTCGACGATCCCCTCACGGTCACGCTCAACGGAGTGCTGCTGTTCGTGGTATTGTTCTACGTGTACCCGCTCAAGTTTCTCGTACACGCTCTGGCGTGGGCCAATTCATGGGCGTGAACCTGTTCGGCGACGAGGGCGGCGTGGTGATCCGCGCCCCGGGCAGGACGTGCCCGCTCATGGCCCTCTTCGGCGTCGGGCTACGTGGCCATCTTCGCGATCTTCGGGTGCCTGTACCTGCGCGCGTGGACGCAGCGCGACCGCCTGGAGCTGAACGAATTCGAGCGGCTCGCGACCAAGGAAGAACTCTGGGGTCAACCTGTGGAACGTGCTGATCGGGCTGCTTTCCATCGGGCTGGCCTACAACGGCTGGGGCGCCCGCGCCGGGTTCGGGTACTTTCTGCTGGCGCCCGCGATGACGGCCACGGGCTTTTACTGGGGCCGCAAGCGCCGCCTCATCTGGCCGCGCGCGGATGGCGCCGGCTGCCGAGCCGGAGACTGGTGGCGGGGTAGGGCACTTTCCCGCCCGCCGCGCCGTTTGGGCCGGCATGAAGTACGTGCTGGCATTGACGTTAGGGCTCCTGGTCCCGGCCGTGGCGCTGAGCCAGCGGCCGCTTGAACTCGTGCGTACCTACGGCGGCCGCGGCAGTAGAAGCCGCCAACGCCCTCGCCGACGGCGGCACGTGCCTCGTGTGGGCCGGCAGCTTCACCGAGACGCTCGCCCTCGACAGCGTGCGCCTCGTGAGCGCGGGCAGCACCGATGCCCTCGTGGCGAGCGTGACGTATGCCGGGGCGGTGCGCTGGGCGCGGCGCTTCGGCGGCGCCGGGGCCGACGCGTTTCGCGCGCTCGGGGCCGTCCGCGCCAGCAGCGGGGCGCAAACGGACGCCTCCGCGTTCATCGTGGGCGGCAGCTTCACCGACCGGCTCGACTACGGCGGCATCAACCCGCTCCGGGCGCAGGGCAACAACGCCGACATCTTCTTCGCCCAGCTCACCCCGACGGGCACCCTCGGCTGGATCCGCACGGTGGGCGGCGCGGCGGGCGACGACCACGTCAACAGCCTGGCCGTGCGCCCCGACGGCTCGTTCTGCGCCGCCGGCAGCTTCTTTGCCCGCGCCACGTTCTTCGACCGCGAGGTCGTGGCGCAGGGCGCCGACGACGCCTGGGTGGGCTGCTTCGAGGCCAACGGCGCGCTCCGGTGGCTGCAAACGGGCGGCGGCCCCGGCGCGGATCGGTGGAACGGGCTGGCATTCGGACTGGACGGCGAGCTATACGTCACCGGCACCTTTCGCGGCACTGCCGCCTTCGGGGCGCGCACCCTCATTGCCAGGGGCGGCTCAGACGTGATGATCGCCCGCTACAGTGCCACCGGCGACCTCGACTGGATCCGGCAGGCGGGGGGCCTAACCGACGACGAAGGGCTCGGCGTTGGGGTGACATACTCGGGCAGCAGCCAGTTCGGCGGCAGCTTTGCCGCAGTTGTCGTGACCGGGACCTTCGGTTCGAGCGGCGCCATTTTTGAGCCCACGACGTTCCGGAGCCTGGGAGGGCGGGACGTATTCGTGGCCTTCTACAGCGTGGAGGGAGGGCCCGGCCCCACGCAGAGTTTCGGGAGCGCCTACGACGACGTGCCCGCGCCGGTCGTGCTCCCGTTCTCGAACAACGAAGCGGACTATTACCTGACCGGCCACGTCGGGACGAGCGCTGTGGGCGCTGAAACGATCTTCGCCCGGGATTCCTCGGACGTGTTCGGCGTCGTCGGGTCGGCAATCTCGGGCCAGCTGAGGGCCTACACGGCCGGGGGGCCGCAGCCGGACGCCGCAACGGCAGCAGCCTTCCACGACGCCCCGGGCAACGTGCGGTCGGTGTATACGATGGGCACGTTTGGTGGCACGGCCTTCTTCGGGCCTACAACGGCCACGGTCACGCCGGGCAACCCCGACCTCTTCCTGGCGCGCTTTCAGGTACAGGCCTTCACCGTGGCAGAGACCGAGGGGGCCGTGCGACCGCTCACCCTGGGCGTGCCCGCCCCCCACCCGGCACGGACGACGGTGCAGGTGCCGGTGAATGGGCTCCATGCGCCGGCCCGGCTCGACGTGTTCGACGCACTTGGACGCCTCGTCCACACGGCCATGCTCGCGCCCGAGAGGCCCGAGGCCCGCTTCTCGGTGCGCGGCTGGGCGCCCGGGGTGTACGTGCTTCGCCTGACGTCGGGCGTGGAGGTGCAGACGCGCCCGCTCGTCGTGGGGCGCTAAACGCAACGCGCCGCTTCCGGCAGGGCAGAAGCGGCGCGGGGCCAGCAGGCAGGGCGGCTCAGCCGTCTTCCTTCTGAATGATGTCGTCGACCTTGGCGTCCGGCTTGTAGCCGCGCCGGGGCTCGAAGACCTGGTCGATCAGGCCGTACTCCTGGGCGTCGTAGGCGCCGAGCCAGTAGTCGCGGTCGGCGTCGCGGCGCACCTGTTCCACCGTTTTGCCGGTGTGGTAGGCGAGCACCGCGTAGAGGCGGTCCTTGATCCAGAGGATCTCCTTGGCCACGATCTCAATGTCGGACGCCTGGCCCTGCGCACCGCCGCTGGGCTGGTGGAGCATGATGCGCGAGTTCGGCAGGGCGGCCCGCTTGCCCGGCGCCCCCGCCGTGAGCAGCACCGACCCCATCGAGGCGGCGAGGCCCACGCAGAGCGTGGCCACTTCGGGCTGCACAAACTGCATCGTGTCGTAGATCGCCATGCCCGAGTAGACCTCACCGCCCGGCGAGTTCACGTACAGGTTGATGGGCTTGTCCGGGTCTTCGCTCTGCAAAAAGAGCAACTGCGCGATGGCCAGGTTGGCAATCGTCGAGTCGATGGGCGTGCCGATGATGACGACACGCTCGCGCAGCAGGCGCGAGAAGATGTCCATGCCGCGCTCGCCGCGCGCCGTCTGCTCGACGACGTAGGGCACCAGGCCGGCCATCGGCTGGTCGCCGAGGCCGATGCGCGAGATGTCCGAGGGCAGGCGCCCGATGCTGCGCGTGAACGAGAGAAAGTCCTGCACCATGGCGGGTCGTAGCGGGTGAATGCGCCGTTAAGCACGGGAACCTAGGGGGCCGGTTCCGGGGCCGCCTGCATCGCAGCAAGCGGCCCCGGCGCGGTTCAGCCTTCGGTCTTCTTGGCGCGCTTTTTCGGCTTGGCAGGCGCCGGCGCTTCCTCGGCCGCGTCGGGGTCGACGGCGGAGGTGCTGGCAGCGTCGGCGGCAGCGGGAAGGCTGGCCTGGCGCACCTCGTCGAGCGTCTTGTCGACGAACGTCGCGTGCTCGGTGAGCGTGTCGAAGAGCTTCTCGGAGAGCAGGCGCTGCTCCAGGCGGTCCATCATGCCTTCCTGGCCGTCGTAGAAGCGCCGCAGCAGCGCCGCGTCGAAGCCCGCGCTGGCCGACTTCGCGCTCGAAGAACGCGTCGAAGTCGGCGTCCTCGATGGCCAGGCTTTTCTGGGCCACGAGCGCGTCGCGGATGAACATCCAGCGGGCCTGCTTTTCGGCCTCGCCGCGCATCCGCTGGGCAAAGCCTTCTACGTCGAAGTCCTCGGGCAGCTTGCCGTTGTTGCGCTCGGCGACGTTCTGGAGGAACGATTCGAGGAAAAGTTGGATGGCCGCATCCGGCACAGCCACGTCGGCGTGCTTTTCGAGCAGCGCCTCTACGATCTGCGACTCGAAGTAGTCGCGCTGGCGGCGCTGGGCGGCCTGCACGAGTTCGCCCCGGATGGCGCCCCGCAGGGCGTCTACGGTCTCGTGGCGTCCGCTCGAGGCCTGCAGGGCAAACGCGTCGTCGGCCTCGGGAAGCGTCCGGCGGCGCACTTCCTTGACGGCCACGTCGTACTGGTGCGTGTGGACATGGTCGCCGGAGCCGTGGGGCAGCGTCACGCGGAAGGTGTCGCCCGCTTGTGCGCCGATGAGCGCGTTGCGGAGGGCGTCCTGCACGTTTTCGTCGTCCAGCGTGACCTCCACGCCCTTTTCGACGCGGCCTGCGGCAGGCGCGCCCTCGCTGTCGAGCTGCTGGAGGTCGAGCGTGGCGGCGTCGGTGGCGGTGATCGCGTAGCCTTCCTCGGCTACCTCCGCCGTTGCCGTGCGGGCGCGCAGACGGTCGACCTCGGCGGTCACTTCGGCATCGTCGATGCTCTCCACGAGGCGGGTGAGGGGCGTGTTGCCGAGCCCGTCCACCTTCACCACCGGCCGAACGCCGAACTGGATCGAGGCCGTCAGGTCGCCGGTGCCGTCGTAGGCGAGGGTGGTGAGCGCCGGACGGCCCACGATGTCGTACTGCTCGTTCTTGAGCACCTCCTGGTCGAAGGCCTGCTGGACGATCTCCTCGGCCAGCGTGGCGGCGACGTCCTGGCCGTACTGGCGGCGGACGAGGTCCATCGGCGCCTTGCCGGGGCGGAAGCCGCGCATCTGCACGCGGCCGCGCTGGCGGCGCAGCGCAGCGTCGAAGCGGGGGGAGAGGTCGGCAGCCGGGGCGGTGACGTCGAGCCGGTAGTCGGCGGGGCCCAGCGGGGTAATGGTGGTCTGCATGCGGTGAATCGGGGGCGCCGGAGGCGAAAAAAGCACCGCGCCGAGAGGACCCAGCGCGGTGCGAGCGGTTTGCCCCTGTCATGCAGACCCGGCGGGGCAGTTCCGGCAAGAATGTTCGAAGCTCTGCGCCGCTTAAAGGCGCCGCCTCCGTCTCGCCTACGCGGCGACGGACAGGGCGCGCAGCGGTTCGGGCAGCACGCGGGCATTTTCCCGCACGCCGACGAGCTCCATCAGCTTGTACTTCCACGCGAGGACGCCCGTGATCCGCCCGGCGAGGGGCTTCGCCGGAGCGCGTTTCGATGCGCAGGTTGACCGGATCCGGCCCCCACGTGGAGACCGAGACCCGCTCGATGTCGGTGAGGGGGAGCACGCGCGTGCACATGCCCAGGCGCCGCACTTCGAGGCGGTCGGCGAAGAGCACGAGGGACGTCATCAGGCCGGAGCCGTGTTCGGGCGCGAACGAACTGCGCAGAAGGGCGGGAGCAGGCACAGAGGCGAGGTACATAGATTCAACTTCCGTATACCCCAAGGAACGGCGCAGGCCCCAACCGCCGGGGTGCGTGTCTGGTAACGGTCTTATGACGCGTCCCCCTCGTCGCGGAAAACACACGGGCGCTCGTTCGTGGTTCGTGGTCAGAGGCGCTTCAGCCCCCTCGATTTCGGACGACGAACGACGGCGTCGAGCGTCGAGCCTCAGAAACTGTAGCCGGCCGAGGCGTAGAGGCGCGCCGCGCCGAAATTCTGCCCGGTAAACGGCCATGCTACGTCGAGGCGCACCGGGAAGCCGAACAGCGCCGTCCGCACGCCCCCGCCCGCCCCGACGAGCAGGTCGTCGAGGCGCCGCTGCCCGGCGTCGTCGCGGGTGACGAACCGGAGCTTGTCATTGCCCGGTCCGCCCCAGAACAGGCCGCCATCGGCGAAGAGCACGCCCTCGAAGGGGAGCACGGGTCCGGGCGGCGAGCCCACCACGGCGATGAGCGGCAGGCGAAGCTCGGCGTTGACGAGCGCAAAGTGCGTCCCGCTGCGCGCGCCGAGGCGAAAGCCGCGCATGGGCAGCACCGGGGTCGCAAAGGCGAAGTCTTCGAGCTGCGTGATCGGAAAGGCGCCCGGCTCGATGCTCGGGCCCACCCAGCCGCTCACCCCGGCCGCATAGAAGCGCTGCGGGAGCGTGCCGAACGACGCGGCGCCGCTCAGGCGCACGGCCACCACAGCGCTGCCGCCGGCCAGGCTCTGGTACATACGGGCGTCGCCGATGGCCGTCACAAAGCGCGCCGAGTTGGACGTGCTCCCGCTGACGCTGAAGGCGGCGCGCGTGCCGGCGTAGGCGGTGCTGGGGCCTTCGAGGGCGCGGTCGAACGTGTAGGAGAGCGAGGGCAGGGCGAGCGTGCGCTGGCGGGGCCGCACGTTTTGCTGAAACAAGCTCGCCTGTGAGACCGAGGCCAGCGTGGCCCCGGCTTCGAGGCGTTGGAAGGCGTCGAAGGGGTAGCTCAGGTTCACGCTGCCGCCGTAGTAGCGGTAGCGGGTCAGCTGGGCGTTCTGGCCGTCCTGCGGCAGAAGGCGGGCGGTGTGGAAGCCCTGGAGGCCCAGGTCGAGGCGGGGGCGCCGGTAGCTGTAGCCGAGCACGTAGTCGGAGTTGCGCAGGTCGAGCAGCAGGTTGGAGGCGGCCGTGAAGACGTGGTCGCCGAACAGGTCGCTGGCCTGGATCTGGGCGAGCGCCTGCACGCCGTAGAGCGGGTCGTAGACCGCGCTGCCGGAGAGGCCATCGGCCGAAAACAGGAGCCGGTAGGGCCGGGCGCGCAGCGATCCGGTGGCGGTGGTGTCGGCGTAGTAGCGGAACGGCTCGACAGGCGGCTCCGGCGGGGCCGCCGCAGCGAGGCTGTCGATCAGGGCCGTGAGGGTGGCGAGCGCCGAGTCGGCGGGCAGGGCGGCGGCCGAATCCGGGGCGGTGGTGCGGGCAAAGCTCGTGCGCAGAAACGGGTTGCGCTGCCGGCGCTCGTTGGAGGCGAACGCCACGACCGGCGGCACGCGCGTGGCGTCGGCGCCGCGCAGGTAGGCGAGCACGGTGGGGGCAGGGGCGACCGGTAAGGGGTGCTGGAGCGGCGTGCGCAGCAGGAACAGGTCCAGACGCCCGCCCTCGAAGCCGGGCACGATGGCCCGCTCCCCATCGTCGGAGAGCGTCACGCCGCCTTCGATGCCGCCGAGCAGGTCGGTGAGCGCGGTCTCGTCCGCAGCGCCGGGGCGACGGGCCGCGAGGTTGGCGATGCCGTTGCGGGTGCTGATGAACAGCAGGGTGTCGCCGTAGGCCACGGGGAACGTCTCATCCCACGGGGTGCGCGTGAGGGCGGTGTGCTGGCCGGTGGCGAGGTCGAGCCGGTACAGGTCGAAGGCGAGCGAATCCTGCCGCGTGCCCCGGTCGGAGTGGTACACGAGCGCCCGGCCGTCGCGCGTCCAGGCGGGTGCGTGGTCGGAGGCCGGGTCGTGCGTGAGCGGCGTGAGCGCGCCGGTGGCGAGGTCGAGGCGGTACAGGTCGCTCTGGCCGTGGCGGGTGGCTTCGAGCGCGAGCACGTCCTCGGACGGATGCCACGCGAGCGACACGATGGCGTCGAGGCGCGGGCGGAGGGTCTGGAGCAGCACGCCCGTGCTGGCGTCGAGCACGACGATGCTCTCCCCGCGCGGGCTCGACACCGCCACCGCGATCCGGCGCCCGGCCGGGTTCCACGCCAGGCCGGTGCTGCCGAGGCGCAGGCGGGCCGCCGGACGGGCCACCCGGTAGATCTGCTTGACGAAGGGCGGCCCCGTGAGCCGCGCCACATAAACGCCCACCGACGATTCGCGCGCCCCGACGAACGCCACCCGGTCGCCCTGCGGGGCGAGCGTGGGCGTGGTCACGAAGGCGCGTTCGAGGCCGGGCAGCACGAGCGCGTGGCCGTCTTCGGGCAGCCGCTCGCGAAAGGCCACCTCCGGCGCCACGAGGTCCTGGAGCGCCGCCCGCCACCGCTCCGAAAGCTCGGCCACCGGCAGGCCCGTCACGGCGGCGAAGGCGGCATCGGGGTCGCGGAGCACGGCAAAGGCGTCCACGACCTCCGGCAAGCGCTCATCCCCGTACTCGGCCGCGATGAACGCCCAGAAGCTCAGCCCGCCCGGGTAGAGCAGCCCCCCCGCGAGCCGGTCGACGGGCGGCAGGCGTCCGGCGAGCAGCGCCGCGCGCAGGATCCGCTCGGAGGCGATGTCTACGGCGCCGCGGGAGGCGTATTCGGCGAGGCCCTCGTTCATCCACAGGGGCATCTCGCGGTCGCGCGTGGGGCGGAGCAGGGCGCGGCTCGTGAGCCGGTCGTTGAGCAGCGCGTGTGTGAGCTCGTGCACGAGCACGTGGCTGAACTCGGCCCGGTCGCCGGAGAAGGGGATGAGCACGCGGTTGCGCCGCCGCTCGGTGAGCCCGCCGAGGCCCTCGACGTCCTCAGGCAGGGACACGGCGTTGGTGGCGGCGAGCGCGCCGGGGCCGGGGTAGAGCAGGAGCGGGACGCGGCGTTCGAGCGCGTGGCCGGTGAGCGCGGCGAGGCGGGGATAGACGGCCTCGGCCTGCCGGGCGGCGTCGCGGGCGAGCGCGTCGAGGCCGGGGGTGAAGTAGACGTCGAAGCGCGGCGTCTGCACAAACTGCCACGGGCCGCGCACGAGCGGCACCCGGTTGCGCCCGAAGCGGAAGTACTGCGCGTGCGCCGGGAGGCGCCCGCGAGCAGCACGCCACGAAGAGGGCGAGCAGGCCGAGCAGCAGGCGCATACACATGGCCGCAAGGTACGCGGCCCCTCCCTCCGCCCGCCCCGTTCGGCTATCGCCCGAAGTTGTAGGCGAGCCCGAAGAACGGCACGGGCGAGGGGAGAAAGTCGAATGTGGCGTCGCCGCCCGCCCCGGTCGTGAAGCCGTACACCGGGAGCGCTACTTCGCCGGCGATGCGCCCGCTGAAGAACCGAATCCCTACGGCGCCTGCGCCGCCCGTGCCGCCCCCATCCTCGACGACGTGCAGAAACAGGTTCTCCGACATCAACTTGACCGAGTTCGACACCTGCTGCTCCAGTCCGACAGCGATCCCGAAGCCGTTGCCCACGTCGAAGCTGCCATCGCCGCCTGTTGAGGCGGTCGTGTAGATTCCGTAGGCGCCGACGGTGGCAGACGTAGTGGCCGAGCCCACCGTAGCGAGGCCGTAGAAGGTGCCGCCAATGCCACTGTCCACGTTCTTGCCATAGGCCGTGCCAGCGCTCACGCCTACGGCGAAGGACGCCTGCGCGGTCTGCGCGATTCCATACTTGACGTTGGCCGAGACAAAGCCGGTGCCGTCAATGGGCAGGGAGGCGGCCACAGAACCATCGAGCCGCCCCGTGAAGCCGTAGGCGACGGAGGGGAAGAAGATCAGGTAGTTGGAGAAGCGCCCGGTGCCCTGCGGCAAAGTCCGGGCGGTGGGCGTGATGAAGAGGCGCGTGTCGTTGGGGTCGCGGTCGAGCAGCCGCCCGGTGATGGGCTCGGTGCTGGCAATCTGGGCGCGCGGAATCTCGGTGCGCAGCCCGCCCACGTCGAGCACGAGCACGTTGGCATCGGCGCTGACGACGGTGCCGGCGAGCACGCGCCCGTCGGTGAGCACGACGCGCTGGCGCGTGCCGACGTCCTGGGCGGCGGCGGGGAGCACGAGGGCGAGGGTGACGAGCAGTAGCAGGGTGCGCATGGCGGAGCAGGGTAGCATGGTCCGCAATTTACCCCGCTCCCTGATCCCGGGCGCGCCGGAATGCGGCCTCGATGATGCACCGCGCGCCATTGGGGCCTCCCCCGTCGTCCCACACGCCCCGGCGAGGAGGCTATAGGGGCTCGGGGCACTTCGCGGGTAAAGGGAGCGTACCGCCTCCCCGCCCCTTGCCCCTTCGCTACCCCATGACCGCTAGACTCCGAGCCCCTCTGTACGGCCTCGCGCTGGCCGGGCTGCTGGCCGCCTGCGACGCCACCGTGGACGTGAGCCAGAACACCGCGCTCACGACCGCTGAGGCGCAGATGGCCGCCGAAGTGGTCGCGCAGTCGATGGCCGACCAGTCGGAAGGCATGGTGTCGGACCTGTACGACATGGACGCCGGGCTCGACGCGTCGGGCCTGCGCTACCACGAAGGGCCGCTCGTGCGCGGCGGCGGGCGCTTCCGCGTCGAACTCGGACGCCCCGGCGAAAAGCAGGACGGACGCGTCCGCTACGACTCCACGACGGGCACGCATTACGTCGAATACGAGCGGCACCAGGAGCAGCCGTTTCGCGAGACTGACGCCACGCTCGCCTACGTCTTCACCGATGCCGGCGGGGCGTTCCTGCGCTACCCGAGCCGCGACCGCGACCGCATCGCCGCCGTCACGTTTCAGGGCGAACGCGAGGGCGAGGCGCGCGTGCGGACGCCCGGCGGGCGCGAGGTCCGCACAACGTTCACGCGCAATGCCGCCTGGAAGCTCAGCGGCCTCGCCACCACCACGGCGACGTTCCAGGGCGACCAGTACTCCACCGGCACGCGCCGTGTGATGGGCACTGACTCGACCGAGACCTTCTCCGTGCGCCTCCGCACCGACGGCGTGACGATCCCCCGGACGCGCGCCACGCAGGGCATCGAACTGGCGCTCACGGGCACCTTGCAGTACGAGGTCGTCGTCAAGCGCGCCGGGCAGGGCGAAACCCGCTCGACGGGCTCGATCGACCTGGCACAGGACGGCAAGGGCCTGCTGCGCTTCACCGGGCTGTCCGCGCAGTTCCGCGTCGACCTCGGCGCGGGCACCGCCCAGCGCACCAACTGATTCCACTTTCCCCGCCGCTTCGCTTACTTTCCGCCTGCCATGGAAGACGCCTACCTCTCCGACGACGACCTCGACCTCGCGCTTGCGCGGGCCGTCGAGCGCGGCGGTGTGGGGGCAGACCCCCTGCTGGCGCGCCTGGCCCCGCTGCGCGCGGGTCCGCGCCTGGCCGAGCCCCGGGTGGCGGCGCTGTGGGCGGCCATCGAGGCGCAGACCCTGCCGGTGCCTGCGCGTCCTCTGGGCCGCGCCGACCGTGCCCCGGCGGCGCCCGGGTCCCGGCGCCGTTTGCGCTGGGCCACCGCCGGCGCCTTCGCATCGCTTGCGCTCCTGGCGGCGGTGGCGGTGCTCACGCTCCGGCCCGCCCGCGAGGGGCTCGACGTGGCAGTGGCCAGCGGCGCCGCGCCGCAGACCGTGCGCCTGGCCGACGGCTCGGCGATCACGGTGCGCGCCGGGTCGCACCTGACGCAGACGACCGATGAGGCGGGGCTCGTGCGCTTCGACCTCGACGGGGAGGCCCGGTTCGACGTCACCCACAACCCGCAGCGCCGCTTCGAAGTGGCCACGCCGGGCGGGATGGTGTCGGTCCTCGGCACCGCAGTTCACCGTTGCCGCCGTTGCCGACTCGATGACGGTGACGCTCGAACGCGGACGCGTAGAAGTGACCTCGGCTGCCGGCGCGCGCCTCACGCTCGCCCCCGGCGAAGCGACGACGGCCAGCGCGCGTGGCCTCTCCGGCGCCCGTCCGGCTGATACCGGCGCCGCGCTCGACTGGACGCAGGGCCGCCTTGCCTTCCGCCGCACCCCCGCCGCCGACGTGGCCGCCGAACTGGCGCGCCACTACGGCCTCGCCGTCACGCTCCCCGAGGAGATGGCCGGCGAGACCGTGTCGGGCTCGCTCGCCCTCGGCAGCGCCGACGAGACGATGGATGCGCTCGGGCGCGTGCTCGGCGGGCGCTTCGAAGCGGGGGCGGACGGGACGTACCGGTTCACCCGCTGATCGCCGGTGCGGGCGCCTGCACGATGGATCCGTCCGCTCGCGCTCCTGATGGGCGCGCTGCTGACGGTTATGGGCGCGCACGCGCAGACGTTTGCCTATAGCGGCACGGCCCTGCGCCGCGTCATCGACGACGCCGAGCGACGCACGCCCTACCGCTTTCTCTACCGCGACGCGCTCGTGGCCGGCAAAACCGTCACCCTCCGGGCCGAGGGCGCGGAGGCGCTACTGCCCGCGCTGCGCACCGTGCTCGCGCCGCAGGGCATCCGCGTGGAGGTGGACGCGACGCGCCGCCAGGTGCTCCTCACGGCCGCGGCGCTGGCGTCCGCGCCGGAGGCCCGCCTCGTGGTGCGCGGGGTCGTGCTCGATGCCCAGCACGGCGCGCCGGTGCCCTATGCCACGGTGGTGTGGATGGAAGACGGGCGCCTGACGGGCGTGCCGGCCGATGAAGACGGCACGTTTGCCGCGCGGCTCCCCCCGGGCGGCGCGGCGGTGACGGCCTCTAGCGTCGGGTTTCGTCCGCAGACGGTGCAGGTAGCGGGCGGGCGCGTGGTCTTCCGCCTCGGGCCGGAGCCCCTTGCGGCGGCGGAGCAGATCGTGACGAGCCTCCGCCTCGACGCCACGCTCGATACCGCGCTGGCCCGCGTGGCCGTGCGGCAGGCCGCGCCCGGCACCGCCGAGCCGTCGGTGCGGCGCGCGCTCGAAGCGTTCCCCGCCGTAGGCGTAGGGCCGGCCTTTGCCGAAGGCCCCCGCGTGCGCGGGCTCCGCGCCGACGGCTTCGAGGTGCTCCTCGACGGCGTGCCGGTGTATAGCCCCACGCACCTCTTCGGCCTCTTCGACGCCTTCAGCCCGGACGCGCTCCAGCCCGTCGCCTTTCACTACGACGTCGCCCCGGCGCACTTTTTCGGGCCGCCTGGCGGCACGCTCGCCTTTGCCACGCGCCCGGGGCCCCGCAGCGGCCTCGACGTGAGCGCCGCCCTCGGGTCGGCCTCGGCCCGGGCCTCCGTGGGCGTGCCGCTCGCGCAGGGACGCGGGGGCGCCTTTGTGGCCGGGCGCGTGTCCACGCTCGGGCGCATCCCATGGCCCGGCACCGCCGACATGCTCCGCACCGGCCTCGACGCCGGGCGGCAGACGAGCCAGCCCGCCGGGCTACGACCGCTCCGCGAGACCATCTTCTACGACACCGCCTTCGCCCGCTTCTCCGATCTCCACGCCCGGGTGGACGGCGAGGACGCGCGCGGCAACACGCTCTCGCTCTCCGGCTACGTCGGCGGCGACGAGGCGGCGAGCACGGGGCGGCGCTTTCTCCCGCAGTCGGCCCTGAGCAACCAGGCGGTGCTCACGCCGGTCGAGACGCGGAACGCCTGGGGCGCCGGGGCGATGAGCTTGCAAGCCGCGCGCGCCCGGGGCCGCTGGCGCGCCGATGCGCTCGTCGGGCTGAGCCGCTACCGGGGCCGCTACGGCCGCGACGACTTTTTCTACACGCTCCCGGCGGTCGGCAAAGGCGGGCGTCCGCGCGCGTACCTCGACACGCTCGGCTACGAAAACGCCCTCACCGATGCCCGCGTGAGCGTGAGCGCGGCGCGCCTCGTCGGGCAGGGGCGCGTGGGAGTGGGCGGCGTGGTGACGCGCTACGCCATTGGCTACGCCGAGCAGTCGGCGCGGCGGCCGCAGTTTGTGCAGCAGGACGAGGCCGTGCAGACCGATGCCTTCGCCGAGGGCGCCTACAACGCAGGTCCGGTGCGCGTGGACGCCGGGCTGCGCGTGCACGCGTTTTCCAATGGCTCCTACGTACGCCTCTCGCCGCGCGTGCGCGTGGAGACGGGCGCGCGCACGGTGAGCGTCTCCGCCGGGTACACGCGCAACGCCCAGTTTCTGCACCGCCTCTACCTCGACGGCGTGCCGAGCGCGAGCGTGTGGGTGATGTCCACGCCCGACACGCCGCCCACGGGCGCCAAAGGGTTCTCGGGCGGGCTCTACCTGCGCCCCTCGGGCACGCAGCGGGCGCAGGTGGAGGTGTATGAGCGCCGATACGACCACCTCTGGCAGCACGAGACCAACGCCACCGTGCGCGAGCGCGAGCGCGAGAGCGTGCTCCAGCAGCCCTGGGTGACGACGCTCAGCGGCACGAGCCGGGGCGTCGAACTGCTCTACCACGGCACCTTCGGCGCCCAACCCGACGCCCTCCCGCGCCTCACCCTGCTCGCCGCCTACACGCTCGCCCGCACGCTGCTCACCGACCCCGACGAGCCCGCCCGCAAGCCGTTTCGCGCCGCCGACGACCGGACGCATCAGGCCCGCACCGCCCTCGGCTTCGCGTTCGGGCGCCACGTTGGGCTCGACGTGGCGGGCGTGGCGGCCTCTGGGGCGCCCAACCCGCTTGCCTACAGCGGCGACACCTCGCAGCCGGCCACGCTCGGCCCGTACGTGCGCGTCGACGCCGCCGTTCGGGGCACGTTCAGCACGCAGGGCGCCCGCGTCAACATGACCCTCGCGGCCTACAACCTCACCGACCGCAAGAACCCGTGGTACCGCGAGCAGGCCCCCGCGCTCGACGCCGCCCGCCGCACGCTCACGTTCGTGCCGGTAGATGTGTACGATCTGGGCTTCACGCCCTCGTTCGAGGTCGCGGTGAGGTGGTAGCGGGGCGGCGGGATTGTTTGCTAAAGTGCTGTTAACCCGGCCTCTGGATGCGGGAACGCCTAAATATTCGGGCGTTTCTACCGATGGTAGAAGCAGCGCCTTTCCCGCACCCCGAGCCCCAGACATATGTACGATCTTCTCGGTAGCCAGGACACTGGATTTGAAATCGACCGGACTGGCCGGATCGTTCGCGCCGGCGAGTCCTGGAGCCGCCTGGTAGGGCAGGTGCCGGAGGCCTTGCCGGGCCGGCGGTTTCAGGATTTGCTCTATCCGGGCCGCCACGCAGGGCTCCGCACCCAACTGTACCTCCGCCTGCGTGCCCGCCAGGCAGAGCAGCACTTCGCCTTCTACGTCACCACGCCGTCCGGCGAGGGGCGACTTGTGGAGGTCCGTGCGCACTTTCGGTACGACGACGAGGGCCGGTTCGTGGGCGCCACCGGGGCCATGGAGGCCGCCCCCGCCTCGCATGACGCCTATCTCGGTGCCCTCGCCGCGCTGCATGCAGACGACGCGGTGATCGTCACGGAGGCCGAGCCGCTCGACCGGCCGGGGCCGCGCATCCTCTACGTCAACGACGTGCTCACGCGGGCCACGGGCTACACGCGCGAAGAACTGATCGGGCAGTCCCCCCGGATCTTTCAGGGGGCTGGCAGCGACCCGGTGGTGCTCCGCCGGATTGGTGAGAAGCTGCGCCGCTGGGAGCCGGTCACCGAAGAAATCCTCAACTACCGCAAAGACGGCACCGCCTTCTGGGTGGAGCTCTCCGTTACCCCTGTGGCCGACGGCGGCGGGTTCTACACCCACTGGGTGGCCATCCAGCGCGACATCTCGGCGCGCAAGGCGGTGGAGCAGGCGCTCGCCGAACGCGATGAGCAGTACCGCGGCCTCGCGGCCAACCTGCCCGGGGCCGTCTACCGGTGCTCCTACGACCGCGCCTGGTCTACGCTGTTCATGAGCGCGCAGGCCCAAGAGGTGCTCGGCTACCCGCCGGCATCGTTTGTGGGCAAAGCAGGGCGCAGCTTCCGCGACCTGCTCCATGCGGACGACGTGCAGCCGTTTCAGCAGGCAGTGCGCAAGGCCATCGCCACGCGCACCGCCTACGAGGTGCACTACCGTATCCGCCACGCCGACGGCTCCACCGGCTGGATTCACGACCGGGGGCGCCCGTTCTTCGACGCGGAGGGACGCGTGCGCTATCTCGACGGCGTGTTCTTTGACGTCACGGCGCAGCGCGGGGCCGAGGAGCGCCTGCGGATGCTCGAAGCGGCCGTGCAGGAGGCCACCGAGTCGGTGCTCGTCACCGAGGCGGCGATGGCGGCGCCGGGGCCCAAGATGGTCTACGTCAACCGCGGCTTTGAGCGCATGACGGGCTACACGGCCGAGGAGGCCATGGGGCAGACGCCCCGCGTGCTCCAGGGGCCGCTCACCGATCCGGACGTTATCGAGCGCCTGCGGCAGAACCTGGCCCACGACGAGCCCTTCTTCGGCCAGACGATCAACTACCGCAAAGACGGCACGCCCTTCCGCATCGAGTGGTCCATCAACCCGGTGATCGATGCCTCCGGCAAGACCACGCACTACGTGGCCGTACAGCGCGACATCACCGAGCGCTACCGGATCGAGGAGCGCCTGCGCCTGCTCGAATCGGCCGTGGACAGCGCCCACGATGCCGTGGCGGTGCTTACGGCGGTGGACGGCGGTCCGGCGCGCATCACGTACCTCAACAGCGCCTTTACGCGGCTCAACGGCTACACGCTTGCCGACATGGCGGCGGGTGGCCTGGAGCGGCTCCTGGGCCCTGAGGCCGACGCCGAGGTGCGCGCGCAGATGGCCGCGCTCGCCGGCGGCCAGGCCGTGGCGACGCTCGACGTGCGCACGCACGACCGCGCCGGCACGCGCTTCTGGTCCGAGTTCTCGTCCGCCTGCGTGGCGAGCAACGACGAAGGGCAGCGCCACTGGGTGGTGGTGCAGCGCGACGTGACGCACCTGCGCCGCTTCGAGGCCGAGCGCGCCGCGCGCGAGCGGGCCGAGGAGATGATGCGGGCCAAGACGTCGTTCTTCAACAACATGAGCCACGAGATCCGCACCCCGCTCACGGCGATCATCGGGGCGGCGGAGATCCTGACGATGGAGACCGAGGGGACGGCGCTCGAGTTTGCCCAGATGCTCTTCCAGGGCGGCCAGCGTCTGCTCGACACGCTCAACTCGGTGCTCGACCTGGCGCGGCTGGAGAGCGAGCAGCAGGCGGTGCTCCTCCAGCCCATCCGCCTCGACGAGCGCGCCCACCAGACGGTCGAGATGCTGCGCTCGCTCGCCGACCGCAAGGGCATCACGCTCGACGTCCTCGCCGACGTGCCCGGCGCCACCGTGCTCGCCGACGCGGCCGCCGTGGACCGGATTCTGACCAACCTCATCGGCAACGCGATCAAGTTCACCGACCGCGGCGGCGTGCGCGTCGAGATCGGCGCCCAGGGCGGATATGTCGCCCTCACGGTGCGCGACACGGGCATCGGGATGAGCGAGGCGTTCCTGCCGCAGGTCTTCGACGACTTCAAGCAGGAGTCCGACGGCCTCGCGCGCTCGCACGAAGGCTCCGGGCTCGGGCTCGCCATCACGCAGCGGCTCGTGGACCTCATGGGCGGCACCATCGCGGTGGAGAGCGAGAAGGGCGTGGGCAGCGCCTTCACCGTGCGCCTGCCGCGCGCCCCCGGGGCGCCGGACCCCGCGCCCGTGGCGCCGGAAGCGCCGCTGCGCCGCGTGCTCGTGCTGGAGGACAACCCGGACACGCGCCGCATCCTCGGCCACACGCTGCGCAACGGCTGGCGCGCCGATGTCGTGCCGAGCGCCGATGCCGCCCTCAGCCTGGCCACCACCCAGGCGTACGACGCCTTCGTGCTCGACATCAACCTCGGCGCGGGGATGTCCGGGATCGACGTGCTCCAGGCGCTGCGGGAACTGCCGCACGCCGCCTGCACGCCCGCAGTGGCGCTGACGGTCTATAACGGAAGCGAGCCGCGCCAGCGCTTTCTCGACGCCGGCTTCGACGCGCACGTGGCCAAGCCCTTCACCTCCCGCGACCTCCTCCGCGTGCTCGAAACGCTTCATCCGCACGCTCCGGGCCCCGCAGGCGACGGGGCAGAGGCCCCGGCGTGAGCGACGGCGACGGCGAGCGCTACATCTGCTCGACGTCGATCACGAGCGCGTCGGTGACGAGGCGGATCGTCTGATTGTCGCCCACGAGTTCGTAGCTGTGGATGGCGGGCGGGAGCAGTTCCGGCGGCGTCTCCATCGTGAAGAGCGTGTCGGCCACCACGTGCCAGTCCTCGCGCGTCAGGTGCACCTGCGCCGCGCCGCCTTCCTCGACGAACGCCGCGTAGGCGAGCACCTTGTTGAGGTGGTTGATGCCTTGCTTCTGGTGCAGGTTCGGGTCCATATCACGAGGTGCGACGTACGATGGGCAATGTTCGATGTGAGCGGGGGGATTGATCCGGCCTTCTTCAACATCGAACATCCGACCTCGCCCCTCGACGTTGATGCAGGCCTACCTCGACTTTCTGCGCCACCTGCGCACCCACGGCCAGCGCAAGGCCGACCGCACCGGCACCGGCACGCTCTCGGCCTTCGGCTACACGATGCGCTTCAACCTGGCCGAGGGCTTTCCGCTCGTCACGACCAAGCGCGTGCACCTCAAGAGCGTCGTCCACGAGCTGCTGTGGTTTTTGCAGGGCGAGACGCGGCTGCGCCCGCTCGTCGAGGCCGGCGTCCACATCTGGACCGACTGGCCGCTCGCGCGCTACCGCAAGGCCACCGGCGACGCGCTCTCGGAGCGCGATTTCGAGCAGCGGATTCTGGAGGACGACGCGTTTGCGGCGGAGTGGGGCGACCTCGGGCCGGTCTACGGCAAGCAGTGGCGCCGCTGGGACACCGCGCGCGGCCAGACCATCGACCAACTCTCCGAGGTGGTGGACGCCATCAAGACCAACCCCGACTCGCGCCGCCTCATCGTGTCGGCCTGGAATCCCGGCGAACTCGCCGCGATGGCGCTGCCGCCGTGCCACGCCTTCTTCCAGTTCTACGTGGCGCCCGAAGATGCCACCGGCGTGCGGCGCCTCTCGTGCGGCCTCACGCAGCGCTCGGCCGATGCGTTCCTCGGCGTGCCCTTCAACATCGCCTCGTACGCCCTGCTCACGCACATGGTGGCGCAGCAGACGGGCCTCGGCGTGGGCGATTTCGTCTGGCACGGCGGCGACTGCCACGTCTACCTCAACCACCTCGACCAGGTGGACGAGCAGCTCACGCGCGCCCCGCGTCCGCTCCCCACGCTCCACCTGGCCCCCGCGCCGGACCTGTTCTCCTACCGCTACGAAGACGTGCAGGTGAGCGGCTACGACCCGCATCCGGCGATCAAGGCGCCGGTGGCCGTGTAGGGAGGAGTTGCCTGGCGTCCCTGCGCTGCCGTAGTTAGGGCCACACCGCCCGCTGCCTGTCGCTCCGCGATGCACCATCCGCCCGACCACTTGCTGCCCGCCTTCGCCGATGCGGCCCTGGAGGAGCGGTTTCGGCGCAGCTACACGCAGGATGCGCTGCCGGTGGCACGCTGGGCGATCCTGCTCGGGACGTTCCTCTACAGCGTCGTCTTCGCGCTCAACGACCTGCTGATGGCCGGGCCGGTGCGCAACGTGGCCCTCGGCGTGCGGGCGGTATTCCTGGTGGTCGGGCTCGGGGTGTTTGCGGCGAGCCGCACGCGCCGGTTTCGGCGCCACTGGGAGGCGCTGCTCGCGGGCGTGCTCATCCTGGCCGGGATCGGGCTCATGGTGCCGCTCGCGCTCGACCCGCGTCCGGCCGAGGGCGCAGCTACGTTCGGCTTCAACGGGCCGATCCTCGTGATCCTGGGGGCCTACGTGCTGTTCCGCCTGCGCTTCGGGTGGGCCGTGGTGACCGGGTGGAGTATTGTGGCCGCGTTTCTGGGGACCTCCCTGTTCCTGCGCACCGTGCCGACGGGGCGGCTGCTCGGCAGCATGCTCTTTTTCGCGGCCGGCAACGTGGTGGGGATGTACGCGGCGTACGCCCTAGAGCGGTCGGCGCGGCGGCTGTTCGTGCAGGGCGAGGCGCTCGCGGCCGGGCGGCGCGAGGTAGGCCGCTTGCTCAACGTGCGGAGCCGGTTCTTCGAGAACGTCTCCCATGACCTCCGCACGCCGCTCGCACTCATCGTGGGGCCGCTCGCGCACGCCCTCGAAGCCCCCGGCCTGGCCCCGGCGGTCCGCGCCGACCTGGCGCTCGCGCAGCGCCACGCCACGCGCCTGCACGGGCTCGTGGACGCCCTCCTCGAACTCGCCCGCCTCGATGCGGGGCACCTCCCGCTGCGGCCCGACGCCCCAGGACCTCGCCGCATGGGTGCGCGGCGTGGTGGCCTCGTTCGGCTCCGATGCCGAGGCGCGCGGCCTCACCCTCACCGTGCAGGCGCCGGAGACGCTCCCCGCCCTCTTCGACGCCGACCGGCTCGACCGGGCGCTCGTCAACCTCGTCTCGAACGCGCTCAAGTACACCCCGGCGGGCGGGCAGGTGACGGTCACGCTCGCCGTGGATGCCGGCCGCGCGGTGATGACCGTGGCCGACACCGGGCCGGGCATGGCGCCTGCGATGCTCGCCCACGCCTTCGACCGCTTTGCCCGCGCCCCCGATGCCGAAGTGCAGGAGGGCACCGGCCTCGGCCTCGCCCTCGCGCGCGAACTCGCCCGACTTCACGGCGGCGACGTGACGCTCGAAAGCGCGCCAGGGCAGGGCCTCGCCGCCACCCTGTGGATCCCGCTCCAGGCGGCCCTCCCAGAGCCTCGGCCGACAGATACGCGGAAGCTGTTGGAAGGCGAGCCGAACCTGTCAGGCGCGGAAACGTCCGTGCAGGGCGTGGAGACAGGAATGCAAGGCGTGGGAACGCAGACGAATCCTGTGGAAGAGGAAACACACGGCGTGGAAGCGCCAATGGATCCTGTGGAAACGGGGGTGCAGGGCGTTGAGGCAAGGGGGCATCCCGAAGAAGTGGGGCCGCCGAAGCCTCCCCGGCCGCTCGTGCTCGTCGTGGACGACAGCGCCGATGTGCGCGCGTTCGTGCGCCGGGTGCTCGAACCCACCTGCACCGTGGAAGAGGCCGCCGATGGCGTGGAGGGCCTCGAACGGGCCCACGCGCTCGTGCCCGACCTCGTGGTGACCGACCTCATGATGCCCCGCCTCGACGGCCTCGGCCTCGTGCGCGCCCTCCGCGCCGATCCCGCGCTCGACCACGTCCCGCTCGTCGTGCTCACCGCGCGGGCCGGCGAGGAGAGCCGCCTGGAAGGCCTCCGCGCGGGCGTCGACGACTACCTCGCCAAGCCCTTCCTGCCCGCCGAACTGCGCGCGCGCGTGGCCAACCTCGTGGCCCGGCAGCTTCGCCTGAAGGCCCGCTTCGAGGCCACCCTCGAAACGCCCGCGCCCGCCAGTACGCCTCTCCTCGAAGCCTCGCCCGTGGTCGTCACGCCGGCCGACGAGGCGTTCGTGGCGCGCGCAAAGGCCGCCGTGGAAGCCGTTCTCGCCGACGAAGCCTTTGGCGTGGAAGGCCTCGCCGAGGCGCTGTTCCTGAGCCGCCGCCAGCTCGAACGCAAGCTGCGCGCCCTCACCGGCGCCTCTCCCGCCGACTTCATCCGCCTGCTGCGTCTGAGCCGCGCGGCCAGCCTGCTCGCGCAGCGCTACGGCACCGTCTCCGAGATCGCCTACGCGTGCGGCTTTCCCAACGCGTCGTCCTTCGCGCGCGTCTTCCGCGAACGCTACGGCGTGCCCCCGAGCGCGTGGGCCGAACCAGACCCGCTGGCACCGTAGCTTGGGGCGTTCACCCGTTTGCTCTATGCGCCGCCTTCTGCTGCTCCCGCTCCTGCTCTGTGCCGCGTGCGCGGGCCTGCCGCACGCGTCGCAGCGCCCCAGCCTGCAATGGAGCACGAGCGGCACCGACCAGCTGCTCATCGGCCTCGACGCTGCTGACGCCTCGGTCGTCTGGGCGTCTGGGGCGCGCGGTACCTGGCTGCGCTCCACCGATGGCGGGCGCACCTGGACGGCCGGGCAGGTGCCGGGCGCCGACACGCTCCAGTTCCGCGATGTGGAAGCGTTCGGGCCGAACGAAGCCCTCGTGCTCTCGATAGGCAACGGCGCCGCCTCGCGCCTCTACCGCACGCGCGACGCCGGGCGCTCCTGGCAGAACGTCTGGACGAACCCCGAACCGGAGGCCTTTTACGACTGCATGGCCTTCGACGGCCCGCGCGGCTTTGCGATCTCGGACGCCGTCGGGACGCGCCTGCCGGTGATTGAATCGCGCGACGCGGGGGCGACGTGGACGGTGGGCACGGCCCCCGAGGCGCGGCCCGGCGAGGGCGGGTACGCCTCCTCGGGCACCTGCGCGCTCGCCTTCGACGGACGGCGCTACGCGATCACCAACGGCGGCGACGGGCCGGACCGCCTGCTCGTCTACGACGGCACGCGCTGGAGTGCCCGGCTCCTGCCCATCCGCTCCGACGATGGGGCGCGCGGCGGGAGCACGCTCGCGCGCAGCGGCGCGGGCCTCGTGGCGGGCCTGCTCGGCGCCATCGACTCCACGACCGTGCTGCGCGGGCCGGCCGGGCCGGGCGTGTTTCGCCCCCTAGGCCGCACGACGATCCGGGGGGTCTACGGATTGGCCTCCTCGCGCGACGGCGAACGCCTCGTGGCCGTGGGGCCGGGCGGCCTCGACGCGTCCTCGGACGGCGGGCGTACCTGGCTCCACCTCGCAAGCGACAACCTCTGGACGGCCACCGTGCTGCCGGACGGGACGTTCCTCGTGGCCGGGATGCGCGGGCGCGTCGGGCGCGTCGTGTGGCGCTGACCGAGGGTCCCCGCTGCGGTTAAAGGTCGCCGAGGGTCTTCCACGAACGACCCCCACCAGCCGGGGCCGGCTGTACGGGCGGCGGAGCGTGTGGGGGCGCGGCTGCGGGGGACGGTTGGCCTTGCCCGTCGCCGTTCATGCTCGTCATCACGGCGTGGCGCACGGCGTCGGCGAAGTCCTGAAAGCGAAAGGGCTTGGGCAGGTACACATCGAAGCCCGCGTGGAGCAGGCGGTCGCGGTCTTCGGGCCGGGCGTAGCCCGTCGTCGCGATCATGGCGGTGTGCCGGTACTGCAGCGTGCTCTTGAGTCGCTGCATGAGTTCGAGGCCCGTCATCGAGCCGGCAAGGTTCAGGTCGATCACGAACGCCACGTAGAGCCGCTGGAAGGCCATCTGCCAGGCCTCCTCGGCCGACGACGCGAAGTCGACGGCGTAGGTACGGCTGAGGAAACGCATCTGCAAACGGCGCGTCATGTCGTGGTCTTCCACGAGCAGGAGGCGCGGCAGGACGCTGGGGGGTGTGAACTCGTGCATGGCGGGGGGCGCACGGAAGATATCGGCCGAGATGCCCGCAAACTTGACGCCAAGCCTACCGAAACCTTCGGCGCAGGTTTCCGCCCCGGTGCTCAGGCGTCGTGGAAGGGATGCCCGTCTACCGGATCGCCGCCGCACGCCCGGCAGACGTAGGCAACGCCCACGTCGCGCCACTCGGTGGTGCGCTGGCAGGCCCGGCAGAAGCCGACGGGGTAAGCGAAGTGCAGCAGGCTCTGGAGCGCCCGTCGGCTGCGGTCGAGCAGCGACACGGGCGGGCTGGAAAGGGGGGCACGCAGGTCCATCGCAACACGGGGTTGAAGACGGGAGCCACAAGCACGCCTTTTGACCGACGCCCTGCATGAAGGCGCGATGCAGGAAGCCCTTCGGCTTTGTGGGCTTTGCGTGGACAAAGCGCTTCGATTACCGGGCAGTGACGTGTGTGAAGCTGCGCCGGGCGATGCGCGCTCCGCCCGGCCGTGTGGCAGCGCGGGGGGACGGGCGGCCACCGGGCGCGTGCGGAAGGGCCCAGGCGTGTTGCAGACCGGCCCGCCCGAAGGCAATGGCGCCTTCAGGCGGCACGTTCCACAGGAGACCCCGCGGCCGTGCGCGTGGGCGCCTCGGCAGGGTCTGCGAAGTGTGTGCGGCCTGCAGCAAAGGCGGAGTTTCGTGACACAACCGTGACGGCTCCCGCCGCATCTTCGCCCTCGCTAAAACCGACACTGCCGCTCGCCCTGACCGGGGCGTTCGGGACTCTCCCCCTCCCCCTCCCATGCGACCGCATCTGATCGCACTCGCGCTGCTTGGCAGCCTGCTGCTGCTCCCCGCCGCCCACGCCCAGACGCCCACGCGTCCGCCGAGCGTCACCGGCACCATCCTCGACGGCTCCGACAACCGCGCGACGATGCCCGGCGTGAACGTCGTCCTGTCGCCCGTGCGCGACTCGACGCAGCGCTTCGGCGCCGTCACCGACACCTCCGGCCGCTTCCGCGTGACCGTGCCTACGCCGGGCGCGTACCGCCTCCGGGCCAGCTTTATCGGCTACCGGCTCATCACCCAGCCGGTGACGGTGACGGCGGCAGGGATCGACGTGGGGACGCTGGTGATGCGGGAAGACTCGCTCGGCCTCGACCAGCTGCTCGTGGAAACGGAGCAGGTGCGCATGCAGATGCGCGGCGACACGCTCGAATACCGCGCCGACGCCTTCGCGGTGAACCGCAATGCCACCGCCGAAGACCTCGTGCGCAAGATGCCCGGCATCACGATCCAGGACGGACAGATCCAGGCGCAGGGCGAAACCATCCGCCGCGTGACGGTAGACGGCGAGGAGTTTTTCGGCAACGACGCCGCAGCGGCCCTCCGCAACCTGCCCGCCGAAGCCATCCAGAGCGTCCAGATCGCCGACCGGCAGAGCGACCAGACGCGCCTGACCGGCTTCGACGACGGCAACCGGGAGAAGTCGATGAACCTCGTGACGAAGCCGAACTACCGCAACGGGCAGTTCGGGCGCGTCTACGGCGGCTACGGGACCGACAACCGCTTTCTCGGCGGCGCCGCCCTCAACGCCTTCAAGGGGGTCCACCGGTTCTCCGTGCTCGGCCTGTTCAACAACGTCGGCCAGCAGAACTTCGCCATCGACGACATCCTCGGGGCCTTCTCGGCCACCTCGGGCGGCGGTGGCGGTGGGATGCGCATGGGCGGCGGTGGCGGTGGCGGCGGCGAGCGCACCGTCGTGATGGCCATGGGCGGCGGCGGCGGCGGGGCCTTCTCCTTCGGCGGGGGCGGTGGTGGCGGTGGCGACATCGGCAACTTCTTTACGGCCGGGCAGAACGGGCTCACCACCACCGGCGCGCTCGGGCTCAACTACTCGGCGCGCATCGGGCAGAAGACGCGCCTGAGCGGGGCCTACTTCCTCAACGGCTCGGGCAACGAGAGCCTCGTCAACACGAACCGCGCCTACGCCTCCGGGTCGAGCGCGGGCCTGGGCTACAGCGAGACCAACGACTCCGATTCGCGCAACTACAACCACCGCTTCAACGGGCGCGCGGAGATCAATTTCACCCCCCGCAACGCGCTCATCGTGACGCCCCGCGTGAGCCTGCAGCTCAACCGCTCCAACAGCCTCATCAGCGGCCTGACGCGCAACGCCGGCGGCGCCACGCTCAGCCAGACCGCCAACGACTACGACACCGACAACCTGGGCTACAACACGGGCCTCGGGCTCGTCTTCCGCCGGGGCTTTGCCACGCCGGGCCGGTCGCTTTCGGTGAACTTCAACGGCAGCCTCAACGGCCGCACCGGCGATGCCTTCCAGAAGTCGAACTCGACGAACTACCCGCCCAACGCGACGCCGGTCGAGCGCCTGCTCTACGACCAGGACATCCAGAACGACCTCGCCACCTCGTCGGCGAGCGTGAACGTGGCCTACACGGAGAAGGTGGGCACGAGCGGGCAGCTTCAGCTGAACTACAACCCGGGCTACACGCGCAATGACTCGCAGCGCGACGCTTTCCTGCGCGACGCGGCGGGCAACTACACGCGCCTCGACACGTCGTACACGAACCGCTACCTCAACACGTCGATGGTCCAGCGGGGCGGGGCGAGCTACCAGTTCCGCAAGAACCCGTGGTTCGTCAACGCGGGCGTGAACGTGCAGCACGAGCAGCTCAACGGCGACCAGACGTTCCCGGCGCCGCGCTCGGTAGACCGGGGCTTTTTCAGCGTGCTCCCGAGCGCCATGCTTCAGTACACGCCCTCGCGGCGCGGGCAGCGTGCGCGTCAACTACCGCGCCTCGACCAACACGCCGAGCGTGACGCAGCTGCAGGACGTGGTCAACAACGCCAACCCGCAGCAGGTGACGGCGGGCAACCCGACGCTGCGCCCGTCCTACGCGCACAACCTGAACGTGAACCTGAACCGGCTCGACCCGCTCGGCGGGCGCTCGTTCCTCGTCTTCGGCAACGCCACGCGCACGCTCAGCTACGTGGGCAACCGGACCGTGGTCGCCGGGCGCGACACGATGATCCGCGGGGTCGTGCTCCCGGCCGGCGCGCAGTTCTCGACGCCGGACAACCTCGGCGGCGCGTGGAACCTGCGCCTGTTCGCCAACCACGGGCGCCCGGTGCTCGCCATCAAGAGCAACATCAACCTGACACTCGGCGGCGGCTTTGCCGAGACGCCCGGCACGCTCGCGGGCGCGTCCACCACGACCGACTCGTACAACGCCAACGCCGGGCTCACGCTCTCGTCCAACATCTCGCCCAAGCTGGACTTCACGGCCACCTACGGCGCGGACTACTTCGCCTCGCGCAACGCGCAGTTTGCGAGCCTCGACCAGACGTACACGCGCCACCGGGGCACGCTCCGGTTTCAGTGGCAGGCCTACAAGGGCCTCACGTTCTCGACCGATGCCACGGGCCAGCTTTACGCCGGCCTCGACCAGTCGGTCTACCCGTCTACCGCCATCGTGAACGCGGGCCTGGCCTACCAGCTCTTCCGCGACGAGCGGGCCGAGGTGAAGCTGGCCATCAACGACCTCCTCGACCAGAGCCGCAGCCTGAGCCGCACGGTGACGGAGCTCTACGTGGAAGACCGCACGACGAACGTGCTGGGCCGCTTCGTGATGCTCACGCTCACGTACCGCCTCAAGAACTTCGGGCAGGGCGCCGGCAGCGCCGCGCCGCGCCTGCCGGGCGGGCGTGGCGAAGAGGGTCCGATCCGCATCTTCATGCCGGGCGGTGGAGGCCCGCCGCCGCCGGGCAACTGAGCCCGCTGGCCGCTAGCATCGCGCGGAGACGTCCTGACCGGGGCGTCTCCGCGCGGCGTTTCAGGAGGGGCGGCGTGCGAGGACAGGCGGAGGGAGGCCGGCCGTTGTTCGTGGTCAGAGCGGCGATGCCTGTAGAACGTGCGTGTTCTAGTTGCGGAGATGAAAGGACGGGTCGGGGGCAGACCTCAAAGGTCTCCAAGACCTTTGAGCTCTCGTTCGAGGCCGCTTCTAGCCATCCCCTCAGCGGACAGCGCACCCGGCGCTACCGGCCGTTGTCGTCGGGCGCGCTGGCCCCCGGCGCGTTGTCCGGCAGGGGCGGGATGGGGGTGCGCGCGGGCGGGCGGCGGCGGACCGGTTCGAGCGGCGCGGGCTTGACCTCAGACGGACCGTTCCCGCCGGACGCGGCGCGCACGCTGGCAAACCAGAGGACCCGGACGGGCGCGGGGGCGTCGGGGTGCGGTTGGCGGGGGGCGGCGTGTACGACGGCGGCGCGGGCGGTGGCGTGCTCGGCTCTGGCGGGGCCGGACGGCTCATGCGGAGCCGCTGCGGTGGGCGCATCTCGCTGGCGTCTACCGGGCCCGTGCCGGCCTTCTCCGGCGCAGTCTGGAACGGCACGACGTCGGACGGGCGGGCGTCGCTCTGGCGCTGGTCGTACTTCTCCCACTCGGGGCTGCGCTCGTTGGCCTCGAAAAAGTTGTTCGGCAGGTGCCAGCCGGCGGTGTCGGGTTCCTGGTACGACTCGTCGCGGAAGAGCGGCATTTCCTCGTAGCCCGGCGGCGCGTCGAAGCGCTCGGAGTCGGGCAGGGCGAGGTCGGAGCGCTGGAGGCGCTGCATGAAGCGACCGACGAGGCTGAGCGCGCCCGCGCCGCCCTGGCCCCACTGCATCGAGCGGAACGCGATGCGGCGGTCGTTGAAGCCCACCCACGCGCCCATCGACGAGGCGCGGGTGCATCGCCACGAACCAGCCGTCGGCGTTCTGCTGCGTGGTGCCGGTCTTGCCGGCCAGGTCGCCCGTGGATGCCGTAGTGGCGCTTGCAGGCGCGGCGCCGGTGCCCTTGTCGATCACGTCGCGCAGCATGTCGAGGACCGTGTAGGCGACGCCCGAGCCGACCGCGCGCTCGGCCTGGGGCCCGAACTCGGCGATCACGCGCCCGTCGCGGTCCTCGATGCGCGTCACGACGATGGGGACGTGGTGGACGCCGCCGGAGGCGAGGGTCGTGTAGCCGGAGACGAGTTCGAGCAGCGTCACCTCGCTCGTGCCGAGCGCGAGGCTCGGCACCTCGCGCAGCTCGCTCGTGATGCCCATCCGCCGCGCGATGCGGGCCACATAGCCCGGCCCGATCTCGTGCGACGATCGGGCGCCGAGATGGTGTTCTTGGAGTACGTGAGCGCCTGCCGGAGCGTCAGGCTGGCGCCCGAGGCGCCGCCGCCCGAGTTGGTGGGCGTCCACGTGTCGGCCCCGGAGCCGTACGTGCGTGACCTCGTCGCGGAAGCGGTCGTCCGGGCGCATGCCCCCAGTCGATGGCGGCGGTGTAGACGAAGGCCTTGAACGTGGAGCCGGGCTGCCGCCGGGCCTGGCCACGTGGTCGTACTCGGTCGTGGCGCGTAGTCGCGCCCGCCGATCCACGCGCGCACGTAGCCGGTCTCGGGCTCGATGGCCACGAAGCCCACTTCGAGGCGCGTGCCGGACGGCGCGGAGCGAGTCCATGAACGGCGGCGTCGGCGCGGAGCCGCGGAGCGCCTCGGCGCGGGGCGTGCCGCTCGCCACGAGCGCGCTTGAAGCGGTCGGTGGCGCGCAGTAGCCGTCTACCACGCGCGTGCGGGTGCGCCAGAAGTAGCCGAACGGACCGCGTCGTGCGGCGCGTGCGGCCAGCCGAGCCCGACCGTGCCGCACCCGCGCGGCTCCACTCGTAGTCGGCGACCGCTTGCAGGCCGTCGGCCTCCGGCAGGACGGCTTCCTCGGCGACGCTCTGCACGCGCGTGTCGAGGGTGGTGTAGATCTTGAGGCCGTCGCGGTAGAGGTCGCAGCCGTGGTCGGCGCACCACGCCTGCACCCACCGCGCCACGAAGTCCGCGAAGTAGGGCGCGGGCGATTCGTGCGGGTCGGGCGTGTTGAAACCGGAGGTCGAGTGGGCTGCGCCCGGAAGGCCGGCGCCCTCGGCGAGGACGCCGTCCTCGGCCATGCGCGTGCAGCACGAGGTTGCGGCGCTCGAGGGCGACGCTCCGGGTTGCGCGCGGGTTGTAGCGCGTCGTGCCCTTGAGCATCGCCACGAGCAGCGCGGCCTCGGGCACGACGAGCGTCGGCGGCGGGCTTGCGAGAAGTAGACCTGCGCGGCGGCCTCGACGCCGAACGCGTTGAAGCCGAACGGCATCGTGTTGAGGTACATCTCCAGGATGCTCGGCTTTCGAGTAGGCCTCCTCGAAGGCCCGCGCGGTCATGATCTCCTTGAGCTTGCGGCGGAGCGTCACGGCGCTGCCGATGTCGTCGGGGAACAGGTTGCGCGCCAGCTGCATCGTGATCGTCGAGCCGCCCTGCGTCTGGCCGCGCGCGGTGAGGTAGAGCCGATCCGAAGAACCGCTGCCAGTCCACGCCCGCGTGCTCGTAGAAGCGCTTGTCCTCGGTGGCGATGAGCGCGTCGGTGAGCGTGCCGGCGAGACGACGCAGAGCGGCACCCACGCGGCGGTGCAGGTGGTGGTAGCGCGCCAGCACGACGCCGTCGGCGGTGTAGGCGGTGGACGACGAGGCGAGTGGCGTCCTGCTGGAGCAGGTAGATGTCCGGCAGGTCGGTGCGGAGGCTCTGGGCGTAGAGCAGCAGCCCGAGCGCGGCCACGAGCGGCAGCCCGAGCGCCGAGCACGAGCGCGCCGATGAGCCAGCGGCGCGCCGGCCGCTTCGGGGCGCGCGGGCCCGGCCCGGCCCGGGGCGGGTGCGCCCAGTCGGGCAGGCGAGGGGAGGCGGGCGGGGGAGCGGTGGGGGGCACGGCGGGGAGCGGGGAGCCGGATGCAGACAGGCCGTGGGGCGTCTACAGGGTACGTGCGCCGGGGGCGCGCTCGTGCGCCGGGGCCGTCATTGTTGCCGAATCTGCCCATCCGGCGCGGATTTCGGGCGCGGCGCGCAACCTCGGCGCGGGCCGCGCGTCCTGAGACGCCGATCCTGCTGCTGCCTGTGCCCGCCACGTACACCCCGTCTCTCAGTTCTCGGCGTTCCCGCCCGTCGTCAAAGGGCTGCTCATCGCCAACGGCCTCGTCGCGCTCGCGTGCGTGGTGCCGTCCACCAAGGAACTCCTCTACATCTGGGGCGCGCTCTGGGCCACCGGCCTGCCGCCTCGAGGCGCAGATCGCGCCGTTCTACCCGTGGCAGGTGGTCACGTACGGCTTTCTGCACGGAGGCTTCGGGCACCTGTTCTTCAACATGCTCGCCCTCTGGATGTTTGGCGTGCCGGTGGAGCAGGCGTGGGGTTCGAAGCGGTTTGCGTGGTTCTACGGCCTCTGCCTCGTCGGTGCCGGGCTCACGCAGCTCGTCGTGATGTCGCTTCAGGGCACGCCGTACCCCACGGTGGGCGCCTCGGGCGCGGTGCTCGGCATCCTGCTGGCCTTCGGGATGATGTACCCCGACATGCCGATCTACCTCTACTTCTTCGTTCCCATCAAGGCGAAGTACCTCGTCGTGCTCTACGCGCTGCTCGACCTTTTCGGGGGCATCACGGGCAGCGCCACGGGCGTGGCGCACTTTGCCCACCTCGGCGGGATGCTCACGGGCTTTCTCGTGCTCCAGGCGTGGAAGATCGCCGCGCGCCGCCGCGAGGCCACGCGGGAACGCCTCTATGGGGGATAGAATTGTCAAGGGGCAATCGCCACAGGGCAATGGTCAACGCGAGGCAAGCCGGGCGACGCATCCAGGTATGGCCTCCGCACTGGCCATTGGCAGTTGACCATTGACCATTGACCATTTTTCCGCCGTGAACCAGCTCGCCGTCTTCTACGCCGCCACGCCACGCCTGCTGCGGACGCTCCTCGCGGCGATGGCAGGGCTCTACGTGCTCTTTTTGATCGCGGCGCTTGCGGCGAGCGTCGCGCCGGGCGCGGCGGGGCTTGCGCAAGTCTTCGAATGGCTCGCGCTGAGCCCGCAGGCGGTGGCATCGCGCCCGTGGAGCCTCGTCACGCATCCGTTCGTGAACCCGGTGCTCGGGTTCTTCGGGGCGCTCAGCCTGTTCTTCGGCCTCTCGTTCCTCCACCTGCTCGGGCGCGACGCGACGGAGCTGCTCGGCGAGCGCTGGTTCGGGATCACGTGCCTCGTGGCCACGCTCGGCGCCTCGCTCCTGGCGGTCGTCGCGGGCGTGGCGCTCGGCTACGGCGGGCGCGTGTTCGGCCCGTGGCCGCTCGTGATGGGCCTCGCCATGGCGCTCGGCATCCGCTTTCCCGAGAAGACGGTAGGCCTGTTCCTGATCGGGGCGGTGCGGCTCGTGGTGCTCGTGCCCGTCTTTCTCGTGCTCTCGATCCTGCTCAACGCGTCGTTCTTCGCCGCCCTCCCCGAACTCGGCGCCGCCCTCGCGGGCGCTAGCTGGGCCTACGCCTCGCGCGGCGGCCTGCGCCGGGCCCCGCGCGCCGCAGCGCCCCTGCGGCCCGGACAGGCGCGTCCGCGCGCCCAGCCCGAGGCCACGCCGCGCGGGCGCGCCACGAGCGGCGAGGTAGACCGCATCCTCGACAAGATCTCCGCCCAGGGCTACGCGTCGCTCACCCCTGAGGAGAAGCGCGTGCTCGAAGAGGCCAGCCGCCGCGGCTGACGCCCCCGTGCCCCGACTCGCCCGTCTGCTCGCGGGAGGCCTGCTGCGCCTCGTCGAGGACGTCCTGTTCGGGGCGTTTGCGCTCGCCTATGCCGCGCGCTACGTGCGTCCGGGCGCGCTCACCTGGCCCCTGCAGGCCTTCGGGCCCCTGCTGCCGTATCTCGCGATCGTCGTGCTCGGGCTCGCGCTGCTGCGCCTGGGGCACATCGCGGTGCCTCGCCGCGTCGTCTACGGCCTCGCGCTCGCGCTCGCCGCCGTGCGCTTTCTGCCCGAAACCAGCGTCCGTCCCTGACCCGCGCCCCTCGGACCTGCGCGTGGTGACCTACAACGTGCCGCGCTGGGCGGGGCCGGACGTGGAAGCCAAGGAGCGGATGATCGAGCAGTATGCCGCCACCGCCAAGCCCCACGTGCTGGCCTTTCAGGAGTCCACGGTCTATTACTCGGCGCGGGAGCAGCGCGTGGTCGTGGCCCCGTTTCTGCGCCGCCTCCGCGACTCGCTGGGCTACCGGGTGGGCCGCACCGCCTTCGCCGCGCCGCGCCGCAGCCCACAGCCGGTGTTCACGCGCGGCGTGCGCGTGGTGACGAGCGAGGAGCGCACCTTCCACCCCGGCCCCGACGTGCCCGCCACGTACGTCTCGCGCGTGGTGCTGGCCGACGGGGCGCGCGAGGCGGTGGTCTACAACGTCCATCTGTTCACGCACGGAGCGCGCAAGCCGTGGGAGGACGGGTCGTTCCACCCACGCCAGCCACGGACGTGGCTGCCCTACGTCCGCCAGTTTCGCGAGGCCCAGCGTTTCCGCGCCGCCGAAGCCGACACGCTGCGCGCCTACCTCGACGCCGAAGAGCTGCCCGTCGTGCTCGTGGGCGACTTCAATGCGACGCCCCACGAGTGGTGCTTTGGGCGCATCGCCGGGGCGCAGGGCGGCCTCTTCGACGCCTACCGCGAGGCCGGGCGCGGCTGGGGCGCCACGTTCCACCGCAAGTATCCCGTGCTGCGCATCGACCAGGTGCTCGTGAGCCGGGCGTTCGTGCCCGTGCGCGCCCGCGTGCCCCACATCGGCGCCTCCGACCACCGGCCGGTGGAGGTGGACCTGCGCTGGCGCTAGCGGGCTACAGGACCGAGCCCAGCACGTCGGCGCTGTGGGCGTCGAGGTCGCCGAGGAGGTGGCCGAGGCGGTCGCGCTTGGTCTGGAGGTAGCGCGCGTTGTGGGCCGTGGGCCGCATCTCGATGGGCAGGCGCTCCACGATCTCCAGCCCGTAGCCCGCGAGCCCGATGCGCTTGGACGGGTTGTTCGTGAGCAGGCGCAGCTTGCGGATGCCGAGGTCTCGCAGGATGCCGCAGCCCACCCCGTAGTCGCGCAGGTCCTGCCCGAAGCCGAGCGCCTCGTTGGCCTCGACGGTGTCCATGCCTTCCTCCTGGAGCTTGTAGGCCCGCAGCTTGTTGACGAGCCCGATGCCGCGCCCCTCCT
The DNA here is from genome assembly GCA_963740755.1 of Rhodothermales bacterium. Lineage (GTDB taxonomy): Bacteria > Bacteroidota > Rhodothermia > Rhodothermales > BA12 > CAVSDF01. Next base: position 453,169 of record CAVUFJ010000009.1, read on the forward strand.
GCTGCATGTAGAGCACGACGCCCTGGCCGGCCTCCTCCACCGCCTGCATCGCGGCGGCAAGCTGGTCGCCGCAGTCGCAGCGGTGCGAGCCGAAGATGTCGCCGGTGACGCAGGAGGAGTGGACGCGCACGAGCACGGGCTCGTCTTCCGTCCAGATGCCTTTTGTAAGGGCAAGGTGGACGCTCCCCGTGAGCCGCTCCTCGAAGGCGACAAGTTGGAAGTCGCCGTGGCGGGTGGGCATCTGGACCTCCACGAGCCGTTCCACGAGGCGCTCGGTGCGCATCCGGTAGGCGATGAGGTCTTTGATGGTGATGAGCCGGAGGCCGAACTCGGTGGCGAGCGCGCGCAGCTCGGGCACGCGCGCCATCGTGCCGTCGTCGTTGAGCACCTCGATGAGCACGCCGACGGGCCGGAAGCCGGCGAGGCGCGCGAGATCGACGGTGGCCTCGGTGTGGCCGGCGCGGCGGAGCACGCCGCCCGTCTGGGCGCGGAGCGGGAAGATGTGGCCGGGGCGCGCAAAGTCGCCCGGGCGGGCGCTCGGGTCGGCGAGGGCGCGGATCGTCGCGGCGCGGTCGGCGGCGGAGATGCCCGTCGTGGTGCCGTGCCGGTAGTCCACGGACACCGTGAAGGGCGTGTCGTAGAGCGACGTGTTGACCTGCTCCATCATGGGCAGGTCGAGCTCGGCGGCGCGCTCGCGCGTGAGCGGCACGCACATGAGCCCACGCCCGTAGCGCGCCATGAAGTTGACCGCCTCGGGCGTGATCGCCTCCGCCGCGCCGACGAGGTCGCCCTCGTTCTCGCGGTCCTCGTCGTCGACGACGATCACGAGGCGCCCGGCGCGCAGGTCATCCAGGGCGTCTTCGATGCGGTCAAACGACGGGCCGTCCGGCATCAGCCTTTGCGGAAAGTGCTCCGGGCGAACGGTGCCCCGGCGTGCCGGGTCCGCGAATCCCCGGGAAGGGCCGGCCGCTCATGCCAACGCAGGCAGCAGGGTGAGAGGGCACCGGGTTGATCCTGGATCACCGATCATGGTCAGAGACGCCAAAAGGCGCCCTCTGGCGATGATCGGTGATCGCCATGATGCAACCGGATCTGGGATCACCCTGCACGATCTGCCCGATGGCGCTCTTCTCGAAGCGCAGCTTGGCGTTGGTGTCCACCTGCGCGATGACCGTCGTCTCGTCCACCTGCACGACGGTGCCGTGGATGCCGCCGATGGTGATCACCTTGTCGCCCTTCTTGACGCCGCCGATGAGGGACTTGCGTTCTTTTTCCCGCTTCTGCTGCGGGCGAATGATGAACAGGTAGAAGACGCCGAAGATGAGCAGCATCGGCAGGAACATCACGATCGGATTTCCGCCGGGGGCCGCCTGAAGAAGAGGGAGGTGCATGGTCTGTCGAGACGTAGAGACGCCAACCTACTGCCCGTAGGCGGGCGCATTTGCGGATTGCGGGTTAGTTCGCCCTCCCGCACAGACAATGTGCAGGCGCCCACTTTCACGCGAAGAGGGCGCCTGCGCACTCCGACGGGGGGAACGTTGGTTAACGCACCACGCCCACGGTGGCGTGGTCGCCCACGTTGACCGGGGCCGCCACGCCCTCGACGTAGGCGTCGCGCCCGACGAATGAGCCCGTCAGCGCCGAGCGCTTCACCGTGCCCTTGGCGAACACGACCGACTCCTGCACGACCGATTCCTCGATCACCGCGCCCGCCTCGATGCTCGCGTAAGGCCCGATCACGCTCCGCGTCACGCGCGCGCCGGCGCCCACGTAGACCGGCGGGATGAGCACGCTGTCTTCGAGCGTGCCCGCGTGCGTGTCTGAGTGCTCCTTCTCCAGGATCACCTTCGTGGTTTCGAGCAGGGCAGGGATGGTGCCGCAGTCGAGCCACTCGGTGACGGTGGCCGTCCGCACGACCGCGCCGTCCTTGAGCATCCGGTCTACGGCATCGGTGAGCTGGTACTCGCCGTTGCCCTTGACCTCGTGGTCCATGAGGTACTGCGCCTCCCTCGCGAAGCGGGCGAAGTCCTTGAAGTAGTAGATGCCGATGAGCGCTTCGTTGGAGATGAGCTCCTGCGGCTTCTCGACGAACGCGACGACGCGCCCGTCCGGCCCGCTGCCTTCCTCGCGGACCGCCACGCCAAAGCGGCGCGGATCGTCGACGTGCTTGACCCACGCCACGATGTCGGCGTCGCCGAACGAGTCGACGGGCTCCATCTCAAAGAGGGTGTCGGCAAACACCATGATGCCGTCGCCGGTGAGGTTGTCGGCGCCCGCGCTGAGGACCGCGTGGGCGGTGCCGAGGGCAACGGGCTGCACGCCGAACTTCGCGGTGATGTTGAAGCGCGCGCAGATGCTCGTCAGGTCCTGCCGCACGCCGTCGCCGAAGTCGGGGCCGAGCACGAAGACGGCGTCGGTGATGGGCTCGGGGAGCACGGCCACGAACGTCTCGACGATGCGCTCGACCATGCTCTTGCCGCGCACGGAGAGCAGGGGCTTGGGCGTGACGTGGGAGTGGGGGCGCACGCGCGTGCCGCGCCCGGCCATGGGGATGATCAGCTTCATGGAGGGAGTGAAAGTCGGAGGAGGAGCACCGCCGGCGGTGCAACGCCGGCCCGGGCGCACCGGAAGAGCGGCGGAGGTTCTAAAGTCCGGCATCGGACAGCAGAAGGGGGCGCCTTGGTTCCGATTTCGCTGCGAATCGTCCACCCCGCACGACAGTGGCCGTCCACCCCTTGCGCCGGTGAAGGGCTGAGGGAGACCGTCTACCCGGCCTGAGTGTTACGGACCGTTTACACCTGCGGCCTTTCATGCAAGGTGGATAAAAACAAGGATTTGCCCCTGTATCTATAGGGAAGGGCCTTCGAAACCCCCGGGGACGCCACGTTTACACAAAGGGCCGTGCCTGTGGCACACGCCTTGCATCTGCGCTCCCTGTCCTCCAGACCTTTTTCCCCAAGACCATGACCACCACCCACAACCGCTACCTCCTCTCGGCGCTCGCCGGGGCCATCCTTCTGACCAGCGCGGCCGGCTGCAGCAGCCTCAACCGCACCGAGAAAGGCGCCATCATCGGCGCAGCGGGCGGCGCGGCCGTCGGCGGCGCCATTGGCCGCGCGACCGGCAACACGGCCCGCGGGGCCATCATCGGGGCCGCTGTCGGTGGCACCGCTGGTGCCATCATCGGGCGCCAGATGGACCGCCAGGCCCAGGAGCTCGAGCAGGAGATCGCCAACGGCGAAGTCCAGCGCGTCGGCGAAGGCATCCAGATCACGTTCAACAACGCGATCCTGTTCGACTTCGGCAAGTCCGACCTCAAGAGCACCTCGCGCACCGACCTCTCGGACCTCGCCACGAGCCTCCAGCGCTACCCGAACACGGACGTGCAGGTCTACGGCCACACGGACAGCGTAGGCTCGGACGACTTCAACCAGGCCCTCTCGGAGCGCCGCGCAGAAGCCGCCGCGAGCTACCTCGTCTCGCAGGGCATCTCCCGCAGCCGCATCACGACGATTGGCCGCGGCGAGCGCAGCCCGGTTGCCTCGAACGACTCGGAGACGGGCCGCGCCCAGAACCGCCGCGTCGAGATCGCCATCGTGGCGAGCGAGGAGTTCCAGCGCCAGGCCGCCCAGCAGAGCGGCGGCCGCTGAGCCTCCGCCGCGCCGATCGGCAACCCGCACGGAGTCCGCTCCGTTCACTACCGCCCCCGGCCCTGCGCCGGGGGCGGTTTTTCTTTCGCCCCGCCGCGCTTGCGCCCGGCGCTCCTCCGACGATATGCCCAAAGACGCCGCGCCCAAGCGCCCGCTCCTGCACCCTGAATCGATGACCGAGCAGGAACAGGAGGCCTGGCAGAAAAAGCAGCTCGCCGACCTGTGGCGCATTTTCGCCATCTCCGGCGAGTTCGCCCGCGGCTTCGAAACGCTCTCCCGGCTCGGCCCCTGCATCACCGTGTTCGGCTCGGCGCGCGTGCCCGAAGGCGCCGCCGAATACGAACTGGCCCGCCGCGCGGCCCGCGAGTGCGTCAAGCGCAACTACGGCGTCATCACCGGGGGCGGTCCGGGCATCATGGAGGCCGCCAACCGGGGCGCCCGCGAGGCCGGCGGCGTGTCGGTGGGGCTCAACATTGTGCTGCCGCACGAGCAGGGCGCCAACGCGTACGTCGACCGCGACAAGCTCGTGGACTTCGAGTTCTTCTTTGTCCGCAAGACGATGCTCGTCAAGTACGCGCAGGGCTACATCGTCATGCCCGGCGGCTTCGGCACGCTCGACGAACTCTCGGAGGCGCTCACGCTCATCCAGACGGGCAAGTCGATGCGCTTTCCCATCGTGCTCGTGGGCACGCACTTCTGGGGGCACTTTGTGGACTGGATCCGCGAGTCGCTCCTCTCCGGGGGCTACGTCTCCGAGGGCGACCTCGACCTGTTCACCGTCACCGACGACCCCGAGGAAGCGGTCGCCATCATCGACGATTTTTACCGCGAGCATACCCTTGCGCCCAACTTCTGACGCTGTGCCTGTGCTGCGCGCCGCCTGCTGCGGCCTCCTGCTCCTGCTCGCGGCCCCGGCCTCGGCGCAGGCCTACCGCGACGCCTACGAACGGGGCACCCTCGCCGCGCAGGGCGGGCGGGCGGAGGAAGCCTATACGTGGTTCTACCAGGCCGCCGAGGGCGCCCGCAGTGCCCGCGATGCGGTGGTCGAGGGACAGGCCAACCGGGTGCTCGCGCAGCTCGAATACAACCGGGGCGCCCGCCTCGTGTGGATGGGGCAGGCCGAGGAGGCGATCCCGTACTTCGAGAGCGGCTACGCCTTCGATGCCGAGAACCCGCGCAACCTGATCGGGCTGGGCAAGGCCTACGGCGCGGCGGCGCGGGCCGAGGAAGCCGACCGGATGCTGCTCGCCGCCATGAACGTGGCCGACCGGGCGGGCCTGCCGGACCTGCGCCTGGAGGCTGAGGCGCTGTTGCGCGAGCGCTACTACGCGCGCGTCCGCCCCTACGCCGACGCCGCCACGCCCACCGAAGCGGCGGCCCGTCTCGTGCTCGCCCATCTCGACGCGCTCGACGCGCTCCTGGGGCCCGATGCGCGCAGCTCGTTATACCGGGCGAGCGCCCTGCTCACGCTGCGGCGGTTTCCGGAACTCGTCGCCGTGGTGGACAGCGCGCTCGTGGCGTACCGGGGCACGCGCGAAGGCGCCGCCGGGCTGCATTTCGTGCGCGCGGAGGCGCTGCTGGGCATGAACCGACGCGCGGACGCGTGGAACGCCTACCAGGGCGCCCTCTACGAGCCGTACCGGATGCGCGCCGAGGCCCGCCTGCGCGAGCTGCGCGGGCAGTAGGGCCACCGCCTCCCCCTCCGTCGCTGCGCGACTCCTCCCCCGAATTCGGGGGAGGACCGCTGCGGAGGCCGTTCAGGCCGTAGCAGCAGGTGGGGGGATCAGACCTCGACGACCGAGTTCTGCGACAAGTACGGCGAGTCGGACGTGCCGTCGGCGCTCTCGTCGTTGAGCCAGGTCTGGCCGTCGGCGAGGTAGCGGAACTCGTGGCGGCCCGGCTTGAGCGACACCGACTTGGTCCAGACGCCCTTCTTGGCGTCCTTCTTCATCGGGTGCTTGTCGGCGCTCCAGTCGTTGAACGAGCCGACGATGCAGGCGCTCTCGGTGGCCGCGTCGGCCGGGAGGGTGAACGTCACGCTCGTGCTCTTGCCAGTGGCAGCGGGCTTCTTGGAAATCATGGGGAAGCAGGTTGGATGGGTGGAAGCGGCGCAAACATAGCCGTGCGTCCGCGAACACGTCGTGCGACGCCGGTGAAGGTTCGGGGCGTGGCCCGGCCAAAGCGCTTTCTACACCACCTTTTTACAGCGTCGCCTCCCGGGCTTCATCCCGCTCCTCCGGCCACAGGCCCACCGCGCGCAGGCCCGCGTCGAGCGCGGCGAGCTGGAGGCCCATCGCCGTGCCGAGCGGGAGCGGGGTGAGTTGCCACGGGCGCAGCGCATCGGCCTCGCCCGCCTGAAGGGCCGCCCGCAGCGCCGGGCGCGCCTGCTGGAAAGCGAGGTAGGCCGAGGGCGTGCCCGTGAACGCCTCGGGGCGGCGGGGCAGGCGGAACAGCGGCAGCTCGGTGACGAGGCAGAGAGGATCGCCGCCGAGCGCGCGGGCGTGCTCCATCGACGTCTTGCGAAACCGGGCGGCTTCCTCGGGCTGGCCGAGGCTGTGAAAGTGGCGCCGCATCATCGCCCCTTCCGGGGTGGTGGCGAAGCCCGGGCCGAGGCGGAAGAATCCCTTCTCGCCCGCCCGGTCGTGGTCGTGCGGCGGGAGCCCGGCAGCGTCGCGCGCCGCGGTAAAGGCGGTGCGCAGCGGCTCGGTGGGCGCTCCGGCCCAGTGGCGCTCGATGAGCAGGAGCGCGCCCTCGGAGACGCCCATGCCGTGCAGGCTCAGGTGGAGGGCCAGGGGCGCGTGCGCGGCCATGAACGCAGCGATCGCTCGGTTTTCGGCGCGCAGGTCGGGAAAGCCGAACTCGACGTCGCGCCCCGGCGCCTCGCGCACGACGTCCCGGAAGTAGGCCGCCGCGTCGGGCCACGCCGCGATCCACGCGCGGTTGGCGGCCTCGCCGTCCAGGTTGGCGTGGGGGACGATGCAGAAGCGGACGCGTTCGAGCAGGGGCGCGTAGGCCTCGTTCGCAAGCCCTTCGACGAGGGCGGTGAGCGTCTCGGGGCCCACCGGCTCGTCCGCGTGGCAGCCGGCGATCAGGCTCACCGCGTGCGGGCCCGTGCCCACGACCGCCGCCAGCAGGTCACGCCCGTCCTCGCTGCGGCCGATACGCTCGATGCGGACGCAGTGCGGCGCGCGGCGGGCAGCGGCGTGGAGGGCGGCGGCGCGTTCCTCGGCGGTGCGGAAGCGGGGCGCGGCGGGGACGAGATACGGGAGCGGCAGCATGGCGCCAAGGTAGCGGCGGCGGGGCGCGCCCGGGCCACGCGGAGGTTTCGCTGAACCCGCACGGCGCCACGGCGGTTAAACGCAGGCCTCGCCCCGCCTGCATGATCTTTCTCGACCGGCTCCTCGCGCACGACCGCATCGTGCTCAGCACGCACATTCGCCCCGACGGCGATGCGGTGGGCTCTGAGCTGGCGCTCGCGCGGCTCCTCGAAGCCCACGGCAAGCAGGTCACCTGCCTCAACGCCGACCCCGCGCCGGACAACCTCGCGTGGCTGCCCGGCATGGAGACCGTCAAGGTGTACGACGAGTCCATCGCCCACCGCGAACTCATCGCCCACGCCGACGCCGTCGTGGTGGTGGACACGAACGCGCGCGACCGGATCGGCTCGGTGGGCAAACTGCTCGACGCCACCAACGCGACGTTCTACCTCGTTGACCACCACACGAACCCCGAGACGTGGTTCGCCGAATCGTTCGTGCGCGAGGAAGCCTCGTCTACCGGCGAACTCGTCTTCGAACTCTTCGAGGCCGCCGGGACGCCCATCGATGGGGAGACGGCGCAGCTGCTCTACACGGCCATCATGACCGACACAGGCAGCTTTCGCTTCTCCAGCGTCACGCCCCGCGTCCACCGCGTCGTGGCGGAGCTGCTGGAGCGCGGCGGCCTCAACCCCTCGCCCATCCACGCGGCGGTCTACGAAAACCGCCGCCTCGGCGCGCTCCGCCTGCTCGGCAAGGCCCTCGGCACCATCGTGCTCGCCGCCGATGGGCAGCTCGCCACGATGACGATTGCGCGCAAGCTGCTCCAGAACTCCGACGCGCACTCCGACGAGACCGACGGCTTCGTCAACTACGCGCTCTCCATCGAAGGCGTGAAGGCGGCCGTGCTGCTGCTCGAAACCGCCCACGGCGTCAAGCTCTCGTTCCGCTCGAAGGGCGACACGCACGTCCACGAATGGGCCCGCGCCTTTGGCGGCGGCGGCCACCGCAACGCCTCCGGCGCCTTTGTGCGCGGGCAGCCCCTCGAACGCGTCCACGACCGCGTGGTGCAGAGCGCCGCCGACCACCTCGGCGTCCGCCCCGAGACGCCCTCGGGCGCTGAAGAAGGCCCGCTCGAAATGACGGCCGAGGACGCCGACCTGCTCCGCACGATGCAGCAGCGCGGCGCCGAGGTGCGCACCGAACGCGCCAAAGACCAGCTCCGCGCCCGCTTCCAGAACCGATGAGGCGTTCATCGCCCGCTCGCTTCCCTCGCTGTCGTTCGTCGCTCGTCGGCCGGTTCTTCTGACCATGAACAACGAACAACGAACCCTGAACACCCCTGTATGAAAGTCTCCGTCACGTCCCTGCCGCTCCACGAACTCGACGTGGACCTCGTCGCGATCCCCCTCACGACGGAGGCCACGGCCGCCTCGCTCGAAACGCTCGCCGAAGGCATGGGCGACGGCTTTCGCCGCGCCCTCGACGACTTCGACGGCACGCTCGACCGTACGCTCATGGTCTACCCCGACCGGGCGCGCACCAAGCGCTTCCTGCTCGTCGGCCTCGGCCCCGCCGAGGCGGTAGACGGTGAGGCGCTCCGCCGCGCCGCCGCGCTCGTGGCCGCCGAAACGCGCCGCATGAAGGCCGCCACCACCGCCTTCACCGTCCCCGAGGTGAGCGTCGACATCGACACCGTCGGGCAGGCGCTCGTGGAGGGCTTCGTGCTCGCCTCCTACCGCTTCGACCGCTACAAGAGCGAGCCCGAGGCGTTCAAGGGCCCCGAGCGCATCGTCCTCCACGCCGACAAGCAGGAGAAGATCGGGCGGCGCGGCGCCGAGCGCGGGCGCCTCGTCGGCGAGGCCGTGTGGACGGCGCGCGACCTCGTCAACCGCAGCCCCAACGAGAAAACGGCCACCATGCTCTCCCGCGAGATCGAGCGGATGGGCAAAAAGCACGGCTACGAAGTGACCGTGTGGGACAAGAAGGTGATCGAGGAGGAGAAGATGGGCGGCCTGCTCGCCGTCAACCTGGGCTCGACCGAGCCGCCGACGTTCACGATCCTCGAATACGTGCCGGAGAACCCGGTCAACGAAAAGCCCGTCGTGCTCGTCGGCAAGGGCGTCACCTTCGACACGGGCGGCCTGAGCCTCAAGCCGACGCCCGACTCGATGGACCACATGAAGGCCGACATGAGCGGCGCGGCCGCCGTCATCGGCACGTTCGAGGCCGTCGCGCGGCTCGGCATCCCGCTCTACCTCATCGGCCTGATCCCGGCCACCGACAACCGCCCCGGCGAGAACGCCTACGTCCCCGGCGACGTCATCAAGATGCACTCCGGCAAGACCGTCGAAGTGCTCAACACCGACGCCGAGGGCCGCCTGATCCTCGCCGACGCGCTCTCGTACGCCAAAACGTACCACCCCGAGCTCGTCATCGACGTAGCCACGCTCACCGGCGCGCAGGTGATCGCGCTCGGGAGCGAAGTGGCGGCGGTGATGTCCAACGGCCCGCTCGACGCCGCGGACGCGCGCCTCGACGCCATCGAGAAGGCGGGCGAGCGTTCGGGCGACCTCGTGGCGCGCCTGCCCATGCACGGGCATTACGCCAAGCAGATCGAGAGCGACATCGCCGACCTCAAGAACATCGGCGGCAAGGAAGCCGGGTCGATCACGGCGGCCAAGTTTCTGGAGGCCTTCGTCGACTACCCGTGGATCCACGTAGACATCGCGGGTCCGGCGTTCATCCACAAGGCCAAGCCCTACCGTCCGGTGGGCGGCACCGGCTTTGGCGTGCGCCTGCTCACCGAGTTCCTGCGCGACTACGCGGCGCCGAAAAAGCGCAAGTAACGCTGCGCCATGCCGCTCCGCCTGCTGCGCCGCGCCCGCCCGGCCACGCTGGAGCAGCGTGTGGCGTGGTGGCTGGCGGTGTCCAACGCCGTCCTCGCCCTCCCGGCGCTGCCGTCTCGGGCTCGCGCTCGGGCTGCTGGCCCTGGCGCCGCCGGACGGGCCGGGGCAGCTCCGGACGGCCGTGACCGGCGTGGTGCTGCTCGCGGCGGTGGCAGTGGGCACGGGGCTGCTCTGGGGCTACCTGCGCATTGCCTCGGGCCGGAACGTGCCGCTCGCGGCGCCGGCCTTCTGGGCGCTCTCGGCCGCGCACAACGGCCTGCTGCTCGGGCTCGACGGCTGGGCGTGGACCGATACCGGCGGTAGCGCGTGGGAGTTGGTGCTCGTGGCCGCCGCCTGGCACGCGGCGGTGCTCGGGCTCAGCCTCGTCGCGCACCGGCAGGCCACTGCCGCGCCTCTCGTTTCTGCTTCCGCATGATCCCACGCCTTGCCCTCACCCTCGGCGACCCCGGCGGCATCGGCCCCGAGGTCGTGCTCGGCGCCCTCGCCGACCCGCGCACGCAGCGCTTCTTTACGCCGCTCCTGGTGGGCTCGGCCTCCGTGCTCGCGCAGCACGCCGAGCGGCTGGGGAGGCCGGACGTGCGGTTCGAGGTGGTCGAGGATCCTGGCTGCCCCGGTGCCGGCGGGCGTTTTCCCGGTGCTCGACATCGGGCAGGGGACTGAGGTGGCGGTGCCGTGGGGCGAGGCGACCGAAGCCGGGGGCCGGCTCTCGATGGAGAGCGTGGCCACGGCGGTGGACCTGTGCCTGAAGGGCGCCGTCGCGGGCATGGTGACGGCGCCGATCTCGAAGGAGGCCATCTCGAAGGCAGGCTACCGCACGCCGGGCCACACCGAGTTCATCGCCCAGCGCTGCGGCGCCGCCGACGCGCTCATGGTGCTCGTGGCCGATGCCCTCCGCGTGGCCCTCGTGACGGTCCACGTGCCCCTCCGCCGCGTGCCGGACCTCGTGACGGTGGAGGCGATCCTCGCCAAGCGCCGCGCCCTGGAGGGCACGCTCCGCCAGGACTTCGGCGTCGACCGCCCGCGCGTGGCGGTCCTCGGCCTCAACCCGCACGCGGGCGACGGCGGCGTGCTCGGGACGGAGGAGATCGAGGTGGTGGCGCCGGCCATCGACCGCGCCAACGCCTCTGGGATGCTCTCCTTCGGCCCGTTTCCCGCCGATGGCTTTTTCGCCAGCGCCCAGCTGCACGCCTACGACGCCGTGCTCGCGCTCTACCACGACCAGGGCCTCGGGCCGTTCAAGGCCATCGCCTTCGAGAAGGGCGTCAACGTGACGGGCGGATTGCCGGTCGTGCGCACCTCGCCCGACCACGGCACGGCTTACGGCATCGCCGGGCAGGGCAAGGCCGATCCGACATCGTTCCGGGAGGCGTGCTATGTGGCGGCTAGCATCGCGCGGCGACGCGCGGAGCGCGCATGAACGCGGGGTTGCGTACGCTCGCGGCCATCGTCGCGGTGGGCCTGGCCGCGTGCGGCACGCCGGGCCCCCAGGCGTTCGAGGGCCACTGGGCGGGCACGGGGATGCTGGGCGATCATCCGTTCGACGTTCGGTTGTCGGTGGTTCGCGCCGGCGATTCGCTCCGGGCCACGGTGGCGAGCACGGCGCAACTGCTGCTCGACGAGCCCCTCCGGCAGGTGCGGGTGCAGGGCGGGGTGTTGCGCGGGCAAACAGGCGCGCAGGCCGAGCAAGTGGTGCTCGAAGGACGGCGGCACGGCGATTCGCTCCTGGTGCGGGGGCGCCCGCCCGGCGAGGCCGCCCCGGGGTTTCCGGACTTCACCCTGCGCCTGGTCCGCACGCCGCTTGCGCCCGAGCCGTTCACGCGGCGTCCGCTCACAGTAGACCATGCGGGCGTGCGGCTGGCAGGGACGCTGTTCGTGCCTGCCGGACCGGGGCCGCATCCCGCCGTCGTGCTGCTGCAGGGGTCGTCGCGCACCGAGGCCACGGGGTACTACGGATACGCCGCCCACTTCGCCCGCGCCGGGATCGCCGCGCTGGCCTTCGACAAACGCGGAAGCGGGGCCTCAACCGGGCGCGCTGAAGCCGCCACTGGGACGATCTGGTCGGCGATGCGCAGGCGGTTTTCGAGGCGGTGTCCGCGCAGCCGGACGTAGATCCGGCGCGGGTCGGGCTCTGGGGGCTGAGCCAGGGCGCCTACCTCGCACCGTTTGTCGCCGCGCAGGCCCCGCGCGTGCGCTTTCTCGTGCTCGTCTCCGGCGGCGGCGGGAGCCATCGCCGACGCGGCGGCCTATCAGGACAGCCTCCGCCTGCGCCGCACGGGCGGATCGGCTGGGGACGCCGCCCTGCTGGCCCGCGCCCATCGCCGCTTTGCGCAGGCCCTCGTCGCGGACGATACCGCCGCCATGCATGCGGCGCTGGCCCCGCTCGACGGGCGTCCGTGGCGGGCTGCAGCTATGACCTGCACGTCCCCGCAGAGGCCCTCCGGCGCAACTGGTACTGGTCTGGGCGCACGCGCGATGCGGCGGTTGCGCTCGAAGCGGTGCGCGTGCCGGTGCTGGCGTTCTACGGCGACGAGGACGACCTCGTGCCGCCCATCCCCAGCGCTGCCCGCGCCCGCCATGCGCTTCGGGACAACGCGCAGGCCACCGTCCGCGTCGTGCCCGGGGCCGACCATGAGCTGCGCAGGCCGTTCCGGTTGCTGCGGCCCGGCGAACCCCTCGGCTTTGCGCCGGGCGTGCTCGACGAGATGGTGCGCTGGATGCGGCAGCACAGCGCGGTGCCCGGCGGAGGCTGAGCGCCGGGGGGCCGCTTCGGCGCAAGACCCCTGCGGTTTCACGGACGCGCGGGCGGGCGCGTGGCTACCTTTCGGCGTCGTTGTCTCTGATCGCGCATGGCCCGCCCGTCGTACATCCAGCGTTTTGCCCCGCAGGCCGAACTGTTTCCGCGCGTCCGCGAGGGGCTGCGCTACGTCGTTGTCGAAGGCGTGATCGGCGCGGGCAAGACGACGCTCGCGCGCGAGGTGGCGCGGCGCTTCGGCGGGCGGCTCGTGCTGGAGCGCTTCGAGGAGAACCCGTTTCTCGAGCGTTTCTACGAGGACGCCGACCGGTGGGCCTTCCAGACGCAGCTCTCGTTTCTCGCCGACCGCTTCAAGCAGCAGAAAGAACTGACGGAGGAAGACCTCTTCCACCCGTTCACCGTCTCCGACTACAGCTTCGACAAGGACCGCATCTTCGCCCGCCTCACCCTCACCGGCGACGACCTGCACCTCTACGAGACCATGTTCGGCATCATGCAGCCGAGCACGCGCACGCCGGACCTCGTGGTGTACCTCCAGTCTACCCCCGAGCGGCTCATGCGCAACATCGCCCACCGGGGCCGCGCCATGGAGGCGAGCATGGACCCGGCCTACATCACGCGGCTGCACGAAGCGTATACGCAGTACTTCAAGGGCCACACCAAGACGCCGCTCCTCGTGGTCAACGCCGCGCAGGCCGACTTCGTGGCCAACCCGGTCCACCTGGAGCGCATCCTCGACGCCATCACGCACGGCCCCCTCGCCGGCATGCGCGTGCTCGACCCCACCGCTGACCCCGTCGCGGTGCCGGACGAATCGGTGGCGACGTAAGGGCGGTCAGGCGGGGCGGTCGAGGCGGTGGCGCGCGGCGGAGACCGTGTTGCAGAGCAGCATCGCAATCGTCATCGGGCCGACGCCGCCGGGCACGGGCGTGATGGCCGACACGTGCGGCGCGACGCCCGCAAAGTCTACGTCGCCCACGAGCCGGTAGCCCCGCTCGGTCTCCGGCGCCTCCACGCGGTTGATGCCCACGTCGATCACGACGGCGCCGGGCTTGACCATCTCGGCGGTGATGAGGCCCGGTTGCCCCACCGCCACCACAAGCAGATCGGCCTGCCGCGTCATCGCGCCGAGGTCGGGCGTAAAGCGGTGGCACATCGTCACGGTCGCGTTCTGCGGGGGGCGCGTGAGGAGCCAGCCCATCGGGCGGCCCACGATGTTGCTGCGCCCCACCACGACGGCGTGCTTGCCCACGGTGGGGATGTCGTAGCGCCGGAGCAGCTCGATGATGCCGGCCGGCGTGCAGGGCGCGGTGCCGCGCGTGGACGTGACGACGTGGCCCGCGTTGAGCGGGTGAAAGCCGTCAACGTCCTTGTCCGGGTGCATGGCCTCGATGACGTGCCGCTCGGGGATCGCGGCCGGCAGGGGCAGCTGGACGAGGATGCCGTCCACCCCGTCGTCCAGGTTGAGCGCGTGGATGAGCGCGAGCAGTTCGGCCTCGGTCGTCGTGTCCGGCAGGGCGATGGTCTGCGCGTCCAGGCCCACGTCGGCAGCGGCGCGGGTCTTGCCGCGCACGTAGGAGGCGGAGGCGGGATGGTCGCCCACGAGCACCACACGCAGGGCCGGGGCGCGCCCATGGCGAAGCTGGAAGGCGGCCACGTCGGCGGCCACTTCGCGTCGGATCGTGGCGGCGACGGCCGCACCGTCGAGGAGTAGCGGCATGGGCGGAGCGGGTTCGGGCCAAGATACCGGGCCGGGCGCTGGAGGGCCGACGGGCATGCGTGAAGCGTTCGCGGGCGGCAGGTCCGGGCGGCGTAATCAACCGGTCACGGCCCTGGGGGGCGAAACTTCGACCCCATCCCGGGTTCAGCCTTCCCATTCCCCTGTCCCCCCGCCGGGCTTTCGGGCCCGTGCCTTCCGATATGCTGCTCTCCCTGCTGGCCCCCCTCGCAATCTTCACCGCCTTGCTGACCTTCGTGGCCATCACGGCGGTGCTGCTGGAGTTTTTCCCGGGCCTCGCGGTCGGCCAGCGCCCGGCATGGTGGATCCTGAAGCGCACGACGCTTGCTCCGGCGCCTGTCCGGGTGCGACGCCCGGCCTTCCGCCGCCGCTGAGCGAACGTGCACGGGGTGCGGCTGGAACCGCTTTCATCACCGAAGGCCGTTCGGGGCGGCGGCGGGGCGGTTAACTTGGCCGTCTTTGCCTGATTCTGCCGATGCCCCGTCGCACCAAGATTGTCTGTACCCTCGGCCCGTCGTCGTCCACCCCGGAGAACATCCGCGCGCTCATCCAGGCCGGGATGGACGTGGCGCGGATGAACTTCTCCCACGGCACGCACGACGACCACGCGCGCCGCATCGAGATCGTGCGCAACGAGGCCGAGCGGGCCGGGCGCACCGTGGCGGTGCTGCAAGACCTGCAGGGTCCCAAGATCCGCGTGGGTGAGATGGAAGGCGGCGGCGTGACGATCCGCGAGGGCGAGCGCCTGATCCTCACCAGCGAGCCCCTCGCGCTCGGTACGTCGAAGCGCGCCTACATCTCCTACGACGGCCTGCCCGACGAAGTGGAAGTGGGCCGCAGCATCCTGCTCGACGACGGCAACCTCGAACTGCGCATCTGCGGCATCCACGGCCACGAAGTCGAGACCGAAGTGGTGGTCGGGGGGCTGCTCAAGTCGCGCAAGGGCGTCAACCTGCCGGACCTGCGCGTCTCCCGCCCGTCGCTCACCGACAAGGACCTCGCGGACCTCGAATTCGGGCTCACCCAGGAGGTGGACTACATGGCCCTCTCGTTCGTGCGCTCGGCTGCCGACGTGACGGACCTGCTCAGTCGCGTGCGCGGCCACGGACGCCGCCCGCTCGTCGTGGCGAAGATCGAGAAGCCCGAGGCCGTCCGCGAACTCGACGCCATCGTGGAGGCCGCCGATGCGGTGATGGTGGCGCGGGGCGATCTGGGCATCGAGATGCCGCTTGCGCAGGTGCCGAACGTGCAGAAGCAGATCATCCGCGCGTGTTTGCGGGCCGCCCGCCCGGTCATCACGGCCACGCAGATGCTCGAGTCGATGATCGAAAACGCCCGCCCGACCCGCGCCGAGGCCACAGACGTTGCCAACGCGGTCTACGACGGCTCGGACGCGCTCATGCTCTCCGCCGAGACCGCCTCCGGCAAGCACCCGGCCCGCGTCGTCGAGACGATGGCGACGATCATCGAGGAGGCCGAGCGGCACCGCATCAACTACGACTATGGCACCGCCCCCGGCGCCTTTCTGGATGGGCAGCCCCTCGGCGTGACCGACGCCATCTCGCTCACGTCGGTGCGCCTGGCACAGAGCGTCGGCGCCGCAGCGCTCGCGTGCCTCACCTCGTCCGGCACGACCGCCCGCGCCATCGCCCGCCACCGCCCCGGCGTGCCCATCTACGCCTTCACCGACATCGACGAGGTGGTGGCCGAACTCCGCCTCGTCTGGGGCACCGAGGCCTTCAAGATCCCGTTCCAGAAAGACACCGACGCGGGCGTGCGCGCCGTGACGACGCTCCTGCGCGAGCGGGGCCTCGTGCCGACGGGCAGCCTCGTCGTGTTCACGGCAGGGATGCCCCTGCCCGAAAAGGGCTCCACCAACATGATCCACGTCACGCAGGTCTGACCGGCCCCCTCCTGCTGCTCCGGCCTGAACGGCCTCCGCAGCGGTCCTCCCCCGAATTCGGGGGAGGTGTCCCGCAGGGACGGAGGGGGCGGCGGGTGTGAACCGGGCGGCTTGTGTACCGTTGGCCTCGGGCGTGTACCTTCCACCGGGCCCTTTCTCGCGCGCGTATCGTTCCACGGCTTCTGCTCTTGTTTTCTGATGCCGCCATGCGCCGGGGCTCCTTTGCGTGGAGCGTCGGGCTTGCTCTGATCCTCGCCGGATGCTCGTCCGGCTCGTTTCTCGGGCAACGCCTCGACAACTTCACGGCCTACTACAACACCTTCTACAACGCCCGCCGGACCTTCGGCGAGGGCGTTGTTGCGCTCCGCACGGCCACGCCGTCCATCGACCGGACCCGCTACCTGTCGGTCTACCCGGTGCCGGAGGGGCGCGCGCAGCAGGCCAAGTTCGAGAACGCGATCAAGAAGAGCGCCGACGTGCTGCGCAAGCACCCGAACTCGAAGTGGTCCGACGACGCGCTCATGCTCATCGGGCAGGCGTATTTCTACACCGGGCAGTATGTCGCCGCCGAGCAGAAATTCCGGGAGATCCTCGTCGAACTGCCCGCCCAGAACGACGGCAAGCCCACGCCGCTCGACCGCGAGGCGCGCCTCTGGATGGCCCGCACGCTCGTGGCCGCCGGACGCACGCAGGCCGCCACCGACTTTCTCGCCGAAAACCTCGCCCGCACCGACCTGCGCGCCTCCACCCTCGCGCGCCTCCACCTCGTCCGCGCCGACTTTGCCGTGGGCAAGGGCGAGTGGGACCAGGCCGCCGATGACCTCCGCGCCGGCCTCGACGGCCTCCGTGGCGACGACCCCGATCTCGAAGCGCGCGCCGCGTTTCTGCTCGGGCAGGTCGAAGAGACGCGCGCCCACCCCACCGAAGCCGTCGCCGCCTACCGCCGCGCCGCCGGTGCGGCCCCCGACTTCGAGATGGCCTACGCCGCCGACGTGAGCACGCTGCGCCTGCAGGCCGCGCAGGGCAGCGCCGCGCCCGCGCTCGCCGAACTGCGCCGCCTCACCCGCGACTCGAAGTACGACGACCGCCGCGCCGAACTCGCCCTCGTGCAGGCCCAAGTGCTCGCCAGCAGCGGCGACCTCGACGCGTCCGTTCGTGCCTACGGCGATGCCCTCTACGGGGGCTACCGCGACGTGTCCACTACGCGCGGACGGGCCCTCTACGGCCTCGCCGACCTCTATCGCACGCAGTACCGCGACTACCGCGCCGCCGCCGTCTACTACGACTCCGCCGCCGCCGTCCTTCAGGGCGCTGTGCCGGGGAGTGGGGGCGTGCGCACGACTTCCCAGGCTATCCTCGACGCCGCCGAGCGCAAGACGTCCTTTGGCGCCTATGCCCAGGTTCGGCAGGAGATCGAGGACGCCGACAGCCTCCTCCGCGTCGGCGCGCTCGACGAGCAGGCCTTCGAGGCGTTCGTGCTCCAGCTTCGCCAGCGCCGGGCCCGCGAACTCGCCGAGGCCGAGCGGGAGCGCCGCCGGCGCGAAGACCAAGCGCGCTTCAGCGGCGGCATCCAGACCATCCAGGAAGGCGTGCAGACCACGGGGCGGCCGGGTACGCTCCCCACCAACCCTGGCACGCAGCCGGCGGGTGGCTCGGGCGAAGGGTTTATGTTCTACCTCAACCCCACCCGCGTGCGCGAAAACCGCCTCGCGTTCTTCCAGCAGTGGGGCGAGCGCCCGCTCGTCGACCACTGGCGGCGGCGCTCCGCCATCACGGGCGAGGGCGCCGTGGCGCTGGCCTCGTCGGTCGGGCGGGGCGATGGGACGGGGCTGACGAACGATGGTCTGCCCAGCGTAGACCTCTCGGCGATCCCCCGCACGGCGGCGCAGCGCGACACGCTCCGCGCCAAGCGCGCCGAGGCCCGCTACCGGCTTGGCAACGTCTACTTCCTCTCGCTCAACCAGCCCGACTCTGCCGCCGTCTACTTCCGGCGTGTGCTCGTCGACGACAGCACGGCGCAGGTGGTGCCACAGGCGCTTTTCGCCCTCGCCGAGGCGCAGGCCGCCCTTGGCGATTCCACCTCGGCCCACCGGCTCTACGAAGAAGCCCTCGCGCGCTACAGCGACCACGACTTCGCCGACCGCCTGCGCGAACGCCTCGGCCTCGCCCCCACGATCCGCACCGATTCCACCGCGCTCGCGCAGGCCGCCTACGCCGCCGCCCGCGCGGCGTGGGATGAAGACGCGCCCGACGCCTTTGCCCGCCTGATCGACCTGGCGGGGCAGTACCGGGGCACGCCGGTGGCCGCGCAGGCGCTCCTCGGGGCCGCCCTCGCGTTCCAGCAAAAGCACAGCGGCGACTCGCTCGCCCTGCGCACCATGCCCCTGCCGGCCGAGACAGGCAAGCTCTCGCTCGCCGGCGTGGTGCCGCTGCCCACGCCCACCGACTCGACCGGAGCGCTCCTCGCCCAGTCTGACTCCGTGCGGACGGCCAGCGCAGGGCCCCCGGTGCTCGTGCTCGCGGACCTGCTGCGGACGCTCACGCAGCTCTACGCCGACACGCCCTACGGCGCCCAGGCGCAACTCATCCTCACCGCGCTCGGGCAACCGGCCGCGCCTGCGCCCACAGCCCCGGCCCCGCCGAGCGCCCCCCCGGGCACCGTGCCCGCCGACTCGCCGCTCCGCCAGCGCTTTCCCAACTCCCGCGATAATTAGCGCGGCTGCTGGCCCGTATCCGCGTCGCCGACGGGCGCGGGGGGAGGAACAACGGGGAAAGGGGTCTGTTTGGCATCGCCGCTGTGGAGCGTATTGGGCCCGGTTTTAGGGCGCGTCCCGGCCTCCCTTTGTCTTCCCCTTCATGGCGCAAAACGAGCGCACCCCCCGCCCCGAGCGGCCTCCGGTAGAGACCCCGCGCGACGGCACCCGTCGCCCGCAGGAAAAGCGCCCGCGGCTCCTTCAGCTGCTCGTCCTGTTGACGTTTGCGGCCATCCTCGTGCACGTCCTCGTGTTCGTGGGCACGCAGCCGTCCTCGCTGGTCGACTACAGCAAATTCCTCCAGAACGTCGAGGCGGGCAACGTGGCCAAGGTCACGCTCGTCAACGACCTGCGTGTGGACGGCGTCTACGCGCAGGAGGCCATCGACCAGAAACGTGTGGAGGTGCCGCCGCCCGCCTCAGACCTGTTCTCCGGGCGCGCCGCCAAGCCCCAGAACACGTTCTCGACCACCAAGCCGCGCGACCACGACTTGACGGACTTTGTCCTCGCCTACAACGCCCGCGCCGATTCCGCCCGCACGCCGAAGGTCGAGTTTGCCGCGCGCGTCGAGCAGAACCTCGTGGGCGGGCTGCTCTCATGGGTGCTCCCCCTCCTGCTGCTCGTGGGCCTGTGGGCGTTCCTGCTCCGCCGGATGAACCCGGGCCAGCAGGTGCTCAACATCGGCAAGAACAAGGCCGTGCTCGTGGACCAGACCGAGGGCACGCGCATCCTGTTCAAGGACGTGGCCGGGCTCGATGAGGCCAAAGAGGAAGTGGTCGAAGTGGTCGACTTCCTTCGCAGCCCGAAGCGGTTCACGCGCCTCGGCGGCAAGCTGCCCAAGGGCGTGCTGCTCGTCGGGCCGCCCGGCACCGGCAAGACGCTCCTCGCCAAGGCGGTCGCCGGCGAGGCGGGCGTGCCGTTCTTCTCGCTCTCCGGCTCCGACTTCGTGGAGATGTTCGTCGGCGTGGGCGCGGCGCGCGTGCGCGACCTCTTCCGGCAGGCCAAGGAAAAGGCTCCCTGCATCATCTTTATCGACGAGATCGACGCGGTGGGCCGCAGCCGTGGCAAGGGAATGATGATGGGCTCGAACGACGAACGCGAGAACACGCTCAACCAGCTCCTCGTGGAGATGGACGGCTTCAACACCGACAAGGGCGTGATCATCATGGCGGCTACCAACCGTCCTGATGTGCTCGACACGGCGCTGCTGCGCCCCGGCCGCTTCGACCGCCAGATCCTCATCGACAAGCCCGACCGCAAGGGCCGCGCCCAAGTCTTCGAGGTCCACACCCGCAACCTGACGCTCTCGCCGGACGTGAGCCACGAGGTGCTCGCCTCGCAGACGCCGGGCTTTGCGGGCGCGGAGATTGCCAACGTGTGCAACGAGGCCGCGCTCCTCGCCGCGCGCGAGGACAAGGATTGGGTCGAAATGGCCGACTTCGAGGCCGCCATCGACCGCGTGATCGCGGGCCTGGAGAAGAAGAACAAGATCATCTCCCCGGAGGAGCGCGAGATCGTCGCCTACCACGAGGCCGGCCACGCCATCACGGGCTGGTTTCTGGAGAACACCGACCCCGTCGTCAAGGTGTCCATCGTGCCGCGCGGGCTCGCCGCGCTCGGCTACGCACAGTACCTGCCGGACGAGCGCTACCTCTACACGAAAGAGGCGCTCATGGACCGCATGACGATGGCCATCGGCGGGCGCGTGGCGGAGGAGATCGTCTTCGGACGCATCACGACGGGCGCGCAGAACGACCTCGAACGCATCACCGCGATGGCCTACGCGATGGTCGTGGACTACGGCATGAGCGAGAAGGTGGGCTACGTCTCCTTCAACCTCTCCGGGCGCGACGACCAGCGCATGATGTTCGACAAGCCCTACTCGGACACCACCGCGCTTCTCATCGACGAGGAGGTGAAGGTGCTCATCGGCAACGTGCGCGACCGCGCCCGCGAGATGCTCCACGAGCGCCGCGCGCAGCTCAACCTGCTCGCACAGGCGCTGCTCGACCGCGAAGTGCTCGGTCCCAAAGACCTCGTCGAACTGCTCGGCGCCCGTCCCCACGGCTCCTACGTGGACATCGGCGGCGACGGCTCTACCAAGATCGGCAGCGCCCTCCCGGATACGCCTCCCGTGGGCCCCGGCGACGATGTGACGCCCTCGATGCCGTAACGGCGTGTGAAGACGGACAAACAGCGTAGGGCGTTGGGCAACCGGCGCCCTACGTTTGTTTCTGCCCCTGCGCCGCCATGCACGTCTCCGCCCTCTGGATCTATCCGCTCAAAGGCGCCCGCGGCGTGCCCGTCGATGCGGCGCTCGTGACGCCGCGCGGGCTCGAAGGGGACCGCCGGTGGATGCTCGTGGGGCCCGACGGCGCGTTCTGCTCGGCCCGCACGCACCCGGCGATGCTCCAGATCACAGCCCGCCTCACCCCGGAGGGCCTGCACCTGGAGGCGCCCGGCCATCCGCCGCTGCACGTACCGCTGCCGGACGCATTTGCGCCCCGGCGACGCGTTCAGGTGTGGAGCAGCCCGTTGCATCTGCCCGAAGCCGTGGCCGCGCGCGCCTGGGCGTCTGCCGTGCTGGGGCTCGACGCGGCGCTCGTCTACCAGGGCGAAGCAGACCATCGCCCCGCCGACCCGAGCTTTGCCCCCGGCCACGAGGTCAGCCTCGCCGACGCCTATCCGCTGCTGCTGGCCACCGAGGCGTCGCGCGCGGCGGTGGAGGCGGAGGCCGGTGAGGGGCTCGATATGCGGCGCTTTCGGCCCAACGTGGTCGTTGCGGGGGCGCCGCACGCGTGGGCGGAAGATGACTGGCCGCACCTGCGCATCGGCGGGGCCTCGTTTCGCAACGTCAAGCCGTGCGCGCGGTGCGAGG
This sequence comes from Rhodothermales bacterium, assembly GCA_963740755.1. GTDB lineage: Bacteria > Bacteroidota > Rhodothermia > Rhodothermales > BA12 > CAVSDF01. The sequence continues at coordinate 475,009 of CAVUFJ010000009.1, forward strand.
TACCGACGTTCGACCCGGACACGCTTGCGCGGAGTAAGGAGCCCCTCCGCACGCTCGCTCGGCTGCGCAAGCAGGGCTCGAAGGTGCTGTTCGGGGCCAATCTCGTACCGCTCGGCGGTGGGCGCGTGCGGGTGGGCGATCCCGTCCTCATCGAATCTTAAAGGCCTCTTGCGCGCGCCAACGAGCGGCGTACCTTGCGGGCAGCGTGGCGGGTGCGAGGCCGCGCGCAACCCTGGAGGAGTCCGCCTTCCACCACGCCTGCCCGCACATCGTCCAGATCGAGCGCCCCTCGCCGGTAGCGGGAGGGTCCGGATGAACGGCCACGTCCTGCTGCTGAACGCGGATTACAGCGCCATGAGCGTGACGAGCGTGCGCCGCGCCCTCGTGCTGGTGCTGCACAGCAAGGCCGAGGTGGTGGAAGCCGACAAGCTGAAGGTGCTGCGCTCGGCGGCGAGCTTTCACCCGTTCCCGTCCATCGTGCGCCTGCGCCAGTACGTGCGCGTGCCGTACCGGCAGATCCTGCTCTCGCGCAAGAACGTGCTCCGGCGCGACCACTTCCGCTGCCAGTACTGCGGCGCCAAAGAGCACCTCACGATCGACCATGTGATGCCCAAGAGCCGGGGCGGCAAGGACACCTGGGAGAACCTGACGACCGCCTGCACGCGCTGCAACTCGCGCAAAGGGTGCCGCACGCCCGAGGAAGCCAGTATGCCGCTGCACCGCAGGCCGCACCGCCCCTCGCACGTCATGTTCATCCGCGACTACGTCGGCACGCTCGACGACACCTGGAAGCCGTACCTGTTTCTCTCCTGAAACGGCAAGGCGTGGGCGTTCGCCCCGGCGCTTCAGGCCGCAAGGGCGGGCGGCCCGGCCGACCAGGGGAGTTCTCCGGATAGGATACGCACGAAGGCGCGGGTGGTAGGGCAGGGGTGGCCGCTCTCCAAAGCACACGGGGCGGCAAGACCACGCCGCGTCGTGCCCGCACGGTGGAAGCGCGCCCCATACGTCTGGGACTTGGCATTGCCTGAATAAGGTCAATGGCTGATCATGGCTCTATAATTCACATGAATGGAAGCGATTTCAGTAAAAAATTAGGCTTGCGCAGAGGGGTAACTAATTTATTTCATGGGAGGGTGGTGCGGCGCACCGGTTGTACGGCTGTTGAGGGCGCCCGCCACTTCACCCCTCACCTTCTGCTAACCATGGTCTCCTTCATGGCTTCTCGCGCTCGGGCGCGGAGGCAGCTCCTCGGTGCGCTCCTGATCCTGATGCTGCCCGCAGGGGCCACCGCGCAAAGCGTCAGCGCGAGCGTGTCCTATGCGAGTCCGTACATCTTCCGGGGCATCCGCTTCTCGGAGGGCTACGTATTCCAGCCCACCCTTACGGCCAAAGCGGGGGCCTTCAGTGCGGGCTTCTTCGGCAACGTGGACCCCCAGGCCTTCGGCACCCGCACGGGCGTGGCGCTCAACGAGGCCGACCTCTTTGCCAGCTACGCCTTCAGCGCCGCGGCGGCGTCCGGGGCGCTCACCTACACGCTCTATACATTCCCAGGCCACCTCTACGGCGGGGGGGGCGACGAATTCGGCCTCGGGGTGGCCAACGAAGTGGCTCATGGCACTCGGGCTGAACGCGCCGCTGGCGCCATCGCTCTTCGTGGCCTACGACTTCGATGCCAACCCCGAGAACGCGATCCGCGGCGTGTACGGCGAACTCGGCGTCGGGCATCCGGTCAGGGCGGGCACGCAGGACGTCTCGCTCGGCGCCAAGGTGGGGCTCGACTACGGCTACTTCGTGGTCAACGACGCCGGGGAGGACGCCTTCGGGGTGGCCCACGTCACGCTCTCGGCCACCACCAGCTTCGACCTCGGGCACGGGATGGCCCTGGCGCCGCTGGCGGCGGTCCAGATCGGGACGCACGAAGCCTACCGCGCCAGTTCGGGGCCGACGCGCTTCTACGCCGGCCTGACGCTCTCGCTCTAACGCTCACCCTCTCACCTGTAGCTGAATGACCCGCCTGCTCTCCCTCTGCCTGCTCCTGGCCGCATGTCCCCCGGTGGCCGCAGCCCAGAACGCCCCTGCCGCGCCTGCCCCCACCGAGACGGTAGCCGCCTCCCCGCCGCCCGCTGTCGCTTCCGCCGATGTGGCGGCGCAGATCGCGGCGCTCCAGATCAACCTGAACTACGTATGGACGGTCATCGCGGCGGCGCTCGTGTTCTTTATGCAGGCCGGCTTCGCGTTCGTCGAGACCGGGCTGACGCGGGCCAAGAACGCGGCCAACATCATGCTGAAGAACTTCATGGATGCCGCTGCCGGCTCGCTCGCCTACTGGCTCGTCGGGTTCGGGCTGATGTTCGGGACGCCGCTGCTGGGTGGGGCTGTGGGCAGCACCGGCTTCATGCTCGGGGGGCTCACAGCGCCCGAGGGCTACGGCGACGCCTGGATCTACGCCTTCTTTTTCTTCCAGGCGGTCTTTGCGGCCACGTCGGCCACCATCGTGTCCGGGGCGGTGGCCGAGCGCACGAAGTTCAACGCCTACTTCTACTTCTCCATCTACATGACCGTCGTCGTCTACTCCGTCTTCGGGGCGTGGGCGTGGGGCGGGCTGCTCAACGGCGGCGGCTGGCTCGAAGGGATGGGCTTCCACGATTTCGCCGGCTCGACGGTCGTCCATTCGATTGGCGGCTGGGCGGCACTCGCGGGCGCCATCGTCGTGGGACCCCGGCTCGGCAAGTACGGCCCCGACGGCAAGCCGCGCTTCATCAAGGGCCACAGCCTGCCGCAGTTCGGGCTTGGCGTGTTCATCCTGTGGTTCGGCTGGTTCGGCTTCAACGCGGGCTCGACGACCACCGGCGACGCCTCCATCGCACTCATCGCGGCCAACACGTTTCTGGCCGGGTCCGCCGGGGCCGTCGCGGCGATGTTCACGTCGTACTTCCGCAAGGGCAAGGTGGACGTTGCGGTGACGCTCAACGGCATCCTCGGCGGGCTCGTCGGCATCACGGCGGGCTGCGACGTCATGACGCCCGGCTTTGCCATCCTCACCGGCCTCATCGCGGGCGTGCTGCTGCCGTTTGCGGCGGACTTCATCGAGAAGAAGGTGGACGATGCCGTGGGCGCCGTGGCCGTGCACGGGGTGTGCGGCGCGTGGGGCACGCTCGCGGTGGCGCTCTTCCAGACGGACGGTTTCAGCCTGCGGACGCTCGGCGTGCAGGCGCTCGGGGTGGGCACGGCCTTCGTGTGGTCGTTCACGATGAGCTACCTCGCCTTCGTCGTGCTCAAGAAGACCCTCGGCGTGCGCGTGGCCGACCATCACCAGGAGGTGGGCCTCGACCATTCGGAGCACGGCGCTGAGGCCTATCCCGAGTTTGCCGGGCTCGTGGCCACCGCCGGCGACGGCTCGCACCACCTCGAAGTGGCGGAGATGTGATGTCAAATGGATCATGGATCATCGATCATGGCCAGAAGGCAGTTCTGGGCGCCTCTGACCATGATCGATGATCCGTGATCAACCCGGTGATCCCTGAGCAGGCTACCGGATCTGGTATGACGGGCACCCCGGCCGGAGGACACCCCTGGCTTCGCCCGGGCAGGGGGCGCCGTTGAGATGGGCCCTGCCCGTTCGGCCCCGGAGGTGCGCGCCGCCTCCGGGCTTTGCCGTGGCCGGCGCGCGGGTGCGAAGGGTCGCGGAAGGATGGCGGAAGCGGGTGCCGGGGCGGATCCGCCGGCACGGCCTCTCGTAAGGGCCCCGAACCGTCCCGCCGCCGATGCCCACTTCCCGCGTCACCCTTGTCGCCCGCCTGATGTGGCTCGCCCCGCTGCTGCTGCTCGTGGGCGGGCTGCTGCTGCTGCGCACGCCGCTGCAACTGGCGCGCACCCTCCGCGAGGGGCAGCACGCGGTGGCGCGCGTCGTTCACTTCCAGACGACGAACCGCACCGAGGTCTCCTACGACGCGCTCACGCTGCGCGTGCCGGTGGCCGGGCAGGACTCCCTCACGGCGGTCGTGCCGGTGCCCCACGGGATTGCCCCCATCGTGGGCGAGGAGACCGAACTGCCGGTGCGCGTGCTGCCCGGCGCCGCGTACCCCGTCGTGATCGAGAGCGCGGTCGTGCCGACGAACCAGGGGCCGGTTTCGATGAACATCGGCGGCACGCAGGTGTGGATTGCGGGCATTTCGAGCGCGATGAGCCTGCTGGGCGCGCTGCTGCTCAGCATCATCATCTTCGCGTGGAACCGCTACCTCGCCCGCCACGGCGATCCGGGCGAGCAGACGGGTGAGCCGGTCGTGCTTGTCGCCACCGCCTGATGACCGCTCCGCTTTCGCCCGAGGCGCTCTCCGCCGCGCGCGTGGCCGCCGAACGGGCCGCCGGTGCCGCCGCCGACGTGCTCCAGCACTACGCGCAGGACCGTAGCCGCCTCACCCTCCGCGACAAGGGCACCTTCGAACTCGCCTCCGAGGCGGACGTGGAGGCGCAGCGCACGCTCGTGGCCGCCCTCGCCGGCGTCGTGCCCGGCGCCACGTTCCTCGGCGAGGAAGACCCCGAGGCCCACGCCGCCCCCGGTCCCGACGACACCGCGCTCCGCTGGATCCTCGACCCGCTCGACGGCACGACCAATTTTCTCCACGACGTCGCCCCGTGGGCCGTCTCCGTCGGGCTCGTGCAGGGCCACACGCCGCTCGTGGGCGTCGTGCTCGACGTGCCGCACGCCGAACTCCACAGCGCCGCGAAAGGGCAGGGCCTCACCCGCAACGGCGAAGCGGCGCGCGTGAGCCCCGCCACCGACCTCGCCGACGCGCTCGTGGCCACGGGCTTTCCCTACCGCGCGCTGCACTACGTGGACGCCTACCTCGCCTCTATCGCGGGCTTCTTCGGGACGTGCCGGGGCGTGCGGCGCCATGGGGCGGCGTCCGTAGACCTTGCGTGGGTGGCGTGCGGGCGCTTCGAGGCGTTCTGGGAAACCGGCCTGAGCCCGTGGGACGTGGCCGCCGGGCTGTGCCTCGTGCAGGAAGGCGGCGGGCGCGTGTCCGACTTCGAGGGGCGGCCCGACCCGGTGTTTCCGGGGCAGGTGCTCGCCACGAACGGCGCGCTCCACGAGACCGTCCGGGCGCGCGTGGCGCCGCTGCGGGGCGTGTTTGGATGAGCAGGCCTCTGCCGGGCAATAGCGTTCCGCCGCGCGCCGTTCGGGCTGCGATGCGTCTTGCTGCTGCCCTCGCCCTGCTGCTCGCCCTCGCGGGCGCCCCGTCCACCGCCCATGCGCAGGCCCGCCTCGAAGCGCGCGTCGTGGACGCCGACACGGGCGTGCCGCTGCCGGGCGCCACGGTCGCCGTGCGGGGCACGCGCACGGGCGCCGTGGCCTCCTCCGAGGGGCGCGTCTCGATCCCCCTCGGGCGCCTGCCCGTGACGGTGGACGTGCGCCTGCTCGGCTACCGCGCCGAAGCGTTCGACCTCATGCGCGACGATGTGGGCGTGGACGGCGTGATCGCGCGCGTCTTCCGCCTGCACGCGGCGCCCGTCGAACTCGGCGAACTCACCGTGACGGACGAAAACCCGGCGGTGTCGCTCTGGCGGCGCGTGCTGGAGCGGCGCCCGGCGCGCCTCGACCGGCTCGGGCGCTATACCGCGAAGGCGTACACCCGCCTGCTGCTCACGCGCCAGACGAACATCGACGAGCGCCCCGTTCGCCTCGCCGAGTCGCTCTCCGAGATCGTGTGGGAAAACGGCGCAGGCGCCCGCGAGGAGGCCGTGGCGCGCCGCCGGATGCCGGCGGGCGGCCCGTTCCGCTATGTGGATGCCGACGCGGTCCCCGATCCGTACGCCGAAAACATCCTCACCCTCGACGGGCAGCGCTTCGTCTCGCCCGCGCACCCGGACGCCCTCCGCTACTACACGTTCAGCGAGGGCCCCGCCTACGACTCGCTCGGCCACCGCTTTGTGGACATCACGCTCCAGCCGCTCCGCGCGCAGCCGGGCTTCGTCACGGGCCGCATCCGCGTGGTGCTCCCCGAACTCATGATCGCGGACATCGAGATGCGCCCCACCGGCTCGCCCCGCGCCGACGTGCGCGACTTCGAGGCCGTCTACCGCGTCCACTACGCGCCGGTGATGGACTCCATCTGGCTGCCCGCCCGCTTCGAGCGCGAGGGGCGCGTGAGCGTCGGCGGCCCGCTCTCGTCCATTCCGACCGTCCTCTTCCACCAGACCACCGTGGTCTACGCGCGCTTTCCGGGCCGCGACGCCCCCGGCGAGGCGGGCCGCTACGGCGACCGCTACTACGCCCCGGGAGGCCTGCCCGCAACGCGCGACCTGTTCATGCCCTTCCGCCGCACCGAGCCGCTCACCAGCGCCGAAGCCGAAGCCGACCGCACGCTCGGGCCGCTCCCGCTCAACCGCCTGCTCGTGCAGCGCGGCATGGGGTTCGCACTCCCCTTCGTCGGCCAGCTCAACAAGATCGACGTCGAGGGCAGCGACGACTTGTAGGGGCACGGCTTGCCGTGCCCTTATCTCCGGTCCCCTACCTCCGGACGCGGCGGAGCGCGTCCCAGAAGTCGGGGAACGACACGGCCGCCACTTCGGGGTGGTCGAGGGCGATTTCGCCCTTCGCCACGAGCCCGGCCACGCCCATCGCCATCGCGATGCGGTGGTCGTGGAAGGCCTGCACGGACGCGCCCCGGAGCGGACGCCCGCCCCGGATCGTGAAGCCGTCGCGGGTGCTCGGTCACGTCGGCGCCGAGGGCGCGGAGGTTGGTGCAGATGGCCGCGATGCGGTCGGTTTCCTTGACGCGCAACTCGGCGGCGTCGCGCACGGTCGTCTCCCCCTCGGCGCACGCCGCGGCGACGGCGAGAATCGGCAGCTCGTCGATCAGGTTGGCGGTCACGGCGCCTTCCACCGTCACGCCATGGAGCGGGGCCGCCTCCACGCCCACATGGGCGATGGGCTCGCCGCCCGCCTCGCGCTCGTGCTCAATCGTGATCTTCGCCCCCATCGCGCGGAGCACGTCGAGGAGGGCGGTGCGCGTGGGGTTGAGGCCCACGTCGGGCAGGACGAGCGCGGAGCCGGGCACGATGGAGCCGGCCACGAGGAAGAACGCGGCGGCGGAAAAGTCGCGCGGGATGTGCCAGGTGCGCGCCGGCACGCGGTGGCCGCCCTCGACGCTCACGTAGCGCTCGCTCCCCATCTCGAACACGCTCAGGCCCAGCATCCGCTCGGTGTGGTCGCGCGTGGCGACGGGCTCGATGACCGTCGTGTCGCCCTCGGCGAGCAGGCCCGCGAGCAGCACGCACGACTTCACCTGCGCGGACGCCACGGGCAGACGGTACTCGATGCCGTGCAGGGGCGCGCCCGTCACCACGAGCGGCGCGTGGCCATCCGTGGTGCCGATCTGCGCGCCCATCAGGGCCAGCGGATCGGCAACGCGCCGCATGGGGCGGCCCGAGAGCGAGGCGTCGCCGGTGAGCGTGGCGGCGAAGCGCTGGCCCGCGAGCAGGCCCGTGAGCAGGCGCATCGTCGTGCCCGAGTTGCCGCAGTCGAGGGGCGCGCGGGGCGCCCGCAAGCCTCGCAGGCCGCGTCCTTCCACGCGCAGGCGTCCGCCGCCTTCGTCCGTCACGGCGATGCCGAGCGCCTCCACGCACGCGCGCGTGGACTGCGGGTCTTCGGCGGCCGGAAAGCCTTCGATCAGGGACGTGCCCTCGCCGATCGCGGCGAGCAGCATCGCGCGGTGGGCAACGCTCTTGTCCGGGGGCAGGTCAACGGTGCCGATGAGGGGCATGGCAGGCGCGGGCGTGGGTGCGGCGGTAACCTACGCCGCGCCGCCGGCCTAGCGCGTCCGCTCCACCGCGAAGGTGGCCAGATCCACGAGGGCTTCCCGCGCGGGTGAAGGCGGGAGGATGGCGAGTTCGGCCTTGGCCTCCTCCGCGAGGGCGTGCATCCGGTCGCGCGCGTAGGCGAGGCCGCCGTGGAGGTCGGCAAACTCGGCCACGGTGCGACCTTCGGCGGGCGTCTTGCGCTTTTTGCCGATGAGCTTGAGGGCCGTCCGGCGCTCGCTCGGGGCCGCTGTGCGGAGCGCGTGGATGAGCGGAAGCGTCAGCTTGCGGCCCTGCACGTCGAGGCCGAGGGGCTTGCCCACGTCCTCGCCGCCGTAATCGAACAGGTCGTCGCGGATCTGGAAGGCGAGGCCGAGCTTTTCGCCGTAGGCGTGCAGGTGGGCGATGGTCTCGGCATCGGCGCCGGCGGAGCGGGCCCCGGCGGCGGTGCAGGCGGAGAGGAGCGAGGCCGTCTTGTCGGCGATGATGCGGAAGTAGGTCGGCTCGTCGAGGTCGAGGTGGCGCGTCTTCTCGATCTGGAGCAACTCGCCCTCGCTCATGCGCCGGATGGCGTCGGAGAGGATGTGGAGGGTCTCGTAGTCCTTCGCGTCGAGGGCGAGCAGGAGGCCGCGCGAGAGCAGGAAGTCGCCAAAGAGGACGGCGATTTTGTTCTTCCAGAGCGCGTTGATCGAGAAGAAGCCGCGCCGGGTCTCGGCGTCGTCCACCACGTCGTCGTGGACGAGCGTGGCCGTGTGGAGCAGCTCGACGAGCGCGGCGGCGCGCTGCGTGGCATCGGTCACGCCCCCGCACGCCTTGGCGGCGAGGAGCACGAGGAGCGGGCGCATCTTCTTGCCCTTCTGCCGCAGCACGTACTGCGTGACGATGTTGAGCAGCCCGCTGTCGGCCTTCATCGCCGCGCGGAAATACCGCTCAAACGCCGCCTGCTCGTCGGCGACGACGGCCTGCAGGCGGTCGAGCGAGGGAACGGAAGCCATGGGAATAGTCAATGGTCAACGATCAATTGCCAATGGTCGATGGGAGGCAGCAGGGAGACCTGTTGCACGCTGGTTCTCCCGTTAGCAATTGACCATTGGCTGTTGACCATTGACCATTTACTTCTCTTCCACCGACACCGACTGGATCGCGTCGCCCTGCTTGATGCTGTCCACGACGTCCTGCCCGGTCACGACCTTGCCGAAGACCGTGTGGCGCCCGTCGAGGTGGGGCTGCGGGCCGTGGGTGATGAAGAACTGCGAGCCGTTCGTGCCCGGCCCGGCGTTGGCCATCGAGAGCACGCCCTTCTCGTGGCGGAGCGGGTTCTGGTGGAACTCGTCGCCGAACTGGTAGCCCGGCCCGCCGCGTCCGGTGGCGGTCGGGTCGCCGCCCTGGACCATGAAGCTGGGGATCACGCGGTGGAACGTCGTGCCGTCGTAGAAGCCGTCGCGCGCGAGGAAGACGAAGTTGTTGACCGTGTTGGGCGCGTACTGCGGAAACAGGTCGAGCACGACGTCGCCACGGTCCGTCGTCATGGTGACGCGGTAGGTTTTCTCCGGGTCGATGCTGAGCGCGGGAGCGCTGGCGTACTGCTTCTGGGCCATCGGGGCAGGGGATGTAGGGTGAATGTGGCTCTTACCGCGCCCCGCGTGCCGGGTTCGGCGCGGGCGCCCCTTCTGTGCCGGTGCCCACCGGCGGGACGGGAGCCGCACCCGCCTCGCACCCACCAGGAGCGGCGGACGGATCGTGCGGGCCGACTTCGACCGACGCAAGCGCCACATCCGAGACGCGCTGGAGCGTGGGGGCTGCCGAGGCGTTCGGGATAGGCTTCAATGCGGGCGCCGAGGCGTGGGGTCGGTGTAGTTCTCGTAGTCCTGCCAGCGGACGCCGCCCACCGTGCGCGCGTTTGTGGCGACGCGGAAGCGCGTGCCGCCCTCGCCGGTGTGGTAGAGGTAGGCGAGGTAGTCGAGCGTATGGCGGTCGCGGTGGAGCCAGTAGACGAAGCGGTCCTCCCAGTCGCGCCCGCCGCCTTCCTGCGCAAAGGTGACCTCGACGGTGGAGTAGGGCTGCCCCGAATCGTGGCGTCGGGGAGGCGCTTGAGGCGCACCGACGGGTCGGCGAGGTTGTAGGGGAGCAGGGCGAAGTAGACGACCGAGTTGAGCAGCGTCTCGACGCCGCGCGCGTCGGCGCCTTCGGGCCGGGCGAGCGCAGGGCCTTCGCCGGCCAGGGCGCGCGTAACGCCCTGCGGCCCGAGCGTCTCGGCGAGCGCGACCGCGAGCGGGCCGGCCGGGCCGCGCACCGTGTCCCGAAACATGCGCGTGATGGTGCGGCCCTGCCGGGCCGGGCACGACGCGGTAGCAGTCGCCGCGAAAGGCGAAGCGCACCTCGGCGGTGTCGAGGAGCGGCGCTGCCGTGGGCGGCGCGGGCCTGGGCGACGAGCGCTTCGGGCGTGTCAGGGCGGGGGGCGCACGCCGCGAGCAGGATGGGGAGGAGCAGCAGGGCGGGGCGCATGGGCAGGCGGGGCGAGCGGGCAAGATCGGGCGTGCAAGCGCCGGGCGGGGCCGCTACTTTAGCCGCCTCACCCCGCTTCGCCATGGAAACCGAGCAGATCGCCTCGCCGCTGGCCTCCGCCTCTGCCGCCGACGTGTCGCCCCGCACGATGGCGCGCGTGATCGTCTCGTCGAGCGCCGGGACGATCATCGAGTGGTACGACTTCTACATCTTCGGCACGCTCACCGTCTTTATCGCGCCGCTGTTCTTCCCCAACAGCAGTCCGACGGCGGCGCTGATGAGCACCCTCGCCACGTTTGCGGCGGGCTTTGCGGCGCGGCCTTTCGGCGCGCTCGTGTTCGGGCGCATCGGCGACCTCGCCGGGCGCAAGGTGGCGTTTTTGCTCACCCTCCTCCTCATGGGCGGGGCCACGTTCGCCATCGGCCTGATTCCGACCTATGCCACGATTGGCGTGTGGGCGCCGGTGCTGCTGTGCGCGCTGCGGCTGCTGCAGGGCCTCGCGCTCGGCGGCGAGTACGGCGGCGCGGCGGTCTACGTGGCCGAACACGCGCCGGACGGGCGGCGGGGCTACTACACGTCGTTCATCCAGACCACCGCCACACTCGGCCTGTTCGTGGCCCTCGGCGTCATCCTCGCTGTGCGCGGGGTGATGGACCCGGCGACGTTCCGGGCATGGGGCTGGCGGATTCCGTTCCTGCTCTCGTCCGTGCTGATGGGCGTGTCGCTCTACATCCGGCTGCGCCTGCGCGAGAGCCCGCTCTTTGCTGCGCTCAAGGAGGGCAAAAAGACGAGCGAGCGCCCGGTGGCCGACGCGCTCACGAGCCGCCGCAACTGGAAGGTCATCGCGGTCGCGTTCTTCGGCGCGGCGGCGGGGCAGGCGGCGGTGTGGTACACCGGGCAGTTCTACGCGCTGCTGTTTCTCCAGAAGTCGCTCGCCATCCCCTACACGACGGCCTACGTCATTCTCGCCATCGCGCTCGCGCTCGGCACGCCGTTCTTCATCGTCTTCGGCGCCCTCTCCGACCGGGTGGGGCGCAAGTGGATCATGATGCTCGGCAACGGGCTCGCCGCCGTCTTCACGCTGCCGCTCTTCATGGCGATGCGCCACTTTGCCGGGCCCCTCACGCCGAAGCTCGACGCCGCCGGGCAGCCCGTGCTCGAAGGCGGCGCGGCGGTGGTGGAGGCGCTCGCGCCCAACATGGTCGGGCTCGTGGCGTGCGTGTTCGGGCTCGTGCTCTTCGTCACGATGGTCTACGGGCCGATTGCGGCCTACCTCGTCGAGGCGTTCCCGGCGCGGATCCGCTACACGTCGCTCTCGCTGCCCTACCACGTCGCCAACGGCTACGTGGGCGGCTTCACGCCGCTCATCGCGACCGCGCTCGTGGCGGCCACCGGCAACCTGTACGCGGGCCTCGCCTTCCCCATCTGCGTGGCCGCGCTCACGTTCGTCGTGGGCTCGATCTGGCTCAAGGAGACGTACGCGACGCGGATCTGGGACGAAGTGGCGGCCTGAAGTCCGGAGGCCAGCGGGTCTGTTGTCATGCCAGATCCGGTTGAATCGTGCGGGATCGCCGGGTTGATCGCGGATCATGGACCCTGGACCATGGTCAGAGACGCCCCGATAATCCCTCTGGCGTGATCCATCATCCATGATCCATCACCCATGATCCGGCGGGGCTTCCCGTACCCTTCGGCCGGATCTGGTGTAAGCCCCTATGTCCAACCATCTCCACATTCGCCGCGCCACCCTGGCCGACGCTGCGCCGCTGTCGGCGCTCGCCGAGCAGACATTCCGCGACACCTTTGCCGACGCCAACGCGCCCGACGACATGGAGGCGTATGCCGGGGCCGCGTTCTCGCGCGAGCGCGTTCGGGCCGAACTGGCGGACGGCGCGAACACATTCCTCCTCGCGTTCAGCGGCGGCGCGGAACGCCCCACCGGGTACGCCAAGCTCCGCACCGGGACGACGGACCCGAGCGTGTTGGGGCCGGCCCCGGTCGAACTGCAACGGCTCTACGTGGACCGGAGCGCCCTCGGGCATGGCATCGGGGCGGCGCTCATGCGGGCGAGCCTCACCGCTGCCCGGCAGGGGGGCCATCGCACGCTCTGGCTCGGGGTGTGGGAGCACAATGCCCGGGCCATCGCGTTCTACGAACGGTGGGCCTTCGTGACCGTCGGGGACCACGTGTTCCGGCTCGGGGCAGACGATCAGCGGGACCTGATCATGGCGCGGCCGGTGCCGGAAAGCCTCTAGCCTCGCACGATCCTGCTCGTCCAGACCACGCTCACGCTCGAACCGCGCCCGCGCGGCTTCCACCTCATCACCGGCGAGGTCGTGCGCGCCGTGCCCCAGATCCGCGAGGTGCAGGCGGGCCTGCTGCACGTGTTTCTCCAGCACACGAGCGCGAGCCTGTGCCTGGGCGAGAACGCGAGCCCGGAGGTCCGCACCGACCTGGAGGCCTACTTCCGCCGCGCCGCGCCCGACGGCGCCGCTTACTTCCAGCACACCGACGAAGGCCCGGACGACATGAGCGCCCACGTCAAGGCCGCGCTCCTCGGCCAGAGCCTCACGATTCCGATCACAAACGGACGCCTTGCCCTCGGCACCTGGCAGGGCCTCTACCTCGGCGAGCACCGCGAACGTGGCGGCGCCCGGCGGCTCGTGCTCACGCTATGTCGTGCGTGAACGCAGTGCGCTAACGACGGGGAGAGGCGTCGAAACCCTGCACAATCATATCAACCAGCGCAGGGTTCTGGGCTTGACCGGTGTGCGCCCCATCAGGCATCTTGAACAGCCTTCCAAGGCGCCATGATGGATTACGCGTGGTCACATTGACGAGAGGCCCCGAGGATATCGCGTCGGGAAGGTAGGGAGGTAACTCGAAGCCAAGGAGGTCGTTTGCGTCATTAAATGCCGCGTATGTTGCCAGATAGGAAGGTGGCTGATCCGGGTGATTGACCGGACTGATCGAGGGAGGGCACCCAGCAAGGGTCTCAAGGCATCTCAACTTGATCAACCCCAGATTTAAGAGCGAGATCTGGTTCGCCATCATAAACACCGTAGCCTCGTCGAAGAGGGTAAAGAGGCGCGCACTCTGCGTGATCTGCGATGAATCAGCAATAGTTTGTAGACGGTTGGTATACGACTGCCCGCCCCCATCACGAAAAAACTACCCAGGCTATAGGTAATGGTGAAGAAGGGGTCACCCCCGAAAATCTGCGGGGTTGGCGCTTGTTGAAGGGTGGATAAGCGTATTGAGAGGAGGAGGGGGGCTAGCGATCCCGGGTGACATCAGGGCATCTATGCCGCCACGCGACAGAGCGCCTGCGTCAGATCGTCTCGCAATACATCTCCGCAGGGCTAAACACAGCATAGCGTCAGCAAAGCCACCAATGATCAGGCTACGCTTGGCCGCAGCGTTAGACCGTGTAGCGCGCGTAAACGTTCGGCAGAGGCTTGCCGAAAACCGGGTGCAGGTGCGTGCGTCTCGTTCCCGCTGGGAGAGTAGGTCATCGGGGACTTCGAAGCATCCGAGAAAGTGGTTTTTGAGTTCATCGCGTAGAGGCGCCCATAGAAACTCATAGAACACGAGCCGCTCGTGGCCTTGTGAATCGTTCCATCGGGACGTGCGCAGCCAGGAGACCCGGGGCGCAATTGAGCCGTCGTAGGGTTGCACCCCGAAGAGGGGGATAAATCGTACCCTCGATAGATTCCATCAAACTGAGGGAGCGAGGGACGGGTTAACCGGACACGATAGAGCTGATCGATAGACGCGACAATCGCACGCTGCATTCCGTCGCTGTAACCGGGCCGATTCGTGTTCATGCCATGTACCATGAGGACACGAACAGTGGAAGGCCCATCCGACGACCGGCTTGCATTGTCGGTGAGTGCTTCGCCGATTCCCCGCACGTGGCGGGAAGCATGGTCCCCCGTCGAGTAAGGAACCGGGCGTATGGCTCCTGCTGGGATCCCGCGGGAGAGATGCAGGACAGCGCTGAGACGCACAGAGCGGCGAGGGGCCAATGGCAGTAGCGCATGTTGGTACCGTGAACGTCACGGGGCGTCGAGGCGGGCGAGGAGGGTGGGCTGGGCGCGGAGCGACTTCGCGCAGGAGGGCCACGTAGTCGGCGAGGGCGTCGGCGGCGGCGGTCGCGGTGGGCGGTGGCAGCGGTGGCGGCGGCGAGGGCGCGGCGGTGGGCGGCGTCGAGGTCGAGGAGGGCGGTGAGGGCCGCGCCGTGGGCGGCGAAGCGGTCGGCAGGGTAGCCGTAGGTGGCGAGACGTGGCCGCGTGGGGGGGCGCAGCGGCGGCGGCGTAGGCGCCGCGCGCGTGGGTGACGAACTGGTCGAGGTCGGCGGGTACGTCGCCCGCGAGGTGGAGCGAGGTGGCGGCGGGCGGCCGCGGGGAAGAGGCGGCGGGCGACGCGGCGGAAGGCCGTGTAGTCGCGCGTCGGTGGCCTTTGCGGGCCGTCGAGGAAGGCGGTTTTGGGCGGCCTTCTGGGCGGCGAGCGCGTTCTGCCGGCGCCCGTCGAAGGCTGGCCTGCGCGGCGTCGGCGAGGGTGTCGCCGTCGGCGAGGCGGGCGGCGTCGTAGCCGGAGGCCGGCGAGAGGCGGCGGCCGACCTCGGCGTCGGTGCGGGCGCGGGTGAGGCGGCGGCGGGCGCTCGTGATCAGGTCGGCGATCTTGCGGTCCTGGGTGGCGCGGGGACGCGGGGCGGGAGGCGGAGCGCGTCGGGCATGGGGCGGTTGGGCTGGGTTGGGGACCGGTTGGCTCTGGGATGCTGCCGGTTGCCCTTGCGCCGGGGCCGGTTGGCCCTGGGTGGGTGCCGGTTGGGGCTTCGTCGGGGCCGGTTGACGTTGAGGAGGTGCCGGCTGGCGCTGAGGGCGTGCTGTGCCTTGAGGGCGTGCCGTTTGGGGCCAGGGAAGCGCCGGTTGGGGGTGCGTCGGGGCTGGTTGGGTTTGAGGAAGCGCCGTTTCGCCCTGGGTGGGTGCCAGATTGGGGCTTCGGTCGGTGCCGGTTGCGGGCTGGGAATCGCGGGCAGGACGGCTGCCCGGCGGTAGGGGGAGGCAGGGCCGCGCGGTACGACCGGCGCTGCGATGATCACGGGCGGCACGCCGGGCCCATCACTAACGAACGGGGCGTGGGCGCCGGGGCAAGACTAACTTTTTGTCGTGCGGCGCTGGGCGGAAGGTCGGGTGCGGCGAGCGCGTTGTAAAGAGGGGGCGCAAAAAAAGGGGAGCCGTGTTGGCAGCCTGCTCCTGCGCACGCGCTTGCAGGGCGCTGCCGTAGTTTGGAGCCTCTACGTTTTCTCCTGCGATGCTGCGCCCGAGCGATGCGGTGGTCCGCGCCTATTACCGGACCCTGGACGACTACGCCGCCGTGGGCGCGGCCCACGAAGGCGCCGTGCGGACGGCCTTTCACGACGTGCTCGCCCATGCGGCGCGCGGCAACGGGTGGACGCTCGTGCCCGAGCACTCCATGCGCGCGGGCGGGGCGCGCATTCGCCTCGACGGCGCGCTCCGCGACGGCTTCGGCCTCACCCACGGGCTCTGGGAGGCCAAAGACACCGCCGACGACCTGCCGGCGGAGGTCCAGAGGAAGGCGCAGAAGGGCTATCCGCTGGACAACATCGTCTTCCAGGCGCCCCGCCGCGCGCTGCTCTACCAGCACCGCACCCTCGTCTTCGACGCCGACCTGACGGACCCGCAGGCGCTCTGCGACGTCGTGGAGGCGCTCGTCGGCTACGAGGCCCCGGCGCTCGACCAGTTCCACGAGGCCGTGGCGGCCTTCAAAGACCGCCTCCCCGAACTCGGCGCCGGCCTGCTCGCCCGCATCCGGGAGGCCGAAACCGCCGATCCCGCCTTCCGGCGCGCCTTCGAGGGCTTCCACGGGCTCTGCCGCGCCTCCATCAACCCCAACCTGTCGAAGGCGGCCGTGGAGGAGATGCTCATCCAGCACCTGCTCACCGAACGCATCTTCCGCACGGTCTTCGACGACCGACCGAGTTCACGCGCCAGCAACGTCATCGCCGCCGAGATCGAGAACGGTGGTCGACGCCCTCACGGCCCGGAGCTTCAACCGCAAGGAGTTCCTGCAGCTCGCTCGACCGCTTCTACAAGGCCATCGAGAACGCCGCCGGCACCATCGAGGACTTCTCCGAGAAGCAGGATTCCTCAACACCGTCTACGAGCGGTTCTTCCAGGGCTTCTCGGTGCAGCGCCGCCGACACCCACGGCATCGTCTACACGCCGCAGCCGATCGTGGACTTCATGGTCGAGAGCGTGGACGCGCTCCTCGGCGCGGCAGTTCGGCCTCCGGCTCGGCGACGACGGGCGTCCACGTCCTCGACCCGTTCACGGGCACCGGCAACTTCCTCGTGCGGGTCATGCAGGAGATGCCCGCGCGCCAGCTCCAGCAGAAGTACGGCGTAGACGGGCAGCCGGGCGAACTGCACGCCAACGAGGTGATGCTGCTGCCCTACTACGTGGCGAGCCTGAACGTCGAGCACGCATACCACGACCCGCACGGGCCACTACGCGCCCTTCACCGGCATCTGCCTCGTCGACACGTTCGAACTCGCCGAGGGCACAGACCATCAGCATGTTCACCGCCGCAGAACACCGAGCGCGTCGAACGAGCAGCACAGCGGCCCCGCTTACGTCGTCATCGGCAACCCGCCCTACAACGCGACCAGGTCAACGAGAACGACAACAACCAGAACCGCAAGTACCCGATCATCGACCGGCCGGTCGCGCGACACCTACGCGAAGACTCATCGAAGGCCGCCAACAAGAACGCACTCGTCCGATCCCTACGTGAAGGCGTTCCGCTGGGCCACCGACCGGCTTCGGCGGCGAAGGCATCGTGGCGCTTGTGACCAACAGCGCGCTTCATCGACGGCATCGCGTTCGACGGAATGCGGAAGCACGCTGGCGCAGGAGTTCGACAGCATCTACGTCGCTCGACCTCGGCGGCAACGTGACGCAAGAACCCGAAGCTCTCCGGGACCACGCACAACGTGTTCGGCATCCAGAGTGGGCGTGTGCGTGATGTTTCTCGTGCGCACGAAGGGAAAGGGCCTGCGCGCCAGGCACGAAGCACGTGCACGGTGCACGCACCACGAGCGTGCCGGTGGACGGGCGCAAGGGGCAGAAGTACGACTTGATGGAGGCTGCCAAAGACGTGGACGGGCGTGCCGTGGACAAACGCTCGCGCTGCGCGACGAGGGGCGAACGTGGCTCACGGAGGGGCTGGAGGACGATTTTGAGGGCTTCGAACTACTGGCCTCCTCGGAGGAACGCACGTCCGACGAGGCGAACCGGACGATCGATCTTCGAGGACTACAGCAACGAGGCGTGAAAACGGGGCGCGACGCGTGGGTGTACAACTTCGACCGCGACGCCCTGGCCGACCGCGTGGAATGCGCATCGTGGACACGTACAACGGCGAAGGGGCGCGGTGGAAGAAGGCCGTCGCGAAGGACAAGAAGGCGAACATGGACGCGGTGGTGAGCGCACGACGAGAAGCGGTACTCGAAGTGCGACCGGAGTACGCAAGAAGGCGAGCGTGAAGCGCGAAACGCCCGGCACGTTTCGTAGGCAGGCCAGACTTCGCCGTGCCATCTTTATCGCCCGTTCATGCCGAAGTGGTGCACTTCGAAGACCTGCACGTTCACCGAATCGAGACCGGCTCTTCGACGCTACTTCCCCACGCCGGAGAGTGAACAGGAAAACCGGGTGATCGGCTGAAGGTCGGACCAGGACTGGCGCCGAAGTTCGCGCTGCATGGCGGATCGATTGCCGGATCTACTACCGGCAGGGGCGGCTTGCAATGCTTTCCGCGCTTTGTCTATGACGCGGACGGCACGCGGCGCGACAACGTGATGCCGCACGCGCTCGCCCGCTTCCGCGCCGCCGCGCACGACGCCACGCTCACCGCCGACGACCTCTTCCACTATGTCTACGGCCTCCTCCACGCGCCCGGCTACCGCACCCGCTTTGCCGAGAACCTGCGCCGCAGCCTCCCGCGCATCCCGTTCGTCGCCGATGCCGCCCCGTTCATCGCCGCCGGGCGGGCGCTCGCCGCGCTGCACGTCGGCTTCGAGTCGGCGCCCGAGTTTCCGCTCGGGTCTGCCGAGACGCCCGGCGAGCCCCTCTCCCTTCGCGTCGAAACGATGCGCTGGGCCGACGCCGGCAAGACGGCGCTGCGCGTCAACGCCTTCCTCACGCTCACCGGCCTCCCGCCCGAGGCGCACCGCTACCGCCTCGGCAACCGCAGCGCCCTCGACTGGCTCGTAGACGGCCTGCGCATCAAGACCGACACGCGCTCCGGCCTCGTCCACGACCCCAACGACGCGTCCGACCCGTCGCGGATCGTGCGCCTCATCGGGCAGGTGACGCAGGTGAGCGTCGAGACCGTCCGCATCGTCGAGGCGCTGCCCGCCGTTTTCGCTGCTCCCGAACCCGCATGATCCTTCTCTGTTACCATAACAAAGGCGGCGTAGGCAAGTCCACCACCGCCGTGCACCTCGCCCAGCTCCTGCACGGGCAGGGCCGCCGGGTGCTGGTGGTGGACGGGGATTCGCAGGCGCACAGCGTCACGTACTTCGCGGGTGGACAAGGCACAGGCGGCGGTGGCGCCGGTGGAGGCGCGGCCGGGGCTGTGGGTGGTGCACGCGATGCACAGAGACCTGCGGCGGATGCCGAAACGCGTGGGCGCCGACGACGTGGTCATCGATCTGTCGGCGGATTTGGCGCAGGTCTCGCAGGTCGCCAACACCCTCGACCCCGAGGTGGCCCTCGTGTGCGTGAAGCGGCATTCGGGCGCGCTCTGGGACCTCGTGGACGTGGTAGCTGAACTGGTGCGCCACACCAATGCGGAAGTTCGGGTGGTGCCCATCGGTGTGGCGGAGGCAGAGATCGTGGCCGCGCTGGCGCCGATCCCGGCGGAGGCCTACACAATGACGGGGCCGGTGTCGTACGTTCCCGACGAGGCCGACCGCGCCTTTCGCGAGCGGCGCCCGCTGTGCGGCGTTTGCGGGATGCGAGGCGCTGGAGGCCGAGTATGCCGCGCTGACGAAGCCCCCTGCGCCCTGATGGCCCGCGTCAAATCATCGCCGAAGGCAGGGGCCGCGCGCCGGAGCAGTGCCCCGAGGGGGCGGTCGCGGGCGCTCTCGGCGGCGCTCCCGCCCTCCGACCCGTTCCGGGAAGCGCTCTGGCTGGAAGGCGCTCGGAAGGCCGACATCCCCGCCGAGCGTGTGGCGATTCGGGTGGTGCATCGCAAGCGGATCGACGAGATCGTGCGGCGCACCGGGCTGGACCAGCAGGCGGTGCTCAACCGGGCCATCGCGACGGCGTGGGAGGCGCTTCAGATGAGCGGGGGAAGCCTCTCGGGCGCCCTCGCCAAACTCCGCAAGCAGCGCTCGCCCGCCGGGGCGTCGGTGAGCCTGCGCCCCACGATTGCCACCCGCCGCATCCTGCGGGAGGCGGCCCACCCCCAGGCCCGCTCGATCTTGCTTCAGACCGGGCTCAATCTCTGGGGCAAGGCCTGAGCGCGCGATGGACCTCTTTCGCGCCGCACAATGGGCAGAAGGGCTCGTCGCCACCGATGTGACGATCAAGCAGGCCAAAGGCCGGGCCTGGGCGGAGCGTCTGGGCTTCACGCCTGGCGGGGCCGGGGCCGACGGGGGCGTGGACGGATACGCGGGCGCGGGAGCCACGCGGGCCATCTTTTTCTGCCGCCTCAGCAGCACCCCGCTGAGTGTGAAGGATGCCCGCGAGTTTGCCGCCGTGCTGCTGAAAGAAGGCGCCCGGCTCGGCGTTTGCGTGGCCGGGCAGGGCTATGCCCCCGGCTTTGCGGCCGAACTGAACAGCGTGCTCAAAGGCGGGCGGCGGCGCGTGGCGCTGCATCTGCTCACGGCCGTAGACGTGTACGCCGAGACAACGGCCTGGGCGGCCGCCTGTGCTGCGGTTGCACGGGTTTCGGGGCCGAGCGGCTGAGCCTCAGCCGCCCTTGCGGATCTCGAACAGGGCAAACTGCACGCGCGCTTCCCGCTGCTCGGGCACGGTGGCGCGGTAGATGCCCCACTTGGGCCGGTCGAAGCCGCCCCCGCGCCACATATCGATGCGGCGGTTGCTGTAGGACGTGATGGACGATCCGCCGAGGCGGTTCAGCGTCACGCGGAGCGCGCCGTGGTCGGCGTGGGTGACGGTCACGGTGGCCTCCAGCCAGACGCCGCGCACGCGCGCGTAGGGGATCCGGCGGAGGTACGCGATGGGGTCCTTCGAGCGGGCCTGGTGGCGGATCTGGAACTGGTCGTCGGCGACGGTGAAGGTGAGCAGCGGGATCTTGTCGTCGCCGCCGACGGGCTTGAGCTGGAACAGGTGGCAGAAGCGCGTCGAGATCGTCATCGCCGGGTCGATGCGGAAGCGCCAGCGGTAGGTGGTCGTCTCGCCCTCGAAGGCCTTCAGGCGGTCCTGCGAGGCGTCGTAGACCTTGACCTCGTTGCGCTGCCGGTCTGGAAACTTGGGGTCGGTGCCGCCGGTGGCCGGGAGCATGAACTCGAAGACCGGCCCCTGGTCGGGCGTGTTCACCTCCCGCACCGGATCGGGGATGTACGCTTCGAGCGGATCGGGTCCGAAGGCCTGCACGAAGAGCGCGCGCGCGTCGAGGCCCGTGTTCACGCCGTCGGCGCGGAGCACGAGCGGGCCCGTCGGCTCGCCCGGCCGCGCGGGATGGCGCTGGGCCCGGGGCGCCGGCGGCTCGGCGGGCGCCGGGGGCGTGTTGCAGGCGCTCAGCGCCAGGAGCAGGCCGAGGCTCCACGCCCGGCACGACGGTACTACCACAGCAGCAGGGCCGCCCGGGGATGCGCGGACGGCCCGGCAAAACTACGTCGCCCGGGCGTCGGTGCTGTGTTCGGGAAGACGTCGGTCGTTCGTCGTTGGTCGTTCGTGGTCAGAAGAACCAGAATGCCAGCGTGCCTCACCACGAGCATCGAATGTCCAACGTCGAATGTCGCAACATCAAATGTCCAACGGCAGTGCCGCCGGGCAGGTACTGCGCGGGCACCGGCATCGCCGTGGCCTGCTCGTCCCCCCAGAGGATCGAGACGACCCACCAGCGGCCGCCCGACTGGAGGAGCTGGATCGAGTTGATGCCCCGTGCGAAGGGCGTCGCGTCGGTGGCGAGCGCGCGGCTTTCGTAGGTCGAGAAGGCGTGGTAGACGTGCCCGTACTGCTCGACGGCCCGGTGCGTCTCGGCCTCGAAGAAGCCGCGCTGCTCCAGCATCGGCCCTGAGCGCTGCACGTAGTCTTCGGGCGTCATGGCGCGGTAGCGCACCTGCCCCTGGGGCGTGCGCCCGGTACCGATGAGCTGGCCGGTGGGGATGAACAGGCGGCGGAAGAGGTTCCAGTCGCGCAGCTGCCCGGCGGGCCCGGAGATCACGCGGTAGAGCACCGCGATGACCGTGTCGGGCAGGCTGAAGCGGGCCACGAGCGCCGCCGAGTCGGCGGGGGCGAGGCGAGGCAGCGGCGGAAGCGGGGCGGAGCGGCGCGGGCGTCTGGGCGGCAGCGGTGCCGGTGAGGAGGACGAGCAGGAAGAGGGCGAGCAGGCGGCGCATGGCAGCAGGGCGATGAAGGCCGCCAAAGTAGCCGTCGCTACACTGCTGGCGCGCCCCGCCGGCAACAGCAGTCCGGCGTCTACAACAGGCCGGGAGGCTCAGGCGCCCGGCGGCGAGGGTAGTTGGCCACCGGGCGCAGCGCTTCATCGCCCGACGCGGTGGTGCGGACGACGGCGAGGCTCCCGTCGCTTTCCAGCACCACGGCGGCCACCGCGCCGAGCCCGGGGCGGCCATCGGCCCGGACGGCGGCGAGCACTTCGTCGCGCGTCACGCGCTGCTGCCGGAGCGCCGCGTCGAGAAACTGCCCGCCGAAGTACAGCAGCGTCGGCTCCGACGTCACGAGGCGCCGCACCGTAGCCGAGCGCAGCGCCGACCAGGTGACGACGAACTGGAGCGCCGCCAGCAGCGCGAACGCGGCCACGCCTTCGGCCAGCGCGACGTCCTTCGAGAGCAGCACCGTGGCGAGCGTCGAGCCGAGCGCGACGGTGACCACGAGGTCGAAGGCGTTCATCTTCGAGAGCGTCCGCTTGCCCGAGAGGCGCAGCGTAACCACGAGCGCCACGTAGGCGAGCGTGCCGACGAGCGCGACGCGGCCGAGGCCGGCCCAGCCCTGGAAGAACATGGAAGGGGTCATAGAGAAGGGACCTGCGGGACCGGGGAAGAGATCCATTTCGTCTGGAAAGGGTTGGCACCGGAGAAAAACGGCGTGTGGGGGAGCCCCATCGCCCCGCACCCGGTTCGGTTGTCATCTTTTGGCCTTGCCGGCCTATGTCACACTTATGCTTCTACCTGCGTCGACCCAATCCGACCCGGGCGGCGATGTGATCCGGCTGCTCGAAATCACGCTCGCGCTCAACTCGACCGAGGACCTCGCCACGCTCCTCGACCTCATCATCCAGAGCACCAAAGAGGTGCTCGGCTGCGAGGAAGCCTCGATCCTGCTCTACGACGACACGCGCGGGGTCCTCTACTTCGCGGCGGCGAGTGGCCCGGCGGCCCCCAAGCTCATCTCGCTCGTCGTCCCGCTCGACAGCCTCGCCGGCACCATCTACCGCGACAACACCCCCGTCGCCACGTTCGACGCGCAGGCCGACGCGCGCCACTACGGTGGCGGTCGGGCAGGCGGTGGGCTTTGTCACGCGCAGCCTGCTCGGCGTGCCGATGCGCATTGCGGGCCAGCCGGTGGGCGTGCTCGAAGCGATCAACAAGCGGAGCGGGGCCTTTACGAGCGAGGACACCGAGCTGCTCACCGTGCTCGCGGCGCAGGCCGCCGTGGCCATCCGCAACGCGCGGCAAACCTCGGCGCTCAAAGAAGCCTACGAAAGCGTCGAGCGGGCCAACCAGATGAAGACCAACCTCATCGCGATTGCCTCGCACGAACTGCGGACGCCACTGAGCGCGATCCTGGCGTTCTCGGAAGTGCTCCAGGAGCACGTCCGCGAGGAATCGCGCGAGTTTGTGGCCGAGGTCATCGACGCGGCCAACCGGATGCACCGCGTCATCGACGCGATGTCGGCGCTGATGGACGTGCTCAGCCGCCGCACGTCCCTTCACCGGCTCGACTTGGGCCCCGAGATTGCCGCGGCGGTGCAGGAAAACGGCTGGAGCGACCGCGAGGTGTCGCTCACGCTGCCCGACTACGTGGTGGGCATCGACGGCGATGCGGGCCAGCTGCGCGCGGCCGTGCGCAACCTGGTCGAGAACGCCGCCACCTTCTCGGCGCCCGGATCGCCCATTCAGGTGCGCGTCTACGCGCGCGAGGGGGAGGCCGTCATAGACGTGCAGGACGAGGGCATCGGCCTCGACGAGGCGCACCGCGACCGCGTGTTTGAGCCGTTTTTCCAGGTCGAGCACTACCTCACGCGCAGCCACGGCGGCCTCGGCATCGGGCTGACGTACGTGCGCGAGGTGGCGCTGCGCCACCACGGCTTCGCCGAGGCCTCCAGCGAAGGCGTCGGCACCGGGACGACCTTCCGGCTGCGCCTGCCGCTGGCCTGAGGCGCTGCCTGTGAGCCGCCACTTCTACCGCGACCTGCCGGTTCAGACCCGCTTTGCCGACGTGGCGCAGCCGGACGTGTACGCCGAGGCGCCTGCCGACTGGCACGTCGTGGTGGCCGACGTGCGCGGCTCGACACAGGCCGTCGTGGACGGGCGCTACAAGGCCGTCAACATGGTCGGCGCCTCGGTCATCACTGCCGTGCTCAACGCGCTGCCCGACGACGCCCTCCCGTACGTGTTCGGGGGCGATGGCGCGAGCCTGCTCGTGCCCGCCGAGGGCCTCGCCGCCGCCCGCACCGCCCTCCTCGCCACGCGCGCGATGGCCCGCGAGGCCTTCTCGCTCGACCTGCGCGTGGGCACCGTGCCCGTGGCCGCCATCCACGCCGCCGGGCCGCGCGTGCGCGTGGCGCGCTTCCGGATGGCCGAGCACTACGAGCAGGCCATGTTCACCGGCGGCGGCCTCGGCTGGGCCGACGACGCGCTCAAGGCGGCCGGCAGCCCCTACCTCCTCGACGGCGAAGGCGACGCCGGCGCGGGCGACTTCTCCGGCCTCGAATGCCGCTGGCAGGACCTGCCGAGCCGCCAGGGCGAGACGTTCGCGATCCTCATCCGCGCCACCGATCCCGACGACGCCCTCGTCTACCGCGACGCCCTCGGCCAGATCGACGCCTTGTTCGGCGAGGCGCCTGAGCCGCGTCCGGTGGCCCTCGACACGCTCCACGCCTCCTTCGCGCCCGCCCGCCTCGGCGACGAAGCCCGCGTGCGCCGCCGCACGGGCCAGCGGCTTTATGCGTGGCGCATCCTGGCGCAGCAGGTGCTCTTGAAGCTCTTCGTGCGCTTCAAGGTGACCACCGGCAACACGTACTGGCCCGACTATCTGCGCCTGCTCGTCGAGACGTCCGACTACCGCAAGTACGACGACATGCTGCGCCTCGTGCTCTCGGGCACCACCGCGCAGCGGCAGGCGCTCGACGCCTACCTCGCGGCCCAGCACGCCGCCGGGCGCCTCGCCTACGGCCTCCACGTCTCCGACCGCGCGCACATGACGTGCCTCGTCTTCGACCGCATGGGCCGCCAGGTCCACTTTATCGACGCGGCCGATGGCGGCTACGCCCTGGCCGCCAAAAGCCTCAAGCAGCAACTGGCCGCTGCCCGCCCATAACGCATGGAGTCGCCTCCGCGCGCTAGCGAACAGGCGGCTCAGGCAGCGATTTCAGGTGCGGGCTGGCTCCGAGCGGCGCGCGGCAGGTGGGCGAAGGTCACGGCGGCGGCGCGGGCGGCGGGCACCGCCACCGTGGGGGCGTCCGCGACGTCGGCTGCGGAGAAGTTGAGCAGCCGGTCGAGCGCGCCATCGAGCGTCTCCTCGTGCACGAGCAGGGTGCGCAGGCGGCTTGCGCCGGGAAAGCCCTTGAAGTAGCCGCCGTACATCCGGCGCATCTCCAGCACGCCCTTGCGCTCGCCGAGCCACTCGCACTTGAGCACGAGGTGTTCGGCGGCCACGCGCGCCCGCTCCTCCCACGGCGGCGGGGGCAGCACCTCGCCGGTCTCCATGAGCACCTTGGTGGCGCGGAAGATCCACGGGTTGCCGATGGCGCCGCGCCCGATCATCACCGCGTCCACGCCCGTCTCGTCGAACATGTCGAGGACGCGCGCGGGCGTGTCGGCGTCGCCGTTGCCGATGAGGGGGATGCTGAGGTTGGCCTCGTCTTTGACGCGCCGGAGCCAGTCCCAGCGGGCGTGCCCGGTGTACATCTGCGCGCGCGTCCGGGCGTGCACGGCGAGCGCCGCGATGCCGACGCCCTCCAGCATCCGCGCCACCTCCAGGATCTGGATCGTCTCGTCGCTCCAGCCCAGGCGCGTCTTGACGGTCACCGGCAGCGACGTGGATTCGATGACGGCGGCGGTGATGGCCTCCATCTTGGGCAGGTTGCGCAGGATGCCCGCGCCCCCGTCGTGGCACACCACCTTCTTGACGGGGCAGCCGAAGTTGATGTCGATGAAATCCGGCTTCGCGGCCTCCACGACGGGCACGCAGGCGCGCACCTCGTCTACCTCGCCGCCGAAGATCTGGATGGCCACGGGCCGCTCCTCGTCGTACACGTCCAGCTTCTGCAGGCTCGTGTCGGCTTCGTGGATGAGCCCGCCCGCCGAGATGAACTCGGTGTAGAGCAGGTCGGCCCCGTACCGCTTGCAGAGCAGGCGGAACGGCGGGTCCGACACGTCCTCCATGGGCGCGAGCAGGAGCGGACGCAGGCCGAGGTCGAGGTGGGCAAGCTGCATGACGCGCCCAACGCGGCCCCGAAACGGGCAGTTTCAGCGAGGGGCGGGCGCGCGGGCGTCTTCCCGCCGTCCTCGCATCGCGGAATGGGACGATCCGGTTCTGCTGTAACCCGCGCGCCCGGCTTTCGTAGGCCGCTCCTCCACCTCGGTGCCCGAAGCGCCGCCCAACCCCCCGATCCAGCCATGACCCGAACCCTTTCCCGTCTCTCGACCGGCGCGGCGGCGCTCTTCTCGATGCTCATGCTTGCCGGCTGCCGCCTCGGCTTCCGCAACATGGGCGGCTTTCGCGGCGCCGGCCTGTGCGGCATCATCATCCTCGTGCTCGACGTGCTCGCCATCATCGAGATCGTCAACTCGAACCGCGATGGGGCCAGCAAGCTCATCTGGTGCCTGGTCATCTTCTTCCTGCCCCTGGTGGGCCTGATCGCCTACTACTTCTTCGGACGCCGGTAAGCGCTGCGCGTCTTCCCTGCGGGGCTGCCGGGCATCGGGCCGGGCAGCCCCGTTCTGTTTTCCCGCACCGTCACACCGGTGGGGGCGTCGGTGGGGCAGGGCGCGTGTTAGCCCGGCCTATCCCTTCCTGCCGACGATGCCTGACACTCTGCTCCCCGACGCCGCCGCGCTCGGGTTCGACTTCGATGTCGCCGTGGTGGGGGGCGGGCCGGCCGGCCTCAGCGCCGCGCTCACGCTCGCCCGCGCGGGCCGAAGCACGGTGCTCTTCGACGCCGATCAGGCCCCGCAACGGGCCCGCGTGGTACGCCCACGGCCTGCTCACGCGCGACGGCATCCCGCCGGAGGAACTCCGCCGCCTCGGGCGCGCGGAAATCATCCAGTACGGCGCCGCCGTGCGCGAAGGCGAGGTGGCGGACGCCGTGTACGAGGACGCCGGCTACACGCTCACGCTCGGCACCGGCGAGACGCTGCGCGTGCGCGTGCTGGTGCTCGCGCCGGGCGTGGTGGACGAGCTGCCGGAGATCGAGGGCCTGCAGGAGGCGTGGGGCCTCACCGTCGCGCACTGCCCCTACTGCCACGGGCACGAACTCCGCGACCAGCCCACCGCCGTGCTCGGGCGCGGGATGGCGACCTACCACCAGGCCCGCTTTCTGCGGGGCTGGACGGGCGACATCACGGTGGTCACGAACGGGCCGGAGGAACTCGACGGGCCCCACGAAGACGCGCTCGAAGCCGAGGGCATCCCGATCAACCGGACGCCCATCCGCCGCCTGCGCCACACCGAGGGCTGCCTCGAAGCCATCGAGTTCGAGGACGGCACCGAGATTCCGTGCGGGGCACTCTACGTGCATCCGGGGCAGCGGTGCGCCAGCGCCCTCCCCACGCGCCTCGGCGTCGCCTTCACCGACACAGGGCGCATCGCGGTGGACAGCGACGGGCGGACGGGCCTGCCCGCGCTCTTTGCCTGCGGCGATGCCGTGAACGTGTCGCAGCACCTCGCCGGGGCCATTGCCGGCGGCGTGGCGGCGGGCATGACCGCCAACCACGACCTCATCTGCGGCGCCCCGACCACGGCGGTCTAGAAGGGCTTGCATTGCTCAGGGCGCAAAATCTCCTCCAAATACGGGAGGCGTCGGGGGGTAAAAGGAGAGCATATTGTCCGGGTCAACTGGATTGCCCTATGAAAACGCTCGCTACGCCTGTGATCAGGACCTTGGTGGTGTTTTTCCCGGTCGCCCTGTTGCTCGCATTGCTGCTGTTCGTGATGAGCCTGTGAGCAGCCTGTAGGCTGCCCCGATGCCCCTATCGGGACGGAAAAACGAAAGATCGGCGCCCGCGCCGTCCCTCCGGCGCGGGCCCGGGTCCTGGGCGTTACGGTGTGGTCCGGCCTGCGAGGCCGAGCAGCCATGCGTACTCGAACGCCACCTCCTCGAAGCGGCGAAAGCGTCCGCTCGCGCCGCCGTGGCCGGCCTCCATGTTGGTCTTGAGCAGCAGCGGCGCGTCGTTCGTGCGCTGCGCCCGCATCCGGGCCACCCACTTGGCGGGCTCCCAGTACTGCACCTGCGAGTCGTGCAGGCCGGTGGTGACGAGCAGCGGCGGGTAGGCCGCTGCGGCGACGTTGTCGTAGGGCGAGTAGGCGAGCATGTAGCGGAAGGCGGCCTCCTCGTTCGGGTTGCCCCACTCGTCGTACTCGAACGTGGTGAGCGGAATCGTGTCGTCGAGCATCGTCGTGACGACGTCCACAAACGGCACGTCGGCGATGACGCCGCTCCAGAGGTCGGGGCGGAGGTTGACGACGGCGCCCATGAGCAGGCCCCCGGCGCGATCCGCCCTGCGCGTAGAGCTTGCGCGGATCGGCGTAGCGCTGCGCCACGAGCGCCTCCCCGGCGTCGATGAAGTCGGTGAAGGTGTTCATCTTGTGCATCAGCTTGCCGGTCTCGTACCATGCGCGGCCCATCTCCTGCCCGCCCCGGATGTGGGCGATCGCGTAGACGAAGCCCCGGTCGAGCAGGCTCAGGCGGGCGTGCGAGAAACTGGCCGAGAGCGCGTAGCCATACGAGCCGTAGGCATACAGCAGCAGGGGCGCCGTGCCATCGACGGGCGTCGTGCGGAGGCGGACGAGCGAGACGGGGATCGGCGTGCCGTCGCGGGCGGTGACCATGAGGCGCTCGGTCACGTAGCGCGCCGGGTCGAAGCTGCCGAGCACGGGGTCGCGCTTGACGAGCGTCTGGGCGTGCGAGCGGACGTCGTAGTCGTACGCGGTGTTCGGGGTCGTCATCGAACTGTACGTGTAGCGGACGACGGGCGTGGCGTACGTCGGGTTGCTGCCGAGGGCGGCGGCGTAGGTCGGCTCGCCGAAGTCGACTTCGTGGTCGAGCGTGCCGTCGCCGTGGCGCACGCGCAGGCGCGCCAGCCCGCCCTCGCGCTCCTGGGTGACGAAGAAGCCGTCGAACACGTCGAACCCTTCCAGGTAGGCCTCGGCGCGGTGCGGCACGAGCGTTCTCCACGCCTCCGGCGCCTCGGTGGGGGCGCGGTAGAGGGCGAAGTTCTCGGCGCCGTGCTGGTTCGAGCGGATGTACCAGGCATCGCCCGCGTGCTCGACGCTGTACTCGTGGCCGCGCGCGCGCGGGCGGAACACGCGCCAGTCGCCCATCGGCGTGCGGGCGTCGAGAAAGCGCGCCTCGGTGGTGAGCGTCTGGTCGGACGTGATCAGGAGAAAGCGGTGGCTCTTCGACAGGTCCACGTACACGCTGAACTCCTCGTCGTCCTCCTGAAACACGACCGCATCGTGCTCGGCGGGGTGCCCGAGCGTGTGGCGCACGATCTGGTAGGAGCGGAGCGTGTTCACGTCCTGCCGCGCAAAGAAGAGCGTCTGCCCGTCCGCCGCCCACGCGAGCGAGGGCGTGGCGGGGTAGAGCGCGTCCGGGAGGAGTTCGCCGGTGGCGAGGTTCTTGACGCGGATCGTGTAGAGGCGGCGGCCCACGGTGTCTTCGGCCCACGCGAGCATCTGCCCGTCCTCGCTCACCTCGAAGGCCCCGACGGCGTAGTAGGGCAGGCCCGCCCCGCGCGCGTTCGCGTCGATGAGGACTTCTTCGGGCGCGTCCATCGTGCCCCGGCGCCGCGCGTAGAGGGGGTAGTTGGCGCCTTCCTCGAAGCGCGAGTAGTACCAGTAGCCGTGGTCGTAGACGGGCGCCGAGCTGTCGTCCTGCTTGATGCGGCCGATGATCTCGTGGTAGAGCGTCTCCTGAAGCGGCTTGATGGGCGCCGTCATCGCCTCGGTGTAGGCGTTCTCGGCGGTGAGGTAGGCGATGACCTCCGGGTTCTCCCGCTCGCGCAGCCAGAAGTACGGGTCGTCGCGCACGACGCCGAAGTTGACGTGCTGGTGGGGCTTCTGCGCGGCGACGGGGGGCGTGGCCGGCTGGGCGGCGAGGGCAGGGGGCATGAGGACGAGCAGGAGCGGCAGAAGGCGACGCATGGGGAGGGCCGGCAGAGGCCGGGCGGCAGTAGAACGCGAAAGTAACGTCGCCGCCCGAACCGGAGCCGCCACAGGGGCTAAGAAGCCGGCATCTATCCGACCTCGACCATGTCCGACCGCGAACTCATCGAACCCCACGAAGGCGACAAGCGCTACGTCCGCCGCGACGACGACGGCACGTTCTCCGAGTCCGACGACGTGACGAAGTCGCTGCGCCAGGACGTGCAGCAGCACGCCAAGCAGACGGTCCCTCGGGCCAGGGCGACCGTGGCGACCAGAACGCCGGCTGATCCGCGCCCTGCCTGCCTCGTCACCGGCGGCGCCAACGGCATCGGCAAGGGGCCTCGTGCGGTATCTGCTCAAGCGCGGCGTGCGCGTGCTGTTCTGCGACGTGGACGAGGCGGCCGGCGCGGCCACCGCCGCCGCGTACGCTGCACCTGGGCGAGGTGCGCTTCGTGGCGGCCGACGTGTCGCGCGAGCCGAGCGTGGCGGCGGTGGTGGACGCCGCTATATCCGCGTTCGGGCGCCTCGACGGGCTCGTGTGCAACGCCGGCGTGGCCGACCCCGAGAACGCCGCCGTAGACGCCCTCTCGCTCGAATCGTGGAGCCGCACGCTCGCCACCAACCTGACCGGGCCCGTTCCTCTGCGTCAAGCACGCCGCGCCCCACCTCAAGGCCGCGCGCGGGAGCGTGGTCATGATGGCCTCTACGCGGGCGCGCATGGCCGAGCCCGACACCGAGGCTTACAGCGCCTCCAAGGGCGGCCTGCTCGGGCTCACGCACGCCCTCGCCATCAGCCTCGGGCCGCACGTGCGCGTCAACGCGATCCTGCCGGGCTGGATCGACGTGCGCGGACTGCAACACGGGGCGGGGAAGGTGCCGCCGCTCCGGAAAAAGGACCACGCGCAGCACCCAGCGGGGCGCGTGGGCACGGCCGAGGACGTGGCGGCGCTCACGCACTTTCTCCTCTATGGCGAGAGCGGCTTCGTGACCGGCGCCGAGTTTGTGGTGGACGGCGGCATGACGCGGAAGATGATCTACGTGCCGTGAGGGGTACGCGGGGCGAGCGGCGGCATCGGCGGAGGCGGAGCGGGCCTGGTATCGGTGTGGCCCCATTCCGGAGCCGATTTCCCGGCCCCCGATCCGCAGCCCTCGATTCCCCCTAGTTTCCGCCATGCCCCTCATCACCGACAGCGGCTTCATCGCCGCCGCGACGGTCTTTACCATGGCGGTGCTCGTGGGCACGCTCGGGTTTGCCATGCAGGCGCGGGGACGCCAGCAGCAGCGCCGCATCGAGCACCACCGCTGGAACTCCGAGGCGCTGCACCGCCAGGCCGCGCACGGCTCCGCCCTCAACCTCGACGCCGGGCGCACGCTCCTCCAAACGGCGGGGGGCATCCTGCTGTGGACGCCCGTGGCGCTCCTGCTGCCGTACTACCGGATGCCGCTACTGCTGCCCGTGGCCACGCTCGGCCCGGCCCTCGCGCTCGCGCTCGTTACCGGGCGGATTGCGCGCCGCTACCGCGCCCTGCTGCGGCCCCCGGCGCCGTGACCGGTCCCTTTCCGCGTCTGCCTTTTATGCCCGCTGACTGCCCATGATGACCGTCGCCCTGATCGTGCTCGCCGTGCTCGTGGTCGTGCTCGTCGTGCTCAACGTGATGCCCGCCAACCGCAAGGTGCGCACCGCCTTCGACCTGCCGTACGCCGTGGGCGACGAGCAGTTTATCCGCTCGATGGGGGTGCTGCTCGGGCCGCCGCTCGCGCACGGGTGCCACGCGCAGCACCTGCTCAACGGCGCCGAGATCTTCCCCGCCATGCTCGGCGCCATCAACGCCGCCGAGCGCACGATCACGTTCGAGACCTACATCTACTGGAAGGGCGAGACCGGCCACACGTTCTCTGAGGCGCTCTGCCGCAAGGCCCGCGCGGGCGTGAAATGCCACGTCATGCTGGACTGGGTGGGCTCGAAAAACTGCGACCAGGCCGACGTGAAGGCGATGGAGGAGGCGGGCGTCGAGGTGGTGCGCTACCACCCGCTCAAGTGGTACAACCTCGCCCGCATCAACGAGCGCACCCACCGCAAGCTGCTCGTGGTGGACGGCAAGGTCGGCTTCACGGGCGGCGTCGGCATTGCCGACGAGTGGACGGGCAACGGCCTCGACCCGAAGCACTGGCGCGACTCGCACTACCGCATCGACGGGCCGGCGGTGGCGCACGTGCAGGCCGCCTTCCTCGACAACTGGCTCCGCACGCACGGCAAGCTGCTCGACGGGCCCGACTACTTCCCCGCCCTCACCCCCTGCGGCGACATGCGCGCGCAGATGTTTTCCTCGTCGCCCAAGCAGGGCAACGAGTCCGTCCGCCTGATGTACCTGATGACGATTGCCGCCGCGCGGAAGTCGCTCAAGATGTGTTACGGCTACTTTGTGCCCGACGACGGCGCGCTCGAGATGCTGGAGCGGGCCGTCAAGCGCGGCGTGGAGGTCGAGATCATCATCCCCGGCCCCTACATCGACGCGCCAATGACGCGCTACGCCGCGCGCGGCCTCTACGGGCGCCTCCTCCAGCGCGGCGTGAAGATGTACGAGTACCAGCCGGCGATGTACCACTGCAAGGTCATGATCGCCGACGAGCAGTGGGTGTCGGTCGGGCTCGACGAACTTCGACAACCGCTCGTTCCTGCTCAACGAAGAAGCCAACCTCAACGTCCTCGATGCCGACTTTGCGAAGGCGCAGGTGGCGGTGTTCGAGCAGGACAAAGCGCACGCGCAGGAAGTCACGCTCGCCATGTGGAAGGCGCGGCCGTTCAAGGAGAAGGTGCTCAACGTGCTCACGATCCCGATGCGGAGCCAGATGTGAGGGCGGGGGGACGGGCCTCGGGGAAGGGGGAAGGGGCCAGCGCGCCGCCGGCCTGCAGAACCGCCCGGTGCCGCTCTACGTACCTGCGCCCCGCTTCACGGCCCGTCAAGTTCGCTTTCCGCTCTCCTCACTTCTCCTCCCGTCGTCTCCTCACTATGGCCCGTACCCCCCGCGAAGTGCTCGAAACGTGGCGCAACCGTCCGGTGGAGCCGCGTCCGGGGCCGTACCTCGTGGGTGTGTGGCGGCCGCAGGTCCCCCGCGCGGCCCCGCCGATTGGCGACCGGGTGCGGGTGGTGACGTACAACGTCCACCGCTGGGCGGGCGTGCGGGGCGGCAACGCGTTCGTGCCCGAGCGGGCCATCGCGGTGCTGGAGGCGATGGATGCCGACGTGATCGCGCTCCAGGAAGTGCTCCTGCCCACCGCCGAGCCGGGCCTGATCGAGGCGCTGGCGGACCGGCTCGGGCTCCACGTGGCCTTCGCGGTGTCGCGGCAGCACCGGGCGGGCGAACTCGGCAACGCGATCCTCACGCGGCAGCCGCCGGCCGCCGTGCTCGCCGTCAACCTGAGCTTCGGGCGGCTCGACCAGCGTTCGGCGCTCGCGCTCGAAATCGCGACCGGGCGCGCCGACGTGCCGTGCGTGGCCGTCGTGGCCACCCACCTGTCGCTCGTCGACACCACGCGGCGGCGGCAGGTGCAGGCCCTCCTGGAGCACCCGAAGCTCTCGTCCCCGGTCGTGCTCCTCGGCGACATGAACGCCTGGCGCCGCTGCCGGGCCACGCGCGACCTCGACGCCGCCTTCGCCGATGTGGACGCCGAGCACAACGGCCCCTTTCCGCCCACGTACCCGGCCCCGGCCCCGATGCTCGCCCTCGACCGCGTGTACGTGCGCGGTGCCCGCCTCGTCCCGCCTCGGGGTGCTCGACGCCGCCGACGCCCGCCGCGCCTCCGATCACCTCCCGCTCGCGGCGGACATCCTGCTCGGCGGAGCGCCCGGCCCGGCGGAAATCGGCCTGCTGCCGTAACGATGCAAGGGCAGGGCGTTAGCTTGCCGCCCTCACCTCACGCCTCGCCCCTCCGTGCCCTTCGCCGACGTTATCGCCGCCCTCGTGCTCGGCCTCGTGGAGGGGGCTACCGAGTTCATCCCGGTGTCCTCCACCGGCCACCTCATCATCGCGACCGACTGGCTCGGGCTCGACCCGGAGGCGCCGCGCATGGTGGTGTTCAACATCGTGATCCAGCTCGCCGCCGTGCTCGCGGTGGTGTGGGTGTACCGCGCCAAGATCCTCGACCTCCTGCGCCGCCTGCCCACCGACAAATCCGCGCAGCGCTTTGCCCTCGCCGTGATCGTCGGCACGATCCCCGCCGCCGTGCTCGGCCTGCTGCTCGACGACTGGATCGAGGCGCACCTGTTCACGCCCGTCACCGTCGCGGCGGCGCTCGTCGTGGGCGGCGTGCTCATCCTGCTCATGGAGCGATGGGCCGCGCAGCGCCGGGCGCGCGTGGTGGACGTGGACGACGTCCGGGCGCCCGACGCGTTCAAGGTGGGGCTCGCGCAGTGCTTGTCGCTGTTTCCCGGCGTGTCCCGCTCCGGGGCGACCATCATGGGTGGGCTCGGCTTCGGGCTCTCGCGCAAGGCGGCCACCGAGTTCTCGTTCTTTCTCGCGATCCCCGTCATGATCGGCGCCTCCGCCCTGAAGCTCGCCAAGGAGGCCGACCAGCTCGTCGGAAGCGACATCCCGTTCATCCTGCTCGGCTGCCTCGTGTCGTTCGTTGCCGCGCTCGCCGTGGTGCGCTTTCTGCTGCGCTTTGTGGCCAACCACACCTTTGCCGGCTTTGCGTGGTACCGCATCGCCTTTGGCCTCGTGCTGCTCGGGCTGTATGCCGCCGGGCAGGCCACGTTCGGGTAGCGCTGCTACTCGGCCAGCATCAGCGCCTCTGGCCACCACCGCGCACACAGAGGGTGTGGTAGGTGCTGTAAAACTAGGTGCTTGTGGGAACGTACGGGTATCGGTATATTACCGGACGCTCACACTTGGTTATGCTACGTCGCTTCTCGATCGGCCTGCTGCTCTCAGCCTTACTGGCCCTTCTGCTCCTCGGCACGCCGGCGCCTGATCGCGAAGCGGGGGAGCGGGAGGCGGAATCGGATCGGCAACGCAAGGGCGACACGCATGAGGCGGAGGAGGAAGCGCACCGCTACGACGAGCCCAACGCGTTTTTTGCCTACCACGAGGCCGTTCGCCGCCCCGACCTTTCCGGCGCCGATGCGGGGTACCGCGTGGGCTACAGCGTGCGCGCCCTCGCGGCGGCCGAAGCGCGGCTCGGCAAGGGCGGGCAGGCGGCGCTCCCGTGGGAAGAGCACGGACCCTCGAACGTGGCCGGGCGCGCGCGGGCGTTCCTCGTCGATGCCCGCGATCTGACGCGCAATACGTGGTTTATCGGCACGGCAGGCGGGGGGATCTGGAAGACGACGAACGGCGGGCTGCTCTGGACGAACACGTCGGCGGAACTGCCCAACCTGTCTGTGAGCACGCTCGCGCAGTCGGCGGCGGCGACGAACGTGCTTTATGCCGGCACGGGCGAGGGGATGCGCAACATCGACGCCATCTTCGGCGCGGGCATCTTCAAGAGCACGGATGGCGGCGCGACGTGGGCGCTGCTGCCCGCCACCGCCAACGGCGCCTTTCGCGCGGTCAACCGCCTCGTCGTCTCGCCCACCGACGCCGGCGTGCTCGTGGCCGCCACCACGGGCGGCCTCTACCAGAGCCGCGATGGCGGCGCCTCGTGGGCCTTGCGCCTCGGTGGCCCGTTCCAGCAGGTGGTAGCTGCGCCCGACTTCTCCGCCCTCTACGCCACCTCGACGCAGGGCGTCTGCACCACCGCCGGCATCGTCCGCTCGACGGACGGCGGCGCGACGTGGCAGACGGTCAACAACGGCGCCCCGGCGAGTATGCGCGTCGAACTGGCCATCGCGCCTTCGCAGCCCTCCCGCGTGTACGCCTCGATGGAAGGCTGCGACGGCTTCTCCCACCTTGCCCTCACGAACGACGGCGGGGATCTGTGGCGCGAAGTGACCGTCTCGCCGACGAGCGCCCGGCAGTGGCTCGCCGAGCAGGGGTGGTACGACAATGCCATCACCGTGAGCCCCTTCAGCGCCGACCAGGTGTACGTGGGCGGCCTCGACCTGTACCGGGGGGCCGTGTCGGGCGCCACCGGGCCCATCCCGGCGATCTCGCTCATCCGTTCGAGCGTGTGGAGCGCCAATGCCACCTCCACCACCTACGCCCATGCGGACCACCATGCCTACACGCCGGTCGTGACGAATGCGGCCACGCAGGCGTGGAAACTCCTCATCACGACCGACGGCGGGGCCTTCGAGTCGGCCAACCCGGCCACCGGTACGATGCAGTGGACGGCCCGCAACACCGGTCTCAACACGACCCAGTTTTACGGCGCCGACAAGATGCCCGGCACGCTCACGTTCGTCGCCGGGGCGCAGGACAACGGCTCGTACGTCTCCACGCTCGGCCCCATTGCCACGAGCGCGTGGACGCGCCGCGTGGGCGGCGATGGCTTCGACGTGGTGTACGCCAACGCGTCGAACTACCTCGCCACGCTCTACAACAACCGCATCGTCCGCAACGGCACGACCGAACTGACCAACTTCGCCGACGCCGGCACCGGGCCGTTCATCACCCAGCTTGGCAAGGTGGACGGCGACGCCTCGCGCTTCTACGTGACCGGCCCGAGCGGCGTCTGGCGCTCCGACGACCTCGGGAGCACCTGGACGCTCGGCGTCTTCCGCAACCGCCAGCCGGGCAGCTTCGACCGATGGGGCTACTCGTCCGGGCGCGTGCCGGTGATGGTCTCGCCCGCCGATTCGCGCGTGGTCTGGGCCGGCGCCCGGATGAGCAGCAGCGAGCGCCGCCTCTTCGTCTCCCGCGACGGCGGCGCCACCTTCGACACGACGGCCCTCTCGCGCGAGATCTACAACCTCGCGCCCACCGCCACCGCCTGCCCGAGCGCGTCTTCCGCGCGCTGCGGCGCGGCCGTGACCGGGCTGGCCGGGCATCCGACGCAGCCCAACACGGCCTATGCCCTCTTTTCCGTGCAGGGCTACGCCAAGATCCTGCGTACCACCGACCTCGGGCGGACCTGGCAGAACCTCTCGGGCACCTTTGCCACGCCCGATGCGGTGCTTTCCTCGAACGGCTTCCCGAACGTGGCCGTGTACAGCCTGCTCGCTTTCCCGTACGCCCCGGACCGCCTCTGGGCGGGCACGGAGATCGGGTTGTTCGTGAGCGAAAACGGCGGCGCGACGTGGGCGAAGGACGCGAGCGGCCTGCCCCCGGTGGCCGTCTGGCAGATGCGCGTCGTGGACGGGCGCGTCGTGGTGGCCACGCACGGGCGCGGCGTCTGGTCGGTCAACCTGCCGGACGACTTCCGGGGCTACAGTGCGGCGAGCTTTATGCCGCCCACCCTCCACGCTGCCGTGCAGCGCCCCGATGGGGGCCTGCGCGTGGAGGGCGCCGCGCGCTCGGACGTCGATTCGCTCCAGGTGCGGGTCAACGGCGTGGTGATGCGGCGCGAAGCGCGCCTCGCGGGGGGCACGAGCGTGGCGCTCAACCTGTCGCCGAACGCGCTGCCGGTGGGCACCGCCGAGGTGCAGATCGTCGGCTATTCGCGCGGCGAGGCGTACAGCTCCGGGATCCAGCTGGTGGAACTGCTGGGGCTCAAGGCGCCCGTCGAGTCGGTCTCGGTCAACTTCTCGGACGCCTCGGCCCTGAGTCTGGACGGGTTGGTGCTGAGCCAGCCGGCCGGGTTTGCTTCCCTCGGCCTGCACACCGCGCACCCGTACGCCGACCAGACCAAC
The DNA here is from genome assembly GCA_963740755.1 of Rhodothermales bacterium. Classification (GTDB taxonomy): domain Bacteria; phylum Bacteroidota; class Rhodothermia; order Rhodothermales; family BA12; genus CAVSDF01. Next base: position 512,870 of record CAVUFJ010000009.1, read on the forward strand.
TACCAGGCCACGCTGCTCCAGCCCATCCGCATCGCCTCCAGCGGGACCACCATCCACTTTCGGTCGGTGGCGCTGCTGGAGCCCTGCAACGACGGCTCGTCCTACTGCCTCGGCGGGGGCCTCTACGACTACGCCACCCTCGAAGCATCGTCCGATGGGATGACGTGGACGCCGCTCGTGGGGCCGCTTACCGCGCAGAGCCAGGCGTCGTGGCTGGCCGCCTACAACGCGGGCACGGCGGGCTCCGATGGGCTCATGGTGGAACACGTCGCGATTCCGAGCCGCACGTTCGCCGTGGGCACGACGATCCTGCTGCGCTTTCGCGCCTCGTCCGACGAGAGCGCCAACGGCTGGGGATGGGCCGTAGACGACCTTCGCGTGGATGCCGCGATCACCGCCGCCGAGGCCGGGCCTCTGGCCGAGGTCGTGCGCCTGGAGGCGCCGTTCCCGAACCCCGTGCGCACGCGCAGCACGGTGCAGCTTCACCTCCCCGCCGCCGCGCCGGTGTCGGTCCGCGTCTACGACGTGCAGGGCCGCCTCGTGGCCACGCTCGCCGATAGCCCCCTCGCCGCCGGGCGCCACCGCCTGACGTTCGACGCGGCCGGGGTGGCGCCGGGCGTCTACCTCGTCCGCCTCGAAAGCGGCCCGGCCGTGCAGACGCGCGCCGCTCACCGTGGTTCGGTAGCGCGCCTGCTGCCGCTGAGCCGCGCGGCTCAGCGGCCCCGGTCGCCGAGGCGGAGCGAGTCGAGGATGGAGAGGTAGGAGTCGTAGCGCTGCTCGGTGATGTGGCCTTCGTCGAGGGCATTCATCACCGCGCAGTCCGGCTCATGGTCGTGCGTGCAGGGTTGGAAGCGGCACGCGTTCACGTAGGGCTTGAACTCGGCAAAGTAAAAGCCGAGGTCTTCGGGCGGCACGTCCACCACGCCGAACTCGCGGATGCCGGGCGTATCCACCACGTAGCCGCCGCCGGGGAGCGGGTGGAGCGCCGCGTGCGTCGTGGTGTGCTTGCCCTTGCGCGTGGCGAGGCTCACCGCCCCCGTGCGCAGGCCCAGTCCGGGCGCCGCCGCGTTCAGCAGCGACGACTTGCCGACCCCGCTGGGCCCCGCCACCACGCTCAACTCGTCGGCGAGCGCTGTCCGCCAGCGCGTCGAGGCCGGCGCCCGTCGTGGTGCTCGTCTCCAGCACCGGGTAGCCGAGGTTTCGGTAGAGCGCGAGAAACGTCGCCACCTCCGCCGCCACAGCAGGCGTGCCGGCCGCAAGGTCCATCTTGTTGACGACGATGCCCGCCGGAATCTCTTCGCGGGCGCACGTCACGAGAAAGCGATCCACGAGGCCGGGGTTGAGGCGGGGCAGGTCGGCGCTCTGCACCACCCACGCCCGGCTCACGTTGGCGGCGATGATGGCCTCCAGGCCCACGCGGCGCCCGGCGGCCCGGCGGCGGAGCGCGTTCTGGCGGGGCAGCACCTCCTCGATCATGCCCGTGCCGTCGTCCCCGCGCGAGATCCGCACGCGGTCGCCCACGGCGGCGGGGTTCGTGGTGGTCTCCACCGCCAGGCGCATCCGCCCGCGCATGCGCACGGGGATCGTCTCGGCGCCCACGCGCACCTGGAGCCACGAGCCGGTAGATTCGAGCACGAGGCCTTCGAGAAGAGGCGGGTCAGGCATGGGCAGCGAAGGGAGACAGCAGGGGAGACGCAAGGAACGACACCCGGCCCGCGTGCGCCGCCGCGCAGGCCCCGGTCCGGCAACGATCTTCAACATTCCTTCCCGCTTGCGCAACCTCGGCGGGGCCGCATCGTCAACAGGCCGTTCACCGTGCTTACCCCTATGACCGACGACCAGAACCGCTCTGCCCACAGCGACGCCTACCGTGCCGCGCGCGAACAGTTCGACCAGCTCCGGATCGAAGAGCGGGCCCAGTTTCTCGTGGAAGCCATGCTCGTGACGATCGGGCGCGGCCTCGAAACGGCAGGCGAGACGATCTCGCGCGAGATGGACGGGGCCCTCAGCAGCGTCCGCGAGACCGTGCGCGAGGCCACCGACGCGATGCGCGCCGCTGCCGACCGGGCCTCCGAGCAGGCCCACCGCACGCCGGGTGCCGCCGAAGGCGCCGCACCTGACGCCGACGGGGGCGCCCCCTGGGAGGAGGCCAACGACGAGCCGCCCGCCGCGCCCGGTGCCTGACGACCCGAACCGCCTGCCGAGCCGCTGGGAAGCGCTCACGCCGCTCGGCCGGCTCATCTACCTCGGCGGGGCGGCCGCCCGCGCGGGCGCCGACGTGCTCGACGGCGCCCTGCAGCGCGCCGCTACCATCGTACACGCCTCGCACCAGGCCTTCCTCGACGGGCGCGACGGGGGAGCGCACACGCCCCGCATCGAGGAGGCCCACGTGGTGCGCGAGCAGCCGCGCGGGGCCGGAGGCGAGGGGGCCTCGCCGTCCCCCTGAGGCGGCCGATGGACGGCGGTTTCGAGGGGAGGTTTCGTCAGGGTTGTTACAGGGGGCGATACTGGGGCATCGTACCATCCCGCAGGCTGGACGCGCGCGTTGGATGGGGAGTGCATCTGCGAGACGGGCGTATACTGCCCCCTATCGGACCCTGATTCGTGCCTGCTCGCTCTGCCTCGGACGCTGACGTTGAAGCCCTGCGCGCGCAGGTACAGGCCTTGCAGGCCGAGAACGCCGCCCTGCGGGCCGGAGGCGCCGGGACCGAGACGTGGGTGGCCCGCGCTCTGCTGCACGCCCCCTTTCCGGCCATCGTCCACGCCGACGACGGCGAGGTGCTTGCCCTCTCCGACGACTTTGTGCAGCGCACCGGGTACGCGCGCACCGAGATCCGCACCATCGACGACTGGATCGTCCGTGCCTATGAAGACCGGCACGCCGAGATCCGTAGCGCCATCGCCGAACGCTTCAGGACCGGCGCGGCGGTGCGCGATGTAGAGGTCACCGTGCGGACGGCCGATGGGCGGCAGCTTCGCTGGGTGTGTAGCGCCTCGCCCCCCGAACGCCTGCCCGATGGCCGCGCCTTCGCCGTTGTGCTGGCCGCCGATGTGACGGACGAGCGGAGCGCCCGCGCGGTGCTCGAGGAGAGCGAAGCGCGCGCCCGCCTGGCGCTCGACGCGGCCCGCCTCGGCCTGTGGAGCCTGGATCCCGCGACCGGGGCCGGCTACCAGGACGCCCGCACGCGCGCCATCATCGGCCTCGACGAAGCGACGACGCTCTCGCTGGCCGACGCGCTCGGACGCGTGGTGCATCCGGACGATCAGGCCGCCGTCGCCGAGGCCGTCGCCGCCGCCCTCGATCCGGCGGGCGAGGGGCGGCTGTCGTACACGTATCGGGTGCAGGTGCCGGGCCGGGCCCTACTCTGGGTACGTGCCACCGGGCGCACCCGCTTTGAAGGCGAGGAGCGGCGGGCGGTGCGCGTCGATGGGACGCTGGAGGACGTTACGGCGCGCGTGGAGGCCGAGCAGACCCTGCGCGAGAGCGAGACGCGCTTCCGCATCCTCGCCGACGCGATGCCGCAGCTCGTGTTCATGCTCGGCGCCGATGGGCAGGCGACGTTCTTTAACGGGCAGTTCTACCGCTATACCGGCGAGGACAAGGGCAAGGGGGCCCCGGAATCGCGGTCGGACTATATCCACGACGATGACCGCGCCCCCCTCATCGCGCGGTGGACCGAGGCTGCCGAGAACGGCGAGGCGTTCGACTTCGAGTACCGCCTGCGCCGCTACGACGGGGTCTTCCGCTGGCACCTCATGCGCGCCGTTCCCCTCGCGGGCGACGACGGGCTGGGCTGGATCGTCTCCTCCACCGACATCGAGGCGATCAAGGAAGCCCAGATCGCCCTCGAAGTGCGCGAGACGCAGTTCCGCGACCTGGCCAACGCCATGCCGCAACTGGGGTGGATGGCCGACGCGGCCGGCTGGATCTTCTGGTACAACGCCCGCTGGTACGAATACACCGGCACCCGCCGGAACAGATGGAAGGCTGGGGCTGGCAGTCCGTACACGACCCGGACGTGCTGCCCGCGTCCTCCGAGCGCTGGACGGCCTCGATCGACACCGGCGAGCCGTTCGACATGGAGTTTCCCCTCCGGGGCGCCGACGGCGTGTTCCGGGTCGTTCCTGACCCGCGTGGCGCCCCTCCACGACGCCGACGGGCAGGTGGTGCGCTGGTTCGGCACCAACACCGACGTCTCCACGATCCGCACGATGGAGGCCGCGCTTCGCACGAGCGAGGCCCACTTCCGCAACCTCGCCGATTCCCTGCCGCAGATCGTGTACGTGCGCTCCGAGGCGGGCACGCTCGACTACGTGAACGCCCGCTGGTACGAGTACACCGGCGCCGCCCCCGGCGAGGACACCGACGCCTACGTCCACCCCGAGGACCTCACGCGCATCCAGGAGGCCTATGCGCAGGCGGCAAAGGCCGAGCAGACGTTCGAGGCAGAACTGCGCCTGCGCCGCTCCGACGACGTCTACCGCTGGCACCTCACGCGCATCACACCCGCGCGCGGCACCGATGGGCAACGCCGCTGGTACGGCACCTCGACCGACATCCACGACTCCCGCGCCACCCGCGAGGCACTCGCGCAGCAGGCCCGCCTACTCGACCTCTCCCACGACGCCATCTTCGTGTGGGACCACGACGACGGCATCACCTTCTGGAACCGCGGCGCCACCGATCTTTACGGCTACAGCTCGGAAGAAGCGCTTGGGCACGCAGCGCGCACCCTGCTGCACACCGTGCTGCCTACGGGCGAACGCGCGTTCTATGCGGCCCTCGAGCGCAGGCGCGAATGGATCGGGATGCTCCAGCACACCACCAAGGACGGCCGCACGCTCCATGTGGAAAGCCGCTGGCAGCTCCTGCCCGGCCCCGACGGCAGTACGCGCGTGCTCGAAACCACGCGCGACGTGACGGCCCGCCTCGAAGCCGAAGCCCAGCTGCACGCGCTCAACGCCGAACTGCAGGCCCTCAACGGGCAACTCGAAACGCGCGTGGCCGACCCCGGCGAATACCAGGGAAGCCAACCGGGTGCTCGCCGTGCGCAACCGGGAGCTGCAGGACTTTGCCTACGTGGCCTCGCACGACCTCCAGGAGCCGCTCCGCAAGATCCGCGCCTTCGCCGACCTGCTCGCTCGCCGAGCACGCGGCCGCGCTCGGCGAGGAGCCGCGCCACTTTCTGGCGCGGATGCAGGACGCGGCCGCGCGCATGAGCCGCCTCATCGCCGACCTGCTCGCCTTCTCGCGCGTGACCACCAACGCCTCGCCGTTTGTGCGCGTCAACCTCGACGAGACGCTGCAGAGCGTGCTCTCGGACCTCGAACTGCGCCTCCGCGAGACCGGCGGGTCTGTAGAGACAAACCCCGACACCGGGGGCGCGCCGCTGCCCGGATCGAGGCCGATCCGGTGCAGATGCAGCAGCTGCTGCTCAACCTCGTCGGCAACGCGCTCAAGTACCGCCGCGAAGGCGTGCCCCCGCGCGTGGGGTCCTGACGAGCGATGTGCAGAAAGGGCACCTCATTCTTACCGTCGCCGACAACGGGATCGGCTTCGAGCAGCGCTATGCCGAGCGGATGTTTGCCCCGTTCCAGCGCCTGCACAACAAGACGCAGTTCGAAGGCACCGGCATGGGCCTGGCCATCGTGCGCCGCATCATCGAGCGCCACGGGGGCACCATCGAGGCGCAGGGCCGTCCGGGCAGGGCAGTACGTTTACCGCTGTGCTGCCCGTGCAGGGGCGCCAGCCTGCGGCGACCTCGTCAGAAGGGGTGTTGGGGGCCTGAGGCGCCGGCCCCGGGCCGGCGGTGGTAGGCGGTCCGGGGTGTGCTACCTTGCAGCATGAAAGGCATCGTCTTTAACCTGCTCGAAGACCTGGTGCGCCGCGACCACGGCGACGAGGCCTGGGAAACTTGCTCGAGCGCAGCGGCGCCACCGGGGTCTACACCTCCCTCGGCTCCTATCCCGACGCCGAACTCTACCGCCTCGTCGGGGCGGCGGTGGAGGCGCTCGGCGTGGACGCGGGCACGATTCTGCGCTGGTTCGGGCGCGAGGCGCTGCCCCTGCTGGCCGCGCAGTACCCCGAGTTCTTCGCCCTGCACACGAGCACCCGCGCCTTCGTGCTCACGCTCAACGACATCATCCACCCCGAGGTGCGCAAGCTCTACCCCGGCGCCGACGTGCCGGACTTCGAGTTCGACGCCTCCGTGCCGGACCGTCTCGCCATGACGTACCGCTCGCACCGCAAGCTGTGCGCCTTCGCGGAAGGCCTGATCGAAGGCGCGGCGGGCCACTTTGGCGAGCAGGTGACGATTGTGCAGCCGACGTGTATGCACCGGGGCGATGCCGCCTGCGTGCTCGATATCGCCTTCCGATCTGCCGATGCCCCTCCCCCCTGACGCGCCGGGGCCGGATGCGAGCCCCCACCCCAGCCTGCCCCCCGAGGTTCAGCGCGAACTGGACCTGCTGCGCCGCCGCGCCGACCGCGAGCGGCTGGCCCGCCTCGAAGCCGAGCGCATCGCCGAGCGCAGCACGCGCGCGCTCTACGACCATCAGCGCCGCATCGAGCTCATCAAGGCCGCCGCCGTGGCCGCCAACGATGCCGCCGAACCGCTGCACGCGCTCCAGATGGGGCTCGACATCGTGTGCGAGTATGCCGGCTGGCCCCTCGGCCATGCCTACCGCGTCGATCGCTACGACGCGTCGTGCCTGCGCCCGACCAACCTCTGGCACCTCTCCGGCGCCCGCAGCTACACCGGCTTTCGCGCGGCCACCGCCGAAACCAGCTTTCGGGCGGGTGAGGGCTTGCCGGGACGTGTGCTGGCCTCGGGGCAGGGCGCATGGATCCTGGACGTCGGGGCGGAGGGCAACTTCCCCCGGCAGGGCGTGGCGTCCACCGAAGGGCTCCATGCCGCCTTCGCCTTTCCCGTGCTCGTCGGGCACGAAGTGGTGGCGGTGCTGGAGTTCTTCACCCCCGACACGCTGCCGCCGGACGACGATTTCCTCGCCGCGATGACGGCGGTGGGCGTGCAACTCGGGCGCGTGTTCGAGCGCGAGCGCGGCGACGAGGCGCTGCTGGCGCGCGAGCGGCAACTCGCCGAGGCGCAGGCGCTCGTGCACGTCGGGAGCTGGGTGTGGGAAGTGTCCACGAACGTGCTCGAATGGTCCGACGAACTCTACCGCATCTTCGGCGCTCTCCCCGGCGGGCGAGCGGGCCACGTTCGACCACTACACCGCCATGCTCTACCCGGACGACCGGGCGCGCGTACTGGCGGCGGTCCAGGAGACGTTGCAGCAGGGCGAGGGCTACCGCTTCGTTCACCGCATCGTCCGGGCCGATGGGGCCGTGCGCTACGTCGAGAGCGTGGGCGGCAGTGAACGCGTCAGCGGGGCAGGTCGTGAAGCTCTCCGGCACCGCGCAGGACGTGACCGAGGCCCAACTCGTGGCCCAAGAGCGGGAAGCCTACGCGGCGCGCCTGGAGCAGAGCAACCGGGAGTTGCAGGAGTTCGCCTACGTGGCCTCGCACGACCTGCAGGAGCCGCTGCGCAAGATCCGCGCCTTCGCCGATCTGCTGCTCGCCGAGTACGGCGCATCACCTGGGCGAGGAGCCGCGCCACTTCTGAGCGGATGCAGGACGCGGCGGCGCGCATGAGCCGCCTCATCGCCGACCTGCTCGCCCTCTCGCGCGTCGTGACGCGGGCCACGCCGCCCCCATCGACCTCAACGAAACCCTCACACTCCGTCATGACCGACCTCGACGTGCGCCTGGCCGAAACAGAGGGGCGGGTGGAGGGCCGCGCTGCTGCCCACGGTGGAGGCCGACCCGGTGCAGATGCAGCAGCTGCTGCTCAACCTCGTCGGCAACGCGCTCAAGTACCGCCGCGAGGACGTGCCGCCGGTCGTCAGTCGCTGCGCGGGCGGCGTCCACGGACGGCATGGGCATCGTCGAGGTGGAGGACAACGGGCATCGGGTTCGAGCAGCGGTATGCCGAGCGCATCTTTGCCCCGTTCCAGCGCCTGCACAGCAAGACGCAGTATGAGGGCACCGGCATGGGCCTGGCCATCGTGCGCCGCATCGTCGAGCGCCACGGCGGCAGCATCGCCGTCACGAGCACGCCCGGGGGGGGCAGCACGTTCACCGTGCGCCTGCCCCTGCGCGCCTCCACCCGCTGACAGACGTAAAGGCGCTGCCTGAAGCGTCCTGCCTGGCCGCTCCGGTCGGGGGGCAGGCGGCCGGGGTTGGGCGATGAAGGGTGTGCGCTGCGTCCCCCGCGCCCCTAAACGGGACGCCGCGTGAGCAGGTGCGCGCGGCGCGTAGGCTCGGGGATCTTGTAGCGCGTGGCCGTGGCGAGGGCAAGGGCCACGGCGTCTTCGAGGGTGACGCGGTGGCCGACGCTCACAAAGATCGGAAGGATGCCCTCCCGCGTCCGCACCGCCGCGCCGACCGCTTCCTTGCGGTGGACGAGCGGGGCCGTGCTGCCGCGCGCCTCGCCGAGGTCGGCGTAGCGGCCCACGAGCAGGCTTTTGGCATGCCCACGCTGGGCATCCCGAGCACGACGCCCGCATGGGCAGGCCAGCCCGAGGCGGCGGGGATGGGCGCGCCCGTGCGAGTCGAACACGAGCACGTCGGGGCGAACCGCGAGGCGCTCCAGGGCGGGCAGCACGGCGGGCATCTCGCGAAAGGAGAGCAGGCCCGGCACGTACGGAAACGCCGTTTCGCCCACGAACACGGCCTCGTCGAGGGTTTGGAGGGTGGCCGGGTCGAGCACGACGATGGCCGCCTGCGCCACCTCGCCCCGGTAGCTCACGTCGATGCCGGCCACGTTTTGGGGAGCGACGGGGAGCGGCGTCTCCTCCACGAGCCCGGCGAGGTGGCGCTGGATCTCGACCGCCTCGGTAGGCGAGACGCCCACGGTGGGGATGGGCGAGGGGCCAGTGCATGATGCGGCGAGGGGCAACGTAGGCGTCGCGCAGGGTACGCCGGCGGGGCTGCGCTGCGGGCTGCCAGGGGGCAACCCTTGTGCAACCTTGCGTCCGGGGCGCCGCGCCAGGAAGGAGCAGACCGCGCCGCCGCACCAGCGCGCACCGGGGCAGGCGCCGGCCCGGACAGGGCAGGCGTCCAAGTGCCAGAAGGCAAAGCGTTTAGCCCTATGACGGCCAGGGTGTCACCCGGGGGGCTGCACCTTGGGACTCCACCCGGACCACCCGCGCCCATGCCTCAGCCTCGCATCAACCCCCTCAGCCGCCGCCCGCAGCAGCGCCGCCTCGTCGTCGCCGTGCGCGGCGCCGCCGGGGTCGGGCAAGAGCGTCTTTGCCGCCAGCCTCGCCGACGCCGGGCTCGGGCCGCCTGTGCTTGTTCGACACCGAGCGCAAGGCCCGCCTGCTCCCCGGCTCGGGCGGGCAGCGGTTCGACGCGCTCGAAATCGAGCATCCGGACGAACTGCCCACCTTCATCGACTGGGCGCTCGGGCCCGAAGGGCAGCAGCAGGGCTACACCTGCTACGCGCTCGACTCGTGGGCGATGTACTTCGGGCGCAAGCACCGCGAACTGCTCCAGAGCGTCCGCGCCCGCACCGGCGACGTGACCGCGCAGCCCACCGCCGACGAACTCGCCGCCGACCAGACGATCCTCCAGGAGGTGCTCCGCCGCCTGTGCGTGGACTCCGGCGCCTGCGTCGTCATCACCGACCAGATCGCGGCCAAGAACCGGAGGCCGCGGAGGAGAACGAGCGCGGGCGCGTGGTGCCCGATGACGGCCTCCGGCCTGGAGTACTTCGTGGACGTGATGCTGGAGCTGAGCCTCCGCGTGGACGGCTTCGAGACCGTCCGCGTGGCGCGCGTGGTCAAGAGCAACGCCCCGGCCTTCCCGGTCGGCCTTGAACTGACAACCCGACGTTCCGCGCGCTCCTCGACCGCCTCGACGCCGAGACGCCCCCGGAAGCGCCGCTGCCCCTTCCGGATCCTTCCGACGCCCCGGCGCCTGCTGAGGCGCCCGGCTGCTGCTGCCGAACGGCCCCACGCTCGACACCCTGCTCGACCTCGCCGCAGCGCCACGGCCTCGCCCGCGCCAACGTGCTCACCGCCGCCCGCCACTACTGCGGCGCCGACCGCGCTCGAAGACTGACGCCCGGCCGCCCTCGAAGACCTCATCGCCCGCATGGAGGCGCGCTACGGCGCCCCTGCCGAGCCATCGCGCCACGCCGGCGACGGCGGCGCGCACGCAGCGCGCCGCCGCGCGTGCGCCCGCGCCGCCCGACCGCGCGAGAAGGCCGCGCCTGAGCCGTCTTTCGTCGTTCGCGCGTTCGCCGCGGCCTCCCGGAGTCTCCGCCGGGAGGCCGTCTGCGTTGAGGTCATGGCGATTTTGCGAAGTACGATGAGGCCTGGAACCCCCCTTCGGAGCCTCCGGTTGTGAGGCGTGGGCAAGTCCTGCACGACCAGCTCCACTTGAACTCCGCCAGGGCCGGAAGGCAGCAACGGTAGAGTGTTGATAGCGGTGCGATGCAGGTCGCTTGCCCATTTTTTTGCGCCTGCTCCATAGATTGTGCAGGACGAGCAAGGTAGCATCCGTGCGCATTGTTCGTGGATCGTTGGTCATCCGGCGCGCCCGCGCGCCCGATCTTGAGGCCCCGATCCTTCAGCGATGCACGATCAACCGCAGTATGACGCCCTCGTGGTGGGCGCCGGGCCCGGTGGGGCCACCGCCGCCACATTCATGGCCCGCGCCGGGCTCAAGGTGCTCCTCGTCGATAAGGCGGTTTTCCCGCGCGACAAAGTCTGCGGCGACGCCCTCTCGGGCAAGACCGTCGACGTGCTCCAGCGCCTCGGCCTGATCGATACCGTCGAGGCGGCGCCGAACCTCGTGGCGTGGGGCATCACGTTCTCCAGCCCCTACGGCGCCGAGGTGGACGTGCAGTTTCGCGACCCCGCGACCGCCACGATGCACCCCGGCTACGTTGTGGCCCGGGAGGAATTCGACGGGCTCGTGGTGGACGCCGCGAAGGCGGCCGGCGCGGAAGTCTGGGAAAACGTGGCCGTGACGGGCCTCGTGCGCGACGGGGCACGGGTAACCGGCGCGACGCTCAAGCGCGAGGGCGTAGAGCAGACCGTGACCGCGCGCGTCGTGATCGGGGCCGATGGGGCGTACTCGGTCGTCGCCCGCGCGCTCGGCTTCGAGCAGCTCGACGAGCGGCACTACTGCGCGGGCCTGCGCCAGTACTGGGAGGGCATCACCAACTTCCACGAGCACAACCTGATCGAGCTCCACTTTGTGGATGAGGCCATTCCGGGCTACTTCTGGATCTTCCCGATGGCGAACAACCGCGCCAACGTGGGCATCGGGATGCTGTCGAGCGAGATCAAGAAGCGCGACATCAACCTGAAGCAGCTGCTCCAGCGGTGCATCGAGCACCCGCAGTTTGCGGAGCGCTTCAAGGACGCCCGGCCGCTCGAAAAGATGCGCGGCTATGGCCTGCCGCTCGGCTCGCGCCCGCGCCCGCTCTCCGGCGAGGGCTGGATGCTCGTGGGCGACGCCGCCTCGCTCATCGACCCGTTCTCGGGCGAGGGCATTGGCAATGCGATGATCTCGGGCGAGTTTGCCGCCAAGCACGCCGTGCTCGCGCTCCAGGGCGCCCCGTGCCGGCGGCGATGGCGCGCCGGCCACGGCGGGCGCGCCGGGCGAGGCCACGGCGGCGCGCCTCTCGGGCTACGACCGCGACGTGATGGCCTACCTCGGCGGCGAGTTGCGGCTCTCGCACATCATGCAGAAGCTCGGCCGCTGGAAGTGGCTGCTCCACTTCGTGATTTCGAGCGCCGCCCGCAAGCCCCACATCCGCAAGGCCCTCTCGACGATGTTCGAGGACGAAAAGGCCCGCGAGCAGCTCAAGAGCCCGCTCTTCTACCTCCGCGCGCTCTTTTCGTGATGCTCCTCCCGGCGCCCCGCGCGCTTCTGTTCGACATGGACGGCGTGGTGGTAGACACCGAGCCGATCCACGAGGAGGCGCTCCAGCGGCTCTACGCCGCCCACGGCTGGCCGCTCGAAGACCCGAAGTTCTACAGCTTCAAGGGCCGCACGCCCTCCGAGGTGTTCGGCGAACTAGAAGCCCAGCACGGGCGTCCGGCGGACGAGATCGCGGCGGAGAAACACGCGCACTTTGAGGCGCTCTTCGAGGGCAAGGCAGCGCTCGTGCCCGGCGTGACGGCCTTTCTGGCCCTGGCGGCGGCGCGCGGCCTCCCCGCGGTGCTCGTGACGAGCGGGCGGCGGAGCGAGGTGGCGCGTGTGTTCGCGCGCTTCGGGCTGGCGAGCGCGTTCGCGGGCGTGGTGGCCGCCGAGGACGTGACGCGGTCGAAGCCGCACCCCGAGCCGTACCTAAAGGGCGCCGAGATCGCGGGCGTGCCGCCCGAGGCGTGCCTGGTGCTCGAAGACACCCTCCACGGCGCCCGCGCGGGCCTGGCGGCGGGCTGCACGGTCGCGGCCTACACGGGCACGTTTCCGGTCGCAGCGCTCCGCAGCGCCGGGGTCCACGCCACGTTCGATACGTTCGAGGCGCTGGCGGGGATGCTGGGATGGGCGTAGCAGAGGCTGCGGGCGAGGATCGGGTGAAAGCGTCAGCCTAACGCAATCGTCATCTAACTAGATGGCCTTGCGCACGTTGGCAGGCGTGATCCTTCCCGCGTGGCGATGCGAATTGTGTGGGCGCTGGCCCTGCTGTCCTTGCTTCCGGCCCTGGCCTTCGGGCAGCGCGCCACCGTGTCGGGCTACATTCGCGACGCCGAGACGGGCGAAACGCTCATCGGCGCGACCGTCTCGGTGGCAGGCACGCAGCAGGGCACCGTGGCGAACACGTCCGGCTTCTATGCGCTCTCGCTACCTGCGGGGCCCGCTACGCTCGTGTATCTCGTACATCGGCTACGCGAATGCCCGGCGCGAGGTGACGCTCGCGGGCGCCCAGGCGCTTCGCCTCGACGTGCAACTGACCCCGGGCGAAGGGCAACTGACGGAGGTGGAGGTGACGGGCGAGGCCGAGCGGCGCGAGGAATCCCGGCGCGTGGGCGTGGCCGAGTTGCCGGTGGAAAACCTCAAGCAGCTCCCCACCATCCTGGAGCCGGACGTTTTCCGCAGCCTCCAACTCTTGCCCGGCATCAAGGCGGCCTCCGATTTCTCCTCCGGCCTCTACATCCGGGGCGGCTCGCCCGACCAGACGCTCATCCTGCTCGACCGGACGACCGTCTACAACCCGACCCACTTTTTCGGGCTCTTCTCGACCTTCAACCCGGACGCGCTCAAGGACGTGCGCGTCTACAAGGGCGGCTACCCGGCCGAGTACGGCGGACGCCTCGGCTCGGTGGTGGACCTCTACAACAAGGACGGCAACCGCCGCAAGCTCGACGGGAGCGCGAGCGTGGGCCTGCTCGCCTCGCGGGCGCTCATCGAAGGGCCGATCCTGAAGAAGAGCGACGGCGGCTCGCGCGGGTCGTTCATGCTCGCCGCCCGCCGCTCGACGCTGGAGCCGCTGCTCGCCGCGCTCAACAAGGCCGACATCGACGGGCTGCCCGAGCGGTTCTACTTCTACGACCTCAACGGCAAGGTGGGGGTGGACGTGGGGCCCGAACGACCGCGTGGCCGTGAGCGGCTACGCCGGGCAGGACTATGTGCGCGTGCCGTTCCTGACGATGCGAAGGTCAAGCTCGCTACGGCAACTGCGACCGGCAGCGTCGGCTGGACGCACCTGTTCTCGCCGCGCGTGTTCTCCAACTTCACCGTCACCGGCTCGCGCTACAACTCGAACCTCATCTTCAACTTTGCCGGCACCGAGTTCTCGCGCCCGCTCCTCATCACCGACTTCTCGGCGCGCGGCGACCTGGAGTTTTCGCCGAGCCAGCAGCATCACCTCTCGGGCGGCTTCTGGACGGGGCAGTTCAACCTCGACGTGTCGCGCTCGTTCGACGACTCGACCAACTTCCGGGCGAAGATCAACGCGCTCTACGCGCAGGCCTACGTGCAGGAGCGCTGGACGCCGAACCCATTCGTGACGGTGCGAAGGCGGGCGTGCGCACGAGCTACTTCGGCGATGGGCGGTTTCTGCGCCTCGAGCCGCGCGCCAACGTGGAGGTGCGGCCCAACAGCCGCGTGCGCCTGCAGGCGGGCTACGGGCGCTACAACCAGTTTCTCACGCTCATCTCGACCGAGGTCTTCACCGGCGCCGACCTGTGGCTCACCGCCGCCGAAGGCGTGCCGCCCTCCTACGGCGATCAGTTTGTGGCGGGCGTCAAGACCGACCTGACGCGCAACCTCCGCTTCGACGTGGAAGGGTACTACCGCACGATGCGCGGCCTCTTCGAACTGGACCCGCGCATCCAGGACCCTGCCGGCCTCGACTATGCCCAGTACTTCCGCTTTGGCGAGGGCTACGCGACGGGGGCTCGAGTTCTTCCTCGAAGGCAAGCTCGGGCCGTTCCAGGGATTCGCGGGGTACACGTATGCGATCACGCGGCGGCGCTTTCCCTCGTCCGGGATCCCGGCGGAGGCGCACTACTACGCCCCCAAGTACGACCGCACCAACGACGCCAACATCGTCGCGGCGGCCCGCCTCGGGCGCGGTTGGAAAGTGACGAGCGTGTTCACGTACGGCACCGGGCAGGCGTATTCGCCCGCCATTGCCAAGTATCCGATCAACACGCCGTTCTCGACGCGCCCGCGCTGGATCGTCGTGTCGAACTACCAGGGCGAGCGGTTGCCGCCCTATCACCGCCTCGACGCCGGTTTTACCAAGGTGGGGCGCTTTTTCGGGTTCGCGGACTACGAATTGCAGCTTCAGGTGCTCAACGCCTATGGCCGCAAGAACGTCTGGTTCTACTTCTACGAGGTCGAGCGCAACGGCGAGGCCAAGCGCAACCGGATCAACCAGATCCCGATCCCGCTGCCCAACATTGCGCTCACGCTCAACTTCTGACGCCATGCGCGCTCTGTTTCTACTCCTGCTCCTCGGTAGCGCGGCCCTCGGCTGCGACAGCCTGCCGGACTCCGGCACCGCTGGCGAGGTGGTCGCGGAGGGCTACCTCGTCGTCGGCGAGGGCCTTCCCAGTGTCACGCTGCGGCGGAGCGTGGTCTTCGGCGGGGCCACCGATGCGGGCATCAGCGACGCTCGGGTGCGCGTCGAACTCCTGCGAGAGGACGGGACGCCCGACCAGAGCTGCGCGTACGCCTACACGCGGGCGGGACGTACACCTGCGCCCAGGGCGGCGCGGGGATGGTGCGGGTGCTGCCGCTGCGGCGCTACCGGCTCGTGGCGGAGGTGCCGGGCACGGGCACGGTGCGCGCCGAGACGCTCACGCCGGGCGACTTTACCCTGCTGAACGCGAGCGCCGACACGCTCGTCTACCAGGGGCCCGAGCGGCTCACCTATCGCGTCACGCGCTCCGCTTACCCTGGGCGCAACGCCATCTTTCTCTTTACCACCGAGAGCCTGCTCACCCCGCCCACCATTCGCGATGCCGTGCCGTTCGTGCGCAGCTTTCTCGACCGCGACAACGACGGGCAGATCGATCCGGGCAACCGCGACTTCACGATCGACGACCTCCGCATCGGGTCCTCGCCGCTGCTCAACGAGGCCAACTACGACGTGAACGCCGACGGCAGCCTGTTCATTCGCCTGCCGTGGATCGCCATTGCTTTCCTCGGCCCCAACCGCATCGCGGTGAACGCCGTGGATACCAACCTCAACGACTTCCTCCGCTCGGCCGATGTGCAGCAGGGCGGCGGGACGAGCAGCCCCGGCGAGATCCTCAACATCCTCGACCACGTCGAGAACGGCACGGGCGTCTTCGGCTCCTACGCCCGCGTCTCCGCCGACGTGTTCATCCGCGAGTAGCGATCAGCGCGAGACGATGCCGAGGGGCTGGGCGGTGGCGTCAGTACGGGTTGCGGCTCACGGGCGCGTTGGGGGCGCGAAAGCGCGTCGGGAAGGTGGGGCGATGGCCGGCCATCTTCAGGAACACGTCGAGCGGGACGATCTCGTGCGGTTCGCGAATTGCGTCGAGGATATCCGCCACGCGTTCGACGCTGCTCGATTCGCGCACGTGGACGAGCAGAAAGTAGGGGCGCTTCTGGTTGAGCGCGATCAGCTCTTCCAGGTCGGCGGTGACCTCGGCGGCCGGGCGCAGCGGGTCTACATAGTAATCGTAGGAGAGGAAGGGCCGCTCGCCGCGCACGTCGAACGTGTTGGCGGCGCCGTAGCCGTTGACGAAGCCGAGCACGTCCGGGAAGGCGGCGTAGTAGCGGTCCACGACGTCCTTCGGCAGGTCGGTGTTGCCGGCGTGGCGGTTGCCCTCCGAGTAGTCCATGATCTCGAAGGCGTGCAGGTCGAGCTGCTGCATGAGCCGCCGCGCCTCGGCCATGATGCCGGGAAAGCGCGCGGCCGGAATCGGCTTGGGGTACATGTAGCCCGGCCCCGAGAGCCCGGCGATGAAGTAGTCGTTGGGCGTCTTCTGCTCGTAGAAGTACTGCAGGCCGACCGGGTTGAGCCACGCCCAGTTGAGCAGCACCTGCCAGGTGTACGGGATGCGCCCGCGTCCGGGCCGCGTCCACGCCCCGATGCCGAGCGCGTCGGACTGCACGAGCGCGATGTAGACCGTATTCCGAGGCTCCACGACGGCATCGGCGGCCACGTTGCGGGTGTTCTCGAACCGGAACGCCGGGTCGATCTGCACGCCCGAGGTGAAGCTCAGGTTGGGGAGGGTGTTGAGCCCTTCGATGCGCAGGCCGTAGGAGGAGACGAGGCTCGTGTGCTGCCCCTCGGTGTCCTTCGCGTACGAGTGCCAGCCCACGATGACCGCGTTGGGCTGGAGCTGCGACAGGATCTCGCGGTGGAGGGCCAGTTCCTCCGGGTGGTTCGGATTGGCCGAGAGGTCGGACACGAAGGCCGCCTTCTGGATGCCGAAGTCGGCCACGCCCGGCTCCATCACGTCTCCGCCCACGCCGCCGATGTGGACGAGAAACTGGCGGCTCGTGCGCGGCCCCCAGCGCGTCCACGCGTCGCGGTAGATCTGCGCGTCCGTCATGCCCGTGTAGCGCCCGCGCAGGTCCTCCAGCTTGTGCAAGCCCGGCCGCCTCCACGAGCGGGATCAGGCTGTCCGTCACGACGACGGCCCGCTCGATGCCGGCCACGGTGAACGCGACGAGCAGGGAGGTGCGCACATTCCGGTCCCACACCACATACCCGCGCGCCTGCGACCCGAGCGCCTGGAGCGCGGCGCGCGCGTCCGGCAGCGGGGCGAAGGTGTAGCTGTAGCGGCGCTCCAGAAAGCCCCGGAGCGGCCCGAGGTCGCGGAAGGCCCAGTTGGCGGGGTAGTCGAGGTAGAGGCGGGGCGCGTCGCGGTTGGCCACGCCCTGCAGGCTGATCAGCAGCGCCGAGGTGGGCAGGGCGCCCCGGAGGTGCCAGTCGTCGCTGAGCGTGGCGACGTAGGCGGCGTGCGGGGCCGGGGGCGCCTGGGCGTGGAGGCGCGGGACGAGGAGGGCGAGGGCGGCCAGTAGCAGGGAGACGCGCATCTCAGGAGGGGCGAACGTAGGTGTAGACGATGGGCGTCGGGCGGGCCGAGCGGAGTTCGATGACCGTGAGACGGTCGCCGGAGGGCGAGAGGCGGTACTCGTCCTGCACGCGCATCGGCGTGGTGCCCTGCGAGGTCTGCACCGTCATCGTCGTGACAACCTGGAGCGTCCGTCCCTGGTCGAGCCAGGTGG
Source organism: Rhodothermales bacterium (assembly GCA_963740755.1). Lineage (GTDB taxonomy): Bacteria > Bacteroidota > Rhodothermia > Rhodothermales > BA12 > CAVSDF01. The sequence goes on from CAVUFJ010000009.1 coordinate 530,608, forward strand.
CGATGACCTGCTTGGTGCCCCCTGCGGGCCAGACGCCGAGGTGGCGGCTGTCGAGCCACTTCGTAAACGGCACGCGCGTGGGGCGCCCGTTGGCGGGCACCGTGAGTGAGTCAACGTCGCCCCGGCGGCCGGTCGAGAAGCGCCGCACGAGCGTCACGCGCCCGGCGGCCACGCGCACGTCGAGCGTGATGTCGCGCCACGGGTCGACCGACGGCGCGGCTGGCCTCGTCGGTTACCCAGCGACCTTCAAACGTGGAGGGCAGGGCCGCAGGCACGGCCGTCCACAGGGGCGCCAGTAGCGCGAGCAGAGGCAACAGGGGCATGGCAGGTTTCGGATATGAAACGATGTTTCACATCATGATACTGCGCGCCCCGTTTCAGCGCAACGGGGCGCGCGCCATGCCGGCCTGCCCGCCCGTGCGGCCGTCCTGCCCGCGTTCATCACGCAGAAGCGGCGTGCAGCGGCGCGGCGGGCTTCGTACGTGCCGGGGTGCCATTTGCCGCGCCGGTGGTGTTCAACCTCGCCGGTGTGTGGGTGACGGCGGTGCAGGATGTCCTGCGCGTCGTGGAAGTACTCGAACGGTGCGACAGAAGCCTTGGGGGGCGCCAGGCGCTGCCAGATAGAGCGAAAGGAAGGCATTGGAGAAGGGACACTGCCGCATAGACAACAGACCCCTGAACAGCAATCCTGGCTACCACAGAGTACGCTTCTTAAATGGCGCCATGCCCGCGAACTTCATCATTTCATAACAGAAAGAGCAAAGGGCCGTTCTGCGTCGTGGAAGCCCGTCCTCACCACATCAGCCGGGCGCGCACGTTGAAGGTGCGGGGCGTGAGGCGGATCGGCACGCGGTTCCACTTGTCGCCCCCGAAGATCCAGCGCGAGCCCACTTCGTTCGTCATGTCGAAGCCGTTGAGCAGCTCCGCCGTCACGTCGAGGCGGCTCTTGCCGAACGCGATGATCTTCGTCACGCCCGCGTCGAGGCGCTTGTAGGCGTCGTAGCGGAAGGCGTTGCGCTTGCCGGGGCCGAGGAAGACCGAGCCGCTGCTGCCGCTCACAGGCACGAGGGGCGAGTAGGCGTAGCCCGAGCCGTAGAGGGCGCGCAGGTGCAACCGCCACGACATGTCGCCGGGGATGTAATCCTGAACGTAGAGCGAGAACGTGTGCCGCTGGTCGGTGGGGCGGGCAATCCAGCCCTGCTTGCTCTTGTTCTCGTAGGCGGGCAGAAGTGCTCCTGCGCCGTCAGGAAGCCGTAGTTGAGCCACGATTCGAGGCCGGGCACGAACTCGCCCCGCACCTGCACGTCGAAGCCGCCCACGTAGCCGTACGAGTCGTTGAGGCCGCTGTAGCGCACGCGCACGTTGTTGACGTCGTACGAGATGAGCCGGTCGAGCTTTTTGTAGTAGGCCTCGGCGCGCACCCAGAGGCGTTTGGCGGTGAGAAAGTGCTCGCCGCCGGCCACCACTTGCAGCGACCGCTGCGCCTGCAGGCCCCGGTTGAGCGACCCGGCGATGGAGCCATCGGGGGCGAGGTCGGCGCGGAATTCCTGGTAGGAAGGCGCCTGGTAGTAGACGCCGGCCGATCCCGTGAGCGTCGTCACGTCCGAGTAACGGTAGCGCAGGCCGAGGCGCGGCGAGACGGTCCACTCGTCGTTGAAGGTGAAGTGGTCCGCGCGCACGCCGAGTGTGGCAGTGAGGCGTCCGGGCGCGCTCGGCGTCACGTCGAAGGCATCCTGCACGAACACGGCCTGCTGCTGCTCGCGGAGCGTGAGCGCGTCGTCGTTGTCCTTGTCGATGCGCTGCGGCTGGTTGGGCTGCTTTGTGTAGGCGAGTTCGCGGATCCGGTCGTCGAAGCGGAGCCCGCGCAGCATCCAGCCGCCTTCGAGCACGTGCGTGCCCGCGATGTACACGTAGCGCCCCTGCCCGGTGAGCGTCCGCACGCGGATCCGGTTGTCGGACGAATCGACGGCGATGCCGGTGCCACTCGGGATGCTCTGGCCCTGGACGATCTGCGAGAGCTGCACGTCGCCCGAGATGTCGGTGCGCTCGAACTCCTCGGTGTCGTAGATGGCCACGTCGTGGTCCGCCGTGAAGCGTGCCGAAGGCCGGGCCGAGAGGCGCAGGCCGCCGAAGCGCGTGTTGAAGCCGTCGCGCTCCTGGCCGTCATACTCGGTATAGAGCCGCTGGAGGTTGTCCGGGCGGTCCGGGCGGCCGGAGACGTAGCCGAACGTCGTCTGCAACGTGCTCGGCTCCAGGTTGAAGCGGTGCGCCGTCACGAGCCCGACCGCTTCCACGCGCAACGTGCGGCTGATCGGCGCGTCCACCACGGCCTGGGCGTCGGTGAACGCGGGCTTGTAGTCGCCCTGCAACTCCTGCGTGCCGAAAAAGCGGCCCGGCTGGGCATGGCGCACCCCGGCGGTCACGCCCGACGCGGCCGATGCGCCCGCTCGACGCCACACTCGCGTCGAGTAGGCTCGCGCTCGCGTTGCCGTGCCACACGCCTGCCTCCGGACGCACGTAGCGCACGTCGAGCGCGGAGGAGAGCTTGCCCCCGTAGCGCGCCGGAAAGCCGCCGGCGTAGAGCGTGAGCGTCTCGGTGAGGTCCGGGTTGAGGATGCCGAGGCCTTCCTGCTCGCCCTGTTTGGGGCGGAACGGCAGGAACACCTCGAAGCCGTTGAGGAAGATCAGGTTTTCAGAGAGACCGCCGCCGCGCACCGAAAACTGGTTCGACAGCTCGTTGTTGGCCGCCACGCCCGGCAGCACGCGCACGGCCTGGAAGGCGCTCCGGAACGGCCCCGGCAGGTTCTGCACGTCCTCGGGCCGCATCGAGTACACGCCCGCGCTCTCCACGCGGTCGCTCGTCACGGTCACCTCCTGGAGGGCTTCTTCTTCCGCCCGCATCCGGACGTTGAAGAGCGCCACCCGGTCGCGCCGCACGTCCACCGAGTCCTGCACGGTCCGGTAGCCGAGGGCGGTCACGCGGAGGAGGTAGCGCCCGGTGGGGATGCGCATCGAGAAGCGCCCGTCGGCGTCGGCCACGGTGCCGAAGCTGGTGCTGGCGACGAGGACGGTGGCCCCGGGCACCGATTCACCGCCGGCGGTGACCTGGCCGGCCACCTGGCCCCAGTTCTGGGCGTGGACGCTCGGCAGCAGCAGGAGACTGGCCGCCCACAGGGCCGCTCGCAAAGAAGAGGATCGCATACGCGCGTGACAGGGAACGCTAGAGAAACGGCGTAGCGATGGCGATAAGCAGCGGTGTAATGGTCAGGGACCAACGATCAAGAGTCAATGGTCAACAGGGCGGGCCTATACCCAACGGGCCCGTTAGCAATTGACTATTGCCCATTGTGGTGCGCGTGGTGGTGCGGGAGCGCGTGCGTGGAGCACTGCGCGCGGCGGCGGTAGTTGCGCAGGTGCCCGCCGAGCATCGTCACGCTGCCCAGCACCGTCAGCCCGATGTGGCCGGCTTCGCCCAGCACGTCGTGGAAGGCGAGGGCGAGCGCCAGCAGCGCCACGCCCGTGCCCAGCAGCACGAGCACGCCCCGGTCGCGGTGCTCCCGGTAGCCGGGCACGGCCGCCCAGAGCGCGAGCGGGAGCGTGAGCGCGAGCACGCCGAGGTGGAAGCCGTGGTGCGCGCCGCTGCTCACCGCGAGCGTGCCCGTGAGCACAAACGGCAGCACGAGGCAGTGGACGAGGCAGACGGCCGAGGCCCCGAGCCCGAGCCGGTCGGCGAGGACGCGAAAGGCGGGCGCGAGGAGGGAACGGGGCATGGAGCGGGGCGATGCCTACAGGATCGGTTCGAACGCCGCAGGCTGTAGGATCGGATCCATGAAGAACGTGACGGCCCGCGCGGGTTCCAAGGAACAGATCCGTTAAAGTTTACCCCCGACGAGGGCGATACCCCACAGGTCGCTTACGTGCGCCTCTCTGGGAGCACGCCGATACTATTTGCCCTGCTGCACGCACATGCCTGCTGCCTCTTTCCTACCCCCGCTCGCCCTGCAGTCCTCGCGGAAGGTGCGTCGGGGGACGACCGTGCCGCTGCTACTGCTCATCGCGCTCATCGCGGGGGGCGTCGTGGTGGGCGTTTCGTACCTCCAGCGGCATTCCGAAGAGGCGCAGCGCCAGCAACTCGTGCTCACGCGCATCCGCCTGCGGGCCTCCGAGCTGAGCACGCTCGCGGCCCGGACCCTGGAAGTGGGCCGCCTTTCGTCGGTGTCCGACGAGCACTACCGGCGCCTGAGCATCGAGCTGCGGGCGCTCACCGATGAGGCGCGCCGCTCGCCGCTGCTCTACCAGGCCTTCGGCCGCGCGGGCCTCGAAAGCTCCGTCCGCGCCGACATCGAAGCCAAGAACTTTGCCGCCTCGCTCGAAGACGAGTTTGCCTGGCTGCGGCTCGGCCGCCTCGACGACGCCCGCGAGGTGCAGGAGCGCCGCGCCGCGCCGGGCTACGACGCCCTTTCGACGACCGTAGACTCGGCCCTGGAGGCCTTCGACGACTACACCGCCCGCCTCGTCCGCACCACGAGCCTCGGCACGGCCGGGCTGTGCCTGGTCGGGCTGTTCGTCGTGGCCGGCTTGCTGCTCCACAGCGCCCGCCAGCAGGCGCGGCGCGATCAGGCGGAGCAGGAATCGCTGCGCGGCGCCAACTCCGAACTGCGCGAGGAAAACGAAATCCGCCGCCGTACCGAAGAAGCGCTCGACATGGCGCGCACGAAGGCGGAAGAGATGGCCCGCCTCAAAGATGCCTTCCTGGCCTCGATGAGCCACGAGATCCGCACGCCGCTCATGGCGATCCTCGGCTACTCGGAGCTGCTGCGCGAGCAGGCCCCGCCGGAGCTGCGCGACTACGCCGACCAGATCGAGGCGGGCGGCCATCGCCTCCTCGACACCCTCACCTCGGTGCTCGACTTTGCCAAAATCGAAGCCGGGCAGATGGAGCCCGTCTTCACCGTCGTAGACGCCGGAGCGGTGGCGCAGGCCGTGGAAGCTGAATTGCAGGGCCTCGCGGCGCGCAAGCACCTTGCGCTCACACTCCGGCTGCCGGAAACGCCGGTCTACGTGCGCGGCGACTCGGGCTTTGTACACCGCGCGCTCTACAACCTGGTCTCGAACGCCATCAAGTTCACGGACCAGGGGCGCGTGGACGTGAGCGTACAGGTGGACCAGGGGGGCGCCTCGTTTACGGTGCGCGACACCGGGCCGGGCATCTCGGAAGGCTTCCTGCCCCATCTGTTCGAGGAGTTCCGGCAGGAGTCGGCCGGCGAGCGGCGCAGCCACGAAGGCAGCGGGCTGGGCCTGGCCATCACGCGCCGCCTCGTCGAGTGCATGAACGGCGCCATCCAGGTGGCCAGCCGCCTGGGCGACGGCGCGACCTTTACGATCCAGCTTCCGCTCGCCCACGAGCCGGCGGCCTCGGTGCCCACCTACAGCCCCACCACCGACCGCTACCGGAGCGCCGCCGGGACGCCGAGCAGCCCGGCCTCCCCCGCACCGCCGCACATCACGGCCCCGCCCGTGCCGCACACCCTGGTGGTGCCGCCCTCGCCGAACGGCGACGGCGCCGGGCATCAGGGGCGCGACCGCGCCGTGGCACACCTGCACCCGGCCGCCGACGCCGAAGAACGTCCGGCCGTGCTGCTGCTCGAAGACAACGCCGCGAGCGCCTCGGCCATCGGCCTGATGCTGCCCAATTACCGCGTCGAGCACGCCGAGACGTACGATGAGGCCATCGCCCGGGTGCGCGACGGTCGCTTCGACGCGCTGCTGCTCGACATCAACCTGCGCGAAGCCCGCACCGGCGTCGACGTCCTGCGGTCTGTGCGGCACCTTCCGCGCTACGCGGCAACGCCGGCCATCGCCCTCACCGCCTACGCTCTGCCCGGCGACGAGGAGCGCTTCCGCCAGGCCGGCTTCGATGCCTACCTGAGCAAGCCGTTCCGCAAGGCCGCCCTCCAAGACGTGCTGGCCCGACTCCTGAGCGAGCGCGGCGCTCCGTCCGTCCCGGCGCCTGCGGTGCCCCTGGCCGACCTGGAAATGCGTCCTGCACCGCAGGCCCTCCACGACCGCGAAACGGCCCGTTAAGGCGCGGGCGGTGGTGGCGGAGGAGGGGGCGGCGGTGACGGTGGTTCTGGCGGCGGCGGCGGCGCGGGAATCTCCAGACCGGGTCCACCGACGAGCGGCGCTGCCGAGGGGCGGAAGGCCAGCACGTACACCGCTAGGCAGGCGAGCAGGCCCAGCAGCACGAGCAGGGGCCAGGGCGGGGCACTTCGGCGGGCCGAAGCAGGAGAGAGGGCCGTGGCCGGGTCGGCGGCGAGCAGCGCGCGCGCCTGCACGAGGCCCGGATCCGGAACGAAGGCGGGCCCGGAGGAAGGCGAAGCATCCGCCTCTGACCACGTTTCCACGACCGGATCGGCGAGCGAGGGGACTGCCTGGGGCTGGGGAGCCCCGCAGCGCGGGCACACCGCGGCCGCGTCGGAGATGTCGGCGCCGCATTCGCGGCAGGGCGCAAGGGCCATGGCAATCGAAGGGTCAAAGGCGCAGGCGCGCGCGGGGATTCAATTCGACGTTCCTGCCCTGGCCGCATGGAAGGCCGCGATAAAGCGCCCCGCATCGTCCGCCTCGAACGAGGGGGCTATGCGGTGCTGCGCGGGCGCGTCGCCTTCCGAGAGGTTGACCTTGGCCGTGGGGGTTTCCGTCGAGCCGTCGGTGAAGACGAGCTGGAGCTGGCCATCGGCATAACGCACGTCTTTGAGGCGCGCCAGCGGGTACTCCACGCGGTGGCGCAGCGCCTTCGACACGCCGGACTTAACGGCCTGCTCGATCTTGCCGCCGAGGCCTTGCGGGGCTGTTCCGGGCCGCGCTGCAGCTCGCTGTCGATGCGGGCGAGCATCTTGTCTGAGAGCCGGTAGTAGAGCACGTCCTCGGTGAGGCCCACCTTGACAGCGTCTTCTGAGCTGTAGATCGCGTACTGGTCCGCTTCGTTGGGCGTGGCCCGGGTGACCGGGTCGGGCGCGAAGCCGGCGTCGGAGAAGCGTGCTTGGCCTTTGCAGGCCCCGAGTGCCAGGAGCAGGAGCAGGAAACGGTAGCGCATGGCGACAGGCGGGATGGAGCGCGGGCTCTACGGAAGCCGCCCGGCAACGTTGCACCCGGTCCTGTTCATCGCCGCGCCCGCGCACCTCGGCAGCGTTACCAGCACGAACGTCAGGCCGCCGAGGCATCCGGCGCACGGCGCACCGTGGAGGCCGGGGGCGTGACAGAGCGGAGCTTCATGGCGCGGCTTGGCGTCCACGGCTCCTCGGGCATGGCTCGGCTGGAGGTGTTCATCTCGTCGGCCCGGACGGCCATCGCACTCCACCGTACCGGCGCGCCGTGGCGCGCGGATTCCTCCAGGCGCCGCCATTTCCACGTCCAGAGCGCCTCTTCGAGCACCGGGCCGCCCCAGAGGATGACGCCCATTACGACCAGCATCAGGGCCGCAATGGGTCCCCACAGGGTCAGGTCATCCGGGGGCTCCTGCAGGGTGTCGTAGGGATCTGAGTACAGGATCGGGACCCGCGATACCTTTGCTGTACGCTCATCGCGCTCTTGCGCCTGCATCGCGGGGGCGAGGCAGGACAGCAGCAGCAGCATCGGCAGCAGGCGTGGCCACATCGGCGGGCAGAGAGAAAACCCAGCGCTAAAGTTCTGACATCCGGCCTGCATTTCCGCGTGGCCTGCGTCCAGGCGCGCAATTTAATCACGCCGCGTGTGCAGGAACGCAGCTTACCAGCGCGGCACGCGCCCGACCACGCGCCCGGTGCCGCATTCGAGGCGCAGCAACTGGTCGGCGGCGACGCTGTAGCGGCCCGAGGGCACGTCGTAGTCGCCCCGCTGCCGGGCCGTGCGGACGAGCGTGAGGCGGGCGCCATCGCGCGGGTCGACCATGACGGCCTGGCACGCGCCCTCCGGGACAATCTCGAAGCGCGCCCGGCCGCTCGGCGTACCGACGAGAAATTGCTCCGGCACATTGGGCGCGGTTTCGGCTTCGCCGTCGTCCGGGAAGAAGGTGGTGCTGGCACAACCGGCAAGGACCAAGGAGGCCCACAGAAATCGCGGCACGAGCGGTCGGGTTAGGCGGTAGGCAAGGCCTCGACAAACAGATGCCGGGCCGTTTCGAGGGCGAGTGTGAAGGGCGGTGCCCCCACACGTTCCAGCCGCAGGGCGCCTTCGCCGGCGCGGCCGACGAGCGTGAGGGCAGCGCCGGGGAGCAGGCCGAGGGCGTCTAGGGCGCCGAGCAGGGCCGCGTCGTGGTCGGCCACGCGGGCCACCCGGTAGGGGCCCGGCAGGGCGTCGGCGAGGCTGTCGGTGGCCACAGGGGCGATGCAGCCCTCGCGCGTCGGAATCGGGTCGCCGTGGGGGTCGTGGGTGGGAAAGCCGAGCAGCGCGTCGATGCGGGCCTCGAAGGCTTCCGAGATGTGGTGTTCCAGCACCTCGGCCTCGTCATGGATCTCGGCCCAGTCGAGCCCGACGACCTCGCGGAGGTAGCGCTCCAGCAGGCGGTGGTGGCGGATCACTTCGAGCGCCACGCCCCGCCCGGCGTCGGTGAGCGTCACGCCCCGGTAGGCGCGGTGCTCGACCAGGCCTAGCCCCGCCAGGCGCTTGACCATCCCGGTCACCGAGGGGGCCGCGACGCCGAGCTCTTCGGCCAGGTCGGTGGTGCTCACCGGCACGCCTTCGCCCATCTTGAAGATGGTCTTGAGGTAGTCTTCGACGGCGGGGCTGTGCATAGGCGGGGCAGTTGCGCTCCGCACGAACCGGGGCGGCGGCTGTTCCACAACCGGCCGGGCCCGGCACCCGTTACACGGCCACGCGGCGCGGCGCGAGCACGGTAGCCACCTCCACGGTCGGCGCGTCGAGCGCGAGCGGCGGCGTGAGGATGTCGCCGGCGAGGAGGGTGTAGGGGTCGAGGCCGGCGGGTTCATGGCCCACTACGGACGCGAGGGCCACCGCCTGCCGGGTGCCGATGCCGCTCTCGAAGGCGCTGCTCACAAGCACGGACATCCCGAGCGCGTGGGCGGCGTCGGCCCAGCGGAGGCACGCGCGCACGCCTCCCAGCAGGGTTGGTTTGAGCACGAGGGTCCGTGCGAACCCATAGGCTGCGAGGTCCTCCGGGGCGGCGCCGACCAGCGTTTCGTCGAGGCCCAGGGGCAGGCGGCTCCGCTCGGCGAGTTCGGACAACCGCTCTGGGTCCGCGAGGGGTTCTTCGAGGAGCGCGATGGGCAGGGCGGAGACGGCCTCGGCAAAGCGCAGCGCCTCGTCGAGCGTCCAGGCACGGTTGGCGTCGAGGCGGAGGGCCACGCCGGGGCCCAGCGCATCCGCCACGGCGCGGACCCGCGCGATGTCGTCCGCTAGAGGCCGCCCGCCCACCTTGAGCTTGACCGCCCGGTAGCCCCGGGCGCGGGCATCGGAGGCGTGCCGGGCGACCGCCGCGAGGTCTCCGGTGAGCAAGCGCCGTGAGCGCAACGGTAGCCGCCGGGGCCGGGCCTGGCGGGCCCGCCGTCGGCGCCGAGCAGGCCGCGAGCGACTGGCCCGCGCGGCTCGCCGCCAGTTCCAGTTCAGCGCCTGCCACGGCGGCCCGCGCTGAGGGCGGCAGGGCGTCCGCAGAAGTGCCGGGCGTCCACGCGGCCAGGGCGGCGGTGGCATCGGCGAGGGTGTCGGGCGAATAGCCGGGCAGGGGCGCCGCCTCGCCCCAGCCGATGTGCCCGTCCGCTTCGAGGCGCAGCAGCACGCCCTGCCGCTCGGTGAGCGTCCCGAAGGCGAGGCGGAGGGGCGCCTTGAGGGGCAGGCGGTACGGGTGGAGCGAGCAGCGCACGGCAGGCGGGGCGAGGCGCAGTTTACGGAACCCTTACGCCGGTCCTCGAACCATTGCCCGGGCGCGGCGTGCCCCACAGCGTAGCGTAGCCTGAATCTGTGCGAAGTAGCCCGCTGGGTAGGCCTATCATGTGACGTTTACGGGAGTTGCTGCGGCTACTCATCAACCCTTGTTCGCTTTCGGGCGCCTTCGCCCGCGCCCATGCCCATGGCGGCCACCGATACGTTTCCCTTCGAGCGCGTACTGAGCTTCGCCCCGCTCGTGAGCCGGTGGCAGGCCCGCCTGCGCGCGGTGCGGGGGCGCCATCGAGACCCGCTCGGGGCGGTCTTCGAGCAGGCGCTCAAGGCGGCGCCCGAACTTGCCGCCGAGGTGCTCACCCCGGCGGACCAGGCGCGCCACGCGGCCCTGATCCCCATCCTGCTCGGGCCCCTCGTGCCCGCCGAAGGCCTCGCCACCCTCGAAGCCGCCGCCACCGGGCCCTACAACGCAGACGTGCTCAGCGCGACGCCCCACTTCGACGAGATCGGGCTGTGGCAGGACACGCAGAGCGGCGACCTGCCCGGCTATGCCCGCCACGCCACCGCCGAAGTGCTGCGCCAGTTCTACGGCGCCCAGATCGCCCGCATTCCGCGCGTCGAAACGGTGGTGAGCCCCGAGACGGGCCTGTCCCGCCACCTGCGCGTGCTGCTCGACACGCGGTTTTTGAAGGTCGAGCCGATCGGCGAGGCGCCCACGCTCGACCTGTCGGAGGTGGAGGGGATGCTCGATGCGCCCCGCATCCTCGACCGGCTCTCGCGCCGCCTTGCCGGACACTTTCGCCTGCGGGGCTTTCTCGTCGTCACGGCGGAGGATGTGACGGAGAGCGAGGCGCGATCGGCCCTCCAGATCGAGCTGCTGCGGCCTGACGCAATGGCCACCGAGGCGGACCTGGCGCGCCTCGAAGAGCACGTGCGCACCCTCCTGCGCCTGCCGGGGCTGACGCTCGGGCTCGTCCGCATGGAGCGGCAGCGGCGCCCGCACGACGGCGAGGTGATCGCCGGGGCGCGTCCGGTGGGGCGCAGCCTGATGCTGCCCGCGGAAGGGCTGGAAGCCGAGGCCGCGCTCCAACTGCGGCAGCTTTTCAACCAGGTCCTCGCCTCGACCAACATCTTCCTCGTAGACGACCTCGCCAATTCCTCGCTCGGGGCCATGAACGAGGTGGCGCTCCGCGAGCGCGGGTTTCAGAGCCTCGCCATCGTGCCGCTGCGCGCCGAAGGGCGCGTGGTGGGCCTGCTCGAACTGGCCGCGCCCGAGCCCGGCGTGTTTTCGGTGGCCCGCCGACGCCTCATCACCGCGCTCGGGCCGCTCTTCGGCACCGCCCTGCGCCGCGCGCTCGACGAAGAGGAGAACCGCCTGCAGGCCGTGATCAAGCAGCGGTTCACCGCCGTGCATCCGTCCGTGGAGTGGCGCTTCCGGCAGGCGGCGCGCGAGGTGCTCGAAAGCGGCGCCTCGGTGGCCGAGGCCGCCGTGCCCATCGTGTTCAAAGAAGTCTACGGCCTTTATGGGCAGGTGGACATCCGCGACTCCTCTGGCGCGCGCCTCGGGGCGATCCGCGAGGACCTCGGCGCCCAGATCGCCTTGGCCGACACGGTGTTCGAGGCGGCCCTCGCGGCGCGCCCGCTCCCCGCGCTGCGCGAAAAGCGCGCCCGCCTCAACGCCTTCCGCCCCGAACCGTCGGAGGCGCGCGTGGAGCCGGAGAGCGATCCGTACGCGTTCTTGCACGACGAGATCGAGCCGCTCTTCGAGACGATCCGCGACTGGAGCGAGGACACCGGCAGCGCCATCGTGGCCTACCAGCGCGCCCTCGACCCGGACCTGGGCGTGCTCTACAAGCGCCGCCGCGCCTACGAGCGCTCCGTGTCGGCCATCAACGACGCCGTGGCGCGGATCCTCGAAGACGCGCAGAACGAGGCGCAGAAGATCATCCCGCACTACTTCGAGCGCTACAAGTCGGACGGCGTAGAGTTCAACCTCTATGCGGGCGCCTCGATGGTGGAGGATGGCAAGTTCGAGGCGCTGCACCTGCAGAGCCTGCGCCTGTGGCAGCTGGAAACGATGTGCCGGATCGCCCGCGCAACTGGCCGCGCTCACGCCCTCGCTCGACGTGCCGCTCCAGGCCACCTACCTCGTGCTCGGGCAGGGCGCCCCGCTCGACGTGCGCTTCCGGCAGGACGAGAAGCGCTTCGACGTCGACGGCGCCTACAACGCGCGCTACGAGATCGTCAAAAAGCGCATCGACAAGGCCCGCATCGTCGATCCGCCCGAGCACATGGGTGAGCGCGTGACGCAGCCGGGGATGCTCGCGGTGATCTTCTCGAACGTGCAGGAGGCGACCGAATACCAGCGCTACCTCACCTTCCTGCGCAACGAAGGCTGCCTCGAGGGCAACCTCGAAGACCTCGACGTGGAGGACCTGCCGGGCGTGCCGGGGCTGCGCGCCTACCGCATCGTCATTACGGGGGCCATGCCGCCCGCTCCGGAAGTCGAAGCCGAACTTCCGATCCTGGCCGATCCAGGCGTTTGAGCAGGGGGCAACGCTTCTGCAACCCCGCCCCGATGCGGAAACCGGGCGGGGCAGGGCGCGTGCCTTCCCGGTGCTCCCTTCCATGCTGTCCGGGTTTCGCTACGTCACGGCCACGCTGCTCGTGCTGACCGCCTGCCGCGCGCAGTCCGGCGAGGTGCGTGCGGTCGTGCCCGCGCCGCGCCCGCCCGCCGCCGAGGACCTCTTTGAAGGCTACCGCATCGACCGGCCCGACACCGTGCTCTCGCTGCCGCACGCGCTCGACGAAGTGTCGGGGCTGACGTGGGGGCCGGACGGGCTCGAAGCCAACTACGACGAACGCGGCGACGCCTACCGGCTTGTGGGCGACCAGTGGGAACGCCGCCGCTCATATGCCGGGAAGGGCGATTTTGAAGGCATTGCCTACGCTGGCTCTGCCTTCTATGCACTCCGAAGCGATGGATGGCTCGTCACGCCCGAGGGCATGGTGGACCTCAAGGCCCCCCGGGGCTGCGACGGTGAGGGCCTGGCCTACGACGCGCGGGGCGGGCGTATGCTCGTAGCGTGCAAGGGCAAGAGCAGCGCCACGCGCGTCGTGCTCGCCTGGGACCTCGCGTCGCGCCGCCTCATGCCCCAGCCGGTGCTCTCCATTGCCACCAACCTCGGGCGCACCGAAAGCCGCCTCGCGCGCCTGTTTCACCTGGACCGGCTCGACCGCTTCAAGCCCTCCGGCGTCGAGGTGGCCCCGGACGGGCGCCTGTTCGTGTTGTCGAGCCAGACGCAGGCAGTAGCGGTGTTCAGCCGAGCGGGTGTGCTGGAAGCCGCCGCCGGGCTCGACGCACGCATCCTGCCGCAGCCTGAGGGCATCACCTTCGGTCCCGACGAAACGCTCTACATCGCCTCGGAGGCCGCCGGGCGGGCCCATGCCACGCTCGCGGTCTTCCACAAGGTGCGCGCCGCTCCCAATCCACCCTGATCTGCACCCGCCGCGCCGCTCCCCGCACATGCGTGTCTGTGTTCCGTTCGCCGTTCTGCTCGCCCTCGCCACGCTCGCGGGCTGCGCCGACACGAGCCCGATCTTCATCGCCCCCGAACTGCGTCCGACGCGCGTCGTGGCCGACAGCGTCGCCCGCGACACGATCCGCGTGGCCCGGGAGCGCGTGCGCGTGTTTCTCATCGGCGATGCCGGGGCGGCCCTCACCGACGGCACCGACCCCATCCTGACGACGCTCCGGCGGCACCTGCTCACGCCCGACAGCATCGAGAAGGTCGTCGTGTTCCTCGGCGACAACGTGTATCCCGAGGGCATCCCGCCGGCAGGCACGGCGGGGCGTGCGCAGGCCGAAGCGCGCCTGAACGCGCAGCTCAACGCCGTCAAGGACACCCCGGCGCGCGTCTACTTTATCCCCGGCAACCACGACTGGCAGCACTCCGGCCCCGACGGGCTCAGCGCCGTGCGCCGCGAGGAAGCGCTCGTCGAAGCCGCGCTGGGCGATCAGGGCACCTTCGTGCCCTCGAACGGCTTTCCGGGCCCCGTCGCCATTCGCCTCGCCAAGGGCATCACGATGCTCGCGCTCGACACCGAGTGGTGGCTCACCCCGTACGCCCGCGCCACGGGTGAGGACGAGGAAGCGGGCTACAACGTGATCGACGGCAGCGACTTTCTGCTGCGCCTCAACGACCTCGTGCAGGAGTACCGAGACGACCGCTTGCTCGTGGTGGGCCACCACCCGATCGTGAGCAACGGCCTGCACGCGGGCAACGTGCCGCTCTCGCGCCACCTGTTCCCCCTCCTGACGGCCTCTAAATACGCCTACCTGCCGCTGCCGGTGCTCGGGTCGCTCTCGGTGCTCTACACGCGCACGTTCGGGCTCTCGCGCGAGGACCTCGGCCACCCGCGCTACCTGTCGCTGCGCGACGGCCTCGCGGGCGTCTTTCGGCAGCACGAAGGCCTCATCTACGCCTCCGGGCACGATCACAGCCTCCAGCTGCACGCACTCGACTACGGCGGGGTGACCTTCCACCAGATCATCTCGGGCTCCGGCTCGCCGGAGAGCTTCGCCCCGGGCGGGCGCTCGGCCCTCTTCGCGGCCGAGCGCAACGGGTTCATGATCCTGCACTACTACGATGACGGCGGCGCCAACCTCGACGCCATCGGGGGCACCGGCCGCGCCCTCGGCGACACGCTGCTCAAGAGTGCCCACCTGCTGCCCACGAGCGACGAGGAGGCGCCCGAATCCGAGGTGCCCGACAACCAGCTGGCCTCGTTTGTCTCGCCCCAGATTGCCCGGGTGGAGGCCAACCAGGAGTACGACAACGCCAACCTGTTCTACCGCATCGTGGCCGGCGATGGGTACCGCAAAACGTGGGGTGCCTCCATCACCGTGCCGGTGCTCAGCCTGCAGGCCGAGGGCCTCACGCCCACGCAGCGCAGCGGCGGCGCCCAAACGCTCGGCCTGCGCCTGAAAGACGCCCAGGGGCGCGAGTGGCAGCTGCGCTCGGTCGACAAGGCGCCGCTCAGCGCGCTGCCGCTCTCCTACCGCTTCGGCCTGGCGCGCGATGCCGCCGAAGACCTCACGAGCGCCGTCATGCCCTACGGCTCCCTCGTGGCCGACGAACTCGCCTCCGCCGTGGGCGTGCTGCACCCGCAGCCGCGCCTTGTGTGGGTGCCCGACGACCCGCACCTCGGGCGCTTTCGCCGCACGTTTGCCCGCCGCCTGATGTGGCTTGAAGTGCGCCCCGACAACGACGTCTCCGACCTCCCCGGCCTCGCCGGCGCCACCGACGTGGTCAGCGTCGGCAAGTTCTACCGCGAGATCGACGGCGACCTCGACCACCGCGTCGATGCGAAGGCGTTTCTGCGCGCCCGGCTACTCGACCTGTTCATGGGCGACTGGGACCGCCACCAGGACCAGTGGCGGTGGGCCGCCTTCGAGCCCGGCGAACTCGACACAACCCTGCGCGGCGACGACGCGACGCAGGGCAAGGTGTACCGCCCTGTCGCCCGGGACCGGGACTGGGCCTTCAACGACCGCGACGGGCTCCTCTTCCGCCTCTCCCGGCCCTTCCTGCCCAAGCTTCAGGGGCTCCAGAAGCGCTACGGCTACATCAAGGGCCTCACCTCCAACGGCCTCCCGCAAGACCAGCGCCTCTTTGCGTCGCTCACCCGGCAGGACTGGATGGACGTGGCGCACGACGTGCAGGCGGCGCTTACCGATTCCGTGTTGCGTACGGCGATCTACGCGCTGCCCGTCGAGGTGCAGGAGCGCAACTTCCCGAAGATGTACCCGGTCCTGCAAGCCCGCCGCGACGCGCTGCCCGAGGCGGCCCTCCGCTGGTACCGCCTGCACGCGCGCATGGTGTCGGTCGTGGGAAGCCAGGAGAGCGAGGTGTACCGCGTCGAGCGCCAGCGCGGCGATTCGGTGCGCGTGAGCGTGTACAACCGCAAGGACGATGGCACCGCCGGGCGGCGCGTGTATCGCCGCGCGTTTGCCCCCGCGGAGACGCGCGAAGTGCGCCTGTGGGCCAGCGGCGGCGACGACGTGTTCGAGGTGGAGGATGAGGGCGGCGGCCCCCGGATCCAGGTGCGCTTTATCGGCGGCGCCGGCACCGACGTGCTCAACGACAGCACGGACGGGCGCGGGGTGAAGGTGTACGACGAACGCGACCCCCGGGCGCTCACCGTCGTGAGGGCCGGGGCGCACGCGCGGCTGCGCCGGAGCGGGTATGTGCCGGAGGGCGCCTACGGCTTCTCGTCCCAGCTGTACGACCAGACGCTCCCGCGCGTCGCCAGCGGGTACTCGACCGGCGAAGGCCTCGCCCTCGGGGTAGGGGTGAAGTGGACGCACCACGGCTTCGGGAAAACCCCATTTGCCGCCCAGCACACCTTCGACGCGCTCGTGCGCGTGCCGAAGGCCGGGCTGGGCGCGCGCTACACCGGGCTGTTTCCGGCCGCCATAGGCATTCTCAACCTCGGCGTCGACGCTGATGCGCAGACGCCGTCCAACTACCGCTCGTTCTACGGCCTGGGCAACGGCACCATGCGCGACGGGCACCAGTCCGCCGAGTTCTACCAGACCCGAATTGCGCGGGCGCGGGTGGCCCCGTACGTCGAACGCAACGTCCTCGACCGCATCCGCGTCTCTGCTGGCCCCACCGTGCAGTTCGTGCAGGCGCGGCGCGACTCGGGCCGGTTTGCCAACACCGCTTTGTCCGGCGCCAATCCGTTCGACTTTCGCGGGCAGGTATACGTGGGCGGGCGCGTCGGCCTGCTCGCCGAAGCCGTCGACCTGCCGTTTCACCCGTCGCGCGGGCTGCGCTTCGAGGGGAAACTCGACGGCGGGGTCGGGCTGCGCGTGGCCGGTTACCGATACCTCCGCTCCACCGCCGCGCTGACGATCTACACCACGCCGCCGCGCCTCCCGACGCTCACCTTCGCGGGGCGCGTGGGCGGGGGCACCATCCTCGGGGCCTTTCCCTTCTACGAGGCGCTCACCATCGGCGGGTCCGAGAACGTGCGCGGCCTCTTCGCCTACCGCTACGCCGGGCGGTCCAATTTCTACTTCAACCTGGAGCCGCGCCTGCGCTTGTGGCGCTTCAAGGCGGGCCTCTTTCCCTACGGCGAGTTCGGCGTGCTCGGCTTTTACGACATGGGGCGCGTCTGGTATGAGCAGCACGACGACGGCGGCTGGCACCAGGGCATGGGCGGCGGCGTCTGGGGCAGCCTGGCCTCTCAAACGAGCTTCTCCGCCACCTTCGGAAAGGCCGATGGGCGCGGAGCCGCCCGCGTCGGCTTCGGCTTCTTCTTCTGAGCGCGCCTGCTGAGGCACCGCGAGGGCTTCCACGGGGGCCGCAGACGGGATTTTCCCGCAGGCGCGCCGCACAACACCCGTCCCGCTGCCGTTCTTTTGGCTCCTGCGCGCCGCGCCCTCCGCTTATGAACGAATCGTACGATCCCTACGGCCAGCCTTTCCCCCCGGCGGCCCTCCCCACCGACCTCTCTGACGAGGCGGCAGACGACGCCGCAGATGAGGACGCGGCGGACGACGGTGCGGGCAAGAAGGGGAAGAAGAAAGACAAGGACAAGGAGCAGGATGGGTTTGGGGGACGGCCCGCGCAGACGCTCATGCGCGTGCAGTACCCGATGCACATGGACCTCTCGTCGCTCGCCGACTCGAAGTCCAACATCATGATCACGATCAACGGCGGCATCGTCGGCTTCCTGCTCGGCTCGCTCTCGCCCAAGATCGAGTCGAACCCGTGGCTGCTGCTGCCCACCATCGTGGTGCTGCTCGGCTGCCTCATCTCGCTCGTCTACGCGATCCTCGCGGCGATGCCGCGCGTGACGACCGGGCACATGACGCTCGAGGACGTCAAGAAGCGCAACGTGAACCTGCTCTTCTTCGGCAACTTTGCCCGCCTCACGAAGGCCGATTACGTGGAAGGCATGAGCGACCTGCTGCGCGACAAGCAGATGCTCTATACCCGCATGATGGAGGACATCTACGGGCTCGGCAAGGTGCTCCAGCGCAAGTTTTCCCTGCTGCGCATCTCGTATACGGCCTTCATGGTGGGGCTCATCGCCGGGGCGCTGATCTACATCGTCGTGTTCGTGTTCATCACGCGCGTCTCGCCCGTGTGAGGCCGCGTCTTACCGGACCGTCACGCCCGGCACAGAACAGGGCCGGCAGGGGCCGGGTGAAGGCGCTTCACCCAACCCCCTGGCCCCTATGGCCCGCACGCTCAGCGGTAAGCACGTCGCAATCCTTGCCACGGACGGCTTTGAACAGTCGGAGCTAATGAAGCCCCGACAGGCGCTCGACGAGGCCGGGGCCACCACCCACCTCGTTTCCCTCAAGAAGGGCACGGTCAAGGGCTGGGACCACGACGACTGGGGCGAGACGCTGGAGGTGGACGTGGCCGTGCAGGACGCCGACGCGGCCGCCTACGACCTGCTCGTGCTCCCCGGTGGCGTCATGAACCCCGACAAGCTCCGCGTGGATGCCGGCGCCCTCGCCTTCGTGCAGGCGTTCGCCGCCGCCGGCAAGCCCATCGCCGCGATCTGCCACGCGCCGTGGACGCTCATCAACGCAGGGCTCGTCGAGGGCCGGCAGCTTACGTCGTACCCCACGCTCCGGCAGGACCTGGAGAACGCCGGCGCTACATGGGTAGACGAGCAGGTGGTGGAGGATGGCAACCTCATCACGAGCCGCAATCCGCACGACATCCCCGCCTTCAACGCGGCCATCCGGCGGCGCCTGGAGGCGTGAGCGCGCCCGCCCTCAACGGCTTCGTTGCAGTGCGTAGCACATGGGTCACAGACGCGCGGGGGCGGGCAGGGGTACCATTGACGGCTTCTCCCCGGCCCCGTTGTCTCGCCTCTTTCTGCTGCTTTTCCTGCTCGTTCCGGCCCTCGCCGCGCACGCGCAGGCGCCCGGCCCTCCGCTGCTGCCCACGATCACGTTCGGGGGACGCGTGCAGATGGACCGGATGGACGTGCGCGCCATCGAAGGCGTGCGGCTGCGGCTCATCGGCGTCGATACGCTGCGGCGGGTGGTGCGGGTGAATGCCCCGGCGCACCTGCAAGCGGGCCAGCGGTACGAGAACGTCCGCGTGACGTTCGACTACCGCGTGTCTGTGGCGGCGCTCGACAGCGTGCTGCGTCCCCTGCTCGGGCTCCCACCGCGCCCGGCCCCGCCCGATTCCTCCCGCCGGTGATGCGCTGCTTGTTCGCCTTCGCCTGTGCGATGCTCCTTGCACCGCTGTCCGCCCGTGCCCAAGTGTCCGTGCGCGACACGACGGTGATGCTGCCCGCGCAGGGCGAGGTGGTGAAGGCGCATGTCGGCGCCGATGTCCTCGCCGTCCGCCTCGAATCGCCGGACGCCCGCGTCACGGCCGGGGCCACGTATAGCGCGGTGCGCCTGCGGGTGCGCTGGTCCGGCGCCGCCGGGATGGTGCGCGTGCGCGCGGCCGTGCCGCCCGAACTCACCCGCCTCTTTCCTTCCTCCGTCTCCCAACCCCGCTGATCTCATGCGCCTCTCGCTATTCCTTCTCTGCCTGGTGCTTGCCCTTCCGGCCGCTGCCCAGAACACCCCGACGCCCCGCACCACGCGCGGCAACGTGCCGGGCGCCACGATGGCCACCCGCACGCCCCGCGGCGCCCCGAACGACTCGCAGAAGGTGGACGTGCTGCTCGACATCCCGAACCTGTCGGTTGAGCAGATCAAGCTCGAAGTGGACCACCTCCAGGCCAGCGTCTCCCTCGATGCGCGCGTGGCGAACCTCGTGCAGCTCAAGGCCGGCGTGGATGCCTCGATCGAGAAGGTGCTCCTCGAAATCACCGGCGTGCAGGCCGAACTCTACCTCCGCGTGGACCTCGACAACGTGGTCACGATTGTGAGCAAGACGCTTGAGACGCTCCAGAACAACCCGGAGATCATCCAGACGCTCGGGGGCGTGCTCAACAACACCGTCAACACGGTCGGGCAGGTGGGCAACACCGCCCTGCAGCCGGGCGGCGTGGTGGACAACGCCGTGGGCACGGTCGGGCAGACGCTCAACAACGTGACCGCCCCTGGCGGGCTGCTCACGCAGACCGTCAACACCGTCGGGCAGACCGTCCAGCGCACGCTCGATGCGACCGGCAACATCGTCGAGACGACGCTCAACGGCACCGGCGGCGTGGTGGGCCGGACGGTCGTGGGCACGGTGTCGAGCCTCACCAACGTCGTCTCCACCACGACCAATGCCGCCGGCCAGACGGTCAAGCGCGTGCGCGACGAGGCGGGCAACGTGATCGAGTACGTGCTCGG
The DNA here is from genome assembly GCA_963740755.1 of Rhodothermales bacterium. GTDB lineage: Bacteria > Bacteroidota > Rhodothermia > Rhodothermales > BA12 > CAVSDF01. Next base: position 550,811 of record CAVUFJ010000009.1, read on the forward strand.
CGCGGGCGGACAGGTCACCAATGCCCGGATTGTGCAGCAGGCGCAGCGCCAGCGGAACAGCCCGCGCACGCCGAACGCCCCCCGGCAGCAGAACTGAACGGAAAGTGCCGACATCGCGTGAAGGGGTGGGGAGCAGAGCGGGGTACCCGCGTCTCCCCACCCCTTCACGAATGGAGCGACCGAATGCGGGACCGGGTGACGATATACCAGACGGCCCCGACAACGATCAGCAGCAGGGGCAGCGCGCCCGGTTCGTCCTCTACCGTGATCATATAGACCAGGAGCACGAGGCCGAGCAAGCAGATCGTGGCTGCAATTTTTGTCTGCACGTTCAGGGTTTTGTGGCGGGGAGACATCGCGTTGTCCATGGGCTTGCCGTGGGAGGGTGAGATGGCAACCTACCGAAAGGGGCCCCGGAGTGGCATGAGCAACCGCTGAGGGCTTCCTGAGCCCTCAGCGGTTACGCGCTTGGGCTTCTCACGGGGAAGCGCACCCAACGCCGGGTGGCGGCGCCGGGAGCAGCTTGGTTCGCCTCCTTACTCCTTCCGCCGTCTTCGGCGCTATTTCGACCGGAAGCGCTGCCGCCTGTGCCTAGGTTGGGGGCGATTTAACCCGGTCGCTCATGCGCTTCTGCGTTTGCATCAAGCAGGTGCCCGACGTGTCCGCTCCCATGCAGGTGCAGGGCGGGGCGCTCGTGCTCGATCCCAACCGCGTCGTGCTCAACGCCTACGACGCCTCGGCGGTCGAGGCGGCGCTCGTGCTCACCGAAGCGCACGGCGGCGAGGTAGACGTGCTGCTCGTGGGCCCCGAGCGGGCCACCGAGACCGTCCGCAAGGCCCTCGCGATGGGCGCGGCGCAGGGCACGCACCTCGTCGTGCCCGAAGGCACCGAACTGGACTCCGCCGCCGTGGCCCAGCTGCTTGCGGGCGCACTCGAAGGGCAGGGCTACAACGTCATCCTGACCGGCAAGCAGGCGCAGGACACCGATGCCGGCCTTGCCGGCGCGATGCTCGCCGAGCGCCTCGGCCTGCCGTACGTGACCAACGCCGTCGGCCTCGCGCAGGAGGGCGAAATGCTCGTCGTGACGCGCCAGGGCGATGCCGGGCAGGAACACATCGCCCTCCCGGCGCCCTGCCTCGTGACGTGCTCGAACGACATGAACGACCCGCGCATCCCCAACCTGAAGGGGATCATGGCGGCCAAGAAAAAGACCATCGACACGCGCCCGGCCGGGGACGTGCCGGCGGCCCAGGTGCGCACGCGCGGCTACGAGGCCGTGCCCGAGCGCGCCGCCGGGCAGCGCCTCGACGGGGAGCCCGACGAGATGGCCCGCGCGCTCGCCCATCTGCTCCACGAAGAAGCCCGCGTCCTCTGACCGTTCGACGTGCGGCAGACGACGGGCGCCCGGAGATCCACGCCGCTCGTTCACGTCGCCTTTCGCCCGTCGCCTTTCGCCCGTCGATATGATTCTCTGCTACGTCGCCGCGCAGGGCGACCACCTGAGCCGCGCCTCCCTCGAAGCCCTCACGCGCTGCCGCGAACTGGCCGCCGGGGCGCCCTTTGCCGCCGCCGTGCTGGCCCAGAACGCGGCGGCGCTCGTGGCCGAGGCCGCGCGTTACGGCGCTAGCCCCGTCTACACCGTGGACGACGCGGCACTGGCCTCGCCCCTCAACGCCACCGTCGTGGACGCGCTGGCGGCGGTGGTCGGCGCGGCGGGCCCGTCGGTGGTGGTGCTGCCCTCCAGCGAGGGCGTCAAGGACGTGCTCGGCGCGCTCGCGGCCCGGCTGGGCGCGCCCGCCATCGCCGACGTAACGCGCGTGGCGGTGCAGGCCGGACGTGTGGAGGCGGTGCGGCCGGTGATGGCGGCCAAGTTTCTCGCGCGCGTTGAGGCCGAGGCGCCGCTCGTGGTTGTGTCGGTGCGGGGCGGGGCGGTGGCGCCGCAGGAAGCGCCGGTCGAAGCCCGCGCGGTGCCGGTGGCGTTTGCGGCGCCGTCGCTCGCGCAGACGCTCCGCGAGGTGGTGCGGGGCACCGCCGGGGCGGTCGATCTCGCCGAAGCCTCGGTGGTCGTGGCCGCCGGCCGCGGCGTGCGCGACGAGGAGGCGAAGCGGCTCGTGGAAGAACTCGCGGCGGTGACGGGCGCGGCCATTGGCGCCTCGCGCGCGGTCGTCGAATCGGGGATGTTTCCGGCCACCGCGCAGATCGGGCAGACCGGCAAGGTCGTCGCGCCGGACGTGTACTTCGCCATCGGCCTCTCGGGCGCCATCCAGCACTTTGCGGGGATGTCGGGCAGCCGCGTCATCGTGGCCATCAACAAAGACGCCGACGCGCCCATCATGAAGGTGGCCACGTACGCGCTCGCGGGCGACCTCTACAAGATCCTGCCGCCCCTCATCGAAGAACTGCGGCGCCTCAAAGGGTGAACCATCCCAGATCCGGTTGAATGGTGAGGGATCAGCGGGTTGATCACGGATCATCGATCATGGTCAGAGACGCCCAGCGTTGCCTTCTGGCCATGATCCATGATCCATGATCCGGCAGGCATTCCCACCCTTGAGCCGGATCCCGTATCAGAACGCCGTGCTGATCTGGAGCGCGAGGCTCCGGGGCGGGGCGAGGATGGCGGGGCGCTCGACGTAGTAGTGGTCGAGGGCGTTGCGCACGAGCAGCGAAACGGTGCCGTAGCGGAGCGTGTAGGCCGCCCGCAGCGTCGAGCACGTGCGCGTCCGTGAAGGCGTCGGCGTCGGGCACGAAGCGCGCGAAGTCGGTGTCCACGCGGCGCGGGCGGGCGGTGAAGCGGTAGTCGGCGCCGAGGGCGAGGCGGGCGCGTGAGCGGCGCGTCGAGGCGGGCCTGGAGCGTGTGCGGGTTGCGGTAGACGAGCGGGCGGTCCGGCGCCCAGGTCCTGCGCGTCGAGCAGCGTATAGGTGAGGCCGCCTTCGAGCGTGCGGCCCCGGAAGGGCACGCCCATCGTCACGCCCGCTTCGACGCCCTGCACGCGGGCGCGCGTCAGGTTGGTGAACTTGAAGCCCGTCTTGCCGCCCTCGGTCACGAACACAGGCTCGATGAGGCGGCGGTAATCGGTCCGGAACGCGGCCGCGTCGAAGGTGAGGCGAAGCGTGCCCGCGTGGTCTCGCCGCGCACGCCGACTTCGGCGCCGCTGCTCGTCTCGGGCTGGAGGTCGGGGTTGGAGACGAGCGGCAGAAAGTCCGAGTCGTCCACAAAGCGCTCGGTCACGCCGGGCACGCGGAAGCCGGCGCCGTAGGAGGCGCGCAGGTGCAGGCGTGGGGCGAGGGCGAAGCCGGCCGAGAGTTTGGGGCTCAGGCGCTGCTCGGTGCGGGCCTCGTTGATGCGGTACACGTCGTAGCGCAGGCCCGGCGTGAGGCGCAGGCGGGGCGTGACGGGCACTTCCCACTGCCCGAACACCGCCCCTTGGGGCTGGCCCCGGTAGAGGGCGTCCGCAAAGAACGACGTGCGCGTGCAGGTTGGCGTCGGCGCTAGCGCCCGTCGTCACGACGCCGCGCGGGGCTCGCCAGACGAGCTGCGCCTCGCCGCCGTAGCGCAGGCCAATCGTGGCGCTTTCGAGGCCGAAGGGGCGCTTGTTCGGGTCGAGCGGGCGGATCGAGGCGCCGAAGAGGCGGGCGCGCAGCGTGAGGATGGTGCGGGGGGAGAGCACGCGCACCGCAGAGGGCAGCAGGCTGTAGCGGAGCACCTGGTTGTCGGCCGAGCCGGTCGTGCTGCCGCCGCCGAGGGCGAGCGTGCCCGGGTTGAGCGGGTCGGCGAGGCCGTTCCAGTAGAGGAAGTTGTCGCCTTTGGCAAACGAGAGGCCGCCGAGCACGCGGGCCGTCCAGGCGCCGGGGTGGAAGGTGGCCTTGCCGTAGAGGAGTGCCCGGCGCCGCTGGTCGAGGCGGAGGTAGCCGCCCTCGTCGCGCAGTTGCCCGGCGACCCAGAAGCCGCCGCGCCCCACCGGGCGCGCGTGCGCGACCGAGAGAAAGCCGAAGCCCCGCACCGGGCTGTCCAGCGCGTTACGCCAGACGCGGTAGCGCACGGGCGTGTAGGCGCCGCCCTGCGCCGTGACGAGCGTCCGGGGCGCCTCGGGGGCATCCTGCGTGATCATCTGCACGATGCCCCCGAGCGCGCCGGAGCCGTAGAGCGCCGAGCCGGGCCCCTTCACCACCTCGATGCGCTCGGCCATCTGGAGCGGCAGCGCGTCGAACGGGATGCTCTCGGCGTCCGGGCCGAGCAGCGGCACGCCGTCCACGAGCAGCAGCACGCGCGAGCCCACCCCGTAGGAGAAGCCCGACGAGCCGCGCACCGACACCTGCTCCTGCGCCATCGTCACGCCGGGCACGTTCCGCAGCACGTCGTCGAGGCGCACGTGCCCGCGCGCCGCTATCGCCGCCGGCCCCACCACCGACACGCTCGTGGGCACCGTGAGCAGGCGCTCCTCGGTGCGCGAGGCCGTCACGACGACCTCGGGCGGCGCGCACGGTGTCGCGCGGGCACGTCTGGGCGAGGGCAGGCGCGGCCGGGGCCGCCAAGCCCGAGGAACAGGGGCAAGCGGCGTCGCATCATCGGGGCGGGAAGGGCGGCGGGTGGGCAAAGTCCACGTTCACGGTCACGCGCACCGTGTCGCCGCTGCGGACGGTGAAAGGCGCGCCGACGACCCCGAGGGGCTTCCACGCGAACAGGCGTGTGCTGTAGTGCAGCGCGACGCCGCTGTAGAGGTAGTTGCCCGTCGGCACGTCCGGCACGACGAACGTCGTCTCGGTGACGTGGTCGGGGAGGCGGTCGGGCGTGAAGACGAGGTTGTTGAGCTGCAGGAAGTCCGTCGTGTCCTTCGGCAGAAAGCGCATCGCCACAAAGCGCAGGTCCTTGATCGAGTCGGCGGCGGGCCAGCGGCCGGTGTAGTGGACGGTGCCTTTGATCGCGCCCGTGCCGCCGGCCTCGGGGGGCTGGAGGCCGCCGTCGCACGCGGCGAGCGCGAGCGACAGGAGCAGGCACAGGGGCAGACAGACGCGCATAGCAGGCCGGAGGGACGCGGACGCCAGAAATCCGCATGGGGCGCAAGGTACGCGCCCGCGAAGTCGCGGGGAAGGGCGCGGGGGAAAGGGAGCCCCCCGCTATTTTCGCGCCCATGATTCCCCTCGCCGACTACGACTTCGCGTACCCGGACGACCTCGTCGCCCGGCACCCGGCCGAGCCGCGCGACCACGCCCGCCTCATGGTGATCGACCGGGCCACGGGCACGATCACCCACCGCCGCTTCGACGACCTGCCGGACTACTTCGCGCCCCGCGACGTGCTCGTCGTCAACGACACGCGCGTGGTGCCAGCGCGCCTGCTGGGCGAGAAGGCCGAGACCGGCGCCCGCATCGAACTGCTGCTGCTGGCCGCCGTGCCGGGCCCGCTCCACCGCTGGCGCGCCCTCGCTGCCCCCGCCAAAAAGCTTCGTGTGGGCGACCGTCTCGCCTTCCCCGAGGGCCTCACCGCTGAGGTCGTGGCCGCCGACGGGCGCGAGCGCACCGTGCAGTTCCACCTCGACGGGCCGCCCGAGGCGTTCCAGGCTCTCCTCGACCGGATCGGGCACGTCCCGCTGCCGCCCTACCTCCGCCGCCCGGACGCGCCCGAGGATCAGGCCGACTACCAGACGGTCTACGCCCGCGAACGCGGCGCCGTGGCCGCGCCCACCGCCGGCCTCCACTTCACCGATGTCCTCCTTGACCGGCTGCGGGCGGACGGCGTGCAGGTCGCGCCCGTCACGCTCCACGTGAGCCTGGGCACGTTCCGGCCCGTCGAAGCCGAGGACGCCACGCAGCACCGGATGGACGGCGAGGCCTTTTCGATCTCCGCGCGCACCGCTGCAGCTGGCCACCGAGGCGCACGCGCGCGGCCGCCTCACGGCCGTCGGCACGACGAGCGTGCGGACGCTCGAAACGGCGGCGACCGAAGCGGGGGTGATTCCGGCGACGCAGGGCGTCAGCGAGGCGTTTATCTATCCGCCGTACCGATTCAAGGCGGTAGACCGGCTCATCACCAACTTCCACACGCCCAAGTCCACGTTGCTGCTCCTCGTGGCGGCCTTCATGGGCTACGACCTCATGCGGGAGGCCTACCGCGTGGCCATCGCCGAGCGCTACCGGCTGTTCTCGTACGGCGACGCCATGCTGATCCTGTGAGACATTCGACGTTGGACATTGGACGTTAGATATTCGATGTTGGGCATTGGAAGCCCGTTCGATATGCACGTAGACAAAATCAACATCTAATGACCATTATCTAATGTCTAATGTCTATCCTCCCGTGACCAGAGACGTCGCCGTCGTCGTACCTGCGGCGGGGCAGGGCACGCGCATGGGCGGCGCCCCCAAGCAGTACCGCCCGCTCGGCGGCGCGCCCGTGCTGGCGCAGACGCTCCGGCGCTTCGGGGCGCACCCGGCCGTGCGTGTGCTCGTGGTGGCCGTGCCCGCGCCGGACGTGGAGGCGGTGGCGGGGATGCTGGAGGTGGCCGGGCTCGGCGCCGAGGTACGCGTGGTGGCCGGGGGCGTGTCGCGGCAGCAGTCGGTGGCGCACGCGCTCGCCGTGCTGCCCGAGGGCGTCGAGGTGGTGCTCGTGCACGATGCCGTGCGGCCCTTCGTGACGTCGGTGCTCGTGGATGCGGTGATCGATGAGGCGCGCGCGCACGGGGCGGCGGTGCCCGCGATCCCCGTCGCTGACACGCTCCGCCACGCCGACGGCGAGACGTTCGGGGGCACCGTGCCGCGCGACGGGCTCTTTCTCGTGCAGACGCCGCAGGGCTTCCGCCGCGCCCTCCTCGACGCCGCCTACGCACGCGCCGCCCTGGAAGCCACCGACGACGCCGCGCTCGTGCAGGCGCTCGGGCACGTCGTCCACCTCGTCCCCGGCGACCGCGCCAACCTCAAGCTCACCACGCCCGACGACTGGGTCCTCGCCCAGGCGCTCTGGAACGTCTGGCCGGCCTAGCGCGGTACCCGTGCCCTCTCGCCCGCTCTCCATGCGCATCGGCTTCGGCTACGACGTCCACCGCCTCGCCCCCGGCCGCCCCTTCGTGCTCGGCGGCGTCACGCTCGACCACCCCACCGGCCCCGACGGCCACTCGGATGCCGACGTGCTGCTCCACGCCGTCTGCGACGCGCTCCTCGGCGCCGCCGCCCTCGGCGACATCGGCGCGCTCTTCCCCGACACCGACGCCGCGTGGAAGGGCGCCAACTCGCGCGATTTGCTCCGCGAGGTGGTCCGGCAGGTCCACGCGGCGGGCTTTCGCGTGGGCAACGTCGACGCCCTCGTGTCGCTCGAACGCCCCAAACTGCGCCCGCACATCGACGCCATGCGGGCGCACCTGGCCGATGACCTCGGCGTGGAGTAGGGGCGGTGTCGGTGAAGGCGGGGACGAATGAGAAGATGGGGTTTGTGGGGCGCGAAGAGGGGATCGCCGCGTATGCCGTGTGCCTGCTCATCGCCCGCTGACCGATCCATATGGAGACGCTCAACCACCTGTACGCGTGGCTCTCGGCGCTCCCGCCGCTGACGGTCTACGTGGTGCTATTCCTCATCGCCTACGGCGAGAACGTGCTGCCGCCCATCCCCGGCGACGTGGGCGTAGTGGTGGGCGGCATGGTGGCGGCGACGGGGGCGGTGCAGCTGCCCGCCGTGGTCGTGCTGTGCATGGTTGCCGGCGGGCTCGGCTTCATGACGGTGTTCTGGGCCGGCCACCGCCTCGGCGACGCTGCGCTCGACCCCAAGCGCCTGCGCTTTCTGCCCAAGGCCGAGCTGATGCGGGCCCGCGAGGTCGTCGGGCGCCGGGGCCTGTGGGTGGTGGCGGTCAACCGCTTTCTGCCGGGGCTGCGCTCGGTCATCGCCCTCGCGGTCGGGATGAGCCCGCTGCGGGCGGCGCCGGTGGCCGTGCTGAGCACGCTCAGTGCCGGGGTCTGGAGCGCCCTCATCGTCTCGCTGGGCTACACGCTCGTCGGGCACCGCGACACGCTCGCGCGCGTGCTGGGCAGCTTCGAGCGCGCGGGCATGGTCCTGCTCGTGCTGGCCGCGCTCGCCCTGGCGGTGTGGTGGGTGCGCCGCCGCCGCGCATCGGCGTGGCCACCGGATGCACCGGCCGCGTAAGGGCGCAGATTGCAGGGCGTGCCGGGCGAGGGCTGCATTCTGCAACGGCCCGGAAAGCCGCGTAGGGGGCTAAAATTCGCGAAAGGGCGCCAGTGGCGACCGGGCGGCATTGCAAAATGCAGTTGCCGGGTGGGGTAGAAAGTGTGGGAGGCTTCATCAAAACGCCCAACGCGCGCCGATTGGGGCGATATTGCGGGATGGCACGGCCTTTGGATTCACCTCAGGCAGCCGCAACGAATTCCCCATTCACCCCCTGCTGCGCGCAATGAAAGTCACCAAACACGACGATCTCGGCGTTGCCATCTTGGACCCGAAAGGCTCCCTCGTTGGCGGCGATGCTCTCGAAGACCTCAAGGCCGAGGCGACGAAGCTGCTCGAATCGGGCAACCGCCGCCTCATCATCGACCTCTCGAAGGTCGACCTCGTCAACTCGACCGGCCTCGGCACGCTCATCTCGCTCAACGGCGCCTACGCAGATGGAGGCGGGCGCGTCCGCCTCGCCGGGCTCGACAAGCGCGTCCGCAACGTGTTCGTGCTCACGCGCCTCGCCGAAGTGTTCGACATCTCCGACACGCGCGAGGATGCCCTGATCGAGTTCCGCCACCAGGCCTAACGGTTCATCGTTCGTCGCGGGTCGTTCGTAGGCAGAGGCCCGGTAGCATTCGGGCCCTGCTGGCCACGAACAACGAACGACGAACAACCGACCCTCGAACTTACCCCTGCCCCCTCCGGGGCCTCGATAACCCACCCCAACCACACCCCTGCTCGCTGTCATGAAAAGCTCTTTTCTCTGGATCGTGATCTTGCTCGCCGCGGTCGTCGCGACGCGGCATCTTCATGTTTCTGCTGCCCCAGTTTATCCGGGACGGCGGCCCGCTCGTGATCTCGCTCATCGCGCTCGCGATCATCATCATGACGCTCATCGTCGAGCGCGTGCTCTCGCTCAAGAAGGCCCAGGGCCGTGAGGCGATGGCGGTGTACCTGCGCAAGGTGCAGCAGGCCATCCACAACGGCGACGTCGACGGCGCCATCCAGCTCTCCGACAAGCAGCGCGGCAGCCTCGCCGCCGTGATCGCGTCGGGCCTGCGCCGCTACAAGGAAGTCGAGAACATCGCCGACCGCAAGGCGGCCATGGACGAAGTCAAGCAGGCCATCGAAGAGGCCACGCTCCTCGAAGTGCCGGTGCTCGAGCGCAACCTCGTCGCCATGTCCACGATTGCCTCGATCGGCACGATGGTGGGCCTGCTCGGCACGGTTATCGGCATGATCCGCGCCTTCGCGGCGCTCGCCGTGCAGGGCGGCGCCCCGGACCCGGCCGAGCTCTCGCTCGCCATCTCGGAAGCGCTCATCAACACGGCCGGTGGCATCTCGGTCGGTATCATGGGCATCGTGGCCTACAACTTCTTCACGACGAAGGTGGACGGCTTCACGTACATGATCGACGAGGCCAGCCAGTCCATCGTGGACGCGCTTGCCCGCCGCCGCGCCGTCGCCTGAGGCACCTTCGCACGGGTCGCCGGGCAGCCCTGAGGGGCACGCCCGGCCCCACAACCCCCCGGTGCTATGGCTAAGCACAAGATGAAGCGCGTGGGGATCGCCATCGACATGACTCCGCTCGTGGACGTGGCCTTCCTGCTGCTGACCTTCTTCATGATGACGACGCAGTTCAAGCCGCCCGAGGCGGTCGAGATCAAGCTGCCTGAGTCCCACGCGACGGTGAAGCTGCCTTCCAAGAACCTGATCATGGTTTCGATCGGCAAGGACGGCCAGCTCTTCATCGGCGCCGACAACACGAACGGCCGCGACGTACCCGGCTCCGACGGCAGCACGCCGATCAAGACGGGCGACCTCGCGAGCGCCTTCCGGCAGCTGCGCTCGGCCAACCCCGGCCTGCGCACGGTCATCAAGGCCGATCAGACGGTCAAGTACAGCACGATCGAGGACGTGATGAACGCCCTCCAGGAGGCCAAGATCACCCGCTTCGCGCTCGTGACCAACCTCGACCGGTCCTGAACCTCTAGCCCCCCACGACAATGTCTGGAATGGATATGGGCGGCGGTGGCGGCGGTGGCCGCCACAAAAAGAAGCGCGGCAAGCGAATGGGGATTCGCATCGACATGACCCCGCTCGTAGACGTCGCCTTCCTGCTGCTGACCTTCTTCATGCTCACGACAGTGTTCTCCCTGCCGACGACCATGGAGATCAACCTGCCGGAGAACAACGACACCAAGATCGAGATCGCGGAGTCCAACGTGTTCCAGCTACGCGTCACCCCCGACGGGGAAGTGTGGTGGAACATCGGCGACCTCGCGCAAAACCCCATCAAGAAGGCCACGATGGCCGAGGTGCCAGCCCTGCTTAAGCAGTACGCGAACCGGTCGGCTCAAACCGTGACGGTGCTCAAGATCGACCGCGACGGCCAGTACAACTACGCGGTCGATATGCTGGACGCCTTCGACGTCAACGGGGTCAAGCGCTTCGCTCTCTCGCCCCTGACGACCCAGGACAAGCAGCTCATCACCGAAGCCGGTGGCAACGCGGGAGCACCCCTCCCGGTCGCCGATCCGGCCGCAGCGGTGCCGGCTGCCCCAACCCCCCAATAACCATGGCTGATCCGAAGAAGCCGGTGCCCCCGGCACCCAAGGCAGCGGCCAAGCCCCCGGCACCGCCCAAGCCGGCCAAAGCGGCCCCGCCGCCCCGGCCTGCGAAGGCGAACAAGCCGCTCGGGCCCTATGGCGCGGCCGAACTCAAGCGGGCCTTCCGGCCCAACCTGATTCGCGGCCTCGTGGTCGGTACACTCGTCTACGCCATGCCGCTCATCGGCGTGAAGGCCTACCAGGCCTACCAGGCGTCGGACGTGATCGACACCGACACCGCCCCCAAGGTGGTCAACTACAGCGAGTTGCCGCCGCCCCCGCCCATCGACGAACCGCCGGACGTAGAGCCGCCGCCTGCGGCCCCCACCCCGACGGCCCCGCCCACGGTGGGGATCCCGGAACCGGTGCCGGACGAAAAGGCCGACCCGGAGCAGACGCTCGCCACGCAGGACGAGATGAACCAGCCCACGGGTGACATTGGCACGGGCGCTGGTGTGGTGGGCGGTACGGGCACGGAGCCGGTCGCGGCCCCGCCGCCGCCCCCGCCGCCCCCACCGCCGCCGCCGCCCACCGCCGCCACCGCCCCCAACCGACGGCCCGCCGCCGGACTTCGTGCCGGTGGAGAAGCAGCCGGTGCCCATCAACCAGGTGCAGCCGGAGTACCCGGAGATCGCCCGCCAGGCGGGCATCGAAGGGCGCGTTACGCTGCGCGTGTGGGTGAGCAAAGACGGCCGCGTCAAGGAGGTCCAGTTGGTCCGTTCGGACAACGAGATCTTCAATGAGCCCGCCATCGCCGCCGTGCGCCAGTGGCGCTTCGAGCCGGCCATCCAGGCCGGCAACCCGGTGGACGTGTGGATGACGCTGCCGATCCGCTTCCGTCAGCGCCGCTAAACGAACAGGCCATTGGACATTAGACACTGGAGGTTGGAAAGGAGCGCTCTTGCCTGACCCCCGGTGTCTGATGTCCAATGACCCATACCTGAAGACTTTGTGATCCAGACTGATCGTTTCTGAGCCGGAGGCCCCCTGCGCCCCGCGGTTCAGGTGCTACTCCCTCCTTTTCGGAAACCGTCATGATCGGTCCCCACCTCGGGTCCGCCCGGACCCCCGTTGGCGCTGCGCCCTACGGCGCCGCCGAACTGCGCGCCCTTGCGCCGCGCCACACCGCACAGGCCCTCGCCGTAGCCGCGTTTATCTACGTGGGGTTCTTCGGCAGCGTAGTCCTGTTGCAGGGCACCTCGGTGGCGCAGCCTGCGCCGCGCGGAAGGATCGTTTTTGACCACTTTCCGCCGCCTCCGAGCGTGCCTCCGGCCGCCGCTGTGCCCCAATCGGCTGCGCGCTCGCCGAAGGTGACGACAGGGACGCCCACGCCCATCCCAGAGGTGCAGGCTCCGCCGGAGGCGACGCGGCCCGCGAACGACCTCGCCTCTGCTCCGCTAGAGGGGCAGGGGGAGGGACAGGACGGTGCTGCTGCTGACGGGAGCAGCCTTGGTCCCATTGAGCCGGTCACGCCCCTCGCGCCGCCGCTTCCGCCTGAACCGATCGCCCCGCCCGCCCCGAAGCCGCCGCCTGTGCCTGAGGTGCTAGAGATCGCGGCCGTCATGCCGCAGGTGCTCGATGCGCCCGTGCCCGTCTATCCCCCGATGGCGCGGCAGGCGGGCGTCGAAGGACGCGTGATCCTCCGGGTGCGCGTGGGCCGCGACGGCAGCGCCCGCGCCGTCACCCTCGTGCGCAGCGACAACGAACTGCTCGACGCCGCCGCCCGCGAGGCCGTCTCCCGCTGGCGCTTTCGCCCGGGGATGCAGGACGGGCAGCCCGTGGACGTGTGGATGACGATTCCGATTCGCTTCCGGCTCCGGGAGCGCCGCTAGGGGCGAGGCGTTGCGTCTCGCTCCGCGCCGGACGGGCGCCGTGCCGCAGGGGGCGCGGCGCCCGGACCGGCCTACAATCCCCCCGCTCTATGCCCACGCCCCATCGCCGTGCGCGCCCGCGCATCGCCCCCTACGACCTCGTGGCCTACGGCGTCGCCGCGATCAGCCTGTTTGCGGGCCTGATGATGTTTGCGATGACCCGCTTTCAGCCGCCGCAGGCGCGCTGGACGATGGGCGCGCTCCTGGTGCTGATGGGCATCTACCGGATCGTCCACACGCGCAGCCGGAACGTGCAGCGCAAGTGGGAGCAGGAGTTCGAGGCCTTCAGGGAGGAGCAGGAGCGCCAGCGCCCGACCGAGCTATGAGCCTCCGCCCGTTGGCCCTGCTCGCCGCGTTCGCGCTCGCCGCCTGCACGACGCCGTCCGACCCGCCTGCACCTGAGGCCGCGCCCGACAGCGCCGCCCAGCACCTCCGCGTGATCGTGACGGAAACGCTCGTCCCCGCCGCCCGGCGGCAGGCGTTCTACTTCGGGCAGCGCCAGAACGGCACCACCACCACCGACCTTGAATCGCGCTCCACGCGCGGCGCCTACGTGGCCCTGCTGTCCGACTCGGTCCACGCGATCCTCGTCGACCGCCCGCCGAACGCCGAAGAGCAGGCCTCCCTGGACCGGCGCTTTCCGGCCCCGCTGCGCATCCACATCGGCACGGGCGCGCTCGCGCTCGTCGTCCACCCCTCGAACCCGCTCGACAGCCTCGCGCTCGGGGCCGTGCCGCGCCTGATCGGGCGCGCCGCGACGTGGGGCGAAACCGTGCCGGGTGGCCTCGACCGGCGCGTCGAGCTCGTGGCGACGGGCCGCAACTCGGGCCTCTACGAGGTGGCTGCCACGCGCTTTGCCGGAACGAGCGAACTCGCCCTCGGGCACCTCGCGCCCTCGCAGGATTCGGTGCTGGCCTACGTGGCCCGGCGGCCGGGTGCGCTCGGCCTCGTCTCGCTCGAAGCCCTGCGCGACACCGTGCTCGCGCGCGGCGTCAAAGTGCTCGCCGTGCGGGGCGACAGCGGCGCGGCCACGCGCCCCAGTCAGTGGAGCGTCTACGACAAGGTGTACCCGCTCCGCTACGAGGCCTACTACCTCACCACGCGCCCGCAGCGGTCCGTGGAGGCGCGCTTTGCCACCTTCCTCCGCAGCGACGTGGGGCAGCGCGCCGTGCAGATGATCGGCCTCGTCCCGGCCACGATTCCCGCCTACCGCTTTGTCGTGACGCAGTAGCGGCAGGTGCCTATGCAGAAGGGCCCGCACTCACGTTCGAGTGCGGGCCCTTCCAACTGCGTCATGGCGCCGAATTACTGCGCCTTCTGGTTCGGGCAGTGGTCGCAGCAGGGCTTGTCGCGGCAGGCGTCACCGCAGGGGTGGTCGTTGTCGCAGCAGCAACAGGGGGCCTGTGACGTGCGGTGCGGGTCCTGCGTGGCGGCGACGGCGGCGAGGGAGCCTCCGAAGAGGAGCGCGCCGAGGGCGAGCGTGAAGAGTTTCTTCTGCATGTGCGTAGAGACTGGGATGATCAACAAAAGACGTATCGGGAGCACTCAGCAGAAGCGGGGCGGCGGCGTGGGCGGGTCGAAGGCGGGCGCGGACGCCTGCCGGGCGGCAGACGGCGGCGTGCGCTGGAGGGTGAAGGTCTGCACCGGCAGCCGCACCGGCTCGCTCTTGAGCCGCAGGGTGAAGTTCGCCGCGCACACGGGGCAGCACGAGAGCGGAAGCTGCCCGCCGGGCGCCTCGCGCTGCGGGGCGCTGTTCGGCGCGTGCTCTCCGCCGCACGGAGGCATGGGCGCAGCGTCCGCCGAAGGGGGCGGAGCGCAGGGCATCTCTCCGGGCACCGCCCCCAGCGCGACGAGCGCCAGGGCGAGCAGCAGGGAGAGGACCGGCAGGGAGCGCATCAGGAGGCAGGCAACGGCGTCACGAACGGGGGCGCTGCCGGAAACGTTTCGACGGCGTCGAGCACCCGGTCGATCTCGCCTTCGCTGTTGTACCACGTCGGGGAGACGCGCACGAGGCGGTTGCGGCACGACACGGTGATGCCGGCAGCGCTCATTGCCGCCACGAGCGCTTCGGGTGCCGGATGGTGGAAGGTGACGATGGGCGAGGCTTCGGGGCCAGCGGGCGGGCCGTAGAGGGCGAGGCCGAGGGTGCCGAGGCCCGCGCGGAGGCGGTCGGCGAGGGCGAGGGCGTGGCGCTCGCAGGCGGCGGGGCCGGCGTCCTGGTAGAGTTCGAGGGCCGCGCGGAGGGCCATGATGCCCATGTGGTTGCGCGTGCCGAGCTGGAAGCGGTTGGCCGTCGGGTGGAACTCTAGCCGGTAGTCCAGAAACCGGTCCCAGTCGATGGGGCCGTGGAGCCAGCCCGCGCGCACGTCGAGCAGGCTCTGCAGCGCCTCCGCGCAGTAGAGAAACCCGAGGCCCTGCGTGGCCATGAGCCACTTCTGCGCGCCGCACGCCACAAAGTCGGCCCCGGCGGCTATGGCGTCCAGCCCGAGCACGCCGAGGCCCTGGATGGCATCTACGCACAGAAAGGCGCCGTGGGCGTGGACGCGTTCGGCGAGCGCCGCGAGGGGGATCCGGTGGCCGGAGAGAAACTGCACCATCGACACGCTCACGAGGCGCGTCCGGGGCGTGAGCACCCGCTCGAACGCCTCCAGCGACACCACGCCGTTGTCGTGCGGCACGAAGTCTACCGCCACGCCGCGCCGCTGGAGGTGCAGGAAGGGGTAGACGTTGGCCGGAAACTCGCACGCCGGCACAGCTACGCGGTCGCCCGGCTGCCACGGAAACCCCTCGGCGAGAATGGAGAGGGCTTCGGACGTGTTGGCGGTGAACTCGATCCGCTCCGGCGACACGTTCAGCAGCCGCCCGAGGCGCTCCAGGCACTCCTCGACCTTGGGCTGCGTGGCGAGGTAGTTCTCGATGAGGGCCCCGCTGCGCTCGCGGATCCAGCTCCTCCAGCGCGGCCACGACGCGGCGGCTGTAGACCCCGGTGGCGGCGTGGTTGAGGTAGACCTGCGTGTCGGTGTGCGGGAACGCGGCGCGGATCTCAGAGAGGGTCATGGAGACAGGCGATGTGCGGCGTGCGACGTGCGAGGCGGGGCTTCGGTTCTACCGCGTACGGATCCTGCTGACCGCTGGCCGGCCGGCTCATGCGCGCACGAACTGCTTGCCGGCGAGCTGGCGCACGTGCCCCTGGAACTCCAGGTCGAGCAGGTGCACGAGCGCCGATGGCGCGTCGAGGCCGGTGGTGATGAGCAGGGTGTCGAGGGGCGTCGGCGTGTCGGTGAGCACGGCGTAGAGGCGGGCCGCGAGCGGATGCAGGTCGGCGGGCAGGGTGGGGGCGGGGCGGGCAGCCGGAGGGGCGGCGCCGACGCCCAGTTCTTCGAGCACTTCTTCGGCCGAGCACACGAGCTTCGCCTCGCCCCGCGCGATGAGGCGGTTGGTCCCACGCCCGGCCTCCGAATCCACCGGCGAGGGGACGGCGAACACCTCGCGGTTCTGGTCGAGCGCAAAGCGCGCCGTGATGAGCGCGCCGCCCTTCTCGAACGCCTCCACGACGACGAGCGCGCGGCAGAGCCCGCTCACGATCCGGTTGCGGCGCGGAAAGTTGGGCGCGTCCGGCTTGGCGCCGAGGGGCAGCTCCGAGAGCACGGCGCCCGAGGCCATCATGCGCTGCGCCAGGCGCGCATGGGCGGCGGGGTAGAGCACGTCCACGCCCGAGCCGAGCACGGCGAGCGTGCGCCCGCCCTCCGCCTCCAGGGCGCCCGCGTGCGCCGCCGCGTCGATGCCGTAGGCGAGGCCGCTCACGACGGTCACGCCGCGTGCGGCGAAGTCGCGCGCGAAGCTTCGGGCCACGCGCTCGCCGTAGGGCGTGCTCTTGCGCGTGCCCACGAGCGCCACGCAGAGGGCGTCCGGGGCGCCGAGGTCGCCGCGCACCCAGAGGAACGCCGGGGCGCCGTCGGCCTCGCCGAGCAGGGCGGGGAAGTCGGCGTCCCAGCGGGTCACGAGGCGGGCGTCCACGCGCGCGGCCCGGCGAAACTGCTCTTCCACGGCGTTCTCGCCCCCGAAGGCCGCAATGCTGCGCGCCGTCTCCGGACCGACGCCGGGCACGGCCGCGAGTTGCGCCGGGCGGGCGCGCCGAACGGCCTCGGCCGAGCCCAGCGCGTCCACGAGGGCGGCCAGCCGCCCCGGCCCCACGCCCGGTACGAGCGAGAGCGCCACGAGGGCCCGGCGCTCCTCCTCCGGAGGGGCAGGGGAATGGGAGTCGTCGGGGAAGAGGTGCATCTGGGCGGCGTGCGACGCTCCAAAGTAGCACCTCTGCGCCCCTGACTGCTACCCTTCGCGTTCGCGCCGCACCTGGTCGAAGAGGCCGCGCACGAGCGGGTCGATGCCTTCGCCGGTGGCGGCGGAGATCGGATACACCATCAGGCCCTCCGGCAGGCCCATGAGGTGCCGCGCGAGGGTTTCCTCCCGTTCCTCCGGCGAGAGCAGGTCGAGCTTGGAGAGGGCGATGGCGCGCGGCTTGTCGAGCAGTTCGGCGTTGAAGGCTTCGAGTTCGCCGAGGAGCGTCCCGAAGTCGCGCCCGGCGTCGTCGGTGTCGACGGGGAGGACGAACAGCAGCACGGCGTTGCGCTCGATGTGCTTGAGAAAGCGGAGGCCGAGGCCGCGCCCCTCGCTCGCGCCCTTCGATGAGGCCGGGGATGTCGGCGATCACGAACGAGGCGTAGTCGCCCACGCTTGACGACGCCGAGGTTGGGCTCGAGGGTCGTGAACGGGTAGTCGGCGATCTTGGGCCGCGCGGCGCTGACGGCGGAGATGAGCGTCGACTTGCCCGCGTTCGGGAAGCCGACGAGGCCCACGTCGGCGAGGAGCTTGAGTTCGAGCGTCACGTCGCGCTCCTCGCCCGGCTCGCCGGGCTGGGCGTGCTCGGGGGCCTGGTTGGTGGAGGACTTGAAGAAGGCGTTGCCCTTGCCGCCGCGCCCGCCCTGCGCGAGCACGAGCCGGTCGCCGTGGTCGAGCACCTCGCCGAGCGCCTCCTCGGTGGCGCATGTCGCTGCGCAACGGTGCCGAGGGGCACGCGGAGCACGATGTCGGCGCCGTCCTTGCCGGTCTGGTTGCCGCCGCTGCCGGGGCGCCCGTTGTCGGCGGTGGGGTGGCGGTTGTAGCGCAGGTCGAGCAGCGTGTAGAGGCCCCGGTCGGCTTCGATGATCACCGAGCCGCCGCGCCCGCCGTCGCCGCCCCAGGGGCCGCCGCGGGGTTCGTACTTGGCGCGCCGGAAGGCGACGGAGCCGGCGCCGCCCTTGCCGGAGCGGGCGGTGATGGTGACGTAGTCGACGAATTTCAATGCAGCGCGGGCGGTAGGTGAGGCATCCAGCGGCGAGATTCGTACGCGCCACGTCTGAGTGGCCTGCCACTTCGCCCAAACTCCCGCGCCCGTCGCGGCCCGCCTGCTTGAAAGACGTCGTCATCTACACCGACGGAGCGTGCTCCGGAAACCCCGGCCCCGGCGGCTGGGCGGCGCTGCTGCGCGCTCGGCGCGCACGAGCGCGAACTCACGCGGCGCGGCGCCCGCACACGACGAACAACCGCATGGAACTCACGGCGGCCATGGAAGCCCTCCGGGCGCTCAGCGAGCCGTGCCGCGTCGTCGTCCACGCGGACTCGCCAGTACGTCGTCAAGGGCATGACGGAGTGGATCGCCGGCTGGAAGCGGCGCGGGTGGACGAACGCGCAGAAAAAGCCCGTCGAGAACCGCGACCTCTGGGAAGCGCTCGACGCCGCCGCGCTCCCCCACCGCGTCGAATGGCGCTGGGTGAAGGGCCACGCCTCCGACCCGGACAACAACCGCGTGGACCGGCTCGCCGTGGAGGCCTTGAATGAGGCACGCGCCGTAGGAACGGTCAATGGTCAATAGTCAATGACCAATGGGAGGCCCCGGCCTTCGGCCGGATCAGGTCTCGACCTCTCCGCGTCCGCCGAGCGCGTCTCGAAACGCCTCGGCAAACGCCTCCACCTGTGAGGCCCGCACGGCGACGGTGAGGGCGGTTTCGGCGCCGTAATCGGACGATCTCCACCTGGACGTCGAAGCGGGCGAGGGTGCGCTGCGCGGCGGCGGTGTCGGCGTAGGCGAAGCGGAGCGCGAGCGCCCGGCGGCGCACGCAGGTTTCGACGCCCGCGTCGTCGAGCACGAGCCGGGCGGCCTCGCCGTAGGCGCGCACGAGGCCGCCGGTGCCGAGCTTGGTGCCGCCGAACCAGCGGCTCACCACCACGAGCGCTTCGAGGAGCCCGTGGCCGTCGATCTGGCGCAGGATGGGCGGGCCCGCGGTGCCGGAGGGCTCGCCGTCGTCGTCGGCGCGGGCGAGGGCGGGGAGAGGCGGAAGGCCGTGCAGTGGTGCGTGGCGTCGGGCGCGCGGCGGCGCACCTCGGCCACGCACGCCGCCACGGCGGGCTCATCCGTCACCACAAAGGCGCACGCGCGGAAGACCGAGCCGAGCACGCGCGTTTCCACCGCCGCCGCGCGGGCCGGGCGGCGGTACGCGTCGGACGGCGTCACGGGCGGCGGTCGGCGGGCAGATCCTGGCGCGCGGACGTAGACGCCGCAGGTGCATCCGCGTCTTCCGGTGGGGAGCGCGTGGTGCGGCGTGCCGCGCGTGGCGACGAGCGAGAGCAGCACGCTCGACGTGATCGTGCCGAGCACGAGCACGAGCGAGAGCCACGTGGGCATGTGGTACCAGTGCGCCACCAGCATCTTCGCCCCGATGAGCACGAGCACGAGCGCGAGCCCGTAGTGGAGGTACTTGAAGCGCTCGATAAAGTCGGCGAGGACGAAAAAGAGCGACCGCAGGCCCAGGATCGCCATGATGTTGCTCGTGAACACGATGAACGTGTCGCGCGTGATGCCGAGGATGGCGGGGATCGAGTCTACCGCGAACACGACATCGGTGAGTTCCACCATCACGAGCACGAGAAACAGGCGCGTCGCCATCAGGCGGTTGTTCATCCGCACAAACAGCTTGTGCCCGTGCAGGCCGGGCGCCACCGGCATCAGGCGCCGGATAAAGCGCAGCACGCGCGACTCGTCGATGTCCTCGGGCTCGTCGCCGGGGCGGAGCATCTTCACGCCCGAGTAGAGCAGGAAGGCGCCGAACACGTAGATGAGCCACTCGAAGCGGTTCAGCAGCGCGATGCCGGCGAAGATCATGATCGCCCGCATCGCGATGGCCCCGAAGATGCCCCAGAAGAGCACCCGGTGCTGGTATTCGGGGGGGACGCGGAAGTAGCGGAACAGGAGCGCGAAGACAAACAGGTTGTCTACGCTGAGCGACTGCTCGACGAGGTAGCCGGTGTAGTACTCCAGGCCCGCTTTCGAGCCGAGGTGCCACCAGATGAGCCCGCCCACGGCGAGCGCGCAGCTGACGAAAAAGGTGCTCGCGAGCAGGGCTTCCTTGAGCGAGACGCGGTGCGCGCTCTTGTTGAACACGACAAGGTCGAGCAGCAGCAGCACGACCACGCCGATCAGGAAGGCTACCCAGAGGCCGGTAGGAACGACGATGGGATTCATACGAGGCGCGGAGGCGCCGGTTTATGGCAACGCTCCCGGAGGAGCGCGAAGGGTCACGCGGCCCTGCTACCGCCCCAACCAGAACAGGCTCCCAAGTGGCGGCATCCGGAGCACTTGGCACCTGCGCCAGAGGGCACCCGGGGGCACATCGTCAGAAGAACGTCGCGCGAACTGTCGCCCCGTGGGCGCCTCCGGAGGGCGTTTCCGGGCTCCGCTCCCAGGCACCGGAGTATATTGCCTCCTCGCTTTGCACTCCGCACCTCATGGCGCTCGTTGACGTCACGATGCCCAAAATGGGCGAATCGATCACCGAAGGCACCGTCATCGCCTGGCACAAGCAGCCCGGCGACGCGGTCGAACTCGACGAGACGCTCCTCGAAATCGGCACCGACAAGGTGGACACCGAGGTGCCGTCCCCGACCGCCGGGCGCGTGGCCGAAATCCTCGTGCCCGAGGGCGAGACGGTTGAGGTGGGCACGCTCATCGCCCGCGTCGAGACCGACGTCAACGCCGCCACGGCGGCGGCTCCGTCGCCGTCCGGAAGCGCTTCCCCTGCGGCGGGCGATGGCGCAGCCGCGCCTGCCGCCCCGGCCTCGGCGCCGGAACCCGCGCCCTCTGCGGCGCCTGCCCCTGCGGCCCCCGCAGTGGCGGCGGCGCCTGCCGTTACGGGCGGCACGCGTGTGGACGTGGTGATGCCCAAAATGGGCGAATCGATCACCGAAGGCACCGTCATCGCCTGGCACAAGCAGCCCGGCGACGCGGTCGAACTCGACGAGACGCTCCTCGAAATCGGCACCGACAAGGTGGACACCGAGGTGCCGTCCCCAGCGGCGGGCACGCTCCTGGAAATCCTCGTCGCCGAAGGCGAGACGGTGGACGTGGGCGCGAAGATCGCCGTGCTCGCCGTAGGGGCAATGGCCGCGACGGCCGGCGTGCCCGCGCAGTCCACGTCGCCCGAGATGGCGCAGCCGCCGGTCGCGCCCGCGTCATCGCCCGAGGCCGCCGCCTACGCCGCCCCGGTGCCCGCGCCCGTTGTGGCTGCGGCGCCATCGGCGACTCCGGCGGCCGAGCCTACCGGACCGATCGGACGGACGGACGCGCAGGGGCGCTTCGTCTCCCCGCTCGTGCGCGCGATTGCCGAGACCGAAGGCCTCTCGCTTGCCGAACTCTCCGGCATCCAGGGCTCCGGCCGCGAAGGCCGCGTCTCGAAGGCCGACGTGATGGCCTACCTCGAGCGCCGCACCGCGCAGCCGTCTGCTCCAGCGCCAGCCTCGGCGCCCGCACCGGCCCCGGCACCGGCTGCGCCACCGCCCGGCGGCTCCGGCACCGGCGTCGCCGCTCGGCACGGCTTCGGTCGTGGGCGGCGAGCGCGTCGAGATCATCGAGATGGACCGGATGCGGCGCATCATCGCCGACCACATGGTCCGCTCCAAGGCGACGAGCCCGCACGTGACGAGCTTCGCCGAGATCGACGTGACGCACCTCGTGCGGCACCGCGAGCGCAACAAGGCGGCGTTCGAGCGCGAGCACGGCGTCAAGCTCACCTATACGCCGTACTTCGTCCACGCGGGCGTTGAGGCGCTGCGCACGCATCCGCTCATGAACGCCTCGGTGGAAGGCACGCAGATCCTCGTCAAGAAGAGCTTCCACATCGGCATCGCGGTCGCGCTCGGCACGACGGGGCTCGTGGCGCCGGTGATCCGCAACGCGGGCGAGAAGAACCTCGTCGGCCTCGCCAGGGCGGCGGGCGACCTGGCCACGCGCGCCCGCAGCAAGGCCCTCCAGCCGGACGAACTCCAGGGCGGCACGTTCACGATCACCAACATCGGCTCGCTCGGCTCGCTCATGGGCACGCCGATCATCAACCAGCCGCAGGTGGCCATCCTTGCGGTGGGCGCCATCAAAAAGCGCGCGGCGGTGATCGAAGACCCGGCGCTCGGCGACGTGATCGCGATCCGCGAGCATGATGTACGTCTCGCTCTCCTACGACCACCGCATCATCGACGGCTCGATGGCGGCGAGCTTCCTCCAGCGCTACACGCAGGTGCTCGAAGGCATCGACCCCAACGGCGGGGTGTAACCTGCCACGCTCGTGAACGAGTTACTGGCCGCGCTCACCGGACGAGATCTCGCCTGGATGGGGGTGGCCTTCGTTGGCGTATGGGCATTTATGCGCATTCGCAGGGCCGTACAGGCACCAGAAGCCGCTCAGTTGTGCAGCGTGCTGGGCGTTTTTGTAAGCTCGGGGCATCACTCGTAGGGGGATGCAATGCCTCGATCAACTCGGATGCAGCGTATGGGCGGATACTTTCCCAGCTTGCGTTTGGAGAAAGTTGGTGGATGAAACAGACGGTCATTCATTCAGAATGCTGCAGTCCCCAAGGAGATGGCGAAGAGCTTCGATCGTTCGAGATCCCCGTCGAGCACCGGGCAAAGGCGTGGGCCGCTGTGAGGTCGGGGACCGTCCTGAGGCTCTCCGGAATTCACGCCCTGGAAATTACTTCGCTCCGCAGAGGAGCGTGCTGCAATCAGCAGGATGTACCACGCCGAACTACCTGATTCGATCTATGCCACGTTCTGGCGTGACTCGCGCGTGGAGAGCTTCGAGTTGATTACCTACGACCCTGCGTGCCCGGATGGTCTTTCACGGCACGTGGATGTAGCGCACGCAAGCCGTTATTGGAATCCAATCCGCCCTGTCGCCGTACCGGTGGAAACGCGTACTGCCATGCCTGCCGACCCGGACGAACTCGCTGAGGGCCTCGTGCTCTCGCTCACCGAACTCGAAGCGCGCATTGCGGCGCTGCTCACGCGACGGGCTCAAGGGCAAGAGCGTCGAAACGGTGGGGACGTACCGGCGGGCGCTCAACGAGTTTGTGCGCTACTTCGCCGGGCAGCAGGGCGCCTTCCGCTTTCGGCCGGAGGACGCCGAGGGCTACAAAACGTACCTGATGGAGGAGCGCGGCCTCCACCAGGTGTCCGTTTCGACCTACCTGACGGCCCTGCGGCGCCTCTGCGGCTATCTCGTGGACACCGGCGCGCTCGCCACGAACCCCGCGAAGACCGTCAAGGGCAACCGGCGCCCCTCCTCGCACACGCGCTCGGTGCTCACGCAGGCCGAAGTCGAGACGTTCGTGCAGCGCCTCCCCGCCGCCACGCTCCTCGACCTCCGCGACCGGGCGCTCGCGCTCATGATGCTCTACAACGGCCTCGCCGAGATCGAACTCGTCCGCGCCGACGTGGGCGATGTCGTCCACCGACCTGCTCGGCACGTTCCTGCGCGTGCAGGGCAAGGGCCACACCGTCAAGGACCAGCAGGTGCCGCTCGACGCGCGCGCCCATGCCGCCCTGCGCGCCTACCTCGACCTGCGCGGCGCGGCGCCGGACGATGCGCCGCTCTTCGCCGCACACGGCCACCGCGCCGAGGGCACGCGCCTCAACACGCGCAGCGTCCGCACGCGCATGGTGCGCCTGCTTCGCGAGGCCGACCTGCGCCGCCCGAGCGTGACGCCCCACAGCCTCACCCACACCGCCGCGCTGCTCTGGCTCGCCGACGGCGTGCCCATCGACGAGGTGCGCCGCCGGATGCGCCACGGCACGCTCGACACGACGATGATCTACGCGCGCCAGCAGGGCCTGCTCGGCAAGGCCCCCGAGGAGCTTACGCGGATCGTGCGCAGCCGGATCGAGGCCAACGGCGCCTGACGGTCAGCGCCCGCGCATCCCCGTGAGCAGGCGCTGGAGCAGGGCGGGGTCGTCCGGCAGGAGTCCGGCGGCAGGGAGGCGGCCGAGCAGGTCCGCCCAGGGGGCGTGGACGGCGTAGGCGCGGCGGAGGTAGGGGAGCGCGTCGGCTTCGCGGCCTTGGCTCGCGAGCGTGACGCCGACCCAGAAGGGCGCCTCGCCATTGGTGGCGGCGTCCGGCACGGTGCGCATCGCCTCGCTGTAGGCGTTCATGGCATCGTCCACGCGGCCCTGCTCGACGCGCAGGTCGCCCTCGTTGAGCTTGCGGTAGGCCCGCTGGAGCGTGACAAGGCGGCGCAGTTCGGCGACAGGCTCAGGATTGTCTTCGACGCGCAGGTCGAAGAGGCGGTCGTCCCACGCGCGCCCGGTCGGTGTGGCGCGGACGATCACGAGGGCGGCGCTCTGGCGGCCCCGGATGTCGCCCCCTTCGCGCTGGGCGGCTTCGAGGGCGGCGAGCAGGCGCTCGGCGAGGTCGCCCCGCGACGCTTCGTAGGCGCGGGCCATCGCCGGCCATACGCTGGCTGTTCTCCATCATGTTGGCCTGCACCGAGTAGCCGCGCCCGACGTGGTGCCCGGCGGCGGCGATGTCCTTGGCGCCGGTGTGGGCGGCCACGCGGCCCTGCGCGTCGACGAACGCCACCTGCCGGACGGCCTCGGCGGCATCGGAGGAGACGAGTGCGGCGAGGGCTTCCGGGGCAGTACGACCGAGGCGCATCAATTCAAGCCCGAGCGGCCCGTAACGCGGGTCGATGAACGACTGCGTGGCGACGGCACCCACGCCCGCCTCGGCCCACGGCACGAGTGCGCCCACCGAGAACCAGTGCGATTGCACGGCCACGCCCATCTCGCCCGTCACGCTGTCCCGCGCGACGATGGAGTAGGTCGCCACGGGCCGAAACGGCGACGTGGCAGGCTGTGCCGCAACGGGAAGCGCAGCGGCGAGCAGGAGGGCGAACAGA
This sequence comes from Rhodothermales bacterium, assembly GCA_963740755.1. Lineage (GTDB taxonomy): Bacteria > Bacteroidota > Rhodothermia > Rhodothermales > BA12 > CAVSDF01. The sequence continues at coordinate 575,707 of CAVUFJ010000009.1, forward strand.
ACGGCGCGGAGCATGAGCGCGGAGGGGAAGGCTGTGAACGTGCGGGAAGATCAGCCATTTCACTCGCTCCCCACCGGTGCGTGCATCAGAAGGCGCGTGCGAAGGCCGAGGTGGTGCAGGGCACCGTTTTCGCTCCACGAGGCGAAGGCGTAGTCCACCGTGAAGCCGCGCACTTTGATGCCTGCGCCGAGGCTCAGGCCCGCGAGGTCGAGGCGGTCTTTGGTGCGGAGTTCCTGGTTGCGGCGCGGGCTGAAACCGGCGCGCACCATGAAGGCAGGCGAGAACTGCAACTCGCCCCCCACGGCCACGTGCGCGAGCACCTGCTCGGCCTGCGTGCGCCCGGTCGGCCCCTCGCCGGGGCGCTGGAGGTCGTAGCCCGTCACCGACACCTGGAGGGGCAGGTGGGCGAGCTTCTTGCTCACGCCCACGCGCAGGTCGAGCGGCAACTCGTCCGGCGTGGCGCCGAGCGAGGAGAGGGTGACGCCGAGGTTGCGCACGGTGGCGGAGACGGTCAGGCCGTTCGGCATGAGCAGCGCCGCGCCCACGTCGGCGGCGAGGGCGGTCGCGCGCGCCTCAGCGATGCCGCTCGTGACGAGGCCCGCGCTCACCCCCAGCCGCAGGCGCTCGGTGGCCGCCTTCGAGGCGCCTACGGAGAGCGCGAGGCTGGAGGCGCCGAAGGTGCCGGTCTGCTGGCCCGCTTCGTCGGCCTCGGTGAGTTCGCCGTAGGAGAGGTAGCGCAGGCCCACCGCCGCATCTATCCCGAAGAGCGACCGCGCGTAGGCCACCGTGCCCGCCTTGACGTCGCTCAGGTGGTTGGTGTAGGTGAAGCCGAGCCCACCCGCCGACTGCCCGGTGAGCAGCGCCGGATTGGCGAAGAGCACCGCCGGATCGTCCGTGGGGATCGCGTCGAGCGTGCCGGCGAGGGCGGCGCTGCGCGGGGCGGCGTCGAGGCGGAGAAACGAGAACGTGCCCACGCTCTGGGCGTGGAGCCCGGAGGGCACAATCCCGAGGGCCAGCAGGAGGCCCAGGGCAAACAGTCGGCGCATGGCGGCCTTCAGGAGCGTGAACGAGCGTAGCGAGGCGCGATGCAGCGGGGTGGCGTCCAGGAGTAGTAAGACGTTCGGGGGCAAGATACCCAATGCCGCCCCGCAATGCACCCGCCGCAGCGCACGCCGCGCACCCGGTGTCGTGCGCCCGTTGCCGCGCGGCGCACGGGCATGTAGGGGCGAAGCCTCCGCTGTGACGCCCGTGCGCGTCGCCGTGCGCCGGACACGTGGGCCGTCGCGGCCGTCGCCCCGCGCGAGGCTTCGCCCTCCGTGCCCCATCGGGCGAAGCCTCGCGCCACCCCACGGACGGTGCCGGGGCAGAACGCGGGGGCGGGAGGGGGGCAGCGCCGTTGCAGCGGAGGCTTCGCCCCTACGGACTCTACGGACTGGCCGGGCGGGGGGCGGGATCGGGGGCTACCGGAAAAATCGCCCAAGACGACCGGCACGGGTGGCGACGGGCCGCTCCGCTTCGGAACGGCGCCCCCGGCTGCACATTCTCTGGCAACATCCCAGCCGCTTGCCGCCGCCTGTGCGCCGGCGCTCCCTTCGCTTTCTGCCGCCCCCGGCGCTCCGCCGCTCGCCCTTATGCTGTCGTTTCTCAAAGGCCTCTTCGGTGACAAGCAGGCCCGTGAACTCAAAAAGTTCTGGCCCCTCGTCGACGAAGTCAACGCCGCGTACGCGCCCCTGGCCGCCCTCTCCGACGACGAACTGCGCGCCAAGGTGCAGGGCTTTCGGGCCACGATCCAGGAGGCCCTCAAGGAGATCGAGGCCGACCAGGCCACCCTCCGCGCCCGCTTGCGGGGCACCGACGCCCAGGGCGACGGCGAAGTGGTGCACCTGACGCCCGAGGAGCGCGAAGGCCTCATCGGCCAGCTCGACGACCTCGACAGCGAATGGCTCGACACCCTCGAAGGCGTGCTCGACGAGCTGCTCCCCGACGTGTTCGCCGCCATCAAGGACACCTGCCGCCGCCTCGTCGGCCACGTCTACATGGCGGGCGGCAAGGAGGTAGTGTGGGACATGGTGCCCTACGACGTGCAGATGCTCGGCGGGATCGCGCTCCACCAGGGCCGGATCGCGGAGATGAAGACGGGCGAGGGCAAGACCCTCGTGGCCGTCGCTCCGATCTTCCTCAACGCCCTCGCCGGGCGCGGCGTCCACGTCGTGACGGTCAACCCGTACCTCGCCCAGCGCGACTCGGAGTGGATGGAGCCGGTGTTCGCCTACCACGGCCTCACCGTGGACGTGATCGACCGCCACCAGCCCAACTCCAACGAGCGCCGCGCCGCCTACGCCGCCGACGTCACCTACGGCACCAACAACGAGTTCGGCTTCGACTACCTGCGCGACAACTCGTTCGTCTTCGACGCCGACTCGCTCTCGCAGCGCGGCCACCACTTCACCATCGTCGACGAGGTGGACTCGGTGCTCATCGACGAGGCCCGCACGCCGCTCATCATCTCCGGGCCCGTTCCGCAGGCCAACGACGCCGCCTTTGCCGACCTCAAGCCGGCCATCGAAAAGCTTGTCTCGCAGCAGCAGCGCCTCGTGGCCACGTTCGGCTCGCGAGGTCGAGCGCAAGATCGCCGAGCGCGACACGCTCATCGGGCAGGGCAAAAAGCGCGAGGCCGAACAAGGCCGAGGAGGAGGCCGGGCTCGCCCTCCTGCGCATGCAGCGCGGCTTTCCGCGCTCGAAGAAGCTCCAGAAGCTGCTTCAGGAGCCGGGCATGGGCTCGCTCCTCCAGAAGACCGAGTTCTACTACCTGCAGGACAACGGCAAGAACATGCCGGAGGCCGACGCGCCGCTGCTCTTCGCGCTCGACGAGAAAAACCACTCCATCGAACTGACCGAACTCGGCGTGGACGTGGCCGCCCGCGCCACCGGCGACGAACGCTCGCTGTTCATCCTCCCCGACGTCGGCGCCGCCATCGCCGACCTCGAAAAGCAGCGCCAGGCGAACGTGTCCGGCGGCACCCCCGAGGAGGAGGCCACGCAGACGTTCGAGAACGACCGGCGCGACCTCTACACCCGCTACAGCACGCAGGCCGAGCGCCTGCACGCCGTCGAGCAGCTCCTGCGCGCCTACACGCTCTACGAGAAGGACGTCGAGTACATCGTGCAGGAAGGCAAGGTGATGATCGTGGACGAGCACACGGGCCGCGTGCTGCCGGGCCGCCGCTACTCGGACGGGCTCCACCAAGCCATCGAGGCCAAGGAGAGCGTGGAGGTGCAGGCCGCCACGCAGACGTATGCCACGATCACGCTCCAGAACTACTTCCGCCTCTACCACAAGCTCGCCGGCATGACGGGTACGGCCGAGACGGAGGCCGAGGAGTTCTTCAAGATCTACAAGCTCGAAGTGGTGGTGGTGCCCACCAACCGGCCCATCCAGCGCGCCGACGGCGAGGACATCATCTACCGCACCAAGCGCGAGAAGTACCGCGCCGTGCTCGACCGCATCAAGCAGTACCACGAGAAGGGCCAGCCGGTGCTCGTGGGCACGACGAGCGTGGAGACGAGCGAGACGATTGCGCGCATGCTCCAGCGCGAGGGCATCCCCCACAACGTGCTCAACGCCAAGCGCGACCGCGCCAAGCAGGAGGCCGACATCGTGGCGGAGGCCGGGCAGAAGGGCGGCGTGACCATTGCCACCAACATGGCCGGGCGCGGCACCGACATCAAGCTCGGGCCGGGCGTGTCCGACCTCGGCGGCCTGGCCATCCTCGGCACCGAACGCCACGAGAGCCGCCGCATCGACCTGCAGCTGCGCGGCCGCGCCGGCCGCCAGGGCGACCCCGGCGAGAGCGTGTTCTACGTCTCGTTCGAGGACGACCTGATGCGCCTCTTCGGCGAGCGCGCGGCGAAGGTGTTCGACACGTTCAAGCTCGAAGAAGGCACCGAACTTGTCCACCCGTGGGCCACGAAGTCCATCGAGCGGGCGCAGAAGAAGGTCGAGCAGAACAACTTCGGGATGCGCAAGCGGCAGCTCGAGTACGACGACGTGCTCAACGCGCAGCGCACGGTGATCTACGACCGCCGCATGAACGCCCTCACCGGCGAGCGCACGCGCGCGGACGTGGACGAGGCGATGAAGAACGTCTTCCAGGAACTCGCGGGCAAATACGGCCCGAACGCGCAAGCGGACGACCTGCGCGACGAACTCCGCCGGAGCTACGCCTTCGACCTCGAGATCACGGCCGAGGAAATGCTCGCGCCTCTCCACCGACGCGCTCGCCGAGCGCCTCTACGGCGAGGCCCTCAAGGTGTACGAGGCCAAGCGCGAGGCGCTCGCGAAGCCGTTCGGGCAGGGGCTCGCCAACATCGCCACGCAGCCCGAGGACCAGCATCCGTACAAGCTGTTCGTGGACTTCTCGGACGGCAAGCGCTTTATCCGCGCCACCACCAAGTTTGCCGACGCCCTCGCCACGCACGGCGACGAGATCAACGACGCGCTTGAGCGCGCCACCGTGCTCGCCGTGATCGACGAGAAGTGGACCGAGCACCTGCGCGACCTCGACGAGATCAAGGAGGGCATCAACCTGCGCGCCTACGGGCAGAAGGACCCGGTGATCGAGTACAAGATGGAGGCCTTCCGGACCTTCGAGGAGATGATCCACGACATCGACCGCGAGGTGGTGTCGGTGCTCTTCAAGGCCGGGCCGCTCGTGAACGACGAAGGCGCCCAGCGCCAGGCCCCGCGCCGCCCGCAGCCGCGCCCCCGCCTCGACGCGAGCCGCGCCACCGCCGAGCACGAAGCCGTCTCGCCCGGCGTGGGCGCCGACGACCTCGACGTGGCCTCGGTGACGCGCAAGCCCGGCAGCGGCGCCGCGCCCGCTGCGCCCGCGCCGCAGAAGCCCTTCGTGGCCGGCGAGCGCGTGGGCCGCAACGACGTCGTGACCATCCAGAACCCGGCCACCGGCGCCCAGCAGACGCTCAAGTACAAGCACGCCGAGGCCAAGCTGCGCCAGGGCTGGGTGCTCGTCGAGCTGAGTGTTCGAATGGCGCGATGTTCGACGTTCGAGAGGGGCCGCTCCCTTCCGCCGTCGAACATCGCCCATCGTACATTCGCACGTCCTCCTATGCTCCGCACGCTCTACGTCCGCGACTACGCGCTCATCGATGAGATGGAGGTCGCCTTCGACTCCGGCCTGAACGTCATCACGGGCGAGACGGGCGCGGGCAAGAGCATCCTGCTCGGCGCGCTCTCGATGATCCTCGGCGAGCGCGCCTCGATGGAAGTGGTGCGCGCGGGGGCGAAAAAGGCGATCATCGAAGGGACGTTCGACGAGGCGGCGACGGCGGAGCTCGACGCCCTCCTCGCCGCGCACGAGATCGAGCCGATGGGGGCCACGCTCATCCTGCGGCGCGAGATCACCGGCAGCGCCTCGCGCGCGTTCATCAACGACACGCCGGCCACGCTGGCCGTGATCCGCGAGGTGGCCTCGCGCCTGCTCGACCTGCACGGGCAGCACGAGCACCAGAGCCTGCTGCGCACCGAGACGCACCTCGAACTGCTCGACTCCTTCGGCAGCCTCGGCGGGCTCGTGGCGGCCTACCGGCGCGCCTACGACGATGTGGCGCGCCTCGTGAAAGAGCGCAAGGGCGCTCGTCGCGCGGGAGCGCGAACTCCGGCAGCAGAAGGAGCTGTACAGCTTTCAGATCGAGGAGATCGACCGCGTGAAGCCCTTGGCGGGCGAAGAGGAGGAGTTGGAGGCCGAGCGGCGCGTGCTGGAGAACGCCGAGCGCCTCTTCGACGCCACGCAGAACCTCTACGAAGCGCTCTACGAGGGCGAGAACGCCGTCAACGACCAGCTCGTCGTGGTGCGCAACGAGCTGCAGGACCTCGCCCGCATCGACCGGGACTTCGAGGAATCCCTCGGCGAGATCCGGAGCACGCTCGTGGCGCTCTCCGAGGTGGCCAAGTTTCTCCAGGACTACAACGCGCGCGTCGAGTTCAACCCGGAGCGTCTGGAGCGCATCCGCGACCGGATGACGGAGCTGGACCTGCTCAAGCGCAAGTACGGCCTCACCGTAGACGCCGTGCTGGAGTACCGCCGCGACATCGGCGCCTCGTTCGACCTCGCGGCGGACTTCGAGGGCGCCATCGCCCGGCTCGGCGAGGCGGTGCGGGCGGCGCAGAAGACGCTCTCGCAGGCGGCCATGCGCCTCTCGGTGAAGCGCCACGAGGTGGCCGAGCGCGTGAGCAAGGGCATCGTGGCCGAGTTGAAGCACCTCGGGATGCCGCACGCGCAGTTCGAGGTCCACTTCGACCACACCCCCGACGCCCACGGCTGGATCCGCCTCGACGAGGCCGGGCGCGAACGCCGCTGCGCCGCCCTCCCGGCGGGCATGGACACGGCCGAGTTCTACCTCTCCACCAACCTCGGCGAGGAGCCGCGCCCGCTCGCGCGCGTGGCCTCGGGCGGCGAAGTCTCGCGTGTCATGCTGGCGCTCAAGACCGTGCTCGCCAAGGCCGAGCGGATGCCGATCCTCGTGTTCGACGAGATCGACACGGGCATCTCGGGCGCCATGGCGCGCAAGGTAGGCGAGAGCATGCACAGCCTCGCGCAGTACCATCAGATTATCGCCATCACGCACCTGCCGCAGATCGCCGCCCTCGGCGACGTGCATTTCCGCGTGGAGAAGGGCGTCGAAAACGGCCGCACCCGCACCCGGATGCGCCGCCTCGACGAGGCCGAGCGCGCCGCCGCCGTGGCAAGCCTCCTCTCCGGCGACGCCGTGACGGACGCCGCCCTGGAGAGCGCCCGCGAACTCATGCGCAAATAGCCCCGCGCGATCGCGTGCTGACGTGCGCAGGAGGCGATCTGGTCCTGCGGGGCCGCTGCTCACCTCGCGGCTTTGACACGGCCCACCCGCGCCCAGAAATTGCCTACCATGCGGCACGGGGCTGGATAACCGATGGTTAGCCAAACAGATAGCTCGTCATTGAACCGAAGACGCCGCATGAAAACCCGGATGAAATACGGTGTGCCATTCTCGCTCTTGGTGCTGTCGGCTGCGGTGATCCTCACGGGATGTGAGCAGGGTCCGTCGTCGCAGCAGAGTGCCGCCACAGATCGCAGCCCGCTGGTGGGCGCGTGGCGCTCGAAGGTCACCTTTGGGACGGGCCCACTGGCCGGATGAAAGGCCTCGAATTCCTCTATGCGTACAACGACGGCGGCACCATGACCGAGTCGTCCAACTACGACGAGGCCGCGAATTCCTCCCCGCCGGCCTACGGGGTGTGGAAGCAGACCGCCCCGCGCACCTTTGAGACGAAGTATGTGTTTTACACGACGAGGGCGCCGGAACCAGGCGATGGCGCGCCCAACTCGGGCGATTGGTGGCCCGCGGGACACGGCGTGCTCACGGAGACGATAACGCTCGCTGACGATGGCCAGACCTATATGTCCGAGATCAGCTTGGCCACCTTCGACCGGGCCGGGCAGCCCATCGGTGGTGAGGGCGAGGGTACGGGGGCCGGTACGCGCATCGTGTTCTAAACGGCCGCACGCGCACCCGGATGCGCCGCCTCGACGAGGCCGAGCGCGCCGCCGCCGTGGCAAGCCTGCTCTCCGGCGACGCCGTGACGGATGCCGCCCTGGAGAGCGCCCGCGAACTCATGCGCAAGTAGCGTAGTTGCTTCCTGGCGCCGACATTCTCATCGCTCGTGGGTTGCAACCCGGCGAAAAACCTTACCGCGTTGCCTCGGCGCAGTGGGTTACCGGATCCAGTGCCAAATGTGGTGTACTGAGGCATCGGCCCCGACAATCCTTTCTACAACATGCCAACGATTGAACTGGTGTGCCTGAGCGGGCAGCGAGCGCCTGAACTTCCGCATTACCAGACCTTCTGCTACCGCACTGAGCAAGCGCCCCAGTCTCACCGCGCCCTCTTTCAGGCTGACTTTGATAGGGCGTCGGGCCCGATCGTTCACCTCGGCAACAAGGACTTCGAGCACAAGCCCTTTTTTTGGGCCTCCGACCTCATCAAGTGGTCGGACGACCCGGTCGAGATCCCACTCATCGATCCTGACCAGGGCGAGAACCAGTGGTGGGGAGAGGACCAGAGCTATGCGTTCAGATTCCGGCCGGAGGTGGTGCCGGAACTCCAAGACCTGCTTTCAAAGCTCCTTGATCATTCGCCAGAGCGAGGTGTGCTCTTCACGACGGACTACCAGTTTGGGCCAGTCACCCCATTGCGGCTTTCCGGGTACACCTTGACGTCGCTCCTGCAAGAGCACGCGCACACGGGGTTGCGGTGGAATACGCTGTACCACGTGATGATTGAGCGCTAGATCCGGCACGCTAGCCAGCTGCGAGACTGGCTTTTGTTAGTAGAGGGGCGGCGAACAAGCTAGGGGCTCCTTCATTCTCAAGCACATTACCCCCGGCGGCTATGCGAGAGTTCGACGTAATCATTGAGCGTGACGAGGAAGGGTACTACGTGGCCTCGATTCCCGCGCTTCCTGGATGCCATACCCAGGCCCGGTCCCTGGACGTGCTCATGGAGCGCATCCAGGAGGCCGCTGAACTGTGCCTGGAGGTGGAACAGGCAGTGCCGGAGCCCTTGCAGTTTGTCGGGGTGCAGCGCATCGCCGTGGCTGCATGAGCAGGTTCCCGAGTGTAACGGGGAAGGAACTCGTAGCAGCATTGCTCGACGCTGGGTTCTCGGTGGTACGTATCAAAGGGAGTCATTCCTTTATGCGCCACCCCGATGGTCGCACGACGGTCGTGCCGGTCCATGCCGGGGAATCCCTCGGTCCCGGGTTGCTCTCGAAGGTGCTGCGCGACTGTGATCTGACGCGGGAGGAACTCCAGGCGTTGCTGTAATACGGGATCGTCGCAATGGTGGTGCATGTGTCGTCGGCGGTAGGGGCGCGACGTGTCGCGCCCTCATCATGAGGGACGCCATGCGACGAAGGGCGCGATGAATCGCGCCCCTACGGGAATGCACCCCAATTCCGGCGAACGCCAAAAGGGTTCTGCGGCATTGGAGGCCGCGCAGTGGTCGTGCCGCGCGGACAGAGGGGCGGCTATCTTGCGGGGAGCTTCCTCCTGCCCATGACCTCCGTCCCGCCGTTTCAGAAGTCAGCCCTCGTTGCGCTGGGCGTATTCATGAGCGCCTGCCTCTGGGGCGTGCCCGTCGCCTACGGCCAGGCCCCAGTGGCGGCCGGGCCGGCAGGGTACAACGGGCTGCTGGCCCTCTTTCACGAGTGGCGGGCGTTTGAGCGTCCGCCCCTGCGCGACGGCGCGCCGGACTATACCGCCGGCACTATTGCCGCCCGCCACGCCGGCTACCGGGCGCTGCGCACGCGGCTCGATGGGATGGACACGACCGGTTGGGCGGTGCCGCAGAAGGTGGACTGGCACCTCGTCCGCGCCGAGATGAACGGCTACGATTTCAACGAGCGCGTCCTGATGCCGTGGGCGCGCGACCCCGCCTTCTACGTGTCCGTCTGGACCGAGCGGAGCGATGTGCCCGCGCATGAGGGCCCGACGAACCATGCGGTCACGGAACTGTGGACGTACACCTTCCCGCTCACGCCCGCCGAGGAGCAGCGCCTGATGGCGGACCTGCGCGTGATCCCGCCGCTCCTGCGGCAGGCGCGGGGCAACCTGACGGGCAACGCGCGGGAGCTGTGGATCGCGGGCATCCAGCCGCTCCGGCAGCAGCGCGTGGACCTCGACGAACTCGGCGCGCGCGTCGGACCGGGCGCGAGCCCGGCGCTGCGCGCGGTGATCGCGGAGAGCGCGGCGGCGACGGACGCGCTCGTCGCGTGGCTCGAAGCGCAGGCGCCGCACAAGACGGGGCCGTCCGGCATCGGCAAGGAGAACTACACGTGGGTGCAGCAGAACGTCCACCTCCTGCCGATGACGTGGGAGGAGGAGGTGCAGCTGCTCCGCCGCGAACTCGACCGGGCGTGGTCGTCGCTGGCGCTCGAAGAGCATCACAACCGAAACCTGCCGCCGCTCGTCGCCGCCGCGACGCCCGCCGCGTACAGCGCGAAGGCCGACGCGGCGGTGACGCGGTTCATGACGTTCCTGAAGGACCAAGACATCCTCACGGTGACCGACTTCATGGAGCCGGCGCTGCGCGCGCACGTGGGGCAGTTTGTGCCGATGCCACAGCGCCAGTTTTTCCAGATCGGGGCCCACTACGACCCCCTCCCGCTGTTCACGCACTTCTACCACTGGTTCGAACTCTCGCGCATGGACCGCACGCCCCACCCGAGTCCGGTGCGGCAGGGGGCGCTGCTCTACAACCTCTGGGACAACCGCAACGAGGGCACTGCCACAGCGGTGGAGGAGATGTTCATGCACGCGGGCCTCTACGACGACAGCCCGCGCTCGCGCGAGATCGTCTGGATCCTGGCGGCGCAGCGGGCCGCGCGCGGACTCGGCTCGCTCTACGCGCAGGCCAACGAGATGACGATGGAGGAGGCCGGCGGCCTCCACATGAACCTGACGCCGCGGGGCTGGATGAAGACGGAGCCCGGCCTTCGGATCTTCGAGCAGCACCTCTACCTGCGGCAGCCGGGCTACGGCACGAGCTACATCACCGGCAAGGCGCTCCTCGAACGGACGCTCGCCGACTATGCGCGCCAGGTCGAGGCGCGCGGCGACACGCTCCGCCTGAAAAGCTTCTTCGACCGCCTCAACGCCATCGACAGCATCCCCATTTCGCTCGCGCGCTGGGAAATGACCGGCCTCGACGACGACATCCGGCGCCTCGATCCACGCAGGTGACCGAAGGCGGTACCTCGAGGGGCGCACGCTGCGGCGTGGAGGTAGGGTGTTGCGGCGCGTAGGGCGGCGGGAAGGGCAGGGCGCGGGCGGCGATGGGTTGCCGAGGCGGCACGCGGGGCGGCTATCTTGGCGCGACGCTCCCTGCTGCCCATGCCCCGCCTGCTCCGCTCCGCGCGTACCGCTCTCCTGTCGCTGCTGCTCGCGGCGCCGGTGATCGCGCAGACCACCGATACGCTCCCCCCCAACCCGTACCCGCGCACGCCCGGCGCCGACCGCGCGCGCGCCTTCGACGACCGGCTGCGCCTCGAAGCCCGCTCGCTCGTACGCAACGTGCCCCTGAAGAACGTCGGCCCGACGATCATGAGTGGGCGCGTGGTGGATGTGGACGTCAATCCGGACGACCCGACGCAGTTCTACGTGGCCTATTCCACGGGCGGCCTCTGGCGCACGCGCAACGCCGGGCAAAGCTTCGAGCCGGTGTTCGAGACCGAAGCGGTCCTCTTCATCGGCGACATCGCGGTAGACTGGAAGCACGGCGAGCGGATCTGGCTCGGCACGGGCGAGAACAACTCGTCGCGCTCGTCCTACGCGGGCGTCGGCCTCTACGTGAGTCCGGATTCCGGCAACACCTGGCAGCACCGGGGCCTCGACGACACGCACCACATCGGGCGCATCGTCTACGATCCGTCCAACCCGACAGACGGCCTACGTGGGCGCGCTCGGGCCGCTCTACTCGCCCGGCGGGCAGCGCGGTCTCTTCAAGACCACCGATGGCGGCCAGACCTGGCGGCAGACCCTCACGCTCTCAGGCAACACGGGCGTGATCGACGTGGTGATGGACCCGCGCAACGCCGCCACGCTCTACCTCGCCACCTGGGAGCGCACGCGGCGCGGGTGGGACTTTGTGGAGAGCGGGGCGGGCAGCGCGGTCTACAAGAGCACGGATGCGGGCGAATCGTGGCAGCCGCTCACGCTCGCCGGCCACGGCTTCCCGACCGGCGCCGGTGTGGGACGCATCGGCCTGGATGTGTCCGTGGCGGACGGGGCGCTCCTCGCCGTGGTCGACAACCAGGACCACCGCCCCAAGGACGCCGACGAGACCGTGGACCCGAACGCGCTCACGCGCGACCGGCTGCGCACGATGACGCAGGCCGAGTTTCTCCGCATCGCCCCCGCGCTCGTCGACGACTTTCTCGACACGAACGGCTTTCCGGCCTCCTACACCGCCCAGACGATCCTCCAGCAGGTGCGCGCGGGCAGCATCACGCCGCTGCAGCTTGTCGAGTACCTCGAAGACGCCAACGCCAACCTCTTCGACACCCCCGTCATCGGCACCGAGGTGTACCGCTCCACCGACGGCGGGGCCACCTGGGCGAAGACGCACACGGGCTACATCGACAACGTGTTCTACTCGTATGGCTACTACTTCGGCCAGATCCGCGTGGCGCCGACCAACCCGAGCAAGCTCTACATCCTCGGCGTGCCCATCATCCGCTCCGACGACGGCGGCAAAACGTGGCACGACATCTCCGGAGACAACGTCCACTCGGACCACCACGCGCTCTGGCTCAGCCCCACACGCGCGGGCCTGCTCATCAACGGCAACGACGGCGGCGTGAACGTGAGCTATGACGACGGGGCCACGTGGTTCAAGGCCAACACGCCCGCCGTGGGGCAGTTCTACAGCATCGAGGTGGACGACGCCGAGCCGTACAACGTGTACGGCGGGCTGCAGGACAACGGCGTCTGGAAGGGCCCGAGCAATTACACCTCCTCGTACAACTGGTACGACAGCGGACGCTACCCGTACACGCGCGTCGGTGGGGGCGACGGGATGCAGGTGCAGGTGGACACGCGCGACAACGCGACGACGTACAGCGGCTCGCAGTTCGGCTTTTACCAGCGGACCAAGACCGGCGAGCGGCCCGTGACGACGCGTCCGCAGCACACACTCGGCGAGCGTCCGCCGCGCTTCAACTGGCAGAGCCCGATCCACCTGAGCCGCCACAACCAGGACGTGCTCTACTTCGGCACAAACCGCCTCTACCGCTCGCTCGACAAGGGCGTGACCTTCACGCCGATCTCGGGCGACCTCACGGGCGGCCCGCGCGCGGGCGACGTGCCGTGGGGCTCGCTCACGACGGTGGACGAGAGCCCGCTCCGTTTCGGCCTGCTCTACGCCGGCTCCGACGACGGCTACGTCCACGTCTCCCGCGACGGCGGCTACGCGTGGCAGCGCATCGACACGGGCCTGCCGCAGGGGCTGTACGTGAGCCGCGTCGAGGCGAGCCGCCACGCCGAGGGGCGCGTCTACGTGACGCTCAACGGCTACCGCTTCGACCACATGGAGCCCTACGTGTACGCCTCTGAGGACTACGGGCAGACGTGGACGCGGATCGCCGAGGACCTGCCCAAAGAGCCCGTCAACGTGATCGTGGAGGACGACCGCAACCCGAAGCTCCTCTACGTGGGCACCGATGGCGGCACGTACTTGACGGTGGACCGGGGTCGCACCTTCATGCCACTCATGAAGGACACGCCGCCCGTGCCCGTACACGACCTCAAGCTCCAGCGCCGCGAGCGCGACCTCGTGATCGGCACGCACGGCCGCTCGCTCTACATCGCCGACGTGGGCCTCATCCAGACGCTCGACTCGGCGCTGATGGCGCGGCGGGTGTTCACGTATCCCGTGGAGAGCGGTCACGTTCTCGCCGAGCTGGGGGCGCCTGGGCAGCCTCGGCAGCGAGCCGTTCACGCCGAGCGTCGCCGTGGCCTACTGGGCGAGCGTGACCGCGCCCGCGAGCATCCGCGTCAAGCGCGCCGACGGGACCGTGCTCTACGACACCACCGACCAGGCCGAGCGCGGCCTCAACTTCGTCCGCTACGACCTGCGCGTCCAGCGCGAGCGCCTCACCGCCGCGCAGCAGAAGGACCTTAAGCCCGGCGCCAACGGGAAAGTGTACCTGACGGCAGGCACGTATACGGTGGAGGTGGAGGCGGGCGGTCAGAAGAGCACTTCGACCCTAGAGGTGAAGCCCCCGCCGCCGCGTCGCCGCCGCTCCGGTGCGCCGAACCCCGAGCCCGAGGAGGAACGCGCACGTGAGGCGGCGAAGGGAACGATCGTCTCGTGATAAGGGCCTTAGCTTTGCTGCATGTCGCCCTGTCATGCCACCGCTCACGGCCGTCCCTGGTGCTTCCACGGCGTCAAAGGCCTACGTTGGTTTTGCCACTTTTGATTCGATATCGCTAAATATTGCCCGATACGCGACTGCGTTCCGGTTAAGCACTGTTTTACAGCCCTCTGGTATCCCAGCCCCGCCATAAGGAGTACCGCGTGGCTAACGCCTCGGACCATTATATGTGCATGACGTATGGAATTCTCGAACCACATGCGAGGTCGTCAAGAGCAACGGGTGGTCTGACGGGATTATCGTGAGTGTACCACTGGTGCTTCCGATGCGCACGACCCTGACGGTGAAAGGAGTTCACTGTCGGTATCCTTTAAGACGCGATTCCTCAAGTGGAATCAGATTCGTGCGATTAATACCTACTCTGGTCGCCTTTCCGGTGGCGCCCTGAACGCCATGGCTTCAGGAGCAAGTGGCGTTAGCGTCATGCTCGCCACTGTCGCATGGGCGTCGCCAATCACAGCCGTCCGATGGCCTTTGTTATCGCCCGCAGCGGCTGAGCTTGTTTGTGTACCAGCTGTCGAATCGGTACTCAGAAGTCCATCGCGTTGATGGAGAAGCCGAAGAGCTTGGCCACGCCGCTGCGGGCGGTTTCGTAGCGGCTCGCGTGGAAGCCGAAGGCGACTTTGCCGCGCAGCAGGGTGCCGGTGGGCAGGGGCACGAGCAGTGTCACGCTGCCTTCGGGCTTGCCCGTGAGCAGGGCGTTGCCTTCCAGGCGCACCGGGACGGTGTTGAGGCGGAGCCGCACGAGCGGGCCGCTGCGCTCGAACGTGGTGAGCAGCCCCTGCGCCGAGTAGCCCACGAACAGCCCCGCCTGCAGGTCGCGGCCCACGGGCACGTCGAGGCCGGCGAGGGCGGTGGCCTCGAAGCGGCGCAGCACGTAGGCGCGCGTGAGCGTGTCGCCGGGAAGCTGGCGGCGGACGGCGCCGAAGCCAATCGCCCCGCCAAGCAGGCCACCCAGGTTGACGCCCTTGCCCACCGGGGTGCTGTAGGCGAGGGGTTCGGCGGAAAAGAGGACCGTGAAGCCGGTGCCATGGTCGCCCTCGTTGTAGTCGCGCCGGGCGTATTCGAAGCCGAGGCCCGAGCGGCGGTACAACGTCGGGGCGGCCACTTCCGGCGCCGGCTCGAATACCTGCGCCTGCGCGGGCATCGCCACGAGCAGCAGCAGCAGGCCGACACGCACCGGTACGGGGATCGGCTGCAGGCGAGGCGCCGGGACCGGGAAGAGCAGGCGCAGGAGCGAGCGAAGCATCAGAAGCGGGAGCATAGCCCGGCGTTTCCGCAAACGGTGCGCCACGCTGCCCGAAATCTCACCCCGGGACGCACTTTCCCGGCGCGACACCCGTCAGCGCACCTCCACGTCGCCATAGGAGACGAGTTGCCCGCGTCCGTCGAACAGGTAGACGCGGTGCAGGCCGGTCGTGCCGAGCAGGGCGGTGGCGAACGAGAGCACGAACGTACCCGGGCCGTTGTCGCGGCTCACGGCGAGCGTCTTGAGGCGCCGGTTCGTGTCGTACGTCTGCACGCTCAGACCGCCAAAGACGCCGTCGAAGTCGAGGATCGAGACGGGCAGGTTGACGAAGCCGGTGGAGGCGGCCGGGTTGGGGTACGCGGCGGTCACGGAGATGCGCCCGGCGTAGACGGGGGCCGTGCGCCAGTCGTCCGCGTCGGCGGTGCCGGTGGCGCCGCCGCGGTCGTCGGTGGGGGTGATGCCTGTGGGGGCCGCCGACGCCTGCTGCGCGAACGTCTCCTGGAGGTCCTGCACGTCGCACGCAGGCAGCAGCAGGGCGAGCAGCGCGAGGGCGAACCCGGCGGGGCGGGCGCGGCGTTGAAGGGCAGGGCGGTGCAGCATGGCCTGTAGGATGCCGCGTGACGACGGCGGTTCCAGAAGGCCACCCTCACCGGCCCATGCAGCGGCCCACGGCGGTGCTGCGCCCCAACGCCCTCGTTGCTTGATCCTGCGTCCCCTGCTTCGTAAGCGCCGCCCCACCATCTCCCCGCGCATCTCCGTTGGCCTGTTGACCCTTGGCTATTGAACATTGACCCATTATGAAGATCTACACGCGCACCGGCGATGATGGCACGACGGGCCTCTTTGGCGGCGACCGGGTCGTCAAGAGCCACCCGCGCATCGAGGCCTACGGCACAGTGGATGAGCTGAACGCGGTCCTCGGCGTCGCCCTCGCGCAGCCGGACGTGCCGGCACGCCTTGCCGCCGTGCTGACCCGCGTGCAGCACGAGCTGTTCGTGATGGGCGCCGACCTCGCCACGCCCGAACACGCGAAGCCCTACGTGCCCCGCATCGGTCCGGCCCACGCCGCCGCCCTGGAGGCCGATATCGACGCCTTCGAGGCGGACCTCGCGCCGCTCAAGCAGTTTATCCTGCCGGGGGGGACGGCCCTGGCCGCGCACCTGCACATGGCCCGCACCGTTTGCCGCCGCGCCGAGCGCCTCACCGTCGAGGCCGCCACGCGCGAAGCGTTCAACGAGCACGCGCTCAGCTTCCTCAACCGCATCTCCGACCTGCTCTTCGTCGCCGCGCGCTGGGCCAACCACGCCGCCGGGCAGCCCGACGTGCCCTGGGAGGCGCCGCCGGTGCCATCGTCCGCCGCTGCAGACCCCGCCTAATCCTGCTGTCCGCATGGCCCTCTACACCCCGCGTCTCAACCGGGAGGCCGACCCGGAGGCCCTGCGCGCCTTCCTCGCGGCGCATCCTTTCGCCACGCTCGTGAGCGCCGAGGGCGGTGCCGTGGCGGTCACACACCTGCCGCTACTGCTCGACCCCACCCGGGGGCCGCGCGGCACGCTCATCGGGCACCTCGCCCGCGCCAACGACCACTGGCGGAGCCTCGAAAGCAGCGGCGAGGCGCTCGCGATCTTCCACGGGCCGAGCGCCTACGTCTCCGCCACGTGGTATGCCCCGCCGACCTCCATCTCCACCTGGAACTACGCCGTCGTCCACGCGCGCTGCGCGGTACGCGTCCTGCACGAGCCCGAGGCGATCCGCGCGCACGTCCACGCGCTCACCGAGCACTTCGAGGCGCCCGAGATGCTCGGCACGCCGGGCTACGACGACGCGCAGCTGCGCGCCATCGTGGGCCTCGGACCTGGAGGTGACGGCTTTCGAGGGCAAGTTCAAGCTCTCCCAGAACCGCTCCGCCGAAGACCGCGCCCGCGTCGCCGCGCACCTCGGCGCCTCGGACGCCCCCGAGGATCAGTCGGTGGCGGCACTCATGCAGGCGCGGGAGGCCGCGCGCGGCTCAGGCGTCTGAAGCGGTCGCCCGCACCCGGCGCTGCACCACGTAGACCACGGACACGACGAGCAGCAACAGGCCGAGGCTCGTGGCCTCGTTGCGCTGCGAGAACGTGAGCAGCCACACGATCACGGCGGCGGCGAGCAGGGGGATCACGGGGCCGCCGGGCAGCCGAAACGCTCCCTCTGGACGCGTGCGGTCGCGCCGGCCGAGCACGAGCGTGGCCAGGCACACGCCGAGGTAGACGAGCAGCAGCCCGGCGCTGGCCGTGGCCGCGAGAAACTCGAACGTGCCCGAGGCCGCAAAGCCGAAGGCGAGCAGCACGTACACCGTCAGGGCCACGTAGGGCGTGTGAAACCGGGGGTGCACCCGGCCGAGCACGCGGGGCAGGAGGCCGTCGCGGGCGGTGGCGAAGAGCACACGGGGGCTCCCGATCAGGTCGGCGCTCACCGTGCCGAAGGTGGAGAGCGCCGCCCCGATCAGGAGCAGGCCCGCGCCGACGGGGCCGATGACGCGGCGTGCGGTTTCCGCGAGCGGCGCGGCGGTTTCGGTGGCGAGGGCTGGGCCGAGCACGCCCTGGGCTACGGTCTGAAGCAGCACGTACAGCACGAGCACGCCGAGGGCGCCCAGCAGCAGGCCGCGCGGGACCGTGCGGGCGGGGTCGCGGATCTCGCCGCTGGCCGAGAGCGCGGTTTCAGGGCCGCCGAAGGCGAAGAAGAGCACGAGGGCCGCCGCGCCGAGTTGGTCCACGGGCAGGGGCGACGGTAACGCGAAGTGCTCGCCGCGCACCGCCGGCAGGCCGATGGCCACGAGCGCGAGCAGCGGTACGAGCTTGGCGAGTGTGGTCACGAGCGAGAGCCGCGCGCCCTGCTTTACCCCCCGCACGTTGACGAGCCAGAGCACGCCGTAGAGCACCCCCAGCGTGGCAATCCGCAGGGTGGGACGTGCGAACGCCGGCATGATCTTGCCGAGCGTCCCGACGAGGATGCTGGCGACGGCGGCGTTGGAGAGCACGCCGAAGACGAGCCACAGGAGCGTGCCCACGAGAAAGGCCGCATAGGGCCCAAACGCCGCCTCGACGTACGCATAGCTGCCGCCCGAGCGCGTCACGCGCCCGCCCACGTCCGCGTAGCAGAGCAGCACGAGGCCCATCAGCAGCCCGCAGGCCACGTAGGCCCCGATGGCCGCCGCGCCGAGCAGCCCCGCGACCACCGCCGGCAGCACAAAAATGCCCGCGCCGACCGTCAGGTTGACCACGTTGGCCGCGAGCAACGGCACGCCGATGGCGCGGATAAGCCCTTCGTCTGCACCGATCTGCGGGCGGGGGGCGGGGTCGATGGGGGCGCTCATAGAGAGGCCTCCGGGCGGGGGTCAGAACGGCGGAGTGCGTGCGCCGCATGGGTTGGGCGGCGCCATAGGTGAGGCTGCGCCACACCCATTCCGCCGGGCCAAAGCGGTAGTGCGCGAGCCACCACCGGCTCACGACCACCTGCACCGCAAGCACCGCGCATGCGATGGGCACGAACAGCGCGGGCCCCACGCGGCCCGCGAGCCCGAAGCCGAAGGCCGAAAAGAGCAGCAGGCCGATGGCGGTATGCATCAGGTAGTTGGTGAGCGCCATGCGCCCGGCCGGGGCCAGCACGGCCAGCGCCCCCTGCCAGGCCGGGCGCGTCCACAGCAGCGCAAACGTGGCCGCGTAGCCGAGCGCGAGCGTGGGCACGCCGAGCGCATAGAAGAGGCCGTAGCCGAGCGTGGCCGGATGCGCGAAGCCGCCGCCCACCATCATCGCGTGCTGGAAGTAGGCCATCGCCGCGCTCGCGGGCAGCCCGATCAACCACCCGAGCCGGGCTACGCGCCGCAGCAGGGGCAGGTGCGCCGCCGGATCGCGGAAGATCCCATGCCGCCCCACATAGAGCCCGACGAGGAACATGGCGAGCACCTTCAGGACGCGGCCCGACTCCATCAGGTCGCCGTAGCGGAAGAAGATGCCGATGCTGACGTTGGTGCGCAGGGTAGTCATGAGGCTCGCGTGGCGAAACAGGTCGTAGAGCCCGTCCAGCGTGCCCCCGGACGCCTGCAGGCGCATCATGCCGGGGATGTAGAACGGCAGCCCCAGGGAGGCCTTGCCACCGCTGAGGTAGAGCGCGACGTAGAGCAGCGGCACCACCGCGATCATGCCGGCGGCCCATCGCAGCAGGCGCCCGTCTGAGAGTTGGCGCAGCCGGATCAGCAGAAAACCGACGAGCGCGTAGAACGCCACGATATCCCCCACCCAGAAGGCGAGGTGGACCATCCCGATGCCGAGCAGCACCAGGAGGCGCCGCTTGAACGTGCGCAGCCGGGCGTCGCCGCGCGCTTCGGCCCGCGCCATCTGGATCGAGAAGCCGATGCCGAAGAGGAGCGAGAAGATCGAATAGAACTTGCCGTCCACCAGCCAGAAGATGGCCCGCTCCGCCCAGAAGTCGGATCCGGCGAGCGGCATGGCGGCGCGCAGCGCCGGCCCCATGAAGACGTAGCACGAGAACGTCGCCAGGTTGGCCACCAGGATGCCGAGGAGGGCGAACCCGCGCAGCGCGTCGAGCAAGGCCACCCGCTCGTGTGGTGCCACCGGGGCGGCCGGGGGCCTGTCGGGAGCGTCGGCCGCTGGCCGAAGCGAGGGACGGCCTGCGGTGGGAGAGAGGGCGGACGATGCCATGACGCAGCGATTCGTGCCCCGTCATGGTACGGCAACGCGGGAACGCCGCTCAGATCTGCTTTTCCAGCATCACGTACGTCTTGTCGAGCACGCCGCCGAGGTGGAGCAGGGCGTTCTTCATGACGTGGTTCGTGTCCAAGATCCACGACATCTCGGCGGCATTGTAGCCCTTCGCGAGCCCTGCGTCGATGGACTCCAGGATCACGAGCGCGTCGATGCCCCGGCCGTGGTAGGCCTTGCGGACGCCCATGAGTGGCATCCGGATCTCCGAGATGGCGCCGAAGGTGGCGTAGGCGAGCAGCTTGGGCAGCCCGAACGGGGCCAGCTTGCCCTCGGGCACGTGCTTGAGCGCCTGGTTGATGTTGGGGATCGAGACGGCGAAGGCAATCGGCACGCCCTCGTTCTCGACGAACACGACAAGCTCGGGCTCGACGATCTGCTTGAGCTCCTTGGCGAGCTGCCGGAACTCGGCCTCGGTCATCGGCACGCTGCCCCAGTTATCGCTCCAGGCCTCGTTGTAGATGTCGAGGATGAGGCGCGACTCGGCGTCGTAGCGCTTCATGTCGAGTGGGCGCGTGCGCAGCGTCGGGTAGCGCTTGCGCACGAGGTCCACGCCGCGCCGCATCTTGTCGATGGTGAGGTACTTCTGGTGGACGAAGTAGGCGTGCATCACCATCGCCCGCTCGAAGCCCTGCTCGGCGAGGCGCGCCTCGTAGTAGGCCGCGTTGTAGGGCATCAGCACGGAGGGCGCCGAGTTGAAGCCCTCCACGAGCAGCCCGGCCACGTCGTTGATGGACGGGTTGATCGGCCCGCGCATAGCGGTGAGGCCCTGAAGCTTCAGCCAGGCCGCCGCCGCGTCCACGAGCGCCCGCACCACGTCCGCGTCGTCGATGCTCTCGAAGAAGCCGAAGAAGCCGACGTTGTCGTCGTACTTCTTGAGGTGCATCCCGTTGCGGATCGCCGCGATGCGGCCCACCACCTGGCCGGCGCTGCTGCGCGCGAGGAACGTCTGGATGTTGCCGTGCTCGAAGAACGCGTTCTTGTGCGCGTCGAGGGCGTGGTAGGTGTCCTTGCGCAGCTGCGGGACGAAGGCCGGGGTGGTCCGGTAGAGGTCGTAGGGCAGCTGGACGAAGGCCTTCAGGTCGGCCTTCGAGGTGACGGGCGTGACGGTGACGGCGGCCATGAGCGGGGCTAGGGAGATCAGGGTGCGGGCAAGGTAACGAGCAGGCCGCGTGGCCGAACGGGTGGCCGCCCGGCCTCTGCGATTCCCTCATCCCGATGCCCGATCTCCCAGACTCAGACGCCCCGGCCTCAGATCACGCCGAGCCGCTTGCCCACCTTTTCGAACGCCTCCAGGATGCGCTGGAGGTCGTCGTCTGTGTGGGAGGCCATGTAGCTCGTGCGCATGATGCTCTGCCCCTGCGGTACCCCCGGCGGCACGACCGCGTTGACGAACACGCCTTCGTCGAGCAGGTCGTGCCAGAACTGGAAGCACGTCGTCATGTCGCCCACGACGACCGGGATGATCGGCGCCTGGCTCTTCCACACGTTGAAGCCGAGGCTCCGGAAGCCCTCGCGCATAAAGTCCGAGATCGCCCAGAGGCGCTCGATGAGTTCGGGCTCGGCCTCCAGGATGTCGAGGCACTTGAGCACCGTGGCCACGTTGGGCGGGGGCGTGCTGGCGGCGAAGATGTGGGTGCTGGCCGTGTGGCGGATAAACTCCACCACGTCGTGCGCGCCAATGGCAAAGCCGCCGAGGCTGGCAAAGCTCTTCGAGAACGTGCCGGTCGTGATGTCCACGCGGTCGTCGAGCCCGAAGTAAGCCGCCGATGCCGCGCCCGCCCGGCCCGATCGCGCCCACCGCGTGGGCGTCATCGAGGATGAGGGCGGCGCCAAACTCCTCGGCCAGTTCGGCGAGCCCCGGCACCTGCGCAAGCGCGCCCGACATCGAGAACACGCCGTCGGTGATGATGAGCTTGCCGGCCTCCGGGTCCGCCTTTTCGAGCAGTCGGCGGAGGTGGTCGAGGTCGTCGTGCCGATAGCGGAGCGTCTCGGCGAGGCTCACCTGCGTGCCGGCGACGATGCAGGCGTGGTTGTCCTTGTCGGAGAAGATGAGGTCGCCCTTGGCGGTGAGGGCCTGCAGGACGCCCTGGTTGGCCATGTAGCCGGTCGAGAAGAGCACGCACGCGTCCTTGCCCATAAAGCGGGCGAGCCGCTCTTCGAGCTCCAGGTGGAGGTCGAGCGTGCCGTTGAGAAAGCGCGAGCCCGTGCAGCCGGTGCCGTACTTGTCGATGGCGGCCTGCGCGGCCTCTTTGACGC
Source organism: Rhodothermales bacterium (assembly GCA_963740755.1). Classification (GTDB taxonomy): domain Bacteria; phylum Bacteroidota; class Rhodothermia; order Rhodothermales; family BA12; genus CAVSDF01. The sequence goes on from CAVUFJ010000009.1 coordinate 597,959, forward strand.
GCGGGTCGGAGGTGAGCCCGAGGTAGTTGTTCGAGCCCGCCATGATCGTGTCGCGCCCGTTGATGAACGCGTGCGTGCCCTCGCTCCGCTCGATGGCGCGGAAGTAGGGGTACAGATCGGCGGCCTTGGACTGGGCGTACACCCCGTCAGGGTCGAAGAAGCGGGTCGCCTTTTCGAAGATGCGCTTGCCGGAGGCGTGCGTCGTCACCGACGGGTCGGCGGCTTGCTGGGCCAGCAGGTCAGGAATCGTCATGCGCGGGCCAGGACGGAGGAACGGGTGGAGAGAGGAGGGGCCGGCGCCGAAACGGGCGCGGCGAGGCAGCTTTCGAGGCGCTGCACGGCGGCGCGGTGGCCGGGGGCGAGCACGCCGGCGGGCGGCGCAAACGCGCCGTCGAAGCGGTCGAGGAACGCCCGCACGTCTGCCGGCGCGAGCGGGCGGCGGTAGACGCTGTGCCCGGCGCCGAGGCGGTCGAGCAGGCGGGCGTTGAAGGTCTGCTCGGCGTCGCCGGTGTGGGGCAGCGCGAGCACGGGCTTGCCGAGGGCGAGGCTCTCGCAGAGGAGCGTGAACCCGGCCGTGGCCACCACGCCCCGGCTGGTGGCGAGGTCGGCGAGAAAGCCGTCGAGCGACGGGGCGCAGAAGGTGAGCGCGCCCTGCGTGCCGGTGTGGCCGGTGCCGTAGACGCGCACGGGCATCCCCGCGGTGCCGAGGGCGGCAAGGGGCGCATCGAGGCCCCGCGTGCCGTTGAAGTAGGCCACGAGGTGACGGCCCCGGTGCGGCACCGCCGCGCGTACGGCGCGGCGCAGCACCGGCCCGACGAGCGTGGTGGCCTCCGGGCGCCACAGGGGCACCGGCGCAAGGGCCGTCACGACGCGGTGGCGTGGGTGGCGCGGCGCGATCACGCGGATGGCCGCGCGCACGAGGGCGCCGTGGAGCGCCTGCCCGAGCGTGTCGTGTGCGGGAAGGGCGCCGGGCGCGGCTTCGGTGAGCACTTCCTGGTGGTTGAGCGACACCACGGGCAGGCCCACGCGGGCCGCCGCGCGGGGCATGAAGGGCTCGAAGTCGGTCACGAGCAGATCCGGGGCGAGCCGGTCGAGGCGGCGGGCGAGGGCGCGCACGAGGCGGGGCGCGCCGAGCACGGTGGCGGCATTGTGGCGCATCGTCGCGCCCAGGCGCAGGCGGTTGCCCCCCACCACTTCGGTGAGCGCGGGCAGGGCCACGACCGGGCGTCCGAGCGCTTCGAAGACGGCGCGGGCGGTGCCGCCGCAGGCGAGGGTGACCGTGTGGCCATGCGCCTCTAGCTCCTCCGTCATCGCCAGCACGCGGGAAGAATGGCCCCGGCCCTGTCCGCACACGGCGTAGAGGAGATGGGCCATAGGGGACGGGCGACGGAAGGCGGCGGGCAGCGAGAGCCCGTACGTAAGGGAGCGCCGCAGGGTTCGGGGGCGCGCGGCGGAGCCTCCGTCAAAATGCGGGGCCGAAAGCGCTTCCAGACCCCGAAGCGCCTCAGGACGGAAGAAAAGGGAGGGCGTCGGTTCGGAGCGCAGGCGCATGCAACAGGAAGAGGAGCCAGCAGAGGCGCTCCCTTCCCACAGTAGCCGGAGCGAATCGGCAAAAGGTCACACTACGCCGCGCGTCGGCGTGCAAAATTGAGCGCCGCCGGGACCAGGCCGCTCAGGGTCTGCGCGGCCCGGGTGGGCGGGGCGGGGAGGTTCTGCGCTTTGCCCGCGAGCATCCGTTCGAGCACGTCCACGGCGTCGGCGTGGCCGGGCGGGAGCAGCGGCACGTCGAGCGGCGGCAATCCATCGCCGAAGCGGTCGAGAAAGCGCCGCACGTCGGCGGCGTCGAGCGGGCGGTCGTGGACGGCCAGGCCGGCGCCGATGCTTTCGAGGATGCGCGCGTTGAAGGTCTGCTCGAACACACTGCCGTTGGGGAGCGCGAGCACGGGCTTGCCGAGAAAGAGGCTTTCCGAGAGCAGCGTGAACCCGGCCGTCGTCACCACGCCCCGGCAGGCGGCGAGGTCTTCGAGGAAACCGTCGATCGAAAGCGGGCGGAACGTGAGGTTGCCCTGCTGCCCGGTGCGGCTCGTGCCATAGAGATGCACCGGCACGCCGGATTCTTCGAGCGCGCGCAGAAACGGCCCCACGCGCCGCTCGACGTTGAAGTAGGCGACCAGGTGGCCCCCAGGGTGCGGCACCGCCTCGCGCACGGCCCTCCGCAGCACCGGCCCCACGAGCGTGGCCCGCTCCGGATGGCGCAGCGGCAGGGGCGTGAGCGACGTGATGATGCGGTGGGCGGCGACGGGCGGCGCAATGGCCCGCACGACCGATTCGACGAACGCCGCCGAGGCGCGGAGCCCTTCGGGCAGCGGGTAGAGGGTCTCGGTGAGCACCTCCTGGTGGTTGAACGACACCACCGGCAGCCCGGCCCGCGCCGCCGCCCGGGGCACGAACACCTCGAAGTCGCTCACCACGAGGTCCGGGGCCAACGCTTCGAGCGTGCGCGCGAGGCGCCCCACGGTGCGTCCGGCGCTCAGCACCGTCGCCGCGTTGACGAGGGCGGTGCGGGTGAGGCGGAGGCGGTTGCCGTCGAGGATCTGCCGGAGCGCGGGCACCGGAAGCGCGTCCTCGCCCATCGTGGCGAGAAAGGTGCGGGCCTGCCCCCCGCAGGCGAGCGTGACCTCGTGGCCGCGCGCGCGCAGCTCCTCGGTCACCGCGAGCACCCGCGACGTATGCCCACGGCCCTGGCCGCCGATGGCGTAGAGGAGGCGGGCCATGCGCGGGGGAACGGCTGCGGCGGCGGGCGCCGGGAATTCAGGGTGCCCCCCAAGGTAGCGCCTGCGCGGGCGTACCGCGGTGCAGACTTCCGGGAGAGCGTCAGGGCAGGGCCACCCGCACGCTCGCGCGGGGACCGGAGGGCGTGGGGGCGAGCCGGAAGGAGAGGCCCTCGTCGACGTCGAACGTGCGCAGGTGGGCGCTCACATACGCGTCGAGGGCCTGCAGGGCGTAGCCGGCAGCGGTGCCGAGCACGAACAGGTCGCGGTTGCGGCGGGCGCGGTCGCGGAGGCTCCGGAGCGCGTCGGCGCGGTAGCCGGTGTAGGCGGACGCATCCCCGGCAAAGCGCGCATACGTGGCGTCGGCGCAGGTGGTGGCCGGGTCGGTGTCGGTGCAGACGGCGTACACGGCGGCGTGGCGCAGGCGCAGGTAGTGCTGCTGCTGGAGGACGACGCCCGCGCCGAGCGCGCCGAGGCCGCCCCACACGACGGCGGCTTTCACCGGCTGGTCGTTGTAGAGCTGGCCCCAGCCGGGTAGCGTGAGCGCGCGCACGAGCGCCCCGCGCGGCGTCTTGCCGGGGGGCGATTCTGCGTTCGGCCCTTCGGCCGGCCGGGGCTGCGGCTGGGCACCGGCGCCTGCCGAGAGGCACGCCGCGAGCAGCAGCAGGCATAAGCGGCGGCAGAGCATCAGGGCCATCAACTCCAGCGGGACAGTCGGCAGGCAAGCTACGGCGCTGCCCAGGCGCTGCGGGCGCCGTAGCTTGCCAGACGCCGTCCGGCTGCCGGCCGAACCTCACTGATGCGATCCATTCGTGCCCGCCTGTCCGGGTTGACGCTGGTTGTCCTGCTGGGCGCGCTCCCATGGCGCGTCGGCGCGCAGAACCCGACCCAGACGGCCCGTGCGTTTGTGGCCTCGCCTGCCGCGCTCGGCATGGGCGACGCGGCCGTGGCGGTGGTGATGACGTCGGGGGTGTTTTTCTACAACCCGGCGGCCCTCGCGCTCCTCAAGCCGCGCCCGGCCCGCTTCGAGGTGAGCGTCCAGGCGGCCACCACGCGGCTCGAAGGGCTCTCGGCGCCGGACCGCTACATCCGCGACCGGTTGCTGCCGGCCGTCACCGCGGGGCTCGAAACGTTCACCCCCGCCGAGCGGCGCGCGCTGTTCGGCGAAGCGCGGGCCCTGGGCGCCGGGCGCACGTCGGGCGGGCGGGACGTGCTCGTGCGGGTCTCGCAGCGCCGGGGGCCGCTCGGCCTCGGGGCCGGCGCGTTCGTCCACGGCTTCGAGCAGTACCACGCGCTGGCCGGCGCCGCCGGCATCCCGGCGCTCGTGGTGGCCCGGCAGCGCGACGCCTCCCTGCTCGTCAGCGGCGCCTTCGACTTCAGCGACTTCGGGATGCCCGGCCTCGCCCTCGGCGCGACCGCAAAGGTGCAGCACCGCCAGCTCGCCCTCAAAGACAAGGCGATCGACGCGTTTGCTCCCCAGGAGCATCTCAACGTGCAGCAGGGCATCGCCTCCGGCCTCGACCTGGCCGCGATCTACACCCTCCCGGCGCGGCGCTTGCCCGGCCACCTCCGGTTCGGCCTCGCCCTCTACGACGTCGCCACGACCGGGTTTGAGTACGCCCCGGCCTTCGCGGTGCCCTACACCGCCCTCGCGACGGCCGACACCGCGCGGACGGTGGCCGGGCGCCGACGCGAACGGGGGGAGGCGCTCCGGCAGGTGCAGGCCCAGGCGCAGGGGCCGCTGCAGGATGCGGAGCTGCGGCGCGTGCAGAACGAGTACGAACTGGCGCCGTCGTACCGCGCGGGCGTTTCCTACACGGCGCCCTCGCTCTTCGGCGCGCTCGGCGAAACCACCGTGGCGGTGGATGTGCAGCAGTTCACCAATCCGGGTGGAAGCCGGTCGTTCAACGTCGACCCGGCGTTCGTGACGCGCCTGCACGCGGGGCTCCAGGTGGGGCTCAGCCGCGCGCTGCGCGTGCGCGGGGGCCTCGCGCAGGGTTATCCGAGCGGGGGGCTGGGGCTGCGCCTCGGGCCCGTGCAGGCCGATTACGCGTTTGCCGGGCAGGAAGACGGCCGCCGGGCCGGCGATGCGCCCGTCTGGCAGCACCTGCTGCGGGTCGGCGTGGCCTTCTGAGGCCGGCGCCCCTGCCGACGTCGGAGAATTGGGCGAAAGGGGCCGCGCGCGGGGACGAAACCGACCGCCGGCCCGTTCGGACGGCTATGAAGCGCCTGATGTCCTACCTGCTGCTGCTCGTCGCCGTGCTCGGTGTGGCTGGATGCAATGTGTTCGATGGCCTCGGCGAGGGGCGCGACTCGGACAACCCGGCGGTGCTGCTCACCGATGGCGCGCGCGCGCTCGAACGCGGGCAGGCCGACACGGCGGTCCGGCTCCTCCGCCGGGCGGTCGCCCGCACGAGCGAGCGCACCTACGAGGGCCGGATCGCGCGGCTCAAGCTCGCCTCGGCCCTGCTCATGCAGCAGCGCGTGGGCATTCTCCTCGCGCAGGACGTGGCGAACGACCTTGTGGCGGCCCTGGACCGGGCGCCCTTCACCCCCCTCGATTCGCTTCCCGCGCCGTCTTGCACCACGGGCTCCGCGCGGCAGGCCGTGGGCCCGCTCGGTGTTATGAGTGTGGAAGGGTATGCGCAGCTCCACGCCGCGCGGCCCGTGCTCGACTCGGTGCGCATCCTCATGCAGTTCACCCTAGGCACCTCGCTTCCGGGATCGCCCGAGCAGATTCAGGGGGGGCTGGCGAGCCTCGTCGCCCAGGGCGCCGATGCGGCCACGCTCTCGGAGGTGCTCGTCAACACGGCGCTCGTGCAGCTGGGCATCGGCTACGACAACCTCGTCGCGGCCGGGGCGGACAACCAGGTGCGCTGGATCGCGGCGCGTGAAACGGCCTCCGGCACCGGCGTGGCGGGCGCCTGCGCGCCCTCGCTCGCGTTCCTCAACACGTTCCTGCTCAACGCCCGCAGCGCCCTCGACTTCGTCGGCAGCAGCGCCGAACTGGCGCGGCTGCGCGCGGGCTACTTCTCGGAAGGCTCGGCCGCGCAGATGCTGGCGATAGACCTCGGGGAGTTTTACGACCGCCTCACGCGCGGCCTCTTCGGCGCGCCCTGAGCGCGGGCGCCAGGCACGCCGGGAATCCGTCCGGATGGGGCGGGCAAAAATCCCTACCTTGAAGCCGTCGCTCCAGGCCTGCGGGGCGGGTACCCCAGCTACTGTCGCGTATTTATGGGCAAAGTCATCGCCGTCGCCAACCAGAAGGGCGGCGTGGGCAAGACGACGACGTCGGTGAACCTCGCGGCCTCGCTGGCCGCGACGGAGCACCCGACGCTGCTGCTCGACTTCGACCCGCAGGCCAACGGGACCTCCGGCATCGGTATTGACCCGAGGGGCGTGACGGCGTCCGCCTACGAGGTGCTCATCGGCGAGGTGCCCATCGAGGACGCGGTGCTGCATACGGCGATGCCGTTTCTGGACCTCGTGCCCTCGCACATCAACCTCGTCGGCGCCGAGATCGAGATGATCGACGTGGCCGAGCGCGAGCGCATCCTCAAAAATGCCCTCCTGAGCGCGCGGCGGCGCTACAGCTTCATCGTCATCGACTGCCCGCCGAGCCTCGGGCTGCTCACGCTCAACGCGCTCACGGCCGCCGATTCGGTGCTGATTCCGGTGCAGGCAGAGTACTTCGCGCTCGAAGGGCTCGGGCAACTGCTCAACACGATCAAGATCGTCCGGCAGCACCTCAACCCGGAGCTGGAGATCGAGGGCGTGCTGCTCACGATGTTCGATTCGCGCCTGCGCCTGGCCTCGCAGGTGGCCGAAGAGGTGCGCCGCTACTTTGGCGACAAGGTGTTTCGCACCATCGTGCAGCGCAACGTGCGCCTCGCCGAGGCGCCGAGCTTCGGCAAGCCCGTGCTGCTCTACGACGCGGCGAGCCTCGGCACGCGCCACTACATGGCGCTCGCGCGCGAGGTGCTGCACAACAACCAGCGCTACCTGGAGCCGCCCGAGACGCGCGAAGAGGCCTCCCGCCCCTCGCGCGCCAACGGCACCTACCGGGCCGCGCCGACCGACGTGAACCGATAAAAATGGTCAATGGTCAACAGCCAATGGTCAATGGGATGCCATGCAACTCGGCGACTTTACGCGTTCTCTCGTTGACCATTGACCATTGGCCATTGACGAATTGAGCATTCCTATGACCCCCAAGCGTGGCGCCCTCGGGCGTGGCCTGAGTGCGCTCATCCCCTCGGTGGACCCGATGCCGGCGCCCGCCGAGAGCGGGGACGACGCGGGCGAACGCCCGGTGAGCCGCCTCTACCAGTTCGAGGAGAAGCGTGCGCTACCTCGGGCGCGTGGCCGAGATCGAGGTGGACGCGATCCGCCCGAACCCGTACCAGCCGCGCAAGGACTTCGACGAGACCGCCCTCGACGAGCTGGCCGCCTCGATCACGCAGCTCGGCATCATCCAGCCCGATCACCGTGCGCGCGCTCGGCGGCGGGCAGTTCGAGGTGATCTCGGGCGAGCGCCGCCTGCGCGCCGCGCGCCGCGCCGGCCTCAAGCGCGCTGCCCGCCTACGTCCGCGAGGCCGACTCCGAGGCGATGCTGGAGATGGCCATCGTCGAGAACGTGCAGCGCGAGCAGCTCAACCCGGTCGAAGAGGCGCTCGCGTATCAGCGCCTGCTCGAAGAGTGCGGGCTCGACGCAGGAAGAGGTGGCCGTCAAGGTGGGCAAGAGCCGCGTGACCGTCACCAACGTGCTGCGCCTGCTGCGCCTGCCGCCCCGCGTGCTCGCCTCGCTGCGCGACGGTACGCTCTCGGCGGGGCACGCCCGGGCGCTCGTGGGCATCGAAGACGCCTCCGCGCAGGTGCGCATCATGCAGCGGGCGGTGGAGGAAGGCCTCTCGGTGCGCGACGTGGAAACGCTCGCGCGCACGGCCAAGGAGAAGCCGGCCCCGGAGACGCCCGCAGCGCCCGCGGCTCCCGCAATGCCCACGCGCGACGACCTCCAGGTGCAGGCCTTCGCCGACCGCCTCCGCTCGCGGCTGAGCACGCAGGTGGCCATCAAGCACAAGGGCGCGCAGGGCGGGCGCATCGAGATCGCGTACTACTCCGCCGACGACCTCGAACGCCTCCTCGACGCCCTCGGCGCCTGACCGCCCCGGGCCTGCAAAGCCGATGAACCTCGTCGAACGCCTCGAACGCACCCGCGACCAGACGCTCGCGTACTTCGACCTCGACGAGGCCGCGCTCGCCCGCACGTACGGGCCGGGCAAGTGGTCGGTCCGCTACGTGCTCCACCACCTGGCCGACGCCGAGTCGGTGCTCAACGACCGGATTCGGCGCGTGCTGAGCGAGCCGCGCCCGCTCATCTGGGCCTTCGACCAGGAAGCGTGGGCGCGCGGCCTCGGCTACGACCGGCTGCCGCTGCACCTCTCGCGCGACACGTTTGCCGCGCTGCGGGCAGGCCTGCTGCATCTGGCGCAGACGCACCTGCCGGAAAAGGCCGGGTTGGAATTTGTCCACAGCACGATGGGCGTGCGGACGCTCGGGCAGGAGTTCGAGAAGGTGGCCGAGCACAACGAGCAGCACCTCACGCAGATTGCGCAGGCGCTCGCGGACGCCTGAGCGCGGTGCGCGCCACGTTCATCCTCAACCCGGCCGCGCAGGGCGGCCGCACGGGGCGCCTCGTGGACGCCGTGCGCGCCGAAGCCGCGCGGGCGGGCATCGAAGCCGACGTGGTGCAGACCACGCACCCCCGCCATGCGGTGGCGCTCGCGCAGGCGGCGGCGGAGGGCGGGGCGGAGGCGGTCGTGGCCGTGGGCGGCGATGGAACGGTGCACGAGGTGGCCGAAGGGCTCACCCGCGCCTCGGTAGCCGTGCCCCTCGGGATCGTGCCGCTCGGGACGGGCAACGACCTCGCCAAGATGGTCGGCGCGGCGCCGGGCGGCAAGGTGCGGCCGTGGGCAGAGGCGCTCCGGGCGCTCCCGGCGGCGCCCGTGCGTGCGGTGGATGTGGGCTGGGTGCGCTGGCGCGAGACGGCCGGCGGACCGGAGGCGGAGGCGCCGTTCTTCAACAGCGTCGGCGTGGGCTTCGATGCGCGCGTGGCGGTGGAGGCGCCCCGCTTCAAAAAGCTCGGCGGCACGCTCGCCTACCTCGCCGCCATCGTCTCCGTGCTCGGGCGCTGGGACGCCCCGCACCTCACCGCCACGACCGACGCGGGCGACGTGCTGCTCGACGGGCCGTTCTTTCTCGCCACGGCGGGCAACGGCGTGGCCTCCGGGGGCGCCTTCTTCCTCACGCCCGACGCCCGCATCGACGACGGCCTGCTCGACATGTGCCTCGTGGACGCGCTCCCGCTCCGGCGCATCGTCACGCTCATCCCGCAGGTCATGCGCGGGCAGCACACGCACGAGCCCGAGGTCCACCTCGCGCGCACAACCGGCCTCACGCTCGCCATCTCCGCCCCCTGCGCCATCCACGCCGACGGCGAGATCGTGGCCCGCGCGGCGCGGCACGTCCAAATCGGCCTGCGGCCGGGCGCGCTGAGGGTGCTCGGATAGGCAGCGGCCCGCCGTTTTTCCCGATTCTGCGCACCGCGCCAGGGCCGGGCGTCGTTCCTTAGAGGGCGAATTGCCGCCTGTCTGATGCCTCGTTTGCGCGCCCTGCTGCCTTCTGCACTCTCCCTCGTGGGGATGCTTCTGCTCGTGTTCACGCTCGGGGCGTGCGCCTCGGCGCGCCCGCGCAAGACGCCCCCCGCACGCCCCACGACGCCCACCGCGCCGGTGGCCGATTATACCGCCACCGAGACCTTCGACGTGGGCGCCTACCCGCTCGACACGCCCGCGCAGGGCGATGCCGCCGTGCGTCACAGCGTGCCCGCCGCGCTCCTCAACGGCACCGCCGCCGATTCCCTCGCCGCCGCTGCCCCCCGCCCGGCGCCGGGACCGCCGCGCCCGGGCGTGCTCCACACCGTGACGGGCTACCGCGTGCAGATCTTTCAGAGCGCGAGCAAGGACGAAGCCGACCGCCGCGTGGCCGACGCGATCGGGTGGTGGCGGCGCACGCAGACCGGCTCGCCCGAGGTCTACACGGCCTTCCGCGCCCCCTACTACCGCGTCCGCATGGGCAACTTCGCCACCCGCAGCGAGGCCAGCCAGTTTGCCGCCCAACTCGCGAGCGCGTTCCCCTCGGCCCTCCTCGTGCAGGACCGCGTGCAGGTGCGGGATTGAGGCCAACTGCGCGGACCAGCGTTCATGCCAGGCTGCCAGGGGGCCGGGCTTGATCCCTGCCGCAACGCGCAACGCAGGCGCTGCCCAATCCTATAAGCAACATACCATTGTTAAATACCAGGTGCTGCGCTGACGCCTGCGGGCGGTTCGTAGAGAAGCATCCAGGACGTCCCGAATCGATCTCGGAGCATCGCGAAGCGAGGGGCGAAAAAGGTCTCCGCCATCTTCATGAAGATCTGCCCGTCCTCTGCGAGCAACGCGTAGAGGCGCTCCGCCTCCGCCGCACTGTCTAGCCGGAGCGTCAGGTACGCGCTCCGCATCGGCTCCGCGCTGGGGATGTCGGCCCCCATCAGGACGGCGCCGCCCAATTCGATCCGGGCATGGAGGATCTTGTGCTTCCAGTCGGCAGGCAGCGCGGGATTTGGTGCCGCTGCATGTCTGCTCACGCCGGTGATGCGACCGCCGAGGTGCTGCTCGTAGAAGCGGAAGGCTTCCTCGCAGCAGCCAGGGTAGTTGACGTAGACGTCGAGGCGCATGCGGGAATCCTCCGCTGGAGTAGGTGACGCGGCCGAATAGGCAGGGGTACGGGCGCGGCTTGACAACCAAGTTAGGGGAAGCGCAGGGCGATTGCTTCAGGTTGACGCCCCCGCTTCCGCCGTTTCTCCCGAGATTTCCGGCGTCTACCGCAGCGCATTCAGCTCAACGGGGGGCAGCGGAAGGCGGACGACGAACGTTGTCCCCACATGCTTCTCGCTCTGCACCGCGATGGTGCCGCCCATGAGTTCGACGAGGTGCTTCGTGATGGCCAGCCCGAGCCCATTCCCTTCGTGCGTGCGGGTCATCCCCGACGATTCCTGCCGGAACTCCTCGAACAGGTGCGACAGGAACGCTTCGCTGATCCCCTCGCCGGTATCCCGAACCGACAACACGATCTCGTTGCCCTCGCGGGTGGCCGCGAGCCGTACGTGCCCCTGCTCGGTGAACTTGACGGCATTCCCGGCCAGGTTGGTGAGGATGCGTACGAGGGCGCCGTGGTCCAGTATGGCCACGAGGGGCTCGTCCCCCTCCACCGACATCTCCAGCCCCTTCTCCGTCGCGGCGCGCTTGAAGAGCGCCACCGTCTCGGTGAGCATCGCCCGAATGTCGACGAAGGAGGGGACGAACGTGACGGTCTTCGACCGGAGCTGCGCCAGTTCCAGCACCGAGGTGAGCGTGTCCATCAGCCGCCGGCCGCCGGCGTCGATCAGGTCCACGTACTCGCGAATCTCCTCAGGCGCCTCGTCGCGCAGCAGTTCGGTGATGCCGAGAATGGCCGTAAGGGGGGTGCGGATCTCGTGGCTCATGTTGGCCAGGAACGCGTCCTTCAACCGCGCCGCCTGCTCCGCTCGCTCCTTCTCGGCCACCAGTTCCGCCTCTCCGGCCTTCTGCGTCGTCACATCCTGGGCTGAGGCGTGGATCCGGACCAGCCGCCCGTTGTCATCGTGGATCGGGTAGGCGAACAGGCGAAGCCAGACGTAGCGCCCCCGTTTGGTTCTCACCCGGAACTCGGCGGTTTGCTCCTTTCCTGCCTTCACCCGCTCGATGAGCCCTTTCCATACCGCCAGGTCGTCGGGGTGTACCAACTCGGTCGAATGCAGCGAGAGCGCCTCCGCCACCGCATAGCCGAGCACGCTCGTCACCGTGTCGGTAACCCACTCAAGGTGGACCTTGCCCGAGCCCTCCACCCGGTACTCCAGGCCGAAGGCGCCGATGAGCTTCGAAATGGCCCGGTAGCGGTCTCCTGACTCCTGGAGCGCCCTCGACGCCGCCTTGCGCTCGCTCACGTCACGGATCACGCCCGTATAGTAGCGGCGTCCGCCGACGTCGTTGGCCGCCAGCAGCAGCTCACAGGGGACGAGCGTGCCATCCTTGCGGCGCCCCACGGCCTCGTAGGCGCCCCGTTGCCCGTAGCGCAGCACTGCGGTGCCGAAGCGGGCCAGAAGGTCATCCCGTTGGCCGAGGGGGCCGTCGAAGAGCACGCGGGCATTCTTGCCCCGCAGCTCCTCGACGGTGTAGCCGAAGATGCGCTCAGCAGCCCGGTTGATGCCTTCGATTTCGCCCGCCGCGTTCCCCGTCATCACCGCATCGGGCATCGTATCGAGCACCGCCTTCAGCGCCGTCTCGTGCTCGCGCAGCTGGGCCTCCAACGCCGAGACCCGTGAAACGTCTCGGGCGACGATGAGCACCGTACGGACGGCCCTCCCTTGCACCTCCGGGATCACGCGCCCCTCGAAGGCAACGGCTCCCTCCTGATACGCATAGTCCTGCGGCGCCGCCTCTGCGAACGCCTGCCGGATGGCCGACTGGCCTGCCCGAAGCACCGCTGAGAGCGTCCCTGTGAGCGCGTCGAGCGCTTGACCTGCTACGAGGCCACCGCTCGGGCCCGCGAGTCGGACGGCAGCGGTGTTTGCATAACGGCAGCACAAAGCCCCATCCAGCCGCACGATTGCATCGACGGCGAACTCAACGAGCGCGTCAAACGTCGGCGCGTGAGACAAGAGAAGGGGGGCAGGCTCGAGTGAGGGTAGCAAGCTTGCTGAGGGGGGATGGCAATGATACGAAATCGTAACGCCGCGCAAAAGCCGTGCCCCTCTCTTTCGTCCCATGGCGGGTCCCTCGCCGGGACGTGGACGCGCCGCGCCCAGCTCAGCCGGCGTAGCGCAGCCAGCGCCAGAGGTCGCGCAGGGTGGGGCGCTTGCCGTAGGAGAGGATGCCCACGCGGTAGATGCGCGCGGCGATCCAGATGGTGGCGATGAAGCCGAGCACGAGCGAGAGCAGCGACACGGCCACCTCCCAGAGCGGCACGTCGGTGAGGGCGAGGCGCGGGGGCATGAGCACGGGCGCGAAGAACGGCACGAACGAGAGCAGCGTCGCCCCGAGCGTGTTCGGGTCGCGCATGACGAACTGCAGGCACAGGAACGACCCGATGATGGGCAGCATCACGGGCAGCGTGAGCCCCTGCGCCTCCTGCGGCTGCTCGACCGCCGAGCCGATGGCCGCGAACAGGCTCGAATAGAGCAGGTAGCCGCCCGCAAAGAACACGAGGAACGCCACGATCACCCACGGCGAAATGCTCGGCAGCACGGTCGCCAGCGTGGGGGCGGCGGTGCCATCGGGCATCGCGGCCGGGGGGCCGGAGAACGCGGCGATGCCGCTGCCGACCGCCGTCAGGCCGATGCCCGCGAGCACGACCCAGAGGATGATCTGCGTGAGGCTCACCGCGCCCATGCCGAGCACCTTGCCGAGCATCAGGTCGAACGGCCGCACGACCGAGATCATGACCTCGGCCACGCGCGTCTGCTTTTCCTCGATCACGCCCTGCATCACGAACGAGCCGTAGAGGAGCGTCATGATGTAGATGAGCATCCCCATCGCAAACCCGAGCGCGTAGTTGCCGATGAGCGTGTCGGCCTGCTCGCCGGACTCGGTGAGGCGGGTAACCTGGAGCAGCGGCTCGGCCTCCACCGTCGCGCGGGCGCTGTCCGAGAGGCCCAGCAGGGCGAGGCGTTCGGCGCGCACGGCGGCGTCGAGCGCCGAGGAGAGTTCCTCGCGGGCGCCCAGGCCCACGCCGCCCCCGGCGATGAGCTGCGCCTGCCCCCGGGCGGGAAAGCCGGCCGGCAGCACGAGCACGCCGTCGAGGCCGCTGTGCTGGACCGAGTCGCGCAGCACGGACAGCGGCTGCGCGGCCGCGCGGAAGTGCAGCGACGGGCCCGCTTCGGCCTTCAGGCGCGGCAGGAGCGTGCCCGACGAGTCGATCACGACCACATCCGTGGAGCCGCCTTTGAGGGCCAGCGCGGCGGTGCCGCCCACGATCCCCCCGAAGACGACGAGCATGAGCGGCGCGAGGAGCGTGCCGATGATAAAGCCGCGCGTGCGCACCCGGCGGAGGTACTCGCTGCGCGCAATGGTGAGGATGGAGCGGTGCATGAGGGGCAGAGGGAGGAGAAGGGAAGCGCGGGCGCCGAGAAAGGAGCGCCGGCGCGGGGCTCGGCGCGCGGGGCCTAGGCGGCGGCCTGCGGCGGCCCGTCGTTCTCGTGCGGCCCCGCATGAGGCGCATCCGCACCAACCGCCTTGCGGAACAGGTCGAGCAGGGAGGGCTCTTTGACCTCGAAGTGCGACACGTCGGACGTGCCCGCGAGCGCGGCGTCGAGCACGCGGCGGGGCGGGGTGCCGCCGATCAGGCGCACTTCGGCGGTGCCGGCCCCGCGCGAGACGACCTCGGCGGCGCCGGTGGCAGCGAGCGCATCGAGCCACGCCTCGTCGCCCTCAAAGTCCACCCGCACGCGGTCGCGCCCGTGGCGGGCCTTGACTTCGCGGAGGGCGCCGGCGAGCACCACCTTGCCTTTGGCGATCAGGCAGATGTCGTCGCAGAGCTGTTCGACCTGCTCCATGCGGTGCGAGGCGAAGAGGACGGTCTTGCCCTTGCGGCGCAAATCGAGCACGATGTCGCGCAGGATCTCCGACCCGACCGGGTCGAGGCCGGAGAATGGCTCGTCGAGCACGACGAGGTCGGGCTCGTGGAGCAGGCTCGCGGCAAACTGCACCTTCTGCTGCATCCCCTTCGAGAGCTCCTCGGTCTTGCGGCCCGCCCACTCGTGCAGGCCGAGCTTTTCGAGCCACGCGTGGGTGCGCGTGCGGGCTTCGGTGCGGGAGAGGCCGTGGAGTTCGCCGAAGTAGACGAGCTGCTCGCCCACCTTGAGCTTGCGGTAGAGGCCGCGCTCTTCGGGGAGGAAGCCGAGCCGCTGCTGCACGCTGCGCCCCACCGTCTCGTCCGCCGAACGTCACCCGGCCCTCGTCGGGCAGCGTGATGCCGGTGACCATGCGGAGGGTGGAGGTTTTGCCGGCGCCGTTGGGCCCGAGCACCCCCATGATGCGCCCGGGCTGGGCCGTGAACGAGACGGCGTCGACGGCCGTGAAGGACCCGTACCGCTTCGTGACGCGGTCTACAGCGAGGGGCAGCATAATCCGGAGGAAGGACCGGCAGAGGGTACGGCAGACTGTGCTGAAGTTGCAACGGGCACGCGGGGGCCGAGGGTAGGGGGCGCACAGAAGGGACAGGAGGCTGCGCGCACGCTTGCTCTTCACGCCCCTTTTTAGCGCCACGTTGCCGGTCTCGAAGGGCGGGCGTTAATTTGCCGCGCCGGGCGACTCCCGTCCGACCGGTCCTCACCCGACCCCATGCTCGCACCCGTCTTCTTCTTTCTCCTCGCGGCCGTCGCCATCGTGTCGGCGCTGGGGATGCTCCTCTCGCGCAACCCGGTCCACAGCGCGCTCTCGCTCATCCTGAACCTGTTCTGCGTCGCCGGGCTCTACCTGACGCTCAACGCGCAGTTTATCGGGGTGGTGCAGGTGCTCGTGTATGCGGGCGCCATCATGGTGCTGTTCCTGTTCGTGATCATGCTGCTCAACCTGGAGGCGCTCCCGCGCCTGCAGGACTTCGACGGGCGCGTGGCGCTCGGCTACGCCGGCGGCACGGCGCTGCTCGCGCTGCTCACCTACGTGCTCGCCCGCAGCCTCGACGCGCTGCCCGCTGCCCAGATCGGCGCGGACGCGGCGGCCAACGGCACCGCCGGCGCCCTCGCGGCGACGCTCTTCACGACGTACGCGCTGCCCTTCGAGATCATCGGCCTGCTCCTGCTCGTGGCGACCATCGGGGCCGTCATGATCGCCAAGAAACGCTTTGTCTAGACGTGCGATGTACGGCGTGCGACGTGCGACATGAAGGTCGCCGGCTCGTACGTCACACGTCGCACGTCGCCTGTCGCACGTCATATGGAAACGACCCTCAACTGGTATCTGTCGCTGAGCGCGATCCTGTTCTCGCTCGGCGTGCTCGGCGTGCTCGTGCGGCGCAACGCCATCGTGATCCTGATGTCGGTCGAGCTGATGCTCAACGCCGTCAACCTGTCGCTCGTGGCGTTCTCGCAGGCCCAGGGCAACGTCGACGGACAGGTGCTCGTGTTCTTCGTGATGTCGGTGGCGGCGGCGGAGGCGGCCATCGGCCTCGCCCTCGTGATCGCGCTCTTCCGCCGCAAGGAGTCGGTGGACGTGACCGAGATCAACCTGTTCAAGTACTGAAGGCGAACGTGCGGCCTCGATGGACGACGTGCGACAGCAGAGCCCTGACGGCTTTTACGTCGCACGCCGCACGTCGCACGTCGCACGCAGAACGGGGCTTTTCAGCCCGCGACCCATCTCCCGCGCATGACTGCTACCCAATCCGTCCAGCTCATCCTGCTCCTGCCGCTCGCGGGGGCCATTTTCAGCGGCGTGCTGGGCCTGTTCTTCCCCGGCATCCGCAGGAGCGAGCGGCTCGTGGGCCTTGTCGGCACCGGCGTGGTGGCCGTGAGCTTCGTGCTCGCGCTGCTGCTGTTCCTCGGCTTCGAGGGCGAACCGGTCGTGGCGCGCTTCTACACGTGGATGACGGCGGGCGACTTCCGGGTGGACTTCGCCTACCGCGTAGACCAGCTCTCGCTGTTGATGACGCTCATCATCACCGGCATCGGGACGCTCATCCACCTCTACTCGACCGCCTACATGAAGGGCGATGGGGGCTTCTGGCGCTTTTTCGCCTACCTCAACCTCTTCATCTTCGCGATGCTCAACCTCGTGCTCGGGGACAGCCTGCCGGTGCTGTTCCTCGGCTGGGAGGGCGTCGGGCTGTGCTCGTACCTGCTCATCGGGTTCTGGTACAAGGACCTCAAAAACTCCGCCGCCGCCACGAAGGCGTTCGTCGTCAACCGCGTGGGCGACTTCGCCTTTCTGCTGGCGATGTTCATCCTCTTCAAGCACCTCGGCGCGCTCGATTACGGCACGATCCTCGGCTTTGCGCACGAAACGGCGAGCGGCGCCAACGCCGGACCCGTGCCCTCGTGGGTGGCGTGGGTCGTGGGGCTGATGTTCGTCGGCGCCACCGGCAAGAGCGCGCAGATCCCGCTCTTCGTCTGGCTCCCGGACGCCATGGCGGGCCCGACGCCCGTCTCCGCGCTCATCCACGCCGCCACGATGGTCACGAGCGGCCTGTACCTGCTCGCGCGCCTGAGCCCGCTCGTGCTGCTCGCGCCGCAGGTGATGGCGGTCATCGGGATCGTGGGCGCCGTGACGTGCATCATGGCGGCGACGGTGGCGATGACGCAGTACGACATCAAGAAGGTGCTCGCCTACTCGACCGTGAGCCAGCTCGGCTACATGTTCATGGCGGCGGGCGTGGGCGCCTTCTACGTGGCCATCTTCCACGTGATGACGCACGCCTTCTTCAAGGCCTGCCTCTTTCTCGGCTCGGGCTCGGTCATCCACGCGATGCACGACGTGGAGCACCGCCTCTACCCGCACGCGCACGGCCACGGGCACGACGAGTCGCACGACAGCGCCCACGAAGTCGCCGCGCCGGCGCACCACCAGCCGCACTACCCGCTGCCCTACGAGGGGCACTTCGACGCGCAGGACATGCGCACGATGGGCGGCCTGGCGCGGATGATGCCGTCCACCAACATCACCTTCCTGCTCGCCACGCTCGCCATTGCGGGCATTCCGCTGCTCTCGGGCTTCTTCTCGAAGGACGAGATTCTCTTCCGCGCCTTCGAGATACGGCTACGCCGGCGGCCACACGTATGCGTGGGTCGTGTGGGGCGCTCGGCATCCTGACGGCCTTCATGACGGCGTTCTACATGACGCGCTGCTACGTGCTCACCTTCCGGGGGGCGCCGCGCTGGCCGCAGTCGGGCAAGGTGCCCGCGCACGAGAGCCCGGCCGCGATCACGATTCCCCTCTGGGTGCTCGGCATTCTCTCGGTGATTGGCGGCCTCGTCGGGCTGCCCGCTGTACTGCTGCACGCCTTCGGGATGGAAAGCTCGTGGATCCACCACTGGCTCGTGGGCGAAGGCCCCGTGGCCGACGCGATGGACGGCGGCGCGGCGCATCTGGCTGCGGGCGCCGAAGGCGCCGCGCATGGCGCGGCGGAAGCCGTCCACGTGGCCCCGAGCCTCGAATGGGGGCTGCTCGGGCTCGGCGCGTTCATCGCCCTCGCCGGTGTGTTCTACGCGTGGACGGCCTACAACCGCCACGGCCTCGGCTTCGACGTGAAGGTGAAGCGCGTCTGGGGCGGCCTCTACCGCCTCGCCGCGCAGAAGTGGCGCTGGGACGAGTTCTACGAAGCCGTTGTGCGCAAGCCCCTCATCAACGGCGCCGCCGAGGGCATGGCCGACTTCGACGCGGCGGTGGTAGACGGCGCCGTCAACGGCACGGCGTCTGTTGCGCGCGGGTCAAGTCTGCGGTTGCGACTGCTGCAGAACGGCCTCGTGCAGTCCTACGCCCTCGCCATCGTCGTCGGCGTCGTGCTCGTCGTGCTGCTGATGCTGCTGGCGTGAGGTTGGTTGCGCACCTGTCAGGTCTCCCGACCTGACAGGTGCTCCTCCGCCTCTACAAGCGCCTCGAACGTAAGATCGACTGGCCAGTCGTCAGGCATGGCGGGGGCTGAGGTGTAGGGCAGGGCGCGCAGCAGGGAAGCGGCGTCCATGGGGCCACCTGCAGGCGGGACCTCGTACCACGACAGCACTTCCCGCCGCTCCAAGCGCGTCGGCGTGTGGCCCGCGAGGAGCGCGAAGGAGGTGTAGGGCCAATCAAGCAGGTCCGTCACAAACCCGTGGCGTACCGGATTCTCATGTACGTAGCGCACGAGGGAGGCAGCATAGCGGCGATTCAGCACAGGTTTGCGCTGGAAGGGACGGGCGAAGAGCGTGCCCGTGCGGCCCGCGGCGCGGTTGAAGGTGCGCGCGTACGCGTTGCACGCATTGGAAAGCGCCTGGGACGCCGAACGCGGCGGGGCAACGCCCTCAAACGTGACGCGCGGGCGCAACACGAGGTGAAAGTGATTGGGCAGCAACGCGAAGGCGTACACGTGCGCCGTCGGCACGACGTGGTGGGCGAGCAGGCGCAGAAAGTGCCGGTATTGCCAAGCGGTGCGGTAGAGCGTCTCGCGCCCCACGCCCCGGTTGTAAACATGGTAGACGGTGCCAGGAACGAGCGGAACGAGGCCGGGCATCGAAGTATCGGGTAGGTTTCCCCGATAGACGCTTGATGGCCGCCGGCATACCCTCCAGGCAGCAGCACCTGTCAGGTCAGGAGACCTGACAGGTGCTGCTCCTCAGAACCGCGCGATAAGCTGGACGCGCACGTCGCGGGTGGGCTCGGGGGCGGCGCCGCGCACGGCTTCGACGCGCGTGGAGGCGTAGCGGGCCTCTACGCGGAAGCGGTCGCTCAGGTCGTAGCGGGCGAGGGCGTAGGCGCGCGTGCCGTCGCCGGAGAAGGCGGGGACGCTGAAGCTGTAGCGCACGTCGTACTCGTAGGCGTACACGCGCGCGTCGTAGCTCTCCGTGCGGAACGAGGCGAGGCGCAGTTCCAGCGTCAGGTTCTTGACCGGCACCACGCTCACGTCCTGGTAGAGCAGCAGCCCGTACTCGTGCGTGGCCTGCTGCGACGTGAACCGCACGCCCTCCACGCGCGCCCGAAGCGTGAGGCGGCGGCTGAAGGCATACGCCCCGTGGAGCCGCAGCGACGCCCGCGCCTGCGGGGCCACCGTGCGCAGGTCGCGCCCGAGGGCGTCGAGCGTGTGGACGGCCTCCTCCTTGCGCTCGTGCCGCGCCTGCACGTAGTAGGTGAGCCAGCGGCGCGGGCGGTGCTCCACGGACGCGAGCACGTCGAACCCCTCGGTGGGGCGGTACGTGTTGAAGCGAAGCGATGGAAAGCGGTAGCTGTCTACGTAGGCCGTCGCCGTGACGGTGGGCGGCGGGCCGGAGGCGGGCGCCGAGGTAGACGCCGCGCTCGTTGAGGGCCGGGCCGCCGCGTTCGCCGAAGGCCTCGCCGTGGGGCGCCTGGAAGTCCGGGGCGTAGCGCCGCGCCGCGAGCACGAGTTCGCCCGCGCGTCCCAGCCCGAGCAGCACGCCGCCGATGGCCGAGACGGCCCCGTTGCCGCTGCGCGCGGCCTCGCCGAATGCCAGCGCCGAACCCGCGAGATAGCGCCCGAACACGCTCGTGGCCTGGTAGCCGTCGCCCGCAAAGTCGGAACGCTCGAAGATGCGCGTGCCGGCGGCGAGGGGCGGGTCGAACTGCGCGGCGGCGTAGAGCACGCCCGCGTCGAGGCGGCCCCGGCGCAGGCGCAGAGCGGTGCCGTAGGTCTGCTCGCGCAGAAAGTCCTTGCGGCGCAGCTCGGAGGCCGTCCGGTGGAGCCCGTCGGTGCCGAGGGACGTGACGGAGAGCGAATCGCCCGCAGGGCGTGGCGTCGAGTGTGCGCCACGAGCCGAAGGCGGTGAGCGACAGGCCGGGGATGAGCTGCACGCTCGCCCCCGCGCCCCGGAAGAAGCGGTTCTCCTCGGACGAGCCGTGCAGCGCGATCCCCGCGCCCGAGCGGCCAACGCCGCGCGTGGTCTCGCGGCCCTTGCCCATCGCGCCGGTGCGCCCCAGCACGAGCCCCTGCCCGAACGTCGCCGTGTAGTCGCCCAGCACAAGCGCGTCCACCCGCCCGAAGCGCCGCAGGGCGACGCCCGCGCTCACGTAGTCGTAGCCGTAGGCGCCCTGGTCCGGCTGCCACGTAAAGCGCTCGCCGGGGTCTTTGTCGAGGATGAGCGCGGCCACGAAGCGGTCGCGGCTCGCCACGCGGACGCGCGTGAGGATGCGGGCGGGGTCGCCGAGGAACGGGCCGTCGAGGCTGTCGAGGCGGCGGCCGTAGCGCTGCACGACGTCGGTGTGGAGGTCCTGCCGGAGCGTCGCCCACGTCGGGCAGGCGCGGGTAGGGCGACACGCGGCGGCGCGGGCCCACGGCGAGGGTTTCGCCGAGCGTGAGAAAGGGCCGCACGGCCTCGTAGAGGGCATCGGTGATGCCGGGCACCTGGAGGAGTTCGGGGAGCGAGCGGAAGGCGCCCTGCTGCTGCCGGTAGCGCACGATCCGCTCGGCGAGCAGGAGGGAGAGCCCCGGCAACTCGGCGAGGGCGTCCGCATCCACGCTGTTGAGGTCGAGCGGGCGGGCGCGCAGGTCGGCGAGGCGTTCGGCGAGCGCCTCGCCCTCGCCCGCGTCGGCGTCTTCGAGCGTTTCGAGCGACGCCTCGGCCTCGGACGAATCGCGCACCTGGGCGGAGACCGGGGCGGCCAGGCCACCGAGCGCGGCCAGCAGGGCAGCGAGCAGGAGGGTGCGCATGGCCGTCAGAAGCGGGCGCCGAGGGAGACGGCGGGCGTCCACCCGAGCGCTTCGTGGCGGGCAAAGGCGCCCTCGGCCACGAGGCGTCCGGCGACGAGGCCGAACCCAAGGGCGAGGCGCTGCGGCCCGCTGCCCGCGCCCGCACGCACCGTGAGCGGCCCCGCCACGCGCGCCTCCACGCCGGCCGAGAAGCTTGTCGGCTGCCGCACCTCCTGCTGCGCCTCCCCCACGACCGTCACGCGCGCGTCCACCGCGTAGGCGAGGCCCACCGTGAGGCGCCGGGGCAGGGGTTCGGTGCCGCCGAGTTTGCTGCGGAGCAGGTTGGTGGCGCGCACGCCCCCCGCCATGCGCTCGGTGAGCATCGTGCGCAGGCCCACGTCCACGCCCAAGGCCCCGGCGCTGCCGTAGGCGCCGCCGAGCGCAAGGTGGTCGTAGCCGATGAGCACGCCCGCCGCCACGCTGCGCGACGTGCCGAGGTGCACATTGCGCGCCGCCCCGACGCCGACGTGCGTCGCGCGGAAGTCGGCATAGCCGAACGACGACGCGTCGAGGCGCACGGTGGCCAGCGCCGTCGGCAGGTTGGCTTGGAGGCCGGCGAGTTGCAGTTCGGGCAGGCCGAAGGCGCGGTCGGCATAGAGCTGGAGCGACCCGGCGGCGGCGGCGCCCGAGGCGGGGTTGGGCAGGGCGGCGCCCGAGAGCGCCACGCCCGTGCCGCCGAGCGCCATCGCGCGGGTGCCGGTCAGTTCGCGGAAGGTGACGCCCGCCTGCGCGAACGCCGGAGCCGTGCCGACCAGCACAGCAGCGGAAAGGAGGAGCACGCGGCGCATGGCACGGATCGCTGACGCCGGAGTATACGAAGGGGGTCTCCCCTGCGCTCGGGCTGCGGAAGCGCGCTTGGGCGTCCCGCACCGTTTCACTTGTAGTACGTCTGGATCTCCGCTCTGCCATGCTTCGCCGCCTCTGCGCCCTGGCGCTGCTCTCGTCTGTGCCCGCGCTCGCCCGCGCGCAGGTGTTCAACTGCAACGTGGCCGTCGACAAGTCGCAGCTTGCGGGCTCGGACGTCAACTTCCTCGACGACCTGGGCACGCTCATCCAGCGTTACTACAACGACCGCGCCTGGACCAACGACCGCTTCGAACCCATCGAGCGCATCGTGTGCAATATCCAGATCCAGTTCACGGCCTCGGTTTCGCAGACGCGCTTCCGCGCCAACTACAGCATCACCACGCGCCGGCCCATCTACGGCACCACCGGCTCGTCCAACGTCGTCACGCTCGCCGATCAGAACTGGGAGTTCGACTACGCGCCCGGCGGACAGCTCACGTTCGACCCGCGCCGCTACGACGCGCTCACGACGCTGCTCGACTACTACGCCTACCTCGCGCTCGGCTACGACTACGACACGTTCAGCCGCCTCGGCGGGCAGAAGTATTTCGAGCAGGCCCGCGAACTTGTCCAGATCGCGCAGGCCGCCGGGCAGTGGCAGCCCACGAACAGCTCCAAAGACCGCGTGATGCTCATCACGCAGCTGCTCGACACGCGCTTTCAGCCGCTGCGGGTGGCCTACTACGACCTGCACCTCGGCGCGCTCGACCGCTTTGTAGACAACCCGGAAACCGCGCGCCAGACGGTACTCACCACGCTGCAACACATCCGCGCGCTCTACGACGAGGTGTCGAAGCAGTATGCGCTCGAAGTGCTGTTCGACGCGAAGGGCGCCGAAATCGTCGAAATGATGGAGCGGGCCCCGCAGCGGACGGCCGTCTACGAACTGCTCATCGCCATGGACCCGGGGCGGCCGACCACCTACAACCGCCTGCTCAACTGAACGCGGTTGTGGCGTGCATCGGCTAGCAGGGGCGCGGTCCTCATGCCGCCGAAGGCGCGCACACGCGTGGCCTTTTCGTCACGATCTAGGGCGTATTCCTGGCGGCTGAACGAAGGGAGTGCGGGCCGTATCAGAATTCAGGCGTGCGGCGTGTGAAGATCGTACGCAGTGTAGCAAGGCGGTGCGTAAGAGAGTAAAAACGGAAGGTGTGAAAATCCTTGCTCGATTGTGAGGGTTGATTGGGACTTTGTACGGACACGCGTATTTTGGCGACGTCATCGCAATACCCAATCAACACCCTACGCTCAGATGCAGCAGGTCAAATACAAAGTCGTCGATCAGGAAGAAGCCCGCCGCGTGCTCTCCGAAGCGCGCAGTGGCCGCGGCGGCCGCCGATCCAAGTACCAGCCCGTCCTCGACGCCGCCCAGAAGCTCGAAGCGGGCAAGGCGATCCACCTGACGCTCTCGCGCACGGAAGTGCAGGGCCTGCGCCAGGCCATCCGCAAGCGGTTCAACACGGAGTTTCGCGTCGCCTCGTCGGCCGTGAAAGGCACCGAAGGGCAGTTTCACGTCATCGTGAACCCGAACGACCGCGTGTGAACGACGTCGTCTCCATCGGCACGGCCCCGGAATCCAGCTGGATTCCGGGGCCGCGCCGTATCCGGGCACCGCCCACGGGCGCCCGTTCGGAGGCGCACCGTCGCCGCCGATGCCATCTTGCAGGGTGCCGAGGACAGGACTTGAACCTGCACGCCCTTTCAGGCACTTGCTCCTAAGGCAAGCGTGTCTACCATTCCACCACCCCGGCGGGGGGCGGCAAAATACACCTTCGGACGGGGCGACCGGCACCGAGGGAGGGCGGCGGCCCGCGCGTCGCCACTTTCGCGTGACGCGGGCGCCTGCGGAATCTCCTGTGCAGGGTGTTCCGTTGGGACCGCTCCCCAGCTTTCTCTGCCATGATGCGCTTTGCTCCTGCCGTTCGCGCGGCCGTGCTGCTCCCCCTGCTCGCGGTCTCGGCGTGCTCCGCCTCGCGCGAGACGGTCCCCGTGACCGCCGCGCCGCCCCGCACCCCGGCCCCGGCGCCCCCTGAGATCCTGCCCGAGCCCCCGCCCATCGCCGCACCGGTGGCCACGACGCCCGCCGCGATGGGGGACACTGCCACGGTGGGCCGCTTCGACGGGGGACGGATGTGGACCTTCGACGCGCCGCCGGCCGCCTACTTCCGTGAGGAATATGGCATCGCGGCGGACTCGGCGTGGTTCGCCAAGGCCCGCCTCGGGGCGCTCCGCTTTGCCACCTACTGCTCGGCGTCGTTCGTTTCGTCCGGCGGGCTCGTGATGACGAACCACCACTGCGCCCGCGAGTCGGTGACGAAGGTGAGCGCGCACGGGCGAAGATCGCTCCAGAAAGGACGGGTTCTACGCCCGCACGGCCTCCGAAGAGCGCAAGGTGGACGGCCTGTTCGTCGAGCAGCTCGTCGTCAGTGCGCGACGTCACGCGCGAGATCGTGCGGGACCCGGCGAGCGGGCAGACGCCGCGAGCAGGACGCCGAGGCCCGGCAGTCGCGCGCCGAAGCGCTCGAAACCCGCCTCACCGCCGAGGCGAAGCGCCGCGAGTCCGGCCTGCGGGTGCAGGTGGTGCCGCTCTACAGCGGGGCGCGCTACTCGGCCTACACGTTCCGCAAGTTCGAGGACGTGCGCCTCGTGATGACGCCGGAGATCGACCTCGGCTTTTTCGGCGGCGATCCGGACAACTTCACCTATCCGCGCTACAGCCTCGACTACTCGTTCTTCCGCGTCTACGAGAACGACCGGCCCTACACCGCGCCCAACTACTACCACGTCTCCACGGCGGGCCTGAGCGAGGGGATGCCCGTCTTCGTGGTGGGCAATCCGGGCTCCACGAACCGCCTCGCCACCGTCGCCCAGCTCACCTACGAGCGCGACTACACGCTCCCGCGCCAGCTTGACGCGCTGGACGCGCGGATCGCGCTCCTGGGCGCCTTCAACGCCGCCCACCCGGCAGCGGTAGACAGCTCGGACCTGCGCAATGCCTACTTCGAACTCACGAACGCGCAGAAGTCCATCGCCGGGGGCCTCGCCGGGCTCCGCGATCCGTACCTGATGGGCCGCAAGGCCGCCGCCGAGCGCGCCCTCGTGGCCGGCATCGATTCGAGCGAGACGCTGCGCACGCGATATAGCGACGTGTTGGGACAGATCGCCAGCCTCCAGCAGATCAAGCAGGCGGGCTTTCCGCAGGAGGCGGCCTTCGCCTTCTTCGCCTCCACGCCCTTCGACTCGCCGGTCCTGTCGCGCGCCATCTACCTGACCTACCTCGACGCGCTCAAGCGCAACGGCGCCGGCAACGCCGAGCAGATCAGCAACGTGCGCAAGGAGATCCTCAAGATGCCCTACTGGCCGGCGGCGCTCGAACGCGCGTTCCTCGAACTGCGTCGTGGGCGAACTCGGGCGCTACCTCGGCGCCGACAACATCGTGCTGCGCCGCATCCTCGGCGACCGCACCCCCGAGGCGTTCGCCGCCGACCTCGTGGCCCGGACCGCCCTCAACGACTCCGCCGCCGTGCGCCGCTTTGTGGACAAGGGCTTCTCGAACTCGGGCGACGCGGGCACGGATGTGGCGCAGGCCCTCTTCGGGCTCTACCTGCAGACCGCCCAGCAGCAGCAGAACACCGCCGGGGCCGAGGAAGGCCTCCAGGCGGCGCTCTCGCAGGCGCGCTTCACCCTCTACGGCGACCGCATCCCCCCCGATGCCTCGTTCTCGCTCCGCATCGCCGACGGGCGGGCGATGGGCTACCGCTACAACGGCACCACCGCGCCCCTCTTCACGACGTTCTACGGGCTCTACGACCGGCACTACGCCAACCCCGGCAGCGCCGATTTCGCCCTCCCGGCGCGCTGGCTGCCCGCGCCCTCCGGCTTCGACCTCGCCACGCCCCTCAACTTCGTCTCCACGGCCGACATCACGGGCGGCAACTCGGGCTCGGCGATCCTCAACCAGAACCTGGAGGTGATCGGGCTCGTGTTCGATTCCAACATCGAGGCGCTCCCGAACGACTACCTCTACCGCAGCACCTCCGGCCGCTCGGTCTCCGTGGATGTGCGGGCGATCCTCGAAACGCTCGGCAAGGTCTACAACCTCGACCGCCTCGTGACCGAGCTGACGACCGGCCGGATGTGAACCCCGCCGGGGCGAGGGCCCTGTAGCGAGCGTAGCCGCGCTCCTACAGGGCCGCCCCGGTGAGGAGCGCCACGAGCGTGGGCGTCACGTCCGTCAGGGACGTGCAGGCGGCGAACGCCTCCGCGCCCGCGCCCCAGGCGACGAGCGGCACCGGGTGGCGCGTGTGCGTCTTGACGGACAGGTCCTCCAGGTTGCCGTGGTCGCTGCTCACGAGGAGCAGGGCAGTGGCCGGATCGAGCGTTTCGAGCACCCCGGCGAGGAGCCCGTCTACGCGGGTGAGAACGGCGTGGGCGCGCTCAGGATCGCGGCTGTGGCCGGCCGTGTCGGTGTCGTAGTGCTCGTAGAGGGTCACGGCGTGGCGTGCGGCGAGGGCGGCGAGCACGGCCCCGGCGGCGCGCGGGTCGTAGACCGGCACGTCGAGCCCGAGCTTTTCGCGCCACGCCTCGCCCGTGATCTCGGCGGTGAGGGCGTCGCCCGCGCGCACGTCGGCGTCGGAGCGGAGGCGGACGCCGGTGAGGCGGGCCATGCGGGCGGCGGTGGGCCAGCGGTTGGTGCGCTCGCCATACGCAAAGAAGCGCTCGGGGAAGGCGGTGGCGTACGCGAGGCGTGAGGGCGCCATGCCCGCCGCCTGCAAGCGTGCCCAGATCCCGTGCGCGGCGAGGCTGCCGTGCGTGGCCGTCGGCGCGTGGGGGCCGTAGTGCCGCCCGGCCAGGGCCGCGCCGTTGATGCCCGTGTACAGGCTCGCCTGCCCGGTGCCCGATTGCGGGAGGCCGTCCACGCCTAGGGTCGCGTCGAGCGCGGTGAACGTGTGGCCGGGCGCGGCGTGCGCGGGCGCGTCGGCGGTCCAACTGTGGCCCCCAGCGAGGCGGAAGAGGGCCGGCCACCGGTGCGTCGAGAAGGGGTTGGACGCCGATGCGGGTCCCAGCCCGATCCCGTCGAGGAACACGAAGAGGACGGAGGCGGGACGCATAGCGGCCGGACGCGGGGCGGTCATGGCGCGCACGCCTCCGCGATGCGGGCCGCATCCTGCTCAGCGTCGGACGTCAGCAGCACCGCGCCGGGCGCGTCGAGACCGGGCGCGGCAAAGAGGGGGACGCCGAGGGCCGCCGCCTCCCGCAGGGCGCGGGCTTCGACGCTGCCCGGCGGCGCGCTGAAGACCAGCACGGCATGGGCGAGGGCCACCTGCACGCGGGCCCGCTCGGTCTCGTCGTGGGGGAACGGGCCGTGCTCCATCTCGAACGGCGCCACCATCACTCCCCCGGCGCGTGTGACGGCGAGGGCGTGGGGACGCATGGCAGGGGGCACGCGCCCGAGCCCGCACCCGAACACGGCTACGGCCGGGACCGGCACGCCCGCCGCCACCTTCGCCATCACCACGTCGAAGGCGGTGGCGAGCGCGAGCACGGGCGCGAGCCCCTGCGCGGCGAGCGCGGGCACGAGCGCCTGGGCGTGCTCGAAGGCCGCCGGGGCCAGGCCGGGCGCGCCGAGCAACGCCACGCCGGGGCGCTGCAGCAGGGCCGCCTGGCCGTAGGCGAAGAGCAGGGCGGGGCGGTCCTTCCGGTCGAGCCGGTCGAGGCGTGAAGGGCCAGCCCGGCAGGCGCGGGGCGAGCACCGCCACGCCCCGCGCGTCGAGGGCAGTGGCCTCGGCGTCGGCTTTCGCGAAGGCCTCGGCGAGGGCGTCGTCGCTGTGGAGGGTGCGGACGAGGTCGGCGGCGTTGGGCGTGCCCTTGAGGCGGAGGAGCACCTGCTCGCGCGGGAATCGCGCGGAGCGCATCGAGCGTGGGCGCGAGGGCGAACAGGCGCGCGAGCGTCACCCGGCCGACGGAGGGCAGGTGGCGGAGGGCGAGGGCAAAGCGGCGGGCGTCGTCCATCGAGGCGCAGGGGCGGGGCCCGTCTCCAATGAGCGGCCGGGTCAAACGATCCACCCCCGGGGGGCGTTATAGCGCAGGCCGACCGCAACCTGCCGCCGTTCTGCCCGAACGCCGCGTCATCCTCTCCTCCCTCCGATGCGCCCCTCCCGTATGCCGTGGCTCCTGCCGCTGGTCGGCCTGCTGCTGCTCCCCCCCGCCGTTCTAGCCCAGGCCGACCTGTCCGGGCGCATCGTAGACCGCGCGAGCGGCGCTGGCATCGCCGGGGCGACGGTGCAGGTGGAGGGCACGCGCCGCAGCACGGTGACCAACGACGACGGGGCGTTCGTGCTGCACGTAGACCGCCTGCCCGCCACGCTCGTCGTGCGCCGCATCTCGTTCGTCACGGCGCGGCCCCGTGTTTTGCGTGCGGAAGCCGTCGAGATCGCCCTTGACCGCGCCGAACTCACCCTGGAGGCCTTCGATGTGTCCGGCGAGGACCCGGCCGTGCGCCTGATGCGCCGGGTGATCGAGGCCCGGCAGCGCCGCAAGGCCGCCCTTACGGCCTACGGCGCCGACGCCTACACGCGCTATGTGATCCGCAACGACACCGGGATCGTGGCGCTCGTGGAGTCGGAGTCGAACGTGTTCTGGCGCCGCGAGGGGGGGCTGCGCGAGATCGTCCGGGCGCGGCGGCAGACGGAGAACCTGCCCCTGCGCGGCCTGCCTGCCCGCCGCCGACAACGTGCTCGACCTGTCGGCCGAGGAAGTCGAACTGGCCGGGTTTCACTTTGTCGGCCTCACGAACGCCGAGGCGCTCGGCACGTACCGCTTCCGCATCACCGGGCAGCGCGTGCTCGATGGGCAGCGCGTCTACGACCTCGACGTGGCGCCGCGCGATCCGCTCTCGGTGGCCTTCGCCGGCACCATCGCCGTGCTCGATTCGGCCGCCGCGATCATCGAGGCCGACCTGCGGCCCGGCCCGGCGTTTCGCTTTCCGCCGCCCATCCAGCGCTACGAGGCGCGCCTGCGGCAGACGTTCGGCGCCTTCGGCGACGCGTGGCTGCCCGCTGGCTACCGCGCCAACACCGACGTGGAGGTGGGCATGGCCGGGATGCTGCGCTTTCCGGCCTTCCGCATCGAGCAGATCTCGCGCCTGAGCGATTACCGCGTCGGCGAGGGCGGGCCGGATTCGCTTTTCGCAAAGCGCCGCACCGCCGTGGCCGATACCGCCGCGCGCCACCGGACGCCCACGCGCGGCGTGCCTCTCACGCTCGAAGAGCAGGCGGCCTACGCCACCGTGGACTCGTCCGCCACGCTCCAGCGCGCCTTCAAGCCCACCGGACCGCTCGCCCGGTTCGTGCGCATCCGCGTGCGCGCGGGCGACGACACGCTGGCGGGGTCCGGGGGGCGGGGCGGGCCGCACTTCGCGCCCGAGCCGCGCCTGTGGTACAACCGCGTCGAAGGCTTTCACCTGGGTGCGGCGCTCGCGGCGCAGGGCGCGCGCGGCGGGCTGCGGCTCGAAGGGGGCTACGAGACCGAGACGAAGCGCGGGGCCTACGACGCCCGCCTCGCCCTCGGCCCGAGCGCCCGGCGCCTCGAACTGGCGTACGGCGAGGCCACGGTGCCGATTGCGCCGTCGTACCTCCAGTCGCGGGCGCTCAACGGCGTGGGGGCCCTGCTCGGCAACGGCGACGCGTTCGACTACACGCACCGCCGCCGCGCCGAACTGGGCATCTCCACCGACCAGATCGCCCGCCGCCGGCGGCGTCCCTTGGGGCGTGTGGGGCTGCTGGTGCGCGCGGAGCACCACACCGCCCCGGCAGCCACGGCCGATTTCGCGCTCAAGGGACGCGCTGAGAGCCGCCCGAACCCCGCCTTTGCGCCGCTCGACCTGCGCACGGTCGAGGTGCAGGTCGGCTTCGGTGGGGGGGCGCCGCTGGGCATCATCGGCAGCAACGCCCTCCGCGCCGAGGTGGAGCAGGGCCTGCGCGTGGCCGGGGGCACGGCGGCATTCACGCGCCTGGCCGTCACCGGCGACCTGCACGTGCCCACGCTGGCGCGGCGGCGGCCCTTTCCGGCGGCGCTCGAAGTGCGGGTCGTCGGGCAGGTGCTCGCGGGCGATGCCGTGCGCGTGCGCTACGGGCAGGTGGAGCGGGCGCGGAGCCTCGCCACGCCGTTTGGCAGCCTGCGCACCGTGCGCAGCGGCGTGGGGCGCGCGCCGCTCACCGGCCCGGTCTACGGCGCCGTCTTTGCCGAGCACAACTTCCGCACGCTCGTGTGGGAGCGCCTGGGCCTCACCGCCCTCGCCAACCGCGGCTACAGCTTCCTGCTCACCGGGGCCGCCGCCGCCATCGCCGACGCGCCGCTCACCCGGCAGCCGCAGTGGACCACGCCGCTCGAAGTGGGCGCGAGCGTTTCGGGCCTCTTCGGGCTCTTCCGCATCGACGCCAGCGCCCGCCTCGACAGGCCCGGCTTCACCCTCGGCATCGCCCCGGCCCGGCTGTTTTGAGACGGGGCGATGCTAGATGTTGGAGCATGGATGATCGCCCGAGTTCACCCGGGGCTTTGTGACCATGATCCAACCTCCATCATCAATGATCGCTGATCATTGATCCCCGTCGAGGTAGCGCTGCGTGATCGGCGCGTAGGCGTCGATGCGGCGGTCGCGCAGGAAGGGCCAGGTGGTGCGGTGGGGGCCGATGCGGGCGAGGTCGAGGTCGGCGTAGAGGATCTCCTCCTGGTCCGCCGAGGCGCGCGCGAGCACCTGCCCGTCCGGGCCCACGATGAACGACTGGCCCCAGAACGCGATGCCGTCGTCAGGGCCAGTGCCGCCGGGCGTCGCCTCGAAGCCGATGCGGTTGACGCTGCACACAAAGCAGCCGTTGGCGACGGCGTGGCTCCGCTGGATGGTCTCCCACGCGTCGTGCTGGGACACATGGTGCGGCTCTTCGCCCGCCATCCAGCCAATCGCGGTGGGGTAGAACAGCACCGAGGCGCCCTGCATGGCGGTGAGGCGCGCCGCCTCCGGGTACCACTGGTCCCAGCACACAAGCGTGCCGATGCGGGCTTCGTCCGGGCTGGCGGGCACGTCGAACACCTTGAAGCCGAGGTCGCCGGGGGTGAAGTAGAACTTCTCGTAGAAGAGCGGATCGTCCGGGATGTGCATCTTGCGGTACTTGCCCGCATAGCCGTCCGGACGCACCACGGCGAGGGTGTTGTGGTAGAGCCCTTCGGCGCGCTTCTCGAAGAGCGACAGCAGGACCGTCACGCCGAGATCTTGCGCCACGGCTTCAAAGCGCCGCGTGGTGGGCCCCGGCACGGCTTCCCCGAGGGCGAACACGTCGTGGTCTTCCGTCTGGCAGAAGTAGGGCGAGCGGAACAGCTCCGGCAGGCACACGAGGGTGGCCCCGTGGGCGGCAGCTTCGCGGACGAAGGCTTCCGCGCGGTCGGTGTTGGCGGCGAGGTCGTCGCTCATGCGCATCTGCACGAGCGCCACGGAAAGCGTTTGCATGGCCGGAGGAGTAGGCCCCTCTGACGGTGGTGGGGCGGGCTGCGTTTCCGCCGCCCCGAGGGAAGCGCGCGCCGCCGCCAAATCTCCATCCGGCCGCGGTGCTTCCCGCGACGTGGCTCCACGACGCGGGCGGTGCAAGGCTGCCGGCGCCCTCCAATGGCCCCGGTGGGGCTACTGGCCGAACTCGGGCCGGGTGTAGAACCAGACGCCCGGGGTGCTGCCGCTGCCGAGGCCGAGGCCCACGACCGCCGGACGCGGCCCGCCGGTGGGCAGGGTCAGCAGCGTGGCCGATCCATTGCCGAAGGCCTGGCGCTGCCCCGTCACGGCCTCGACGAACCCGTCGTTGCCAAGGCGCAGCGCGAGCCGCAGAGAGGCGGTGCCCGCGCGAAACGGCGGGTTGAGCCCCGCCACGAGCAGATCGACGACGTTGTCGCTCGTGACGTCTTCGAGGGCCACAAAATCAGCCATCATGCGGCGCATCGACGCGGGCACCGCCACCGGCGTGGGCACGCAGCCGACCATGCGGTACACGTACACGTTGCCCTCGGCGCCGCCGGGACCGTAGCGGTAGCCCGAGTAGGCCAGGTCGGCGGCGCCGTCGCCGTCGAAGTCCCCGAAGCTCGCGTCGCCCCGGAACAGGCCGGGCAGCACGGCGCCGGGGGTGAAGGTGGCGCCGTCGTTGCGGTAGAGGCGGGCCGTGGGCAGCCCCGCCGCATCCGCGCCGGAGGCGAACAGGTCGAGGTCGCCGTCGGCGTCGCAGTCGCCGAGCGCGAGCGACGGGTGTTCGAGGCCGGGCAGCTGCGCCAGGCGCGTGAACGTGGGCGTGACGGCCTTGGTGACGGCGTACACCTCCAGGGCCAGTCCGGTCGCGCCGCGCCCGGCGAGGGCGAGGACGCCCCGCCGGTAGGCAAAGCGGCTGGCGTAGAGCGCGGGCAGGGTGGGAATCGACCGGATGCGGGACGTGCCTTCCCGGTACAGGGCGATGACCGGCCGGGCAGCCACGGAATCGCGGGCGCTGTTGCCCATGATCAGGATGTCCGCGCGGTCGTCGCCCGTCAGGTCTTCGAAGACCACATCGCCGTCCCAGAGCGCATCCGGCAGGCCCTCGGGGTTGTAGACGGGGAGGTAGGTGATGGCGCCGCCCGGCGCCGTGCGCTTGCCTTCGCTCTGCAGGCGGTACAGGCCGCTGTAGGGCAGGCCGCGTTCGAGCAGCCCCATGATGATGAGGTTGGGCGAACGGCGCGTGGCGAGCTGCTCGGCGCGGATGCGCCCCCCGGGAAGGGCCGGCAGGTTGCTCTCGGCAGGGTAAAACACCTCCTGCGCGTGTGCGCTGCGCGGAACGGATCCCAGCAGGCACAGCACCGCGCAGAGGTAGAGGCCCGTGCGCGAACGGGCACGAGGCCGGTAGAAATCAGGCAGGGCCATCTTAGCGGACAACAAGCAGGGTGCGCACCCGCACGTCCGCGTGCTGGGTGAGGCGGAGGATGTAGAGGCCCGGGGGCAAGTTCGCGACGTCGAGGTCGTGGGCCGTCGGGAGGTCGCTGGCGGGCATCTCTACGGTGTGGACGAGGCGGCCCAGGGCATCGTACACCGAAAGCCGGGCGGGAACGCCGCCGGGGGCTACATAGCGCAGGTGGGCGTCGGTACGCGTGGGCGAGGCGACGGTGAAGCCGAGCGTAGCGGCGGTCAGCACCTCCACGCCCGTCGCGGTGGACACCGTCACCGGGAACTCGGCAAAGGCCGAGCCTACAAAGTCGGCCCCAATGGTCTGCAGGCCGACGTAGTAGGTGCCGGCCGGGAGCCCCGAGAGCGCCAGCACCGGCGAGGTCAGCGGGCCCGGGGCGCCGGTGAGGCGGCGGCCGTCGGCGTCGGCGTCGGCGGCGCGCACGTCGTGCCCGCCGGGCGTCGTGCCGATGCGCACGTCGTAGGTAACGGCGGGGGAGGGCGCGGCCCAGTCGAGGCGGAAGCCGGTCTCGGCGCGCGAGAGGATCGGGGTGGCGGCGGCCACGGGAGGCGGCTGGGACCGGTCGAAGCGGTCGTTGCGGTAGAGGACAAGCTGGGCCTTGTTGCCCACTGTATTGGAGGCCACCAGGTCGAGGTCGCCGTCGCCATCGGCGTCGCCCCAGGCGAGGGCGCCATTGAAGTCGCCCAGCAAACGCGCGCGCAGGGCGAGCGTGTCGGCCACGAGGTCGTACACGCCCACGGTGGCGCGGTCCGGACGCAGGGCGGCGGTCATGACGGCGAGGTCGGGGCGGCCATCGCCGGTGAAGTCGCCCGCCGCGAGGCGCGTGCCGAGCCCTTCGCGCGTCATCGTCTGCCGCACGGTGAACGAGGCGCCAGAGGCCGTGAGGCGGCGTACGGTGCCGCTGAACACGAACGGCCCCGGACGCGCGCCGCCGTCGAGCACGTCGAGGGTGCCGTCGGCGTCGATATCGGCCACCTCCACGTCGGCGTGGGCGCCGCCGGGGGTCTGCCGCAGGAGCGTGAAGTGGCCGGTGCCGTCGTTGCGGTAGGCGGCGAGCAGGAGGCCGGCCGGCATCAACCCCTCGCCGATAAAGTCCGGCACGCCGTCGCCTGTGAGGTCGGCCAGGCGGAAGTGCCCGAAGGCGAGCCCCGGCAGGCCCGCGTCGGCGAGCGCGGCAAACGTGCCATTGGCCGCCTGCAGGTACACGAACGTCTGGGGCGTGTAGGGCCCCTCGGCGTCCGGCGTGCCGCAGAGCACGAGGTCGAGGTCGCCGTCGCGGTCGAGGTCGGCCCAGCGGGCCGCGCCGCTGTGGAGGGCGGGAAACGAGACGCCCGCATCGGCAAAGCCGCCCGCGCCGTTGTTGCGGTAGAGGCGCGTGAGGGGCGTGTAGGGCGGCGCAAGCGTGCGCGAGCCCATGAGCAGCAGGTCGAGGTCGCCGTCGCGGTCTACGTCCCCGAACGCGGCCTCGCCGAAGGTCAAATCGGGCAGGCCCGTGGTCTGCTCGGCGAACGCAAAGGTGGCCCCGCCGGGCGCGGTCTCGGAGGGGACGACGCCGTTGTTGCGGAACAGGCGCGTGCGGGGCCGGTCGGCGAGCACCGTCGACGAGCCGGGCTCGGTGCCGACCGTGAGCAGGTCGAGGTCGCCGTCGCGGTCCACGTCGGCCCAGCGGGCGGTGCCATCCACGAGGCCCGGCAGCAGGTTCGGGAAGGGGGAGAACGTGAACGGCTTCGGCACGGCCTGCCCGGCGGCGGTGGCCGTGAGCAGGCAGCCCAGCAGGGCGGGAAGGGTACGGCGCAGGTGCATAGAACGTCAGCCGGCGGACGGGAACGGCACCTCGGTGGGCGGCCCCATTTCGGTGGTGCGGCCGAGGTAGCGGTCGATGAGCGCGTGCCCGACGTAGATGAGCGGCGTGATGAGCACCGCAATCACAAACTTGTACGCGTAGTTGAACAGCGTCACCGCCACGACGGCGCCGATGGGAAACGTCGGCCCGTAAAAGGCGATGAGCAGCACGAGGAACGTGTCGAGGAACTGCGACCCGAACGTCGAGCCGGTGGCGCGCAGCCACAGGTGGCGGCCCTGCGTCTTGCGCCGCAGCCAGTGGAAGAGCGACACGTCGAGCAGTTCGCCGAGCAGGTAGGCGATCAGGCTCGCCAGGATGATGCGCCCGGAGGCGCCAAAGACCGCGTCGAAGGCGGCATCCGGCACGGGCGAGTTCTGCGCCTCCGGCACCGCCATCCCGATGCGCAGCAGGAGCGCCTCGAACACGATCATGGCCGCGCCGAGGTAGACGACGAACCGCACGCCCTTTTTGCCGAAGTACTCGTTGAGCAGGTCGGTGACGATGAACGTCACCGGAAAGGCGATCACGCCCACGGTGAGCACCGCCTTGTCCGTGGACCACCCGAGCAGGTGGTAGGTGAAGGGTAGGTCGAAGAGGTAGAAGAGCTTCGACGCCGTCGCCTCAGCCACGACGAGGGCTGTCACAAACAGGGCAATCAGGACCGCGTACAGCTTTTGCGGGCGGCTCAGCGGAAACGGGTCTAGCATCGAACAGGGAGAGCGGGCGCGCGAAAGTACGTCCACTACGGCGTCGCGCCCGGACATCCGCTGGAAATTGCCCTTCCACCGCTGCCCCTCGGCGTGGGGCGGTTACGCGGCCTGCCTACCCCGCTTCCGGTTCGCGGAGGCGTTCGAGGGCGCGCGTGAGCCCCGAGAGCGCCGCCTCGTCGAGCGCCCCGATGTTGGTTTCGATGAAGCCCTGCACGGCCGGGTCGGCTTCGACGAGCAGGGCCAGGCCCGTGTCGGTGATGCCGACGTTCATGATGCGGCGGTCGTGGCGGGCGCGGTGGCGCGTGAGCAGGCCCGCCTTCTGGAGCCGGTCGAGCAGGCGCGTCACGTCGGGCGTCCGCTCGATGAGCCGGTCGCCGATGGCGGCGCAGGGCAGCGGCTCGGGGTGGCTGCCGCGCAGGATGCGGAGCACGTTGAACTGCGCCGGGGTGAGCCCGAAGGGCGCGAGCGCACGGGTGAGCGCGCCCTGGATCCAGGACGCGGTGACGAGCACTTCGAGCATCGCTTCCTGGGCAGGCGAGGCGAACTGCGGCTGATGAAGGCGCTCGGAGAGGCGCACGGCGGCGGAGGGAAGACGCACGAGGCCGAGAGGCCGGCCTCTCCCCAAGTAACGACGCCGTACCCCGGCCCGTCAATGCGCGGACAGGGGGCGCGCGTTATACCAACTCCGGTAGCCTGGTCAGGGATCAGCGGGTTGATCACGGATCATCGATCATGGTCAGAGACGCCCAAATTGGTCTTCTGGCCATGATCCATCCTCCATGATCCATGATCCAGCGGGCATTCCTGTACCCTTCAGCGGGAGTTGGTGCATTAGGGGGCGGCGGTGGGCGCCGGACGCGTCATGGCGCTCGTGCTCGG
Organism: Rhodothermales bacterium; assembly: GCA_963740755.1. GTDB lineage: Bacteria > Bacteroidota > Rhodothermia > Rhodothermales > BA12 > CAVSDF01. Next base: position 634,479 of record CAVUFJ010000009.1, read on the forward strand.
CGGCGTGGTGGTACATCCGGCGGGCGCTCGCGGTGTAGGCGGCCAGCATCAGCGCCAGCACGACGAGCAGGTTGACGGACGCGAAGGCCACACGCCAGCGCGTCGTGCGGTGGAGGGCGATGGGCGGGCGGAAGGCGTGGCCGGGCCCTTCGAGCAGGAACACGAGCAGGGCGCCGTGCAGGATGGTGTGGCCGACCACCTCGGGCTTGCCGAAGACGAGGGTGGTCGTGAAGAACACGACCGTGATGGCGACCGCGAGCGGGCGGCTCAGCACGCCCACGAGCAGCAGAAAGCCGAGCGAGAACTCGACGAACGCGGCGGCGGTCACGAAAAACGCCGGGTCGAGCCCCATCGTGAGCTGCGGGTTTTGCTGCACGCACGTAGCCCACCCAGTCGGGGTAGACGAGCTTTTCGAGGGCGAGCCAGCACAGCGAGAAGCCGGTGGTGGCGTAGAGCGCCGGGAGCGCGCTCGCGCGGAGCGTACTGGGGCGCAGGCGGCTCACGAGCAGCGCATACCCGATCCCGGCAAAGACGGCGTAGTCGAGCAGGTAGAAGAGCCCGTGGCGGGCCACGGCCACCCCATAGAGCCCCAGCAGCAGCGCCCCCGCGACCGGCACGGTGCGCCCGAAGAGCAGCAGCACCGCGGCGGCGAACTCGGCCCAGCCGAGCCACGCGGCGCCCAGGGGCAGGTCGGGCGCGAGCAGGGTATTGCCCTGCCAGGCCAGCAGCAGGCTCGCCCCGGTGGCCGCGCGCAGGATCGCGTCGGCGTGGGGGCGCTGCGCTTCGAGGCGGGCGTTGAACCGGCTGTAAAAGGGCCGGTCGGTGAGCCAGCGGTCGAGCACGACGAGCGCGCCCACGACGGTGGCCGCGAGCGCCGCGAAGGCCAGGAACGTGGGCGTGACGACCTCCGTCAGCCCGAGGGGGCGGTCGTGGAAGGAGAACCGGCTGAACCACTTGACGTGGGCCTCGGCGGGGGCGGCGAGCACGAGGCCGGCGAGCGAGAGCACGCCCAGAGACGTCGTTCGGCGCATGGCAGCAGGGGAGCAGTCCGGAGGAGCGCCGCTAGGCGGGCGGCGGCGGGGAGGGTGCACAGCGGTACGAAGGGGAGGGGGATGGGTTGCTGCGTGCGGCATCGAGGCCGTGGCGGGAGAGCGCGAGCGCGCCGGGCGGCGGCGGCCCGTCGTATCGTGCCCCCTTTGCCGCCGCCCGTGGTCCTCATCGTCTCCGACCTGCACCTCGGCCGCCCGGGCGTCTCCGATGCGGCGGACGTGCGGGCCTTTGCGCAGTGGCTCGGCGCCCACGGCGACGCCCACACGCTCGTGCTGCTCGGCGACGTCTCCGACGTGTGGATCGAGCACCGGCACCTCGTGCCCCGGCTGCCCGTGCGCTTCGCGGCGGCCCTCGCGGCATGGACCGACGCGGGCAAGCGCCTGCTCGTCTTTGCGGGCAACCACGACCCCTGGCACCGCTCGTTCTTCCAGGACGAACTCGGCGCCGAGGTGGTCTTCGACGCGCTCGACTGCCACGTTCGAGGGCCAGCGCGTCCACCTCCACCACGGCGACGGGCGCGTCCCCGGCGGCCTCTACCGGCGCCTGCGTCCGCTCCTGCGCCACCGGCTCCCCGTGGCCCTCTACCGGCTGCTGCCGGCTGATCTCGGCCTGGCCCTCGCCCAGCGGACGAGCGCCCGCACGCGCCGCCGCCACGATCCGACGTCGGCAGCGCGGTTGCGCGCAGCGGCCCGCGCCTACCTCCAGGCCACCGACGCCGATGCGGTCGTGTTCGGGCACAGCCATGCGCCCGATCTTGCCGCAGGGCCCGGGGGCCTCTATGCCAACCCCGGCGCCTGGTTTGAACACCGCACCTTCCTGCGCCTCGATGCCGCCGGCTGGACCCTCGCGAAGTGGACGGAGCAAGGGGTGGAAGTGGTCAAGCGCGAAGCCTAGCGGGCCACGCGGGGCTGGCGCCTCCGCTCAGCTGCCCTTCCGCGCCCCGGGGTGAAGCCTTTCGCGCCCCTATGCGTACGCCGGCCTCTGCCGCTGTTGCTCATGCCTACGTCTGCCTACTCCGACGAGGAGGTCCGCCGCTACTTTAACAACCCGAGCGCGCGCCGCGCTGGGGGACCGCCGCCACCGCCCGGCGGCCCGGCGCCGCGCGCTAGTGCGCCCTCGGACCCGCCGCCGAAGGCGCAGGCCCTGCGGGCGCTGCGCCGCGTGCTCGTCGGGGTGCTCGTGCTCGTCTTGATCGGCGTGGCCGGGGCCGTGGCGCTCGCCTTTTCGCTGCCGCCGCTGAGCGCCATCGAGAAGCCGGACCTCTCGCGCGCCGCCGTGGCCTTCACCGCCGACGGCGCCGAGCTGGCACGCTACTACGAGGGCGAAAACCGCCTCTGGGTGCCCTACGACTCGATCTCCGTCCACGCCGTCGACGCGCTCGTGTCGACCGAGGACAAGCGTTTCTACGACCACTGGGGCATCGACATGGTGCGCACGCTCGCGATCCCATACCACCTGCTCTCCGGCAGCGCGCAGGGCGGCTCGACGATTACGCAGCAGCTGGCACGCAACCTGTACAACATCGAGCGCCGCGCCGACGGGCAGTTTTCCCGCTCGCCCACGCGCAAGCTCAAGGAGATGATGACCGCCGTGCAGATCGAGCGCCGCTACACCAAGCGCGAGATCGTCGAGATGTACCTCAACACGGTCGAGTTTGGCGCCAACTCGTTCGGCATCCAGAGCGCCTCGCAGGCCTTCTTCTCCAAGAACGCCATCGACCTCGACGTGAGCGAGGCGGCCACGCTCGTCGGGATGCTCAACCGCATCACGGCCTACAACCCGATCCGCAACCCCGAACGCTCGCAGCGCCGCCGCAACCTCGTGCTCCAGCGGATGGTCGAGAACGGCCGGCTCGACGCGGCCACGTTTGCCCAGCTCAAGGACGAGCCCATCCACACGCGCTTCCGCTCGTTCGAGATCACCAACTCGATTGCGCCCTACTACGCGATGTACGTGCAGGACTGGCTCAAGCGCTGGTCCGAGCGGACGGGCCACGACAAGAACTTCCTCTACAACGCGGGCCTCGTCGTGACCACGACGCTCGACAGCCGCATCCAGCGGCAGGCGCAGGCGGCGGTCGATGAGGTGATGCCGGGCCTGCAGTCGGTGGTGGACTACGAGTGGAGCAAGCAGGCCGGCTTCAGCCTCGGGCAGGACGTGGCGCCGTACACGCGCGCCAAAAACACCGCCGAGCCGTTTCAGTACTTCTGGAACTCCCAGCCGGCCGTCGTCAACGACTGGCTCAAGAACACCGACCGCTTTCGCGAACTCCGCGCCGCCGGCACGAGTGAGGCCGACGCCCTCCGGCAACTCCGCGCCGACGACGCGTTTGCCGACAGCCTCCGCGCCCGCAGAACGCGCCTCGAAGCAGGCCTGCTCGCCGTAGACCCGGCGACCGGGCAGATCAAGGCCTGGGTGGGCGGGCGCGACCTCAAGATGGACTGGTACGACCACGTCATCACCGCCAAGCGGCAGCCGGGCTCGACGTTCAAGCCCTTCGTCTACACCGTCGCCATCGACAACGGCTACTCGCCCGACCAGTCGATCGGTGGCGGGCCGTTTACGTGGACCGGCACCGGCCAGTGCGCCGGGCAAAGCTGGAGCCCGGGCAACATGGGCGGCGGGGCCAACAAGAGCCTCCGCGCCGGCCTCGCCACGTCCGACAACTACGTCACCGCGCGGCTCGTCACGCAGGTGAACCCGCGCAACGTGGCGCTCTACGCCCAGCGGATGGGCATCCAGAGCCCGCTCATCCCCAACGGCGTGCGCGCCGAATGCTACATGAGCCTCGCCCTCGGCACGTCCGACGTGAACCTGTTCGAGCTCTCCAGCGCCTACGCGACGCTCGCCAACGGCGGCCTCTACAACGAGCCCACCGTGGTGACGCGCGTCGAAGACCGCTTCGGCAACGTGCTCTACGAAGCCGAGCCGACGCCCCGCGAGGCCCTCTCCGAGGAGACGGCCTACACGGTCGTAGACATGATGCGCGGGGCCGTGCAGTACGGCACCGCCGTGCGCCTGAAATCGATGCCGGGCATCGCCGGGCTCGACCTGGCCGCCAAGACCGGCACGACGCAGGGCAACGCCGACGGCTGGTTTATGGCGATGCACCCGAACCTCGTCATGGGCGCCTGGGTGGGCTTCAACGACCGCCGCATCGCCTTCCGCTCGACGTTCTGGGGGCAGGGCGCGCACAACGCGATGTACGTGGTGGGCGACTTTATCCAGCGCCTCCAGAAGAGCGCCGCCCCGCTCGACGTGGACGCCAAATTCCCCGAGGTCCAGTTTTCCCGCTTCGAGGAGGCCATCCCGGCCACCGACGCGCCTGACCCCGTACAGGTAGACCGGCCCGCCGACAAGCCCGCCGCGCCAACCGAGCAAGGCCGGGTGGACTGGTAGGCGACGTGCGACGAGGGGACGATGGGGCGATAGGCGAGGTGAAAACTTGGGGCGAGCAGGGTTATGTCGGGCCAGTGGGCGCGCGTCTGAGGGGCAACAATGAGATGCGTGCACGCCATCGCTTTACTTCGCAGCCTCGTTTTCGGTACTTTGCAGCGAGCAGGTGATTCGAATGCGTGGACAGCATTGCCCTCGGAGTATCGCGCTGTAGACATTGTGGCGCGTCAACTGATGCGCTGAGCGCGACGTCGGTGGGTGCGCAACTACCGGGCGGCCTATCGGGGCACGTTCGACGGGCCGAGTTCATCGTCGAAGCTTGGTATCGTGCGAGGAAGAAGCAGACGAGTCGACTGCACTGGATGGGAGGTGCTCGTAGATCTAGGCGTACTGCCGACCTCGCTCAGAGCCCCTATCTGCCGAAGGCAGACGCCCTGCTCCGCATCACCGTCGCATACGCGTAAAACGGCCCGGCTCAACGCCCAAGGGCGAACAACCACCATACGGCTACCCGGCCGCCGGCCTCCCCGCCCCCCACAGCGCAAACGGCCTCCCCCGTCGACCGTCGCCGATCGTCCGTCACAAGTCCCACGTCGCCCCACGCACCTTCCTTGAAGCTGCTCCACACCGCCGACATCCACCTCGGCATCGACACGCACGGGCGCCTCGACCCGGCCACCGGGCTCTCGACGCGCCTGCACGATTTCCAGCGCTCGTTCGAGGGCATGGTCCAGCGCGCGCTTGACGAACGGGTGGACGCGTTCCTCTTTGCCGGCGACGCCTACCGCACCGCCGACCCGACGCCCACCCAGCAGCGCCTCTTCGTGGAGTGCCTGCGCCCGCTCCTGGCGGCGCGCATCCCCATTGCGATGATCGTGGGCAACCACGACCACCCCGTCTCCTTCGGCAAGGCCTCCGCGCTCGACATCTTCGGCTTTCTCGACGGCGATATCCGCGTCTACACCCGCCCCGGCCTCGACACGATCCAGACGAAGGCCGGTCCGCTCCAACTCATCGCCCTCCCGTGGCCCATCCGGAGCGGCCTGCTCGCGCGCGAGGAACTGCGCGGCAAGACCCCCGCCGAGGTGCGCGACCTCATCGAGGTGCGCTACGGCGAACTCACGCAGCACTACGCCGCGCAGTGCGACCCGGCGCTGCCCACCGTGCTCATGGGCCACTTCTCCGTCCTCGGCGCCGAACTCGGCGGAAGCGAGCGCTCCAGCCTCATCGCGCACGAGCCCAAGCTGCTCGCCTCCGCCCTCGCCGTGCCGCCGGTCGACTACGTGGCGCTCGGGCACATCCACCGCCACCAGAACCTCAACCCGGACCCGCAGGGGGTGCCCGTCGTCTACGCGTCGTCCATCGAGCGCGTCTCGTTCAAGGAGATGGACGACGAGAAGGGCTTCGTGCTGATCGACATCGACGCGGCCAAACCGGCGGGCACGCGCGCCACGTACACGTTTGTGCCCACGCCCGCGCGCCGCTTCGTGTCGGTGAACGTGGACGCGAAGGCCGCCGCCGATCCGACCGAGCTGGTGCTGGCCGCGATTGCGAAGGCGCGACATTGCCGATGCCGTGGTGCGCGTGCGCTACGTGGTGGGCGAGGACCAGGCCGCCCGCGTGGACGTCAAGCGCCTCCGCGACGCCCTCGCGCCCGCCTACGTGATCGCCGCCATCGAGCGCACCGTCGAGGCCGCCGAGCGCCAGCGCCGTACGGTCGTCACGCGCGAGCTCGTCGCTCCACGACGCGCTCGACCGCTACGTCGCCCAGCGCGACGAACTGGCCCCCATCAAGCAACGCCTGATGGAGGCGGCCCTTCTGCTCGAAAACGAAGGGCTGACGCTCAGAACGGCACGCCGAGGCGGATGCGGTAATACACCTCGTAGTCCTTCGCGAACAGGTCCGTGGTGGGCTGCGCGACGCCGAGCGCGTGGCCGAAGGCGAGCGGGCCGACCCGGAGCACGTTCTTGACCTCCACGCCCACGCCGGCGCGGCGCGTCGGGCGGCGGAAGCCGAGCGTCTGGCCCACGAGGGCGCCGTCGGCAAACAGCACGAGCGTCGTGGCGCCGAGGCCGACGGTGCCGAGCAGGGTCGTGTTCAGGCTTCCCACGGGCACGCGGTACTCGGCCGAGCCAAAGAGCAGGCTCTTGCCCGCGACGACCGTCCGAAAGCCGCGCACGCGCTCGTTGCGGTCGAGGAGGACGGGCAGAAAGGCGGGCAGGGCGTACTGGAGGCCGTCGTACTTCGACAGGCCGATGTAGTCCTGCGGCGGGCTCTGCCCGATCAGCATCCGGTGGCGCCCGTAGACGAAGAGCCGCTGGAGGCCAAACGACGGGCAGGATCCGGTAGGCGGCGAGGTCGGTGCGGAAGTAGCGGCTGGGACCGCCCGCGAGGTCGGTGCCGAGGGTGAAGAGGGCGCGCGCGCCGTAGCCGTCGAGCGGGTGGATGAGGGCGTCGCGCCACGGCGTCTGCCGCCGGATCGCCGCGCCGAACTTGATCCGCGCCAGGGTGCTCGCTTCGGGCAGGGCGAGGCCGCCGAGGTCGAGGTCGGCGGCGTTGAGCGGGACCGCCCGGTCGATCGTGAGCCCGGCGACGGCATCGGCGGAGGTGTAGGCGGTGCGGCCGAGGTTGAGCGGCTGCCGGGCAAACACCTCGCCGCCGCCCACGCGCTCGACGAGGAGGTCGGGCCCGTAGATGCGCGCCGACTCGGGGAAGAAGTAGAGCGTCGCGTCGATGGTGGGGCCGAGCGTGGCGTTGCGGTAGCTCATCAGGCCGAAGCTCTGCGCCGGCGCCGTGGGCACGTACGCCCCGTAGGCGGTGAACGCATGCCGGCCGAGGGGTTCGAGCCAGAGCGTGAAGGCCCCCACGCCCACCGCGCGCCCCGCGACGTACGGAAACGGCACCGTCACCTGCGGGCGCATCGCGGCGAAGGCGCGGTAGGGGTACCGCCGCTGGATGAGGCCTGAATCCGGGGCGAGCACCGGCGGCACGACGTGCGGAGGCTCATGCGTCTCCCAGGCGGCGTACCGCGCGGGCGCGGCGGGCACCGGCTCGGGCGCGTGGCGCGCGGCATCGGCGAAGAACACCGCGTCGTAGGTTTTGGACGGGCTCGCGCGCAGCACGAGGCGCCCGGCGGCGTGGGCGCTGTCCGGCGGGAGCCAGCCGTCCACTTCGGCGCCCTGGATCACGCCGGTGGCGCGGGTGACGCGCCGCGTGGCCGGGTCGAGCACGAACACGTTCGGCACGTCGTCGCGGCGGCTCGTGAAGGCGAGGGCGGTGCCGTCCGGGCGCCAGACGGGGCCCCGGTCGTCGTGCGCGCCGTCGGTGAGGCGCGTGAGGGCGCCGGTGCCCGCGTGGAGAAGCTGGAGCGTGCGCCGGCCCTGCGCGTCGAAGACCGCGAGGGCGAGTTCGTCGGTGCGGGGGCGCCAGGCGAGGGCGGTGATCTGCACGTCGCCCGTGAAGCGCGTGAGCGGGCGCTCCTCGCCCGTGCGCAGATCGCGGAGCCACACGTTGGCCGTGCCGCCGGTGCTCGCCACATAGGCCAGGCGCTGCCCGTCCGGCGCAAACGCCGGCGACGAGGCGCGGCGGCTGTCGGTGAGCCGTTCGGTGCGGCGGGTGCCGAGGTGGTAGAGAAACAGGTCGGTGAGCAGGCTGCCATGCGCGCCGCGCCCGGTCTGCGCAAACGCGAGGCGCTGCCCGTCCGGGCTCCAGGCCACGCCCGGCGCCACGCTGCCCTCGGCCACGACGCGCCCGCCGGCCGAGTCGGCCAGGACGAGCTGGCGCACGGGCCGGTCGAGCGAGACGAGCCGGAGCACCGCAAGCTGCGCCGTGTCCACCGGCGAGGGGCGCACGTCGGACACGTACTGCCCGAAGCCTGTCCGGGCCACGCCGAGGCTCTCGGGCGGCTCGGAGGCCACCGCCCGCGCGCCTTCCTGCACGGACAGATGCCGCCGCCAGCGCCGCGCAAACGCCGCGTACGTCTCCGGCGTCACCGCCGCGAAGGCGTCGTAGAAGTCGTGGACGCGCACGAGCCCGAGGAGGGCGTCGCGGCGGTGGGCGAGCAGCTTCCGGAGCGTCGAGTCCCCGTACTGCTGCGCGAAGAACCGCACCTGCGCATTGCCGACGGCGTAGAGCAGGCGCCCGTTCCACGCGCTCCGTCCGTCCTCGTAGTCTAGCGCCCCTTCGATGGCGGCGGTGCGGAGGTAGCGCTCGCCGCGCTCGGCATCCCACCGCTCGGTCTCGTACTGCGCCAGGCCCTCGGCCCAGAAGCTCGGCACGCTCGGCGCAAGCCCGAGGCCGATCACGCCGATGCTGGAGCGGACGGCCCGAAAGTGGAACAGGTGCGTCAGTTCGTGGGCGAGCACCTTGCGGAGCCACTTTTCGCGCCCCGTGAACACTTCGGCGGAGGCGTTCTGGTGGACCCAGATCATCGAATAACCGCCCACGAGCGGCGTGGCGAACCCGTTCACGATCTCGTCCTCGTCCGAGAAGTAGACGTCGATCTTGCGCGCGAACGTCACGCCGAGGTTCTGCGCGAGGGCGGCGTACGTGGCCTCGGCAATGGGCGCCGCGTCGTTCTCGATGCCCGCGATCCGGTCCGGGTAGTGCAGGCGGAAGTGGGCCGTCTCGGCCACGCGCCAGTGCAGCTCCGGGTGGTTGCGGAGGTTGTAGGTGTTGAAGCCCTGCGCGAGCGCCGGCAGCGGCAGCAGGAGCAAGAAGGGCCAGCAGACGCGGCATCGGGGGCACAGAGTGGGGCGGCAAGATCGCGCTTTCCAGGGGCGATGACACAGGCCGCGCAGGCGTCCGAATTAAGGAGTTATGTGGGGAAGCAGGCCCTGTAAAAACAGGGCTTATGTCTATGACAGAAGGGTGTCACCGCGTGTGCGGATCTTGGGCGACCAACCCCCCGGAACGCATGATGACGCGCCTCGACCTCGCCCCTGCCGTGCTCACGCCCGCGCCTGCGGTGCAGTACCGCGAGCCTTCGCTGTTCTACGCGCCGCCCTACGAGCGCCCCGTGGAAGACGAGCTGGCGTGGCACCTCGTCAAGTACCTCGACCCGGACGCCGGGCTGCTCTACCAGCACCGCGCGCTCACGCCGGCGGGTCCGGCCTGGGTGGACTTCGTGATCGAGACGCTCCTGCCCGGCGGTCTCGTCCGCCGCGTGGGCATCGACCTCACGGAAGCGGCCGATGACGCGGCCTCCGCTGAGATGCGCGACGCGCTCCTCGTGGGCACGGGCGCGCTCGACGCGCACTACCGCCTGCCCGCCGCCGCCGCGCGCACGCGCCTGCTCGACGCGCTCGCCGTCGTTTGCCGCCTGCGAGCCGGGCCTGTTCTCCGAGCGCGGCCTCGTCAACCTCGAACGCCTCGCCTCCGACGACGCCCGCGCGCTCGACCCCGATCCGCAGGCCGCGCAGATCGCCGTGCCCGCGCCGCCGGTGGACGATGAGGACCCGTGGGCGGCGCTCGGCGAGGAGGGCTTCACCATCACCCGCCGCGTGAGCCGCCACCCCCTCACCTGGCTCGACGCCTACACGCGCGCCCTCGACGCGCTCGGCGTTCCGGTCGCCGAAGCGCGGCAGGCAGCCTGATCGGAGTAGGTCGTTCGTGGTTCGTGGTTCGTCGCCAGAGGTACAGCAGCCATCTCGTTCTTCTGACAACGAACTACGAACGACGAACCACGAACCAGATTGACGCCCGTTGGGGTGAGGTGCGCTACCTTGCGTGCCTCACCCAACGCTATTTCCGATGACCGGGCACGGCCTCCTCACGGGCAAAACAGGCATCATCACCGGCGCGCTCGTCGAGTCGAGCCTCGCGTGGAAGATCGCGCTCGCCGCGCACCGCGAAGGCGCCCGCTTCATCGTCACCAACGCGCCGGTGGCGCAGCGCCTCGGGCAGGTGGACGCGCTCGCCGAGCAGACCGGCAGCCCCATCGTCTGGGCCGACGCGACCAATGCCGACGACCTCGCCAAGCTCTACGCGACGGCCAAAGAGCACTTCGGCGGCGTGGACTTTCTCGTCCACTCCATCGGCATGGGGCTCAACGTGCGCAAGAACAAGCCCTACGAAGCGCTCAACTACGACTGGTACTTCAAGACGCTCGACATCTCGGCCGTCTCGCTCCACCGCATGATCGCCGCCGGGCTGGAATCGGGCGCGCTGCGCGACAAGGGCTCCATCGTGGCGCTCTCGTACATCGGCGCGCAGCGCGTGTTTTCGAAGTACTCGGAGATGGGCGACGCCAAGGCGCTGCTGGAGAGCATCGTGCGCTCCTACGGCTACCGGCTCGGACAGCGCGGCATCCGCATCAACTCCATTTCGCAGAGCCCGACCCGCACCGTGCGCCGGCAGCGGCATCAAGGGCTTCGATTCGATGTTCGACTTTGCCGAGCGCCTCTCGCCCCTCGGCAACGCCGACGCCGACTCCTGCGCCGACTACACGGTTTCGCTGCTGAGCGACCTCACGCGCATGGTGACGATGCAGACGCTCTACCACGACGGCGGCTTCTCGGCGATGGGCGTTTCGGACCTGCTGCTCGACCAGCTCACGTCCCTCGCCTCGGGCGACGCGCCGGCAGGCGATGCCCCGGCAGGCGCGTGATCCGCCTGTTTCTGTCGGACATCGACGGCTGCCTCTCCGAGCCCTTCCAGCCCTTCGACCTCGACGGCCTGGCCCGCGTGCGGGACGCCGTGCAGGCCGGCGGACGGGCGGGGCAGGGCGCGGCGCCCGCGTTCACGCTCCTCACAGGCCGAGCCTTCGCCTATGCCGAGGCGTACGCGCAGCTGCTCGGCACGCACGCGCCCGTGTTCTTCGAGGCCGGCGCCGGGCTGTTCGACCGGGCGGCGGCGCGCGTCGCAGTGGCATCCGTCGCTCACGCCGGAGGTGGAAGCGGCCCTCGGGGCGGTGCGGGCGTGGTTTTTTGCCCATCTGCTCCCGGCGGTGCAGCCGCTCGCGTTCGACTACGGCAAGCGCGCACAGGTGGGCGTGATCTCCCCCGACCCGGTGGCCGTGGCGGAGGCCGCCGCCGTCACGCGCGCGTTCGTGGCCGCGCTCGGCGCGCCGCTCCAGGTGTTCTCGACGCCCGTATCCGTAGACGTGGTGCCGATCGGGCTCGCCAAAGCCGACGCGCTCCCGTGGATCGCGGAGGTGACGGGCGTGGCGGTCGCCGAGATGGCCTTCATCGGGGACTCGGAGGGCGACCTCGGGGCGCTCCGGCGGGTGGGCGCGTCGTTCGCCCCGGCCAATGCGGCCCCGGAGGTGCAGGCGGCCGTGGGGCGCGTGACGGCGTCGCCGGGCCTTGCCGGCGTGCTCGAAGCGTATGCCGAAATCCGGGCGCGCAACGGCTGACCGCTTTCGGTGGGGACCGGAGCGGCCGATCCTGCGTTACAGGCCTGTCACCTCGCCTCGGTATGCTGCGTCTGTCTGCTGCGCTCGTGTTGCTCCTGCTCGCCGCCGCGCCGCGCCTCCACGCGCAGGCCGCCGACGAACTGCCGGCGTTCCGGTGGGACGATGAGACGCCGTACTACCTCACGCGCGACAACGTGGCGCTCTACCGGTCGAGCGACTCGACGATGCCGGTGGGCACGCTTCGCCTGCGCACGCCCGTGTTCCGGATGGGGCAGGAGGGCGCCTGGACGCGCGTCCGCACCGACGAGGGGCGCGAGGGGTTCGTCTACGGCGCGCCGATCTCGAACACCTGGATCCTGATCTCCAAGACCCAGCGCACGCTCTCGGTGTACCGGGGCGCCGAACTCGTCCGCACCTACGGCGCCGACTTCGGGCAAAACCCCGTGGCCGACAAGGTGCAGCGCGGCTCGAAGGACAACCCGGACCAGTGGCGCACGCCGGAAGGGACGTTCTTCATCACGCGTGTCAACCCGCGCTCGCAGTTCTACCGGGCCTTCGTGCTCAACTACCCGAACGCCGAGCATGGGCAGCGGGCGTTTGCGCGCGGCCTGATCTCGCGCGCCGAGCGCGACGCCATCACCGAGGCCGAAGGGGCGCTGCGCACGCCGCCCATGAACACCGCCCTCGGGGGCATGATCGAGATCCACGGCAAGGGCACCGGCACCGGCTCCAACTGGACGCAGGGCTGCGTGGCCGTGCGCGACCGGACGATGGACGAACTCTGGGGCCTCGTCGCCGTGGGCACGCCGGTCGTGATCGAGCCGTGAGCCGACGTTTGACGTTCCACAGGCGACCTACGACGTAGATGCCCGCCGCCATGCTGCCCGCCGAAGCTCGCCCGCGGTACGCCTCCGACAACCTGATCCGGTACACGCGCGGCAACGTCGTCTCGCGCACGCACATCCGCCGGTTCCAGCGCCTCCTGGGGGACCGCCTCGCGCCCTACGCGCCGGGCTCGCTCCTCGACGCGGGCTGCGGGGAAGGGTTCACGCTCCGCGCGCTCGCCGAACGGTTTCCCCGTGCCGCCCGGACCGGCGTAGACGCCGACGCCGCTGCCATCGCCTTCGCCCGGCAGCACCACGGCGAGGGGACCGCGTTCGAGCAGGCCGACCTGTACCGGCTGCCCTTTGCCGACGCCTCGTTCGACGCCGTGGTGTGCTCCGAGGTGCTCGAACACCTCGCCGCGCCCGGCCGCGCGCTCGACGAAGTGCTCCGCGTGGCCCGCCGCGTGGCGGTGATCACGGTGCCGCGCGAGCCGTTCTTCGACGCGCTGCTCCGGCTCGGGATGCGGATGGGCTTCAGCCCGGACCCCGGCCACGTGAACCACTGGACGCACGCCCAATTCCTGCGCTTCGTGCGCGCCCACGCGCCGCTCGCGCAGGTGGAGACGCACAGCCTCTACCTCATCGCCACGATCCCCATCATGCGCGTGTAGGCGCTCGAACCACCGGGACATTTTTTGGGCGCCCCTCTTGACGCAGCCGTGTGCCGGTTGTAGCATCCTCTGCGTGTAGGGACGGGAAGGCAGTTCCGCGTTGGCCCAGCAACGATTCCGCATCTGCGCCGCCAGCAGTAGAACGCAAGTACAACCTGCACTCAGTTTGCGCCAATTCCACGCAGCACGCTAAACGGAATCCCGTTTGCGTGCTATGCGGAACGGCGTGCAGTAGAATAACTGGTTCTGCCGCGCTTCCCTCCACCATCGCCATACGGAAGGATGAACTCCGACGAGTCCCGAGCGACCCCGTTCGCTCAGACCTACTTCCACGGAACGAAGGCCGACCTCCGGGTTGGGGATCTGATCGAGATCGGCTTCGCGTCGAACTTCGGCCAGAGGAACAACGCGGGGTACATCTTCCTGACCGCGACCCTCGACGCCGCGATCTGGGGGGCTGAACTCTCTTTCGGAGACGGGCGCGAGAGGATCTACCTAGTGGAGGCGACTGGCCCCGTTGAGGACGACCCCGACTTGACGGACCGGAAGTTCCCCGGCAACCCCACGATGTCGTACCGGTCTACCCACCCGTTCAGGGTCATCGGAGAGGTCGGCGTGTGGCAGGGGCATCCGCCGGAGCAGGTCGAAGCGATGAAAGACGGCCTAAACAAGCTGAAAGAGCAAGGGGTCAAGTCGCTGAACGACGAGGCGTGATAGCTCCGGCGCGGCAGAACCCGCCACTGTAGGCCGACCGAGAGCGCGAGCATTCTCAGTTCGTCCGAACGGCGTCGCCAGTCATAGCTTCGTCCTCCCGCCGCGCCGCCACCCCGGCGGCTAAGCGGCCAATTGTTATACCGATCACCCATACCGCGGATGAACGTCAAGAATTGGACACTGCTTGGGGTGTCGCGTTTTCGCTTCTCGGGCTGGATATTCTGGTCTTCTTGGGTTGGGTCCGGCGCAACGCCTGGACCCAGAGAAGTTATTATGTCAAATGTGATATTGTTTGTTTTGGCTTCAATAGGCTCTTTGATCGCCGGATACTATTTTTCTAAGGCGAAGTTCCGAGAAGATTGATACAATTGCTGAAAAGATCTACTAAAAAAGATTAACCTCACGGCTCAAATTGAAGGCTTGGCAAAGTATCTAGAAGAATCTATTTCGCGAGATATCTGAGGAGCAGGACGATCCTGAAATCTCTCTAGTCACCTATGAGACGCGGATGCAAGGAGCTGTTTTGCTCACCAGGTCACTATCGTCTTCCAATAGCGTATTTGCAAGCGACTGGTTGGGAGTTGTTTCAGACTCTACAGCACAGAAGATAAAGGATAAGTTTAACGATTTCAGGAATGCAAAGAATGACAATGAAAAGAGATCGAGTCTAAGCACCAGCTGTATAAACTTGGAGACGACCAGCACGCGATAGCGTCAGAATTGAGGAACCGAATTAACGACCTGAGAAACAAGAGTGATTCGAGTGTTCCTGAGATTCCTTCGGTTCCAACTCCTCTTTTTTTGCTTGGTAGGGCAGTAGAGGTAGAGCAAATAATTATCGATGCCGACCTTGAAGCCCAAAGAGGGAGATCATCCTCAAGATATTAAGACCAGTCAAATACGCAACTGGTACTGGTAAGCTTAACCCGAAGATGATGCATATTCCATTGGTTGAAATAAGATTAAATTCTGCTCCTGAAGGCTACGACGAGGAAAGTTTCGTGCATCTGTGCAACACGGGTACAAACTATGACTTCAACATAAATATCAAAACTTTGCGAGCGACAAATATACCAACTGGGTCTTATGTGTTTCAGTACCGCACATACAGAAGATCAGTATAACCCCTCACTACAGCTGGCAGCGGGCATTAGCGTTTCTGCCTCGCTCCCACTCTACCGCGTCACACGCCCCGTCTCAGCCCTCGTGGCGTTTGCCCGCTGCGGCTGAGCTTTGTTATCAATGGGCCAGAGCTCCTCGCTACCTTCGAGGTATAACCCCCGCTGCAGCCGAAGCTAGCGCGGCTCAGCTTTGCCGTTCGGGGCAGGGCTTCTCTCTCGAAGCCCTGCGTATCGTGGGCTGTCGCCCATGTGCCCGGTCCCTTCTGTTGCCTATCTGGCCGGTCCGTAGCCTCGCGCAACCGAGCAGCAGCGGCCCCGCAGAAGCGCATCAGGGCGGCGGGCGGAGCGCGGCGTGGGGAAGCGTGGAGGGCGAGCCGTCGCGGCGGGCTTCGTAGGTGGGCGAGAGGATCTCGATGCCGGCCTCGGCGAAGGTGTCCTGCAAATGCTGGTGCAGGTCGGAGAGCACGCGTGGCAGGCGCGAGGCCTGGTGGGTGTAGCCGTTGAGTTGGTAGGCGACCGAGAAGTCGCCGAGGGCGGTCTGGAGCACGAAGGGCGGCGGCTCGGCCTCCACGCCCTCGGTGCGCCGCGCGGCGTCTTCCATGAGCGCGTGCACGGTCGCCCACGGCACGTCGTAGCCAATCGTGATGGTGGTGTGGACGATCACGCCGGGGCCTTCGCGGGCCATCGCCGAATAGTTGACGATCTGCGTGCCCAGCACGAGCGCGTTCGGGATGGCGACGTCTTCGTTTTTGGGCGTCCGCAGGCGCGTCACGAGAAACGTCTTCTCGATCACGTCGCCGGTCGGTGTCGCCCACCTTCACGCGGTCGCCCACGCGGAAGGCGCGCGTGTAGGTGAGCAGCGTGCCGGCCACCATGTTGGCAATCGCGCTCGACGAGCCGAGCGAGAACAGGAGCCCGAGAAACACGGTGAGGCCCTGAAACACGCGGCTGTCGGCGATGGGCGTGTAGGGATAGGCGAGCAGGATGCCGAGCAGCACGAGCAGGAAGCGGACGATCTTGCGCGTCGGGTCGGCAAACTCGGGATAGAAGCCGGGCAGGGTGAGGGTGCCCTCCTCGACCCGGTTGAACAGCCAGTTCGAGCCCCGAATCACGAGCCGGATCATCACCACGATCACCCCGAGGGCGAGCAGGTCGGGCAGGCTGGAGACGAAGGCGCTCCCGAGCGCGCGCACGGGGGAGAGGAGGTAGCCGAAGAGCAGGCGGCTCCAAGACTGCGTCCACGGAAAGAGCCCGAGCACGGTGGTGAGGGCCACATAGACGAGCAGGAGCGAGAGGGCGAGCCGCGCGAACCCCAGCAGCAGCCGTCCGGCGCGTACGATCTGCGCCCCCCGCACCACCTCGACGCCCTGAACGGTGACGGTGGGAAGGTGCCGCCGGAGCACCTGGAGCAGCCGGAGGTCGGCCCAGCGGAACAGGCGCCCCAGCCCCCAGAGCACCAGCACGAGCAGCAGCAGCAGCGCGGCGCCCATGAGCGCGTGCTGGAGCACCACGCGGCCTGTCGAGCGCTCCCGCACGCGCGCCACCTCGGTGCGGATCTTCGCGGCATACCGGGCGGCGGCGGCATCGCGCGTGAGGGCCTGCGCGGACGCATCCGCCTCGGTGACCGTCATCACGATGAGGTCGTCCACCTGCAGCGTCGTGAGCGTGGCCCCCGCGATGATGCGGAGCGAGTCGGTGTCGAACGTCGTCCCGCGCGCGAGCAGCGTCAGGCGCTCGCCGAGGCGGCGGGCGCGCTCGGCGGCCGACAGCGTGCCGAGGCCCCCGTAGACGCGAAACACCTCCCGGCCGAGCAGGAACACGGGCGTGCCCGCGTGCCCGGAGGCCGACCGGTCGGCGGACGTGTCGGCGAGTTCGGCCACGGCCGCCGAGTCGAGCGCGCGGGCGGCGCTGTCGGTCAGCACAAGCACGGGCAGGGGGCCTCCGCTGGTGGCGAGCGTGTCGCGGAGCGCCACGGTGTCGCGCGCGGCGAGCGTGTCGGGCAGGCGGAGTGAGTCGGGCGCCGCCGCGCGCAGGGCCGGGGCCGCGCGCGCAGGAGCCGGGGCCGGCTGCGCCGCTGCGCCAGACGTCCCGGCGACGAGCGTCAGCAGGGCAAGCGTGAGCAGGCGGCGGAGACGGGCATAGGGCGGGGCGGGCGACAGCGCAACATACACCGCTGTTACGGATCCCCTACGCGCCCGCCCGGCGGCTCACGGGCCGGGGTCTACCTCGACCGCTTCCAGCACGAGCATCCCGAGCGGCGGCAGCGTCACCACGACGCTGCCGGGCATCCCGTGGGCGGGCACCGGGTGCGCGGGCACCTCGCCCCACGCGCCAACGCCGGAGCCGCCGTAGGCCCAGTCGTCGGAGGTGAGCACCTGCCGGTACCGGCGCTCGGGCAGCACGCCCAGGCGTACGTTTTCGCGCACGGCCGGCGTAAAGTTGAACGCGAAGATCAGCGTGCGCCCGCCGTGGGAGCGGGTGTAGGCGGCCGTGGAGCCCGACACGTCGTCGGCGTAGAGCCACTGGAACGTCTCCGGGCCGTCGGCGGCGAGGGCCGGGTGGGTGCGGTAGAGGTGGAGCAGGCTGTGCGCAAAGCGGTGGATGCCTGCATGCGCCGGGTCGGCGAGGGCGGGCCAGTCGAGCTCGCGGTCGTGGTTCCACTCGCCGCGCTGCCCCCACTCGCCGCCCATGAAGATCAGCTTCTTGCCCGGATGCCCGATCTGGTGGGCGAGGAGCAGGCGCAGGTTGGCCGCCTGCTGCCACAGGTCGCCCGGCATCTTCTCCAGAAGCGACTTTTTGAGGTGCACCACCTCGTCGTGCGAGAGCGGGAGCACATAATGCTCGCTCCACGCGTACACGAGCGGAAAGGTGAGGCTGTTGTGGTGCCAGCCGCGGTTCACCGGGTCCTCCTGGAGGTACTTGAGGGTGTCGTGCATCCAGCCCATGTTCCACTTGTAGAGGAAGCCGAGCCCGCCCTGGTCGACGGGCGTCGTCACGCCGGGCCAGGACGTAGACTCCTCCGCCGCCGTGATCGCCTCCGGAAAGCGGCGAAACACCTCGGTGTTCATCGTCTGAAGGAGCGCAATCGCGTCGAGGTCTTCGCGCCCGCCGAAGCGGTTGGGCGTCCACACGTCGCGCGAGTAGTCGCGGTAGAGCATCGAGGCGACGGCGTCCACGCGCAGGCCGTCCACGTGGTAGTGGTCGAGCCAGAAGAGGGCGTTGGAGACGAGGAAGCTCTTCACCTCGGGGCGCTCGTAGGCGAAGCAGTAGGTGCCCCAGTCCGGGTGGGTGCGCATAAACGGGTCTTCGGGCTCGAAGAGCGGCTGCCCGTCGAAGTGGCCGAGGCCCTGCGCGTCCATCGCGAAGTGCGCCGGCACCCAGTCCATCAGCACGCCGATGCCCTTTTCGTGCAGGTGGTTGATGAGGTACATGAGGTCGTGCGGGCTGCCGTAGCGGTACGTGGCCGCGAAGTAGCCGACGATCTGGTAGCCCCACGAGCCGTAGTACGGATGCTCGGCGAGCGGGAGGAGCTCGACGTGCGTGAAGCCCATGCCCGCCGCATAGTCGGCGAGGGGTTCGGCGAGTTCGCGGTACGAGTAGGGGCGCCCATCGGGGTGGCGGCGCCACGAGCCGCTGTGGACTTCGAGGATCGCCATGGGCTCGTCCATGCCGGACGGACCCTTTCGGGTCGCCATCCAGTCTCCGTCCGTCCACGCGAAACCGCTGAGGTCCGTCACAATACTTGCCAGGCCCGCGATGGGGTCGCCGTCCGGGTGGGGCGCCTCCATCGCGAAGGCGAACGGGTCGGTCTTGGCGAGGCCGTAGCCGGGCGCGGTGATCTGGTACTTGTAGCGCTGCCCCGGGCGCCCCTTCGGGCACGTCGGCGCTCCACACGCCCCCGCCGATGGGACGGAGCGCGTGCGCGTGGTGGTCCCAGCCGTTCATGTCGCCCACGACGGACACGGATTCGGCGTGCGGCGCCCACACGGTGAAGCGCACGCCGCCCTCCGGGAGCACGTGCGCGCCAAAGTGGCGGTAGGCCTCGTAGAGCGTCCCCTGGTTCCAGAGGTACAGGTCGTCGGTGGTGGGAGCGGAAGCCGGAGGGGCGGCAGGCAGGAGCGGCATGGCGGGAGAGCAGACCGGTGTGGCACCCCTCGCGCCCCGGCGCGGGTTCCACATTCTCCGGCCTGCCGGGCGGCGCTCGCCATCGTGGCAGCATCTTCCCCGGAATGCATGGTCCGGGGGCTGCCCCCACCGGAACGAGGCCTTCCGCAGGCTCCGTTGTACGGGACGTTCTCCCCGTGCCCGATGCCGCGCCTGCTCTTTCTGGCCCTGATGGTGGCCAGCCTCGCCGCCTGCCGCCGGGCCGACGACGTCAACGTGACCGTGACGGCCCCGCCCGCCACCGCCACGCCCGACTCCATCCCGCCCGACCTGACGGTGCCAGGCCCCTCGGGCACCGGGGACGAACCCGAACCCGCTCCGGGCAGCGCGCCGCCGAGACGCGGGCAGCACGCCCCCCGGCACGGTGCCGCCGGGCGAGAGTGGAGGGACGGGCTCCGGCCCTACGCCCCCGCTCCCCACCACCGCCCTCGTCAACTTCGAGGCAGGCACGATTGGCGGCGTGGACCTCGACGCGCCCAGCGACCGGATCGCGGCGGCGCTCGGGCCGGACCGCGTGCGCACCGTGCAGACGCGCGTGGAGGGCGAGATGCGCACCGTCTACGTGTTCAAGATCGGCGGGGCGGACGTGCAGAAAAACGGCGACCGCGTCTCCTTTACGAGCACCGCCCTCCGCACGGCGGGCAACCTCGGCGTGGCCGGCGCCCTCGCGGACTTCGACGCGAAGTACGGCGTGGCGCCCATTACGGCGGCCGAAGAACTCCAATGCCGGGGCGTGACCTACCGCGCGGCGGGCCGGGCGGTGCGGGCGTGCGTCTCGCGGGGCTGCACGGTGCGCTCGTGCCCGGTCAACGGCGTCGAGTTCCGGGCAGAGGCGGGAAGCGGGGCGCCGCCGCCCGGCACGTCCTCTGAGCCCACCGTGGAGGATGCCCTCGGCACGATCCGGCAGTACTACGGCTTTATCCGCGCCCGAGACTACCGCGCCGCCTACCTGCTCTGGGAGAACAGTGGGCAGGCGAGCGGGCAGAGCTACGCGCAGTTTGAACGCGGCTTCCGGGAGACGCAGTCGGTGACCGTCCGGACCGGCACCCCGGGGCGTGAGGAGCCGGGCGCCGGGCAGCGCTTTATCGAAATCCCGGTGACGGTGCGGGCGGTCACGGCGGCCGGGCAGGAGCAGCGCTTTGCCGGCACCTATACCCTCCACCGCACGGTCGTAGACGGCGCGACGGCGGACCAGCGGGCGTGGCGGCTCTCCCGGGCCGCGCTCCACGAGGCAAAGTAGGGGGCGCCGCCCCCACGCTTCCAAATCACGTCAGCCTCACATCCCCGGGCGCTCTGCCGGGAGCGCTTCCAGACGTGCCGGGTGTACCTTTCGTCGCGCGCCGGACCCCTCGGACGACGGATCCAACCGCCGGCTCGGAGCGCTGAACGTCCGGCCGCATCCACCTCGCCTACCGCATGAGCAACGCCCAGTTTTTTGCCCAGGTCAACCGCATGTTCGACCGGGCCGCCTCCCACCTCGACCATCCGCGAGGCCTTCTGGAACAGATCCGGATGTGCAACAGCGTCTACCGGATGGAATTCCCCCTCCGCCGCGACGACGGCTCGATTGAGACCATCGAGGCCTACCGCGCCGAGCACTCGCACCACAAGCTGCCCACCAAGGGCGGCATCCGCTACGCCGACGCGGTGAACGAGGATGAGGTGATGGCCCTCGCCGCGCTCATGACCTACAAGTGCGCCATCGTCGACGTGCCCTTCGGCGGCGCCAAGGGCGGCATCAAGATCAACCCGCGCAACTACTCTGAGGCCGAACTCGAGCGCATCACG
Organism: Rhodothermales bacterium; assembly: GCA_963740755.1. Classification (GTDB taxonomy): domain Bacteria; phylum Bacteroidota; class Rhodothermia; order Rhodothermales; family BA12; genus CAVSDF01. The sequence goes on from CAVUFJ010000009.1 coordinate 655,562, forward strand.
CGCCGCTACACGTTCGAGCTGACGAAGAAGAACTTCATCGGCCCCGGCATCGACGTGCCCGCGCCGGACTACGGCTCCGGCCCGCGCGAGATGGCGTGGATCATGGACACGTACAACCAGATGACGGGCGACCCGCTCAACGCGCTCGCGTGCGTGACGGGCAAGCCGGTCGGGCAGGGCGGCGTGCGCGGGCGCAAGGAGGCCACCGGGCGCGGCGTCTACTTCTCCGTGCGCGAGGCCGTCTCCTTCGGCGAAGACATGGAGCCGCTCGGGCTCTCGAAGGGCCTCGAGGGCAAGCGCTGCGCCGTGCAGGGGCTCGGCAACGTGGGCTACCACTCGGCGATGTTCATCGAGCAGAACGGCGGCCTCCTCGTGGGCCTCTCCGAGATCGAAGGCTCGATCTACAACGCAGGCGGCCTCAAGCTCGCCGACGTGATGGCCTACCGCGCCGACAAGGGCACCATCATCGGCTTCCCCGGCTCCACCCACCTCGGCGACCCGGCGGCGGTGCTCGAGTGCGACTGCGACGTGCTCGTGCCGGCGGCCCTCGAAGGCCAGATCACGAAGGCCAACGCCGACCGCGTCAAGGCCAAGGTGATCTCCGAAGGCGCCAACGGCCCCATCGACGCCGACGCCGACGCGATCCTTCGCGAGAAAGGCGTGCTCGTGCTGCCCGACATCTACGCCAACGCCGGCGGCGTGACGGTGAGCTACTTCGAGTGGCTGCGCAACCTCCAGCACGTCCGTTTCGGGCGCATGAGCAAGCGCTTTGAGGCCAACTCGCAGGAGAAGCTCATGCGCGCCATCGAGAGCGCCACGAACCAGCGCTTCGAGCAGGACCTGCGCGCCGAGATCATCCACGGCGCCGACGAGATCGACCTCGTGGACTCGGGCCTCGAAGACACGATGGTGATGGCCTACAGCGAGATCCGCGAGGTGGCCAAAAAGCACAACGTGGACCTGCGCACGGCCGCGTTCATCGACGCGATTGGCAAGGTGGCGGTGTCGTACCGCGAAATGGGCATCTTCCCCTGAGGACGTCGCCATTTAGCCAAGATCCCGCCTCCCACCGGTGGGAGGCGGGATTTGTTTTGATGGGTCTTTGTATCGGTTGTGTGCTCTCTGTTAACGAGATGAGCTTGCACCGCCGGCATCAACCATGCTGCACCGCCGAGCGGCGAATGGGCACCTCAATGATCCGGCTCTCAGGCGAGTAGGTGCACAAAGGCCACCTCGTTCTGCGCGGGACGTTCGTTGCTGCCGCATTTGCCGGCGAGGCTGAGCGCGCATCACGTCGAAGGGGAAGCCGGCGGTGCTGCACGGACTCACGTCAAGTAGGTGAATCGGCTGTCCTTCGGCTGGGTCAGGTAGATCCGCGTACTTGATGATGAACCAGCTGTTGGGCGGGATCCCGCGTGAAAAGGCCGGGCCTGCTGGCAAAGGGCCTGTCGTGGAGTCCGAGGGAACTCGTGTTTGGCCACTGAGGAGGCCGCCGAGACGGGCTCGTGCCGGCGGTGCCAGCCCGGTGGCCCCGGCGCTGAAGAGTCGGAAGTCATGTTGAGGCCGCAAGTAGGGGCGCCGTACAGCACCCAGCTCACGATGTTGGCGTAGGCATGAGCTGGCGTTGGAGGGGCGTCGAGGAGAACAGGCAAGCAGGTTGGGCTCGAATTGACGCTGCATGGTGCACTGGGCGTGAGGACGCCGGTGCTGGCAGGCCATTCTCAGGGCGGGCAATACGGGAGGCAATGGACCTGGCGAGCCGGCCGCCCGATCGTCAAGGCGACTCAAGTGGAGCCGGCCTGATCGGATGACCTCACTCTGAACCGTACGAATGAGGGCTCTGCCTTTCTGCACTTTACGAGAATGTTTGCCTCGCGGCTTCCCGCTCCGTGGCCGTGATGCGGAACGTCAGGGTAGAAACTGACCCGCGCGACCGTGGTGGCTGCCATTAGCGCCCGTTCGGAGCGTCTACGTGGAAGTGGCCGTACCGGAGATGATGAGGCGTATCGAGTGCGCTCGGGCGGTGGCTAGAAAGTCTGCTGCGTTCCTCCAATGTGGCGACGTGGAGCCACGTGCAAGCGCGGTTGAGCTCGAGGGGGCCAACGAACGTGCGGCCAAGATGGCTGCAGTGCAGCCCGGGCGACGTCCGCTCTATGTGGAACGCGACGTTGGAGGTGCCGTGACAAAAAACTCGACGAGACGAGCGCCCCTTCACAGTGTACGTTGCGCAAACCCGGGCGAGGGCATGCCGCTGTGGAGTGACGTTATCTCCGTACGGCGGCAGGGCGTCGAGGGGGACACAGGCGGCGAGGCGCATCGTAGAAGCGCTCGTCCGAAACGGGTTCGTGGCTGCGGCATCGGTTGCCGGGTAAAGATTTGGGGGAAGAGCGAAAAACACGGGCAACACTGCGTTCGAAACATCTATACATAGACGAAGGCAGGAGACCCAACTTTCCCGCACCCCAAGTGGGAAAATGAGGCGAGGCCATCGGGGATCCGCCCGGGCGGCGCTTTGCATGAGAAACAGAAAAGCCGTTCGGAGCCAGAGCAGGAAAGGTAACGAAGCTTGGCAGGCCGGCTCAGTCGAGCCGCAGCGTCATGCTGGCGCCGATCTCCTGCGTCGTCGCAATCGGGTCGACGCGGAGGCGGGGCGTTTCGACGCGGCCCTGCTGGTTCAGGTGGCGCCGGGCGAGGTAGCGGCCGGTCGCGAAGCCGAGCGCGGCGCCGGCGGCGATGTCGGTGGGCCAGTGCTTGTTGCGGGCCACGCGGGCAATCGCGGTGCCACCGGCCACGGCGACGAGGCCGTAGGTGATCGGGCCCGGATAGTAGTAGGCCCACGGCGTCACAATCGCGAAGGCCTGCGTCGTGTGGCCCGAAGGGAACGAGGTGTTGCCCGAGAAGGGGCGCATCATCTTCGCGTTGGCCACGTCCTCCGGACGCACGCGCCCGGCCATCGCCTTGATGCCGTACGACACCGCGCCCGCATAGACGAGCGACTGGAAGCTCGTGAACGTGGCGTCCTGCAACTTCTGGTTGCGCGTGAACAGGCTGGCCCCGAAGGCGGCCCCGGCGAGCGGGAACGCGTGCGGCCCGCCCAGTTCGTTCACGGCGTCGAGCACGGGCGCCATGCGGCCCGTGTAGTGCGCCTGGATGCCCTGAAGCATCGGCATGTCTACCTGCATCCCGGCGCCGAGGAGGGCCGCGCTCCCGAGCACGATGCTCGGCATCCGGGGCGCCACGTCAGAGGCGAGGGCGCGGGCATCGGTGCCCATCCAGCGCATAAAGCGATTGCCCGAGGGCACCGGCACCACAGGGGCCGAGCGCACGTCGAGGCTCGGCGTGGCAGCCGGGGCGACCAGTTCGAGACGGGCCGGGGCCACCTCCGTGAGGCTTGCGGTGGCGGAGGCCACGAAGGCCGCGTCTACCGAGGGCTGGGCCGAAGCCGGAAGCACAAGCGTCGTAAGCGCGGCGAGGGCGCTGAGGCGGAGGGGAAGGCGCAATCGAGTAGGGGCGGGCTGGGCGTGTAATATGATGCCGGAACAGCTTGGTTGCAAGCCTGCAATACTATCCATCGGCCGAAAAAACAGGGGCTTAAGGTCAAGAACGTTGCAATGGGGCTTCAGGAGCGCTAACCCTCGTCTTTCCGGGCGATTGGCCTCCATGTGTGTTTCGCATGAACCGGAGGTGGGCGTACAAAAAAGCCCCGTGCTCAGCGCTGAGCACGGGGCCTGAAGGAGCCGTGTTGCCTTACTCGGGCGTCGTGCCCGTGGCCGGCGTCGCGCCGTCGCCGGTGGGCGTCTCGGCGGTCGCCTCAGCAGCGGGCGTTTCGGCGGCTGGCGCCACCTCTGCTGGCTCGCCCTTCGCGATGTCGAAGAGCAGATCGCCCGCCTTCGCGGCCTCGTCGTAGCGCAGCGTGATCGTGTCGCCCGCGCCGAGGTCGCTCGAGAGGATCGCCTCGGCGAGCGGGTCTTCGACGTACTTCTGCAGCGCCCGGCGCAGCGGACGCGCGCCGTACTGCGGGTCGTAGCCCTTGTCGGCGAGGAAGCTCTTCGCCGTGTCGTCGAGCTCGACGCGGATGCCGAGGTCGAGCGTGCGCTTGAGCAGGTCGCGCACCATGAGCGAGATGATCTCGTAGATGCTGCTCTTCTCAAGCGGCTGAAACACGATCACGTCGTCGATGCGGTTGAGGAACTCGGGGTTGAACACCCGCTTGAGCGCGTCCTCGACCGTGGACTTCATCTTCGCGTAGTCGAACGTCGTCGTCGGGTCGGCGAAGCCGATGCCCTTGCCGAGGTTCTTGATGTCGCGGGCGCCGATGTTGCTCGTCATGATGACGATGGTGTTGCGGAAGTCCACGCGGCGCCCGAGGCCATCCGTGAGCTGCCCGTCGTCGAACACCTGCAGCAGGATGTTGAACACGTCCGGGTGCGCCTTCTCGATCTCGTCGAGCAGGACGACGGAGTAGGGCTTGCGGCGCACCTTCTCGGTGAGCTGCCCGCCTTCCTCGTAGCCCACATACCCCGGCGGCGCGCCGATCAGGCGGGACACGGAGAACTTCTCCATGTACTCGCTCATGTCGATGCGGATAAGCGCATCCGGCGCGTCGAACAGGTACTCGGTGAGCACCTTGGCGAGCTCCGTCTTGCCCACGCCGGTCGGCCCGAGGAAGATGAACGTGCCGATGGGCCGCTTGGGGTCTTTGAGGCCCGCGCGTGTGCGCCGGATGGCCCTGGAGAGCTTGACGACGGCCTCGCTCTGCCCGATCACGCGCCCCTGCAGGCTGTTCTCCATTTCGAGGAGCTTCTTGCCCTCGCTGGAGGCCACCTTGTCTACCGGGATGCCGGTCATCATGGCCACCACCTGGGCGATGCTCTCGGAGGTGACCTCGTAGACCTCGGCGTCGCTCTTGCGCTCCCAGGCTTCCTTGGCGGCTTCGAGTTCGTCCTGGAGCTTCTTCTCGGTGTCGCGTAGGCGCGCGGCGTCCTCGAACTTCTGCGCCTTCACGACGCGGTTCTTCTCCTCCTTCGTCTCCTCGATCTTGGTCTCCAGGTCGATGATCTCCTGGGGCACCTTGATGTTGGACAGGTGCACGCGCGCCCCCGCCTCGTCCATCACGTCGATGGCCTTGTCGGGCAGGAAGCGGTCGGTGATGTAGCGCTCGGAGAGCTTGACGGCGAGCTCCAGGCCCTCGTCCGAGTAGCGGACGTTGTGGTGCTCCTCGTACTTGTCGCGGATGTTCTTGAGGATCTGGACGGTCTCCTCGGGCGTCGAGGGATCGACGAGGATCTTCTGGAAGCGCCGGTCGAGCGCGCCGTCCTTCTCGATGTACTGCCGGTACTCGTCGAGCGTCGTGGCGCCGATGCACTGAATCTCGCCGCGCGCAAGCGCCGGCTTGAACATGTTGCTGGCGTCGAGCGAGCCGGACGCGCCGCCGGCGCCCACGATGGTGTGGAGCTCGTCGATGAAGAGGATGACGTCCGGGCTCTTTTCGAGCTCGTTCATCACCGCCTTCATGCGCTCCTCGAACTGCCCGCGGTACTTGGTGCCCGCCACGAGCGCGGCGAGGTCGAGCGTGACGATGCGCTTGTCGTAGAGCACGCGGCTCACCTTGCGCTGCACGATGCGGATGGCGAGGCCCTCGGCGATGGCCGTCTTGCCGACGCCGGGCTCGCCGATGAGCACCGGGTTGTTCTTCTTGCGGCGCGAGAGCACCTGCGCCACGCGCTCGATCTCGCGCTCGCGTCCCACGATGGGGTCGAGGCGGTTGTCCTCGGCGAGCTTGGTGAGGTCGCGCCCGAAGTTGTCGAGCACGGGGGTCTTGCTCTTCTCGGCCTGCTTCGCGCCGCCGCCCGAGCCGCCGCGCGCCGCGCCGGAGCCAGACCCACGCGCCGTGCCGCCAGATCCGCCCTGCGCGCGCGGCGCGGGCGACTTGCCGGACAGGATCGCGTCGAGGTCCGAGCGCACGCCGTCGTAGGTGACGGAGAAGTGCTGCTGGAGGATCTGCGCGGCGATGTTCTCGTCGTCGCGCAGCAGGCTCAGCAGCAGATGCTCCGTCCCGATCACGTCGCTCTTGTAGAGCTTCGCTTCGAGCTGCGTGATCTTGAGCACCTTCTCGGCCTGCTTCGTGAGCGGGATGTTGCCGCCCGGGGCGGCGCCGCTCACCGTGCGCACGGTGTCTTCGACGGCCTTCTTGAGCTTGGGCAGGTCGCAGCCGAGGTTGCGGAGGATCTTGACGGCGATCCCTTCTCCCTCGCGGATGATGCCGAGCAGCAGGTGTTCGGTGCCGATATAGTCATGCCCGAGGCGCATCGCTTCCTCGCGGGAGTAGGCGATGACGTCGCGGACGCGGTTGGAAAAGTTGCCTTCCATGTGGGGCGGTTGGTGGGGCGGTGAGGCCGCGGGATGCGAAGCGGGCCCGTACGTGAGGAGCGACGCCGGGGCGTCAGGATGTCAGCCGGAGGGCAGGGTGACGAAGGGGCGCCACCGGGTTCCAACAGGGCAAGCGTCGTGCCGAAGACAAGCCGCCTGCCGTTTCGGCACAGCGGCGGGGCCCGTAGGCGTCACGCCGAGAAGCTGGACCCGCAGCCGCAGGTCTGGGAGGCGTTGGGATTGTCGAACGTGAAGCCGCGCGCGTCGAGGCCGTCGTGGTAGTCGACCGATGGTGCCCATGAGGTAGAGGCCCTGCCGCTTGTCCATGTAGACGGGGATGCCGTCGAGTTCGAAGGCGCGGTCGTGGTCGCGCTGCTTGTCGAAGCCGAGCACGTAGCTCATGCCTGAGCAGCCCCCCCTTTGACGCCGACGCGCAGGCCGTATCCGTCGGGGATCTCCTTCTGGGTCATGATCTTGCGCACGGCCTCGGCGGCGCGGGGCGTGAGACGGACAGGGGCAGCGGGCGCCGCGACGGGCGCCTCGGAGGTGAGCGTGTCGAGCATCGGAACGGGCTATACAGGGCCAAACGAGCGGTTTTTCTTAACGTGAGGGGCGGGGGGCTGTTCCTCTCCAGGACGTCCCCGGTCCGGCAAGCCTCCGCGCGCGGACGAGAAAGCCTCTGCACCGATGCACGCGCCCCCGCCGGAGTCCGCCATCCACACACGGGCGCTGCAGGGCTTGGCGGGGCGGGGCGCCGCGTGCGTCAGAACAGCGTGGGCGCGGTGGTGGCGTGGGCGAGCGCCGCCAGGATGCGGCGGTTGGCGCGCGGCATCGCCACCTCGGCGAGCGCCGCCGCGCCGGCCCACCGCAGCGGCAGCGGCGTATGCGGCGCGCCCGAGACAAGACGGCAGCGGAAGGCGTGGAGCGTCACCTTGAAGTGCGTATAGGCGTGATCGACGCGCGCCACCGGCGCCTCCACGGCCACCTCGATGCCCAGTTCCTCCCGGCACTCGCGCACGCAGGCGGCCTCCGGCGTTTCGCCCGGCTCGATCTTGCCGCCCGGAAACTCCCACAGCCCGCCCAAGCAGCGCCTCGTCCGGGCGCCGCTGGAGCAGCACGCGCCCTTCCGCATCGAAGAGGAGCGCCACGGCGACGGGCACGTGGGGCGTGGGCGCCTTTTTCGCCACGACCGGGTAGGCGGTGGGCTGGCCCTCGGCCAAGGCCTGGCACACGCCCCGGAGCGGACACGCCGGGCAGGCGGGCGCGGTGGGGGTGCAGACGGTGGCGCCGAGTTCCATCACCGCCTGGTTGTAGTCGCCGGGGGCGTCCGGGCGGCAGCAGCGCATCGGCGAGGGCCTGGAGGCGCTGCTGCGTGGCGGGGCGCTTGGCCTCGTCGGCGATGGCGAAGACGCGCGTGAGCACGCGGGTGACGTTGCCGTCGAGGACGGCGTGGGGCTGGCCGAAGGCGATGGACTGGACGGCGGCGGCGGTGTAGGGCCCGACGCCCGGGAGGGCGCGGAAGGCGTCGTAGTCGCCCGGCACCTGTCCGCCGTGCTCTGCGGCGACGGCTTTTGCGGCGCGGTGCAGGTTGCGGGCGCGGGCGTAGTAGCCGAGCCCTTCCCAGGCCTTGAGCACGTCGTCGAGCGGGGCGGCGGCGAGGGCGGCGACGGTGGGAAAGCGCGCGGCGAAGCGGCGAAAGTAGCCGTCGGCCTGGTCCACGCGCGTCTGCTGCAGCATCACCTCGGAGACCCAGATGCGGTACGGGTCGCGGGTCTCGCGCCACGGCATCGCCCGGTGCCCGGCCCGAAACCACGCCACGAGGGCCTGCTGGAAGGCCGCGCGGTGGGCGTCGGTGAGGGGCGGCAGCGGGGGCGGCGGGGCAGGGCGCGGCATGGGGCCTGGAACGGGGGCGGCGGGGCTCCGGTTCGGGCGCCCATGGGCGACACCGTGCGTCGAACTGCAACCTGCCTGGGCGCCCTTGCGGGGCTCGTGCTCGTCGTGGCCGCGCCCGCGCAGGCGCAGGCCGGCCGCGCCGGTGTGGTCGCTCCTGCTCGGCGGCGCCCCGACCGCGTGGCGGCCCGCGCCCGCCTGGACCGCCGACAGCCTCGGCCCTGCCGCCCGCGACGCCCTCGCCTGGCTGCGCGGGCGCGGCTACACGCCCCGCCTCGATTCTGCCGTCGTGGATACCGTGGGGCGGCTCTACGCCTCGGCCTCCGCGCCCGTGCGCCTCCGCGCCGTCACCCTCACCGCCGATGCGCCCGGCCCTCGCCGACCGGCTGCGCCCGCATCTGCGCCTCGCGGTAGGCGACGTGTTCTCGGATTCGCTCGTGCGCGCCCGCGCCGCCGCGCTCGTCGAGGCCGCCAGCGCGGCCGGGTATCCGCTGGTGCTCGTCACGCCCACCGTCTCAGAGGAGGGCGCGGTCCTCGATTTTGCGGTCGAGGGCGGGCGGGCGCTCGTGCTCGACCGGGTGGACGTGGGCGTGAGCACGGCCCGCCCGGCGTTTGTGGCGCGCGTGATGGGCCTGCGCGAGGGGCAGCCGCTCCGGGGCTTTCGGCCGGACGAGGCGGCGGCGCGGCTCCGCGCGACGGGCCTGTTTGGGCGCGTGGAGGCGCCGCGCGTGGATGTCGAGGGTGCCCGCGTCGTTGTGCGGGTGCCGCTCGTGGACGCTCCGCCCGGCGCCTTCGACCTTGTGCTTGGCCTGCTGCCGCCCGCCAGCGGCCGCAAGGCGAGCGTCGTCGGCACCGGTAGCCTGGCGCTGCGCAACCTGTTTGGGGCAGGCTACGGGCTCGCCGTCAACCTGAACCGGCTGCCAGGGCAGACGGCGACGGCCTCGGCGCGCGCGTCGTCGCTGTTTCCGCTCGGCCTGCCCCTGCGCCTCGAAGGGCGTTTCGAGGGCGTGCAGCAGGATTCGGCCTTCACGCGCCAGGGGTACCGCGCCGAAGCCGGCTACGCGCTCGGGGAGGTGGAGGTATCCGGGCTCGTCTCGCTCGACCGCGTGCGGCCCGGCTTTTCGGGGGGCGTCTGGCCATGCCGTCGCCCATCGGGACGCGACAGCCCATCGCCCGTGCCGATGGCTTTTTTACCGGCGCCGGCCTGCACGCGCGCCGCGCCGACGACCTCCTCAACCCGCGCCGGGGCTACGCGCTCGACCTCACCGCCGAGGTGGGCCGCCGCGCGCGCGCGTTCTCGGAAGTCAGCGCCGTCGGACTGGTGCGGACGCGCGAGTCGGTGCGGCAGGAGCGCGCCGAGGCGCACGCGCGCCTGTTCGTGCCCGTGCTCCGCCGCTGGACGCTCGCCACCGGGGCCGACGGCTGGGCCGTGCGCGGCGCCCGCCTCGACGAGGGCGACCTCTACCGCCTCGGCGGCCCCAATACGCTGCGGGGCTACGACGACGACCGGTTTCGCGCCCGCGCCGCCGCCCGCGCGCTCGCCGAAGCCCGCTTCCGCCTCGACCGCCTCTCCTACGCCTTCGCCTTCGCCGACGCCGCCTACCTCGACCGCCTCGCCGCCGCCACCGCCGATGGCGTGGCGACCTTCACGCGCGAACTCCGCCCCGGCTACGGCCTCGGCCTGCAACTCGCCACCGACGTCGGGCTGGTCACCGTGACGTACGCGGCGAGCCCCGAGGGGGGCCTCGCCGCCGGGCGCATCCACCTAGCGCTCTCGTTCGGCCTGTAGGCGCCGCCGCGGCCGCCGGGCAGTAGCTTGCGCGCATGACAACCGCCTTTTACGTTCCGCCGGACGCCTTCGCCGGCGCGCGCGTGGTGCTGCCCGAGCCCGAGGCGCGCCACGCCACGCGGGTGCTGCGCCTGCGCGCCGGGGCCGAGATCGAGGTGGTCGATGGGCAGGGCGGCCGCTACCGGGTCCGGCTGACGCATACGGCGATTGGCGAGGCCGAGGGCGAGGTGGTCGCGCGCGAGCACGAGCCGCCGCCGCCGCCGTTCACGCTCGCGCTCGGCGTGCTCAAGGCCGACGAGCGGTTCGAGTTCGCCCTCGAAAAGGCGGTCGAACTGGGCGTGACGCGCCTCGTGCCGCTCCTCACGGCGCGCGTCGAGGCCCGGCGCGTGCGGCTGGACCGCCTCCACGCCCACGCGCTCGCCGCGATGAAGCAGAGCCTCCGGGCGCATCTGCCCGAGATCACCGCGCCCCAGGCGCTGGCCGACGTGCTCACGCCCGGCGCGCTCCTGCTCCACGAAAGCGCCCCCGCCGAGGCGATCCTGCCGCGCCTGCTGCCCGCCGCCGATGCGCCGGTGACGCTCCTCATCGGCCCGGAAGGCGGCTTCTCGGACGCCGAAGTGGCCCAGGCGACCCTGGCGGGGGCCCGGATTGCCTCGCTCGGGCCGGTGCGCCTGCGCGCCGAAACCGCCGCCGTGGTGGGGGCCACGCTCGTCTACGTTCACCGCCTGCCTGCCTTCCCTGCCTGAATGCCCGACCGCTCCGACCTGTACGAAGAGACGCGCTCGTCCGAAGAACTCTTTCACGGCAAGCTGCTCCACGCCTTCCGCGACGTGGCCGAGGTGCCGGGGAAAGGGCCCGCCGTGCGCGAATGGATCCGCCACCCCGGCGCGGCGGCGGTCGTGGCGCTGTTCGAGGACCGGACGATCCTGCTCGTGCGCCAGTTTCGCTATGCGCCGCGCCGCGAGTTTCTCGAACTGCCCGCTGGCAAGATGGACCAGCCGGGCGAGGACCCGTCCGAGGTGGCGCAGCGCGAACTGGAAGAGGAGACGGGCCACCGCGCCGCCCGCCTGACGCCCCTCGGCGCGCTCTACCCGTGCATCGGCTACTCGGACGAGGTCATCCACTTCTTTCTCGCCGAAGGCCTCACCGAGACGCAGATGCACCTCACGGACGAAGAACACCTCGTGCCCGTGCGGATGCCGCTCGCCGAGGCCCTCGCCCAAGCCCGGCGCGGCGCCCTGCTCGACATGAAGACCACCGCCGGGCTCTACCTCGCTGAAGCCGCCCTCGCCGCCCGCGCAGCGTCTGCCTGACCCCGGCCCTCAGCCGCCGGCCCCTGCGGCGGTAATCCTGGGCGGCGTCCGTCAAGATGACGCGCAATTGGTCGGGGCAGGGTGGCACCGGGCGGCCGGCAGCGGCGTATCATCCGCCTCTTTCCTGCGCTCCACCCCCATGCTGTTCGGTATCCTCGTCGTTCTCATCGCCATCCTGGCGCTCCTGCTCGTCGGCGTCGTTCTGCTCCAGAGCGGCAAGGGCGGCGGCCTCGCCGGCGTCGCCTCGACGGGCACCACGCAGATCCTCGGCGCGCGGCAGGCCCCGGACGTGCTGGAAAAGGCCACCTGGGTGATCGGCGGCCTCTTCATCGTGCTCTGCATCCTGACCTCGTTCACGCTCGACACGAGCAGCACCGAGCGCTCGGTGCTCCAGGACGCCCCGCTGCCGCGACAGCGCCCGCCCCGGGCACGACGGCCCCCGGCGCCATCGCGCCGGGCACGGCAGCGCCTGCCAACGCCGCCCCGGCCCCCGCCGCCGACCCGTCCACGCCGACGAACAGCGGCCCGTCCACCCCGACCGCCCCGGCGCAGGCACCGCGCTAAGCTTGCCTGCCCGCTGTTGATCAGGCACGCCTGAATGGACGAACAGAATGAAGGGGACGCCTCCGCCGGAAGCGTCCCCTTCTTTGTTGCGGCTCGCTCCGGCTGATACGCCGAATTCTGTCAGCACCGCGCGCCGCCGCAACGCGGGCGCCGTGGGACCACCATCTATCTGGGACGACGGTTGCCCGCCGCCTCTAGCGGCCTACCCGCGCAGGCGCCCGGCGGGCCACCGGGTTCGGCGGCTCCTTGCGGAACGGCCTCTGCTACGCTGTTTGGCCTTGCACGCCGTGCGGCTTGCCTGGCCGCCTCCGTTGCCGGAAGCGCCGGTGGGCTCTTACCCCACCCTTTCACTCCTCACCTGTGCCTACCCGCACGAATGCGGGCGGGCCATCGGCGGACCTGCTCTCTGTTGCGCGTGCGGTCACCTGCCGGCGGCAGATGCCCCCCCTCTTCGCGGGGCACGGTGCCCTGTCGTGTTCGGACGTTCCTCATCCCGACGCACGGACGGTTGCCCGACCGTCGGCGGGACGCGGTGGTCTGGCCGGAGCGAGAAAGAACAGCGGGGGCCGAGGTGCGGCCCTCGCCCCCGACCTTCCGGCAGAGCTAACGCTCAGGCCTTCAGACGCAGCGACTTCGCCCTGCACCTCCTGGAACAGCTCGGAGTCGACGATGATGCGGCCCGGTGTGCTCGCAGGGGATGATGCGCATCCGCTGGCGGATTTCGACCTGGCGCTGCGGCGGCACGGCGAAGCCCCCGGCGGCGCCGCGTTCGAGCGGCACCACGGCGCGGCCATCGCGGAGGCGGCCCCGGAGCTTGTCGTAGGCGTGCAGGTAGCGCGGGTCGACCGCCTCGGCGGCTTCGTTGCGCTGCACCTGGATGGCCTCGCTCTCGGCGCGCGTCTCGTCCATCACGCCTTCGAGTTCGCCCTGCTTGCTCTTGAGCAGCGTGCCGATCTCGGCCATGCGCGCGTGGGCAAAGTCGGTGGCCTCGGCGCGCGGCTGCTTCGCGTTCGTCACCTCGTCGATGCGGGCCTGCGCGTCGATGATGCGCTGGCGCTGGGCCTCGATGTCTTTGGTGAGCGCGTCGTACTCGCGGTTGTTGCGGACGGTGTTCTGCTGCTCGGTGTAGCGCTTGATGAGCGCTTCCGACTCGCGGATCTGCGACTCGGCGTTCGAGAGCGTCTTGGCGCCGTCGGTCTCTTCCTGCTGGAAGTTGCGCAGGCGCGTTTCGAGGCCCGTCTTCTCGTCTTCGAGGTCGCGGATCTCGTCCGGCAGCCCACCGCGCAGCTTGCGGAGGTTGTCGAGCTTGGAATCGTAGTGCTGGAGCCGAATGAGGGCGCGCAGCTGGGCTTGAATCGACGTGTCGACCGTGGCGGACATGTAAGGCGGCGGGTTGAGCCCATGTTGAACACGCACGGGGCGGCCTCGGTTCGGGCCGCCTCCGTGAAAGCCGGGGGAAGGGCGCTGGGGCGCGCGGGAGAACGGCGAAACGACGCGTCTCGCCCGCGCTTACCGGCCCGCCACCCACACCTCGGCGGGCGAGGTGCGCCCCGCCGTGCGGACCCACGGCACGTCCGGCGCGAGGCGCCGCGCAGGCGTCGAGGAGGAGCGTTTCGGCGCAGCGTTCGGTGGCGTCGTGGCGCGCGTCTACGTAGAGGAGCGCCGGGCGGCCCGGCGCCGTCGAGGGCCTCGAAAAAGCGGTGGTAGGTCACGTCCGCCGTCACGAAGGCGTCGGCGCCGGCGGCCAGGGCGAGGCCCAGGAGGTCGCTGCCCGAGCCGCCGCACACCGCCACGCGCTGCACCGGGCGGGCCGGGTCGCCGGCGTAGCGGAGGGTCACCTCGCCGAGCGCCGCGCCGACGCGCGCCAGAAACGCCGCGCCCGGTTCAGGGGCGGGCAGCGTGCCCACGGCGCCGAGCCCGTAGCGGGTGGAGGGCTGCTCGACGGGCACGAGGTCGTAGGCCACTTCTTCGTAGGGATGCGCCGCCCGCAGCGCCTTCAACACCGCCCCCAGCCGGGCGCGGGGCACTTCTGTTTCTACACGCACCTCGGCCACCGTTTCGAGCGCCCCGCCCGCCGTGCCGATAAACGGGTTTGCCTCGGCGCCGGCGCGGAAGGTGCCGGTGCCGCGCGCGGCAAACGCGCACGCCTCGTATTCGACCGATCCGCCCGGCCCCGGCAGCCGCGAGGGCATCGCGCACGGATTCCGCCTGCGCCTCGGGCACGAAGGTGACGAGCTTGACCGTGGCGCCCTCGAGCGGCTGGAGCGCGCGGACGCCTTCGAGGCCGAGCTGCGCTGCGAGGGCAAACGAGACGCCCCCGCGCGCCACGTCGAGGTTGGTGTGCAGCGCGACGTGCGCGATGCCCTCGGCGGCGCATCGGTACGCGAGGCCCGGCGGGCCCCGGCCCTGCCGCGAGGCGCTTGAGGGGCTTGAAGATGTTCGGGTGGTGCGTCACGACGACGTTGGCGCCCTGCTGCCTTCGCCTCGTCGAGCACGGCGTGCGTGAGGTCGAGCGCGACGAGGCCGCCGCGCACCTCGGCGCCCGCATCGCCCACCTGAAGGCCGACGTTGTCCCAGCTGTAGGCGGTGCCGAAGGGGCACCACGCGTCGAGGGCGGCGAGCAGGGCAGCGAGGGTCATGGCGTCAGACGGGGAGGGCGAGGCCGTCGTGCCCCACCGTCAGCTTGCGCACGAGGGCGCGGGCGGCGGCGAGGTCGTCGGCGGGAAGGTGGCCGGGCAGGTGGACGAGCGCGAGGCGGTCTACCCCGGCCTCGGCGGCCACGCGGGCGGCCTCGGCGGCGCTCGAATGGCCGGGGCCCTTGCCCGTGGCTTCGTGGACGAGCAGGTGGGCGCCCCGCGCGAGGGCCACGATGGACGGCGTGGGCTCGGTGTCGCACGAGTACGCGCAGACGCGCCCGCTCGCCTTCTCCTCCACGCGCACGCCGAGCGTGGGCACGGGATGCACGCCGGGCGCGCCGGTGATCCGGAACACGGGGTCCTCGAACAGCAGCACGCCGGGGTCGCCCGGCACGACGCGCCACTCGATGGGGAAGCGGTCCTCGGGATCGGCGGGGTAGGCGGCCTACGTGCGCTGCACCTGCGCGATGGCCTCGGCGTTGCCGGCCACCACGAGCGGGGCGCGGCGCCCGGCGAGCCAGAGCTTGAGCACGAAGACGGGAAAGCCCGCCGTGTGGTCCGGGTGCTCGTGGGTGACGATGAGGGCTACGAGGTCCGCGTGGGGCACGCCGGCGCGGTGGAGGGCCGAGAGCGCATCGCCGCCGCAGTCCACCACCACGGCGTGGCCGTCGGCGTGGAAGGCGAGCATGGTGGGGGCGCGGTCGAGGCCCGCGAACGGGGCGCCGGTGCCGAGCAGGTGGAGGGTCATAGGGCGAAGCGTTGCCGAAGGCGGGGGGCGTGGAGAGCAAACCGGCGCGCCGGGCGTTTACGCGCCACGCCCCGAAGCTATCCCGCCGCCGCCCCATGTCGCTCCGCCAGACCCTCCTCGACGACCTCAAAACCGCCATGCGCGCCCGCGATGAGGTGCGGCTCCGCACGATTCGCTCGCTCCAGGCCGCCCTCCAGCGCGCCGAAATCGACAAGCGCAAGGGGGGCGAGGCCACGCTCGATGCCGCCGAAGAGGTGTCGATCCTCCAGAAGCAGGCCAAGCAGCGCCGCGAGTCCATCGTGCAGTTCGAGGCCGGCGCCCGCCCCGACCTCGCCGCGACCGAGTACGAGGAGCTGGCGGTGCTGGAAGCCTACCTGCCGCAGATGATGTCGGACGATGAGGTGCGCGCGGTTGTGGCGCGCGTGGTGGTCGAGACGGGCGCCACCGGCCCCGCGGCGATGGGCAAGGTGATGGGCCCCGTGATGGCCGAACTGCGCGGCAAGGCCGACGGCAAGCAGGTGCAGGCGCTCGTCAAAGAAGCACTGGGCGCGTAATACCAAATCCAGCCGAAGGGGATGAAACTGTCAGTCGGATCATGGATCATCGATCATGGCCAGAGGGCGCCTCATGTCGTCTCTGACCATGATCGATGATCCGTGATCAACCCGGTGACCGTCACGATTCAACCGATGAACCTTTTCGACGTGCTCGTGCTCGTGCTGCTCGCGGGCGGCTTTTACAGCGGATGGCGCTCGGGGGCGATCCGGCAGGTGGCAGGGGCGGTGGGCTTTCTGCTGGCGCTGGGCCTGGCGGTGCGGACGATGGGGCCCGTGGGCGCGCTCGTGCGGGCAAGTCTGGGCGTGTCGCCGCGCGTGGCGCCGCTGGCGGGCTTTGTCGTGGTCTTCGTGGGCGTGCAGGTGGCGCTCTTCGCCGCCGTGCGCGTGCTCGAAGGGCTCACCAAGGCCACGCACACGACCGTGCTGAACCGCCTCGGCGGCGCCGCACTCGGCGCGCTCCGAACCGCCCTCGTCGTGAGCGCGGTGCTGGTGCCGCTGCGCTTCGTGAACGTCCCGAAGGCCGAAACGCGCGCCACCTCGGTGCTCTACACGCCCGTGTCGGCCTCGCTGCCAAAGCTGTGGAACACCGTGCGCGGACGCGCCCCCGCGCTCGCCGACCGCTTCCGCGCCGTCATCGGCCCCGCCGCCGATTCGACTGACGCCGACAGCCTCCGCCTCCCGCCGCCCCGCCCATGACGCCTCCCGATCTGTTCATCGACGCCCTCGCCGCCACGGCCCTGCGCTGGGCCGAGCCGGGCTACGCGCCGCGCGCCGAGGCCGTCGAGGCGACGCTCGCCGCCAACGAGGCGCTGACGTTCTCCGCCGTCACGTTCGCCGTCAACCAGACGATGAGCGTGCTCACGCCCGAGGCGCTCCGCGCGTGGGCCGGCGGGCGCCGCGCCGCCGCGCCGCGCACGGTGGGCGTGCTGCACGCGGGCAACATCCCCCTGGGCGAGCTGCAAGACTGGGCCGCCGTGCTGCTCGCCGGGCACCGCTACCGGGGCGTCGTCTCCTCCCGCTCGCCCTTTCTGCTGCCCGCCTTCGCCGCCGACGTATCCGCGGCCTGCCCCGGCCTCGACAGCGCGTTCACGACCTTCGAGGCCCTGTTCGCGGACGCCGAGGTGATCCTCGCCACCGGCTCCGACGAGACACGCGCCCTCGTGGCCGCACGCTGCGAGGCGGCGAACATCCCGCCCGAGCGGCGCCTGCTGCGTGGGCATCGCTACAGCGTGGCCGTGCTCGACGGGCGCGAAACCGAGGCCGAGCGCGAACGCCTGGCCGAGGACGTGCTCCTCCACGAAGGGCGCGGCTGCCGGAGCGTCGCGCTGGTGTGGGCGCCCGAAGGAGGCTCGCCGGATGCCTACCTGGAGGCCTTCGCGCAGGGCCGCGCCATGTATGACGCGCCCCCCACCACCGCCGCCGCGCTCAAGCTTCCCGCCGCCTTCCTCAAGGCCACCAAGCAGCCCCATGCCCTCCTCGACGACGGCAGCCTGCTCGTGAGCAAGGGCGATCCGGAGGCGCAAGCCCCCGGCCACCTCCGCTGGGCCGAATACGCAGACCTTGGCCATGTGCAGGACTGGCTTGCCGAACACGCCGAGACGCTGCAACTCGTGGCCGCCGCGCCGCGCCTGCACGCCAAGCTGTCCGGTCCCGTCCCCCTCATCTCCCTCGGCGACACGCAGCGCCCGCCGCTGAGCTGGCAACCCGACGGCATCGACACGCTCGGCTGGCTCGCAGCGCGCTGAGCGTCAGGGGGCGACGCGCTTGCGGCGCGCGGAGCGGCGCGGCACGGGCGTGTGGCGCGGCACGTCGCCGGTCGTCAGGAACGCTTCCACGCGGCGCGCGAAGGCCTCGGGCTGCTCCCACTGGGGTAAGAGCCCCGTTTCGAGGAGCGTCACGATGAGGTGCTGATTGTTGGCCGCCACGAGGTCCGGGAGCGCGTCGAAGTGGGGCGCCACGGCGTCGGTGAGCGCGGGCAGGACGACGAGGGTAGGGCAGTGGAGCGTCGCGTATGAGCGGTGCGCATACTCGTCCATGAACAGCAGCCCTTCCGAGAGGCGGCGCGGGGCGTGCGAGGCGCCGGCGGCGCTGGTGGCCACGAGCGCCGCATCCACGAGGGGTTCGGGCACGGGCGCGTCGGTCGTGAACACTTCCTCGGCATAGTAGCGGTGGATGCCGACGGCGCGCGAGCGGAGTTCGAAGGCGAGCCGGTAGGCGCCGGTGCCGCCGGTGAGGCCCACCACGAAGCGCTCCATGAGCGACCCTTCCGAGCCGCGATCGAGCCCGGACGGCGCGACAAGCACGAGGCGCCGGACGAGGTGGGGCGCGGCCACCGCCACCGCCGCCGCATACTCGGCCCCGAGCCCCCACGCCACCACGTCGCACGGCTCGCCGGCCTGACTGAGGTAGCGCAGCAGTTGCCGCTGGTACAGGCCCGCGTGGTAGCGGATCGCCGGGCGGTCGCTGCGCCCGAATCCGAGCCAGTCCATGGCCTTGAGCGGGCGCTGGGTCAAGGCCGCGAGCGCCTCGAAGAGCGGGGCGACCTCGTGGCACGAGGCGACGGGCGACACGCCGGGCAGCAGCACGATGGGCGTGCCGGTGCCGGGGCGCTCGTAGGTGCGGGCGTGCCACCGGCCGATGGCGAAGCTGTCGGTAGGGGCGGGGAGGGCGGGCGGGAGGTCTGCCGGGGCCGGGCCGTCGCCGTCCAGGGCGAGGTCGCGGGCGCGGCGCGCCTGGTTGGCCACGCGCCCGGCCACAACAGCCCCGAGCGCGAGCGTGCCCGTGAGCAGGGCCTGCCCGCGCGCCGTCGCGGGGACGAGCGAGCGGAGGTCGGGGAGGAAGCGGCGCATGGGGGAAATCGAGCAGTCGTATCTTCTGAGCCGCGTGCGGGCTCCTGCGGGCAACCGGCGCGCTGCATTTTCACGACTTCCCCTGTAGGAAGGCGCGAAAATTCCGCCCTCGTAGCTCAGTGGATAGAGCGTCGGTTTCCTAAACCGTGCGTCGCAGGTTCAATTCCTGCCGAGGGCACCCTCTCCTCCCGTCCCATGCGATTTACGCTTCCTACCCTCGTCTTCCTGATGATCGCCGCGTCGGCGTGCCGGCGTGATCCGCCGCCGATCCCGACGGATCCGGCGGCCGACTCGCTCAACCTCGCCGGGCGCTACGACACGCTCTTCTTCGACCCGTTCAGCTCACGCGTGCGCCTGGAGCAGCCGGGCGGGGCGGAAGGGCGCTTCACGAAAGTCTCCGGCTACGCGCTGCTCGACAAAGACGTGAACGAGGTCCAGCAGATGCACGTCGTGATGGATGCCGCCTCCGTGGCGCCCTCCGGATCGTTCAAACTCGATGTGGACTGGCGCGGGCCCCGAATGCTCGATGCGGCGCGCTTTCCGGAGGTGCTCTACGACGC
The DNA here is from genome assembly GCA_963740755.1 of Rhodothermales bacterium. Taxonomy (GTDB): domain Bacteria; phylum Bacteroidota; class Rhodothermia; order Rhodothermales; family BA12; genus CAVSDF01. Next base: position 674,837 of record CAVUFJ010000009.1, read on the forward strand.
CACCGCCATGCGCCGCGATTCGACGCCGGGCAGCAACGTCATCCTCGTCGAAGGCACGCTTGGGCTCTGGGGGCGCACGCAGGCGCTGCCGCTGCCCGCGAGCGTCCGGCTGACCGGGCGGACGCTCGCCGTCAACGCGACGTTCGAGCTGCGGCCCGGCGCGTGGGACCCCAGCGGCGCGCACGACACGAGCTTCGTCCGCGTGCGCGCCAACCTCGTCGCCCGCCCGCGCGACGTGCCGGCGCCGGCAGCGTCGCTCCGGGCCAACGAACGCTACCAGGACTCGCTCGCCCGTTCGACGCCCCTCGTGTCCGACTCGGCGCGGCGCGATTAGTGGTGCGCCCCGCGCCCCCCGCCCCGCCCGCCCGGCGGCGCCCTGCACGTGGCCTTCGTGGGCCTCGGTAGCAATGTGGGCGACCGGGCAGGACACCTGCGGGCCGCCGTCGCCGCACTCCAGGCTTGGCCCGGCATCGCCGAGGTGACGCGCTCGCCGCTGTATGAGACGGAGGCGCACGTGCGCCCCGGCGACCCGCCCGCGCCGGACTACCTGAACGCCGTCGCGCGCGTGTCCACGACGCTCACGCCGGAGGGGCTGCTCGATGCGCTCCTGGCCGTCGAAGCGCGCGAGGGCCGCGAACGTCCGCGCCCGTGGGCCCCGCGCACCCTCGACCTCGACCTGCTCGTCTACGACGCGGTGACGATGCACACGCCCATGCTCACGCTCCCGCATCCGCGCCTGCACCTGCGCCGGTTTGTGCTCGCGCCCTTGGCCGACCTCGCCCCGGCGCTCGTCGTGCCCGCCCCGTACGCGGCCACGGTGTCGGAATTGCTCGCCGCCTGCCCGGACACGGCCCGGACGCGGCGCGTGCCAGATTAGCCTTCGAGTACGTTCGTAAGGGCCGCCTCGACGTCCGGCATCACGGCTTTCCAGGCGGCCTCGGGCGTTTTGGTGATGGTGACGAAGCCGGGCAGCGCGAACACGCCCGCCACGCCGGGCACGGCAAAGAGCGCCTCGCCGAGCGGATCGCCCGTGGCCTGCGCGGCCGACGTGAACGAGCGCATCCCGCTCTCCAGAAAGGGGCCCCCATCGGCGCGCTCGACCTTCAGGCTGTTGGGATTGGGCGTCGGGGAGGTGCGGAAGCGCATGGGGACGGGGCGGAAAGCGGAGGCAGAGCGCGTCGCGGGCGAAGCAGGGCAAGCGGCAACGCTCAACGGCCTGCGCGGTACGGTCCACGAGTGGGGCGCTGTAATAAAACGGTGGAGAGCGCCCGTTCCCCGCCGCGCCGGGGGGGGCTCATGCGATCTTGACGCCACACTCCCTGGCCGTCCGGCCCGCCCTACCCCTGCCGCTCATGCCCGACCCCCTTTCCGCACGCCCGGTGCGGCCCCCCGAAGCGCCCCCCTCGGGCGACGGGGCCGCGCCTTCCGATGTCGGCCTGCTTCCGGCAGACGCCGCGCTCACGCAGCAGGCGCCGATTCCGCTCGCGCTCCCGTCGCACGGCGGGCGGATTCAGCGTGTGCAGCAGCATGCCACCGGCCTGGCCGAAGACGTGAAGGAGTGGGTCGAACTGCGCATCAAGCTCGTGCAGGTCGAGGCCGAGAACTTTGTGCAGAAGAAGGTGCAGACGATTGTGATGCGGATGATTCCGCTCGCAATTGCCGGGGTGGCCGGGCTCTTTCTGCTCGTCACGCTCGCCCTCTTTCTGGGCTGGTGGCTCGGGCACGCCGCGTGGGGCTTCCTGATCGTCACGCTGCTGCTGCTTGCCGTTGCGGGCGGGCTGATCTACTACAACCGCGACACGCTCGAAAATCCGATGTCGGGCGCCAAGATGGACGCCCACAAAGACCACTGAGGCCCGCATGGATTCCCGCATCCAACCCGACAAAGGCGCCGACGCTGCCCAGCAAGGCCTGCAACGCGCCGAGATGCAGCAGGCCGTCGAGCGCCGCCGGCAGAGCGTCGAACAGCAGCAGCAGCAGCAGGAAGGCAAGGCGCCCGAGCAGAAAAAGCTCACCCCCGAAAGCCTGCGCCTGCAGCTTTTCGAGCGCGAGGAGCGCATCCAGCGGCGCATCGAGGCCATCCAGAACGAAGCCCTCGGCGTGGCCGACGATGCGCGCGAGGCCGTGTTCCACAACCCGCGCCTGAGCCTCGGCGGCGCCCTCGCCGCCGGCCTGGCCGTCGGGCTGATGGTGGGGCGTCCGGCGCGGCCCCTCTGGTACGCGAACGCCCTCAAGCGGGCGCCCAAGCGCTACCGCGGCCAGCTCGAAAGCTGGGCGAAGGCCGCCGAGCGCGAGGCCCGCAAAGCCGCGCGCAAGGGCGAGAACGCGGTCCACGCCGTCCAGATGTTCGCCGCCGGGCAGGAGCCGCCGCTTGCGCCGATGTCGGACGCGCCGCGCAAGGAGAAGGAAGGGCTCATCAAGGGCATCCTGCTCTCGGCCGTCACGACGGCCCTTTCGTCGGTGGCCAAGCGCTTTGTGGACGACATCATGAAGGGCCGCGCGGAGGCCTGAGTGCGCCCACGCAGCCGGGGTGAAGGCGGAGCGATTGCCCCGGTAACACGGGCGTCGTATTTTGCCCGTTCTGCAACGCGGCCCCGGCCGGCCCACGGGTCGGGGCAGTTCGCGCCCTAGCCCCCCGTTTCGCCCATGAACCTCGTCCTCTTCGGCCCGCCCGGCATCGGCAAAGGCACGCAGTCGACGCTGCTCTGCGAGCGGCTCGGCCTCACGCACGTCTCCACGGGCGACCTGCTGCGCGCGGCCCTTCGCAATGGCACCGCCGTCGGGCTCGAAGCCAAGCGCTACATCGACGCCGGACAACTTGTGCCGGGGCCCGTCGTGCGCCGCCTCGCCGAAGACCGCCTGCTCGAAATCGGCGTCGAGGGGTTCGTGCTCGACGGCTACCCCCGCACGATCGAACAGGCCGAGTGGCTCACGCTGTTTCTGCAGGCCCAGAACGCCGAACTCGACGCCGCCGTCTCGCTCACCGCGCCGGTGGACGTCATCGTGGCGCGGCTCTCGCAGCGCCGCGTGGACCCTTCGACCGGGCAGACCTACCATCTGATTCACAACCCGCCGCCCGCCGACGTGCCCCTCGACCGGCTCATCCAGCGCTCCGACGACGCGCCGGCCGTGATCCGGCACCGCCTCGACGTGTACACCGCCGAGACGGCGCCGGTGGAGCAGTACTACGCCGCGCGGGGCCACCACTACATCGTGGAAGGCGAGGGGGACGTGGAAGACGTCTACGCCCGTGTGCTGGAGGTTTTGCGCGAGGCGGCCCCGCACCGCATGGCCGCGTGACCGAGGCCGAGGGCGTGATCCGGGCCGAGCGCCCCTCGCTGGAGGCGATGCAGGCGCGTGTAGAAGCGGGCCTGCGGTCGGTCGTGCCCACGTTGCCGCCCGACGAACTCTACGCACCCGCGCGCTACGCCCTCGAAGGCGGCGGCAAGCGGGTCCGTCCGCTCCTCGTGCTGCTCGCGGCGCAGGCGGCGGGTGCGGCACTTGACGACGCCCTCCCGGCGGCGCTCGCGGTGGAGGTGTTCCACACCTTCACGCTCGTCCACGACGACATCATGGACCACGCCGACACCCGGCGCGGGCGCCCGTCCGTGCATGTGGCGTGGGACGAATCCACCGCCATCCTCGCGGGCGATCTGCTCATGGGCGAGAGCTACCGCCTGCTCGCGGCCACGCCGCGCGGCGACCTGCGCGACGCTCCTGGCCGTGTGGAACGAGATGGTGCGCCGCCTCTGCGAAGGGCAGGCGCTCGACAAGCGGTTCGAGCAGCAAGCCGCTGTGACGGTGGACGCCTACCTCGACATGATCGACCGCAAGACGGGCGCCCTCCTCGCGTGCGCGCTCGAACTCGGCGGCGTGGTGGCCGGGGCGGACGAAGCCGTGCGCGCCGCGCTGCGCGAGGCCGGGCACGCGGCTGGCCGGGCGTTCCAGATCCAGGACGACCTGCTCGACCTCGTGGCCGACGATGCCGCGTGGGGCAAGCCTGTCGGGGGCGACCTTGTGGAGGGCAAGCGCGCCTACCTCCTCCTCCGCGCCCTCGAACGCGCGACCGGCGACGACGCCGCTTTTTTCCAGCGCATCGCCGACCGCCCCGGCCTCGACGCGGCGGAGGTGCCTGCCGCCCGCGCCCGCATGGAGCGCCTCGGCGTGCTGGCGGATGCGAAAGCCGCCGTGTCGGACTGGACGGACCGGGCCCTCGCCGCCCTCGGCCGCTTGGACGACAGCCCCGCGCGGGCGGCGCTCATCGGCGTCGTGCAGGCGCTGAGCGGGCGGTCGCGCTGAGGTGCGGGAGCGCAGGGCGCTCCGGCGGCGTTGACGAAGCCTCATCCTCTGTCTGGTATGCCTGACTTCGACCTGCCGGCCTACGTGCGCACGCACGGCCTGAGCTACGACGCCTTCCTCGACCTCTGGCGCACGCGCCTCACCGCCTCGATGGCCGGCCTGACGCCCGACGAGCGCCGCCACCTGATCTGGAGCCGCCAGAACTGGGCCCGCTCCGAAGCCGTCCACGCCGCCTTTACGCCCTCCGAGGCGCTCGTGGCCGCCCTCAGCTGCATCGCTGCCCCCCAGCTCTGGTTCGTCATCACCGAAGACTGGTGCGTGGACGGCGCCTTCAGCCTGCCCGTGATCGTCGAAGCGGCGCGGCGCACCCCCGCCATCGACCTGCGCGTCATTCTGCGCGATACGCACCCCGAGGTGATGGACCGCTTTCTCACGAACGGCGCCCGCGCGATGCCCCTGCTGGTCGCCCTCGGCGCCGACGGCGATGTGCTCTTCCGCTGGGGATCGCGCTCGGCGGCCGGCAAGGCGCACCGCGAGTCGCTCCTCGCCGAAGGCATCGACAAGGGCGAAGTCGGGCGCATGATGGTGGACTGGCAGGCCGTGGGCGGCTACGAAACCGTCGAGCCCGACCTGGTGGCCCTGCTGGAAGCGGCGAATGCGGGGTGAGGGCCGGGCGCGCCCATCGGCGCGCGAGCAAGGTGTAACACTGACGTGGCGCGCGTGCGTTGGCGTGGGGGCGGTTCTGTGCGCATCTTCGGACACGCCGCCCCCTCGCTTTCATGCTGCCTGACGAATGGACCACCGCCCACGACTTTGCCCTGCTCTTCGGGGCGCTGGCCTACGGCAATGACCTCGATGTGAGCGCCGACGAGATGGAACGCCTGGTGACCGCCGTGCAGACCCACGGCGCCATGCACGACGATGAGGACGCCCGCGAGATTGTGCTCGAAGCGCTCGCGCTGCTGCTCGACACCGACGGCGACGCCACCGGGCTCGTGCTCGACGCCTCGCGCCGCCTCTACGAGGGCCTCACGCAGCAGCAGCGCGAGGACGCCCTCGAAACCGCCGTCACCATCGCCGAACTCGACGGGCGCCTGGTGGGCGCGGAGCGGGCGTTCCTGCACGCACTCGCCGAGGCATGGCACCTCAAACGGCAGGCCCAGCAGCGCATCGCGGCCTCAAGCGCCACCATGGACGAGTGGACGCTCCTCCACGACGTAGCGCTCATGATGATCGCCGTCGCCCACTCGTCCGACGCCGTGCTCTCGGCCTCCGAACTCGGCGCCATCGCCGACTGCACGCACGCGTGGAGCCCGGCGCTGCGCGGAAGAGGACGTGCGGGCCCTACTCGGCACCGTGCTGCGCCGCTACCGCGAGGCCCCCTCGGCGGTCGAGCCCTCTGCCGAGCGGATCGCGGCGGGCCTGTCCGCCCTGCAGCGGCTCGCGCTCGTGAGCGACCTCTACGTGGTGGCCGAGGCGGACGTGGACATCTCGGACGCCGAGCGCGAGGTGATCGGGATGCTCAAGCAGGCGTGGAATCTGGGCCGCTACACGCCGACCGCGCCGTCGGCATAGCGTCGCCGAAGTAGCGATAGCGGCGCCTGCGTAGCGCGTCAGCGCGGCTCGGGCGGGTGGGCGTGGGACGGCGTTTCGGCGGACGTGCCCTGCCAGGTAGGCACAGACGGCGGCTCGTCGTCGCCCAGAAAGAGCGCGAGCAGGCTATCCGGGTGGGCTTTGCGCGCGCGGCGGAGCAGGGCCCGGCGCACGCGGGCGCGCACGGACGGCAGGAGCAGCACGAGGCCGGTGAGGTCCGTGAGGACGCCGGGCGTGATGAGCAGCGTGCCCGCGAGCAGCACCAGCACGCCGTCCACGATCTCATGGCTGGGCAGCGCGCCGGTGTCGAGCTTGCCGCGGAGGCGGGCCCACGCGCTCGCGCCTTCGCGGCGGATGAGCCACGAGCCGAGCAGGGCCGGCACGAGGATCATCGCGAGCGTCGCCCAGAGGTTCGTGGCGCGGTTGAGCTGGATGAGCAGGTAGAGCTCGACCACCGACACGACCGTGATGAGCGTGAGCAGGCGCAGGATCCACTTCATGGAGGGCAGGGCTGGGAGCGGGGTGCTGCATAGCCCGGCGAGGCGGCGCGGGATTCATGTGCAGCCCCGGATTGCACCGGCATTTTACACGGGCGCCCCTACGCGCGTGCATCCCGGCGCGTGCGGCGCGGGTAGAGACTGCCCCATGTCTCCCGTCCTCGTCACCCTCGGCGCCGTCACGATCGGCTTCGGCCTCTGGCTGTTCATCGTGCGCCGCTATGACCGGATCGAGCCGGAGTCGCTGCGGAGCTTGCTCGGGGCGGCGGTGCTCGGCGGCGGCGGGGCGTTCTTGCTCGCCGGCCTCGCCAACGAAGCGCTCAGCAGCGCCACCGGCCTCCACCTCGACTTCTCCGACCCCGGCCGCAGCGTGCCGCTCTGGAAGACGGCCCTCTTCTGCGGGTTCGTGGGGCTCAACGAGGAGTTCTGGAAGGTCGTGGCCTCCTATGTGGGCACGCGTCGCCTCAAGTTCGTCGACGAACCGGTCGACGCGATGATCTTCGCGATGACGGTGGCGCTCGGCTTTGCGGCGGCCGAAAACCTCGCCTACGCCCATGCCTACGGCAACGAGGTGCTGCTCGTGCGCTTTCTCTGGCCCGTGCCGGCGCACATGGCCTACGCGGCGGTGTGGGGCTACGGGCTCGCGCGGGCCCGGTTCGGGGTGCGCGGGCGGATCCCCCCGCTGCGGCATCCTCGCGCTGTCCGTGCTGGCCGCCGCCATCCTGCACGGGGCGGCCAACTTCATGCTCGTCACCCAGAACCGGCTCACGCCGCTCCTCAGCCTCGGGGGACTCGTCGGGCTCGCGTTTCTGGCGCACTACCGGTTGCTCAAGCTCGCCGCCGAGAGTCCGTTTCTGGAACCCGGCGAGTGCCCGGCCTGCCGCAACCTCAACCCGCCGGACCGGCCTTACTGCCTCTACTGCGGCACCCCGCTGCACGGGTCGGCCGAGTTCCGCACGCGTCCCTGAGGGTTCTGGCAAGGTCGGAGGCGGGGTTATTGGTCGTTCGTCATTCGTGGTTCGACGTCAGAGAGGAGGCGCCCTCTGCTGGATTTGTCTGACGACGAACCACGAACAAACCTCCATTTTGGATGACGCATGTCGAGCGGCGCGGCCCTGCCTCTCGGCCCGGCGGGCGCCCGCGTTACGTTCCGGCGGCCCGAGGCGGCTAGTAGGTGACGCCATTTCGCTGTTTGGTCACCCGGCAGCGGGAAACGTGGCCCTCCAGGGCACGTTGGCCGTGTAGCTCCCGCTTCTGCTTGGCATCGTACCTGCTCCAACGCTTCTTCTGGGCGCCCGTCGGGTCGCTCGGGCGCTATGTCATGCTGCTCGGGCGCGCTTTTGCCGCCATCCGCGAGTTCGGCACGTACCGGGAGAACTTCCTCAACCAGACGCAGCGCATCGGCTTCGACTCGATCCCGATCATCGCGCTCGCCGCCGTGTTTTCGGGCGCCGTGACGACGGTGCAGGCGGCCTACCAGCTTGTCTCGCCGCTCATCCCGAAAAACGTGATCGGCAGCATCGTCGCGCCGAGCATCATTCTGGAGCTCGGCGCGGTCGTGTCGGGCTTCATCCTCGCCGGGCGCGTGGGCGCGCGCATCGCCGCTGAACTGGGCACGATGCGCGTGACGGAGCAGATCGACGCGCTGGAGACGATGGGGCTCAACTCGATTGGCTTCTTGATCCTGCCGCGCGTGCTCGCAGGGGTGCTCATGTTTCCCGTGCTCTACGTGATCGCATGCTTTGTGGGCGTGGGCGGCGCGGTGCTCGTGGCCGACCTCGGCGGATTTCTGCCGCGCGGCGAGTTTCTGGCCGGCGCGCGGAGCTTCTTCCAGCCCTTCGACGCGTGGTTCGGGGTGATCAAGATGGCCACCTTCGGCTTCGTCATCACGACGATCTCGTGCTACAAGGGCTACTACACGCGCGGCGGCGCCGAGGGCGTGGGCCGCTCCACGACGGACGCGGCCGTGGTCTCGTGCGTGTTCATCCTCCTCTCCGACCTGCTGCTCGCCGTGCTGCTGCTGTGATGAGACGCCGTCGCTCTTGGCCATCGGTTTGATGGCGCATCGTTGCCGCAGAGTGCTGTGTCCCAGCTTTAAACAACGCTGACAATGATCAACGAACCATGATCAACGACTCGTTTTATTCATGATCCAGGTTGACCATATCTCGAAGTCGTTCGAAGGGCGGCGTGTCCTTAAGGACATCTCGCTCACGATCAACGACGGCGACACGATGGCCATCATCGGGCGGTCGGGGTCGGGCAAGAGCGTGCTCATGAAGCACCTCGTGGGCCTGATCAAGCCCGACGCCGGGCGCGTGCTGGTGGACGGAAAGGACATCAACGCGATCTCGTACAGCGAGCTGCGCCGGGTGCGCAAGCAGTTCGGCGTGCTCTTCCAGGGCGGCGCGCTCTTCGACTCGATGTCGGTGGCGGAGAACGTGGCCTTCCCGCTGCGCAAGTTCACCGACAAGACGGAGGAGCAGGTGCAGCACCGCGTGGACGAGTGCCTCGACCTCGTTCATCTCACAGATGCGGCGAGGAAAAAGCCCTCCGAGATCTCGGGCGGGATGCAGAAGCGCGCCGCGCTCGCCCGCGCGATTGCCCTCGAGCCCCGCTACATGATCTACGACGAGCCCACGAGCGGCCTCGACCCCGAAACGTCCAACGCCATTGACGTGCTCATCCGGCAGCTCGACCAGGAGCTCAACGTGACGGGCATCGTGGTCACGCACGACATGCACTCGGTGCTCAACGTGGCCGAGCGCATCGCCTTCGTTCACGACGGCGACCTCCGCTGGGTGGGCACGCTCAAAGAACTCCACAGCGCCGACGACGAAGTGCTGCTGGCCTTCGTGAAGGCCAATGAATACCAGATCGGCCACTACGTGCCCCTGCCCGTGGGCACGCCGAAGCCCAAATTCCCCGCGTCCGTTGAAACAAGAGCTTAAAGTCGGCTTCACCGTGATCGCTGCCCTGGCGGCGGTGATCCTCGGCATCCGGTACTTCGAGGACCTGCCCATCTTCTCGGGCACGGATACCTTCGTCTCGTCCTTCGCGCAGGCCGACGGGCTGGCCGCCGGGGCCAGCGTGCTCGTGAGCGGCATCAACGTGGGCAAGGTGCAGAAGGTGAGCCTCGACCCGCGCACGCACGCGGTGCGCGTCGAGTACGACGTGCAGCATGGGGCCCACCTCACGCAGGGCACGATGGCCGCGCTCGATGGCATCGCCGCGCTCGGGGGCGTCCACCTCGCGCTCGTGCCGGGCCCGGCCAACACGCCCGTGCTCGCCGACGGCGCGACGATCCCGGTGGCGACGAAGCCAGACCTGCTCGGCGCCCTCACCGACCGGGCGCCGGTGCTCGCCGGCCGCCTCGACACGCTCCTGCTCAACGCCGGCCTCACCGCCAACGACCTGCGCCTGCAGACGAGTGACCCCAACTCCGACCTCCGCCTCACGCTCGCGCAGCTCCGGCAGACCACCGCGCTCCTCAACGCGCTCGTGCAGCAGCAGCAGGGCAACATCAGCGCGGCGCTCATCTCGGCGCGGCAGGCGTTCGTGGGCCTCGACGCGACCACCGCGAACGCCAACGTGGCGGCGTCCGAGTTTGCGGGCCTTGCGCGCGACCTGCGCACCGTGACCGGCGAGAACCGCGACTCGCTCACGCAGGCCGTGGCGGGCCTCAACGCGAGCCTGCGGCGCCTCGACGGCAGCCTCGGCAACGTGGACAAGACCACCGCCCGCTTCGACTCGATCCTCGCGCGCGTCAACAGCGGCAAGGGCAACCTCGGGATGCTGCTCAACGACTCGACGCTCTACATCAAGCTCGACACGACGCTCACCAAGACGAACGGCCTGATCGACGATTTCCGCCGCAATCCGGGCCGCTTTCTCCGCCAACTCCGCCTCGTCGACATCTTCTGAGCCGATCATGCCTGCCCATCCCCCCTACGACGACGCCCTCGCGCTGCTGCACGCCTGGACGCAGAGCGACAGCCTGCGGCGCCATGCCTACGCCGTCGAAGCCGCCGTGGAAGCCTATGCCGCCCACTTCGGCGTGGAGGACGTGGAATTGTGGCGGGAGACGGCCCTGCTCCACGACATGGACTACGAGCGCCATCCGTCCACCGACGAGCACCCGTTCGTGGGCGTCGCTGAACTCCGCCGCCTCGGCTATCCGGAGGAGATGCTCGACGCAATTCTCGGGCACGCCCAGTATTCGGGCACGCCGCGCACGACGCGCCTCGCGAAGACACTCTTTGCGTGCGATGAACTGGCGGGCTTCGTAACGGCCTGCGCCTACGTGCGGCCCACCGGCATCGCCGACCTCGAAGCGAAGTCGGTCCTGAAGAAGCTCAAGGACAAGGCCTTCGCCGCCGCTGTCTCGCGCGACGACATCCGGCAGGGCGCCGAAGAAATCGGCGTAGAGCTTGCCGAGCACGTCGCGCGCGTCATCGAGGGGATGAAGCGCCGCGCAGACCGGATCTTCCCGGCCTAGTGGGCCCGCTAGGCAGCGTAGGACAGACGGTCGGCGTCAGCGCGCGCAGGCGTCCGGGGCGGCGTGGACATCGGACCGTTCCCACTGGAGGGTAGAGTGGGCGATGCCGAAGCGCTCGTGGAGCGCGTGCGTGGCCTGCTGCAGAAGCACGTCGTCGCCCGCCGGGTCGGGCTTGACGAGGTGGGCGGTGAGGGCGGTTTCGGTCGTCGAGAGGCCCCAGACGTGCAGGTGATGCACGGCGATGATGCCCGGCGAGCCCCGTGAGGTAGGCGTCAACGGCGGGCAGGTCGATGCCTTCCGGGACGGCATCGAGGGCGAGGTTGAGCGCACCGCGCAGCAGGCCCCACGTGCTCACGACGATGACGATGGCCACCAGGAGGCTCATGGCCGGGTCTACCCACCGCCAGCCGGTGGCGAGGATGACGAGCCCAGAGACGACGACGGCAGCAGACACGGCAGCATCGGCGGCCATGTGCAGGTAGGCGCCGCGCACGTTGAGGTCGCCCTTGCGGCCCCGCGCAAAGAGCAGGGCGGTCCCGGTGTTGACCGCGATGCCGACGAGCGCCACCCACACCACCGAGGCGCCCGCGACGGCCGGCGGATCGGCGAAGCGCTGCACCGCTTCCCAGGCGAGCGCGCCCACCGCGACGAGCAGGAAGACCGCGTTGAAGAGCGCCGCGAGGATCGACGAGCGCCGCCAGCCGTAGGTGCGCTGCGCAGAAGGGCGACGGCGCCCGAGCACAATGGCGCCCCAGGCGACGAGCAGGCCGAGCACATCGCTCAGGTTGTGGCCGGCGTCGGAGAGCAGCGCGAGCGAATCAGCCCGCAGCCCGACGACCGCCTCGACGGCCACGAACGCCACGTTGAACCCGACGCCGAGGGCGAACGCGCGCCCGAACGTGTCGGGGGCGTGGGCGCCGTGCCCGAGGCCCGCGTGCGCGTGCCCGGCGTGGTCGTGCGCGCCGGGGCCGTGGTCGGCATGGTCGTGAGGGGACATGAAAGGGCGAGGAAAGGCTTGCACGGCGCAGCACCGACGAGGTGCCCGGCCCGCCGCGCCGTTACCTTGCGCGGGCCAACACGCCGCTATGCGCCTCGTCACCCCTGCCTCTTTGCTGGCCCCAGCCGGCCATTACAGCCCCGCCGTGGTGAGCGGCGGGTTCGTGTTCGTCTCCGGCCAGTTGCCGGTGGTCCCTGAAACGGGTGAACGTCTCGTCGGCGCCGACATTGAGACGCAGACGCGGCAGGTGCTCGCCAACGTGTCCACGATTCTGGAGGCGGCGGGCACCAGCCTCGACCGGGTGGTCAAGGTCACGGTCTACCTCGCCGACATCGCGCTGTGGGCGCGGTTCAATGCGGCGTACGCGGAAGTCTTCGGTGATCATCGCCCCGCCCGCACGGCGGTGCCGGTGCCCGCGCTGCACCACGGCGTCGCGGTCGAGGTGGACGTGATCGCCGAGGTGGACGCGCAGGTCTAAAAGGGAAGGAGCCGCTCTCCTTGCAGAGAACGGCTCCTTTCTTGGTCGGGACGGCGGGATTTGAACCCACGACCCCCTGCACCCCATGCAGGTGCGCTACCGGGCTGCGCTACGTCCCGAACGGGGCGTCAATATACGGCGACCCGGACGCCCCGGGGGCCTTCGCAGAGGATTGACCGGAAGGCGTTCATCTCCTGCCTCCCGGTTTGCACGGGTGCCGAACGCCTTCGTATCGTCAAGGCGTCCTGCTGCTCTTCTCCCCTCAAGCCTCCGCGCGTGATGCCGACTGCCCCCCCCGACGCGGCGCGCCGCTTTGCCGCAGACCTCAAGGCGGCCCGTGAAGCCCGCCAGGTGGGCCTCGACCGCCTCTACCAGGCCGCGCGCATCCCGCTCGACGTGCTCCAGAACTTCGAGCGCGACGGGCTGGCCAACAACCGGATGTTCAACCGGGTGTACCTGCGCTCGCTCGTCCGCACCTACGCCGACGTGGTCGGCCTGCCGGTGCCCCTCGTGCTCGATGCGCTCGACGCCGCGCTCGACGGCCAGTACAACGGCGAGATCCAGGCCTTCCTCGAGGGCCGCCGCACCACGCCCGTCGCCGCAGAGCCCTCCGATGCCCCCGCAGTGCCTACCGATGCGTCCGCCCCCGCGCCCCCCGACGCGCCCGGCGAGCCCGAGGTGGTCGCCGAGCCGGAGGCAGACGCGACCCCCGAACCCTCCCCGGCAGTCGTCTCGGAGACGGCCGACGCAGAGGCTGAACCTTCCGCAGAACCGCCCGTGCCCGAACCGCCGCCCGCGGAATCCCTTGAGGCCTCTGTCGAAGCTGTCCCGGAGGTGCCCGTGGAAGCTGCCCCGGATGTGCCTGCGGAAGCTGTGCCGGCAACGCCCATCGTGCCGGCTGCACCTGTAGCGCCGGTCATCGAGGCGGCGGAGGAACGCCCGGCGCGTGTGCGGCGCGAGATCGCCCCCGTGCCGACGGGGGGCGCGACGCCTTACGCGATTCCTTCGCCCGATCCGGCCCTCGCGGCCTACGAAGTAGACCGGGGGATGCCGGCCTGGGCCAAGGTGGCACTGGGCCTGCTGGCGCTCGTCCTCGTAGCGGGAGGCATCTTCTGGTGGACCTCCCGCGATCCGGACGCCGCCCCGCGCCCCTCGGTAGCCGCCCCGGCAGCACCCCGCACGGCCGCGCCGGCCGATTCGAGCGCTACCCCCTCCGCTCCAGCAGCGCCCGTCAGCCTCCCCGATACCCTCCACCTCGTCGTGAACGCGAGCGGGGGGCCGCTGCGCGAACTGCGCATCACCGTGGACGCCGACGTGCGGCGTCCGTACTGGCTGGAGCAGGGCACCTCGCGCACCTTCCCCTTCCGCGACAGCGTGGCCATCACGAACCCGCCCGCCGAGGCCACGCTCACTGTCGAAGGCCGGCCCGTGCCCGCGTCCGCCCGCCGCGCCGATGGGACGGTCGTGCTCCGGCGCAGCGCCCTCGCCGCCGGGCGCTAGCGCTCAGTCTGCTGCGCGGCCGCCCGCTCCATGCGGGGGTCCGGGATGAGCCAGAGCAGGGCCACGCCCACGTAAAAGGCGCCCGCGATCCACGGGTGGACGAACGCCCCGCCGATGCCGAGCAGGTACAGCACCGGCGACGCGTGGTCTTTCCAGGTGGAGCGCAGCGCGCGTGCGACGGGCGCCTCTGGGTCCGCGACGGCCATCAGGGCGCGTTCGAGGAGCGCGTATGCCACGCCCGCCATCAGCAGCACAGTGCCGTAGAGGGCCATCGGCATGCGGGCAAAGTGGTTTTCGCCCATCCAGGCCGTCGTGAACGGTACGAGCGAGAGCCAGAAGAGCAGGTGCAGGTTGGCCCACAGCACCGACCCGCTCACGCGCTCGGCCACCTGGAACAGGTGGTGGTGGTTGTTCCAGTAGATGCCGAGGTACACGAACGAGAGCACATAGCTCAGCACGACCGGGATGAGCGGTTGCAGCGCGGCGAGCGTGGCGCCGTGCGGCACCTTGAGCTCGAGCACCATGATCGTGATGAGGATGGCGAGCACCCCATCGGAGAACGCTTCGAGGCGGGTCGTACGCATGGGCAGGGCAGAGGACGGGCCAAGCTACGCCGCAAGCAAACGGGGCCGCCCCCCTGGTGAGGACGGCCCCGCAGGCGGTGCACCGGGCTTTACTGCGCCCGCCCGAGCACGTCGTCGATGGTGAGCACGCTGATGGGGCCGAGGCTGAGCGCGCGGATGCCCGCCTCGATCTGCGCCTTGTCGCCCACCACGATCACGGCCACGCGGTCCGGGTCCACGTACTGCCGCGCCACGCGCTGCACGTCAGCGGCGGTGACGCCGAGGATGCGCTCGGTGAAGTGGTTGTAGGTGTCGTCGGGCAGGTCGTTGAGGTAGAGCTCGGCGAGCATCGAGGCGGTGCCGCGCACGCTGCCGAACGGCTCCGGAAAAGAGAGGGCGACGTAGTTTCGGGCCTTGTCGAGTTCCTCGGCCGGGACGGGGTTGCGGATGCCGCGCAGCTCGTTGAAGAACTCCGTCAGCGCGGGGGCCGTCACGGCCGTCTGGACGTCCGAGGAGGCGGTGAAGGGGCCGGCGACGGGGCGGTAGCCGAAGCCCGAGCCCGCGCCGTAGGTGTAGCCGTGGGTTTCGCGCAGGTTCTGGTTGAGGCGGCTCGTGAAGCTGCCGCCGAGGATGGTGTTGAGCACCTGGAGCGCGTAGTAGTCGGGCGTAGATGCGCGCCGCCCCGATGCGCCCAATCCGGATCACCGACTGCGCGGCGCCGGGCTTGTCCACGAGGTAGAGCGCGCGGCGGCGCCACCTGCGCGGCGGGGGCGACGGTGGCGCGGGGGGTAGCCGTGCCCGCCGCCCAGGCCTGCCCGAAGCGCGCTTCGAGGAGCGGGCGCAGCGCTGCCGCGGTCACGTCGCCCACGACGATGAGCGCGGCGTTGCCGGGCCGCAGCGCGCGGCTGTGGAAGCCGCTCAGGTCGTCGCGCGTGATGCCGCGTCGACGCCCGCCACGTCGCTCGCGCCGCGGCCGTACGGGTGGGCGGCGCCGAAGAGGGTCCGGTCGAAGAGGACCGAGGCGATGCTGCGGGGCTGGTCGCGGCGCTGGCTGAGCGCGGTGAGGCGGCGCGCGCGGAGGCGGTCGAGCTCCTCCGGCGGGAACGTCGGGCGCAGCGCCACGTCGGCCATCAGGTCGAGCGCGGGGGCGAGCTTCGCGACGGGCGTGTGGAGGTCCACGTCCATGCTGTGGAGGCCGGCGCCGGTGGAGAGCTGGACGCCGAGGTACTCGATGGCGTCGGCGAGGTCGAGCGCCGAGCGGGTGCCCGCGCCCTCATCCATCATGTCGGCGGCGACGGAGGCGAGGCCGACCTTGCCCGCCGGGTCGTCGACCGAGCCCGCGCGGACGACGAGGTTGACCTGTGCCACGCGGCACGCCGTGGCTTCTCGACGAGCAGCACCGGCAGCCCGTTGGAGAGCGTGAACCGCTCGATGGGCGGCATCGTGAAGCGCGGCGGCGCCTGCAGGGCCGGGCGCTGGCTCCAGTTGGGCTGCGCCACGGCGGGCGCGGCGAGCAGCAGGAGCAGGGGGAGAAGACGGAAGCGCATGGGAGAGGCGGGGAGAGAGTGCAAGCATAGTCGATGGTCAACGGGATGCAGAAGAGGCGCAGTGCTGACCTGCATCCCATTAGCTATTGACGATTGACTGTTCCCATTGACCATTGATAATACGTTCTGGGCGGGCGAGGAGTTCGGCGCGGCCTGCGCGGTCTGGCCCTGGGGCACGACCGAGAGCACCACGCGCGCCTCCGGGCGCAGGAACGTCTGGGCGGCGTCCTGCACGTCGCGCACGGAGAGGGCGCGGAAGCGGGCGAGGTCCTCCTCGAAGTAGTCGGGCGTGCCGACGAACGTGAGGTAGCCGTTGAGCTGGTCGGCCTTGCCGCCGAAGCCGCCCACGCCTTCGAGCGCGTCGAGGAAGCCCGACTCGGTGCCGTTGACCATGCGTTCGAGCTCGCGCGGCTCCGGCGGGGACCGGCCTGGATGCGGGCGATCTCCTCGTTGATGACCGTCTCGAGCTCGCCGAGCGTGTGGCCGGGCCTGGCGGTGGCGATCACGTAGAAGGCGCCGCCGAGCACGTTGGCGTCCTGGAAGGCCGCCACGTCCTGCGCGATCTGGAGGTCGTAGACGAGGCGCTTGTAGAGGCGGCTGTTCTTGCCACCGGCGAGGATGCGGCGCGAGGGCCGTCGTAGCGGCGTCGCCGGGGGCGTAGAGCGCGGGCGAGAGCCAGGCCATGTAGAGGCGCGGCAGCTGCACGCGGTCCTCGAACACGAGGCGCGTCTCCCCGGCGAGCTGTGCGGCGGCAATCGGCTGCGGCGGTGGCTCGGGGCCGCGCGGGATCGAGCCGTACCACTTCTCCACGAGGCGCCGCGCCTCGGCGAGGTCGAGGTCGCCCGCCACGACGATGCTGGCGTTGTTGGGCGTGTAGTAGGTGCGGAAGAACTCGATCACGTCGTCGTAGCGACGCCGCCGTGAGGTCGTCCATCGACGCCGATGACGGGCCAGTGGTACGGGTGGTCGGGCGGGAAGAGGTACTGGCCGAGGATCGGGAAGGCGAGGCCGTAGGGCTGGTTCTCGTAGCTCTGGCGGCGCTCGTTCTTGACCACGTCGCGCTGCCCGTCCACCTTCGCCGGCGTCATCGCCTCGGGCAGGTGCGCCATGCGGTCGGCGTCCACGTAGAGGGCGAGTTCGAGCGCGTTGGAGGCCGCGTCGGTGTAGTAGTTCGTGCGGTCGTTCGTCGTCGAGCCGTTCGTGTTGCCGCCCGCCGCTTCGATCCAGGTGTCGATGGCGCCTTCGGGCACGTTCTGCGACCCCTCGAACATGAGGTGCTCGAAGAGGTGCGCAAAGCCCGTGCGCCCCGGCTTCTCGCGGGCGCTGCCCACGTGGTACCAGGTGTTGACGGTGATCGCCGGCGTGGTGGGGTCGCGGTGGAGGAGCACGTCGAGGCCGTTGGCGAGCCGGAAGCGCTCGTAGGGCACGGTGAGCTTGGGCGGCGCGGACGTCGCCTCAGGGGGGGCGGACGTCTGGGCCTGGGCGAGCGGGGCGGTGAGGAGCACGCCGGCGAGAAGAGCAGGGCGGAAGCGCATCGGAAGAGCGGAAGCGAAGGCCGCAAGGTAACGCGCCCGTGGGAAGGCGCGCCCGCGCGCTGTTGCAGAGCGCCCGACGCCTGATTCAGGGCACGGCGCGGCGTTGCGCAGCCGTCCCGCAGGGGAGGACCGCGGCAGGGCGGGCGGCGCAGCGGCCCCGAGGAGGGCCCGGAGCGGCGGGCCAGATGCACCGGGCGTGAACGCGCCTCGAAAGGTCGGGGAAGGCGCCACCGGGCGGGCCGGGCGGCGTAGCGCACCCATCCTGCCGCTGCTTGCCATGGCCGATGCTCCGAACGCCGCTGGAACTGTCGCCTCCACGGGCGCGGCCCGCCCCCACGTCGTCATCCTGGGGGCCGGGTTTGCCGGGCTCGAAGCGGCGAAGGCGCTCGCGGGCCGGCCGGTCCGCGTGACCATCGTCGACCGGCAGAACTACCACGGCTTCCAGCCGCTCTACTACCAGGTGGCCACCTCCGGCCTCGAACCCGGCGGCGTGGCCCACGCCGTGCGCGACGTCTTCCACCGCGCGCCCAACGTGGATTTCCGCCTCGGCGACGTCACCGCCATCGACCGCGCCGCGCGGCGCGTGACATTCGCCGACGACGCGCCGGGCCTCGCTTACGACGCGCTCATCGTGGCCGCCGGGGCCGAGACGGCCTACTACGGCGTCCCCGGCGCGGCCGCGCACGCGCTCCCGCTCAAGCGCCTGCCGGACGCCACGCGCCTCCGCAACGCCGTCCTCGAACGCTTCGAAGCCTACAGCCGCGACCCTGAACACGCCGCGCCCGGCGCGCTCACGTTCGTGATCGTCGGCGGCGGCGCCACGGGCGTCGAGCTGGCCGGGGCGTTCCACGAACTGTTTCGCATTGCCCTGCGCCACGACTACAAGGCCTTCGACACGCGGCAGGCCCGCGTGGTGCTGCTCGACCAGGGCGACGCGCTGCTCTCTGGCTACCCCGAGCGGCTCCAGGCCTATGCCCGCCGCGTGCTGGAGCGGCGGGGCGTCGAGGTGCGGCTCGGCGAGGCGGTGGCGCGCGTCGAGCCCGGCGCGGTGGTGCTCAAAGGGCAGGACGGCGCGGACGGCGACAGGATCGAGGCGGAGACGATTGTCTGGGCCGCCGGGGTGCAGGGGAGCCCGGTCGGCGCCCTCCTCGGCGTCGAGCGTGTGCGCGGGCAGCGCGTGGCGGTGACGCCCGCGCTCCACCTCCCCGGCGACGACCGCGTGTTCGTGGCGGGCGACCTCGCCCTCGTGTTGGGCGCCGAGCACGTGCCGCAGCAGGCGCAGCCCGCGCAGCAGATGGGCGTGCAGGCCGCCCGGAACGCCCTCGCCGTGCTCGCGGGCCGCCCGCCCGCGCCGTTCCGCTACCGCGACCTCGGGCTCGATGGCCACCATCGGCCGCAACGCCGCCGTGGCGATGTTCTTCGGCAAGGTGCCCCTCAAGGGCCTGCCTGCGTGGATCGCGTGGGTGTTCGTCCACCTCATGCGCCTTGTCGGCTTCCGCAACCGCGCGCTCGTGTTCGTCGAGCTGGGTGTACGACTACTTCGCCTACGACCGCAGCGCCCGCCTGCTCCTCGAAACGCCGCCCGCCGCGACAGAGTGAGCGCAAGTCCGGATACCCTGTTCAGGATTGTCATTGCGAGGAGGTCTTTCGACGAAGCAATCTCCACATTTCCGAGCCGTAGCACGGGATTGCCGCGTCGCTGCGCTCCTCGCAATGACATACACGCCGACCGGATTTGGTCAGGGGCAGGGAGCGTTCGGGATTGATCGCCAGAGGAACACCAGCGCCCCGAAGGAAGCTCGCTCCGCGTCCCGTAGCGGGGGAGGGCTTCGCTACGCGTGACAACTCCTTCTGGAAGCTCCGCTAATCCGCGTTTGTTTACCCCGGGGCGGACGCCCCACGCGCGGCTTTCCGAAACAACAACGCCGATCCGATAAACAGCCCGAGGCAAAACACATTGCCCCCCAACCCCCGCCATGCCGCCGCTGCCCCGGAGGCCACAGGAGGATTCCGAACCAGCACCATCGCCAGGACCAACGCTTGAGCGAGCGCGGCAGCGAACAAGGCGCGGGCCATGCCCTTCGATTCGAAGCGCGCCAGGGCGGCGCCGATGATCCCCACGAGCGGCACCGCCAGATACATCAGGGCGTCGGAATTGGGATTGACGTCATCGGCGGCCTGGACGAAGTTTCCCCAGACAAGCAGCAGCGCCGCCACCAGCGCCACGCCGGCGGCGGCGCGGTAGGTGGGGGTGGCCAGTTTCCTGGTGACCAGCTGATACGTCAGGCCCATGCTGAAGAGGAGCGTGCCGACACTGCTGACCACAAGGAAGCCGCGGAGGTCCCAGTCCCAGCCATAGACCGCGAGATTCCGAACGAGGGGGACCATCAGGACGAGCGCGGTGATCAAAGCCGGGCCTTTCCAGAGGCTCCGACGCCGCGTGCCGCCGTTGGACGTCAGGGGGATGTTCACGGGTTCCTGTGTTTGAGGGTGCCCCAACATAGTCCGGGGGCCGGTGAGCGGCATAAGCAACCGCTGAGGTTTCCCTGAGCAAGGGCCTCCATCGGCGAACGGCGAACCGCTCTCCCTACGTGGAGCGCTTGTGCAAAGTCCGGAACGCCCGCCCGCGCGCGGGCGCGGCACCCTAGTTTCCCGACACGCTTTCCCGCCTGTGTTGCGCTTCTTCCCGCTCGTGCTCCTCGGCCTCGCCGCTGCCCTCGGCGCGTGCGAGCAGGTGCCCGAGAGCGGCACGGCCACGCCCGTCACCGGCACCGCCGACGATTCGCTGCTGGCCCGCGAGGCCGACCGGCCGCAGGACGACTACCGCCTCGTCCTCTCCGGCATCTCCGCCGACACGCTCACCGGCAGCGCCCGCTTCGGCCCCGTCGTGGACGGCCCCACCGGCGACACGATGATGGTGATCCGCCTCAACACCGGCCTCGACTTCGGCGGCGGTTTCTTCCTCCTCCACCCCAGCGAGCGCATGCCCGGCCCCGGCACCTACCCGCTCGCCCCGCCCCTACCCGACTCGCTCAAGCGCAAGCGGCTGCCCACCGGCTTCTGGGTGGCCTACCGGCGCGGCCTCATCTTCGACCTCGTCTCCACCGAAGGGCAGGTCGTGCTCGAAACCGTCACCGACACGATGATCTCCGGCCGGCTCGACGTCACGCTCGACGGCAAGGTGGCCCTGCCGGGCGGGCGCGTGCAGCAGGGCGAGGTGAAGGCGAAGGGGACGTTCCGCGCCCACGCCGAGGGCGCCGGGTTCATCCTCGGCTTGTAGGCACGGCGAAGAATCGCCGCCGGTGGCGGCGGGCGGGTGCTTTTCGCGGCGCTCGGGCGTTACCGGGGCAAATCCTTCTGATCCCGATGGCAGGCAAAGGCGAAGGCATCCAGCGGCCCCGGCGCATCTCGCGCCCTGTCATGGTCGGCAACGTGCAGGTGGGCGGCGGCGCGCCGATCTCGGTGCAGTCCATGACGACGAGCAAGACGCACGACGTGGCCGCGAGCCTCGCCGAGATCCAGCGCCTCGCCGACGCCGGCGCCGACATCGTGCGCGTGGCCGTGCCGCGCCCCGAAGACGCCGACGCGCTGCCGGCCATCGTCGCCGGCAGCCCGGTGCCGATTGTGGCGGACATCCACTTCAACTACCAGTACGCCCTCAAGGCGGTGGAGGCGGGCGTGGCCAAGGTGCGCCTCAACCCCGGCAACATCGGCAAGCTCGAATGGGAGCGCGAAGTGCTCGCGGCCGCCAAGGCGAAGGGCATCCCTATCCGCATCGGCGTCAACGGCGGCTCGCTGGAAAAGGACATCCTCGACAAGTACGGCTACCCGCAGCCCGAAGCGCTCTACGAGAGCGCCATGCGGCACGTCGAGATCTGCGCGCGCGAGGGCTTCGAGGACCTCATCATCTCGGTGAAGCACTCGGACGTGTACTTCATGATCCAGAGCTACCGCCTGCTCGCCGAGCGCACCGACTATCCGCTCCACCTCGGCGTGACCGAGAGCGGCAGCCTGACCGCCGGCACCGTCAAGAGCAGCATCGGCATCGGCGCGCTCCTCGCCGACGGCATCGGCGACACGATCCGCGTGAGCCTGGCCGCCGACTCGGTGAACGAGGTCGAAGTCGGGCACCAGATCCTCAAGAGCCTGCGCCTCGGGCGCCCGGGCGTCAACCTCATCGCCTGCCCGACGTGTGGGCGCCTCGCGGGCGACCTGTTCTCGGTCGTCAACGACGTCGAGGCGGCAGTGAAGGCGCGGCGCTACACGAAGGACGTCAACGTGGCGCTCATGGGCTGCGCGGTGAACGGGCCGGGCGAGGCGGCGGGCGCGGACCTCGGCGTGAGCCTCGGGCGCGGACGCGCGCACCTGTTCGTGCGCGGCGAGATCATCGGCACCGCTGAGCAGGACGAGATCGTCCCCGCCGTCCTCGAAATCCTCGACCGCTGGGAGCGCGACGGCCCACCGCCGCCCGGCGAAGGCACGCTCTCGGCCCTCGACGCGGCCTTTGCGCCCGAAGAAGGCGAGGGCGACGTGCGCCCGGAGCAAGCCTGAGCAGGCGGACCCTCCTCCCCACCGGGGAGGCGGCGGCAAAGCCGACGGAGGGGGGTTCAGGCCTCACCGCACGGGCGGGACGGCACGGGTTCCCGCACGTAGGACGGTCAGAGGCCCGAAGGGAAGGCATGCCGCAGGGCGCCGTAGGGGCTCGGCGAGCCGTGCCCGGCTGCTGCCCGTGGGGGTTCATGCACGCTATGGGGCGGTTTGAAGAGGGCACGATGCATCGTGCCCCTACGGCCGAATCCCGAGGCGTCACTTTTGGGGCAATCTCTGCCGGTACGCTTTGAGGCGGGCTACCGATGGTCCATGAACATCGGCCCCTACCACCTACAGGGGGGAAGGTTACATGACGTCAGTCGCGATACTCGGGGGCTCGACTACCTTGGTTAAGTCTCTAATTTACCGAGTTTAAATATGCGAACGTCTACGGCTACGCTCTCCGCCCTTGTGGCCCTGCTCGTCCTGGCACCCGACCTTCAGGCGCAGCAGGGGCCCGCGCCGGTCAACCTCGGTCTGGCAGGCACCTACGCCATTCTGGCCAAGACCGGCATCACCACCGTTCCCGCCTCCGTCATCACGGGCGACGTCGGCATCAGCCCGGCGGCCTCCACCGATATCACCGGCTTCAACCTGACGAATGCAACCGGCTATGCCACCTCGCCGCAGGTGAGCGGCCGGGTCTACGCCGCCGATATGGCGAGCCCGACGCCCCTCAACGTGGCCCTGGCCGTGGGCAGCATGGAGGCGGCGTACACGGATGCGGCCGCGCGGCCCAATCCGGATTTTATCGAGCTGGGGACCGGTAACATCGGCGGGCTCGCCCTCGTGCCCGGCCTCTACAAGTGGGGCGGCACCGTGCTGGCGCCGAGCAACTTCTCCCTCGCCGGCGGCCCCAACGACGTCTGGATCCTCCAGATCGCGGGCGACCTGACCGTGAGTTCCAACGTCATCGTGACGCTCACCGGCGGCGCCCGCGCGCAGAACATCTTCTGGCAGGTCGCCGGGGTGGTCGCCATCGGGACAAGCGCGCATTTCGAGGGCATCATCCTCGGAAAGACGGGCATCAGCATGATGAACGGCGCCTCGCTCAATGGCCGGACGCTCGCGCAGACAGCGGTGACGATGGACATGAATACCGTCAACACGGCGACGCTGCCCGTGGAACTTGTCTCGTTCTCGGGCACGGTGTCCGGCGCCACGGCGCAGCTCACCTGGACGACAGAGTCGGAGACCAACAACGCCGGGTTCACCATCGAAGCGCAGGCAGGGCCCCCGGGCCGCGCCGCGTCCTGGCAGGACATCGCCTTCGTGGCCGGTCGCGGGACGGTGGTCGAGCGCACCACGTACACCCACGCGGTCGGCGGCCTGGCCGCCGGGACCTACACGTTCCGCCTGCGACAGATGGACCTCGACGGCGCGGTGAGCTACAGCCCCGCCGTTGAGGTATCGGTCGGGCTGGACGAGGCGGCGACGGTCGAGGTGCGCGGTCGGTCGGTACGATTCGCCGTGCGCGAGGGGCAGGCGGTGCGCGCGGAGCTGTTCAACGCGCTCGGGCAGCGCCTGGCGACGCTCTATGATGCCGACGTTCCGGCGGGCGCCACGCAAACCCTCTCCCTGCCTACTGGCCTGAGCGCGGGCGTCTACCTGGTGCGGCTCACCGGACGCGCATTCTCAGAGACGGCCACCGTGGTCGTGCGCTAAAGGAGCGCAAACCGTACAGCGGCCCCGGCTGCTTTAGTAGCCGGGGCCGCTTTGTTTGCAGCCCCGAGCGCGGCCCCGCGTGGGTGTGCTCCACCCAGAACGTTCGGGGCGTCTTTCCCGAAAGCGGGCCGCAAGGGGGTCTGCGGCAGTGCATGGCGCCCTGTGTCAAGGGGAAGTCCGGTGGCGACAAGGCGGCGGCAAGGGATTGTCGGGCGGCGGTAACCCGGGGCGCGCCGTTGTGGGGGAACGTGGAGGAGACGCTGTTTTCCTGCTGTTCCGATGTGCCTGCCTTGCCTCCGCGCCCTGCGCGCCGCGTTTTCCAGTGCCTGCGTGGCGCTCGTCCTGCTGCTGTGCGCGCCCGGGGCGCAGGCCCAGCTCACGTTCGTCGTCAACGACACCCGCGCGCCCGCCTTCGACACCGACCCCACCGACCGGCGCTGCGACGTGGACGCCGGGGCTGAGGGCGACCAGTGTACGTTCGGGCTCGCGCTCTACCTCGCGCAGTACGGCTCGCCCGCGATGACGGCCACCGAGCGCGTCACGATCACCTTCAGCCTGCCCGGGGCCACGCCGGTGCGCCTGCTCGTGCAGGACCGCGCCGTCTTCACGCGCCCCGTCACGCTCGACGGGACCACGCAGCCCGGCTACGCAGGCGCGCCCGTCGTGGTGATCGGGCAGAACAAGACCGACGCGCAGAACCTGCCGTTCCTCTCGTTCCAGGGCGGCGCGTCCATCGTGCGCGGGCTCGCCTTCAACTACGTCACCGACATCGTGCTCTCGTTCGTCACGCTGGCGGCAACGTCGTGGAGGGCAACTACGTGGGCCTCGATGCGGACGGCAGCATGGTCGCGCGCGGGTTTCGCACCGAGGGCGCCATTGCGCTCCACAGCAACGACAACCGGGTGGGTGGCCCCGCCGCGTCGCAGCGCAACGTGATCGGGGGGCGCGGGCGGCTGCCGCTGGTCGAATCGGGCGGGGCCTACTACGGCGTGTACCTCACCGGCTCGAACAACCGCGTGGAGGGCAACTACATCGGCCTCGACCCCACCGGCACGGCCGCCCGCCCGAACGACGGGCCCGGCGTCTACGTCAACTACGGCGGCTCGAACAACGAGGTCATCGGCAACGTCCTGGCGGGCAACCGCGACTGCGGCGTGTTCGTGAGCGCCACGCTGCCCGCCGCCGTCACCGCCGGCACGCGCATCGCGGGCAACCGGATCGGGACGAACGCCGCAGGCACCGCCGCCGTGCGGGCCGACGTGGGCAGCTTCATCCAGGGGGGCGTGTGCGTGCAGAACGGCACGCAGGGCCTCACCACCGGCACCCGCATCGGCGGGACGACGGCGCCGGAGCGCAACCTGATCGCGGGCAACGCGGTCGGCGTGGCCGTCGAGGAGGGCGCGCAGGGCACGGAGGTGATCGGCAACTGGATCGGCCTCAACGCCGCCGGCACGGCCAGCCTCGCCAACGGCGTCGGCGTGCGCACGCGCGGGGCCAGCAGCACGCGCGTGGGCGGCAGCACCGCCGCGCACGGCAACGTGATCTCGGGCAACACGCAGGCGGGGGTGTCGGTGGAGGCGGGCAGCGGCACGGGCACGCCGACGCTCGTAGCGGCAACGTGCTCGGCCTCGACCCGGCCGGGACGACGGCCATCGCCAACCAGACGGGCGTGCGGGCCTTATGGCTGCGATCCTCGGCGTGGACGACGCGGGCACCGACGGGCGCGGCAACGTGGTGTCCGGCAACACCCTCTACGGGGTGTTCGTCAACGCCCGCGATGCCGGGGGCGTGCTCGTGGCGGGCAACTTCGTGGGCCTCTCGGCCAGCGGGGCTGCGCCCGTCGGCAACGGATCGTACGGCCTCTATGTGCTCGGGCAGACGATCCAGATCGGCGGCCTCACCCCGGCGCACCGCAACGTGATCGCCGCGAGCGGCTTCCGCAACGTGCAGATCGGCAGGCACGGGCACCACGCGCGACGTGCTCGTGGTGGGCAACGACGTCGGCGTGAACGCCTCGGGCGTGCGCCTGCCGAGCACGAACGCCGCCCTCGAAGTGCGGCGCGGGGCGTTCGTGACGATTGGCGGGGCCACGTGAGCGGAAAAACGTGCTTGTCGGGTCCGGGCCCGGCGTGGACGTGTGGGAGTCGTCGGACGTGGACGTGCTCGGCAACACGGTCGGCTACGAGGCCGGCGGGGCGCCCGTGGCGGGCCAGTTCGGCGCGGCGATCTCGGTGCAGTATAGCACCAACGTCCACATCGGCGACGCCACGCGCGCGGGGGCGGCCAACCAGGTGGGGCCGCGCACCGGCGCCGCCGTGCAGGTGATCGGCGACAGCCTCATCGCCCGCTACAGCACGGGCGTGGCGATCCGCCGTAACCGCTTCACGGGCGCCACGCTCGGCATCGACCTGATGCGCACCGGCGCCACCCCCAACGACCCCGGCGACGCCGATGAACGCGACAACCGGACGATCAACACGCCCGTGCTGCTCGGCGCCCTCCTGGACGCCACCACGGGCACGCTCGATGTGACGCTGCGCCTCGAAACGCCCCCGGCGGCGGCGCGCTTCCCGCTCGATGTGGACGTGTACGCCGCCGACGCGTCGGGTCTCAACGGTGAGACGTGGATCGGCGCGGCGACGGTCACGGAGGCCGAGTGGCCCGCCGGGGCCGCTATGTACACGCGCATCGCGCGCTTCACCGGCATCGCCCCCGAACTCTTTGGCGGGGGCCAGCTTATCGCTACCACGACCGACGCCGACGGCAACACGTCCGAGTTCTCCAACGTCCAGACGTCCCTGCTGCCCGTCGAACTGGCCGCGCTCACGGCCGTGGCCGACGGCGGCGCGGTGTGGCTGCGCTGGACGACGGCCTCGGAGACCAACAGCGCCGGCTTTGGCGTGGAGGTGCGGCCCGAGGGCGGCGTCTGGACCGAGCGGGCGTTCGTGGCGGGGCAGGGCACCACCGCCGAGGCCCACGCCTACGGCACCCGGATCGCCCCGCTCGCACCGGGGCGCTACGCCCTGCGGCTGCACCAGGTAGACCTCGATGGCACGGTCCGCTACGCCGGGCAGGTGGAAGCCGAGGTGGGCGCGACTGCGCCACTCGCGCTCACGGTGGCGCCCAACCCGGCCAGGGCCGGGCGGGTGATGGTGCGGGTGGAGGCCGCGCAGCACCTCCGCGTGGCCGTGTACGACGCGCTCGGGCGCGAGGTGATGCGCCTCCAGGACGGCCGCGTGGAGGCCGGGGCCGCCCTCGGATGGCCCGTGGCGGGGCTCGCGCCCGGTCGCTCCGTCGTGCAGGCCTGGGGCAGCGCGAGCGGCCGTGCGTCCGCCGCCCTGACCGTGGTGCGCTGATCCCCGGGCAGGCTCCGCGAGGTGGGCGCACGCCTTCCGGCCCTGATCCGAGCCCCTCCGCTCCCCGAAGCCCTGACCCGCCCAGGGACGCACCTCCGGACGCCCGGCGTGCATTCGCGGGGGATGGGCGTATCATCGAAGCCCTTTCCGGGGCTCGATGCGACGATGGTACTGGTGCGTGATGGCGGTGCTGCTGGGGGTGCCGCGTGCGCACGCCCAGCCCGCGCGGGCGTGCGCGCCGGTCACCGTGGCCGCCCTGCACGCCCCGCTCCGCCTCGACGGGCGCCTTAATGACTGGCCTGCCGAGGCCCGTCCGATCCCGATTTGGAGCCGCGCCCCGGCTGCGCTCCGCAACGTCGCCACGGTTCGGTATACGTGGGACGCACGCGGGCTCTACGCGGCCTTCGAAGTGCAGGACGCGCGCCTCAACGTTGTCCCCCGCGACCGGCTGCCGCTGCCGGACCTCGTCGGCACGGACGCGCAGGTCCAGGGCCGGATCTCGATGCCGTCCGATACGCTGGCGATGCTCTACATGAGCGATTCGGCCGAGCTGTACCTCACCGCCGATACCGCCGCTGCCCGGCGGCTCGGGCCGCAGCACTTTCAGGTGGTCGTCGACGTGCGCGGGGCCCACGCCGTGCTGCGCGGCGACAACGTGCTCGCGCGCCTCGTGCCCGACTGGAGCGCCCCCAAGGTAGTAGACCGCGCCATCCGCATCGAAACCGCCGTCCATGCCGACGGCACGCTCAACCTCAACGACGACCGCGACGGTGGCTACACCATCGAGCTGGCCGTGCCGTGGGCCAGCCTCGGCCTCGCCGGGCCCCCGCGCACGCCCACCCTCCGCCTCCTCGGGGCCGTCAACGACAACGAGGAGCCGCGCCCCCCGCTCGTGGACGGAGATCCGTACTACCCGGCGAGCGCGTGCGGCACCAACGACTACGGCCCACCGCGCACCTGGCCGCTGGCCACCCTCGCCCCGGCGTCCGCACCGCCGGCCGCTCCGGACGCGTGGCGGTGGGGCTTCGTGCTGCTGGGCGCGGTGGGCGGCGCCTGGCTCGCGCTCCGCTGGGCGCAGCAGTGGGCGGCCCGCCGCATGAACGCACTGCCGCCGAGCGTGCCCACGCCCCTCCCGCCCACGCCGGAGAGGTCCCGCCGCCCGAGCCCTCCGCCGACGCGCGCTGGCTCGAACGCGTGCGTGCCGAGGCCGAGCGGGGCCTCTCCACGCCCGGCTTCGGCGTCGAAGACCTCGCCCGAGAAGTGGGCCTGAGCCCCCGCCAGTTGCAGCGCCGCCTCCCCGAACTCACCGGCCTGGGCCCGGCGGCCTACCTGCGCACCGTCCGCCTCGCCGTGGCCGCGCGCCTGCTCGACGCCCGCGCGGGAACGGTCTCCGAGATCGCCGCCCGCATCGGGCTGGACCCGGCCAGCTTTTCGCGCCTCTTCCGGCAGCTCTACGGCGTGCCCCCCTCCGCGTGGGCCGCCACCCGCCCCGAAGACCGGCGCCCTCCGGCCGCTCCGTAGGGTGCCGCAGGGGCGGACGGCGTTGCGGGGGGCTTGCGCGGGACCGTGCCGCGTCGTTGATTGGGCGCCATGACGGAGGCCTACTCGTTTCTGCGCCTCGGCGTGGCCCACCTGCTCGACCCGCGGGGGCTCGACCATGTCGTGTTCATCGCCGCGCTCACGGCCAGCTACGGGCTGGCCGAGCGCGGCGCCTGCTCGTGCTCGTCACCGCCTTCACGCTCGGCCACACGCTAACGCTCGCGCTCGCCACGCTCGGGCTCGTGCGCGTCCCCGGCCGCCTGGTGGAGGTGCTGATCCCCGTAAGCATCGTCGTGACGGCGGTGTACACGATGGTGCAGGTGCACCGGCAGGACCGGCGCCTCTACCACGCCCCTCCGGCCCGGCTCGACTACGGGCGCTACGCGCTCGCGCTCGGCTTCGGGCTGGTGCACGGGCTCGGGTTCTCCACCTTTCTGCGGAGCCTGCTCGGGGCCGGAGCGCTCGCCTCGCCGTGCCCCTGCTCGCCTTCAACGTGGGCCTCGAAGTGGCGCAGCTGCTCGTGCTCGCGGCGGTGCTGCTTGCGGGCGCGGCGGTGCAACGGATGCGCTTCCCCGCCTCGGCGTGGGCGTACGTGATTTCCGGCGCGGCGGCCGGAATTGGGCTCATGATGCTCGTCGAGCGGGTTATAGCGACCGGAAGCAAGGGGTAAATCTTCGAAGCGCTTCGATTTCGGGCAAGAAACCGCTTGACGAGCGCGGGCGGGAATGTTTTATTTAGGTATGTCGGTGGCACAGAAGTACTTAGGGGCCCCGGCAGTCTTTCACCCACTCCCTTTCCGATCCCCTCCTGTTGTGACGACGCTTACCAAGAAGGATGTCGCGCGCCGCGTCGCCGACCAGATGAACGAGCCGATCTACCGCTGCGAACCCTGGGTCACGGCCGTGATCGAGGCGATGAGCGACCTGATGATCCAGGCCGACCCGGAGGTGCGCATCGAACTGCGTGACTTTGGCGTCTTCGAGGTCAAGAAGACGCGCGCCAAGCCGAAGGCGCGCAACCCGAAGACCAACGAGACGGTCTTCATCCCCTCGCGCCGCAAGACCCACTTCAAGCCGAGCAAGCGCCTCAAGGCCGTGCTCCAGACGCCGCTGTCCGAGATGGGCGTGTCGGTGCCGGTGGGCAGCGCCGATGCGCTCGTCGCGACGGCCGCCTCGGCTGTTGCCTGACGTCCAGGTGGGGGGGCTGCACGCCGCCCCCCGCATCGCGGCCGTTGACTACGGCCCCCGGCGCGTCGGGATCGCGCTCACCGACGGGCTGCGCCTCACCGCGCAGCCCGTCGGCACGTTTACGCCCGAGGCGCCCTCGACCGCCTCCGCGCCCTCGATGCCGAGTTCGGCCTCGCCGCCATCGTGCTCGGCTGGCCCCTCGACCCCGACACCGACGCCGAGGGTCCGGCGGTGGCGCGCGTGCGGCCCTTCCTCGGGCGCCTGCGCCGCGTGTTTCCGCGCGTGCCCATCGTGCCCTACGACGAGCGCGACACCTCGCGCGAGGCCTCGGCGGCGCTCTACGCCTCCGGCCAGTGGAAGGCCGTGCGGCGCGACAAAGGCCGCCTCGACGCCGCCGCCGCGTGCGTGCTGCTCGCGCGCTACCTCGACGAAGAACCCATTCAGCCCTGACCGGGCCGGGAGCGCGCCGGGGCATGGCGCGTTTCCCTGCCGAAGCCTGTGCCTGCCATGATCCTCCCCATCCGCATCTACGGCGACGCCGTGCTCCGCGCCGACGCTGCGCCCGTCGAGGCCGTCACGCCGGAACTGCGGCAGTTGGCCGCCGACATGATCGAGACGATGCACGGGGCCGAGGGCGTGGGCCTGGCGGCGCCGCAGGTCGGGCACAGCGAGCGGATCTTCGTGGTGGACGTGCGCACGATGGTGGAGCGCGAAAAGCAGCCCGAGGCGATTCCCCCGCAGCCGATGGTGCTGCTCAACCCGGAGATCACCTGGGAGAGCGACGAGGAGGTGACCTTCGAGGAGGGCTGCCTCTCGATCCCCGACATCCGCGAGAAGGTGTGGCGCCCCGAGCGCGTGCGCGTCCGCTACCGCGACCTCGACTTCGTGGAGCACGAGATCGACGCCTCGCCGCTGCTCTCGCGCGTCATCCAGCACGAACTCGACCACCTCGACGGCGTGCTCTTCCTCGACCACATCACGCCCTTCCGCCGCCGGATGCTCCAGCGCCGCCTCCGCGCGATGGCCCAGGGCGACGTGACGGCCGAGTACCCGATCCTGCCAGCGACGTAGGTAGTACGCTCCCTTCCCAGGCCGCAGGCCTTCGGAACGTGCTGGCAGCATCCGGCAGCGTGGCGTTGAGGTGGGCCGCACCCTGCGCCACTCTTCTGACCGTCCCCCGTGGGGGACCGACGCTGCCTGAGCGCGTACTATCGCCTGGTGAGGCCCGGCGTCGAGGGGGGTAGGCGAGGCTGCCCGAACGGTCGAGGTCCGGGCCGCGCACCCCCTCCGGGGCTGCGCGCCACCTCCCCGAGGGGAGGCGTTGGTGGGGCAGGCGCTGTAGGGCCGGTGCCCCGAGGGGAAGAAACAGAGAGGGGCCGCAGGGCGGCGGCAACTTTCGGGCGTAGGGTCCCGTTGGGACGGCCATGCGTCGTCGTTGGCTCCACCGCTCGGTCTGGCTGTTGCCCCTGCTGGTGCTGGGGAGCGCCGTGCTGCCTGCGGCGCACCGCGCCGCCCACCACGGCGCCGACGCGACGCGCTCCGGCGCCCACGTCCAGGCCGACGAAGCCTGCGCCCTCTGCGCGGCGACGTTTGCCGACGAGCCGCCCACGCTGCCGGGGCTTGCGCCCCTCGCCCCGGCGCCCGCGCCGCGCGCCGCCCGCCTGTCGCCGCCGGCTGCGGACGCGCCGGTCCGCGCCACCGGCCGCGCCCCGCCGGCAGGCTAGACCCGCAGTTCGACGGCCGCGCTCGTGAGAGCGCCGGTCGCCTCCGTGGTTTAGCCTGATCCAGACCGATGAACCTGTCATGGGCCGCCGTGTGCGGCATCGTGGCGTGCGTGTGGCCCCTGGCCGCGCCCGCCCAGACCCTCCGGGGCACCGTCCGCGACGTGCGCGGCGAAACGCTCCCCGGCGTCAACGTGGTGATCGTGGGCACGCCGCGCGGCGCCGCCACCGACGCCGACGGCGCCTACCGCCTCGAAAACCTGCCCCTCGGGGCACTCACCGTAGAATTCCGCGAGGTCGGCTTTGCCCGCCTCCAGCGGCGCGTCACGCTCACGGCGGGCGAAACGCGCCTCGACGTCGTGCTCCGCGAGGAGGACGTGTCGGGCGCAGAAGTCGTCGTGCAGACGGACGCGAGCGAGGCCGCGCGGCGCGGCGTGCAGTCCGGCGCCGTGCTCACCGAGGCGGACCTTGCCGCGGTGCGCGGGCAGACGCTCGGCGCGGCCCTGGAGCGCGTGCCCGGTGTGACGACGCTCACCACCGGGCCGGGCATCGCCAAGCCCGTCGTGCGCGGGCTGCACTCCGAGCGCGTCGTGGTGGTCAACGCCGGCGTGCGGCAGGAGGGGCAGCAGTGGGGCGGCGAGCACGCCCCCGAGATCGACCCGTTCGCCCCGGCGCGCGTGGAGGTGCTGCGCGGCGTGGCGGGCG
This sequence comes from Rhodothermales bacterium, assembly GCA_963740755.1. GTDB lineage: Bacteria > Bacteroidota > Rhodothermia > Rhodothermales > BA12 > CAVSDF01. The sequence goes on from CAVUFJ010000009.1 coordinate 707,107, forward strand.
TCGAGTACGGCGTGGGCGCCATCGGGGGCGTCGTGCGCGTGGTGCCGCGCGAACTGCCCGAGCGGCCCGGCGTGGGCGGGCTCGTGCAGGCCAACGTGTTCACCAACGCGGGGCAGGGCGCGGGCTCGCTGCTCGTCGAAGCCGCCTCGGCGCGGGTGCCGGGCCTCGCCGCGCGCGTGCAGGGCAGTTTGCGCCGCGCGGGCGACGCGCGCACGCCGGGCTACCGGCTCGCCAACACAGGCCTCTACGAGCGCACCTTCAGCGCCGAGGCGGGCGCTGCACCGCGCGCACGGGGGCGTGGACGTGCTCTACAGCCGCTTCGCCACCACGCTCGGCGTGTACAAGGGCGCCCATGTGGCCTCGCCCGAGGCCCTGCGCGCGGCCATCGCCGCCGGGCGCCCGCTCGATGCGCCGGCCTTCTCGTACACCATCGAGGCGCCGCGCCAAGAGGTCACGCACGACCTCGTGACCGCCGAGGCGCACCTCGCCTCGGCGCGCGGCGACCGGCTGGAGGCGCGCTACGGCTACCAGTTCAACCACCGGCAGGAGTTCGACCGCCACTTCCGCTTCCAGACGACGCCCGAGGGCACGCTCGCCTTCAGCCTCGGCCTCGCGTCGCACACGCTCGACGTGAAGCTCCAGCACCGCCCATTGCGCGGGCTCGTGGGGAGCGTGGGCGCCTCGGGCATCAACCAGGCCAACCGCAACGGCGCGCAGGGGCAACTCATCCCCAACTTCCGCGCGCTCACCGGGGGCCTCTACGTCCGTGAGGCCTATCTGGCCGGACCGCTGCGGCTCGAAGCCGGGCTGCGCTTTGACGCCCGGCACCTGACGGCCTACCCGCGCGACCGCGCCGCCGGGGCCTACGCGGAGACGGTCACGACCAACCATTCGTGGACGAGCGCGCTCGGCGCCGTCTACACGCTCGGGCGCGGCTTCAGCGTCGCGGCCAACGCGGCGACGGCGTGGCGCCCGCCGTCCATCAACGAACTGTACTCGTACGGCGTCCACCACGGCACGGCGCAGTTCGAGGTCGGCGACCCGGCGCTCGGCGCCGAACACAGCCGGGGCCTCGACGCCACGCTCCGCTACGGCGCCCCGCGCCTGCGCGGCGAGGTGAGCGTTTACCGGACCGGCTTCAAGGACTTTCTCTACCTCCGCCCCGACACCGCGCTCGTCACCACGATCCGGGGCACGTTCCCGCTGCGCACCTACACGTCCACCGACGCGCGCCTCTACGGCGTCGATGGCGACGTGGAGGCCGACGTCAGCCGCGCGATCACGCTCAGCCTCGGGGGCAGCGCCGTGCGCGGCGACGACCTCGGGCGCGGCGAGCCGCTCTACGGGATGCCCGCCGACCACCTCCGCGCCGGTGCTACCGCGCACCTGCACGGGCGTGGCGTGGTGCGCGAGGCCGACTTCGGCGCCACCGCGCGCCTCGTGGCCCGGCAGACCCGCGTGCCGTCCTCCCGGACTTTGCGCCGCCGCCGCCCGGCTACGCCCTGCTCGACCTGAGCGCCCGCGCGACGATCCGCATGGGCACGCGCGAGGTGATGGCCTCGGTGGGCGTGGACAACGTGCTCGACACCGCTTACCGCGACTACCTCAGCCGCTACCGTTTCCTCGCCGACGACCCCGGCCGCAACGTCACTTTCCGCGTCGCGATGCCCTTCGGCACGTACCGCCTCTGATCGCTCCAGCCATGCACAGACGACTTTCCCCCCTCGCCCTGGCCGCGCTGCTGCTCGCGTCCGGCTGCGATTCCGTCGCCCCGGATGAGAGCGCCGGCGACAACGAACTCGTCACCCATGTCACCCTCGCCCTGACGCCGGTGGGCGGGGGCGCGCTCACCACCGCCACGTACGACGACGCCAACCACGACGGGCAGCTCGACGCGGCCGAGTTTACCCCGCTCGCGCTCAAGGCCGGCACCTCGTACACCGGCGTCGTCACGTTCGAGAGCCCGGCGGGCGACGTGACGTCCGAAATCCTCGCCGAGTCGGCGGTCCACCAGGTGCTCTACACGCCCGGGGGCGGCGCGGCGGGACGCCTCGTCGTCACAGGCACGGATACGGACGCCAACGGCCTGCCCGTCGGCCTGCAGGTGCGCGCGGCGGTGACCGGCGGGAGCGCCACCACGGGCACGCTTCGCGTGGTGCTGTCGCACTACGACCGCGAGGTCAAGCAGGCGGGCGTGCCCTCGTCGGAGGCGGACTTCGACGGCGTGTTCTCCGTCACGATCACGCCCTGAACCAAAAACAAACGGCCGGGACGCGTGAGGGCGCATCCCGGCCGGACCTCCTGAGGAGGTCGCCTCACTTGCGGGTGAGGTCGAAAGCGCCAGAGCCGTCGGCAAAGACCCAGTGGAGGGTCCGGCCGTCGTCGCTGAGGGTGGCCACGCCGAAGCCGGCGGGGAAGGTGAGCGTATGGCCCAGGTAGGTGCCCTTGAGGTCGTACGGGATCGAGAGCACGTTGCCGCTGACGTCCGTGTAGGCGACCGTGCCGGTGGCGTAGACGAAGTCCGGGTCCTGCCGGAAGACGAGCTTTGCGTCGTAGGCCCCACCCGCCCGGTAGGCGCCGGTGCCGTTCCAGCGGCCGGACACGTTGTCGGTGGGGAAGGTGTGCTCGCCGGCGTAGTCGCACGAGGCGAAGAGCGTGGCGGCGCCGAGCACGAGGAGCAGGCGGAGCGAAAGCGGGCGCATGGCGGAAAGAAGCAGAGCAGGCACGCCCGTCCTCTACTCAAAGGCAGTGCCGAACCGCGCACCCGGGCGGAAAATCGCGCGGCGCCCCGCGAAAGCCGGCCCCCCGCGCGTGCCGGGCCCGATGCGTCTCAAGTGAAGACGGAGCGGGCCCGGCCAGACGCCCCCGCGATGTCGGATTTTGAGACGTTGTTCTCGCCGCCTGCCGCCGCCGTCATGCTCCGTCTGTTGTCTGTCTGTACCCTCCTGTTCGGGTTCGGAGCCGCCGTGGCCCGCGCGCAGCCCGCCCCGCCGATCCGCGTCGCGCTAGAGTGCCAGAACACCGGCTGCGATGAGGATTACATCCGCACCGAGCTGCCGTTTGCCGTCTTCGTGCGCGACCCCGCCGACGCCGACGTGCAGGTGCTGCTCACGAGCCAGCGCAACGGCGCCGGCGGGCGCACCTACGCGCTGCGCTTTCGGGGCCAGGGGCCGCTCGACGGCCAGCGCAGCGAACTGAGCGTCCCCACCGCCCCCACCGACACCGACGACGCGGAGCGCCGGGCGCTCGTGCGCGGCTTTGCCGCCGGGCTGCTCCCGTTCGTGGCCCAGCAGGGCACGCTCGACCGCTTTCGCATCGTCTACACGGCGCCCCCGCAGGCGCAGCAGGCCGCGCCGCTGGCCGACCCGTGGAACCGCTGGATCTACGCGCTCTCGTTCAACGCCAACCTGAACGGCGAGAAGCGTTACCAGAGCCACAACCTGAACCTCAACGCCAACGCCCGCCGCGTGACGGAGGGCTGGAAGACGCAGCTTTCGGCGTACGAGCGGGAGAACGCCAACGTGTACGTGCTCTCGGACGGGAGCGAGGACCGGGTGAGCCAGTCGAGCCAGGGCGTCAACGCGCTCGTCGTGCGCAGCCTCGGCGCGCAGTGGTCGGCCGGGGGGGAGGCGAGCGTGTACCGCTCGACGTTCGACAACACGCGCGGGTCGGTGCGGGTGGCGCCGGCGGTCGAGTACAACGTGTTTCCCTACCGCGAGAGCACGCGCCGCACGATCACGGCGCGCTACGGGATGGGCGTGCGCCACATCGCCTACCGCGACACGACGATCTACGCCAAAACCGTGGAAACGCTCTTCGACCACCGCCTCGAACTCGACGCCGGGTTTCAGCAGCCCTGGGGCACCCTGGAAATGTCGGCCACGGCCAACCAGTACCTCAACCACCTCGACCAGTACAGCATCTCCACCGACGGCGGGGCCGAGGTGCGGCTCTTCAAGGGCCTCTCGGTGTCGGCCCACGGGGGGGTGCGGTTTATCCGCAACCAGCGCAACATCTCCGGCGTCGGCGTGTCCGACGAGGACATCTACACGCGGCGCCGGGCCCTCGCGACGGGCTATTCGTACAACGCCGGCTTCGGGCTGAGCTACACGTTCGGCTCGGCGCTCAGCGGCACGGTGAACCCGCGCTTCAACTGACCGGCGGACGACGGGCGATGGACGACAGACGACAGACGACGGGTGTTCTGGCAAGCTGGAAAGTCAGGGGTGGTAGTTTGTTCTTCGTGGTTCGTCGCCAGAGAGGCTGCGGCCTGCTGCGGGGTTTGTCTGACCACGAACGACGAACCGCGAACGACGAACATCCCCGCAGGGGGCAGCGCGGCGTTCGCAACAGCGAGGCGCGGGTGGGCACACGGAGGCGCGGTTCAGGGGCCGGGACGGACGGCGGGCGGAGAGAATGCACGTATTTGCGCGCTCCTGTAAACCGGCGACGCGCGGGCGGTGTCTTCCCCGTGTGCCGCCGCTCACCCCCGGTACTTCCCTTCCATGCCGCTCCGTTTCTCCCGCGTCCTGCTGGCGCTCCTCTTCATCGTCCTCGTGCCGTGCGTGCGCGCCCAGTCCGGCGCCCCGCTGCGGGTCGTGCTGACGTGCCAGAACACCGGCTGCGACCAGGACTACTACCGCACCGAGCTCACCTTCGCCGAGTTCGTGCGCGACGTGACCGACGCCGACGTGCAGGTGCTCGTGACGAGCCAGACCAACGGCGGCGGCGGCGACACCTACACGCTGCGCTTTCTCGGGCAGGGCCCTCTCGCAGGCCGCAACGACGAACTCACCGTGGCCACCGCCGCCGACGCCACGGATGACGATGAGCGGAAGGCCATCGTCAAGGCGATGCGCGCCGGGCTGCTGGGCTACATGGCGCGCCTGGGCCGCCTCGACCGGTTCACGATCCAGTACGCGGCGCCGGAGGCCTCGGCGGCAGCGTCGGTGTCCGAGCGCGACCCGTGGAACCGCTGGGTGTTCGCACTCGGGGCCCGCTCCAACTTCAACGGCGACAAGAACTACAGCTCGCGCCGCCTCAACTACAACACGAGCGCCCGGCGCATCACCGAGGCTTGGAAACTCTCGCTCTCGGTGTATGCGAGCGAGAACAGCAGACTCCTACCTCCTGAGCAACGGGACCGAAGACAAGGTGACCCAGACCAACTGGGGCAGCAGTGGGCTGGGCGTCAAGAGCCTCGGCGCGCAGTTCTCGGCCGGCGTGCAAGCGAACATGTACAAGTCGTCCTATGACAACACCGACCTCTCGGTGCGCGTGGCGCCGGGCGTGGAGTACGACTTCTTTCCGTACTCGGAGAGCACCAAGCGGAGCATCACGCTGCGCTATTCGGTGGGCGCGCGGCAGGTGGACTACAAAGATGAAACCATCTACAAGCAAACCTCCGAGACGCTCTACGACCACACGCTCGCGCTCGGCACCAGCTTTCAGCAGCCGTGGGGCACGCTGGGCGTGAGCGCCTCGGCCGAGCAGTACCTCAACCACCCCAAGCAGTACAGCCTCTCCACGTTCGCCAACGCCGACGTGCGCATCGTGAAGGGGCTCTCGTTCGACTTCTACGTCGGCGCCGACTTTCTGCGCAACCAGCGCAACATCTCCGGCGAAGGCGTGGACGACGACGACATCTACACGCGGCGCCGGGCGCTGGAAACGGGCTACAATTACTTCGGCGGCGCCGGCCTCCGCTACACGTTCGGGTCGAAGTTCACCGGGGCCGTCAATCCGCGGTTCGATGAGGGCGGGTCGTTCTTCATGAACTGACGCCACGCCCTGTTCCCCCTGATGCCGCTGCCCCTCGCCTCCGCGCCGCGCCCCGTTGCGCTCGCCTCGGGCGATGGGCAGGCCAGCCGGCGGCCCCCGGTGCCCGTGGATCCCTTCCGAAGCTTCGTCGAGCAGCACCAGCGGCACCTCTACGCGCTCGCCGTCCGGCTCACGGGCGACCACGCGGAGGCCGACGACCTCGTGCAGGAGACCTTCGTGAAGGCCTGGGGCGCGCTCCCGGCCCTCACGGAGGCCGAGAAGGCGGGCGCGTGGCTCCGCCAGATCGCCGTCCGCCACTTTCTCAACACCCGCCGGGGCGCCTTCCGCCGCCGCTTCGAGCGGTGGACGAGACACGCTCCTCGACCGGCACGCCGCCCCCGACCTGCACCCCGATGCCACGTTCGAGGGCGCCCTCCAGCGGGCCCTCGGGCGCCTCACCGAGCGCGAACGCACCGTCTTCGTCCTCCGCCACCTCGACGACCGCACGACCGCTGAAACCGCCGCCACCCTCGACGTGGCCGAAGGGACCGTGAAAGCCCTGCTCGCCCGCGCCGTCGCCAAGATGCAACGCGACCTCCAGCCCTACGCCTGACGCCATGGAGCCCAACGCCGACCCCCGCCTCGCCCCGACGCTCGCCGAGCGCCTGCGGGCCCACGCCGCCCCCGATCCGGGCGCGGCGTACTTCGCGGCGCTTCCGGACCGCGTGGCGGCGCGCGTGCGGCAGGGCGGGGCGCCTGCGTCGGACCGCCGCGCGGCGCCGGACCGCGCGCCCGTCCGGCGGGCCGCGCCGCGCCGCACCCTCGTGGCGGCCACCGCGCTGGCCCTGCTGATCGTGCTCGTCTACGCGCTGCCGCGCCCGGCGCCCCCGCCGGAGCGCCCCCGCACCGCCCAGGCCCGCCTCCCGGCGCCCGCCCCGTCCCTCACGCCCGCCCCCCCCGATTCGGGGCGCGCCGAGCGGCCGGAGCCGACGCCAAAACCGACCCCGGTGCGCAAGGAAGGCGCCCCGCGCCGGTCGTCGCGTCCGGAGGCGCCGGTCCAGCGCCAGCCCACCACGGCGCGTCCGCGCGGGGGGATGCACCTCGCGAGCACCGCGCCGCACTACGAAGCGGCCTCCCCGGCGCTCGTGCGCACGCTCGAGCGCGCCCGCATCGTCCTGCTCACGCTCGCCCACGCCGACTCCACCGACGACCTCGGCGTGCTCCAGCCCCTCGCCGAAGCGCTCGCCGCCGACCTCGCCGCGCAGCGCAGCGCCATCAATGCTGCCGATCCAGCCGTGCGCTCCGTCGCCGACCGGCTCGAACCGCTTTCTGCTCACGCTCGCCCACTTCGACGAAGCGCCTGCTGCGATGGCCACGCTGCCAGCCCGCCTTCGCGACGACGAGACCCTGTTCCGCCTCGACGTGGCCCTGCTGGCCGCCGGCCCGGCCGTGCCCGTCGACTGATCCCCTCCGACCATGCGATTCCGCCTCGCTGCCGTTGCTCCCGCTGCTCGCCGCCGGGCTGCTCGTGCTGCCCGCCCGTGCGCAGCAAGCCGCCGTCCGACCCCGAGACCGCCTACCGCGCCGCCTACCAGTTCATCGCGCGGGAGCGGTACGACGAGGCGTTCACCGCCATGCAGACGTACGTGCAAGCCTACCCCCAGAGCCGCCACACCGACGAGGCCGGCTTCTGGGGATGCTTCAGCCTCGAACGCCTCACCGCGCGCCGCGCCGACGCCGTTGTGCTACGTGACCTTCGCGCAGCGCTACCCGCAGAGCGCCTGGCGCGACGATGCCGAGACGCGGCGCCTCCAACTGGCCGCCCGCAGCGCCGGGGGCCGCGACGAGCAGCGGTCTACAACGTCGCCCTCTCCGAACGCCTGGGCAGCGTCTACACGGCCGCCCCGCGCCCCGTGTCCCGTCCCGCCGGGGGGGCGTGGCTCGGGCGGCTACACGCGGGCCGGGGCCGGACGCCTGCGTCAGGTGCTGGCCGTGCAGGCGCTCGCGCGGCCCGGCAACGACGCGGCGGTAGACGACCTGCGCCGCCTTGCGCTCGAAAGCGCCTCGCCCGCCGTGCGGCAGGCCTCCATTGGCGCCCTCGCCCGGATCGGGACGGCGCGCGCGGGGGCGGCCCTCGGCGAACTCGTCGGCGGCCTGCTCGAACGCGCCGCCGCGCGCGACTCGGTGGCGGCGATGGCCGCCTCGGAGGCAATCATGCAGACGGCCCGCCGCGGCGACAACACGCTCTTGCCCTTCGTCGAGCGCTACTACCGCAACGCAAATGTGCCCGCCCGTCTGCGCTGGACGCTGCTGACGAGCACGCGGCAGATCGCCACACCCGAGGCGCGGGCATTCCAGTGGCGCGCCCTGCAGGCCGACGCGCTCGCCCCGCAGGAGCGCGCCGAGGTGGCGCAGTGGCTCGCCTATGGCATGACGCCCGATGAACTCACACGTCTGGGCACCCTGATGCGCAGCGAACGCGACGCTACCGTGCGGGAAGGCTACGCCCGCGCCCTCCGCACGCTCGTCAACGGCGCCGCGCGGTGGTCTTCGTTCAACAGCTACACCACGACGGGGATGGCCGTGAGCGTCGGCGACACCTGGTCGAAGGACACCGCCCTGTTGCCCGCGCCCGCCGAAGCCCGGAGCGTCGAACTGCTCGCGGCCGTCGAAGGGCACCTGGCCCCGGCCCCCGGGACCCTCGCCGAGGCCCGCGTGGCGGCGGAAGAACAGCGCCGCGACCGGGAGGCACTCGTGGCCCAGGCGCTCGACCTCGCGGCGACACAGCTGCGCAGCGAGCCGGAGATGCGCGTGCAGCTGATGCTCGTCGGGGCCCTGGCCGCCCCCGGCTTCGACCGGGGTGTCGAGCCGCTCAGCGCCTTTGCCTTCAACACCGGCGCCCATGAGGACGTGCGCGCCGAAGCCCTTGACGCGCTCGGGCAGATCGGGACGGAAGCGGCGTTTGAGGCCCTCCAGAACGCCGTGCGCCGGGTGGAAACAGCGCGGGTGCTGCGCGCCGGGATCCAGGCGCTCGTGTCGAGCCCCGCCTTCCGGGTCCGCGCCGATGCGGTGCCCGACCTCGTGCGCCTCACCACCAACGCCGACATCGCCGTGCGGCGCACGGCGGTAGACGCCCTCGGGCGCCTCGACGCGCCGCAGGCCCGGCAGGCGCTGCTCGACCTGATCCGCAACGCGAGCCGCTGAGCCCGTCCCTGAGGCCGGGTGCGAGGCGGGCGGCGCCCGTCGGCGGAGCGCCGCCCGCCCTGCGCTTCAGGATGTGGAAGCGCTTGCTTCGCGCAACCTTTACCGCGCGGGGCGCAAAAGGGCTTGCATCGGGCCGGGTGCGTGGGGGAAGTTGGGCATGAACCCGCGCCGAAGCCTCGGCCAGAGCGCGGGCTCGCTCATCCAGAAGGGGGGAGGGTCTGGCCCGTCGATCCCCTGGCAACCGGCCCCCGGTGGGAATCTCCCGAGGGATACGGTGCCAACTCCAGCCCGGACGGCCCTGTGGCCCGATGGGAGAGATGAGCGGGAGAGACCCACGCAGCCCGCCCCGCGGCCCCTGCCGATCCTCTTCCGCCCGTCGCGGAAGGGGCTTTTTTATGCCCCCGAAGCGCCGGTGCTCTCCGTCCTCCCGGACGGACTGGCTGGGTGAGAGCGTCACACCACCTCACCAACCCCATCCCAACCACACGATGGAAGCCAAGACGCTCTCCCGCGATCTCCACTTCGAGACGCTCCAACTCCACGCGGGCACCGCCCCCGACCCGACGACGAACGCCCGCGCGGTGCCGATCTACGCGACGACCTCGTACGTCTTCAACAACGCCGCCCACGGCGCCGACCTGTTCGCCCTCCGCGCCTTCGGCAACATCTACACGCGGATCATGAACCCCACCACGGACGCCTTCGAGCAGCGCATCGCCGCGCTCGAAGGGGGCGTGGCGGCCCTGGCGACGGCCTCCGGGCAGGCGGCGCAGTTTCTCGCGCTCCAGACGCTCGCCGGCGCCGGTGACAACATCGTGGCCTCGTCGTACCTCTACGGCGGCACCTACAACCAGTTCAAGGTGGCCCTGCCGCGCCTCGGCATCGAGGTGCGCTTTGCCGACGGCGACGACCCGGCCTCCATCGAGGCGCTCATCGACGACCGCACGAAGGCGATCTACGCCGAGACCATCGGCAACCCCGGCTTCTCCGTGCCCGACTTCGAGGCCATCGGGGCCATTGCCGAGCGCCACGGCGTGGCCTTCGTGGTCGACAACACCTTCGGCGCCGGCGGCTACCTGTGCCGGCCGCTCCAGCACGGCGCCCACATCGTCGTCGAGAGCGCGACGAAGTGGATCGGCGGCCACGGCACGACCATCGGCGGCGTGATCGTGGACGGCGGCACGTTCAACTGGGCCAACGGGCGCTACCCCGAGTTCACGACGCCCTCGGAGGGCTACCACGGGCTCAACTTCTGGGAGACGTTCGGGCCGAACGGCCCCCTCGGCGCCAACCTCGCCTTCATCCTCCGCGCCCGCGTCGAGGGCCTGCGCGACTTCGGGCCGAGCCAGAACCCCTTCGGCTCGTTCCTGCTGCTCCAGGGCGTCGAGACGCTCAGCTGCGCGTGGAGCGGGCGTGCGAGAACGCGCTGGCCCTCGCTCAGTGGCTCAAGGAGCAGCCGGGCGTGGCATGGGTGAGCTACCCGGGCCTGGAGGAGCACCCCTCGCACGCGCGGGCCACGAAGTACCTGCGCAACGGCTACGGGGCCGTGCTCTCGTTCGGGCTCGAAGGCGGCTTTGGGGCTGGGGCGCGCTTTGTGGAGTCCACCAAGCTGGCGTCCCACCTCGCCAACGTGGGCGACGTGCGCACGCTCGTCATCCACCCGACGAGCACGACGCACCAGCAGCTCTCGGAAGCCGAGCAGGTGGCCGCCGGCGTCACCCCCGATCTCGTGCGCGTGAGCGTGGGCATCGAGCACCTCGACGACCTCAAGGCGCGACTTCACGCAGGCCCTCGCGCTGGCGCAGGCCGTGCCCGCCTGAGCCCCGCCCCTGCCCCTCCGTCCCTGCGGGACACCTCCCCCGGTTTTCGGGGGAGGACCGACTCCGGAGGCCGTTCAGGCACGTCGGAGTCAGGAGGGGGAACCGCGCGCCCGTCGCCCACGCTCCACGCCCCCCGATCCTGCTCTGCGCTTGCCTGTCGTCACGCTGCCCTCGTTCACGTTCGGCTCCGGTGCCGCGTTCGCGGCCGTGCCGGTGGCCTACGAGGCGTGGGGCACACTCAACGAGGCGCGCGACAACGCGGTGATCGTCTGCCATGCCCTCACGGGCAGCCCCGATGCAGCGGCCTGGTGGGGTCCGCTCATCGGGGCCGGGCGGGTGCTCGACACCGACCGCTACTGGGTGGTCTGCCTCAACGTGCCCGGCTCGCCCTACGGCACGCTCTCGCCGAGCACGCCCGGCGGCGACGGGCATCGCCTCGGCAGCCGCTTTCCGGTGCCCACGATCCGGGACTGCGTGCGCCTCCACCGCGCGGCCCTCGACGCGCTCGGCGTCGCCGGCGCGGCCCTGGCCATCGGCGGCTCGATGGGCGGGATGCAGGCGCTCGAATGGGCCTTCGAGACCACGGCGGAGGGCGCGCCCTTCGTCCGCGCGATCTCGCCCATCGCCTCCTCCGGGCGGCATTCGGCGTGGTGCATCGGGTGGAGCGAGGCGCAGCGGCTTGCGATCTACGCCGACCCGCGCTGGAACGGCGGCGACTACGACGACGATGCGCCGCCCGATGCCGGACTCGCGGCCGCGCGGGCGATGGCGATGGTGTCGTACCGGAGCGCCGAGGCGTATACCGAGCGCCACGGGCGGGCCGTGATGGACGACGGGTCGTTCGCCGTCGAGAGCTACCTCCGCTACCAGGGGCAGAAGCTGGTCGAGCGGTTCGACGCGGCGTGCTACGTGCGCATTACCCAGATGATGGACACGCACGACGTGGCGGCGGGGCGGGGCGCCTACGAGGCTGTGCTCGGCAGCATCGTCCAGCCCGCCCTCTGCGTCGGCGTCTCCTCGGACGTGCTCTACCTGCCGGAAGAATCGCGCGAGCTGGCGCGGCTGATCCCGCGGGGTATCTACCGCGAACTCCGCTCTCCCTGGGGGCACGATGCCTTTTTGATCGAGTTCGAGCAGATCGAGCTGCACCTGCGCGCGTTCCTGGCGCAGTAGGCCGACCTCGCTTCGCTCGCCGTTGTTTGCCTTCGTGATCAGAAGTCCCTCTACGGGGACCGCGAAGCGAACCAGACCGAAGGCCCCCGCACCGCTGGCTCCATCCTCCGCACCTCTGACCACGAACAACGAACCCCCCACAACGAACGACTCCCTCTTATGACCAAACTTCGTGTCGGCATTCTGGGCGCGACGGGCGCCGTGGGGCAGCAGTTCGTGCGCCTGCTCGACGGGCATCCGTGGTTCGAGGTGACGGCCCTCGCCGCCTCCGAGCGCTCCGCCGGCCGCCCGTACCGCGAGGCGACGCGCTGGGTGCTCGGCTCCGAGATTCCGGCGGCCCTCGCCGATCAGGAGGTCGTGCTCGCCCAGCCCGGCCTCCCCTGCGACTTTGTGTTCTCCGGCCTCGACGCGAACGTGGCGGGCGACCTCGAAGCAGCCTTTGCGGCCTCCGGCGTGCCGGTGATCTCGAACGCGCGCAACCACCGCATGGACCCGGCCGTGCCCCTACTCATCCCGGAGGTCAACCCCGACCACACGGCCCTGATCGACCGGCAATCCTACGGCGACGGCTTTATCGTCACCAACCCGAACTGCTCCACGGTGGGCCTCGTGTGCGCGCTCAAGCCGCTCCACGACGCCTTCGGGGTCGAGCAGGTCCACGTCGTCACGATGCAGGCGCTCTCGGGCGCGGGCTACCCCGGCGTGCCGTCGCTGGATGCGCTCGGCAATGTGATCCCGTACATCGGCGGGGAGGAGGAGAAGATGGCCGCCGAGCCGCTCAAGCTGCTCGGCGCGCTCGGGGCGGACGGGGTGCAGGAGGCGACGTTCACCGTGTCGGCGCAGTGCAACCGCGTGCCCGTGATTGACGGACATCTGCTCTGCGTGTCGGTGGCGCTCACGGGGCGGCCCTCGGCGGAGGCGGTGGCGCGATGTGCTCCGCGCGGCGGGGGAGGCGAGTCCGCTGGCGGCGATGGGTCTGCCGTCGGCGCCGGCGCGCTGGCTCCAGGTGTTCGACGCGCCCGACGCGCCGCAGACGCGCCGCCACGTCGGGCTGGGCGAGGGGATGACGGTGTCGGTGGGGCGCGTGCAGGCCTGCCCGGTGCTCGGGGTCAAGTTTGTGGCGCTCGTCCACAACACGGTGCGCGGGGCGGCCGGCGGCGCGATCCTCAACGCCGAACTGCTCGTGGCGCAGGGCCGCCTCAAGGCGCGCACCGCCCAGGCTGAGCCCGTCGGGCCTGCGCTCCCGCCCGACCCGTGACGGTCCGCCCGGGCGTCCTTGCCGACCTCGACGCTGTGGCGGCGCTCTGGGCCGCGTTCCTCGCCGAACAGGCCGCCCTCGACCCGCGCCTGACCGTGGCGCCGGAGGCGACCGCGCGCGTGCGCCGCTCGCTCGCGGACCTGCTGCGGGGCGAGGGCGGCGTCGTTTTCGTGGCCGAGAGCGGCGGCATCGGCGGGTTTCTGGTGGCCGAGGGGTGGGAGGCGCTCGCCGCTGTGGACGCCGGTGCCGGAGGTGCATTTCGGCGAACTCTACGTGGCGCCCGAGGCCCGGCGGCAGGGCGTCGGGCGGGCGCTGCTGGAGGCGGGCGCCGCGTGGGCGCGCCGCGTGGGCGCGCAGCGGATCGCGATGGACCTGCTGGTGGGCAACGCGGCGTCGCGGCGCATGGTCGAGGCGTGGGGGGCCGTCCCGCTGTCGCTGGCCTACACGCGCGACCTGTAGCGCAGATCACGCGTATGCGTTGACATGCTGTCCGTCGTCATCCCTGCGCTCAACGAGGCGGCCGGCATCGGCCGGGCCATCGCGTCGGCGTGGGCGGCCGGGGCGGGCGAGGTGATCGTGGTGGATGGCGGATCGATAGACGACACCGCCCGCGTGGCGCAGGCGGCGGGCGCGCGGGTGCTGGTGGCCGGTCGGGGCCGGGCGGTGCAGATGAATGCGGGCGTGGCGGCCGCCACGGGCGCGGTGCTGCTCTTCCTCCACGCCGACACGCTGCTGCCCGCCGGGGCCGGGGCCGCCGTGGCCCACGCCCTCGCCGCACCGGACGTATCCGGCGGCTGCTTCCGCCTCCGCTTCGACCAGCCGGGCGCGCTCTACGGCCTCTACAGCTGGGTGACGTACCGCAACCTCCCGTGGCTCGTCTTCGGCGACCGGGCGCTCTTCGTGCGCCGCACGGTGTTCGAAAAGCTGGGCGGCTTCGGCCCGATGCCCGTCTTCGAAGACGTGGACCTCGTGCGGCGCCTCGGGCAGGCGGGGCGTTTCTGCTTTCTCGATGCCGCCGTGGTCACGAGCGCGCGGCGGTTCGAGGCCGAGGGGGCGCTCCGGCGGCAGCTGCGCAATGCGGTCCTCTACGTCCGCTACCGCCTGGGAACCGCGCCCGAGCGGCTCGCCGCCGGCTACCGCTACCCGACGCCGGACGCGGGCGTCATTGCTGCGCGCGGGCGGCGAGGATCAGCGTCCGAATGAGGGTCGATCGCCGTTTCCGGGGGCACGCCCTGCGCGGCGGCGAGGGCGACAAAGCGTGCCGTCACGGCGGCTTCGCGCGTCGTGTCCACCACGGGGCGTCCGAGGGCGCGCTTGGTGACGCCCACGTCGCGCGCCACGGCGAGGCGGGCGCCCGTGAGGCGGGCCAGGGCCGCGTCTACGCAGTCGATCTGGGCGCGGAGGGCGGTCAGGCGCTCGGCGCCCGCTACCGCCTCGCCCGGCGCCGGGCATTCGGCCCCCGGGGAAGGCACCGATGCAGCGTGTCGCAGCGGGGGCGATGCAGTGCAGGCGCTCAGCCCGCTGAGGGCGAGGAGGAGCAGGGAAGTGCGGAGGGCAGGCATGGCGCGGGCCGGGTCACCAGAGGCGGCGCCCGGCATGGGGGTTGTAGACGCTCGTGTGGAACGACGTGCGCTCGGCCAGGCCGTGCCGCTTCATCAGCAGGCCCAGGAGCGCGCCCGTGATAAAGCCGCCGATGTGCGCCGCATAGGCCACGCCGCCCACGGTCTGCTCGGTGTTGGCAATCGCGCCCCAGCCGTCCACAAACTGGAGCAGGATCCACAGGCCGAGCACGACGACGGCCGGCACGCTCACGATGCGGAAGAAGAACACGGCGTTGACCCGGTTGCGCGGAAAGAGCATCAGGTAGGCGCCGAGCACGCCCGAAATGGCGCCCGAGGCGCCGAGGTTGGGCACGACCGAGTGCGGGTCGAGGAAGACCTGCGCGAACGTCGCCACGAGGCCGCTGGCGAGGTAGAAGAGCAGAAAGCGCCGCGAGCCGAAGCGGTGCTCCACGTTGTCGCCGAAGATCCAGAGGTAGAGCAGGTTGCCGAAGAGGTGCAGGTAGCCGCCGTGCATGAACATCGCCGTGAGCACGGTGAGGTAGATCGGAAACGGGCCGGGCGCCTGCGGGATGTCCACGGTCTGCGTCTGGCCGGTCACGTTGTCCGTCACGGCGACGTGCTCGTTCGCGGTGAGGTCGCGCCCGCTCGTGATCTCCGCCGGCACGACGCTGTAGCCGTAGGTAAAGCGGTCGTTGGCGCCGGCGCCCTGGAGGCCGAAGAAGACGAGCACGTTGAGCGCGAGCACGAGCATCGTGGCCCAAGCGCGGCCCGAGAGTTCGCTGTCGTCGTCGGAAATGGGGAAGAGCATGGCGGGAGCGGTCGCAGACGGGCGAGTATAGAAGCGCCGGCGCCAGGGCCGCACCGCGTTCCGGCATCGTCACGCCGCCGGGGCTCTTGCGGAATCGGTAAAGGCGGTGCCGACCGGGCGTGCGCACGGCATCGCACCTACGCCCGCCGCCTATCTTGTCCGAAACCCGGTTCGCTGCATGGACGCCCCGCCGAAACGCACCCCGCTCTACGAGACCCATCGCCGCGCGGGCGCCCGTATGATGCCGTTTGCGGGCTACGATATGCCCGTCCAGTACACCGGCATCCTCGACGAGCACAAGGCGGTGCGCGAGCGCGCCGGGCTCTTCGACGTGAGCCACATGGGCGAGGTCCGCGTGACGGGCCCCCACGCGCTCGATTTCGTGCAGCACCTCGTCTCCAACGACGCGGCCAAGCTCACCGATGGGCGCGCGATGTACGCCGTGATGTGCCACCCCGAGGGCGGCATCGTCGACGACCTGCTCGTCTACCGCATCGCCGCCGACGACTACCTGCTCGTCATCAACGCCTCGAACGTGGACAAAGACTGGGCGCACATGAACGCCCACAACCACGTCGGCGCCGCGCTTGAGAACCTCTCCGACCGGATCGCGCTGCTGGCCCTCCAGGGTCCGGAGGCAATGGCGATTGCCGAGCGCGCCACCGGCCTCACGTTCTCCGACCTGCCGTACTACCACTTCCGGATGCTGGCGCCGGGCGCACTCATGGGCAGCGGGTTCGCCATCGCCTCGCACACCGGCTACACGGGCGAGTCCGGCCTCGAACTCTACGTCGACGCCGACCGGGCGGAGGCGCTCTGGGACGCCCTCGTGGCCGCCGGGGCCGAGGCCGAACTGCGCCCCGCCGGCCTCGGCGCGCGCGACACGCTCCGCCTCGAAGCCGGCTACAGCCTCTACGGCAACGACCTCACCGACGACGACGACGCCCTCTCGAAGCCGGGCTCGGCTGGGTGACGAAGCTCGACAAGGGCGACTTTGTGGGCCGCGACGCCCTCGTGCAGCAGAAGGCGGCCGGCATCTCGCGCCGCCTCGTGGCCTTCGTGATGGAGGACCGCGCCATTCCCCGCCACGGGCAGTCCCTCGTGGACGCCGAGGGCGCCGTGATCGGCGAGGTGACGAGCGGCACGCAGTCGCCCAACCTCGGCAAGGGCATCGGGATGGGGTACGTGCCCAACGAGCCGCGCTTCACGGCGGTGGGCAGCGAGGTGTTCGTCGAACAGCGCGGGCAGCGGTTCCGTGCGCGCGTGGCGAAGGCGCCGCTCCATAAGCAGGGGGCCTGAGCCGATGCCGTACGACGTTTTTGTGCTCGGCCAGGGCCTTCGCGACGAGCACGTACGGGGCAAGGTCGTCGTGGTGATCGACGTGCTCCGCGCCTGCTCGACCATCACGACCGCCCTCGCCAACGGCGCCCGCTCCGTGCTCCCCATCGCCGATGTGGGCGAAGCCGGGCGGCTCGTCACCCACATGGACCCGGCCACCTACGTGCTCGGCGGCGAGCGCGACGCGCTGCCGATTCCGGACTTCCCGCTCGGCAACTCGCCCCGCGAGTTCACCCCCGAGGTGGTGCAGGGCCGCACCGTTATCCTCCACACCACCAACGGGGCGCCCCTCTTTCCAGCCGCCGCAAGTGCGGAGCTGGTCGTGGCGGGCTGCCTGCTCAACGTGGCCGCGGTGACGCAGCTGCTCCAGGACGCCGGGCGTGACGCGGTGCTCATCTGCGCCGGTTGGAAGGGGCGCGTGTCACTCGAAGACACCCTCTGCGCCGGGCTGCTCCTGCACCGCGTCTGCGGCGGCGCCCTCCCCGACGACGCCTCCGATGCCGCCCGCGTGGCGACCGCGCTCTATGACGCGGAGAAAGGCGACCTCGAAGGCGCCCTCCGCCGCAGCGAACACGGCCGCCGCCTCATCGCGCTCGGCCACGACGCCGACGTGAGCTACTGCGCCCAGATCGACCTGTACGCGGGCCTGCTGCCGCAGTACGACGGCACCGGCCTGAAGCTGGGGTGAGCCTGCCGTTTGGGGGCCGCCCCCCGACCTAGAGTGTTTCCCGCATGCCCTATCAGCGTCCGCCGCCCTCGCTCCGGCCTGCGGGGCAGCGCGGCTGGGTGTTTGCCGGCGGCACGCTGCTCGCGGCACTGGCGGGGTACGTCAATGCGGCCTTGCTCCAGTTCTTTCACGTCCCCGTGGCGCACATGAGCGGCGCCGTCTCGCGCCTCGGGGTCGACTTGAATACCGGGGACCTGCATGACCTGGCCCTGACCGCCTGCATTCTGCTGGGCTTCCTTGGGGGGGCCATGTTCTCCGGCTTCGTCATTGGCGGACAAACCCTAGAGGCCGGGCGGCGATATGGCGTTGTGCTGCTCGTGGAAGGGGGGCTGCTCGCCCTCGCGACGGTGCTGCTGCTGCAGGGCCGCATGTCCGGACTCGTGCTGGCCGCCGCCGCCTGTGGCGTGCAGAATGCGATGGCGAGCCATTACCAGGGGCTCGTCATCCGAACCACCCACGTGACGGGGACCGTGACGGACCTCGGCGTCATGATCGGGCACTGGCTCCGCCACCGGCGCCTGCCTCGCTGGAAGGCCCTGCTGCTCGTGTGCCTGCTGAGCGGATTTCTGGGGGGCGGCTTTGCCGGGGCCTTCATTGCTGCGCGCGTAGGCGCCTGGGCCCTCGCGGTGGCGTCGGCGGGGGCGTCCGGCGCGGGGCTCGTGTACATCGCCTGGCGTGGGGGGGCGCTTCGGCCATGCCCCCCAACCCGCTGGGCTGACGACGGGCGCCATGCCTCCCCGCGCCTAAAAGGCCCCCGCGTATTGGGGGCGCTACCAGTACATCAGCTTCATGCAGAACACCGAGCCGCCGGACTTGAGGTACTCGTCCGTGTCGAGTTCGACGACGTGGTAACCCGCCGCCGTGAGCCGCGCGTTGGTGACGGTGCAGCCGCGCTGGATGAGCACGTGCTGGCCGTCCGGGCTGTGGGCGTTGCAGGCGAAGAGGTGGCGGGCTTCGTCCTCGGGCGCTTCGATGAGCGTGTCCCAGAACCGGCGGAGCAGGGCGAGGCCCTCCGGCTGGAAGGCGCCCGGATAGTAGAGCGCCGTGCGCTCGTCGAGGGCGCTCAGGCAGGTGTCGAGGTGGTAGAACTCGGGGTCGAGCAGTTCGAGCGCGAGCACGGGCGCGCCGGTGAGGGCGCTCACGCGCGTGGTAGGCCGCCAGGCTCGTGCGGAAGCCGTAGCCGCCCCAGAGCAGGCGCCGCCCCGGATGCCAGAGCGCATCGCCCATCCCCTCGAAGTCGGTGCCGGGCAGGCCGAGCGCGTGCGCCTCGTAGCCCGCGGCGGTGAAAAAGCGCCCATAGTGCGGCACCTCCTGCTTGCGCTCGTCGGCGTGCATCTGCGAGAGCACGACGCCCCGCGCCCCGTCGTCGCGCACAAACGGGAGCGACTGGTTGGCGCAGAACACCATGTCGGGCTGCCCGGGTGCCCCTTCTACCTCGGCGATGGCGACCCCGGTGCGCGCGTAGGCGTCGCGCAGCGCCTGCCACTGCGCCTGCGCCTGCGCTGCGTCCGTCTGGCCGACGTGCCCGGCCATGTGCGGGTTGATGACGTAGGCGACGGAAAAGTGCGCCGGGGTGGTGAGCAGCACGCGGCCCGGAACAGGCATCGTGGGCAGTTCGGTGCGCGTGAACGGCACCTCGGCAGAACGGGTGTAGACCATGGCTAGGGGCGGATCGCGATGTTCAGGCGTCGGGGATGGCGGTGGGGTCGATGCCGCGCGCCGGGGTGTCGGTGCGGGCGGAGGGCACGAGGGAAGCCAGCGACACGGTGGAGGCGGGGGTGTGGCCCGCTTCGGCGAGCGCTTCGAGCACTGCCACGCGCAGGCTGCGCTCGGCGCTCCACTGGAGGCCGGGCGGGGTCGTCACCACGATCCGCGCCCGGGCGGCGGGCTCGGCCAGCTCGGTGACGGCCTGCACCTCCGGTGGTTCTCCCTGGATCAGGTCGGCATGGGTCTCGGCCCAGCGCCGGGCGGCCTCGTCGAGGGCGGCGAGCATCGGGCGCAGGGGCGCGGTGTAGGGCAGGGCGACGTCCACGACCGCGCGGGCAAAGCCGATGCTCCGGTTGCCGAAGATGCGCAGTTCGCCAGCCGGCACCATGAGCAGTTCGCCGTTGAGGCGGCGCACCTTGATCAGCCGCACGCCGATGTACTCGACCGTCCCCTCGTCGGCCCCGATGCGCACGGTGTCGCCCACATGGAGCGAGTCGTCGAAGAGGAGGAAGATGCCGGAGATGAGGTCGCGCACGAGCGTCTGCGCCCCGAAGCCGATGGCGAGGCCCGCAATGCCGGCGGTGGCGAGCAGCGCCCGCACGTCGAGCCCAACCTGCCCGAGCACCGAGATCACCGCGAGCGGCCACACGACGTAGCGCACCGCCGAGGCCAGCAGGTCGGTGAGCGTGGAGACGCGCTGGCGGCGCGGGTGCAGGGGCGGCAGTTCCGCAAAGCGGGCGTTGTAGCGCACGCCGGCGCGCGCCACACCCCGGATCACCAGGTGCGCGGCGAGCACGATGAGCACCACGCGCAGGGCCGTGCCGAGCACCCCGATCCAGAGCGACGGGTCGAGGATCCGGTGGGCGACGTAGTCGGAGAACGAGCGGGCGGTGGCGCGGGGCGAGGTGGCCCGCGCGAGCCAGGCCGTGTCGGCGCGGAGCCGGTCGGCGAGGCCGAGCGTGTCGCGGCAGGACCGTGTCGAGGGCGGGGGTGGGAGCGGGGAGCGGCTGGGGCACAGGCAGGCAGGGGCCCTGTCTAAGGGCGGGAATGGCCCGCGAGGTTCCACGCCGGGGCTCGGGGGAGGCCTGCGGACGTTCTGCCGCTTGCATCGAGGGCGGCGGCAGCCCTGCGCGTGGAGGCCCGGTAAATATCAGCGCCCGGGCACGCCGCGCAAGCGGGCAGGGTGCTATGCTTCGGGAAAGCCCTTCGCCCCACTGGACGCGCTCCTCGTTTTCGCCAAGGTCCCGGCGCCCGGCGCGGTCAAGACCCGCCTGTGCCCGCCACTCACCCCCGCGCAGGCCGCCGGGCTGTACGCCGCCATGCTGCGCGATGCCCTCACGCAGTACGCGGCGCTCGGCGTGGCCGTGCGCCTGTATCTGCCGCCGTCAGACGGGTCGCTCCCGGACGACCTCGTGCCCGCAGGCGTGACGCGCCACGTCCAGACCGGCCCAGACCTCGGTGCCCGGATGTTGCACGCCTTTCTGGAAACGTTCGCCGCCGGCGCCCACCGGGCCGTCGTGATCGGCACCGACCACCCGACGCTGCCCTCGGCGTTTATCCAGCTCGCCTTCGACGAACTCACGGCGCCGAAGAGCATCTCGCTCGGCCCGTCCGACGACGGCGGCTACTACCTGCTCGGGATGCGCGACCTCCAGCCGGCGCTCTTCGCCGGGATGCAGTACAGCCACGCCGACGTACTCGCCCACACGCTCGACCGTGCCACTGCCAGGGATCTCGACGTGACACTCCTCCCGCCCTGGTACGATGTGGACGACGCGCCCGCGCTCGACCGCCTGCGCGCCGACCTGAAAGAAGCACCAGCTACCGCGCCAGCCACAGCAGCGTATCTGACTGCGATGGAGGGATGAAGGCGCGAAGGGCTCGTGTATTACCCGAAGGTTGGAGGGAGATGGGCGGGAGGCGGGGACGAGGAGGGCAAGGCACGCCTTGCCCCTACGCTGGGCCGGGGGTGGGGGCGGTGACCTGCGCGGCGCGGGTGCCGTCGTGCCAGGTGAGCGTGACGGGCGCGCCGGGGACGAGCGTGGCGGCGGTCACGCGCTGTCCGTGCTGCGAAGCGAGGGCGTAGCCCCGCCGGAGCGGCGCCTCGGGGTCGGCGGCGTGGAGGGTGGCCGTCGCGCCGTCGAGGCGGGTGCGGTTGCGGGTGGTGTGGGCGAGGGCGGCGGCAGCGAGGCGGTGGCGCAGCGTGTCGAGGGCGGCCGTGGCGTGGGCGAGGCGTACGGGGATGCGCGCAAAGGCCGGGGCGTGGCGGGCGGCGAGCAGGCGCGTCTGGGCGTCGTGGAGGCGGGCGCGGACGGTGTCGCGTAGGAGCGCGTCGTAGCCGGCGAGCAGGCCCGCCACCTCGCGGGCGTCCGGCACGACCAGTTCGGCGGCGTGCGTGGGCGTGGCGGCGCGCACGTCGGCCACAAAGTCGGCCACCGTCACGTCGGTCTCGTGGCCGACCGCGCTCACCACCGGGATCGGGCAGGCGGCGATGGCGCGGGCGACGACCTCCTCGTTGAACGCCCACAGGTCCTCCATCGACCCGCCCCCACGTCCCACGATGAGCACGTCCGGCCGGTGGGGATGGCCGAGGGGTAGGGCGCCAAAGCGGGCGACGGCCGCGGCGATCTCGTCGGCGGCGCCCAGTCCCTGCACGGCCACGCCGCAGAGGACCACCTCGGCGAGCGGAAAGCGTTGCCCGAGCACGGCGAGCAGGTCGCGCACGGCGGCGCCGGAGGCCGAGGTCACGAGCCCCACGCGACGCGGAAAGCGGGGCAGGGTGCGCTTGCGCTCATGCGCAAACAGCCCGTCGGCGCGGAGGCGCTCTTTGAGGGATTCGAGGGCGGCAAAGAGCGCGCCTTCGCCCGCAAGCGTGAGCGTGTGCCCGACGAGCTGCGCCTCGCCGCGCGCCTCGTAGAACGACACGCGCCCGCGCACACGCACCTGCATCCCGTTCTCGACGCGGAAGAAGATGCGCGCCGCGTGCGTCCGCCACACGACGCCCCGAAGCTGCGCCTCGTCGTCCTTGAGCGTGAAGTAGAGGTGCCCCGAGCGGTGGAGGTGCACGTTCGAAAGCTCGCCCTCGACCGCGACGTCGTCGAACGTGCTCTCCAGCACCGCCCGCACGCCCGAGCACAGTTCGGCCACCGAGAGCACGGGCGGCCCGGCGTCGGTGCGGACGGGCCTGCGCGCCGGTTCCGAGGGGGATTCACGCGCGACCGGCGCGGAGCCGACGCGGCCAAACGCATCTTGGGGCGGATCGAACAACGTTGCCATATGCTGCCCGAAACGCCCGCCTCTGTCTCCGGTGCCCCGCTGCGCGTGGCCGTCGTGTGCCTGGGCAACATCTGCAGGAGCCCGCTCGGCGCCGCGCTCCTGCGCCAGCATCTCGCCGCCCTGGGCGTGGGCGATAAGGTGGAGGTGCGCTCCTACGGCACGTCCAACTGGCACGAGGGCGGCCCGGCAGACCCGCGCACGTCTGCCGAAGCGGCCACGCGCGGCGTCGACCTCTCCGGCCACCGCTCGGCGCACTTCACGCACAGCGTCCTGGCCGCCGCCGACCACGTGTTCGTGATGGACAAGCGCAACCTCCTCGATGTGCTCGCGCTCGACCTCGGCGACGAACACGCGCTACAAGGTGCGCCTCGCCCGCGAGTTCGACCCCGAGCCGGGCGACTACAGTGTGCCCGACCCCTACGCCGGCGGCCCGCAGGGCTTCGCGCACGTCCACGATGTGCTCGACCGCACGATGCAGCGCCTCGCCGAAGAACTTGTTCGGCAACATCAACTCGCTCCGAGCGCCCCAGGCGCGCCCCACACCCCGTAGCGGCAGAGCACCCGCTGCCGGTGCGCTCGCGCGATGGTCGCCCCCGGCCTGTCGTCGGGTGCCCAGCGCAGACGCGTCCGGGTGCTTCGCCCACCCGTGGGCGCAGCGGGTGCCGTATCTTGCCGCCACATCGCCCCCGCCGTCCGGGGGCTTTTTTATTGGACCATGGCCCGTTTTCCGCAGCCCAAGCAGTTCGACCATCCGGCCCTCGAAGCCGACATCCGTGCCTTCTGGAAGAGCGCCCGCGTGTTCGAGCGCTCCACCGAAGACCGTCCGGACGCCCCCACGTTCACCTTCTACGAAGGCCCGCCGACGGCCAACGGGCGCCCCGGCATCCACCACGTGATGGCGCGGACGATCAAGGACATCTTCTGCCGCTACAAGACGCTCCAGGGCTTCCGCGTGGACCGCAAGGCGGGCTGGGACACGCACGGCCTGCCCGTCGAGATCGAGGTCGAAAAGGAACTGGGCCTCAAGTCGCGCGCGGAGATCGAGGAATACGGCATCGCGCGCTACAACGCGGCCTGCCGGGCGAGCGTGCTGCGCTACACCGAGCTGTGGGACCGGATGACGGAGCAGATGGGCTACTGGGTAGACCTGGAGCGGCCCTACGTCACCTTCCACAACGAATACATCGAGAGCGTCTGGTGGCTGCTGCGGCAGCTGTGGGACAAGGATCTGCTGTTTCAGGGCTACAAGATCCAGTGGTACAGCCCCGGCTCCGGCACCGTGCTGTCGTCGCACGAGGTGAGCCTCGGCTACAAGGAGGTGCAGGACGCGAGCGTGTACGTCCGCTTTCCCATCGTGGGCGAGGAGAACACGGACTTCCTCGCGTGGACGACGACGCCGTGGACGCTCCCCTCCAACACGGCCCTCGCCGTCGGCGCGGCGCTCCCGTACGTCAAGGTGCGGCTGGCCGACGGCACGCACCTCATCCTCGCCGAGAACCGCCTCTCCGTGCTCAAGCAGGAGGCCGAGGTGGTGCAGCGCATGACCGGCGCCGACCTCGTCGGAGCGGATGCGCTACGAAGCAAGAGGGAGGCTTGATACGTGCCGGATAGGAAAAAAGAAAAACTTCTACGAGCTGAACTTTTCTAAACGATCAATCGCTTAGAGGTCGGTAGCGCGGAGGCGCTTGCACTGGCGCGATCAGAGTGATCGCCGCCGACTTCGTGACGGACACCGACGGCACCGGCGTGGCGCATGAGGCCCCTGCCTTCGGCGCGGACGACTACAACGCCGTCGTGCTCGGCGAGGGGATGCCGCTCTTCAACCCGATCCGCCCGGATGGTACGTTCGACCGTTCCTTTGGCGATGCGGCGGTGGAAGGGCTCGGCTTCAAGGAGGCCGACCGCGTCATCATCCGCGACCTGAAGGCGCGCGGCCTGCTCTTCCGCGAGGAATCCTACCTCCACAACTACCCGCACGACTGGCGCAAGGGCACGCCGCTCATGCAGTACCCGGTCGAGTCGTACTTCGTCCGCACGACGGCCTACAAGGACCGCCTCGTCGAACTCAACTCCACGATCCGCTGGCAGCCCGAGGGCGTCGGCGAGGGGCGCTTTGGCGACTGGCTGCGCGGCAACGTGGACTGGGCGCTCTCGCGCCGCCGCTACTGGGGCACGCCGCTGCCCATCTGGGAGTCCGACGGCTCCGAGCACCGCGAATGCATCGGCTCCATCGAAGAGCTGACCGAGAAGGTGGGCGGCACCATCCCGGACGCGGCGATCAACCCGGACACGGGCGCGCTCGACCTGCACCGGCCGTATGTGGATGCGCTCACCTGGCCCGACCCGACCACCCCCGGCGCCACCATGCGCCGCGTGCCCGACCTCATCGACGTGTGGTTCGACTCGGGCGCGATGCCGTTTGCGCAGTGGCACTATCCGTTCGAGAACCGCGCGCAGTTCGACGAGCACTTTCCGGCGGACTTCATCTCGGAGGCGGTGGACCAGACGCGCGGGTGGTTCTACACACTCCACGCCATCAGCACGCTCGTCAAGGACTCGGTGGCCTTCAAGAACGTCTTTGTCGCCGGCCTGCTGCTCGATGAGCAGGGTAACAAGATGTCGAAGTCGAAGGGCAACACGGTCGACCCGTTCGTCACCATGGACCGCTACGGCGCCGACGTGGTGCGCTGGGCGATGATGGCCGACGCTCCGCCGTGGGAGAGCGTCCGCTTCTCCGAGCGCCGGCTGGAGGAGACGCGCCGCAAGTTTTTCGGCACGCTGGAGAACGTCTACGCCTTCTTCGCCACCTACGCCACCCTCGACGGCTTCACCCCCCCACCCGTCGCCGACGCGACCCCCTCCCCCGAAACCGGGGCAGGGCTGGGGAGGGGGACCGACCTGGACCGCTGGATCCTGCAGCCGCCTCAACGCGACCACCGAGGCCGTCGAACTCGCGCTCGAAGACCTCAACCCAACGAGGGCCGCCCGCGCCGTGGAGGCGTTCGTGGACGACCTCTCGAACTGGTACCTGCGCCGCAGCCGCCGCCGCTTCTGGAAGTCCGACGACCCGGCGGACAAGGCGGCCGCCTACGAGACGGTCTACGCCTGCCTGCGCACGGTGGCGGTGCTCATGAGCCCCATCGCGCCGTTCTTCGCCGAATGGCTCCACCGCGCCCTCGGCGGGCAGGACTCGGTCCACCTCGAAAGCTTCCCGCAGGCCGGCGCGCGCGACGAAGCCCTCGAAGCGCGCATGGCCCTCGCCCGCGGGGTGGCCTCGCTCGTGCTCGGGCTCCGGCAGGACGCGGGCATCGGCGTCAGGCAGCCGCTCCCACGCGCCCTCGTGGCAGGCGTGGACGCCGCGCACCTTCAAGCAGTACGCGAAGTCGTGCTCGACGAAGTCAACCTCAAGGCGCTCGACCTCGCGGGCGACGATGCGGCCTTTGTGACGCGTGCGGCGGTGCCCAACTTCCGCGTGCTCGGCAAGAAGGTCGGCCCCCGCATGAAGGCCGCCGCCGAGCGGATCAAGGCGATGACCGCCCCTGAGATCGCGTCCTTTGCCCGAGAGGGGACAATCACGCTCGACCTGCCGGATGGGCCGCTCGTGCTCGACGCCGAGGACGTGGCCGTGACCACCTCGGGCGTGGAAGGCTGGGGCGTGGCCTCCGAGGACGGGATCACCGTCGCGCTCGACACCACCCTCACGCCGGACCTCGTCGCCGAGGGCCTCGCCCGGGAGACCGTCAACCGCCTCCAGAACCTGCGCAAGAGCGCCGGGCTCGACGTGGCCGACCGCATCCATGTGCGCTATGCCGCCACGCCCGCTCTCGATGCGGCGCTGGCCGCGCACGGGGTTTACGTTCGGAACGAGACCCTAGCCCTCACGTTGGCGCCCGACCTCGACGCCGGTACCCCCGCCGACACCTTCGACCTGTCGGGCGAGACCCTCCGGGTCGCCCTGCAGCGGGCCTGACGGGCCAACATTGGGCCTCGTCCCATTCCAGAACGACGATGGAAAACCTTCAGGAGCCCGCCGTACCCCCGCAGGGGGACCGCCGCACGCCCCTTTCTGACGCCGAACTGGAGGAGTTTCGCCTCCTGATCCTTGACAAGCGCCAGGCGGCGATGGATGAGATCGCGTCCATGCGCCACCAGCTCGACGACGCGCGCGAGCAGGCCGAAAACGACACGGCCTACTCGTTCCACATGGCCGACGCGGGCACGGATGCGATGGAGCGTGAGAAGCTCTACCTCATGATCGCGCGCCAGCAGAAGTACGTCGGCTACCTCGACCGCGCGCTCGAGCGCATCAAGCACAAAACCTACGGGGTGTGCAAAGTCACCGGGCGGCCCATCCAGAAGGAACGCCTGCGGGCCGTCCCCCACACCGAAACGTCGGTCGAAGCCAAGACGCGCGCCGGCTCCTGAGGCGTCCGCCTCGCCTCCTCCTGTTCCCGATGTGATGCGTGCGCTCTGGTTGACGATTGTTGTGCTGGTGGTAGACCAAATCGCCAAGATGCTCGTGGTGCAAAGGATGCGGCTCTATGAGTCCATCCCGCTCCTGGGCGACTGGTTCAAGCTGACCTACACGACCAATCCGGGCATGGCCTTCGGGCTCACGTTCGGCCCGCCGGGCCTCATCACGGTGTTTGCGCTGTTGGCCACCGGGCTCATCGTGTATTACCTGTGGCGCATCCGGGAGGCCTACGCGCCCTACCGGTATAGCCTGGCGCTGATCCTCGGCGGGGCGCTCGGCAACATCATCGACCGCATCTTCTACGGCGTTATCTACCGCTACGGCGCGCTCTTCACGGGCAGGTGGTGGACTTTGTGCACGTAGACCTCGGCCTCATCGACCTGCCGCTGCTCGGTCCACGTCGCCTCTTCCCCATCTGGAACGTCGCCGACATGGCAATTGTCGTGGGCGTGGTGGGGTTCATGGTGTTCCAGGGACGCTTCCACCGGCGGTTGATGCAGCCGGCAGAGGATGCGGGCGTTGCCGCAGTGCCGGTGCAGGAAACGCCCGCCTTCACCACGTCACCCGAAGCGCCAGAATGGCCGTCCGGCGCAGGGCAAGACGGGGCGCCTGCCTGAGGAGCCCTTCGCGCGTCGGCGTGTCCTGGACGTTTCGGTTGCGGGTGCCATTGTAGTAGGCCGCGTCGCCGACGAGGCGGTACTCGTCCACGTTCCGGTCGTCGAACGCGTTGAGCAGGTCCAGGCGCAGTTGGAGCCGGGCGCGGCGCAGGGGCTGCGTGTAGGCCGCGCCCACGTCGAGGCGCTGGAGCTTGGGCAGGCGCTGCAGCGACGGGGTGCGCAGGCCGTAGGAGACGATCTGCTGGCGCACAAACGCTTGCAGCGGCTCCGGCACGCGCACGAGCAGGGAGTCGTTGGCGCCGACGTAATCGTAGTAGGCCCGGCGGAAGGCCCAGGTGCGGCCCCACGCGTTCGCCAGGCGGGCGCTCAGCGCGAGGCGCGGCCACGGCTGCACGGCCACGCTCACGTCGAGGCGGTGCGGTTCATTCCAGGGCACCTGGTAAAAGCCGCCGTCGAACAGGCCCGTCTGCCGCTCGACGTAGCTGAATTCGTAGCGCGCCTTGAGCTCCGTGTGGCCGAGCGTCCGCGCGATCTGCGTGGCGGCGCCGTAGGCGTAGCCTTCCCCGATGAGCAGAAAGGTGCGCTGCGGCGAGTTGGCGGTGGAAAGGGAGTCGGCGGAGAAGTCTACTTGCAGCGTCCGGTACTGGCGGCGATAGTACGTTTCGGCGTTCACGGTCCACCCGCGCGCGGGCAGCAGGGCCGCTTCTAGGCTCGTGTGGAAGGCGAGCGGGGCAGGGCGCGTATCGTCGACGACGAGCCAGACGCGGGTGGACGAGACGAGGGACGACGGGCTGATGCTCGACACCTCGTACGGCTGCACAAACTGCCGGTACAGCCCGGCCCCCCCGCGCAGCGCGAAGGCGCCCAGGGGAGTCTGCGGCAGGTCGAGGCGCAGCGCGGCGCGGGGCTCCAACAGCGGCGCGCCGCCAAGGGTCGTAGCCCGCAGGCCCAACTCCGCTTCGAGGCGCCGGGTGAGGCCCAGGTGCAGGCCCACATAGGCGGGCACCTGCGTCCGCGTGGCCTGGTGCCGGATCGTCTCGCGCCGCACGCCGACGACCGAAAAGCGCGAGGAAGTGAGTGTGGGCACGAGGCCCGTTTCGAGGCCGATGCGCTTGCCCAGCTGGAACACGGCCTGCGCATGGAGCGACGCCTCCGCGAACGTGTTGCCGTCGTCGTCCGGCAGGGCCGGGCGCTGCGCGAAGAGCGTGTCGGGCAGCACGGTCTGGTGCCGCAGGCGGTAGAGCGCCCCGCGCAGCTGCGACGCTCGTGCGCATCCGGATGCTCTGGACGGCGTCGTAGCGGACCTGGCCCATCGCGCTATTCCAGGTATACTGATCGCGAAACGAACGCACGGCGAGGCGGCCCAGGTTGGGCACGTCCGCCACGAGCTGCCGCGATCCCACGTAGGTAGAAGCCGTAAAACGCCGCCCAGACGGGTGGAACGCCTGCACGGCCACGTGGAGGTCGGAGAAGCTGAGCTGCGGCAGCGAGCCCTGGTCGGACGTCAGAAAGGACTGCACGGGATCGTTCGAGCCCAGATCCGAGGGCAACGACGTGACGGCGGCCAGAAACGGGTCTGGGCGGTTCCAGTCCGTCAGGAGTTGCCGGACGCCCAGCGGCGCCGAGGACGGGGGCAGGGAGATGCGGCTCGCGGCGAGCATCTGGACGCGAAAGCCATCGCGCCGCTCCCCGCCCGAGGCCAGGCGCACGTTGTAGGCCAACTGGTCCACCTGCGCGTCGAACTTGCGCCCCTGATCTACCGGGAACGTGTGCTCCGTCTCGATCACCCCCACGGTGCTCGACACGGGCAGCGAGCCATAGCCCGCCTTCTGCACGGTGATGCGCCCGATGGCAAACGGGCTGAAGGGTCCGATCAGCCCGGCAATGACGGGGGCCACGTAGATGGGCGCGCCGTCGAGCGTCATCAGGTGCTCGCCCGACTCGCCGCCCTGGAGGTGCAGGTCGGCCACGACGCGCCCCGGCTGCACGCCCGTCATGCCCACGAGGCGGGTCGAGACTTCCGGCGCTGCCGCGCCGTCCACGGGCGGCGAGGACATCCGGGCCAGCACAATCGGGTCCCGAAACTGAAGCCCTTCCACCACGACCGGCGTGATCACGGCCGGCTCGGCCCGCAGCGCGAGGGTAACGAACGACGTCGAGTCGCGCGCGAGCGTCACGGCGGCCTGCGCCTGCGCGTAGCCGACGTACGACGCCCGCAGGGTGGCCCGGCCTACCGGCAGTCCCTCCAGCAGAAAGCTGCCCTCGCTGCCGGCCAGGATGCCGCGCGTCGTGCCGAGCAGGTAGACGCTCGCGTCCGGCAGGGGCAGGCCCGTTTCGGCGTCGAGCACGCGCCCGCGCAGGCGCGCCGAAGGCGGGGGCGGCAGGGGGGCAAGGGCCAGCACGAACGGCCCGCTGGGAGCGCGCGCGCCACGAGGCCAGTCCCGTCGAGCACGCAGGCCAGCAGGGGCTCGGCGCGGAGTTCGCGCGTCACGCACTGGCTCGTGCGCCCCTCGGCGAGGGCGGGGTCATACGTGAGGCTGAAGCCCCCGCGCCCCTGCGCCCGGCGCAGCGCCTCATCCAGCGGCAGGCCACGGACGTCGAAGAGGGTCGGTTGGGCCAGGAGCGGGCCAGCGGCAACCAGCAGGAGCAGCCAGAGGGCCCAGACGCGCATACCGGGCAGAGAGAGGAGACGGGCAAGAACGGCTGTCAACGCCCCGCCCGTCAACCCGTTCGCCTCCGGTCAGGGGGCGAACACTTCGTAGCCGTCGGCGACCGGGCGGAATTGGAGCCCGAGCGGTTCGCATACGGCCTGCAGCACGTCTTCCACGCCGCGCGGCTGCGCCAGCGAGAGGGTCCACCGCCGCGTGCCGAGCGCAGCGGGCACGTCGATGTGGGTGCCGAAGCGCGTGGCGGCATCGGCGAAGACATCCGCGAGCGGCGCGTTTTCGAAGGCGAAGGCGCCCGAGCGCCAGGCGGCCACGCTGCCCGAGAAGGGCTGTGGGCGGCTCTGCGCGCCCGCGTCGAGGCGGAGGCGCTGCCCGGCGGGCACGCGGATCTCCGGCGTTTCGGGCGAGGCCACCGCCACGAGGCCGCGCGCCACCGTCACCTCGGACGTGGTGCCGGGCAGGCCAGTCGCGCGTACCTCGAAGGCCGTGCCGAGCACCCGCACGGACGCGCCAGGCGCTTCCACGGTGAACGGGTGCGCCGCGTCGTGCGCGACGTCGAAGAACGCGACGCCTTCGAGGCGGACGGCGCGGGGGGACCAGCGGGTGTGGGTCAGGGTTGACCCACCGGAGAGCGTAACGGTCGAGCCATCGGCGAGGGTAAAGGTCTGCTGCCCGCCCGCCGGGGCGGTGAGGGCGTTGGGGGCAAAGCCCCAGTAGCCGCCGGCGCCGAGCAGGAGCAGCACGGCGGGCACGACAAAGGGGGCTAGGCGGCGAATGCCGCGCATCCGGGCGCGCGCCGGACGGTCCGCACGGCTACCTGGCAACCGGGGGCGCCGGCTGAAGGGCCGCCATGAATGCGGGCCCAGGTGGTCGCGCGGCGCTCGGCGCGGAGCGCCGGGGCGTTCGGCTGGGCAAAGCGCGCCGCGTGCCAGACGGTGAGCAGGGCAGTGCGTTCGGCCTCCGGCAGCTCGGAGACGTCGGGGGCGCCCACGCGGCTCTGGATGCGCGCCCACGTGGCGGCCTTGTGGTCCGGGACGAGCGGCGGGCGCGGTGGGCGCGGCATCCGCCGCGAGCGCCCACAGGTGCGTCAGGGCGCTGTGCTCGGGCGCGGGGGCGTCGGCGAGGTCCGGGCAGGTGAGCGTGCGCTGGATGCGCGCCCACGCAGCCGCCTGCCGGGCGGCGGTGGGGGCCGGCGCCATGGCCGAGGCGGCGGCGGCGTTCCACGTTTCGACGAGCGCGGTGCGTTCGGCGGCGGGCACGCCCGAGAAGTCGGGCAGGGAAGACAAGGCGAGAATGCTCAGCCATCGGTGAGCGCGTCAGCGTCGAAGGCCGTCAGGCGCTGCCGGAGCGTCTGAAGGGCGAGGACAATGTGATTGTTGACGGTTTTCGGGGCAAGGTCCATCGCCACGGCGATCTCGTCGTGGCTCATGTTTTCGAAGCGGCTCAGGCAGAACGCCTCGCGGCGGCGCGGCGGCAGCTCGTCGATCCACGCGCGCAGGCGCTCCTCCAGGGTGCGCGCCGTCAGCTCCGCCTCGACGCTCGGCGCGTGGCCGAGCTCCATCTCCGTCACGTCGTCGCCGGTGAAGCGGCGCGCCGAGCGGGTATGGTTGAGCGCGAAATTGCGGGCCATCTGGTAGAGGAGGGCTTTGAGCGACCGCTCGGGGTCGAGCGTGCCGCGCACCTGCCAGAGCTTGACAAAGACCTCCTGGATCACGTCGTCGGTGGCATCCTCGTCGCGGAGCATGTACCAGACAAAGCGGTGCAGGGGGGCGTACGTACGGTCGTAGAGGTCGGCAAACGCCTGCTGGTCGGCCGCGCGGATGCGCTCGGCCAGCTGGCTGAAAGACTCGGAGACGACGGGGGACATAGTGGGAGGACCAATCTGTGTAAACCGGGGGGCGGAGGAGTGCCCAATGGTCCGGAGAGAAGAAACGCGATTCATCCACGATTGGCGTGGAACGCGAAGGGCACCGGGGAGAAGTCCGGCGGGACGGGCGTATAGTGCCCTTCTGGCAATCCTGCGCTTCTCCGTCCTTCTCGAAGGGCGCTGCGCGCTGGTCTGCCGCTACACTCCGCACCTTGCCGCCCGATGCGTCCGTACCAGGAAAGGATTCGCAACTTCTGCATCATCGCCCACATCGACCACGGCAAGTCCACCCTCGCCGACCGGCTGCTGGAGATGACGGGCACGCTCGCCTCGCGCGATATGCAGGCCCAGGTGCTCGACAGCATGGACCTCGAGCGCGAGCGCGGCATCACGATCAAGAGCCACGCCATCCGCATGAAGTACGGGGCGCAGGACGGCGAGGAGTACATCCTCAACCTGATCGACACGCCGGGGCACGTCGACTTCACGTATGAGGTGAGCCGGGCGCTCAAGTCGTGCGAGGGGGCGATCCTCGTGGTCGATGCCAGCCAGGGCATCGAGGCGCAGACGCTCTCGAACCTCTACCTCGCCCTCGGCAACGACCTGGAGATCATCCCGGTGATGAACAAGGTGGACCTGCCCGGCGCCCGCCCGGACCTTGTCGCCCACGCCATCGAAGACCTGCTCGGCGAGCCTGCCGACTCGATCCTGCGGATCTCCGCCAAGACCGGCGAGGGCGTGGCGGAGGTGCTGGAGGCCGTCGTGCGCCGCATCCCCGCGCCCAAGGGCAACGCAGACGCCCCCCTGCAGGCGCTCATCTTCGACTCGGTGTTCAACACCTACCGGGGCTCCATCGTCTACGCCCGCGTGTTCGAGGGGACGCTCAAGAAGGGCGAGACGATCCGCTTCATGAGCGAACGACAAGGAGTACAGCGCCGACGAGATCGGCGTGCTCCGGCTCGACATGGAGCCCGTGCAGCAGCTTTCGGCGGGCGAGGTCGGCTACATCATCGGGAGCGTCAAGGACGTGCGCGACACCCGCGTGGGCGACACCGTGACGACCGCCCGCCACGGGGCGACGGAGGCCATTCCGGGCTTCGTGGAGGTCAAGCCGATGGTGTTCTCGGGCGTCTACCCGACCAACCCGGAGGCCTTCGAGGACCTGCGCGCGAGCCTCGACAAGCTCCAGCTCAACGACGCGAGCCTGACCTACGAGCCGGAAACGTCGGCGGCGCTCGGCTTCGGCTTCCGGGTGGGCTTTCTCGGGATGCTCCACATGGAGATCGTGCAGGAGCGCCTCGACCGCGAGTTCAACCTCGACATCATCACCACCGTCCCGAACGTCAAGTACGTCATCAAGACGCGCGAGGGCGAGCGGGTGATCGAGAACCCGTCCGAGATGCCCGATCCGGGCAAGCTCGAAGACATCCTGGAGCCCTTCGTCAAGGCCGACATCATCACGCCGACCGAGTACCTCGGCAACCTGATGGCGCTCTGCCAGGACCGGCGCGGCCTCTACAAGAACACGCACTACCTCGACCCCGAGCGCGTGTCGCTCCAGTACGAGCTGCCCCTCGCCGAGATCGTGTTCGACTTCTACGACAAGCTCAAGAGCGTCTCGCGCGGCTATGCGAGCTTCGACTACGAGTTCATCGACTACCGGTCGAGCCAGCTCTCCAAGCTCGACATCCTCATCAACGGCGACCCGGTGGACGCCTTCTCGACCATCGTCCACCGCGACAAGGCGTACGACGTGGGGCGCAAGCTCGTCAAGAAGCTGCGCGAGCTGATCCCGCGGCAGATGTTCGAGGTGGCGCTGCAGGCCGCCATCGGCAGCCGCATCATCGCCCGCGAGAGCGTGCGGGCCATGCGCAAGGACGTGACGGCCAAGTGCTACGGCGGCGACATCTCGCGCAAGCGCAAGCTCCTCGAAAAGCAGAAGGAGGGCAAGAAGCGCATGAAGCAGGTGGGCCGCGTGGAAGTGCCGCAGGAGGCGTTCCTGGCCGTGCTCTCGATGGACGAATGAGGGGACGCCGTTTGCTGTGGAGACGGGTGGGGCTCATCGGCGCGCTGCTCGTCGGCAGCAGTGCCGCGTGGGCACGCGCAGCCGCCGGGCGCGGACCTCGTGCCGCGCTACCGGGCGGCGTTCTACGCGCGCGAACTGGCGCGCTTCAACGAGCGCTTCGGGCGACGCGTCCGGTGGCGCCGCTCATGCGCACGCCGCTGCAGGACTCGACGCTGGAGGCGGCGCTGCGGGCGCTCTCGTTCGAGGCACTGCCGCTCGTCATCGAGCCGCTGCCGCCGCTGTTCGTCTTCGGCGGGCGTGCGGCGCTTTTCGCGCCTGGAGCGGCTCGCGTTTCGCAACCTGTTTCCGGACCCGGCGTGGAGCTTTCTCGGGAGCAACTACCGGACGGCCCTCGATACGTCCGCCACCTGGCGCCTGCGCGGGGCCCTGGAGGCGCGCTACGGGATGCCCACGCTCACGCTCGTCGAGGCCGACACCGTGCTGCAGCGCGGCACGGCCTCGCAGTTCGAGTACTGGCTCGCCGTCAACGACACGATCCCGCTCGTCGTGACCGACCCGAATGGGCCGCGCGGGCGCGGGCTCGTGCTCGCCACCGACGCGCGCTACCGCAGCCTGCTGCCCATCCTGCGCGAGACGCTCTTCGCCGACCTCGCTGCTGCCCGGCCGGCCTCCTACGCCGACTACTTCTTCGACGCCGACAACCGCGCGTGGTACCTCACCGGCTACGACCCCCTCGGCTTCGTGCTCAAGGCCATTGCGCGGCCCAACTACCGCACCGGCGGGCGGCCTACGCTGGATGCGCTAAGACGGCCCGAGCGGCGTTAGCTTGCGGTCTGCCCGCGTTGGGGGCAACTTTCCCGGTCTCGCTGCGTCTGCCCGGCGCGGTTCCATCCTCTGCTTTCCCCATTTCGTGGCCCTGACTTCCAAGACCGACGACCCGGTTGCCCGCCGCCGCGCCGAGCGCGAGGCGCAGCGCACCTCCCGCAACGCGGCCTCCGCGCCCGGCAACGGTGAGGCGCCCCCGCTGGACCGCAAGGGCCGCCCCGTCAAGCGCAAGGGCAAGTTTCGCGAGTGGGTGGACGCGGTCGTGTTCGCGGTCGTCGTGATGCTCGTCGTGCGGACGTTCTTCATGGACCAGTTCCGCATCCCGACGCCCTCGATGGAGAAGACGCTCCTCGTGGGCGACTTCCTGTTCGTCTCCAAGCTCCACTACGGCGCCCGGACGCCCATCTCCATCGGGATTCCGTTCACCAAGCTCTACATCCCCGGCATCCGCCTGCCCGGCACGCGCCTGCCCGGCTTTTCCGAGCCCAAGCGCGGCGACGCCATCGTCTTCAACTGGCCCGGCAACCCGGACGAGCCGCAGACGCTGCCCATCGACCGGAAGGACTACTACATCAAGCGCCTGATCGGCCTGCCGGGCGAGACGATCGAACTGCGCAACTCGACCGCCTTCGCCGACGGCAAGCCGCTCGACGAGGGGCCGGGCTACCAGCACCTGTTCCTCGTCTACAAGCGCGACCAGGCGCTGCGCATCCCGGAGAGCCGCGTCCGCGAACTCGGGGGCGAGATCGTGCAGGAAACGCCGGAGCTGGCCGCCGTGCAGGCCACGAACGCCGCCGCCGAGGCCATCGGGCGCCTGCCGTACGTGGCGCGCGTGGAGCGCTACCGGCAGCCGGCGGGGTCGCCGAGCTTCACCTCGCCGCCGTTTCCGGCGAGCAAGCACTGGACGAACCACGACTACGGCCCGATCTCGATTCCGAAGAAGGGGCAGGCGGTGACGATCACCTCGGAGAACGCCCCGTACCTGCTGCCCATGATCTCGCGCTACGAAGGCCACACGGCCACGCAGCAGCCCGACAGCACCTTCCGGATCGACGGGCGCCCGGCGACGAGCTACACGTTCGGCCAGAACTACTACCTCGGCATGGGCGACAACCGCGACAACTCGCTCGACAGCCGCTACTGGGGCTTCGTGCCGGAAAACCACATGGTCGGCAAGGCGGTGCTCGTCTACCTGTCGTTCGACTTCGACCACCTCTTCATGGGCCTCCTGCCGGTGCCGCGCCTGAACCGGATCGGCAAGCCGGTCCGGTGATCTTCTGGCCGATCCGGCGCCTGCCCCGGAGGGGCGGGCCGCTCGTGCTGACGCTGGTGCTCGTGGTCCTGCTACGCGCCTGCATCGCCGAGCCCTACCGCGTCCCGACGGGCTCGATGGCGGACACGCTCGTGCCGGGGGATTTCGTGCTCGCCGAGAAGGTGACCTACGGCGCGCGCCTGCCGATGGGCCTACGCGGTCCGGGCCTGCGCGCTCCTCGGCGCGGCGAGGTGGTCGTGTTCGCCGACCCCACCGGTTCGCGGGCAGCGCCTGCTCAAGCGCGTCATCGCCCTGCCCGGCGATACGGTGGCGCTCGTGGGCGGCGAGGTGTTCGTCAACGGGCAGGCGCAGGTGCCGCCGCCGCTCGCGCGCGTGCCGTGGGTGACGTGCAAGGGCGCCCGCGTCGAACGGAGGGCGGCAGAGGTAGCTACTGACCCTTTGTGCCCGCTACGGCGCTACCATGCGCCGCGCCAGACCCGCGCCGAGGCCACGTTTCCCGCCAACGCCGGCACCACCGAGACCGACGTCGCCCCGCTGCGCGTGCCCCGGCACGGCGACACGCTGGCGCTCACCTTCAACGCCTGGCCCCGCGTGCGCGACCTGCTCCGCCTCGAAGGGCAGGCGCCCCGCCTGTTGCCCGGCGGCGCGGTTGCCCTGCGCGGCCGCGTGCTTGAGCGCTACGTTGTGCAGGACGACTACTACTACGTCCTCGGCGACCACCGCAGCGCCTCCAACGACAGCCGCGTGTGGGGCTTTGTGCCGCGCCGGGCGCTCATCGGGCGCGCGGCCCTCGTCCACTACTCCGCCGAACCGAAAACGGGCCGCCCCCGCTGGTCTCGCGTGGGACGGCCCGTTCGGTAGAAAGGCAGGCGGGATCAGCGCGTGGAGGCGGACTGCTGCGCGCGGCGCTCACGGTCCCAGCGGGCCTGCTGCGCCGTGCCCGGCGGCACGTCCCATGGGCTTGCGGGCAGGTTCATCGCCATCAGCACCGGGTAGCGGCGGCGGAACGTGAACGGGTGGGGCCGCTCCGTCGGGTCATCGCCGAGGATGAGCACGGTCGTGCCGGGCTTCAGGATGCGCGCCTGCGACGAGCTGAAGCCGTTGCCCGCCGTCGTCTGCCACGTATCGCCCCAGTTGTACACCCACTGCGCATCCGCATCGATGGCGCGGATGCAGCCGTGCGATTCAGGCGCGCCCGTCGGCATGGCGTACTGGTGGAAGTGGACGCCGCGCTCCAGGTGGATGTTCATCACCCAGTACATGTCCCACGACTCGGTGATGTTGCCCTGCGCGTCCGTCGGCGAGAGGCTCGATACGCGGTGCTCCTCACGCCAGTTGAAGTTGTAGCGGCCCGTAGGCGTGGGCGAGTGGTCCTTGTCGCCCGTGTTCACCACGCCCCAGCGCACGAGGTCGCCATTTTCATAGGCGGCAAACGCCTGCACGGACTTGTGGATGATGAACAGCTTGCCGAGGCCTGCCGCGCCCGCGTAGTGGCGGGGAAAGGGCGAGTAGGCCCGGAAGTCGAGGTCCCACGCGGTGGGGATGACGAGCGTGTCGCCGATCTCGACCTCGCGCATGAGCTTGCGGTTGAGCAGTTCGACCAGCCGCGCCCGGATCATGCCGCGCTGCGCGTCGCCCTCGCCGATGACGTAGTAGAACTGGTTGCGCGCGAGCACCGCGTTGTTCGACGGGTGCCGGAAGACGTAGTAGTCGTAGTACACGTCCGGCAACTCGTCGATCGGCACCTGCGGGCGTTCGAGGACGACGCGGAGCGAATCCTGGTTGTAGAAGACGCTCTGGGCTCCGGCGGGCACAGCGAGCACCAGTCCGGCGAGTAGCAGTGCGAAGCGACGGTTCATCGGCAAGGGAATGCAATTGCTGAGGATACGCGCCAGCCGGCCGAAAGACCCGTCGCCTGCGCCGGGTGTAGCCGATCCTTCACGGCCCCGGCTCACGGCGCGGTCGCCGGACGGGCAATCAGCAGCGACGCCTGCCACGAAGCCCCCGCCGGCTGCTCGAACGCGTCGAGGTCGGCCACGGTGCTGAGCGCGGTGTTGAACACGGGGGTCGCGGCGCCGACCGTCCCCTCGGCGGCCATGCGCCGGAACGTGCCGCGCGGCACCATCTGCACGGCGCCGGAGGCATCGCGGTAGGCCACGTCGAGGCTGGAGGTGAACGTGAGCCCCAGGCGGGCGGCGAGGTCGCGGACGGCGTGGTCGAGCTTGTCGATGCCGCAGCCGGAGATCAGCCCGTCGAGCGCGGCCGCGAGCACGAGAAAGTGCCCCTCCAGAATCGCCGCCTGCCCGGCCACCGCACGCCCGTGGGAGGTCCAGCGGACAAAGAAGGCGCCGAGCCCGTCGAGCAGGGCCCGCTGCACGAGGCGGGGGATCGGCGCCGTCGAGGCGTAGACCCAGGCACGGGTGTCGGGGGGGAGCGTGGGGAAAGGCGCCATCGGGGAACTACAGAGAACCAACACAGAGGAGGATCAGCCGGGGTCGAGGCGGTGCAGGCGGGCCTCGGCGGTGCGCAGGCGGGCCTGCCCGTGGGCCGCAAGGGCCGCGCCTTCCTCGTAGAGGCGGACGGCCTGTTCGAGCGGAAGTGTCGGGGCGTCGAGCTGCGCGGCGAGGGTTTCGAGCCGCGCCACGAGCGCCTCAAACGAGAGGGCGTCGAGCGGGTCCGGCGGGAGGAGGTCGTCGTTCATCGTGGCGCGCGCAACGCCCCCCGGGCGGGAAAGGTGTCCCCGCCCGGGCAGGCTTCACGAAGTCCGCGCACCGGAGCGCGCGCGTGCCCCTCAGGGCTTCGTCAGCGCCGTCTGGATGCTCGTCGTGCCACCGCCGCGCCGGGGCACGACGAGGTCGAGGATGAACGTCTGCCCGGCCCGCACGCCCCGGTAGGCCTGCTCGAACGTGGCCAGGTCGGTCACGCGCGTGTCGTTCACGGCGGTGATGATCAGCCCGCCCGCAGGCCCGCATCGCGGTAGGCCGGGGTGGCCGCGCGCACGTTGGTCAGGATCACGCCCTTGCTGTCGAAGCTCTCGGGCAGGCCATACTCGCGGCGTTCCTGCGCGCTCAGGCCGGTGACGCTGCGGTAGGTGAAGCCGAGGTCGCTCTCGAAGCTCGGCTTCTCCGTGCGGTTGGCCATCGGCGTGCCGCTGTCGTCGCCGTCCGTGACCTCCGGGGTGACGGCCCCGGGGGTCGTGAAGTCGTACTCGCCGAGCGTCACGCGCACCTCGCGGCGGTCGGTGCCGCGCAGGTAGGTGAGCAGCGCGGTGTCGCCGGGGCGCTTGCTCAGGATGCGCTGCGTCACCTCGCGGTAGTCGCGGAGCGGGTGCCCGTCGATGGCGAGCAGGATGTCGTTCGTGCGCAGGCCGGCGCGGGCGGCGGCGGTGCCCTCGGCGACGTCCCCGATCTGGGCGGCACCGGTGGGGATGTTGCGGGCGCGGGCGAGCGCGGGCGAGACGGGGCCAATGCCCACGCCGAGGCGGGCGCGCTTGACGGTCCCGCTGGAGATCAGGTCGTCCATCGTGCCGCGGATCACGTCCACCGGAATCGCAAAGCCGATGCCCTGGTAGCCGCCCGTACGGGTGTAGATGGCCGAGTTGAGGCCGATGATCTCGCCGCGCAGGTTCACGAGCGGCCCGCCCGAGTTGCCCGGGTTGATGGCGGCGTCGGTCTGGATGAAGCTCTCCAGGTGCGGCTGCCCGTCCTGGGCGGGCGAGTTGGTCAGGCGCCCGACGGCGCTCACGATGCCCGCCGTGACGCTGTTCGGGAAGTCCACGTCGAGCGGGCTGCCGAACGCCATCACCCACTGGCCGACTTTCACGTCGTCGCCGTTGCCGAAGGAGATGACCGGCAGGTTCTCGCGTTCCACCTTGATGACCGCGAGGTCGCTGGTCGCGTCTTTGCCGACCACGGTGGCGTCGGCCGTGGAGCCGTCGAAAAAGCGCACGCGGAAGTTCTCGGCGCCCTCGACGACGTGGTTGTTGGTGAGGATGTAGCCGTTGGCGCGGACGATCACGCCCGAGCCGAGGCCGGTCTGGATCTGCTCGTCCTGACCGCCTCCGCCTTCCTCATCGGGGGCGTCGGGCGCGTTCTGCTGCCCGCGCGGCGTGCCCTTGAAGAAGTTTTCGAAGGGCGTGCCTTCGAACGGGTTGCGGCCGTTCTGCGAGAGCATATCCGAGCGGCGAGACACGTGCTCGGCCGTGATCTGCACGACGGTCGGGTTGACGCGCTCGGCGACCTCGGTGAAGGCTTCTTCGAGCGAGGACGGGCTCGACGCGAGCCGGGTGCTGCCGGGCGTGTCGTCGGCGAAGCTCTGGGCAAACAGGCCGCGCAGGCCCGCAAAATCGGCGCCTGCGGTGGTGAAGAAGACGCCGGCCCCGAAGGCCAGCATCAGGGCCGTGGCAAACGAAACGGTGCGCTTGGCACTCATGGCGTATCCGGGTGATAGAAGAGTGGAGGTTCGCTGGGATAAACGAGGCCGGGACGCGTTTCGCATCCGGGCGCCTCGCCGAAGGGGCCAACCGGGGCCGCCCGGCCGCGTTTCCCCGCGAACGAATCGCCCGCTCCGGCGTTGCGCCCTCACTGCCGACCGCGCTCCCCCTCCGATGGCCGAAACTGCCGTTCCTGACCTCGCCACCAACCCTGGCGCCGACCCGGACCTCCACCGCCAGATCGAGGACGCCCTCGACCAGATCCGGCCCTACCTCATGGCCGACGGCGGCAGCGTCCGCCTGCTCGACGTGACGCCGGACCTCGTGGTGGAACTCGAACTGCTCGGCGCCTGCGGCACGTGCCCGATGAGCACGATGACGCTGCGCGCGGGCATCGAGCAGGCGCTCAAGCGCAGCGTGCCCCGCATCACGCGCGTCGAAGCCGTCTCGCCGGGGCGCCACTAGCATCCCCCGAAATCCTCGCCTGAACGGCTTGGATTTCCGCCCCCTTCGCAGCCGAAGGGGGCAGACGCGTTCGCGTCGGGGGAAGCGCTCTACGCATCGCGTCCGAGGTCCAGCACCGGCATCGCCGCTTCGGCAAAGGTGAGCGCCGCGTCCACGAACGCGGGCGTCTGCGCGGCGGCATCCGGTAGCTTCTGCATGGCCAGGAACGACTTCCAGCGCAGGTACGGCGCGGCCTCGCTCTCGGCATGGTCCTCGAAGCCGCGCGGCAGGCGCTTGAGCGCTTCGTCGGACTCAAACGAGATCCCCTGGGCCTCCAGGCGCGCCGTGAGGTCGGGGCCGAGCGCCGGGTCGTCGGCGAGGCGCAGGCGGATGCGGCGGAGCAGGGCGGCTTCGGGCAGCCAGTAGCCCATCCCGAAAAACACGCGCCCCGGCTCGACGTGCACGTAGAAGCCGCCGTCCTCGTCGCGCCGCCCGGAGGGCGTGAGCCAGGCGGAGACGTGGGTTTTGTAGGGCGCCTTGTTCTTCGAGAAGCGCGTGTCGCGGTAGATGCGGAACAGGTTGCGGTCCGGCGAGCCCGTGAGGGGCAGGCCGCGCGCCCGCGCCTCGTCCGAGAACTGGGCCACGAAGCACTGCAGCGGAAAGCGCAGGTCTTCCTCGAAGGCCGCCTTGCGCGGCTGAAACCACTCGCGCTCGTTGTGCGCCTTCAGGTCGCGGAGAAAGGCGAACGCCTCGGAGGAAAAGCCGGGAAACGGAGGCAGCAGCACGGGCAGCGGGGAGGTACAGCGCCCCAACGCCCAGACTCCCCCTGGCGTGCCGGAGCAGACGCGAAAACGGGCCGCCCCCCGAAGAGAGCGGCCCGTTATTGAAAAACAAAAAAGGTCAGTTGAAGCCGGTGCCGCTCACGGCGGGGCGCTGGTCCTGGTTGGCCACCTGCCACGCGGTGCCGAAGACGAGCCGGGCGATGCGCGCCATGCGCGGGTAGGCGATCTTCTGCGGCTCGTCGCCCACGCGGTGATAGTCGGCGTGGGTGCCGGTGAAGTAGAAGATGAACGGGATGCCGTGCTTGCCGAAGTTCCAGTGGTCGGAGCGGGCGTAGAAGCGGTTCGGGTCCTCGCGCGTGTTGAAGCGCTGCGACAGCTCCACGTTGCTCCCGATGGCGCGTGTTGACGGCGGTATTGAGGCTGTCGAGCTCCTTCGAGATCAGGTTCGAGCCGATCACGTAGACGTAGTTCTCGCTGTGGTTGGGCTCGGTCGGGTCGAAGCGCCCGATCATGTCGATGTTGAGGTCCGTCACGGTCTGCGCGAGCGGCACGAGCGGGTTGACGTCGGCGTAGTAGGCGCTGCCGAGCAGGCCCTTCTCCTCGCCCGTCACGTTGAGGAACAGGACCGAGCGGCGCGGGCCGTGGCCGTCGGCCTTGGCCTTCATGAACGCCTCGGCGATTTCGAGCAGCGACACCGTGCCCGTGCCGTCGTCGTCGGCGCCGTTGTTGATCTGGTCGCCCTGGAGCGCCGTGTTGATGCCGATGTGGTCGAGGTGGGCCGACACGATCACGTACTCGTTCTTGAGCACCGGGTCGGACCCTTCGATCATCGCGGCGACGTTCTCGGTAGGCACTTCGTAGACCGTGCGCTCGACGTTCGAGGCCAGCTGCGTGCCGGTGAGCGCCATCACCATTGGGCGGCGCTGGGCGATCATCTCCTGCTGGAGCAGCGCGACCGTCTTGCCGCTGCCCGCGAGGAGCGCGTCGGCGAAGGCGGACGAGACGGAGAGCGTCGTCGGCATCCCGTTCACCAGCGTGGGGCGGGTGATGCTCAGGCCGCCGGCCTGCCGGGCCGCGCTGCGCGCCACGGTGCCCGCGAAGGCGTCGGCGCCGGAGGCGAGGTCCGAGACGGTGAGGATGGCCGCCGGGCCCTGCGCGCCGGTCCTCATGCGCCCGTTGGCGTCGAGCAGGCCCATGGCCCCGTAGAGGGCGAGCGTCTTGGCGAAGCGGTTGCGCGACCAGCGCGTGTTGGCGGAGTCCTGGGCGACGAGGCTGTGGCCGTTCTGCACGGGCTCGCCTTCGAGGATCAGCACGCACTTGCCCACCAGGCTCTGCGGACCGCCCGTGACCATGGCGAGGTCGTTCCAGTTGGCATCGGCGATCCCGTAGCCCGCAAACACGACGTCGCACGCGGCGGCACCGCTGCCGCCCTGGCCGGGGAGCACGTGGCGGTTTTCCTGGCCGGCGCCGAAGGTGGTCGTGAGGGTTGTTCGCCCGCCGCTCTGCACGCTGAAGCTGGCCTGGTTGAGGCGCTGCCCGAAGGCGTTGAACGGCTGGAGATAGCGCTCCGGCGCGCGCGGGTCGTCGCCGGGGGCGTTGCCCTTGGGCATCAGGCCGAGGCGGCGGTAGACGCTGGCGAGGTACTTGACGGCGATCTTCTGCCCGCGCATCCCCGTTTCGCGGCCTTCGAGCTCATCGGAGGCGTAGAAGTAGAGGTGGGCGGCGAGGTCGTTTTCGGTGATCGTGGCCGCGTACTGCTGGGCGAGCGCGGGTTGCTGGAGGACGGTGGGCGTGGCGGCCGGCGCGCGCATCGGCGCCGGCATGGCGGGCGCGGCGGGTCCGGAGGAGGAGCAGGCGGCGAGGCCAAGGGTGCCCGTGAGGAGGGCGGTGGGGAGCAGGCGCATCAAATGCGGCGGTAGGGGTGGAGAACAGGGCGGCGAGAGGTCCGGCAAAGTACGGGACCGGACAGGGGCGAGCGGGGCACGCCGGGCGCGCAATGTTGCCGGACGGGCACGATTTGAGGCGAACCACTGGCCGCCCCACCACGCGCCGAGCGCATCCTGCGGGCGCTTGCCGCGTAGTTTGGCGCCTGCGGCCTCCGGTCGCCCCCTCCGCATGGCCCTCGACGACTCGATTCTGCTGCAACCCGGTACGCTCCTCGGCGGTCAGTACGCCGTGGAAGGGGTGCTCGGGCGGCCCGGCGGCTTCGGCATCACCTACCTCGCCCGCGACACGCGCCTCGGCGTGCACGTGGCCGTGAAGGAGTTTTTCCCGCGCACGCTCGCCTCGCGCGGGCGCGACGGCAAGACCCTGCGCCCCAACACGCCGGACGATGCCGAGGGCTTCGCCGCCGGGCGGCGCAAGTTTCTCGAAGAGGCGCAGCTGCTTGCGCGCTTCCACCACCCGAGCATCGTCCGCGTGCGGAGCTTTTTCGAGGAGCACGGCACGGCGTACCTCGTGATGGACTACCTCGACGGGATGCCGCTGGCGCAGTACCTCGAACGGCGCGGCGGCAAGCTCCCCACCGACACCGTCCTCGGCATCGCGCGCCCGATCCTGCACGCGCTCGCCGAACTGCACGCCCAGCACGTGCTCCACCGTGACGTAGACCCGCACAACATCTACGTGACGCGGCGCGGCGAGGTGGTCCTGCTCGACTTCGGCGCCGCCCGCGTGGCGCAGGCCGCCGAAGGCGAGACGCGCCCGAGCCTGTCCGTGGTGCTCAAGCCGGGGTACGCGCCGCCCGAGCAGTACGCCACGCGCG
This sequence comes from Rhodothermales bacterium, assembly GCA_963740755.1. Lineage (GTDB taxonomy): Bacteria > Bacteroidota > Rhodothermia > Rhodothermales > BA12 > CAVSDF01. Next base: position 751,910 of record CAVUFJ010000009.1, read on the forward strand.
GCCAGGGCCCGCCCACCGACCTCTACGCGCTCGGCGCGACCCTCTACCGCGCACTCACGGGCGTGGTGCCCCAGGAGGCCACGCAGCGCCTGATCGACGACGACCTCCAGCCCGTCCGCGCGCTCGCCCCGGACGTGGCCGAGCCGGTGGCGAAGGCCATCGAGTGGGCGCTCACGCTGCGGCAGGGCGAGCGCCCGCAGACGACCGAGGCCTTCGAAGAGGCCCTGTTTGGCGCGGCTCCCGCCCCCGCGCACGACGACCCGCTCACGGCGCTCGGGCAGGCGCGGCCCGGCTATGCGGACGTGCCGCCGGCCCCGGCCTTTGCCGAACCGGCAGCCCCGGTGCCGGCGCCTGCCTATGCCGACGCGGACGACGACGTGCCCGCGCGCCAGGGCGGGGCGGGCACGCGCTGGGCGCTCGCTATCGGCGTCTTCGCCGCGCTCGCGCTCGCCATCGCGTGGGCGTGGAATACGGGCGCGCTCGCCGGGCTCGCCGGCGGGCCGAAGGCGGAGGATGACACCTACACCGTCTCCGAAGGGCAGGGGGCAACGCTGCCCGTGCTGGAGAATGACGGCGACGCGTCCGGGCAGGGGCTCCGCCTCGTGTCGTACACCCAGCCGCAGGGCGGGCGCCTCGCGAGCGCCGGGGGCTCGTTGCGCTACGAGCCAGGCGACGGTTTTGTGGGCGACGACCGGTTTACCTACGTCGTCTCCAACAGCGGCGGGGCGCAGGACAGCGCCTTTGTGATCGTCCACGTCGAGAAGAGCGCGGCGCGGCAGCACCACGAAGAACTCGTCGCGCAGGTGTACGACGCCCCCCTCGCCCGCCTGAGCGACCTCGACCTGTGGGCGTCCGACCTCGTGCTCCAGGACGAGTTCGACTCCAACACGGGCTGGGACGTGGGCGGCACGAGCAACAAGTGCGTGCCGGCGTCCTCGGCCATCGACGGGGGCGTGCTCGTGCTCGACTTCGGGCGCCCCGATTGCCAGCCCGGCCTGCTCGACCGCGTCTTTGGCGACAACGGCGGCGCCGACGCCGACCAGCCGTTCGGCAGTGCCAGCGCGCGGCGCGAACTGGGCTTCACCCGCGGGCTCATCCAGTTCGACGTGTGGCGCGAAGGCGAGGCCGGCGGCCAGCTGCAGATCGGGCTGTGGACCGACCCGGACGATCCGGTCGTCGTGGACCTGCTCCCCGCCTCCTACCGCTTCGCGCGGGCCAACGAGGCCAGCGGGCGCGGCAGCTCGTTCGACTGGGGCACGGCGCGCCTGCGCGTCACCCTCCTCGACGACGGCGAGTACATCCACCTCTTTCTCGGCAACAACGCCATCGGACGCATCCGCGCCGGCGGCAGCGTGCAGGCGCTCACCTTCGACGGGCTCGGGCGCGACAGCCGCTTCCGCATCGACAACGCCCTCGTCGTGACGCTCGACAAACGCCGCGCCCTCCTCCAGGCCCAGGCCGACGGCGGGCCACCGGGCCCCTCGGCCGCGCCGATGAGCGCCCGGCTCCCGCCCCGCTAGCCCTCCCCGCGCTTCCCTTCCATGAGCGACTTCCTCGACCGCCTCAAAGCCGCTGCGAAAAAGGCCGGCAACGCCATGACCAACCCCGACTTCGACCCCGACGCCCCCTTCGACCGCCGCACCGACCCCGCGCCGCCCTCGGTCCCGCTGCCGGAGGAGCCGGGCGAGACCATCGCGCTCGCGCCCACGCCATCCCCACGGACGCCCGGCGGCGCCTCGGGCCGCATCCCCGGCCTCGACTTCTCCGACCTGCCGCCGATGCCCGACGTGTACGTGCCCGGTGGCACGCCGCCCGACGCCACCGTCCGCCTCGCGGGCCCGGCGGCGCTGCCCGCCGAACCGGTCGAGGAAGGGCGGACGATTGCCTACCTCCAGCCACGCGTGGGCGCGGACCCGGTGGTGGGCTGGCTCGTCGTGGTGGCCGGGGCGGATCGCGGGCGCGATTTTCGGCTCCACGCCGGACGCAACTTCGTCGGGCGCTCGCCCGAGATGCACGTCGCGCTCACCAACGACCGCGCCGTCTCGCGCGACCGCCACGCCATCGTCGTCTACGACCCGCGCGCCAACCGCTTCCGCGTGATGCCGGGCGAGAGCGCCGGCCTCGTGTACCGCAACGGGGCGCCAGTAGACGCGCCGCAGGACCTCGCCGCCGAGGACGAAATCGAGGTGGGCGACACGCGCCTGCGCTTTGTGCCCCTCTGCACCGAACACTTCCAATGGGACGCCGACGCCGCGCGCTGAGCCTGCTCCTGCTTGCGGGTGCCCCCGTGCTGCACGCGCAGGTGCCCGCGCAGGCCACCGTGCTGGCGCTGCGAGGCATCCGTGCCACCGCAGACGGCGTGGCGGTGGCCTTCGACGTGCGCGACGGGCGGGGCGCAATCGTGCCGGGTCTGGCGGCGCCGGAGGTGCAGGTGTGGGCCAGCGGCCGGCCGGTCTCGGTGGCCCGGTTGGATGCGCGCGTGCCCACGTGCCACCGTCTGGGTGCTCGACGCCACCCGCCGCGCCCGGCTCGGCGCGTATGCCGCCGTGCAGCAGGCGTACGCCTCTTGGGCCGATAGCCTGCGCGGCGGATCGGTGGCCGTGGTGGCCGCCGGACGCCCGCCGCGCCTGGTGCAGCCGTGGACGACCGAGGCCCGCACGCTCCGCACCGCCGTAGACAACGTGGCCCCGCGCGCCGACGAAGCGAACCTCGGCGCCTCTCTCCAACTCGGCGCCGAAACGTGCGCCGCGCTCCCGGCCACGGCGTCCAGATGCGCCGTGCTGCTCGTCTCCGACGCGCGCGACGCCGATGTGGGCGACGCCCAGTTCGACAGCACCGCCGCGGCCCTGCACACCCTTGGCGTGCCCGTCTACGCCGCCCTGATTGGCGCCGACACAGGATCGAAGGCGCTCGTGCAGCTGGTGGAGGCCACCGGTGGGCTTGTCGTACGCGAATCGGACGCCGGCGCGGGCCTCGCGGCGCTTCGTCGCCGCGTGGGTGAGGCGTATGTGGCGAGTGTCGGCGGTGTGCCCACCGGGCGCCCGGTCGTCGTGGCGATCTCGGTGCGGACCGCTGATGGGCGCACGCTCGCGGATTCGGCGCGCATCGAACTCGCCGCGCCCGCCCCGGTGCTGGGCGCAGCGCGCCCGGATTCCGCTGGGCAAGTGCCGCAGCAGGAAGGCCGCTGGAAGCTCTGGCTCGGGCTGCTGAGCCTCGCCGTCGCCGGGGGCGCGGCCTGGCTGTTCTTCGGCCGCCGTAGCGGGGAGCCCAGGGCGCCGAACGATCTGGCGCGCCCCCTGCCTGTGCCCGCCGATCCCCGACTTTGCCTGCGACGCCGGGCGCAGCGTCCGGGCTTGCCGCTATGGCACCCGTCTCCGTCCCGCCCGTCTCCGGCGCGGCCGCTTCGCCCGCCGCTCCGGCTTCGCCCGAACCGCCCTGGCTCCACCTGCGGCCCCTGCAGCCCGGCGCAGCCGCCCTGTCCATCACCGCGCCCGCGCCCTGCGTACTCGGCCGGGCAGCCCCGCCCGCCGACGTGGCCCTCCCTGACGACGGCGCCATCTCGGCGCGTCATGCGGTGCTCGAACGCTACGGCGAGCGCATCGTGCTGCGCGATCTGGGCTCCACGAACGGTACCGCCGTCAACGGCGTACCCGTCGAGGGCTCCGTCGTGCTGGCCGAGGGGGACGTGCTCCGGATGGGCCAGACCGATTTCCGTGTATCCCTGCCGCTCGCCGGCCCCCCGCACTGAGGCCCATGCACGTCACCTTCGACACCGAACAGCACATCGGCCGGCGGCGCGAGCAGCAGGACGCCGTCCGCGCACGCACGGGCCTGCCGGGCTTTCCCGAAGGCGCCCTCCTGGCGGTCGTGTGCGATGGCATGGGCGGCCTGCAGGGCGGGGCCGAGGCGTCCTACCTCGCCGCTGACACGTTCCTCGCCGCCTTCGGCCGGACCGCGCACGCCGAGCCCGTGGCCGAGGTGCTGCGCCGCGCCCTCGCCGAAGCCGGCCGCGCCGTCTACACCGCCGCCCGCGCGCGGGGCGTCGAAGGCGACATGGGCACGACGCTCGTGGCCGCCGTTGTGGAGGGCGAGCGGCTGCACTGGATCTCGGTGGGCGACAGCCGCCTCTACCTCGTGCGCGGGGGGCAGGCGCACCAACTCAACACCGAGCACAACCTCGCCACGCGGCTGGTTGAAGCCGTTCGCAGCGGTAAGCTCTCCGCCGAAGAAGCCGCCGCCCACCCGCAGCGCCACGCGCTCACGAGCTTTCTCGGCACCGCCCGCCTCGACGAGATCGACGGCGCCACCGAGCCTCTCCTGCTCCACCCCGGCGACCGCGTGCTGCTCTGCTCCGACGGCCTCCACGGCACGCTCTCCGACGCCGAACTCGTGGGCCTGCTCGCCACGGCGCCGCAGAGCCGTGAAGCCCACGAACTCGTGCAAGCCGCCCTCACGCGCGAGCGGCCCAACCAGGACAACGTCTCCGCCGTCGTGCTCACCGCCGTCACGCGCAACGCCGACGCGCAGGCCGAGCCCGCCCTCACGCAGGTCCGCCCGCCCATGGCGCCGCTTCCGGCCCCGAAACCCGCCGATGCTGGCTGGAAGCCCCTAGCCCTCCTCGGCGTGCTCCTTCTCGCCGCCGGCGCTGCCTTTCTGTCCCTGCGCACCGGCCCGCTCGCGCCCGTGCCCGCCCTCGACTCGACGCGCACGATGCCGGTGGATTCGCTGCGCCCGGACTCTGCGCGCGCCGATTCGCTGCGCCGCGACTCGCTGCGTGCCGACTCGCTCGCACGCCGCGACACGACCCGTTTGCGCCCGGACGCCCTTCGCCCGGACACCCTGCCCGCGTCTGCCGATTCGGCGCAGCGCCTTCGCCTGTCTGCCCGCTGATGCGCCTTTCCCCCCTTCTGCTGCTGGGTGTACTGCTGGGCAGCGCACCGCTCGCCCACGCCCAGACGCCCGCCGATGCGATGGAGCGCGTCACCGTGCGCGTGTTCTGCGTGACGCCGTTCGGCCTCGAAAGCGGCTCCGGCTTTGTCGTGGCGCCGGGCGTGGTGGCCACGAACCACCATGTGGTGCGGTGCGCCGGGGAGGGCGGGGAGGCGGAGGTCGGGATCGGGCCGGAGCGGTTGCTGCCCGCCGTGGTGCAGTGGTCGTCGCCGGAGCGCGACCTTGCCCTGCTGCGCGTGGGCCCGGATCTGGATCGCCCGGCGGCGCGCCTCGCCCCCGGCCCCTTTGTCAAGAGCGGCGACGACGTGCGGGCGATGGGCTTTCCCTCGGCCGCCGATGTGGAACGCACCGACCGCCTCACCGCGTCGATGTTCGTGCCCACGCTCACGCGCGGCATCATCTCGCGCGCCGTCTCCTTCGACGACCTGCCGTACTACCAGACCGATGCGGCCATCTCGCCCGGCAACTCGGGCGGTCCGCTCTTCGATGTGTGCGGCGATGTGGTGGGCATCAACACGATGGTCGCGGCCAACGAGGAGGGCGTGCAGGCGGCGGGCATCGGCTACGCGCTCCGCGCGGACGAACTCATCGTGGCCATGCGCCGCAACGGCATCACGCCCGTGCTCACCTCGGCCCGCTGCGGCGCCGCCGAACAGGCCCGCACCACGCCGGACGACCCCGGCGTCCCCGTGGCTGTCCCCGATTCCGCGCCCGCGCCGCCCGCACGGGGCCGCTTCGACGGGCAGGCGTGGTTCTTCTCGCAGCCGCGCGAGGTGCGCGTGGCGGTCGTGGTGCTGCCGTTTCTGCTGCTTGCGCTCCTCATCTGGGGCCTCCGGCGAGGTCGGCGCGACCGCAAGTCCCTCGGCGAAACCCCGCGCCGCGTCCCGGCCACGTCCGCCCCGGTGGCCGCGCCTGCTCCGGCGCGGCGCCCGATGCTCGTGGCGCTCTCAGGGCCGCTGGCGGGGCAGCGCTTCGAGTTGCCCACGCATCCGCTCGTCATCGGACGGGATGCGCGGGTGAGCCATGTCGCCTTCCCGGAGGACGCCAAAGACGTGTCCCGCAAGCACGCCACGGTGGCGTGGGACGCCGCGCGCGGCGTCGCGCTCGTGCAGGACGTCGGTTCCAGTCTGGGCACGTTCCTGGCTACCGGCGAGCGGCTGCACGACGAACGTGCCGCGCCCGCTCCGCCCCGGCGAGCGGTTTTACCTCAGCCGCCCGGCCTACGCCTTCGCCATCGAGTAAGCGTGGAACCCGGCGCATCCCTGCTGGGGCGCCTCCCGAAGACCGTCCCCAGTATGCTGATAGTGCGTGCGGGATTGTTCGTTGTTCGCCGTTCGTCGTCAGACAAATCCAGAAGAAGGCCTCCGCCGCTCTGACAACGAACGACGAACCAACCACCCCCCTTCAGCCCGCGCGGTGGCGCAGGGCGAGAAAGCGGAGCAGGGCCTCGTCGAAGGGCGCGGCGGTGTCGAGTTCCTGGAAGTCGATGCCGTGCGCGAGGCAGCCCTGCCGAAACCGCTCGGTGTAGCCGGCCATCGCCGTTTCGTAGGCCGCCCGTGCGTGGTCGACGCTGAGGGTGACCCGCTCACCCGTTTCGCGGTCCACGAGCGTTACGGGGCGCCCGTCGGACGGGACGTCGAGGTGGCGCTCGGTGGCGGCGTCGAGCAGGTGGAACACGAGCACCTGGTGGCCCCGGTGGCGCAGCCGGCGGAGCGCGCGGAGCAGGTCTTCCGGATCGCCGGCGTTCTCGAACAGGTCGCTCATCACGACCACGAGCGAGCGCCGCGTGAGCCGCTCGGCCACCTCGGCGAGGGCGGCGGCGGCGGCGGTGGGCGTGGCGTCGGGCTCCACGTCGGCGAGGCGGTCGAGCGCGGCGAGGAGCGGGGCGCAGGTGCGAGGACGCCGAGCGTGGCGGGACGACCGTGTGGATGCGCGCATCGAAGGCCATCAGGCCCACGGCATCGCGCTGCCGCAGGAGGAGAAAGGCGAGCGAGGCGGCGAGCGTGGCGGCGTACTCCAGTTTCGTGAGCGGCGCCGACCCGGCGTAGCGCATCGAGCGGCTCGCATCCACCACGAGCGTGCAGCGCAGGTTGGTTTCTTCCTCGTACCGCTTGACGAACGGCCGGTCCGTCTTGGCGAGCACCTTCCAGTCCAGGTGGCGGAGTTCGTCGCCGGGGTTGTAGGGCCGGTGCTCGGCGAACTCGGCCGAGAAGCCGTGGAAGGGGCTCCGGTGCAGGCCCGTCAGAAAGCCCTCCACAATCGTGCGCGCCCGCAGTTCGAGGGGCTTCAGGCGGGCCGCGAGGGCCGGATCGAGAAAACGGTGCATGGCGTGGAGCGTTCGTGCGTAGCGCGTGCGAGAGCCCCGAAACGGGGCAGCAGGCCCCGCGCCGGGCGTCGGGTAAACGCCGGGCATGCGAAAAGCGTCTCCGCATCTTACGCCTTCCCCGTGCAACAGCCCGCGCCGTACGCGTCGCGAGCCCCTATCTTCCCGCCATGCCCACGCTACTGCTGGACGCCGACGACCTCAGCCGGACGCTCGACCGGCTCGCGCGGCAGTTGCTCGAACGCTGGGCGCCCGAAGAGCACCTCGCCCATGCGCCCCTCGGGCTCATCGGCCTCCAGGTGCGGGGCGTGCCGCTCGCCGAGCGCCTCGCCGAGCGCCTCCGCCGCTTCGAGCACGTGGACGTGCCCGTGGGCATGCTCGACGCCACGCTCTACCGCGACGATACGCGCCGCCTGCTCGCCCCCCTCCGCCGCACCGACGTGCCCTTCGACGTCGAAGGCCGCCACATCGTCCTTGTGGACGATGTGCTCTACACCGGCCGCAGCGCCCGCGCGGCCCTCGACGCCCTCAACGACCTCGGGCGCCCGGCATCTGTCCGCCTCGCCGTGCTGGTAGACCGGGGCCTGCGCGAACTGCCCATCCGCGCCGACCTCGTCGGGCGCACCGTGCCCACGCGTCCGGGCCAGCGCATCAAGGTGCGCCTGCGCGAGCAGGACGACGAAGAGGGCGTCTGGCTTGAGGACCACGCCGCCCCATGACCGCCATCGAAACCCCGCGCCTGCTCCTGCGCCCGCTCGTGGTGCCGGAGATCGAAGCTGCCCTCCAGGGCGACGACGCGCTCGCGGCGCGCCTCGGGATACCCGTGGCCGCCGGCTGGCTCGAATTCCCAGAGGCGCTGCCGTTCTTTCTCGCCTGGCTGCAGGACCACCCGGCGCTCCCGCAGTGGATGCTGTATGGCTACCTCGGGCGCGCGGGCGAAGGGCTCGTCGGCGCGGGCGGCTTCAAGGGGCCGCCGGATGCCGAGGGGGTCGTGGAGATTGGCTACGGGCTGGCGCCGGCCTTTCGCGCGCGCGGGCTGGCCACCGAGTCCGCTGAGGCGTTCGTGCGCTTTGCCTTTGCGCACCCCGAGGTAACGTCGGTGCGCGCCCACACGCTCCCCGCACCGAACGCGTCCACCCGCGTGCTCGCCCGGGCGGGGTTCACCTGCGAGGGCGCCGTGCAGGACCCGGACGACGGCGAGGTCTGGCGCTGGCACCGCCTGCGCCGCGCCGCGCCCACACCGACCACCCCCGGTTGAAATGCGTCACCTGCTCGGCCTCGCCGGCCTCACCCGCGACGAGTTGCAGCACATCCTCAGCACCGCGCGCACCATGCGCGACGTGCTCGGGCGGCGCATCCCCCGCGTGCCCACGCTGCGCGGCGTGACGGTGGCCAACCTGTTCTTCGAGTCGTCTACCCGCACGCGCCTCTCCTTCGAACTCGCTGAAAAGCGCCTCTCCGCCGACACGCTCACCTTCACGACCGCCGGCTCCTCCACCGCCAAGGGCGAGACGCTGCGCGACACCGCGCGCAACCTAGAGGCCATGAAGATCGACGTGGCCGTGATCCGCCACGCGAGCGCGGGCGCCGCCCACTTTCTCACCCGCTGCATCGACGCGGTCGTGATCAACGCGGGCGATGGCGCGCACGAGCATCCCACGCAGGGCTTGCTGGACTTGCTCACGATCTCGGACCTCTACCCGACGCTTCGAGGGCCTGCGCGTGACGATCCTCGGCGACGTGCTCCACAGCCGCGTGGCCCGCTCGGGCATCCACGGCCTGCGCACGCTGGGCGCCGAGGTCACCGTCTGCGGCCCCCCCACGCTCCTGCCGCGCGAGGCAGCCGAGGCGCTTGGCGTCCGTGTCACGCACAACTTGGACGAGGCCCTCGATGGCGCCGACGTGGCGATGGCGCTGCGCCTCCAACTCGAACGTCAGGGCGCCGGCCTCTTCCCGACGCTGCGCGAGTACCACGCGCGCTTCGGGTTGCGCGAGGAACACCTCGTGCGCCACCCGAACCTGCGCATCCTCCACCCCGGCCCCATCAACCGGGGCGTCGAACTCGCGTCCGAGGTGGCCGACCATCCCAACGCCGTCATCCTCGACCAGGTGACCAACGGCGTGGCCACGCGCATGGCGGTGTTGTACCTGCTCGCCGGCGAACGCGCGGCAGGTGAGGCGTAGTTCGTGGTTCGCTGTTCGTGGTGCGTCGTCAGAGAGGCAGAGGCCTGCTGCCAGGTTCTTCTGACCACGAACGAAGAACCACCAACGACCAACATCCCCGCACGATACGCCGTGGATTACCTTGCGGCAGTACCGTGCGTCGCCGGGCACAAAGCGGCCCCGTTGCGCTGCTGATCCCCGTTGCCGCTCCTATCCCTAACCCACTGCCTGCCCATGCCTGACTCCAAACGCATCGCCATCGTCGGCGCCACCGGGGCGCAGGGCGGGGGACTTGCCCGCGCCATCCTGGCTGATCCCGATGGGGGCTTCCGGGTGCGCGCGCTCACGCGCAACCCCGACGGTGACGCCGCACGGGCCCTCGCCGCGCAGGGCGCGGAGGTCGTGCAGGCCGACCTGGACGATGTGGAACGCCTCACGTCGGTGTTTGCCGGCTGCTACGGGGCCTACTGCGTGACGAACTTCTGGGAGCACTTTTCCGCCGAGAAGGAGAAGGCGCAGGCCGCCAACCTCGCCGAGGCGGCGCAGGCGGCGGGCCTCCAGCACGTCATCTGGTCCACCCTCGAAGACACGCGCCACCTGCTGCCCACCTCCGACGACCGGATGCCGGTGCTGCAGGGCCAGTACAACGTGCCCCACTTCGACGCCAAGGGCGAGGCCGACGAATACTTCCGCGAGCGCGGCGTCCCGACGACGTTCCTCCTCACCGCCTTCTACTGGGAGAACCTCGTCTACTTCGGCGCCGGCCCGCAGCGCGGCCCCGACGGCACGCTGGCCCTCACGTACCCGATGGGCGACAAGCGCCTCCCCGGCATCGCGGTCGAGGACATCGGCCGGGTGGCCTACCGCATCTTCCAGGAAGGCCAGGCCTACATCGGCAAGACCATCGCCATTGCGGGCGAGCACCTGACGGGCGAGGAGATGGCCGCCGCGCTCACCCAGGCCCTCGGCGAGCCCGTGCGCTACCAGGACGTGCCCGCCGACGTCTACCGCACCTTCCCCTTCCCCGGGGCCGACGAGATGGGCAACATGTTCCAGTACAAGCGCGACTTCGCCGACGCCTTTGTGGGCGCCCGCGACCTCGACGCCGTTCGTGCGCTCCTGCCGGAGCTTCAGACGTTCGACCAGTGGCTCGCGCGCAACGGCAAGCGCATCCCGGTCTGATCAGGCGCGTGCCACAAAAGGAAGGCCGCTGCCCTCCGAGAAAGCAGCGGCCTGTTTGCAGCGCGGCTGCGGCGGACTTTAGAAGTCCATGCCGCCCATGCCGCCGTCGGGCATCGACGGGGCGTTGTTGCCGCCCTTCTCCGGCTTGTCGTTCACTCGGGTTGTTGTACGATCGGCTGAGGCAGAAGGGATGGGGGAGCTTTGTGCGTACAGGGTGGCGGGATCGAAATCCTGGCCGTCGGGCCAGACCACCGTTCCGTCTTCAACGTGGAGTGCAGAGAAGTACTCCCACCGCTTCAGTGGGGCAAACGCCAGGCCACGCGTTCCCTCCTCAGACGGCAGAAACGGACGCACGTCGAACAGCCGCCACTCTCCGTTCGCAAAGCGCAGGGCCACGGTGAGATCCGGGCGGGGGAGCGCCTGTTGCACGTCCGGGGCGGTAAACGAGGAGGGGCTCATCGAAGTGGGGCGATGGGCGCGACCGGGTTACCGTTGACGGCGCGGTCCCAGTTCGCCATCAGTTCGTCCTGACGCAGTTCAACCCACGCGGCCACGAGTTTCATCTGACGTGAGGGAAGGTCTCCATCGATCAAAGCGCCCCCAGGAATTCCCAGCACGGCCTTGTGCTCGCCGTACTTCACATGGATGTGCGGCAAGTGGTGCTGATTGGTGTCGTAGAAATACATCGTCACGACGATTCCGAAAAACGTAGAGAGGGTGGGCATCCGCGTTGAAGACGGCGTCGCAACGCCTTGAACATACAAAAGAGCCGCTGCCCTCCTGAGAGAGCAGCGGCCTGTTTGCAGCGCGGCTGCGGCGGACTTTAGAAGTCCATGCCGCCCATGCCGCCGTCGGGCATCGACGGGGCGTTGTTGCCGCCCTTCTCCGGCTTGTCGTTCACGACGGCCTCGGTCGTGAGCAGCAGGCCCGCCACCGAAGCGGCGTTCTGGAGGGCCGAGCGCGTCACCTTCGTCGGGTCGATCACGCCCTGCGCGATCAGGTTGCCGTACTCCTCGGTGAGCGCGTTGAAGCCGTAGTCGCCTTCGCCCTCGCGCACCTTCTGCACGATGATCGAGCCTTCGAGGCCCGCGTTCTGGGCGATGCAGCGAAGGGGCTCCTCCAGCGAGCGGCGGATGATCTGCACGCCGATCTTCTGGTCCTCGTTGTCCGTCTGGACGCCGTCGAGCACCGCGATCGCGCGGATGTAGGCCACGCCACCGCCGGGGATGATGCCTTCTTCGACGGCCGCCCGCGTTGCGTGGAGGGCGTCTTCGACGCGCGCCTTCTTCTCCTTCATCTCGGGCTCGGTCGAGGCGCCGATCTTGAGCACCGCCACGCCGCCGGAGAGCTTGGCCAGGCGCTCCTGGAGCTTCTCCTTGTCGTAGTCGGACGTCGTCGTCTCGATCTGGCTCTTGATCTGGCCCGTGCGCGACTTGATCGTGTCCGCGTTGCCCGCGCCGTCCACGACGGTCGTGTTGTCCTTGTCGATCACGACGCGCTTGGCGCGGCCGAGATAGTCGAGGGTCGCGTTTTCGAGCTTGTAGCCCTGCTCCTCAGACACCACCGTGCCGCCCGTGAGCGTCGCGATGTCTTCGAGCATGGCCTTGCGGCGGTCGCCAAAGCCCGGGGCCTTGACGGCGGCCACGCGGAGCGTGCCGCGGAGGCGGTTCACGACGAGCGTCGCGAGGGCCTCGCCCTCGATGTCTTCGGCGATGATGAGCAGCGGCTTGCCGATCTGAACCACCTTCTCCAGCACGGGGAGCAGGTCCTTCATCGTCGAGATCTTCTTGTCGTGGATCAGGATCACCGCGTCCTCCAGCACCGCCTCCATCGTGTCCGGGTTGGTCACGAAGTAGGGGGAGAGGTAGCCGCGGTCGAACTGCATGCCTTCCACGACGTCGAGCGTCGTCTCGGTGCCCTTCGCTTCCTCGACCGTGATCACGCCGTCCTTGCCGACCTTGTCGAACGCCTCGGCGATGAGTTCGCCGATGGCCTTGTCGTTGTTGGCGGAGATGGAGGCCACCTGGGCGATCTCCCCCTTGCCCTCAACGTCGCGGCTCATCTCGCGGAGCTTGATCACGACGGCGTCCACCGCCTTGTCGATGCCGCGCTTGAGGTCCATCGGGTTGGCGCCCGGCGGTGACGTTCTTGAGGCCCGCCGTCATGATCGCCTGCGCGAGCACGGTGGCCGTCGTCGTGCCGTCGCCGGCCACGTCGGAGGTCTTCGAGGCAACCTCGCGGACCATCTGGGCGCCGACGTTCTCGATCTTGTCTTCGAGTTCGATCTCCTTGGCGACGCTCACGCCGTCCTTGGTGATCGTCGGGGCGCCGAATTTCTTCTCGAGGATGACGTTGCGGCCCTTGGGCCCGAGCGTCACCTTGACGGCGTTGGCGAGCGCGTCCACGCCCCGCTTGAGGGCCGCGCGCGCGTCGCTATTGAATGTAATCTGCTTAGCCATGGGTTCTGGATGGTTGTGCGCTGGACGTTGGACGTGTGGCCAGAAGACGCAGGCGCAGCCTCGCTCAATGGTCGAACGCTCAATGACAAATGAACTGGATCAGGCGGTCTGCGCCTTGGTCTCGACCACGCCGAAGATGTCGGACTCGCGCATGATCATGTATTCCTGGCCGTCGAGCGTGATCTCGGAGCCGGCGTACTTGCCGTAGAGCACCGTGTCGCCCTCCTTGACGGTCATGTCGATCTTGGTGCCGTTCTCGTAGCGGCCCGTGCCCACGGCCACGACGGTGCCCCGCTGGGGCTTCTCCTTGGCCGTGTCGGGGATGAAGAGGCCGGAGGAAGTCTTCTCCTCGGCGGCCTCGGCCTGGACGACCACGCGGTCGCCGATCGGCTTGATGCTTGCCATTGCAAACGTAGGGTTTGGTGAGACGTTGGATGCCCCGCCGGGGGTGTTAGCACTCAGGGCGGGAGAGTGCTAAAAACCGACGCCCCCACCCGGCGGTTCCTGCCCCGCACCGACTTCCTCATCAGCGGGCCCGTTATCTTTCCATGTCCTCTCCGCCCGTGCCGCCCCTGCTCCCGCGCCTTCGCCCCGTCCTTGCGCCCCTGATCACCGGGGGGCTGCTCGCGCTCGTGGTGCTGCCTCCGTTCGTGCCTGTGTCCGCGCGCATGGCGCTGTATGCGGCCTTTGCGTTCGTCTGCCATCAGCTCGACGCCCGCTCAGCTTTCACCTCGACGGACACGCCTTCGCCGTATGCCACCGCTGCACGGGCATCTATGCGGGCCTCTTCGCCGGCGCGCTCGCGTGGCCGCTCGTGCGGGGCGCGGATGCGTGGCTGCAGCGGCACGCGGCCCGGCTGCTGCTGCTCTCGCTCGTGCCCGCCACGGTAGACTGGCTCCTCGGCGTGACGGGCCTGTGGGCCAACACGCCCCTCTCGCAGGCGCTCACGGGCGGAGTGTTCGGGGCGGTCGCCGGGCTGTACCTTGCCCGTGGCCTCGCCGAACTCGGCGCCGCGCCCTCCCTCCCGGAGGCTCCGGGCGGCGCGGCGCTGTAACCTCCGGGGTCTGGGCTCGTACCCTCCCGTTCACCTCACCCGATCTACGGCCATGCCCTCGAAAGCAAACGCCATCCTCTTTGGCGCCCTCACCGCCGCCCTCCTGTCGACGTCCTACCTCGGCTGGGTCAACATGCTCTGCTGCGCGGGCGTGATTGCCGGCGGTATGGTGGCCGTGTGGAAGTACACCGACGAGCACAAGCTCACCCTCACGATGGGGCAGGGCGCGAGCCTGGGCTTCACCGCCGCCATCCTCGGCGCACTCATCGCCCTCGTGGTTACCACCGTGCTGCGCCTCATCGGCATCCGCGACGACCTCGCGATGAGCCAGTTCTGGATGGACCGCTTCGCCGACAAGATGACGCCCGAGCAGCTCGACCAGATGCAGGTGCAGATGGACCAGTCGCCCCTGGCGACGTCGCTCTCCTGGAAGGCCCTGCTCGGGCTCGCCGTGTCGGGGGCCTTTGGCGCCCTCGGCGGGCTCATCGGGGCGCAGGTGTTCAAGAAGGGCGGGGCGCTCAAGCCGGAACAGACCTACTGACCTCCCTCCTATTCCAGAGTACGGCCGCGCCTGTATGCACCCGAAGTCCCGCTCCATCGTCCTCGGCGGCCTCGCGGCCATGGGGCTCGTCATGCTCTTCAACATCGTGCTCGCCGTGACGATGGGCGGGGTGTCGTGGCTGAGCTACCTCATCTGCCTGCCGTTTCTCACCTCCGGCGTCTTCGCGGTGGCGCACTACACCAAGGCCGAGCACTGCCGCGTCTCGACGAGCGAGGGCGTGGCGATGGGGGCGCAGGCGGGGCTCGTCTCGTTCCTCGCCTTCACGCTGCTGCTGCTCGTGTTCTGGCTCGCCAGCGGGCGCCCGAGCATCTGGGCCAACCTGCAGGAGCAGCTGCACCGCAACCCGCAGTTCAACGCGAACACGCCGGAAGCCGAGCAGGCCATGCGCCTGCTCGGCAGCCCGGTCTTCCTGCTCGGCGTGAGCATCGTGACGGTTGTCGTCTACGTCGTCACCGGGCTCATCGGCGGCGTGATCGGCGCGGCGGTGTTCCGGGGCGACCGCGACGCGCCGCAGGACCCGGCGGACTGAGCGCGCCGAAGGGCAGGGCTGGTAGTTTGTTCGTCGTGCGTTGTTCGTGGTCAGAAGAACGCGGCAGGCCCGGCCTCTCTGGCGACGACTGCGCGCGCGGCCTCGCGCGGCTGCTCGGGGCGGCGGCCGGGCGGCGCGGCGCTCCCGCATGAGCTGGTAAAAGGCCTCGGCGGCGCGGTTGTGCTCGGCGAGGGTCCGCGAGAACGTGTGGCGCCCATCGCCGCGCGCGACGAAGTAGATGAAGCTGTGCTGCTCGGGCTGCATGACGGCCTTGACGGCGCCGAGCGCGACGGGTTGGCCACCGGGCCCGGCGGCAGGCCCCGGAAAAGGTACGTGTTGTACGGGTGCTGGATCTTGTAGTCCACGAACAGCAGCCGCCGCTTGGCGCCCTCGCGTTCGATGATGCGCATACTGCACGGTCGGGTCGGCCTGGAGCGGGATACCGTCGCGGAGGCGGTTGAGGTAGACGCCGGCCACGCGCGGCCGCTCGTCGTCGTGCGCCGATTCCCACTCGACGATGGAGGCCATCGTCGCCACGTCGTCCGCCGAGAGGCCCTGCGGCGGCGTGCCGAGGCCGGCGATATAATCGTGAATACGCCTCGTGGATGCGGGCAACGACCTTTTCGGGCTTCGAGAGCCAGAAAAAGCGGTAGGTGTCGGGCAGCATCTCGCCGGCGAGGTGGGCGCGGTCGGTGCCGAGGGCGCGGGCGAGCGAGTCGCTCTGGAGCGCGCGCAGGAACGCCTCGGGGCCGGCGTACAGGTACCGGCCCGCGACCGCCGCGATGCGCTCGGGCGTCACGCCTGGCGGCACGGTCACCTTCACGGCGGTCTGCTCGCCGCGCCGGAGCTTCTGGAGGATCGCGTAGGGCGACGACCCCGGCGTGATCTCATAGTAGCCCGCCTTAACCTGCCGGTACCAGCCGCTCGCGCGTCCGACCTTGTTGAGCCGCCCCGTTGCCGCGACGATGCCCGAGGCGTCGATCGAGTCGAGGGTTTGCTGCCAGCCGGCACCCGGGGGCACCTTGAGGCCGCGCGGATCGGTGCGGGCGGGCAGGGTGGGGCCGAAAACGTAGTAGGCGCCGCCGCCCACCACGAGCAGGCGCAAGGAGCACGAGCGCGCCCACGACGCGGACAACACGAGAGGCCATACGTGGAGATCGGGAAAGGAGGCGCGTCAGGCCGGCGCGAGCGCGTCGAGGCCGAGGGCGGGCTGGGCGGTGGTGGACAGGGGCGAGGGGTGCCCGGCGGCGAGGCGGTGCCACGCGGCCAGGCCAATCATGGCGGCGTTGTCGGTGCAGTAATGCAGCGGCGGCAGGCTCACGGCGGCGCCGTAGCGCGCGGCCAGCATCGGCCACGGCGGCCCGCAGCGCGCGGTTGGCCGACACGCCGCCCACGACCGCCACATGGCGCCGCCCGGTGTCGGCGAGCGCGCGGCCGAGGGGTTCGACGAGCATGTCCACCACGGCGGCCTGAAAGCTCGCGCACACGTCCGGCAGGTGCGCCGCGAGCGTCGCCTCGCGGTCGGGCAGGGCGTCGAGCCAGTAGCGCACCGCCGTTTTGATGCCGCTGAACGAGTAGGCGTAGCCGTCGAGGCGCGTGCGCGGAAAGGCGGCATACGCGGGATCGCCCTCTGCGGCGAGCCGGTCGATGACGGGGCCGCCGGGAAAGCCGAGCCCGAGCAGCTTGCCGACCTTGTCGAACGCCTCGCCCGCCGCATCGTCGCGCGTGCGTCCGAGCAGGCGCGGGGGCGTGCCGGGCGCAACGATCGACCAGGAGCGTGTGGCCGCCTGAGACGACGAGCGCGAGGAACGGCCCTGCCGGGGGCGTTTCGGCGAAGTAGGCGGAAGCGAGGTGCCCTTCAAGATGGTTGGCCGCCGCGAACGGCACCCCGAGCGCATGGGCGTACGCCTTCGCGAATGACAGGCCCACATGGAGCGCCCCGGCGAGGCCCGGGCCCGCCGTGGCCGCCACCGCCGTCGACGTCCTTCGGCCCCACGCCCGCCTCGGCAAGCGCGCGGGCGACAACGCGGGCCACGTTGCGCTCATGGGCGCGCGAGGCCACTTCGGGCACCACGCCGCCATACGTCGCGTGCTCGTCCTGCCCCGCCACGATGCTCGACGCCACGCGCGGCGCGCCCGCGCCGTCGGCCACGAGCACGGCCGCGGCGGTGTCGTCGCACGACGTTTCGATGGCGAGCAGGCACGCCGGGGCAGCGGGCCGGGGCGCGCCGGAGCGGGGCAGCAGAAGAGACGCGTCGGTCACGCGAAATGGATTGTACGGGGCGTTCAGGAACGGTATTATATCTCGGTTCGCCTGCTGCCCCCGGTCCCCCTATGCGGAAATCCCTGTCTCTTCGCGCCAGCACCCTCTACGGTGCCGGGGCGCTCGCGTTCGTCGTCCTCACCGCTACGCCCGCCCGCGCCCAACTGCGCGACGACGCGGCCCGCCTCGAAGCCACGCGCGGGGCGGCCAGCCTCACCGACGGCCACGCAAAGCCGGCCTTCACGCTCAACCAGCTGTTCTCGCCGGCCCACTTTCAGATGGGCCACACGGTCGAGTTCTCGAGCAGCGCCGGGGCGGGCGGCGGCGGCTCGATGGGGATGTACACCAACTCGATGGCCTGGCGCTTCGACAAGGTCGATGCCCGCGTGGACGTGAGTGTGGCGCAGCCCTTTGGCGCCTCCGGCTTCGGCGCGTCGCGCCTCGGGCTGAACGCCCAGAACCGCCCGCAGGTGTTTCTGCGCAACGCCGAGATCGCCTACCGACCTTTCGCGTCCACCGAGCTGCGCCTCTCGGTGCAGCAGAGCCCGTACGGGATGTACGCCTCGCCCTACGGCTACCGCCCGCTCGGCACGGCGCCGTACGACGAGCGGATGCGCTGAGCCGCATGAACGAGCGGGCACGCGGCGGCTTGCTCAACGTGGGCATCGGCGTGCTCGCGCTGGTGCTGCTCGCGCTCGGTTACGGCCTCTTCTCGCGCGTGCTCGCCCCCACCGCCCCGGTGCAGGTCGTGGCCGAGGAAGCGGTGGACATCCCGCAGGTGGAAGTGCTCAACGGCACCGGCGTGGACGGCCTCGCCGCGCAGGCCCGGCGCTACCTCGCCGACCACGGCGTGGACGTGCTCGCCACGGGCAATGCCCCTGCGAGCAAGACCCCGCGCACCCTCGTGCTCTCGCGCACCGGCGACCTCGCCGCCGCGCGGCGCGTGGCCGCCGTGCTCGGGCTTGGCGAAGGCACCGTGCGTTCGCAACCCGAGCCCGATCTTTTGCTCGACGCCACCGTTCTCCTCGGCGAAGACTACCGCAGTCTCGCTCCGTTCCAGGCCGATTCCAGCCGCTGACCCAGCCTCTCGCTTGCCCTTGCCGACGCCCGTCGCCTCGCCCGCTCTTCGCCGCCGCACTTCCGGCGTCCCCGCCCGTGTGCTCGCCCGCCACGCCGTCGAAGGCCTCCTCAACAAAAAAGGCCTCGATATCCGCGTGATCGACGTGCGCGGCGTGTCCGGGGTGTCCGACTACTTCGTGATCGCCACCGGCGAGTCGGAGTTGCAGGTGCGCGCCATGGTAGACGCCGTGCGCGAGGAGATCCAGGATGAAACCGACGAGCGCCCCTGGCACGTCGAAGGCACCGACCACCACCTGTGGGTCGTGCTCGACTACGTGGACCTCGTCGTCCACGTCTTCCAGACCGAGCGGCGTGCGTTTTACGGCCTCGAACGCCTCTGGGGCGATGCCCCGAGCGAAACCGTCCCGGAAGACGGCTCCGGCGACACCGTCGCCCTGCTCCGCGACGATGCTCCCGCCCCCCCGGTCCCCGACGTCGCCCCGACGGCCGCCGACGAGGCCCCGTCCACCGACTGAGCCATGCGCGTGCATCCGGCCTTTCTCTTTGCCGCGCTCCTGCTCGGCGGCTGCGGCCTGCTCGGCGGCAGCAAAGACCCGGACGCGCAGTTTGGCCATCGCCGTTCCGAGGAGACGCCGGAAGATCCGGAGATCCTCTCGGTCGCCCCTCGCGACACGACGCGCGCGTTCTTCTACACCGATGCCCCGGTCGTGGAAGTGGTGCCGCGCGTGGGCACCGGCGAGAACGGGCTCTATCCCGTCGAGGTGTTCGTGCGGGGCGCGTTTCCGGATGCCTGCTACGAGCTCCACGCCGTCACGCAGCGCCGGTCGGCGCAACTCGTGGACGTAAAGCTCACCGCGCGGCGTCCGCAAGGGGCGTTCTGCGCCACCGTCGTGCGCCCGTTCCGCTTCTATCTCCTGCTTGATGAGAAGCTGCCCGCCGGACCCTACCTGTTCACCGTGAACGGCAAGGAGGTCCCCTTCGAGATCCACGCCGGTGGCTGACGCGGCGCAGACGGCCCGGCGCATCGCTGTGGCCGGGGCCCTGCTGGGCGGACTGAGCGTGGCGGCGGGGGCCTTTGGGGCCCATGCGCTGCGTGCGTACGTCACGCCAGAGCGCCTCGCCACGTTCGAGACGGGCGCCCGCTACGCGCTCACGCACGCGCTAGCCCTGACGGCGCTGGGGCTGTTCCTCGTGGGGCGGCCCGACGCTGGCGCCCGCGCTCCGCGCCGTGGCGCTGCTCTGGGGCGCGGGCATCGGGCTGTTTGCCGGAAGCCTGTGGGCGCTCGTGCTGCTCGACCTCCCGGTGCTTGGGCGCGGTCACGCCCTTCGGCGGCGCCGCATTGATCGCGGGCTGGGGGCTGCTCGCGTGGCGCATGGCGCGGGCGCGGCTTGAAGGGTAGGGGGCGCCTCCACGGCTTTTCCCCACGGTCCGCGTTGTTCGAAGGGCGGGGGAGGTCGTAGTTTAGCGGCCCGCTGGAGAGGTGGCCGAGTGGTTGAAGGCGCTCGTCTCGAAAACGAGTATGCCAGGAATGGTATCGAGGGTTCGAATCCCTCCCTCTCCGCGCTATCGGTCCCGGTCGTCATGGTCGGGACCGATTTTCATAAACTCACGCCTGCGCAGGCCGTTTACGCGCTCGATCAATCCCAACCGTATGTCCTTCCTGAACTGCAAAGCCTGCGGCGCTGAGGCCGTGACGCCGCTGGAGATGGATGTCGAGGGCGGCGAAGGCCTGCTCTCGGAGGCCGACGAGGCGCACTTCTACACCTGCCAGGTGTGCGGCGACAACTGGCTCTCCGTCCGCCGCCTCCCCGTGGGCGGCTCCGCCGAACTCACGTTCGTGCACCAGATGGGGATGCAGCCTGTGCTGCGCCGCACCGCGCTCATGACGAACGCCATCGTGATGAGCGAGGCGAGCGTGGACACTTGGAGCTACTATCTCGGCGACGACGAGGTGGCCGAGGACGAATGGCGCTCTGCCCTGCGCGAACGCCGCAGCGTGCTCAAGTCCGTCTGCACAAACTGACCGTCTTCCCTTCACGCATCGGCCCGCCGGCATCGTTCGGCGGGCCGATGTGCGTTCAGGGCGTGGGCGGAAGCACCTGCATCACCTCGCGCACCACCTCCTCGGAGCGTCCACTGCGCATCGCGCCAGACGCGGCGCAGGTGCCCGTCGGGCGAGACGAGGGCGGTGACGAGGCTGTGGTCGTACGTGCTGGAGCCGGTGCGCTTGACGTAGACCCCGAAGGCGGTCACCAGGCGCGCCACCTCGGTGGTGTCGCCGGTGGCGAAGGGCCACGCGGCCGCCGGGACGTCGGTGAACTGGGCGCGGTAGCGGGCGAGGCGCTCGGGCGTGTCGAAGGCGGGGTCGAGCGTGATCGTGACGAGGCGGGCGCGGTCGCCGGCCTGCGCGGCGAGCGGCGCCACGAGCCGCGCCAGCTTCGACGTGAGCGCCGGGCAGTAGTCGGGCAGGGGGCAGCGGGTGTAGATGAAGCTCACCACGAGCGCCTTGCCGCGTAGGCGGTCCATGCGGAAGGCGCGGCCCGTGTGGTCGAGGAGGGCGGCGTCCGGGATCACCTCGCCGATCTGGGCGGGGAGCGGCGCGGCAGGGTCCACCGGGCGGTTGTTCTCGCCGGAGGGGCTCACGTTCACCTCGGCATCCGAGATGCGCGACAGGCCGTCGATCCACGACCCGCCGGGGGAGACGTGGAGCGTAAAGCCCACCGCATCGCCGATGCGGACGGTAGAGTCGAGCACGGCGCCTTCGGCGAGCTTGAAGGGCATCGTCATGGCGTCCATAAAGCCGGCGATGGCCTCGTGGTCTACGAAGACGGTGTGCCCGTCGTCGCTGAAGCCGACCACGCGGCCCTGCACGGGATACGTCTGCTCGGACGAGCAGGCGGCGAACAGGACGAGGGGCAGCAGGAGCGCGCGGCGGAGCATGGGCGGCAGGGGAGGGGAAGGCCCAACGCCCGGTAGGGGCAGGGAGTGGCGGCCGGGCCGTGAAGCCGCGCCGAATCGCCGCCGGACGGGCGTCAGCGCAGGCGCCGGGCGAGGGTGACGACGCTGCGGTAGGATTCGCGCGCCGCCCTGGCCGTCTACGGCGTCGAGGAGCGCCACGTAGATGCCGAGGGGCAGTTGCGCCCCGTCGCCGTCGGCGCCGTCCCACGCCACGCTGCCGGTCGGGCCGGAGAGGACCGGGCCGAGGGTGCGCACGAGGCGTCCGTTGGCGTCGAAGAGGCGCACGCGCACCGAACCGCTCGTGCCGCGCAGGCGGAAGTTGAAGATCGCCACGTCGTCCACGCCGTCGCCGTCGGGCGAGAAGATGCCGGGCGCGGCCTGCACGCCGCTGGCGCTCGGGGCGTTGCCCACGTGGGCGGAGATGGCGTTCGGCGCGCCGGGCGTGCCGCCGGTCGGGGCGGGCGACGAGCCCCAGTTGGCGGCGCTGTTGGACGGGCCGTTCGGGTCGAGGCGTTCGAGCGCGGTCCCGGAGTCGTCGCCGAGGGCGGCGCTCTGCCACTTGGGATCGTACGCGACCGAGTCCACGACGAGCCCGCCGGGCGTGCGGATCGAGATCAGGTCGCCGTCGTCGGGCAGGCTGGGCGTCGTGGAGAGCGGGAGCAGGACGGCTTCCGGGGGCACGGTGAACGCGGCCCGCAGGTCGGCGGCCGGGTCGGCGATGCCGCTGCTGCGGAAGAAGACGGCGTAGGCGCCCGGGGCCAGGCGCGTGGGCGCGTAGGCAATCCGGACCGTGTCGCGGGCGCCGGTCTCGGTGGGCGCGTCGAGGCGGACGTAGCCGTTGAGGTCGAGCACGCGCGGGCTGCGGTTGTACAGCTCCACGTAGGCGATCTGGTCGGGCCGGTTGTCGCGGCTGTCGGCGCGGGGCGCGTACAGGATCTCGCTGATCACCACGTCGCCGGCCTGCGCGGGCTGGGCGCCGGCGACGGGCTGCACGCTGTTGGGGCCGCCGGGCGTGGCGCCCTCGGGGGCGCGGGAGGCGGCGAAGGCGAGCGCGTCGGTGCGCGTGAAGCTGAAGCGTTCGAGGCTGAAGCCCGTGCGCCGGTCCGGGTCGGCCCAGCGGTCGCGAAAGCAGATCTCGGGCGTGACGGCCTCGCCGGTCGTGGTGATGAGCTTGAGGCACTCGCCCGTGTTTGTGAGCCCGCCCGAGGTGACGGTCGAGCGGCCGACGAGCACGACGCTCGGATCGGACAGGCGGGCGGCGGGGAAGGCGAGGGCGAGGCGCGAATCGGTGGCCGGGTTGGGGCCGTCGCTCGTGTCGGTGTCGTAGAGCACGAGAAAGCCACCGGGCGGGAGCACGCGCGTGACGTCGGTGAAGCGCGTCGTGTCGGGCGTGGCGGTGGGGGAGGCGCGGGCCACCAGCACGAGCGAGCGGAGCGAGATCGGCCGGTCGGTGCGGTTGACGTACTCCAGAAACTCCGTCTGCACGGGCTGCGTGGCGGTGGCCGTCGTGCGCGGGGCCGCCAGAATCTCGGAGAGCGCCAGCGCCCCGGCGGTCGGCTGCGCGGACACGCCCACCTCGGCCCGCGTGAGCACGTTGCCCTGCCGGTCGCGCACGCCCGTCACCACGATGGTCTTCGCGCCGAGCAGGCCGAGGCGCACGGTGGTGCCAGTGCCTGCCGAGGATCGCAGAGGTGGGCCGGGCGCCGGTTTCGCTCGCAAAGGCGGCCGTCGTCACGCTCGCCGCGTCGAGGGCTTCGCTGAAGGTGAGCACCGTCTCCCCGTTGATTTCCTCCGCCGAGACCACCGACGGCGGGGTTGTGTCGGGCGGCCCGGCGGTGCCGCTCACGAGGATGTCGTCGAAGTAGTAGGCGCGCACGGCGGTGCTGGAGTGCTTCACCCAGACGCCGAAGTACGCGCCCGCGAGGTAGCGCGCATCGGTGGCCGTGAGCACGCTCGCGCCATCGAGGCGCACGTCCCAGGTGCCCGCGCCGTCGCGCACGACCTCCACGAGCACGTCGCCGTTGTCGCCCGCGAGGGGCGTCGTGGTGCTCTGGCCGATCGTGGTGCGGGTGGCGTCGGCGCCGTCCTGGCGGACGAGGCGCACGGCGTCGTCGTTGTTGGCGCCGAGCTGCACGTAGTAGCCCTGCACGGGGCCTTCGAGGTTCGGGGCGTCCGAGACGAGGAAGACGCGCGCGCCGTTGGCGTTGGAGAGGTTGACGTTCTCCCAGGCAAAGCGAAACCGCCAGGTGCCCACCGTCACCGCGCTGGGGGTGACGAGCGTGAGCGTGTCGCTTTTGGCGAGCCCGTCGGTGTTGAGGGCCGGGTTGCCGTTCCGGGCGACGACCCGGAAGCGCGCCGTCTCGCCCGTCCAGGCCGGATTGCTCGTGAAGTTGCCGTCGGTGAAGCTGTCGGACACCTGCGCGCGGGCGGCAGGGAGGGCGAACAGGGCGAGCAGGAGGAGCGCGGGCAGCCGCATGGGGCAGGCGGGAACAGGCGCCCGGAAGCGGGCGCCCGCCAAGATCGGCGCGCAAGGGGGCCAGAGGCAAGCGCTAGCCGCGAGGTGCGGCGGTAGCGCAGCTTCTCCGCCATGCGCGCGACGAGGGCGTCGGCGAGGGCGGCGGGCACGTCGTTGGCGGCAAACGCGGCGGCGAGGTCGCGCTCGCGCACGTCCACGCGGTACAGGATCGCCATCAGGCGCGCCCGCTCGGTGTGAAGCAGGCGCGCCACCTCGCCGCGCAGCCACGCCCGCAACTCGGCTTCGGCGGAGGTGCCCTCCACGCGTCCGCCGAGCATCGGCACGAGCGCGTGGAGGGCGTCGTCCATCACCAGCCCATCTGGAGGCCGAACAGGTAGCGGAACGCGAACGCGTCGGCGCTCGCGGTCCACCAGGTGCGGATCGGAGAGCCAGAGGGGCAGCTTGGCGGTGAGCTTCAGCGACTTTGCAGCACGTCCGACTGCGCCGTCCAGCGCGACAGCGCCGCGAGCTTCGCCACGTCATACGTGGCCTGCACGCCCGCATCGGCGATCATATCGCCCGGGTCGAACTTGCGGTGCATGAAGTAGCCGTCGCCGGACTCGCCCCAGAGGATCGCCGCGCCCGAGAACGCGCTGAGCGCGAGCGGCGCCAGCACCTTCGCCTCCAGCGGCTGCGGCAGGCCGACCTCCACCGATCCCGCCCACATCTTGGCCGACGTGGGGGAGCCGCCGATGTAGGCAGGCACGCCGGAGGCCGCCGTAGAGCGCTGCGGGGCGTGGAAATACCCTACGGGCCCAACCCCGCTGAAGGCCCCGAAGGGCGCCTGAATCACGCGCTCGTCCACGCCATAGGCGGTGCGGGTGGCCGCGTTGCGCCAGGTGTCCTCGAAGGTGGACTGCCCGAGGCGGTAGCGCTTGTGGTAAAGCAGATTGTTGTCGCCCAGGCCTAGCATTGTGCGTGCAACCGATGCGAGGGGCCCAAGCTTGAAGGTTTTCTGCGCTTCCAGCGTGATCCGGTGGGCGGTGGCTGCGGTGGGGACAACGAAACTGTCAGAGCCCCTCTGGACTCGGGTCTGGAATTTGTCACTTACGGTCGCGCCGGTTTCGGCCGTGAGGCGCACGCGGTCCATCCCGCGGCCGATTTCATAGCGTAGGCCAGCGCCGAACACCTGCTGGCTGAAGAAGACCGGGATCTCGTCGCCGTAGCCGCGCGCGTCGCTGCCGGAGAGGTCGTCGAAGCCGAAGCCCCGGTCCCAGGGCTGGCGCTGGTGCTGGAGCCAGAGCGAGAGCACGCCCTTGTCGCGCCCCATCACCGCCTGCCGCCCGAAGGCGTGGCGCAGGCCGAGCGTCTCTTCGAGCACGCCGAGGTGCTTGTCGGCGCGGAACTTCCACCGCGTGACGGGCATGTGCGGCACGCCCGTCTCGAAGCGGTAGGCGTAGTCGATGCCTTCGAGCCAGGAGCGGTCGGCAGGCGTGCCGTCGACGCAGGGCCCCACGAAGGGACAGTACGTACCGTCCACGTTGGGCTTCCGTCCATTCGACACGAGCACCTCGGGCCAGAGCGTGAGCGCGCCCTTGAAGTTGAGGCGGTTGAGCCAGTACGTGCCCTGCGCGCGCACGCCGATGCCCACGCCGTAATCGTCGGCGTAGTTCAGGAGCGGGCGCCAGCCGAGGCTGTAGAAGGCCTCGTTGGCGACGGGCGCGTGCAGGAACGTGCTGCTGAGCGGAAAACGGTCGCTGTCGTTGAGGCGGTTGCGGTCCGGCGTGCGGCGGTCCGGGTCGAGCTGCACGCGGGCGACGCGGCCCGGCACGCGGAGCGTGTACTTCGGGAACGTGAAGCCCCACGCGGGCGCCACCGTCCAGCCCGCGCCGACCGGCTTGGCGCCGAACATCTCGCTCGTCGGGATCGTCACCATCTGCACCGTGCCGTCCTCCATCGTGAGCTGCACGTCGATGGGGAAGAACATCTTGTCGCGGCGCTCCAGGTGGATGACGGACGAGTCGCCCCGGATGTCGAGGTCTTCGACGGCGTAGTCCATGCTCCGCTCGGTGCGCGTGAGCTGGTCGAAGAACCAGTCGAGTTCGAGGCCGGAGGTCTGCTCGAACGAGTGCTCGACGTCGGCGGGCTGCGGGTGGCGGAGCGTGTAGCGGCGCACGTAGTCCTGGAAGCCCCGGTCGCGCACCGAGTCGGTGAGCACGTAGCCGAGCAGGTCGGCGATCATCGCGCCGCCGCCGTAGGAGGCCTGCGCAGTACGGGCCGTTGCGGTCGTACCAGTCGGACGGCTTCGAGACGATCTCAAACAGGCCGCGCTCGCGCAGGGCGACGAGGTTTTTGGTCGGCCCGGTGAAGTTGCCCGGGCACGTTGAAGAGGCCCTGCAGCGCCAGGTCGGTGGCCCAGTCGGTGAAGCCCTCGTCCATCCACGCGAAGTCGCTCTCGTTGGAGCCGAGCATCCCGTAGAACCACTCGTGGGCGCCCTCGTGGGCGGTCACGCCGTAGAGCGAGCCGGGGCGGGCGCCGCCGGTGATGAAGTTCATCATCGGGTACTCCATGCCGCCGTCGCCCGCCTGCGCGACGGTGAACTGCGGCCACACGTACGGCCCGAAGCGGCGCTCGTAGAAGGCGAAGAGCGCGGGCACGAAGGCGCGGAGCTGCTGCCAGCCCGGCGCCGCGTTCGGCTGGTAGAGCAGGTGGTACTGCCGCCCGTTGGGCCCGGCCATGCGGTCGTGGACGTAGTCGCGGTCGGCCACCCACGCGAAGTCGTGGACGTTGTCGGCCTTGAAGTGCCACGTCAGGTTGGTGCCGGGGGCGTGCGCGACGGCGCGCGTGGTGTCGCGCTGGTAGCCCTTGCCGATCTCCTCGGCGTTCTGGAGCAGCCCGGTGGCGCCGAGCATATACTCGGCCGGGATCGTGATGCGGACGTCGAAGGCGCCGTACTCGCCGTAGAACTCGCGCCCGACGTACGGGTCGGGGTGCCAGCCGCGCGAGTCGTAGTGGGCCATCTTGGGGTACCACTGGCTCATCGAGTAGTCAATGCCGTCGCGGCTGTTCCAGCCGCTGCGGCGCGTCTGGAGCGGCACCTGCGAGGTGAACGTCATCTCGAACACGCTCTGCCCGCCGGGCGGGATCGGGCGGACGAGGTCCACGCGTAGGATCGTGCCGTCCACCGTCGAGCGGACCGGCTGGCCGTCCTGCGTGAGCGCGTCGATGTGGTGGTAGCCGATCTGGTCGGGCGTGTAGTTGAAGATGCGCGGGACGACGCGGGCGTCCGGGTCGGGCAGGTGGCGGTTGCGCTCCTGCATGAGCGAGCCGTCCTGGAAGGCGTTGAAGTAGAGGTGGTAGTAAACCGTGCGCAGCGTGTCCGGCGAGTTGTTCTGGTACGTCAGGCGCTGCCGCCCGGTGAAGCCGTGGCGCGGCGTGTCCATCTGGATGTCCATCTCGTAGGCGAGCCGCTGCTGCCAGGGCGGGGTGCCCTGCGCCCGGGCGGACGCGGCGGCGAGCAGGAGCAGGGCGGCAGAGGGGGAGGCGGCGCAGAAGCAGGCGGGCAGCGGGCATGGGCAACAGATCGTCGGTGGGAACGGGAAGGTATGGTTTGGGCCCCGCCGTGCGTCCGTGCGTTGATACGGACGGGCCCTCTGGAGGGCTGAACGGAAGCAGGGCGCGGGGCTGCGGCGGCGCCGGCGCGGATATGGAGGGGGTGCTTCAATCCTTCCGCACAGACCGGGTTGGACGCCGGGGCGTACCTTTCCGCCAGCCCCCTCCCTGTCCGTGACCCGCACCGAACTCGCGCAGCAGATTGCGCAGGCCACCGGCCTCACGCGCCTCGAAACCGACGCCGTCCTCGGCGGCCTCGCCGTCCTCGTCGAAGCGGCGCTCGTGCGCGGCGAACGCGTCGAGTGGCGCGGCTTCGGCGTGTTCGACGTCCAGGACCGCGCCGCGCGCACCGCCCGTAACCCGGCCACCGGCGACGCCGTCGAGATCCCTGCGCGCCGCGTGCCCGTTTTCCGCCCCGCCCGCGAACTCCGCGCCGCCGTCGCCGCTGCCACGGGGGATGTCTCGCCTGCCGCCCATGTCTGACGTTTCCGCCTGCCCGTCCTGCGGCGCCCGCCTTGCGCCTGGCGCCACTGCCTGCGACCTCTGCGGCCAGCCGGTCGCCCCGGAGTCTACTCCTTCCGATGCCTTCGTGCCCGAGGGCCCGTCGGGCGGCGATGGGGCCGGGCCGGACCCGCAGGGGGGCGTGTATTGCAACGCGTGCGGGACGAAAAACCCACCCGGCGCACGGTTCTGCAGCCAGTGTGGCGCGCCGCTGCAGGCCCCGGTTTCGGCGCCCCGGCGCGCCCCGGTGCCGGTCGCGGCCACTGTGCCCGTCGTCCCCGCCGGGCTCGGGCCGCGCCTCGCGCTCTACCTCGTTGGGGCCGTGCTGCTCGTGGGCGGACTTTACCTCGCCACCCTCGCCAGCCGCAACCAGGGCGACACCCCCGCCACGTTTCGCCCGGATGTGCCTGCGGCTACGGCGCCCGGCGCGGCGCCTGCGGGCGGCGATTCAACCGGCTTCGCGCCCCTGGCCCCGGAGATCGAGCGGCAGGTGACGGCCCTCGAAGCAGACGTGCAGCGCCTCTCGGGCGACGCACGCACGGCCAAGCAGAACGAGCTCATCAACCTGCTCATCGGCTTCGGGCGTCCGGACCGGGCCGCCGAGGCTGCGCAGGCCCTCGCTGAGCAGGCGAACACGCCCGCCGCCTGGAAGCGCGCCGGGGACCTCTACTACCGCTGGATGGAAGTGCTGCCCGAGCCGCAGCGCCCCACCGTCGCGCCGCGCGTGGTGGCGGCGTACGACCGCGTGCTCGCCGCCACGCCCGACGACCTCGACGCCCGCGCCAACCTCGGCTGGGCCGCGCAGTACGACGCCACCGGCAACCCGATGCGGGCCATCCTGGAGACCAACGACGTGCTCAAGCGCGACTCCACCCACCTCGGGGCGTCGTACAACCGAGGCTGGTTTCTGCGCGCCATCGGGCGCCTCGACCAGTCCATCGCCCAGTTCGAGCGCGTGCGCCGCCTCGCCGGGCCGGACACGCCGCTGGGCCGCGAAGCGCAGCTCCTGATCGACCAGGTGCGGCGCCAGCAGGCGGGCGGTAGTGCCACGCCCGCGCTTCCCGGCGCTGTGCCCCCCCCACACCGTAGCTTGATGCCGGCGGGCTCCTCTACCGCCCCCGTGCCCATGCTGCCTCCCGGAGATGCCGACGGCCTGCTCGAACGCCTCTACGCCCTCCTCGGCGCGCACGACGATGCGTTCGTCGTCGAGATGCTGGGGGCCTTTCTGGACGACCTGCCAGCCTTCCTCCAGCGCATCGCGGACGCCCTGAACGAGGGCGACCTGCCGGCGCTGCAACACGCCGCCCACCACCTGCGCTCGGGCGCGCACGCGCTCGGCGGGGTGGGCATCGCCGCCGCCGCGCTGCCCATCGAATCGGCCGCCCGCAACGGCGACGCCGCAGGCGCGGGAGCAGCAGTGGCCGATGCTGCTTGCCGAAGTCGAGAGCTACGTCCGCAAGGCCTCCGTGCTCGTACAGCGCCTGCAAGCATGACCGCCGACCCTGCCCTCGTCGCGGCCATCGCCGCCCGCGCGGCGGCCCTCCGCGCCCGCATGGACGCCGCGTGCGCCCGCGTGGGACGGCCCCCGGAGGAGGTGACGCTCGTGGCCGTCACCAAGACGCATCCCCCGGAAACCCTCGTCGCAGCAGCAGCGGCGGGCCTGATGCACCTGGGCGAAAACCGGGTGCAGGAACTGCACGCCAAGCGCCAGGCCCTGCCGGAGTTGCCGGTGACGTGGCACCACATCGGGCACGTCCAGACCAATAAAGCCCGCGACGCTGTGCGCGACGCTGACCTCGTCCACGGCGTCGATTCGGTCCGCCTCGCGGAGGCGCTCGCCCGCCGGGCGGTGCAGGAGGGCACGCCGCTGTCCGTGCTCGTGCAGGTCAACATCTCCGGCGAGGCGTCCAAAGACGGCTGCGCCCCCGCCGACGCCCCGGCGCTCCTCGCGCACCTCGCCACGCTCGACGGCCTGCGCCTGCAGGGGCTGATGGGCATTGCCGGCCCGGCCGAGGATCCCGAGCACGCCCGCCCCGACTTTCGCCTGCTGCGAGGGCTGCGCGATGCGGCCCGCACGGACGCCCACCCGCTCCCCATGCTCTCGATGGGGATGAGCGGCGACTTCGAGGTGGCCATCGAAGAAGGGGCGACCCATGTGCGTATCGGGACGGCGCTCTTTGGGGGGCGCTGAGGCGAGCTGGGCCGCCAGGGGCGTGCAAAGGACGGCGGCTGATCCGTACCTACAGAGGGAGCGCCTGCGCGTTGTGGCAAGGTCCATCGGGCGGGGTTGTTCGTGGTTCGTCGTTCGTGGTCAGACGACCCCGGCAGAACTCAGCCTCTCTGGCGACGAACCACGAACGACGAACAGGCCGCCAACCCTGTCTTTCCCGCTTGTCACAGCACTAAGCGTATCTTCTGCGTTCGTTTGGTATCTCTTGTTCGTGACACGATGGCTCTGACCCCGCTCGACATTCGCAAAACCGAGTTCACGCGCCGCTTGCGGGGCCTGGACCCCGATGAGGTCGGCGCGTACCTCGAACTCGTGGCCCGTGAGGTGGAAGTGGCGCAGCAGGACGTCCGGATGCGTGACGAGCGCATCCACGACCTCGAAGGCCGCCTCCAGCATTACGAGCGGATCGAATTGGCCCTCGAAGAAGCGCTGCGCACGACGCGCGAGTCGTCCCGTCAGGTGATGGAGGCGGCGCACCAGAAGGCCGAACGTCTCCAGGCCGAGGCCGAGGAGGAGGCCACGCGCATCCAGTCGCGCGCACAGGCCGAAAACCGCCGCCTGCGCCAGGAGGCGCAGGCCATCGCGGTGCGCCGCAAAGAAGTGGTGGCGCGCCTGCGGGCGTTCCTGATGTCGGAGATGGAAGTCCTCGCCCACTTCGACGGCGAGGACCCGGTGGGCTTCATCAAGCTCATGCCCAACGCCGACAGCCTGCTCGGCGTGGGCGGCGAGCACGACCTCGCGGCGGCCCCCGCGCCCCGGCCCACCTCCGCGCCTGCCGACGTGGCCGGCGCGCCCGACGTTGCGGCGGCCTCTGTGCCCGCGCCGCCGCCCGCTCCGCCGCTTGCCACACCGCCGCCTGCCACACCGCCGCCCGCCGCGCCCGCGCCGTTCATGGACGAAGCGCCGGCGCCTGAATCGCAGCAGCGGCCGTGGGCGACCGCCCCCCATACGTCGTCTGCGCCGGATCTGCCCGCCTTCTCATTCGAGTCGGCAGATGTGGTCTTCGATTCTCCGACGCCCTCTGTGGCTGCCTGGGAAGTGCCAGCGCCCCAGGAGGGATATCCCACGCCAGTGCCGGAGCCCGTGGCGGCGCGCCCCGAGGCCCTTCCCCCCGAGTTCGAGGCCTACTTCCAGAACCTGCCGTTCGGCGCGGCCCCAGCCCCGGCCGACGATCCCTCGCCTGAGGCGCCCGCCGGCATCTACTTTCCGCTGGACCCCCCGACCGACGAGCCCGTAGCGCCACATCTCCACGCGCCGGAGCCCGGCGAGCCGCCTGTTCCGGAGCCGGTGTCAGAGTCCTGGGCGTCTCCGGAGGCCACGATGGGGTGGCCGGAGCCGGCGTACGACCCGGCGCCCCCCGCATCGCCTGCGCCGTACGAAAGCGTGCATTCGCTGGAGATGGAAGCGGCGCCGGGCACCCCGCTGGACGCGCCAGAAGAGCCGGCGCCCCACGCTGCGCCGTTCGACGTGCGGGCGGTGCGGCGCGAACGCTACCGCATCGAGACGTTCGTCGGGCCTTCCGTGCCGCCCGTCAATGCGGCCGAGGCCGACCAGAGCGAGGAAAGCGCCCACCTGCGCCGATTGCTCGACGGCCTGGCCTGAAACCTGCCCCCGGTTCGCTCTGGTTGCACGCAGCCCCGGCGGCGCTCGTGCGCTGGGGCCTGTCTTTGCTGCTCACCCCCGTCCTCATGCCTGCGTCCGATTACGTCCAAGCCGTCCACCGCGCCGCCGAATACCTCCGCACCCGCATCCCCCTCGCGCCGGAGATCGGGCTCATCCTCGGCACCGGCCTGGGCCGGCTCGCCGAGGAGATCGACGTAGCCGAGGCGATCTCCTACGACGAGATCCCCGGCTTTCCGCTTTCGACGGTCGAGTCGCACGTCGGGCGCCTGCTCGTCGGGCACCTCGGCGGGCGGGCGGTGGTGGCCATGCAGGGCCGCTTTCACCTCTACGAAGGCTATTCGGCGCAGGAAATCACGATGCCGGTGCGCGTGATGGGGGCGCTCGGCGTCAAGGCCCTGCTCGTCTCGAATGCGGCGGGCGGCATGAACCCCCTCTACCGCCGGGGCGACCTGATGCTCTGCTCCGACCACATCAACCTGCAGGGCGCCAACCCGCTTATCGGCGTCAACGTGGACGCATGGGGGCCTCGCTTCCCGGACATGAGCGAGCCCTACAGCGAGCGCCTGCGCGATCTCGCCCGGACGGTGGCGCTGGAGGCGGGCATCCGCCTGCACGAAGGGGTGTACGTGGCCGTCACAGGTCCCAACCTCGAAACGCGCGCCGAATACCGCTTCCTCCGCCAGATCGGGGCCGACGTCGTAGGCATGAGCACGGTGCCCGAGGTGGTCGTGGCCCGCCACATGGGCCTGGAATGCCTCGCCGTCTCCGTGGTCACCGACGAGTGCTTCCCCGACTGCCTCGCGCCCGTCGAACTTGCCGAGATCCTGGCCGCCGCCGGCGCCGCCGAGCCCAAACTAACGGCCATCATGCGCGGGGTGGCGGAGCGGCTCTAACGCCGAGGGGCGCTGATTAGGACTTGCGCGTAGGGCCGGGATAGGCTACCTTTTCGGACTTCCCTTGCTACGTTTCCCCCATGTTCAGGCCGGTCCCACGCGCTGCGGCAACCGGCGCGACTGTTGCCGACGGAGGAGCCTGCTGGGACGCCGGGGCGGACGATCCGCGCGGGCAACGCCTCCTGCGCGATCTCCACGCGTTTCTAGCGGACAACGTGCCTGGCGCGCCCGATTCTCCCGCGCATCGCCGCAAACAGCTCGACGCCTTCCTCCACGCCCGTGGCTGGACCCGCACCGAGGAGGCCCTCGCCGAACTGGCGCCGCACCTGGGCGGGCAGCCCGATGCGCTTACGGCCACCGCTGCGGAGCTGCTCAGCCGCTGCGAAGCCTGGGCCTTTGCGTGCCGGCCGGTGCCCGGGGCGCTGCCCGTGGGCGCGGCCGTGCTCCCGCTGCATGACGCCCTGCTGGCCCTGCAAATGGCCTCCCGCGCAGCTGTACCGGCGGTGGGCCGCGCGCACCGGGAAGCGGCGCTCTTGCACCTGAACGAAGCGCTCATCGCGATGGAAGCCCTGCGCGTCGTCCGGAGCGGCGGCGTACTGCCCGATCTGATGACGGCCGTTGCCGCCACGATCCGCGTGCTCACAGGCACGCTCGCAACGGCGTAACCGCTCCTGGCTTGCTCAGCGCGCGGCCAGGGGCGTCCCTTTCGGTCGGCTCCCGCAATCGGTCAGCAGAATACCTGCGTGAAGTAGACTTTGTGGTCGTCGGCGCGCACGACGCCCATGCCGGCGCGGCGGCTGCGGCGCTGGAGGATGTTGGCCCGGTGGCCGGGGCTGTTCATCCAGCCCGTCGTGGCGGCGGCGGCGAGTTCGGCCTCGGTGCGCCAGTGGTAGCGCGTCGAGCGGCGCCCGGCGGCATCGGTCGTGATCTCGGCGGTGCTGTAGTCGCCCTCGTAGGCGAGGTTTTCGGCGAAGCCCGTCCACGTCGCCGGGCCTTCGCGGATCTGGCAGGTGGACTGGAGGCGCGCGGCGCGGTCGTTCACGCTCAGGCCATCGGGGTTCTGGTGCGCGAAGAAGTTGCGCCGCGCCATATCGGCGCTATGCCCGGCGGCAATCTGCGCGAGCGTGTCGCTCCACACGAGGGGCCGGATGCCTTGGGCCACGCGCTCCCGGTTGACGCGCTCGAACGTCTGGCGCGCGAGTGCGTCTACATCGAGTCCGCTGGACGCTTCGGCGGGGGCCGGGGCGCGGGTGTCGGTGGGGAGGGGGATGCCGGGCGCGAGGCAGCCACTCAGGCCGGCGAGCAGGACAAGCGGAAGCAGTCGGTGCATGGAACGGAGGTGCTCAACGCCCAAACGTACGACCCCCTGCGGCGCGTGTGGCGCGTCAGGGCTTGAGTTCGGCGAGCAGGCGGTTCACCACGTCGGTGGCGACCACGCCATCGGCGTCGGCGTTGAAGCTCGTCACGATGCGGTGGCGCAGGACTGGCACGGCCACGCGGCGCACGTCCTCGGCCAGGGGCGTCAGGCGTCCGTCGAGCGCGGCGAGGGCCTTGGCCCCGAGCACGAGGTACTGGCTTGCGCGCGGGCCGGCGCCGTAGGACAGGTACTGTCGCACCATCTCGGAGGCGTCCGGGCCGGGGCGCGTGGCGCGGGCCAGCTTCACCGCATACTGCACGACCGCCTCGGCCACGGGCAGGTTGCGCACGAACGCCTGGAAGGCGGCGAGGTCCTCGGCGGAGAGGACGGGGCGCACGGTCTGGTCCTCGCGCGTGGTCGTGGTGCGGACGATGGCGAGCTCTTCTTCGAGGCTCGGGTAGTCGAGAAACAGGCTCAGCATGAAGCGGTCGAGCTGGGCCTCGGGGAGCGGGTAGGTGCCCTCCTGCTCGATCGGGTTCTGCGTGGCGAGCACGAAGAACGGCGGGGGCAGCTCGAACGTCTCGCGGCCGGCGGTCACGCGGTGCTCCTGCATCGCTTCGAGGAGCGCGGCCTGCGTTTTCGGCGGCGTGCGGTTGATCTCGTCGGCGAGGACGATGTTGGCGAACACCGGCCCGCGCATGAACACGAACGCCCGCTTGCCGGTGGCGTGGTCCTCCTCGATCACCTCGGTGCCGGTGATGTCGGACGGCATCAGGTCGGGCGTGAACTGGATGCGGGAGAACGACAGGTCGAGCGCCTGGGCGAGCGTGCGCACGAGGAGCGTCTTGGCGAGGCCGGGCACGCCCACGAGCAGCGCGTGGCCGCGCGCGAGCAGCGTCGCCATCATCAGGCGCACGATCTCGTCCTGCCCGACGATCACCTGCCCGACCTCGGCGCGGAGCTTCCCGAAGGTGTCGCGGAGAACGTCGAGGGTTTCGGGCGCGTCAGGGCGAGGCGGCATGCAGGGCGGCAGAGTGGCGTGAACGGACAGAAGCTAACGAAGGCCCGGTGCAGACGGTCCCGCGCGCAGGGCGCAGCGAGGACCTCCGGCCCCGTCAGCCGGCCATGTCCGTGCGGGCGCGGCCGCGGTATTCGATGAACACCTGCCGCCGAAGCGTGTCGAGCCAGCCGCGCATGGCCCGGTCCTGCTTGTCCTGCAGGGCGATCCCCTCGATGCGCGAATAGTCGGTTTCGAGGTTCACGCGGTGCGCCGGCGTGCGCGCTTGCAGCAGGACGATGTGGACGCCCTTGCGCCCGTCGAGCGACTCGAACGGCGCGGGCGCCGACACCTGCCCGACCTGCAGCGTGTCAATCGTGGCGTGCCAGAGGGCGCCGAGGGCGTCGGCCACGAGGTCGCGCTCGCGCGACTGCAGGTCGAACACGCGCCCGCCCACCTGCGAGGAGGCGGGGTCTTCGGAGTGGCGCTTGGCCATCAACTCGAAGGGCAGGCGGTAGGTGACGAGCGAGTCGCGGATGGAGGCGAGAAAGGCGTTGGCCGGGGCCGGATCGGCGCGCGAGGCGTCTACCCGGATGAGCACGTGCGAGAAGTCCACCACGTCGCCGCGCCGCTCGTTGACGCGCAGGATGTGGTAGCCGAAGGTGGTCTGGAAGGGCGCCGAGATCTCGCCGAGCGGCTGCCGGGCCGCCACGGCGGCGAACTCGGGCACGAGGTCGCCCAGGCGGATGTTGGCGATGCGGCCGCCCTGGTCGGCGCTGCCGGGGTCTTCGGAAAACTGCCGGGCGAGGTCCTCGAACGTCCCGCGTCCGGCGAGGATCGAGTCGCGGATGCTGGACACGACGGCGCGGGCCTCGTTCACCGCCGCCTGCGGGGCGCCGGGAAAGCGGGCGATGTGCGACACGCGCACGGTGGCGGGGATCTCGGGAAGCGAATCGGACGGCAGGCCGCGGAACCAGTCGGACACCTCCGAGGGGGTGATGCGGAGGCCGCGGAACTGCTTCTGCTGGAGGTCTCGGGCGAGCAGCTGGTCGCGGAAGGTGTTGCGCAGGTCTTCCTTGAGCTGGGTGAGGCTCTTGCCGTACACCTGCTGCACGCGCTCCTCGGAGCCGAGCTGCCGGAGCACGCCCTGCAGGCGCTGGTCGAGCGCCTGCTGCACCTGCTCGGGCGTGATCTGGATCGTGGTGTCGCGCTCGGCGACGGTCGCCATCACGGCCTGGTCGACGAGGTCGCGCAGGGCATTGCGGCGCGCTTCGTCGGCAGCGGCGCCGCGCGCCACCGACTGGGACGCGTAGGCCTCCACTTCCGAGCGCAGCACGATGCGGGTGCCGACGACGGCGGCGATCTCATCCAGCACCTGGCCTTCCTGGGCCTGCGCAAGGGCAGGCACGAGGAGCACGGCCAGCAAAAGCAACCGACGAAGCATAACACGAGCGCGCACAGGCGCTGAAAAGGAGGAGCAGTGCAGGGCGCCCGCCGCAGCGGCGGGCGTGCCAAGCGAACGGGAGTGCCGGGGGCCTTATTGCCCGCCCATCGCGGCGCCGCCGTAGGCGCCGGTGAGGCGCTCCGGGTACAGGCGCACGCGGGCCCCGGCGCGCAGGCGGGCCAGGAGCCGGTCTTCCAGGATCGTCTGATAGGCCGTTTCCAGTTCCGGGCGCGCCTCCTCGAAGGTCTTGTAGCGCGGCTGCTCGTCGCCGTCGTTCACGACGAGCACCTGCGAGATGCCGCGGTACGGGAACGGTCCCACCGCCGAGTAGCGGGCCAGGCCGAGGGCGCGGTCGAGCACGGTGCGCGTGGCGCCGGCGGTGAGCACGGTGTCCACGTTCACGCCCGTCGTGCCGACGTCGCGGTAGCGCTGCGCGAGTGTGGCGAGGGAGGTGCCGGTCTGGAGCTGCCGGGCGATGCTGTTGAGTAGGGAATCGGACGTGCTCTCGAACGTGAGGAGCCGGAAGCGCTGCGGGTAGAGCAGGGTGTCGCGGCGCTGGGCGTAGAGGCGGCGCAGGCCCACGGTGTCGGTCTTGGCGGCGTTCCAGACCGAGTCCTCCATGAGCTTGAAGAGCACGATGCCGTCGCGGAAGTCGCGCATCGTGGTGGCGAACTCGGCGTCGCGCGATTCGAGCGTGGCGGCCTGCGCGTCGAGGGCCTTTTCGCGGGCAAACGGGCGCAACGCGGCGGTGGCCTGGGCGCGGGCGTCGCCCGTCAGGTCGAGGCGCTGCGTGGCGGCAAAGGTGCTCAGGTCGCCGAGCGTGTACGACGAGTCGCCGAGGGCGAGCACGACGCGGGCGCGGTCGGCGGCGGGGAAGGTGCCGGTGACGAGCCGCTGGGCGATGCTGTCCGGCGCGACGGTGGCGAACACGGACGCGAGGGCGTCCGTGCGCAGGTCGGCGCGGAGCGTGGTCAGGGCGCGGTCGGCCACGCTGTCCTGGAGCACGCGGGCGCGGTCCATGCGCGAGGCCATGCTCTTGAGCTCCGGGTAGGCCTGCTCGAACGACGGGCGGGTGCGCGTTTCGAGGTACTTGAGGATGTGGAGGCCGTACGTCGTCTGGACCACGTCCGAAACGCCGCCCACCTCGGGGATGGCGAAGGCCGTGGTCTTGAAGGGCTCCACGACGGGCGTGGTGAACGTGAGCCAGCCGAGTTCGCCGCCGCGCTGGGCGCTGCCGGGGTCGTCGCTGTGGCGCGTGGCGAGGTCCTCGAACGGCACGCCCGCGCGTGAGGCTGTCCAGCACGGCCTGCGCTTCGGCGCGGGCGGCGGCCATCGCGGCGTCGGTGCCGGCCTCGGGCACGACCATGATGTGCGCGAGGCGGCGGTCCTGCGGAGGCGTGCGCCGGTCGTGTACGTAGAGGATGTGGTAGCCGAAGTTGGTCCGCACGATGGACGACACCTGGCCGATCGGGGCCGAGTAGCCGGCGTCCTCAAAGGGATCGACCATCATGCCGGCGGTGAAGTAGCCGAGCCGCCCGCCGCCGCCCTGGCCCTGCGTGCGGGCGGACGGGTCCTCGGAGTTGTGGCGCGCGGCGTCCTCGAACGTCACGGCGCCGGAGCGTACCGAGTCGCCGATGGCCACGATCTTGCGGTAGGCGGCGAGCGTGTCGGCGGGGGAGGCGCCGGGCTGGGTCGCGATCAGGATGTGGGAGGCATCGACCACCATGCCCTGGCGCGCGTAGAGGCGGCGCACGACGGGTTCGAGCACCTCCTGTTCGAGCAGGTAGGGACGCGAGAGGTTGCGGCGGTAGTCGGCAATCTCCGCCTGCACCGAGGCGGCGCGGTCGAGCCCGATGCGCTCGGCCTCGGCCACCTTGAGGCGGAAGTCGACGTAGCGCGTCAGAAAGTCCTGCAGCGCCGGCAGGGAGTCGTCGGCGGCCGCGGCGCGCCCACCGACGGCGCGGCTGTAGCGGTCCTCAAAGTTGGCGAGCGTCAGGCGCTGGCCGCTGAATTCGGCCACCACGGGCGAGCCGGACATCGGCGCGGCCGGGGCGGTGGTGGCGGGACGAGAGCTGCTGCAGGCGGCGGCGACGAGGGCGGCGAGGGGAAGCAGGCAGAGCGATACGGCGCGAAGCGTCACGACAAGCGGGGAGAGATTCGATGAACCGGCAAACGAGTCACCTTGCAAGTTAGCGTGCCACGTTGGCCGGTCTGTGCGAACCGCGTGGGTTTTCGCACGCGCTTGGACGTGGTGGGGCCGCGCGTGCGCTATTCGCCCCCTTCTCACCCGTCCCGCCTTGGATGCACTGCCCACTCCCCGCGATCTTGCCGCATCCTGCCCTGCCATGCCTGACCTGCCCGATGCCGCGCCTGTGCGCGTGCGCTTTGCCCCGTCGCCCACCGGCCTGCTCCACATCGGCGGGCTGCGGACGGCGCTCTACAACTTCCTCCTCGCCCGGAAAACGGGCGGCGCGTTCCTGCTGCGCATCGAAGACACGGACCAGGAGCGCTTTGTGGCCGAGGCCGAGGCGGACATCGCGGAGAGCCTCCGCTGGGCAGGGCTCGCGTGGGACGAAGGCCCCGAGGTCGGCGGGCCGCATGCGCCCTACCGGCAGTCGGAGCGCTCGGCCCTCTACCGCGCCGCCGCCGACCAGCTGCTCGCCGCAGGGCGACGCCTACCTCGCCTTCGACACGCCGGAGGAGATCGAGGCCATGCGGCAGCGCCTCGCCACGCCCGAGAACCCCACGCCGGCCTACAACGTCGCCACGCGCGGCGCGATGCGCAACAGCCTCTCGCTGCCCGCCGCCGACGTGCAGCGCCTGCTCGACGCGGGCACGCCGCACGTGGTGCGGCTCTGCGTGCAGCCGGGCGCGGCGGTGACCTTTCGCGACGAAGTGCGCGGGGAGGTGTCGTTTGCCACCGAGACGATCGACGACCAGGTGCTCCTCAAGTCCGACGGGCTGCCGACGTACCACCTCGCCAACGTGGTGGACGACCACGCCATGCAGATCACGGACGTGATCCGGGGCGAGGAGTGGCTGCCCTCGACGCCCAAGCACGTGCTGCTCTACCGCGCCCTCGGCTTCACCCCGCCGCGCTTTGCGCACCTGCCGCTCATCCTGAGCCCGACGGGCGGCAAGCTCTCGAAGCGCAACGCCGAGAAGATGGGCATCCCCATCAACGTGCGCGACTACCGAGCGGCCGGCTACGAGCCGGCGGCGCTCGTCAACTTTCTCGCCCTCCTCGGCTGGAATCCCGGCGACGACCAGGAGGTGATGCCGCTCGACGCGCTCACGCAGGCCTTCTCGGTGGACCGCATCGGGCAGAGCGGCACCAAGTTCGACCTCGACAAGCTCGCGTGGTTCAACGGCCAGTACGTCCGCCAGCGCACGCCGGCCAGCCTGGCCGCCGAGGTGCGGCACGTGGTGGAGGCGCGCTACGGCCCGGTGGACGAAGGCACCCTCCAGGGCGTGGCCGCGCTCATGCAGGAGCGCCTGCACTTTGCGCGCGATCTCGCCCTGCTCGACTACTTCTTCGAGGACCCGAAGGCCTACGACCCGCAGGGCGTGAACAAGCGCTGGAAGGACACCTCCGCCGCGCTCGTGCGCGCCTACGCCGACCGCCTCGCCGCCCTCGGCGGCTTCGGCGCGGGCTCGGCTGAGGGGGCGCTGCGGTCCATCGCCGAGCAGGCCAATGTGGGCGCCGGGGCCCTCATCCACCCCACGCGCCTCGCGGTGACGGGCCGCATGGAGGGTGCGGGGCTGTTCGAGACGATGGAACGGCTCGGGCAGGAGACGTGCGTGCGCCGCCTGCGCACGGCCGCGGAGGTGCTGGGGTGAATTGAACCGGCCGGGGCGGTGCGGGGCGCGCGGGCGGTGGGGACGTAGGGGCGAAGCCTCCGCTGTCAAGCTGCGCGGTTGCGTCTGCCTGCGCCCCTGGCACCGGCGCGGGGCGCCGTGCTGCCCCGAGGCTTCGCCCGGAAACGCCCGGACGGTTGCAGACGAACCCACGCCCGGTTGCGGGCGAAGCCTCGCGGCGGGGCATCGGACGGCGGCGTTGCGGGAGGCGGCGGCAGGGCGTTCGCGCGTGGCCTCACAGCGGAGGCTTCGCCCCTACGGGGGTACGGGCGTGGTAGATGCGCGTGGGGGGCGGCGCCCAACGTGCGGCGGAGGGTGTCAGGCGCCGAAGGTGCGGCGGAGGCGGGCGCACGCGTCTTCGAGCACGGGGAGGTCTTTGGCGAAGCAGAAGCGGAGGTAGTGGCGGCCCCGCGCGGGGTCGCTGAAGAAGGCGCTGCCGGGCACCGTGGCCACCCCGGCCTGCTGGATCAGCGTATCGCAGGCCATCCGGTCGTCGTCGAAGCCGGGGCGCGTGCCGGCGATGCCCGC
Organism: Rhodothermales bacterium; assembly: GCA_963740755.1. Taxonomy (GTDB): domain Bacteria; phylum Bacteroidota; class Rhodothermia; order Rhodothermales; family BA12; genus CAVSDF01. The sequence goes on from CAVUFJ010000009.1 coordinate 792,933, forward strand.
AAAGGAGGCGAAGCTGTAGTAGGCGCCCTCCGGGTAGGCCGCCGAGAAGCCGCACGCCTCCAACGTCTCGCCCATGAGCGTGCGGCGCGTCACGTAGTCCTCGTGGAGGTCGGTGTAGTAGTCGTCGCCGAGGGGGAGCGCGGCGGCGACGCCGTACTGCAGCGGCGCCGGCGCGCAGATGTAGACGAGGTCGGAGATGAGGCCCATCTGCTCGATCACCGGCGGCGCGGCGATGGCGTAGCCCAGGCGCCAGCCGGTCATGTTGAGCGTCTTGGAATAGCCCGAGAGCGTGATCGTGCGCGGATAGGCGCCGGGCAGGCTCCCGAGGGAGACGTGGACGCGCCCGTCGTAGACCATGTGCTCGTAGATCTCGTCGGTGATCGCCCACAGGTCGTGCGCTTCCAGCAGGCCGAGCAGGCGCGTCAGTTCGTCCACCGTCCACACCTTGCCGCACGGGTTGGCGGGCGTGCAGACGAGGATGGCCTTCGTGCGGGGCGTGATGGCGGCCTCCAGCGCCTCGAAGTCGACGCCCCAGCCGGGCTGGCTGAGCGGCACGAACACGGGCCGCACGCCGAGCAGGTTGAGCAGGCCGCTGTGGTAGCCGTAGAAGGGCTCGAAGAGGATCACCTCGTCGCCCGGATCGCAGAGGGTGAGCGCGGCGGCCACAAACGCCCCCGTGCTCCCCACCGACACCATCACCTCGTCCGGGCTTTCGAGGGGCAGGCGGTTGAACGCGCGGGCCTGCTCGGCAATCGCGGCCCGCAGCGGGGCGATGCCGTTGTAGGCCGTGTAGATGGACTGGTTGGCCTCGACGGCGGCCACGGCGCCGCGCTTCACCGGGTCCGGCGTGGCAAGGTCGCAGATGCCCTGCCCGAGGTTGATCCCGCCCACGCGGTTGACGGCGAGGGTGACGGCGCGGATGTCGCTCTGGCGGAGACCAGCGGTGCGGGCAGCGAGGGGCTTCATGGGGAAAACGAATGGTCAATGGTCAATGGCCAACAGTCAATGATCAACGGAAGAACCAGAAATCAGAGTCAGAGGTCGTGGGCTTTGGCATCTCACTGATCATTGATCATTGACTGTTGACCATTGACCATTTCAAGGGGCCAGCCGCTCGCGCAGCAGCTTCTGCACCGCCTTCGGATCGGCGCCCTTGCCCGCGCGGCGCATCGCCTCGCCGGTAAAGAAGCCGAGCAAGCCGGTCTTGCCCGCGCGGTACTCTGCCACCTTGTCCGGAGAAGGCCGCCAGTACGCTGTCTACGTGGGGCAGGAGGGCCGCGTCGTCGGTGATGGCGGCCAGGCCGAGGCGGTGGACGATGCTCTGCGTCTCGCCGCCGTGGGCGATAAGTTCAGTGAGCACGTCGCGCGCGGCGGTGCGGGTGACGGCGCCCTGGTCTACGAGGCGGAGCAGCAGGCCCATCTGCCGGGGCGTGGCGGGCGTTTCGGCGAGGCTGTGCCCGGCAAGGGCGCGGCGCAGGTCGCTCACGACAAAGGATCCCGCCAGACGCTCGTTGGCATGGACCGCCACGATCTCCTCGTAGAGCGCGCGGAGCGTATCGTCCTGCGCCAGCACGGCGGCCTCCTCGGCACCCACGCCTTCCTCGGAGAGCGCGTCGAACCACGCGCGCGCCTGCCCGTGCAGGCCCTCGGCGGGGTCGCGGGGCCGGGCGGGCCCGTCGGTAGCGGCGGGGGGCGTCGGTGCGACCGGCGCCACGCGGGTGGGCGGCGCAACCGCCTGCTGCTTGGCCCACGAGTCGCGCAGGCCGACGATGCGGTTGTACACGAGTGCATCGGGGCGGCTGTCCACCGGGTCGGGCCAGAAGAAGCCGAGCCGCTCGCACTGCACGCGCGTGTCGGCGGGGAGGGTGGCGGCGTAGGGCTCCACGAAGCCGTCTGTTTCGGTGAGCGAGTGCCGGTTCAGGGCGTCGCGGAAGTCGTCGAGCGCGTCCGGGGCGGCCTCGGTGAAGAGGCGGTCGTAGAGGCGGAAGCGGGCGGGCACGGCGTGCGCGGCGCCTACCCAGTGGATCACGCCCTTGGTCCGGTAGCCGTCGTTGGCTTGCCCGGCGCGCGTGTCCGGGACGATCTCGCCGCGCAGTTCGGCCACCTGCCCATCGGCGCCCGTCACCGCTTCGGTGCAGCGGACCACGTAGGCGTGGCGCAGGCGCACCTCGGCGCCCGGCGCGAGGCGGTGCCAGCCCTTCACCGGGGTGGCCATGAAGTCGTCGGCTTCGACCCACACCTCCCGGCCAAACGGCAGGCGGCGCGTGGCGCGCGCGCCCTCGGGGGGCGTCACGTCGTGGGGCCAAAGCGGCGCCTCGATCCACTCCTCAGCGCCATCGGGCACGTTCGTGAGCACGAGCTTGAGCGGGCGCGTCACGGCGAGCACGCGCGGGGCGATCCCGTTGAGGTCGTCGCGAACGCTGTGCTCGTAGAGCGCGAGGTCGATGCGGCCGTCCACCTTGCTCACGCCCGTCTTTTCGGCGAACGTGCGGATGGCCTCCGGACGCACGCCCCGGCGGCGCTGCGCGGCGAGCGTGGGCAGGCGCGGGTCGTCCCAGCCGGCCACGTGGCCCTCATTCACGAGCGCGAGCAGCTTGCGCTTGCTCATCACCGTGTAGTCGAGGTTGAAGCGCGCAAACTCGTACTGGTGCGGGCGCGGCTCGTCGATGCCGATGGCGCTCGAGCAGCCAGTTGTAGAGCGGGCGGTTGACGTCGAATTCGAGCGTGCAGAGGCTGTGCGTGATGCCTTCGATGGCGTCGCTCTGGCCGTGCGCCCAGTCGTAGAGCGGGAAGATCTTCCACGCCGCGCCGCGGCGGTAGTGGAGGGCGTCGCGGCGGATCCGGTAGAGGATCGGGTCGCGCAGCTTCATGTTGGGGTCCGCCATGCTGATCTTCGCGCGCAGCACGCGCGGCGCCGTCGGGCAGCTCGCCCGCCTTCATCCGTTCGAACAGCGCGCGGTTCTCCTGCGGCGTGCGGTCGCGGAACGGGCTCGGCGTGCCGGGTTCGGTCACGGTGCCCCGGTGCGCGCGGATCTGCTCCTCGGTCTGGCTGTCCACGTAGGCGAGGCCCTTGTCGATGAGCACGAGCGCCCAGCGTAGAGCTGCTCGAAGTAATCGGAGGCGTGGACGATGGCGGCGGGCGCGAAGCCGAGCCACCGCACGGCGTCGGCGAGGGCGTCGACGTACTGCTGCTCTTCGGTCTCCGGGTTCGTGTCGTCGTAGCGGAGGTTGCAGGTGCCGCCAAACTGCTGCGCGAGGCCGAAGTTGAGGCAGATGCTCTTGGCGTGCCCGAGGTGCGGGAAGCCGTTGGGCTCGGGCGGAAAGCGCAGCGCCACGCGCCCGCCCGTTTTGCCCGAGGCCAGGTCGGCGGCGATGAGGTCCTGCAGGAAGTTGCTCGGCGCGGTCGGCTCCACAGCGGTCACGGATGGGTAGGCGGGCTTACACGCGGCCCGGCGGTGGGTCGTTGCCGTCGGACGTGGCAAATTTCGGCGATGGAAGGGCGCCGGGGGCGGCGTCAAACCGGTCGACGAGGGCCGGGCGGCGGCGGCGGGCGTCCGGCGTCCGGCCGTCACGTCGGCTTCGAGGGCGGGCAGGGCGGCCTGCACGGGCGCGGCGGCGCGAAACGCGCGTCGAGGAGCGCCCGCAGCACCTCGTGGAACTGCGTGGCGCGCTGCCGCCGCCGTTGCGCCTCGAAGGCCGCCGGACGCGTGGAGGGTCGTGGCGGGCCCGTCGAGCGTTTCGGCGAGCTCGGCCACGCCCGCGCCCGTCTGCGCCGACACCGCCTGCACGGCGGGCGTGAGGCCGTTCTCGGCAGGTGGCAGCAGGTGGAGCGCGCTCCGGTAGCGGCGCAGGGCCTCGCGCGTGGCGCCCGGCGTCGAGGTCGGCCTTGTGGACCACCACGAGGTCGGCCATCTCCATCACGCCGCGCTTGATGCCCTGCAGGTCGTCGCCGCCCTGCGCGAGCACGAGCAGCACGAACAGGTCGGTGAGGCCGCGCACGGCGGTCTCGCTCTGGCCCACGCCCACCGTCTCCACGAACACCTGCGTGAAGCCCGCCGCCTCGCACAGCAGCACCGCCGCGTGCGTCCCCTCGCCACGCCGCCGAGCGTGCCGCGCGAGGGCGAGGGGCGCACATAGGCGTCGGGGTGGACGGCCAGGCGCTCCATGCGCGTCTTGTCGCCCAGGATCGAGCCGTGCGTGCGCGTGCTCGACGGGTCGACGGCGAGCACCGCCACCTTCGCCCCGCCCGCGATCAGGTGCATCCCGAGCGCGTCGAGCAGGGTGGACTTGCCCGCGCCCGGCGCGCCGGTGATGCCGATGCGCAGGCTCGGCCCGTGCGGCGGCGGGCAGGGCGGCGAGCAGGGCCTCGGCCAGCGCCTGGTGCTCCGGGCGCCGGCTCTCGCGCGAGCGTGATGGCGCGGGCGAGCGCCGCACGGTCACCTGCCTGTACCGCCTCGGCGAGGGCGTTGGGATCCGGGAGCGGGGGCATGGCGGCGGGGACGGGGCAGGGACGGACCACCCGGCGGCGTCACGAACGCGCGGCGTCCCCGAGGAACGGCGTGAGCAGGTCCACGGCGGCCTCGGCGATGACCGTGCCCGGCCCGAACACGGCGGTCACGCCCGCCGCGTGCAGGGCCGCCCGGTCCTGCTCGGGGATCACGCCCCCGGCCACCACCACGATGTCGCCGCGCCCGCGCGCCCGGAGGGCCTCCACGGTCTCCGGGACGAGCGTGCGGTGGGCGCCGGCGAGGCTGGAGATGCCGAGAAAATGGACGTCGTTGTCGACGGCCATCTGGGCCGCTTCCTCCGGCGTCGAGAAGAGCGGCCCCACATCCACGTCGAAGCCGACGTCGGCAAAGGCGGTGGCGATGACCTTGGCGCCCCGGTCGTGGCCGTCCTGCCCGAGCTTGGCGATGAGGATGCGCGGGCGCCGCCCTTCAAGTTCGGCGAACTGGTCGGCGAGGTGCTGGGCCTGGCCGAAGCGCGCGTCCTGGGCCGCACTCTGGGCGTAGATGCCCGTCGAGAGGCGCGTGGTGGGCTGGTAGCGGCCCCACGCGCGTTCGAGGGCGTCGGAGATCTCGCCGAGCGTGGCCCGCGCGCGGGCCGCCTCGAGCGCGGCGGCGAGCAGGTTGCGGCGTGTCGGCGCCGGCGTCGGCGCGGGCGGCGGCTTCGAGGGCTTCGAGTGTTACCTGAACCGCCGCGTCGTTTCGCCCGGCGCGCAGGCGTGCCAGGCGCTCCACCTGATGGGCGCGCACGGCCTGGTTGTCGATCGCGAGGATGTCGAGCGGCGCCTCGCCCTCCGATTGAAAGCGGTTCACGCCCACGATCACGTCCTGCCCCGTGTCGATCCGGGCCTGGCGGCGGGCGGCGGCCTCCTCGATGCGCTGCTTGGGCAGGCCGGATTCCAGGGCTTTCGTCATGCCCCCGAGCGCTTCTACCTCTTCGATGAGCAGCCACGCGGCCTCGGCGAGGTCGCGCGTGCGCCACTCCACCTCGTGCGAGCCGCCGAGCGGGTCCACCTGCCGCGTCACGCCGGATTCGGCCTGGAGCAGCAGCTGCGTGTCGCGGGCGATGCGGGCGGTAAAGTCGGTGGGGAGGGCGATGGCCTCGTCGAGGGCGTTCGTGTGGAGGCTCTGCGTGCCGCCGAGCGCCGCCGCGAGGGCCTCGGTGGCGGTCCGGGCCACGTTGTTCCAGGGGCTCTGCGCCGTCAGGCTCCAGCCGCTCGTCTGGCAGTGCGTCCGCAGCGCGCGCGACTTCGGGTTCTGCGGCCCGAAGCCCGCCACGATGCGGTCCCACAGCAGCCGCGCCGCGCGCATCTTGGCGACCTCCGAGACGGCGTCCATCCCAATGGCCCAGAAGAACGACAGGCGCGGGGCAAACTGGTCGACCGTCAGCCCGGCGCTGCAGGCCCGCGCGGAGGTATTCGAGGCCATCGGCGAGCGTGTAGGCCAGTTCGATCTCGGCGGTCGCGCCGGCTTCCTGCATGTGGTAGCCGGAGATCGAGATCGGGTTGAACTTCGGCAGGTGCTGCGCGGCAAAGGCGAAGATGTCGCCCACGATGCGCATGGAGGCCGCGGGCGGGTAGATGAAGGTGTTCCGCACCATGAACTCCTTCAGGATGTCGTTCTGGATCGTCCCCTGAAGCTTTTCGAACGGCACGCCCTGCTCCTCGGCCGCGACGAGGTAGAAGGCGAGGATGGGCAGCACGGCCCCGTTCATCGTCATCGAGACGGACATCTCGCCGAGCGGAATGCCGTCGAAGAGCACCTTCATGTCCTCCACCGACGAGATCGAGACGCCCGCCATGCCCACGTCGCCGCTCACGCGCGGGTGGTCGGCGTCGTAGCCCCGGTGCGTGGCGAGGTCGAAGGCGACAGAGAGGCCCTTCTGCCCGGCGGCGAGGTTGCGCCGGTAAAAGGCGTTCGACGCCTCGGCGGTCGAGAAGCCGGCATACTGCCGCACCGTCCACGGCCGCACGGTGTACATGGACGCGTACGGCCCGCGCAGATACGGCGGCACGCCCGCCGCGAAGCCCTCGTGGGGCAGCCGTGCGGGCAGGTCCGCCTCCGGCAGATCATCCAGCAGTTCGAGCGACGCAAAGTCAGGCATCATATCGGTAGGGGCACGGCGCGCCGTGCCCGAAAAAGTTCAAGCCCCCACCCCCGCCGCCCGGACCAGCGCCTGCACGGCGTCCAGCAGCGGCATCCGGGCGTGGACGGCAGCTGACACGCCGGCCGCGCGCAGGGCATCGGTGAGGGCGGCCGGCGGCCCGCGAGCACACGGACGGCGCCGGAGGGCAGGGCGGCGGGCCACAGCCGCGCCTTCCTCCGCGTAGCCGTCATCGGACGAGCAGAGCACCACGAGCGCGGCCCCGTGGGCGTCGGCGGGATCGAGGATCTCGCGGGCCCCGAGGCCGGCCACGGCCAGCAGGCCGCGCGCGAACGTGGCCCGCGCCGTGGACATCGCCGGGTCGCCAAAGCGCAGCAGCACCACCTCGGGGGCGGGACCCGCCGCGGCAACGGCGATCGCGGAACGCCTCGATGGGCTCGGCCGCGCGGCGCTGGGGCAGGTTGCCGAGGGCGAGGAGCCTCTTCTCCGAGCAGATCCGACGGGTCGGCGAAGACGTTCGTGCCCACGAGGCGCAGCGTGCCGGACGTCACGGCGTCATCGGTGCGGGCGAGGGCGGTGGCGATGTGCGTGGCGCGGTGCGGCCGAATCGGGCGTGGGGGCGGCCTGGAAGCGGCGCCAGACCGTCCGCGCGATCTCGGCGGTGAGGCGGTCGAGCGTGTAGGCGCCGGCGGCGATGGGACGCGTCAGGTGGCCTTCGTGGATGAGCAGGTGGTAGATGTTGTCGGCCACCGCCCCGGCGTGCGGGTCGTCGGGGGCCGTCAGCAGCGTGTGCGGGCGGATCGTGAGCGCGTCCGCGCTGCCGAGAAAGGCCGCAAAGGCGCCGAGTGTGTGGCGGAGCAGGTTCGTGTGCGTCGCCGCGCGCGTCATCGTGAAGCGCGACGTGACGGCGTGCAGCTGTACCTCCGGCGCCTGCCCGTAGGCCGTCCGAAGGCGCCCGGCGAGGAGGCGCAGCGCCCGCAGCCGCGCCGCTTCGAGCAGCACCGAGGGGCCCACGCCCACGGTGAGGGCGTTCGCCTGCTCGCCCGCCGCGAGGCGTGCAGCTTGGTCCTGCAGCGTGAACACGAGCGCGTCGAGCGGCGCGGCGCCGGCCTCGCTGTAGCAGCGCTCGTCCACCGCCGTGGCCGTTTCGAGGGCCGGGCGCCACGAGACGAGCGCCGGGGGAGCGCTGGGCGTGAGCGCGGCGAGGCGGCGCAGAAGGGGCGCGTCGGCCGCCAGGTCTTCCGCGCGCACGAACGGCGGCAGCGCGAGTCCCCTCGGCAGCCTGCCAGCGCAGGCGCGCCGGGTCGCCGCCCTTGAGTTCGGCCACGAGCGCGGCCTGCCACGTCTCGGTGGAGGTGGGGGCAACGTCGGCGAGGAGCGTGTCGAGGGTCACGGCGCAGCGGGCAAGAGGGCAGGGTTGAACGGCGCGGGTTCCCGAGGTGCTCCGTCCGCACCCTGGAGGCGGCGGACGTGGCGGACGAGGTCGTAGGCGGCGATGCCGAAGGCGACGGAGACGTTGAGCGAGTGCTTGGCGCCGAACTGCGGCAGTTCGAGCGCCAGATCCGCCGCCGCCACGACGGCATCGGAGACGCCGGTGACCTCGTTGCCCACCACGAGCGCGAGCGGAAAGGCCGCCAGCGGCAGGCCGTCTACCGCCTGCGGGGCCGTCGTGTGTTCCAGCACGGCAATCGTGTAGCCCCGCGCGCGGAGCGCGGCGATGGCGTCGAGCGGATCGGAGGCGTGCGACCAGGGCACCGTGTCTTCCGCCCCGAGGGCCGTCTTGTGGACGCCCGCGTGCTCCGGCGTGGGGGTGTAGCCGCAGAGCACGAGCGCCTCCAGGCGGGCCGCGTCGGCGGTGCGCAGCATCGCGCCGACGTTGTGGGCCGAGCGGATGTTGTCCAGGATCGCGGTCACCGGGTGTCGCGGCAGGGCGGCGAGGGCGGCGGGTGACGGACGCGCAATTTCCGGCGTCAGCAGCTTTCGGAGGGCACGGGGCGGCATCATGCCCCTAAAATACCCGCCCGGCACGGCCTTTGGCATCTATGGCCCCGTCCCCACTCCCCAACCCGACCTCCATGACCCGCTCGCTTCGATTTCTGCCCCTGCTGGCGCTCGCGCTGGTGCCCCTGGGCTGCTCCACGCTCCAGCAGATCGCCAACCTGCGCCAGGTCAAGTTCGACCTCGATTCGGCCACGAACGTGCGCCTGGCCGGGGTCAACGTGGACCGCTACCGCAACTACACCGACCTCAACCCGCTCGACATTGCGCGCATCGGCGCGGCCGTGGCCACGCGCCAGATGCCGCTCTCGTTCACGCTCAACGTCGGCGCCGACAACCCGAACGGGCAGGCCAACGCCGCCGCGCGCCTCGTCGCCTTCGACTGGACGCTCCTGCTCGACGACAAGGAAACCGTCTCCGGCGCCTTCAACGAGGAAGTGCTCATCGCCCCCGGCGCCCGCAGCACCATTCCGATCCGGATGGACCTCGACCTGTACCAGCTCTTCGGCTCCAACTCGCGCGAACTCATCAACCTCGCCCTTGCCATCGCCGGGCAGGACGGCATGTCCACGCGCGTGAAGCTGCGCGCCCGCCCGTCCATCAACACGCCCCTCGGCGTGATCCGCTACCCCGAGGCGATCACGGTGGTGAGCAAGCAGGTGGGCAACTGAGCGGCGACATGTGCGGAAGCGCGGCGCCGGGGCAACCCTCCGGCGCCGCGCCTCGTTTGGGGAGCGCGGCCGGTTCTAGCTCCCGGCGCCCCCTGCGCGTGATCATCGCCATCGACGGCCCGGCCGGCTCCGGAAAAAGCACGACGGCGAAGGCCGTGGCGGCGGCCCTCGGCTACCGCTACCTCGACACCGGCGCCACGTACCGCGCGCTCGCCCTCGCCGCCCAGCGGCGCGGCCTGACGCCCGAAGCCTTTGCGGCGGCCCTGCCGGACGTGACGCTCGACGTGCGCTACGACGGCACGGGCGCGCAGCGCACCTGGCTCGACGGGGCGGACGTGACGGAGGCGCTGCGGGCGCGGGAGATGGGCCCGGCGGCGAGCAGCATCGCCCGCTTTCCATCGGTGCGGGCGCACCTCGTGGCGCTGCAACAGGCGCTCGGGCGCACCGTGGCCGCCGCGCGAGGGCGGCGTCGTGCTCGACGGGCGCGACATCGGCACGGTGGTGTTTCCGGACGCCGACGTGAAGGTGTTCATGGTGGCCGATGCCCGCGAGCGCGCCCGCCGCCGCGCCGCCGAACTCGACGCGCGCGGCGAACCGGCCGACGTGGACGCGCTCGAAGCCGAAATCGTGGCGCGCGACGCGCAGGACGCCGGGCGCGCCGTGGGCCCGCTCAAGCCCGCCGAAGACGCCGTCCACCTCGACACGACCTACTTGACGCTAGAACGACAGGTCGATTTTGTGACCAGCCTCGTCAGAACCAGGCGCTGAATGGCCGTGCCGCCCCGCCAGCCACACGGTAACGCGGATGGCCAGCCCGCCGCCCGGATCGACCGACGCGAATTGGAAGGCGTCATGATGGGTGCGGCCCCACTTTTGACTCCAGGCATCCTTCCTTCGAACTCCCTCGCCGCAGCGCGCTTTAGGCGGGATTGGGCCCCCACCGAGACGCCCAGTTCAGGGCGGGGTACAGCTCGAACTGGCTGATCGCAGGCGCCGCGCGGGCGTTGTCGATGACGAGCCGCCAGCGCTGCGCCGTGACGGGGGCGATGCGGATCAGGCGTTTGTAATTGATGGAAGTGCCGCGGGCCACGGTTGTCCAGGATCCAGACTGGAAGGCGTCGACGTGAAACGACAGAACACGCTGACCATATTTGATGGGCTCGGCGAGTTGGATGATGTTCACCGTCTGTGGCGCCTCAAGTGTCACTTCCATCCACGACCGCAGCGAGTCAGAGGCCCAGAACGAATCCGCGTTGCCGTCGATGGCGGCCCCTGGCCCCCAGCCCGGCGAACCGGGACGCACGCTGGACGCCGTGGCGGTCGTATGACGTGCCACGTCATTCTGAAAGATGCGATTCAACTCATGGCGCCATTCCTGCAACAACGAGGCATCGTCATTCGAGATCAGGCCCGAGGTGTCGGGGGCCACGCCGATGAGTTGAGAGCACCCGCGTCCAACAGATTTGAAGTAGATCTCGACCATTTCGTCGAGGGGGCGCGGGTGCTCATTCGGGTGCCAGTACCAGCTGTGATTGTTGGCATCGGCGCCTCGCAACGTGTAGTCGCATTCATAGGGCGCCCAGCGTGGGAAATCGGACCGAAACGACCAGTTGTCGACCGGCGCGGCGCCCGCTTCATTGCCCGGATAGAATGCATCCCGATCGGGTGCGATGATGGCGCCGGGATGGTTTTTTCGAATCTCGTAGATCCACCTCGGCTCGTCATACGTCGCCAGATGCGCCGGCGTGACGACATTGAAGTCGTGGGCATAGTCGAGCCAGAAGGAGTACAATGAGCCCTGGCTGAGCTTGTCATCGAACAGCTCAAGCATCGTGGCGACGAAGAAATCGTTGTACTGACGTGTGCCCCAGTAGGGGTTATTCTGGTCCCAGGGGGCCAGATAAAAACCCAGCTCAAGCCCAGCCTCGCGCATCGCAGTGGCTACTTCCTGTACGAGGTTGCCATTTCCATTTCGCCAAGGGCTGCGCTTGACCGAATAGGTCGAGGCATTGCTTGGCCAGAGCAAAAAGCCATCAATGTGTTTTGTGACGAAAACCACTCCCTTGATGCCTGAATTCTTGAGCACATAGGCCCACTGCCGCGCATCCAGGTTTTTAGGATTGAATAGCTTCGGATCAGCCGTTCCGTTCTCCCATTCGTTTCCAGTAAACGTGTTGAGACCGATGTGTATGATGGCGTTCGTTTCCATCTTCTGGAACGCCAGCTGCTGGGGGCTTGGAACCGGCAGCACAATTGGGATGGGCGGAGACTGGAAGGTCGAGGGCGTTCTGTCTATGTAGACCGGGTCGATTTGCTCGACTGGTGCGTTGTCGAGACAGCCTGGCAGCAGGGTGATGGCCAGGAGGGTGAAGGCAAGGCTTCGCATGGGAGGGGGTACGTACGGGGTGGGCCGGCGGGCGTAGGGCGCCATGCCAGGGCCGGCGGAACTACTACCTGATGCAATTGGCCTCTACCTAACCTGGGGCAGCCCGCTCTGCTTTTACGGAGGGCACCGCTGGCCTGCAGGGTGTGGTGCCGGAATCAGCCTCAGCGTGCAGGCGCGCACGAAGGCTTCATGGGTGCAGGCGGGCGGGCGGGCCGCGAAAGGCCGTATTTTACCGTGCTTTGCCGCGTCCGACCGGACGGCTTTCGTTCGGTTTCCCTGTGGACGCGGCACCACACCCCGCACCAAACTTTGCGGGCGCCGCCGGACAGGGACGGTGTGCGCTGCGCCGCCGGCCTCGTGCCGGCCTCATTATGGCAGACAACGAACAGGACGGTACGCCCGACGAGGCGATCCTCCAGACCCAGGACGTCGCGAACGACGTCGAACAGGCCGAAGGCGCCGTGGCCTCCACGGAACCCGAAGCCGCCCTCGCCCAGCCCACCCCCGCCGACGAGGCCGAGACCGTACAGGACGCCGAGCGTCCCGCCGCTCCCTCCGAAGACGCCGAGGCGGACGCTCCCACGCTCCTGGAGCGCCTCAAGGACGCCGCCGGGTCGGTCGTCGAAGGCGCCCAGCACGCCGCCGAAGTGGTGGCCGAGAACGTGAGCCACGCCGCTGAAGTGGTCACGGAGAAGGCCAAGGACGTCGCCGGATCGGTGGCCGAATCGGCGCGTCATGCCGCCGAAGTGGTGGCCGAGAACGTGGGCCACGCCGCCGAGGTGGTGACGGAGAAGGCCAAGGACGTCGCCGAGAGCGTGTCCGAGCGCGCCCGTGGCGCGGCAACCGCCGCCACCGTGTCGGCCGCCAACGTGGCCGAGCGGGCCGCAGACGCGGTGCTCGACCGCATGGGCCCCGACGGGGACGGCGGCGACAGCCCTCTCGTGGGCTACACCGGCCGCGAGACGCACGAGACGATCAAGCTCTCCGACCTCGACGCCCGTGAGACGACCGACGCGATGCGCAAGCAGCGCGCGCAGCTCACCGACCTGCTCACCGAGACGTTCACGCGCATCCCGCAGAACGACATCGTGAAGGGCCGCATCGTGACGGTGACCGACAAGGACGTCGTCATCGACATCGGCGGCAAGAGCGACGGCATCATCGCCCGTTCCGAGTGGAGCGGCAGCGAGGTCGCGCCGGGTCAGGAAGTGGAGGTGTTCGTTGAGCGCCTCGAAAACCGCCAGGGCCAGCTGCAGCTGTCCAAGGAGAAGGCCGACGCCACGCTCCGCTGGCGCCGCATCCAGAGCGCGTTCGAGACCGAAGAGGTCCTCGAAGGCGAGATCATCCGCCGCATCAAGGGCGGCATGATCGTGCAGCTCTTCGACAACATCGAGGCGTTCCTGCCTGGCTCGCAGATCGACGTGCGCCCCGTGCGCGACTTCGACGCGTACCTCGGGCCGCCACATGGAGTTCAAGATCGTCAAGCTCAACGAGACGAACCAGAACATCGTCGTCTCCCACAAGGCCCTCATCGAGCAGGACCTGGCCTCGCAGCGCCAGAACGATCCTCGAGACGATGGAGCCCGGGCCAGGTGCTCGAAGGCACCGTCAAGAACATCACCGACTTCGGCGTCTTCGTCGACCTCGGCGGCGTGGACGGCCTGCTGCACATCACGGACCTCTCGTGGGGCCGCGTGCAGCACCCGAGCGAAGTTGTCGCCATCGACGAGAAGCTCAACGTGGTCGTGCTCGACTACGACAAGCGACCGGCAGCGCATCTCGCTGGGCCTCAAGCAGCTCCAGAGCCACCCGTGGGAGACCATCCACGAGAAGTACGCCGAAGGGCAGGTGGTGAAGGCAAGGTGGTCTCGATCACCGACTACGGCGCCTTCGTGGAGCTGGAGAAGGGCATCGAGGGCCTCGTGCACATCTCCGAGATGTCGTGGACGGAGCACGTCAAGCACCCGAGCCAGGTGGTGTCGGCCGGGCAGAACGTCGAGGTCAAGATCCTCGGCATCGACGACGACAACAAGAAGATCTCCCTGGGCATGAAGCAGCTCCAGGAAGACCCGTGGGCGGGCATCGCGGCGCGTTTCCCGATCGGGACGACGTGCACGGGCAAGGTGCGCAACATCACCGCCTTCGGCGTCTTCGTCGAGATCGAGCCGGGCATCGACGGCCTCGTGCACATCTCCGACCTCTCGTGGACCAAGAAGGTGCGCCACCCCGGCGAGGTGGTCAAGAAGGGCCAGGAACTCGACGTCAAGGTCGTCGGCATCGACGAGAAGAACCGCCGCATCTCGCTCTGCCACAAGGAAGTGCAGACGGACCCGTGGCACGACTTACCGCGAAGTCTACTCCGAGGGCAGCGAGACACCGGCCAAGGTCGTGCGCGTGCACGACAAGGGCCTCGACGTGGAGCTCGCCAACGAGTCGAGGGCTTCGTGCCCGCGGGCGAGCTAAGAAGAGCGGCCACCCGGCGGACAACTACCGCGAGGGCGCAGAGCTCGAAGAGCTGCGGGTGATCCGCTTCGACCGCACGAACAAGGAGATCATCCTCTCCGAGGGCGGCCGAGCGTCAGGGCCGAGCGCAAGGCCCGCGACAGGCGAGCGCAGCGCCAAGCGCGAAGAGCGCGACCAGGCGCGCCGCGAGATCGCGGACTACCAGCGCAGCGCCTCGTCGGCGGCCCGCCACGCTGGGCGAGATGTCCGGCCTCGAAGCGCTCCGCGACCGGATGCGCGCCGAGGAGGAAGGCAGCGAAGGCTGACGCCTGAACGCTGGTGGAAATAGGGCGGCCTCGGAGCGATCCGGGGCCGCCTTTTTTTATCCGGCTCTGGCGGGCGGTGCTGGGACGCCATGCGGCGCACGGCCAGGCTCAAGCAGGCATACGCTGCGGCCTGCCGCGCGGCAGGCGGTCGTGGGGCAGAGGGGGCGTGCGAGACGCTGTACGCAAAGGAGGGGCCGGTATCCTTTGGAGGGGAATTGGCTTCACATTGAGGGGCGCCTATCGAACGCGGCTCAGATGAAGTAGCTTGGTCGTACCACAGGTTACGAGGCCGTAACCAGTCCCTTCCTTCTAGTTCTCCTATCACCATGCGGATACGTCTACTACACGTTCTCTGCGCCGGAACCCTTTCCCTCCTCCTGCTCCCCGCCGCGCAGGCGCAGACGCGCGTCGTCAACGGAGGCTTCAACCATACCTGCGTGCTCCGTGGCGACGGCACGGTCTCCTGCTGGGGTCAGGGCACCGCCAGCCAGCTCGGCAATGGAGCGAACCTTTCCAGCATCCAGCCAGTGACCGTGCTCGGCGTGGGCGGCGTGGGCACGCTCTCCGGGATCACAAGCCTCGGCGGCGGCGATAACCATACGTGCGGTGCGGACGCAGCCGGCGCGGTCTACTGCTGGGGTGAGGGCACCAACGGCAAGCTCGGCAACAATGCGGCGGTCAGCAGCAACACGCCCGTACAGGTGGTGGGCGTCGGCGGCACCGGCACGCTCTCCGGGATCACCGCCATCGCGGGCGGTATCTCGCATACCTGCGCACTTCGCAGCGACGGCACCGTGTACTGCTGGGGCCAAGGCAGCAGCAGCCAGCTTGGCAACGGCACAACGACGGTCACCCAGACGAGCCCGGTGCAGGTGGTAGGCGTGGGCGGCGCCGGGGTCCTCAGTGGCATCACGGCCATCGGCGCCGGGGATACCCACACGTGCGCGGTCGGCGCAGCCGGGGCCGTCTACTGCTGGGGCGCCGGCACGAGCGGCAAGCTCGGCGACAACACCACGACGTCCCGGAACACGCCCGTGCAGGTGGTGGGCGTGGGCGCGAGCGGCACCCTCTCGGGCATCGCCTACGTCACCGCTGGTTCGTCCCACACCTGCGCGATGGCGACGGGAGGTACGGCGGCCTACTGCTGGGGGCTCGGTACGGGCGCCCAGCTGGGTAACAATGCGCTCGTGAGCAGCAACTCGCCGGTGCAGGTGGCGGGCATCGGCGGGTCGGGCACCCTCTCAGGCCTCGTCTCCATCGGATCGGGAGACAACCACACCTGCGCGGTGATCACCGACGGTTCGGTGACGTGCTGGGGCACCGCCACCAACGGACGAGTCGGTGGCAACACCGGCATCAATGCAAGCGCGCCCACGGCGGTCGTGGGCGTTGGCAGGGTCGGCACGCTCTCGGGGATCCGGGCGACGGCCGGTGTTGCGGCGATTTCAGACGGCGGTCTCCACACCTGCGCCATGCGGACATCAGGCGCCGTCGTGTGCTGGGGCAACAACGCCTCTGGTCAGGCCACGAATGGGGTCGCGAATGCTTCTGCCTCGCCTGTGCTCGTGACAGGTCTTGGGGATGCCACAGGCATGATCGCCGCAGGCGACTTTCACAACTGCGTCCTGCGCCCGGGAGGCGCGGTGGCGTGCTGGGGCTTCGGCGTCAACGGCGCGCTTGGCAACAATGCGCGCGGGGACGTCACGAGCGGCTCCGTTACGGTTTTAGGCGTCGGGGGAAGTGGTACCCTCACCGGGATCACAAACCTGGCGGCGGGGAACACGCACACCTGCGGGGTCGGCGCCGGGGGCGCGGTGTACTGCTGGGGCGTGCAGACCAACGGGCGTCTGGGGGATAACGTGGTCACGGCTACTGTCGTGCTGGTACCCGTACAGGTGCTCGGCGTCGGCGGGGCGGGCACGCTCTCCGGCGTGACGCAGCTTGCGCTGGGCACGACGCATTCGTGCGCGCTCGCCAGTGGCAGCGTCTACTGCTGGGGCGCAGGCGCCAACGGCAAGCTCGGCAACAACCTGAACGCGGACAGCGGCACGCCCGTGCAGGTGGTGGGCGTCGGGGGTGTCGGCACGCTCTCTGGCGTCACGGCCATCGGCGCAGGCGACCTGCACATGTGCGCAGTCCTGACGGATGCCTCGGTCGTGTGCTGGGGTGAGGGCGCGAACGGCAAGCTCGGCAACAACGCAGCGGCCAACAGCGCGACCCCCGTGCAGGTGGTGGGTGTCGGCGGGGCGGGCACGCTCGGGAGCATCCAGGCTGTCGCGGGGGGAACTCAGTACTCCTGCGCCCTCACGACGGGAGGCGCGGTGTTTTGCTGGGGGCTCGGAACAGGGGGCCAGCTCGGCAACGCCGCCTCGTTGAGCAGCACCACGCCCGTGCAGGTGGTGGGCGTGGGCGGCACCGGCACGCTTTCCGGCGTGAGCGCGATTGCGCCCGGCGGCTCGCACGTCTGCGCCGTCGTCTCCGGGGCGGTAGACTGCTGGGGGACCGGCACGAGCGGCCAGCTGGGCAATGGCGCCTCCGTAACAAGCAACACGCCGGTGCAGGTGGTGGGCGTGGGCGGCACCGGAACGCTCTCCGGCGCGACGAGCCTGCAGAGCGGCTCGCAGTACACCTGCGCGCTCCGCTCAGGCGGCACCGTCGGCTGCTGGGGCTTTTCCGGCAACGGGCAGCTTGGCAACGGCGGCGCCAACAGCCAGTACACGCCCGTAGACGTGCCGGGCGGCGCTGCGCTCCCCGTCGAACTCACGGCCTTCGAGGCGGTGGCCGCCGGGCCGGGCCTGCTTCACCTCACCTGGACGACGGCGGCGGAGACGAACAATGCCGGCTTCACGCCGCAACTCCGCCGCGAGGGCAGCCTGACGTGGACGGATGGGGGCTTCGTGACGGGCCATGGCACGAAGGCGGAGGTGAGCCACTACCAGGCCACCCTGGCCGGCCTCGCGCCCGGACGCTACACACTCCGGCTCGCCCAGATCGACCTCGATGGCACCGCGCACCTCTCGCCGTCCATCGAAGCGACGGTGGGCGTGGACGCGGCGCTGCTCACGCTCGGGCCCAACCCGGTGCGCACCATCGCACGGGGGCTGCTCGCGCTTCCCGTGCCGGGCCGTGCCCGCGTGACGGTCTACGACGCGCTCGGGCGGGCGGTGGCGGTGCTCTTCGACGGCGAGGCGAGTGGGTCTGTGCCGATCAGCTTCGACACGGCGGGTCTGGCGGGGGGACTCTACCTCGTGCAGGCGAGCCTGCCGAACGGCCAGACGCTGACCCAGCGGCTCGTCGTCACGCGGTAAGGGCGCAGGCGAGCATTTTCCGCCGGAGCACCGGCACTGGTTGAACACGGGGCGGTCTTCTTCGGAGGGCCGCCCCGTCTCTTTCTGTGCCGGAAGCGCTTTCAGTCCGAATTGAGGTTCGCCTTTCATCCATTCGAGGAAACGCAGGACCCGCTCGGGCGCATAACGACGACTTCTGCCTGCCCATGCCTACGCTCGCGCCCCGCGCCTCCAACTCGATCACGCTCCGCGTCCGCCTGCTCAACCAGCCCGGCACGCTCGCCCGGCTCACCCAGCGCCTCGCCGAGATCGGCGCCAACATCGGCGCCATCGACATCGTGCGCACCGACGCCGAGGCCATCACCCGCGACCTGACGGTCTACCTCACCGGCGAGGACGCCCTCGACCGGCTCAGCGCCGCCATCGACCACCTCGACGGCATCGAACTCGTCAACGTGTCCGACCGCACGTTCCTGATGCACCTCGGCGGCAAGCTCGACGTGCGCTCGAAGGTGCCGATCCGCTCGCGCGACGACCTCTCGATGGCCTACACGCCGGGCGTGGCGCGCGTGTGCCGGGCGATTGCGGCGGACAAGGAGAAGGTCTACAACCTCACCATCAAGGGCAACACGGTGGCCGTCGTGACCGACGGCACCGCCGTGCTCGGCCTCGGCGACATCGGCCCGGAGGCGGCGATGCCGGTGATGGAGGGCAAGGCGCAGCTCTTCCGCGAGTTCGCGGGCGTCAACGCCTTCCCGATCTGCCTCGCCACGAAGGACACCGAGGAGATCATCGAGACCGTCAAGCGCCTCGCGCCCACCTTTGGCGGCATCAACCTGGAGGACATCTCGGCGCCGCGCTGCTTCGAGATCGAGCGGCGCCTCAAGGCCGAGCTCGACATCCCCGTCTTCCACGACGATCAGCACGGCACGGCGGTCGTGACGACGGCGGCGTTCTTGAACGCCCTCAAGGTGGTCGGCAAGCGCGCCGAAGACCTCAAGGTGGTCGTGCTCGGCGTGGGCGCGGCGGGCACGGCGGTGAGCAAGATGCTCCTCGGCGTCGGCGTGGTCAACCTGATCGGGGTGGACCGCTCGGGCGCCATTGCCCGGAGCCGGACGGACCTGGCGCCCGACAAGCAGGCCTTTGCCGCGATCACCAACCCGCACGGCGAGACCGGCAGCCTCCACGACGTGATCCGCGGCGCGGACGTGTTCGTGGGCCTGTCGGCACCCAACGTGATCGACGCCACCGACCTCGACGCGATGAACCCCGGCGCGATGATCTTCGCGATGTCGAACCCCGACCCCGAGATCGCCCCCGAGATCGCGTACGCGCACCCCAACGTGGCCGTCGTGGCGACCGGGCGAAGCGACTACCCGAACCAGATCAACAACGTCCTCTGCTTCCCCGGCATCTTCAAAGGCGCCCTCGCGTGCCGCGCCACCGACATCAACGAGGCGATGAAGCAGGCCGCCGCCCGCGCCATCGCCGAGTGCGTGGACCCGCTCGCGCTCTCGGCCGACTATATCGTGCCGAGCGTGTTCGACCCCAACGTGGCCGAGCGCGTCTCAGAAGCCGTCATGCAGGCCGCCATGGACACCGGCGTGGCGCGCAAGACGCCCTGACGGTGCCCGTAGCGGCGCCCGTGCATAGATTCCGCCTGATGGACGATGGCATGACCGCCCGGTCCTCCTCCCTGCGCGCATGGATGTACCTCCGCTGACCTTTTCGACCACGCTGCTGGAGAGCATCACGGACGGGGTTGTGCTGGTCGATGCGGCGGGCCGCTACGCCTATGCCAACACGGCTGCGGTGGCGCTGCTCGGAAAGCCACCCGAGGCCCTGATCGGGCATCGGATGTGGGACGTGTTCCCCGGCGCGCCCGCGCACTTCCGGGAACCCATGGACCGCGCGATGACGGAGCAGACGCCCACCGAGGTGGTCGCGCTCAACGTGAGCCGGGGCGTGTGGTACGACGTGCGGTGCTATCCCTACCAGGGTGGCCTGGTGATGATCTTTCGCGATGTGTCCGCCCAGCAGCGCATGGAGCAGGCACTCGCCGAGAGCGAAGCGCGCTTCCGCACGATGGCCGACGCCGCCCCTGTGCTCATCTGGACGGCGGGCCTCGACATGCGCTGCTCGTACGTCAACCGCGCCTGGGAGGTCTTTACGGGCCGCTCATTGGAGGAAGAACGCGACTACGGCTGGCTTGGCGGCGTCCACCCCGACGACCGCGACCTCTGCGCTTCCGTGTTCGACGCAGCGTTCGAGGCGCGTGCGCCCTACGAACTCGAAAGCCGCCTGCGCCGCCACGACGGCACCTACCGCTGGGTGCTCGACCACGGCGCCCCCCGCTTCTCCCCGGATGGCGCCTTTACCGGCTTCATCGGCGCCGTCATCGACGTCCACGACCGGCGCGCCGAGGCCACCCGGCGGGCCTTCCTCGACCGGGCCTCGCGCACGCTCGCCTCCTCGCTCGACTACGACGCCACGCTCAAGCAGGTCGCCGCCCTGGCGGTCCCCGAGATCGCGGCCTGGTGTACCGTGACGCTCGTCGACGACGACCGCCACCTGGACCGGGTGGCGGTGGCCCACGCCGATTCGGAGATGCTCGAACAGCTGCGCGCCTACGAGCGGCGCTACCCGCCGGACCCGGAGGGCTCCGAGGTCAACGCGCAGGTGCTCCGGACGGGGGAGCCCGTCGTCATCAACGACATCACGGACGCGATGCTGGAAGCGGCGCTTCAGGACCCCGAGCAGCTCGCCTTTATCCGGTCGCTGGGGATGCGCGCGTTCCTCGTGGTGCCCATCAAAGTGGGAGACGAGGTGCTCGGCATCATCACGCTGGTGCAGACCGAGCAGGGCGAGCAGTTCGACGAAGAGGCGGTGTCGTTCGCCAACGAGTTGGCCACGCGCGCGGCCCTCGCCATCCAGAACGCCCGCCTCTACGCGGCCGCCCACGCGGCGGAGGCGCGGCTGCGCGAGGCCAACGAGGCGCTCGAAGCGCGCGTGCAGGAGCGGACGGCGCAGCTGCAGGAGACCGTGGAGGCGCTCGGGCGCAGCAACCGCGAGCTGCAGAGCTTTGCGCAGGTGGCGCAGCCACGACCTCCAGGAGCCGCTCCGTAAGGTGCGCGCCTTTGCAGGCCTGCTCGCCCAGGAATACGGCGACCACCTCGGCGACACCGGTCAGCACTACATCGAACGCCTCCAGCAGTCGGCCTCCCGCATGAGCCAGTTCGTGACCGACCTGCTCACGTACGCCCGCGTGGAGACAGCGCACGAGGCCCTGCAGCCGGTAGACCTCGGCGCGATGCTCACGTCGGTGCTCTCGGACCTCGACATGCGGATCGCCGAGTCGGGCGGGCGTGTGGAGGCAGGCGCGCTGCCGGTGGTGCTCGCCGACGCGGTGCAGATGCGGCAGCTGCTGCTCAACCTCGTCGGCAACGCCTTGAAGTACCACCGGCCCGGCACGCCTCCGGTGGTGCGCGTGTCGGCGCGCGAGGAGGCGCAGCGCGTCTGGCTCGTGGTGGAGGACAACGGGATCGGCTTCGAGCCCCGCTATGCCGAGCGCATCTTCGCGCCCTTCCAGCGGCTGCATTCGCGCAACGCCTACGAAGGCACCGGCATGGGCCTGTCCATCGTCCGTCGGATCGCGGAGCGCCACGGCGGCACCGTCTCCGCCGAGGGCACCCCCGGCGAAGGCAGCCGCTTTCTGGTCAGCCTGGCCCGGCATCCGCCCGCATCGGCACCGGCGCAGGAAGGATAGCCTCCGCCCGGCCGCAACAGGCTGCGCCAAGAGGTCGGCGAGACGCAAGCCCTCCGTTGCCCCCGGCGTTGGGGTCAAACTTCCTCCGTATCTATCTGGGCACGCTGAAGCTTGCCGGAATAGTCGATGTAGCAGGTTTTCGTTTCGGTATAGAAATCGAAAACAGCCCAGCCGCCTTCGCGGTGGCCGTTGCCGGTGGCCTTGACGCCGCCGAAGGGCATGTGGGCCTCGGCACCGATGGTGGGCGCGTTGACGTAGGTGATGCCCGATTCGAGGTCGTGGAGGGCGCGGAAGGCGAGCCGCACGTCGCGCGTGTAGATGGACGACGAGAGCCCGTACTTGACGCCGTTGGCCACCTCGATGGCCTCGCTGTAGGTGCCCACCTTGACGACGGAGAGCACCGGCCCGAAGATCTCCTCCTGCTCGATCCGCATCCCGGCCTTGACGCCCGTGAAGATCGTCGGCTCCCAGAAGTAGCCCTCCTTCAGATGCGCGTCGAGCGCGCGGTGGCCGCCGAGGACCACCTTGGCGCCTTCCTGCTTGCCGATGGCGACATAGGAGGCCACCTTGTCGAGCGCCTTGGCGTTGATGAGCGGGCCGACGTCCACGCCGTCGGTGTTGCCGTCGCCGAGGCGGAGGGCTTTGGCGCGCGCGGCGAGGCGCGCGACGAGCTCGTCGTGGACGGCCTCGTGCACGATGAGGCGGCTCGTGGCCGTGCAGCGCTGCCCGGTCGTGCCGAAGGCGCCCCAGAGCACCCCCTCCACGACGAGGTCGAGGTCGGCGTCGTCCATCACGACGATGGGGTTCTTGCCGCCCATCTCGGCGAGGTAGCGCTTGTGCATCCGCCCGCACGTCTCGCCCACCTTGGCGCCCGTCTCGGTGGAGCCCGTGAACGAGATCGCGTCGACGTCCGGGTGCGCCGTGAGGGCCGCGCCCACCGCGCCCGCGCCCTGCACGAGGTTCACGACGCCGTGCGGCACGCCCGCGTCGAGCAGCGCGCGCACGAACAGCTCGCCAGAGTGCGGCGCTTCCTCGGACGGCTTGAAGACGAACGTGCAGCCCGCCGCGAGGCCGGGCAGCAGGTTCCACGAGGGCACGGCGACCGGGAAGTTCCAGGCCGTGATGACGCCGACCACGCCGAGCGGACGGCGGATCGTCATGTTGAACTTGTCCTTGAGCTCGCTCGGCACGGTGTGCCCGAACAGGCGGCGCGTCTCGGCAGCGGCGTAGTAGGCCGTGTCGATGGCCTCCTGCACGTCGCCGCGCGTCTCGGTGAACGTCTTGCCCATCTCGCGCGTCATGGCGCGGGCGAGCTCGTCTTTGCGCGCAGTGAGCAGGTCGCCGGCGCGGCGGAGGATCTCGCCGCGCGCGGGCGCCGGCATCCGGCTCCACGACTTGAAGGCGGCGCGGGCGGCGGCCACGGCGGCGTCCACGTCGGCGGCGCCCGACTGCGGGAACGCGCCGATGACGTCGGAGGGGCGGGCGGGGTTCTGGCTCTCGAAGGTCTTGCCGGAGGCGGCGTCCTGCCACGAAGGGCCGATGAGGTTCTGGTGGTTCATAGAAGGGGATCACTGATCGTTGATCATTGCCAGAATACGGGAAAGGGGGCCGGGGCAATAGTCAATGATCCGTGATCAATCCCGCCCACCGCGTATTTTGCCCCCACGTTCACGTCTTCTGCCCATGCCTGCCGACCGCCTCTCCCGCCGCGCCCACGAGATTCCGCCCTCGGGCATCCGCCGCTTTTTCGAGATCGCGGCCACCATGAAAGACGTCATCTCGCTCGGCATCGGCGAGCCGGACTTCGTGACGCCCCAGCCCATCATCGACGCCGCCAAGGCGGGCCTCGACGCGGGCCGCACGCAGTACACGGCCAACGCGGGCCTCATGGACCTGCGCGTGGCGCTCTCGGAGGAGCTGGAGACGCGCTACGGCGTCCACTACGACCCGAAGGACCAGATCATCATCACCGTGGGCGGCTCCGAGGCGATGCTGCTCGCCATGCTCGCGACCATCGATCCGGGCGACGAGGTGCTCATCCCCGAGCCGTGCTTTGTGTCCTACGGGCCGAGCGCGCAGATGGCCGGCGGCAAGGTGGTGTGGGTGCCCACGCGCGCCGAGAACAACTTCCAGGTGACGGCGGCGGACATCGAGGCGCGCATCACGCCGCGCACGAAGATGCTCTTCCTCGGCTACCCGAACAACCCCACCGGCGCCGTGCTCACGCGCGAGACGATGGAGGAGATCGCCGAGGTGGTCGATCCGGCACGACCTGATCGTGCTCTCGGACGAGATCTACGACCGCCTCATCTACGGCGAGGCCTTCGAGAGCGGCCACATCTGCGTCCCGGCCATCCCCGGCCTCTACGAGCGGACGATCCTCGTCGGCGGCTTCTCGAAGGGCTACGCAATGACCGGCTGGCGCCTCGGCTACGCCTGCGCCCCGAAGGACCTCTACAAGGCGATGTACGTGGCGCACCAGTACGTCGTCATGTCCTCGCCGACGATGGCGCAGATCGGCGCCGTGGTGGGCCTGCGCGAGTGCCAGCCGCAGGTGGAGCAGATGCGGCAGGCCTACGACGCGCGCCGCCGCCACCTCGTGGACGCGCTCAACGCCGCCGGGCTGCCCACCTTCGAGCCCGAAGGCGCCTTCTACATCTTCCCCGACATCCGCTCCACCGGCCTCACGAGCGAGGAGTTCGTCACCGGCCTCCTCGACGAGGAGCATGTCGCCTGCGTGCCCGGCGACGCCTTCGGGCCCAGCGGGGCGGGGTACGTGCGCCTCTCCTACGCCAACTCGCTCGAAAACTGCCAGGAGGCCGCCCGCCGCATCGCGCGGTTTGCCGCCAAGCACCAGGAGCGGCACGCGGCCGTAGCCGCGTGAATGGTCAATGGTCAATGGGGAATCGTCAATGGTTAACGGGAGAACCAGAATGCTCGGGCACCTTCCCCGCATCCCATTGACCATTGGCTGTTGACTATTCCCCGTTGACCATTTCCCCCTTCCGTACCATGATCACCCTCGCTGCCTCCGCCTTTGCGCTCGTGCTCCACGTCACGCTCGGCTGGGCGTGGACGCCCCTCGCGGCAGTGGTGGGCGGCTGGCTCTATCCCGCGCGGGCGGCGCGGCGCGGGGCGCTCGCGCTGGGCCTCGCCTGGGGCGCGCTCGTGGCGTGGGGCTACGCCCTGGATAGCGCGACGGCCTCGCGGGCGATGGGGCTCGTGGCCGGGCTCTTCGGCGGGATGCCGGGCGCCGTGGCCGTCGTGCTCACCCTCCTCGTCGCGCTCCTGCTCGGCGCGCTCGCGGGCACCGCCGGTGCGGCCGCCCGTCACCTTCGTCCGGCGCCCGCCGGCACCCCTGCATGAACGCCGAATCCCTTCGTGACCTCTTCGGGCGGGTCGATACGCTTGAACGCTTTCTCGACCTCGACCGCCGCACCGACCTCGTGGCTGACCTCGAGGGCCGCCGCATGGACCCGGCCTTCTGGAACGACTCCAACGCCGCGCGCCAGGTCGAACAGCAACTTGCCGCCGAGAAGGCGTGGCTCGACGAGTGGCACGCCCTCCGCGTGGCCAAGGAGAACATCGAGACGCTCCAGGAGATGGCCGCCGAGATGGGCGAGGACCTCGGCGGCGAGATCGACAGCCGAGGCGCTCCGCCTCGAAGGGCTCCTCGACGCCCTCGAAACGCGCAAGCTCCTCTCCGGCCCCGACGACGAGCGCGTGGCGATCCTCAACATCCAGCCGGGCGCCGGTGGCACCGAAAGCCAGGACTGGGGCGACATGCTGCTGCGCATGTACACCCGCTGGGCCGAGCAGAACGGCTACAAGGCCGAACTGCTCGAATACCAGGTGGGCGACGTCGCGGGCATCAAGGGCGCGAGCCTCCGCGTCGAAGGGCCGCTCGCCTACGGCTACCTCAAGGGCGAGAGCGGCGTCCACCGCCTCGTGCGCATCTCGCCGTTCGACGCCTCCGGGCGCCGCCACACGAGCTTTACGAGCGTCTTCGTCTTCCCCGAGATCGACGACACCATCGAGATGGACATCAACCCCGCCGAACTCGAACTGCAGACGTTCCGCTCGGGCGGCAAGGGCGGGCAGAACGTGAACAAGGTGGAGACGGGCGCCCGCTACGTCTGGATCGGCAAGCTCTCCAACGGCGAGGAGGTCCGCGTGGCCGCCGAGAGCACCGAGGAACGCTCGCAGCTCCAGAACCGCGAGCGGGCCATGACGATGCTCAAGTCGCGCATCTACGCGCTTGAGCGCGATCTCCAGGAGCAGGCCAAGAACGCCGTGCTCGGCACGCAGAAGTCCATCTCGTGGGGCTCTCAGATCCGCTCGTACGTCTTCCAGCCCTACACGATGGTCAACGACCACCGCACGGAGACCAAGCTGACCGACGTGCTCTCGGTGATGGACGGCGACCTCGGCCCGCTCATCAAGGCATACCTCGCCTGGCAGGCCGAGGAGACGACCTAGCGCCGCGTGCTCACTGGCGTCCGTCGGGGCGTTCGGGCAGCGGCTCGCCAAACGTGAACGGGCCGATGCGTTCGGCGCGCCGGCGCGGCGTGTTCGCGTCCGGGTCCAGCAGGCTGCCCCGGTGGGCGGGGTCGCGCCGCCCCTGTTTGCGCTGGGCGTGCGCGCGCTGGAGATCGAGCAGCGAGCCGTCCTCGGCAAAGCTGAAGGGCCCGATGGTCTCGGTGCGCGTCCGTGCCGGCGAGACATAGCGCCCGGATTGCCATCCGCCGATGGCCTCGTGCTCGATGGTCCCGGCCGACACGAGCGTGCGGTGGAGGACGCCCGACGCGTCGAACGTGTAGGCGTAGGGGTGGGGTGCCGGAGGGGGAGGCATGATCGCCATGCGGCGGCGCACGGCATGGAGCCGCGCGAGCAGAGGGTGGGGGGAGTGCATTCGCGTCGAACGGTGGGGGGAATGGATCTTAACCATTCGCCAGGCGGCGCGCAAGAGGCTCCACGTTTACCTTGGAGGGCCTTCCCCCCGCCGCGCCTCCGGTATGCCTCGATTCGACTTTCTCGTGCTAGGCTCCGGCGTGGCCGGGCTCACGTATGCCCTTCGCGTGGCTGACGCTCGGCAGCGTCGGCGATCGTGACGAAGAAGGAGTCCGTGGAGAGCAACACGAACTGGGCGCAGGGCGGCGTCGCCGCCGTCGTGGACCCGGACGACACGTACGCCTCGCACATCGAGGACACGCTCATCGCCGGTGCCGGGCTGTGCGACGAGGAGATCGTCCGGATCGTGGTGACCGAGGGGCCGGCGCGGGTGCAGGAGCTGATCGACCTCGGCGCGCAGTTCTCGCGCGACCCCGACGGCGACGCTGAGCCTCGGGCGCGAGGGCGGTCACTCGGCCAACCGCATCGTCCACGCCGCCGACGCGACGGGCCGCGAGATCGAGCGGGCGCTGCTCGCGGCGATGCGGCGGCACCCGAACATCCGCTGTTCGAGCACCACTTCGCCGTCGAGCTCGTCACCGAGCACCACCTCGGCGAGGCCGTCACCCGCCGCCGCCCGGACGTGCGGTGCTACGGCGCCTACGTGCTCGACGAGCGCGCAGACGGCGTGGAGGCGTTCCTCGCGCGGACGACCATGCTCGCCACCGGCGGCTCCGGGCAGGTCTACCTGCACACCACCAACCCGAGCGTGGCGACCGGCGACGGCCTCGCGATGGCCTACCGCGCCAAGGCGCGCGTGGCCAACATGGAGTTCGTGCAGTTCCACCCGACGAGCCTGTTCCACCCGCGACGCCAACTCGTTCCTCATCACCGAGGCGGTGCGCGGCGACGGCGGGCCTGCTCTACAACCTCGCCGGGCGAGCGCTTCATGCCCACGCTACGACGCGCGCGCCGAACTCGCCCCGCGCGACATCGTGGCCCGCGCCATCGACGACCAGCTCAAAAAGCGCGGCGACACGCACGTGCTGCTCGACATCTCGCACAAGCCCGCCGCCGAAGATCTCGCACCACTTCCCCAACATCCCGAGAAGTGCCTGCGCTTCGGCATCGACATCACGCAGCAGCCGATCCCGGTCGTGCCGGCGGCGCATTACCAGTGCGGCGGCGTGGTGACGGACGCACTGGGGCGCACGTCCATCGCCGGGCTCTATGCGGCTGCGGCGAGGTGACGTGTACGGGCCTCCACGGGGCCAACCGGCTGGCCTCGAACTCGCTCCTGGAGGCGATGGTGTTCGCCTACCGCGCCGCCCTAGACGTCAAGGCCGAGCCGGGCGCGTGGTCGCCGCCATGACGCGGTGCCGGCGTGGGACGACAGCGGGACGGCGCGTCCCGGCTGAGTGGGTGCTCGTCGAGCACAACCGCGAGGAGCTGCGGCGGCTCATGTGGAACTACGTCGGCATCGTGCGCTCGAACGTGCGCCTGGAGCGGGCGCTGCGCCGCACGAAGTTGCTGCACGACGAGACGGAGGAGTTTTTCCGCCGCACGCGCGTGAGCATGGGCCTGGGCGAACTGCGCAACCTCATCACGACCGCCTACCTCATCGTGCGCTCGGCCATGATGCGCCGCGAGAGCCGAGGCCTGCACTACACGCTCGACTACCCCGAGCCCATCGAATCGGAGCGCCGCCCGACGGTGCTGTAGGAGGCACTTTCAATGCCCGCAGGTGCGATTGAGGCGCCGGGGGTGGCCTCCAGTGGGGGGCGCGAGTTCCTGTCTGGAGTTGCCCCACTGGGGTGGCGCTTACGCCCGTTGCCTGCGCGGGTCGGGCTCAGAATTTCCCCCGCACGACCTCCTTGAGCAGGTCGTTGTCGAGCATCTGAGCGGCGAGGAGCTTCTTCAGGCGGGCGTTCTCCTTCGCCAGATCGCGGAGCCGCCTGGCCTCCGTACTGACGTTTCCAGCGGTAATACGTCTGCTCGGAGACCTCGATCTGCCGGACAGCCTGGGCGAGGGCGGTGCCTTTGGCGGTGAGCGCCTCGACGCGGCGGAGTTTGCCAGGGTGACCTGCTCGGGGGTGTGCTTCTTCATAGAGCTGCGGGATGAGGCGCAGCACCGATCATAACCGATGGATCAGGTTACGGGGGGCAGGTCAGAAGCTCGAACCGTCAACTTCGTTTAGCGTAGGGGACTGAAAATTCCCCCGTCATGGCACAGGTCAACGTTCCTGAAGAAGACCTCCGCCTCGCACTGAAGCAGGCAGTGGCGGAGGCCCTCGAAGAACGTCGTGACTTTCTCCGCGACATCGTAGCGGAGGTGCTGGAAGACTATGCCCTGGCCGACGCGATCCGGTCCGGGCGGCATACCGAGCACGTGAGCCGGGACGAGGTGTTTGCGCGCCTGCAGGGCGAGCCGTGAAGGTCACGTTCCGCCGGAGCTTCGAGCGCGATCTTCGGCACATCCCCGACCGACGCACGCTAGAAAAGATTCGCTCGCCGTTGAGGCGGCGGAGCGCGCTGAGGCGCTCAGCGATGTGCCAAACCTCAAAAAGATTATCGGTACGGACGGGTTCTTTCGCATCCGAATCGGCGACTACCGCATCGGAGTAGCGATCACACCAGATCCGGCCGATGAGTACGGGAAGGTCCCCTCGATCATGGATGATGGATCATGGCCAGAGAGCACATCTGGGCGTCTCTGACCATGATCAATGATCCGTGATCAACCCGGTGATCCCTGACCAAGCTACCGGAGTTGGTATCACAGGCGGCACAGTGGAATTCGTCCGCGTGCTGCACCGACGCGACATCTACCGGCATTTCCCGTAGAGGGTCGTCAACGGGCGGCCCCGTAGCTCAGACGGCCTCGGCTTTCACGGCAAGCTGCCCGCAGGCGGCGTCGATGTCCTGGCCCCGGCTGCGGCGCACGGTGACGATCACGCCGCGCTCCACGAGCACGCGGACAAAGCGGTTGAGCACCTCCTCGTCGGAGCGGCGGAAGCCGAGGCCCTCGACGGGGTTGTAGAGGATCAGGTTGACCTTGGAGGGCGCCCACGCGGCGACCCTGGCCAGTTCGCGCGCATCCTCGACCGAATCGTTGAAGCCCTCGAACATGCAGTATTCGTACGTCACGCGGCTTTTCGTCTTCTGCGTGAAGTAGCGGATCGCGTCCTTGAGCGCCGTCAGGTCGGTGGCCTCGGAGCGGTTGACCGGCATGATGGACGACCGCTTGGCGTCGAACGGCGCGTGCAGGCGACACGGCGAGGCCGAACTTTACGCCCCGGTCCCCAAGCTCCCGGATGCGCCGGGCAAGGCCCACGGTGGAGACGGTGATGCGCTTCGGCGAGAGCCCGAGGCCCTCCGGGTGCGTCATCGATGGCGATGGCGCCGAGCACGGCGTTCATGTTCTGGAGCGGCTCGCCCATGCCCATGAACACGACGTTCGAGACGCCCCGCCCGAAGCGCTCCTGCGCGATCCCTTCGGCCATGAGCACCTGCCCGGCGATCTCGCCCGCGTCGAGGTTCTGCCGGAAGCCCATCGTGCCGGTGGCGCAGAACGAGCACGCCATCGCGCAGCCCACCTGCGAGGACACGCAGACCGTGAGGCGCCGCGCATCGCCCTCTTCGTCAAAGTCCGGGATGAGCACCGTTTCCACCTGCCGCCCGGAGGCGAGCGTCAGGAGCAGCTTGATGGTGCCGTCCTTGGCCTGCCGCTCCGTGGCGATGTCCGGGCAGGGCGAGCGTGGCCGTCTGCACGAGCCGCTCGCGGAAGGCCTTCGGCAGGTCCGTCATCGCCTCGAAGGTGTCCGCGCCGCGCGCCCACATCCAGCGAAACAGCTGCCGCCCGCGAAACTTCGGCTCGCCCATCTCGACGGCGAGTGCTTCGAGGGCCTCGGGCGGATAGGGCGCGCAGGTTGACGCGGGGCGTTTCCATGGGGCGGTGAACCGAACGCGCCGCGCCGGGGTCCGACTCCCTCAATTCCACGCACTTACCGCGAGCGCAGCCACGAGGAGCGGGATGTAGAGCACGGACGCCTTGAGCACCGCGCGGGCGTTGGCGTTGGAGCGGTCCCGCACGAACGCGAGCGCCGGGCGGAGAAAGTAGAGCCCCAGCGCGCCCGCCACGAGCGCATAGACTGGTCCGAAGCCGCTGGTGAAGACGGGCAGGAAGCTCGCGGCCACCGTGAGGAGCGTCGTGAGGGCGATCCAGAAGGCCGTGCGGTGGCCGTGCTCGTCGGTGCCGGTGAGCATCACGAAGCCCCCGCGCGCGTAGTCCTTGCGGTACATCCACGCGATGGCGAGAAAGTGGGGCAGCTGCCAGAGCACGAGCAGCGCGAACACGGCCCAGCCCGCCGCGCCGAGGTGTCCGGTGGCGGCCACGAAGCCGCCGAGGGCGGGCAGGGCGCCCGGAATCGTGCCCACGAGCGTGTTGAACGACGTGTGGCGCTTGAGGGGTGTGTAGACGAACAGGTAGAGCACGACCGTGAGCAGGCCGAGGGCGGTGGCCTCCGGGTTGCCGGAGGGGCACAGGAGTCCGGCGCCTGCGGCCACGAGACCCACGCCCGCATAGGTGGCCGCCGTGGCCGAAATGCGTCCCGCCGGGATCGGGCGCCCGGCGGTGCGGTGCATCCCGGCGTCGTGGTGGCGCTCGAAAACGTGGTTGAGGCAGGCGCCGCCCGCCGCGAGCAGCGCCACGCTCACAAGGACCCCGAACAGGGGGAGCAGGGGCGGCCCGTGCGGCGTGCCGAGCGCAAAGCCCGCGAGCGCCGAGAGCACCACGAGGAACGTGATCTCCGGCTTCATCAGCGTCACCACGTCGCGGATCGCCGAGGGGGCGAGGCCCTGGAGCGCGCGCGAGGGCGCGGCCTCCTCGGCGGGCGAAAGCGGGACGGGCGCGGACATGGCAACGAAAGTATCATCTGAAAGAGAGGGCGCCGGAGGGGTTCCGTTCGTTTTCCGGGGAATGGCGCGCCGGGGCCCTGTGCGCCACACCGTTATCTTGCCCGCCTACACGCTATCCCCCCTGTCTGCATGGCTGCGCCCACCCTCATGGTCACCATTTCCGGCATCCGGGGCATCTTCGGCGCCGGGCTCGATGCGGCCACCGTCGTGCGCTTTGCCGGGGCCTACGGCACCTGGATCCGCCGCCGCGCCGAGGGGCAGGGCGCGCGTCCGCTCGTCGTGGTAGGTCGGGATGCGCGCGTGACGGGCGACGTGTGCGCGCGGCTCGTCACCGCCACGCTCCAGAGCGTCGGCTGCGACGTGCTCGACGCGGGCCTCGCCACCACGCCGACCGTCGAGATGGGCGTGCTGCTCGAAGGCGGCGCGGGCGGCATCATCCTGTCGGCCTCGCCACAACCCGGCCGAGTGGAACGCCCTCAAGCTGCTCAACGAGGCGGGCGAGTTTCTCACCCCCGATCAGGCCCGCGAGGTCATCGCGCTCGCCGAAACGAGCACGGCGGAGACCGTCTCCTACGAAAAGCTCGGCACGTTCGAGGCGAAGGACCTGCTCGACGCCCACGTCCAGAAGGTCCTCGAACTGCCCTACATCGACCCGCGAGAAGATCCGCGCGCGCGGCTTCCATGTGCTCGTAGACGGCATCAACTCGGTGGGCGCCGTGGCCCTGCCTGCCCTTCTCGCGGCCCTCGGCGTCGAAAAGGTCACGCTCGTCAACGGCGAGCCGAACGGCCTGTTTGCCCGCACCCCCGAGCCGCTCCCCGAGAATCTGGTAGACACCTGCCGCGCGGTGGCCGAGGCGGGCGCGGACCTCGGGCTCGTCGTGGACCCCGACGCCGACCGGCTCGCGTTTGTGGACGAAACGGGCACCTACGTGCTCGAAGAACTCACCCAGGTGATGGCGGCGGACTTTCTGTGGGGGCACCGTCCGGGCCCGTTTGTGACCAACCTCTCGTCCTCCCGCGCCATCGAGGACGTGGCCGCGCGGCACGGGCAGCAAACCTACCGGAGCGCGGTGGGCGAGGCGAACGTCGTCGTGATGATGCAGGACGTGGGCGCCACGCTCGGCGGCGAGGGCAACGGCGGCGTCATCCTGCCCGACCTCCACTACGGGCGCGACGCGCTCGCGGGCGCCGCGCTCGTGCTCCAGCACCTCGCCGACACCCGGCAGACGCTCTCGCAGTGGCGCGCGTCCCTGCCGGACTACCGCATCGCCAAGCACAAGCTCTCCGTGGCCGGCCTCGACGCGCCCGCGCTGCTCCAGGCCCTCGCCGCGCGCTACGAAGCGTCCGGCAGCGGCGCCGTGGCCGTCTCGACCGTGGACGGCGTGAAGGTGGACCTCCCCGAAGGCTGGGTCCACGTCCGCGCCTCGAACACCGAGCCCATCCTCCGCATCTACGCCGAAGCCACCACCGACGAAGCCGCCGCCACCCTGGCCGCACGCTTCGAGCGGGAACTGATGGAAGGGGCACGCTGAGGGCGATGAAATGACTGGGGGTTTGTTCGTCGTGTTCGTGGTCAGAAGAGCCAGGCTGATATTCGTTCGTGGTTCGACGATCGTGGTTCGTGGTCAGAAGAGCCAGAAGCGCGCTCGGCCCCTCTGACTACGAACAACGAACAGCCATCGACGAACGAATAACGACCCCGCCCGTGGCGGCGGCAAGTTCTGCGTGCGTCGCGGCGTGCCCGTGCGTACCCTTGCCCGGGCCGCCGTTGCCACAGCGCGCACGGATGGCCGCCCCGGCGTGGCAGACGCCGCACCCACCGTTCCGGCCGCATGATCGCCGACGCCACCCTCGACGACCGCATCGTCCTCGCCCTCGCCGTCGCCTACGGCCCGGACCGCCTGCTCTCCACCGAGGAGGTCGAACTGCTCGTGGATCGCCTCCATGACCACCTCGGCGTGCCGGAGCGCGCGGAGGTGCAGGCGCGCGTGGTGGGGCTGCTCCACGCCTTTGCCCATCCGGGCGCCACCGAGGCCGCCGCCGACCGCCTCGCCGCCACGCCGGGCGCCGACTTGATGGGCGTGCTCGACGATGTCGTGGCGATGGCCCGCGCCGACGGGCTCGTCCACCGCGCCGAGAACGACTTTGTCGAGCACCTCGCCCGGCGCTGGAAGCTCGACCCGCCGGAGACCGCGCTCCCGCGCCGCCGCGCCGACCCGCTCCTCATCGACCTGGCCCTGCTGTGCGTGGCCCTCGCCTACGGCACCGACGGCGAGCTGAGCGAATCCGAAGCCCGACTCATCCGGCACCGCCTCGCCGAGTG
The DNA here is from genome assembly GCA_963740755.1 of Rhodothermales bacterium. Classification (GTDB taxonomy): domain Bacteria; phylum Bacteroidota; class Rhodothermia; order Rhodothermales; family BA12; genus CAVSDF01. Next base: position 826,548 of record CAVUFJ010000009.1, read on the forward strand.
GGCCGCCGTCGCCGGGCTGCGCAACCCCGCCGCGCGCGTTCAACAGCGCCATCCGCCGCTACGGCAGCGGGCGGGAACGGGAGGTGCGCTTTGCCGCCCTCCGCCGCCTCAAAGCCGGCCTCTCCCCAGAGGTGCGCCGCCTCGTCCTGCGCGACCTCGCCCAGATCGCCAACGCCGACGGGCGCTTCCTCGACGAAGAGGAGTCGTTTCTGAGCTACGTCGCTGCTTCCTGGAAGGAAGGGTAGGCGGCCTCGGGCACCCGGAGGTCGCGCGTAAGGTCGGCGAGGACGACGAGGAGCATCCAGATCGTGTCCGTGAGGAGCAGGTGGACGAGTTGGAGGCCGAGCGGCGCGCGCAGCTGCACGTTGAGGTAGCCGATGAGCAGTTGCACCGCGAACAACCCGACGAGGGCGGTGGCGAGGCGGGCGGCGCGCGTGCCGGGTGCTTCGCGGCGCACGCGGGCGCCCATGAACGAGATGAGGGCGCCCGTGAGGAGCGCGACGAGCGGATGGTACAGGCGCAGCCCGACGAGCGTGCCCAGGAGCGGGTGCGTGGCCGGGTCGACGCGGCCCGAGAGCGCGAGCGTGTCGCCGAGGGCGGTGATGGCGCCGCTGCACCCGAGCACGAGGAGCGCGCCAATGGCGAGCGCCACCAGGCGCCGGAGCGCGGGCGAGAGCGCGGGCAGCGCATCCGGGGCCAGCATCCCCGCCTGCACGGATGCCCGGTGTACCGTCACCGCGAGCGCGCCAAGCAGCAGGAACGTGTTGAGCAGGTGCGCCGCCATCCAGAAGGCCCGCGCCACGGACACGTTGAAGGCGACGTACTGAAACAGCACGAGTCCGGCGCCCACGAGCGCTTCCGTGACCGTGAACACGCCCACGAGCGTGGCCGGCGCCCGGACCCCGGCGCCGCGCGGGAACGTCCGAAAAGCTGCGATCACGAGCGCCGAGCACGAGCAGCCCGAGCGCGCCGCTCATGAGCCGGTGCGTGAACTCGATGACCGTGGCGAGCGCCGGGCCGCGCGGGATCGCGACGCCGTTGCAGAGCGGCCAGTGGTCGCCGCAGCCGGCGCCGGAGCCCGAGGCGCGCACGAAGGCGCCCCAGAGGATGACCAGCAGGGTGAAGACGAGCACGCCCCACGTATAGCGGGCAAAGCGGCGGACGCGGTCAGGCATCGGGACAGAGGATGGGGCCCTAACGTCCGCGCCGGGGCAGGATTCCGGGAAGTCCCGCGAAATCCCGGCAGACGCGGCCCCGCAGGGCGTAGAAAGACGCGGTAAATCGTCGGATGCGGGCGAGGCAGGGGCGGCAGGGGGTTAGTTTCCGCACCGGCACCCCTCACCCGCTGCCCATGCCGCATCTGCTTTCGCTTGTTCTGTTCCTGCCGCTCGTCGGCGCCGGCCTCGTGCTGCTGCTCCGCAACGCGAACGCCGTGCGCTGGGCCACGCTCGGGGTGACGCTCGCCACGTTCGCGCTCTCGATCCCGCTCTACCTGGGCTTCAACGCCGAGGCGAGCGGGCCGCAGTTTGCCGAGCAACTGTCCTGGTTTCGCGGCCTCGACATCAAGTATTCCATCGGCCTCGACGGGCTGAACCTGCTCCTGGTGCTGCTCACCACGTTCATGGGGCCCATCGTCGTGCTCGGCTCGTGGACGTACATCCAGAAGTACCACCGGGCCTTCTACGCGCTCCTGCTGTTGCTGCAGACGGGCGTTACCGGCGTGTTCTGCTCGTTCGATCTCTTCCTGTTCTACGTTTTCTTCGAGCTCACCCTCATCCCGATGTACTTCATCATCGGCATCTGGGGGGCCGAGAACCGCATCTACGCCGCCGTCAAGTTCGTGATCTACACGCTCGTCGGCTCGCTGCTGATGCTGGTGGCGCTGCTGTGGGTGGGCTACGCGGCGGGCGAGGCCGTCAACGGGGGCGTGTTCACGGCGGACTACTTCAAGATCGTCTCCTACAACGTGCCGGTGGACCAGCAGACGTGGCTGTTCCTGCTCTTCGCGCTCGCGTTCGCCATCAAGGTGCCGCTCTTCCCCTTCCACACGTGGCTGCCCGACGCCCACGTGCAGGCGCCCACGGGCGGCTCCGTCGTGCTGGCCGGGACGCTGCTCAAGATGGGCACCTACGGGCTGATCCGCTTCTGCCTGCCGTTCTTCCCCGTCGCCGCGCAGCGCTACGGGATGGTGTTCGCCGGGCTCGCGGTGATCGGGATCATCTACGGGGCGCTCGTGGCACGCGTGCAAACGGACGCCAAAAAGCTCGTCGCCTACTCCTCCGTGAGCCACCTCGGCTTTGTCGTGCTCGGCATCTTCTCCTTCACGAGCGAGGGGCTGCAGGGCGCGCTCATCCAGAACATCAACCACGGCATCTCGACGGGCGCGCTCTTCCTTCTCGTGGGGATGCTCTACGAGCGCCGTCACTCGCGCCTGATGTCGGACTACGGCGGCATTGCCAAGCTCGTGCCCGTGCTGACCTTCTTCATGGTCTTCTCGGTGCTCGCGAGCGCGGGCCTGCCGGGCCTCAACGGCTTCGTGGGCGAGTTTCTGATCCTCCTGGGCGCCTTCAAGAGCAGCGTGATCGGCAGTCCGCTGCTCATCGCCCTTGCCACGACGGGCGTGATCCTGGCCGCGATCTACCTGCTCTGGATGCTCTACCGCATGTTCTTCGGCGAGGTGACCGACCCGCACGTGGCGCACGACATGCGCGACCTGAGCTGGCGGGAGTCGTTCGCGCTCATCCCGCTGGCCGTGATGATGCTCATCCTCGGCTTTGCGCCCAACCCGTTCCTGCACAAGCAGGCGCGCGGCGTGACCGACCTGCTCGAAACCGTCGAGGCCAAGCGCATGGCCGCGCTTGAGGCGCCGGGGCAGGCCCTCGTGCCCGTGCCGGTAGCCGTGGCGACGCCCGCGCTGGCGGCCCCGGGCCGATGACGGCCATGCATGGGCTCAAAATGGCCGCACGCGCGCTGCTCGCCGGCGTGGTCCTGCTCGTGGTCGCGGCCACGCCACTCCTGGCGGAAAGCGGCGGCCCCGCTGCGCCGATGTGGCTCGTGCTGCCCTTCGTGGTGCTGCTGCTCATGATCGCGACCGGGCCGGTGCTCTACGCCGACCACTGGCACCACCACTACCCGAAGTACGCCGTCGGCCTGGGCGTGCTGGTGGCGCTGTACTACTTCTTCGTCGCCCACGACGGCGGGCCGGTGCTGCACGCGGCGCAAGAGTACGTGTCGTTCATCACGCTCATCGCGGCGCTGTTCATCGCCTCGGGCGGGATCCTGGTGCAGACGGACTTTGCCGGCACGCCGCGCGCGAACGTGATCCTGCTCTTCATCGGCGCGGTCATCGCCAACCTGATCGGCACGACGGGGGCCTCGATGCTGCTCATCCGGCCGTTTCTGCGCCTCAACGTCGGGCGCGTGCGGCCGTACCACGTCGTCTTCTTCATCTTCATCGTCTCCAACGTCGGCGGCGCGCTCACGCCGATTGGGGACCCGCCGCTGTTTCTCGGCTTTCTGCGGGGCGTGCCGTTCCTGTGGACGCTGAAACACTTCTGGCCGGTGTGGCTCTTCGGGGTCGCGTTCCTGCTCGCGGTGTTCTACGTGATCGACCACCGCAACCACCGGCACAGCATCCGCGAGGACCTGCCGGAGGAGAAGCTCGCCGAGGAAGCCCCAGACACGCCGGTGCTCACGCCCACGACCCTCCACGGGCCGGTGCGGCTGAAGGTGATCGGCGCGAAGACGTTCGGCTGGCTCGCCGTCATCATCGCGTGCGTGTTCATCGATCCGAACGTGCTGCCAGGGATCGTGCCCAACCTGCACGCGCTCGGCTCACCGATCGGTGTGCGCGAGGTGCTGCTGCTCGTGGTCTGCTATCTCGCCTACCGCACCGCCGACCGGCGCGCGCTCAAGGGCAACGGCTTCACCTTCGACCCCGTCAAGGAGGTGGCGTGGCTGTTCGTGGGCATCTTCCTGACGATGCAGCCCGCGCTCGCCCGCATCGCCGAGATCGCCCACGCCAACGCCGACGCGCTCACGATCCACCACTTCTACTTCGGCACCGGGATGCTCTCGGGCGTGCTCGACAACGCGCCGACGTACCTGAGCTTCCTCACCGCCGCCGCCGCCCGCTTCGGCGTGAGCGTAGACGACCCCGCCTCGATCCGCGCGCTCGCGCTCGATTTCCACCACGGCTTCTACGTGGAGGCGATCTCCATCGCCGCGGTGTTCTGGGGCGCGCTCACCTACATCGGCAACGGGCCCAACTTCATGGTGCGCAGCATCGCCGAGTCGAGCGGCTTCGAAGCCCCGTCGTTCTTCGGATATTTCCTTCGCTACGCGCTCCCGGTGCTCGTCCCGATGTACCTGCTCGTGTGGCTGATCTTCTTCAGCGGCTACGTCCTCCCCACCTGATGTCTGCCCCCCTCGATGCCGCCGCGCTTGCCGCGCTCGCCCCGGCGCTCCCCGACTGGGACGTCACCGGCGAGGCGCTCACGCGCACGCTCGACGTGGGCTCGTTCCGGGACGCGCTCGCGCTGCTCGTGCGGGTGGGCTTTGAGGCCGAGGAGATCAACCACCACCCGGAGATCGAGAACGTGTACGGGCGCCTGACCTTCCGCCTGCGCACGCACGACGCCGGCAACCGCGTCACCGAACGGGACGCCGATCTGGCCCGCCGCATCGACCGCTGCGCCGCGCCCTTCTGCACCGCCTGACCTATCGCCGCGGCCGCCGTGCCGCCTGCCTCTGCTTCCGATGCCCATCGCCCAAACCCTCGGCTTCGCCGGTGCCGACTTCGTCGCCTGCCTGTCGCTCGTGCTCGTCGCCCTGATGGGCTGCGTGGTGATCGCCTACGACGCGTTCAAGAACGACAGCCCCGCCATCCCGTGGCTCACCGCGCTCACGCTCGGCGGCGCGCTCGTGTGGGAGCTGTTCCACCTCGGCGATCCCAACAGCACGGCGTTCTTCGCGCAGGTGCGCACGGGCGGGTATGCGGCGTTCGTCAACATGATCGTGCTGCTCTCGGGTCTGTTCACGGTCCTGCTGGCCGCGCCGTACCTGCGCGCCATCGGGCACCACTTCGGCGAGGTGTACGGGCTCATCCTGTTTGCCACGGCAGGCATGATCGCCCTCGGCACGGCCAACAGCCTCGTGATGCTCTTCGTGGGTCTGGAAACGATGTCGATCTGCCTCTACATCCTCACCGGCCTTGTGCGCGGCGATGTGGGCAGCGTCGAGAGCGCGCTCAAGTACTTTCTGCTCGGCGCCTTCTCGACCGGCTTCTTTCTCTACGGCATCGCCCTCCTCTACGGCGCCACCGGCACGATGACGCTCACCGGGCTGCTCCCCGGCCTCCAGGCCTCCGGCGCGACGACCCTGTTCTGGTCCGGCACGGCCCTGCTGTTCATCGGCTTCTTCTTCAAGGTCAGCGCCGTGCCGTTCCACATGTGGACGCCCGACGTCTACCAGGGCGCGCCCACGCCCATCACCGGCTTTATGGCCACCGCCTCGAAGGCCTCGGCGTTTGCCGCGCTCATCCTCGTGCTCGCCTCCGCGATGCCGTCGATGCAGTGGCAGACGGGCATGGCGGTCGTGGCCGTGCTGACGATGGTGGTCGGCAACGTGCTCGCGCTCGCGCAGAGCAACGTCAAGCGGATGCTCGCCTATTCGAGCATCGCCCACGCGGGCTACGTGCTCACCGGCATCGCCGCCGGGACCCCCGAAGGCTACGCTGGGGCGCTCTACTACCTGCTCGTCTACGCGATCATGAACGTGGGCGCCTTTGGCGTGATGGCGTTCCTCGAATGGGACGGGCGCGAGGGCCGCGAGCAGACGCTCGACTCGCTCGCGGGCATCGGGATGCGCCGCCCGCTCCTCGGCGTCACGATGGCGGTCTTCATGCTGAGCCTGCTCGGCTTCCCGCCGCTCGCCGGCTTCTTCGGCAAGTTCTTCGTGTTCGCCCCCGCCGTGCGCGCCGGGCTGACCTGGCTCGTCCTCGTGGGCGTGCTCGCCTCCGCCGTGAGCGCGGGCTATTACCTGCGTGTGATCTACGTGATGTGGATGAAGAGCCCCGAGGACGCCGCCGCCGAGCCGTCCATGCGGATGCCGGCGAGCGCGACCGCCGTGCTCGTGCTGTGCGCGGTGCTGCTCGTGGCGCTCTCGCTCGCGCCCAACCTCGTCTCGCTCGCCGAAGGGTACTTCACCGCCGTTCCAGCGATGGCCCTCGTGCCCTGAGCGCCGCGCCGCACCTCCCATCATCGTAGGGGCCTGGAAGGGAGACCGGACGTGCCTACGGGCGCGCTGCCCCTGATCCGTGCGCCCTGTGCGGACGCGGGCAGGGCGAGCGAACGCAAGCCGGTGCGCGCGGGGGATTTGTAGGAAAAAATCTGCGCCTATATTGGGGGATTGTATTACCCCCCGTGTAGCGTGCCCTCTCTCACGCTCGTCCTCCCGGCCTTCAACGAGGAACTCAACCTCGAAGAAGCCATCGGGCAGGCGCTTCCGCACTTGATGGCGATCACCCCGCTTTGGGAGATCGTCATCGTCAACGACGGCTCCCGCGACCGCACGGGCGCCCTCGCCGACGCGCTCGCCGCCGCCCATCCGGGGCGCATCCGGCCCGTCCACCTCGCGCACAACCAGGGCCTCGGGGGCGCGCTCCGGGCCGGCTTCGGGGCCGCGCGCGGCGAGGTGATCGTCTACGCCGACTCGGACCTGCCCTTCGACATGGTGGCGCTCGAACACGCCTACGCCTTGCTGCACCGCTCCGGGGCGGACCTGGTGTGCGGCTTCCGGACCAACCGGGAGTTGGAAGGGCGCCGCCGCCGGGTCTACTCGGTCGTCTACAACCGCCTCGTGCGCTTCTGCTTCGGCCTGCGCGTGCGGGACGTCAACTTCTCCCTCAAGATGTTTCGGCGGGAGGTGGGGGAGTGCATCGGGCTCGCCAGCCAGGGCTCGTTCATCGACGCGGAACTGCTCGCGCGCACGAGCGCCGCCGGCTTTCGCATCGCCGAGCTGGGCGTGGCCTACACGCCGCGCGTGCGGGGCGTCTCCACGCTGGCCCGCCCCGGCGTGATCGTGGGCATCCTGCGCGAACTGCACCGCTACACGCAGGGGCGCCTCGTCCCGGCCGGGCCCCTCGTGCAGCCGCGCGTCTCCGGCGATTCGCTCCCGGCAGCGGCGGATGTGCACGTCGTGCCTGCGCACCGGGCGCTGTGAACCCGTATTCGGCGGCCGGTCGTCGCCTGCGGGCGCCGTACGCGGCGCTGCCCGTGGCCGGCCGGGCCTACGTGCTCGCCCGCGTGCTGACGTGCCCGTTCGACGGCGTGGCGGCGCACCTGCCGGGGCAGGGCACCCTCCTCGACGTGGGCTGCGGCGCCGGGCTCATGGCGCACCTCGCCGCCGCGCGCGGCCTCTCCGTGACGGGCGTGGACCCGGACCCCCGCAAGGTGGCCCTCGCCCGCGCCTCCATCGGTCCCGGCGAGGCCATCGAAGTCTTCCCGGGCAGCATCGAGGAAGCCGCGCGCCTGGACCGCCGCTTCGACGCGGTGCTGTTTCTCGACGTGCTCTACCTGCTGCCGCCGGAGGCGCAGGCGCGGGCGCTGCAAGGGGCGGCGGCGCTGCTCGCCCCGGGCGGCCGGGTGCTCGTGAAGACGATGCACCGCGAGAGCCGGGTCCGCTCGGCGCTTGACGCCGCGCAGGAGGCGGTGGCCACGGGGGTGGGCATGACGAAAGGCGAGGCCTACCCGCCGCCCGACGAGGCGTTTGTGCGGCAGGTGCTGCAGCAGCAGGGGCTGCTCGTGCGCGCGGTGCGGCTGGACCGCGGGTACGTGCATCCCCACCTGCTCGTGATCGGCGAGGCGTCGTGAAGCGCAACGGGCCCCGGTGGCTCATCGTCAACGCCGACGATTTTGGCTACGCCGCGTCGGTAAACGCGGGCATCATCGACGCGCACGCGGGGGGGATTGTCACTTCCGCGACGTGGCTGGCCGGGGGAGAAGCGGCCGAGGAGGCTGTGGACCTCGCCCGCGCCCATCCGGCGCTCGACGTGGGGCTGCACCTCGCCTTGAGCGAAATGGCCCCCTGCGCGCCGGTAGAAGCCGCCGCGCCCCTGCTGCGCGGCTCCCGCCTGGTGCCCGATTATCGCGCCGTCTGGGCCTGCGTGCGCCGGGGCGCTCCCGATGTGCTCCGCGCGGCCGAGGCCGAATGGAACGCCCAGTACGACCGGTTTGAGGCAGGCTTCGGCCATCCGCCGGTCCATGTGGACAGCCACCAGCACGTTGCGCTCCTGCCGCCGCTCCAGGCGCTCTTTGTGCGCCTGGCGGTGGCGCGCGGGGTGCGCTGGATCCGGGTCCCGCAGGAGTTTTCGCGGCGACGTTTGCTCGGGCAGGGGCCGCTGAGGCGCCGCCTCCTGCCTGCGCTCGCCCTCTCGGTGCTGGGCGCGCAACTCGCCCGGCGTGCGGTGCGGGCCGGGCTCCGCGTGCCGGACGGGTTCGCCGGATTTCGCGTGAGCGGGCAGGCCACCGAACGGGACCTGCGCGCCTTTGCGCGCTTCGTGTGCCCCGGCGTGACCGAGTGGATGGTGCATCCGGGGCGCGAGGACACCGCCGATGGCTGCCGCCGGGCGCGCGAACGCGCGGCGCTGATGTCGCCCGCCGTTCGGGCAGATCTGGAGGCGCGCAGCATCGAGCGCACCACGTTCCGCGCGCAGCGGTAGCAGGACAGCCCCTTCACGCGGGCGCGGCAACCGGGGCGGAGCAGGGCGGTTGGAACCGCCATCACCCATCCCCGAAACCGCCATGGCTTTCAGCCTGCCGCCGCTCCCCTACGCCTACGACGCGCTCGAACCGCACATCGACGCGCAGACGATGGAGATCCACCACACGAAGCACCACCAGGCCTACACCGACAAGCTCAACGCCGCCATCGCCGGCACCGCGTGGGAGTCGAAGTCCGCCGAGGAGATCATTGGCGACCTCGACGCGCTGCCCGAGAACATCCGCACGGCGGTGCGCAACAACGGCGGCGGCTACGTCAACCACGACATCTTCTGGAAGACGATGGGCCCCGGCAAGGGCGGCCAGCCCACCGGCGCGCTCGCCGAGGCCATCAGCGCCAAGTGGGGCTCGTTCGACCAGTTCAAGGAGGCCTTCGAGGCCACGGGCGTCGGGCAGTTCGGCTCGGGCTGGGCGTGGCTCGCGTGGGGCGCCGACCAGGGCCTCCACCTCCACGGGATGCCCAACCAGGACAACCCGCTCATGCACGGCCACGCCCCCATCGTCGGGGTGGACGTGTGGGAGCACGCCTACTACCTCAAGTACCAGAACAAGCGCCCCGACTACCTCAAGGCGTGGTGGAACGTCGTGGACTGGGACGAGGCGGGCCGCCGCTACGAGGCTGCGCAGCAGGGCTGAACGGGCCGCGTAGCACGTACGGGTTCTGACACTACGGGCGGGGTTGCTACGGCAGCCTCGCCCGTTCTGCTGCGTGGCGCGGGATCGGCGGGCCCGGCGGGCGCGTTGAGGCCGGACCCTTTGCCCGCCGTAAGCGCTTTTCTGATGATCTCTGCTCCGTACAAGCCGCAGCACCCCGTCCGCTTCGTCACCGCCGCAAGCTTGTTCGACGGGCACGACGCGAGCATCAACATCATGCGGCGCTTGCTGCAGGCCACCGGGGCGGAGGTGATCCACCTCGGCCACAACCGGAGCGTGCAGGAGGTGGTGGACACGGCCATCGAGGAGGACGCGCAGGGCATCGCGGTGTCGTCCTACCAGGGCGGGCACGTCGAGTACTTCCAGTACCTGCGCGACCTGCTGGAGGCGCGCGGGGCGGGGCACATCCGCGTCTTCGGCGGCGGCGGCGGCGTGATCGTGCCGGAGGAAATCGCGCTGCTCGCCGAACGGCGGCGTGCGCATCTTCTCGCCCGAAGACGGCTTCGAACTGGGCCTGCAGGGCATGATCAACGAGATGGTGGAGGCGTGCGACTTTTCGACGGGCGACGGGCGACGGGGGACGGGCGATGTGGAAACAGAAGGGCTTGCACGGGATTCGAGCCGGTTGGCGCAGACGCTCACGGCGGTCGAGAACGGGCGGGCGGTGCGCGTGCCGGTGCCCGCAGGCAGTGACGACGACCCGGCCCCCACGCCCGGCGGCGACGGCGCCTCCGATGCTGCGCCTCCCGCTCCGGCGCACCCCAATCCGTCGCATGGCGCACGTCGCACGTCGAACGCTGCAGGGGCTCCCGTGGTGGGCATCACGGGCACGGGCGGCGCGGGCAAGAGCACGCTCACCGACGAACTCGTGCGCCGCCTGCTCTCCGACTTCCCGGACCTCACCCTCGCCGTGCTCTCGGTCGACCCGACGCGGGCGCGCACGGGCGGCGCGCTCCTCGGCGACCGCATCCGCATGAACGCCCTCTATGGCGCCTTTGCGGAGCGCGTCTACATGCGCTCCTTCGCCACGCGGCAGGCCCACCGCGCCGTCTCCGATGCCCTCCGCGCGTCCATCGCCGTCTGCCGCGAGGCGGGCTTCGACCTCATCCTCATCGAGACGGCGGGCATCGGGCAGAGCGACACCGAGATCGCGGCGCTCGCGGACGTCACGCTCTACGTGATGACGCACGACTTCGGGGCGCCCACGCAGCTCGAAAAGATCGGGATGCTCGACGCCGCCGACCTTGTGGCGCTCAACAAGTTCGAGAAGCGCGGCTCCGCCGATGCCCTCCGCGACATCCGCAAGCAGGTGCAGCGCAACCGCGCCGCCTTCACCGTCTCGCCGGACACGATGCCCGTCTACCCGACGATGGCCTCGCACTTCGGCGACCCCGGCGTGTCGCGCCTCTACCTCGGCCTGCTCGACGTGCTGCGCGAAAAGACCCGCTTCGACCGCACCTCGCACCTCTACGACGCCGCCACGCTGGAGGCGCCCGACCCGGCCCGGCACACGCTCATCCCGCCGCGCCGGCAGCGCTACCTCGCCGAGATCGCCGAGACCGACCGGGGCTACCGCGCCTGGGCCGAGGCGCAGAGCCACGTATGCGCGCAAGTGGGGCGAGGCGCGTCGGCGCCCGGATGCAGGTCGAAAACTGGCGCCCGGACGATGCCGACGCCCTTGCCCTCCGCCTGGGCGAGATGGAGGCCCACTGGTGGAACAAGCTCGACGCCCGCTGCCGCGCCGTCCTCGACAACTGGGACGCACTCGCGGCGCAGTACCGCGCCGACGACTACGTGTACACCGTGCGCGGCAAGGAACTCCGCGTGCCGCTCTACCGCGAGACCCTCTCGGGCACGCGCGTGCCCCGCGTCGCGCTCCCGCGCACCGACCGCGCCCGGCCGAACGGCTGCGCTTTGCCCTCCTCGAAAACCTGCCCGGCTTCTTCCCCTTCACGGCGGGCCTGTACCCGTTCAAGCGCGAGGGCGAGGACCCGACGCGCATGTTCGCCGGCGAGGGAAGCCCGGAGCGCACCAACCGCCGCTTCCACCTCGTCAGCGAAGGGCAGCCCGCCGCGCGCCTCTCCACCGCCTTCGACTCGGTCACCCTCTACGGCTTCGACCCCGACGAGCGGCCCGACATCTACGGCAAGGTGGGCAACGCGGGCGTGTCCGTGCCCACGCTCGACGACGATGAAGAAGCTCTACTCGGGCTTCGACCTCGCCGCCCCCACGACGAGCGTGAGCATGACGATCAACGGCCCCGCGCCGATGCTGCTCGCCATGTTCCTCAACACGGCCGTCGACCAGGCGGTCGAGCGCTTCCTCAAGGCCGAGGGCCGCTGGGAGCCGCCCGGCAGACCATCGCGGACAGGCTCGGCGACGCGCGCGACGTGTATGCGCCCTACGGCGCCAGCGGCCTGGCCGAGCCTGCCGCCCACGCACGACGGCTCCGGCCTCGGCCTGCTCGGCTGCACCGGGCGGGACCTGGTGGCGTGGGGCGTGCTTGACGCCGGACGACTACAGCCGCCTCCGCGACGAGACGCTTCCAGACCGTGCGCGGCACCGTGCAGGCCGACATCCTCAAGGAGGACCAGGCCCAGAACACCTGCATCTTCTCGACCGAGTTCGCCCTCCGCCTGATGGGCGACATCCAGCAGACTTCGTCGACCGCGGCGTGCGCAACTTCTACTCGGTCTCGATCTCCGGCTACCACATCGCCGAGGCGGGCGCCAACCCGATCTCGCAGCTCGCCTTCACGCTCGCCAACGGCTTCACGTACGTCGAGTACTACCTCAGCGCGGGGCATGGAGCATCGACAACTTCGCGCCCAACCTGTCGTTCTTCTTCTCGAACGGCATGGACGCCGAGTACGCGGTGCATCGGCCGCGTGGCGCGGCGCATCTGGTCCGTGGCGATGCGCGACCGCTACGGCGCCGCCGAGCGGAGCCAGATGCTCAAGTACCACATCCAGACGTGCGGGCGCAGCCTCCACGCGCAGGAGATCCAGTTCAACGACATCCGGACGACCCTCCAGGCGCTGCTCGCGCATCTACGACAACTGCAACTCGCTCCACACGAACGCCTACGACGAGGCCATCACGACGCCGACCGAGGAGAGCGTGCGCCGCGCGATGGCGATCCAGCTCATCATCAACCGCGAGTTCGGGCTCGCCAAGAACGAGAACCCGCTCCAGGGCAGCTTCATCATCGACGAACTGACGGACCTCGTGGAAGAGGCCGTGCTGCTGGAGTTCGAGCGGATCTCGGAGCGCGGCGGCGTGCTCGGCGCGATGGAGACGATGTACCAGCGCGGCAAGATCCAGGAAGAGTCGCTGCTCTACGAGCACCAGAAGCACACGGGCGACGCTGCCCATCGTGGGCGTGAACACGTTCCGCGCGCCCGAGCGCGCGGGCGAGGCGGCCGAGACCGTCGCCGCTCATGCGCTCGCTCGGACGACGAGAAGCAGCACAGCTCGACGCACCTGCGCCACTTCCACGCCCGCCACGCCGCCGAGGCGCCGGCCGCGCTCGAACGCCTCAAGCGACGTCGCGCGGCGCGGGCGGCAACGTGTTCGAGGAGCTGCTGGAGACGGTGCAGGTCTGCTCGCTCGGGCAGATCACCGACGCGCTCTTCGAGGTCGGCGGCCAGTACCGGCGCAGCATGTAACCCCCGTTCGAAGCGCGCATCGGGCATATCCGTAGGGGCACGGCTTGCCGTGCCCTGCAGCGATCGGCGCAGTTCCAGGGCGCCCCCTTCGCTCTGCCCCCTCCGCCGTCCCCAGATCCACCCTGCGGCGGTCTCCTGTGGGGGCGCAGGACAGCGGGAGAAACGGAGCGATTACACCGCCGTAGCCCATCCGTCACGGCGGGGTGAAGGGGGCGTAATGTGTGGAGGAGCGCACACGAAGGTGCGACTTACCCGCCAGCGTGCGGGTAGCAGCAAGCGCTTCCGCGAAATGCGCGGTGGCATCACCCCAGCCTTACCCTTCCCATGGCCAACATCCCGATCGAAAAGAAGAGCGGCGGCTTTCCGCTGCTCCCCGTCATCCTGGGCGCCCTGGCCGTCCTCGCGCTGCTCTTCTTCCTGATGCGTGGCTGCGACGACAATAACCCCCGCACCGCCGATGGCATCGTGGAGGACTCGCTGACCGCGAATCCGGACGCGGGCCTCGGCCCGAACGACGTGCCGGACAGCCTCGGCGCCCTGTTTACCAGTGTGGACGACATCTTCCGAGACTCGACCGCCTGGACGACCTACAACGGACGCGCCGCGCGCTTCAACAACGTCCGCGTGACGAGCGTTGTCGGCGACTCGACGTTCTACGTGCAGTCGAACAACGGGCAGCGCCTGTTCGTGGTGCTCGAAGGCCTCGGCGAGAACGAGCCCGGCGGCCCCCCGGATGGCCAGATGGCCGTCAAGGTGGGCGATCAGCTCAACCTCGAAGGCACCCTCGTGCGCAACGACGACTTTGCGCGCTACGGCCTCAGCGGCGACGACCTCGCCCGCTTCAACCGGATGGGCCTCATGCTGCGCGCCCACCGCGTCTCCGCGTCCTGATCACCCGCTGTACACCCCCTACCATGGCACGCGACCTACTTTCGAACCTGTCGGATTACGACCTCGTCTATGACGAGCAGGACGTGCGCGGGCACGAAGCCTACGGCACCGACGGCACCACCCTGGGCACCATCCGGGACATGATCGCCGACACCGACGCCGGGCGCGTCGTGGCCCTCGTGCTCGACAACGGCCAGGAAATCGATGCGGACCTCGTCGAGATCGGCGACGACCGCGTGGTGGTACACACCACCCAGACGATCACCGATGCCCGCACCGCAGGCACGCCCCGCGTGTATTCCGGCTACGAGGGCGACCAGCTCCGGCGCCGGGCAACCGACGACCTCCGGGCACGCGGCATTATCGACACCGGCCACGACCACGTCGTGAGCACCGAGGGTGATACCTCCGGGCGGCCCATCTCGGACACCCAGGCTACGGCGACGCACGCCCCCTCTGGCACCGACGCCGGGGCGTATGCGGGGATGAGCCCGATCATGGGCTCGTCGTCCAACCCGATGGGCGCCGAGCATTTCGACGGCTACACGGAAGCGGACGACACGTACTTCCGCGAGGTCCACCGCGACCTACTGCAGCGCGACGACTACGACGCCTACGCCCCCGCCTACCGCGCGGGCTCGGACTACGGCCGCCGCGCCGACTGGCACGGACGCGACTGGGACGCCCTCGAACCCGATATGCGCCGCGACTACGAGACGCACTTCGGCGAAGGCGCCTGGGACCGCTTCAAGGACAGCGTCCAGCACGGCTTCCAGCGCACCCGCAACGCCGTCACCGGCGGCGAGGACAGCAACCGCGACACCCCGTACTGACCCGACGGCCTCCGGCCTGGCCTCGCAAGACGCCAGGCCGGCCCTTTCTCCCGGAGATAGACGATGGACCTTCAACAGCTTCTTTCCCAGGCCATCACGCCGCAGACCATCAACGCGATGGCCGCGCAGCTCGGGGCCGACCCGCAGCAGGTGCAGCAGGCCGTGGGCGCCGCGCTCCCGGCCCTCGTGGGCGGCCTGGCCCACAACGCCACGAGCGGCGGGGGCATCCTCGCTCTCGACCGCCCTCGAGGAAGACCACGACGGGCTGCTCTATCGACCAGCTCAGCGGCGGCGGTGGCGGCGACATGATGTCGACGCTGCTCGGCGGCCTCCTCGGCGGTGCCGGGGGCAGCAGCGCGGGCGGCGGGCTCATGGGCGCGCTCGGCGGCCTGCTCGGCGGACGCGCCACCAACGGCGCGGGGATTCTCGGGCACGTGCTCGGCGGGCGCCAGGACGATGTGCAGAGCGGCGTGTCGCAGGCCTCCGGGCTCGGGCGCGGCCAGGCGCTGCAACTGCTCATGATGCTCGCGCCGATGGTGATGAGCGCCCTCGGCAAGATCAAGCGCCAGCGCGGCCTCGACGCCGGGGGCGTCACCGAGGTGCTGGAGCAGGAGGAAGACCGCATGACGCAGCCCGTGCCCGGCATGGAGCGCGGCAGCCTCAAGGACCTCTTCAAGGGCCAGCACGGCGAGCTTGCGGGCAACCTCGCCAAGATCGGCGCGGTGCTCGGCGGGGCCTACCTGCTCTCGAAGTCGTCGCGGGGCGGGCCGGGCTGATCTGCCCTCGCCGGAATCCGCAGGATCAGGCGCCGCTTCCGGTAGAGGAGGCGGCGCCTCTGTGCTGGTGCCGAGCACGGTGAGCAGCCACTCGCCCAGAAAGCGGTCGCACCAGTGCCACGTGTGCGCGGCGTCCGGGTGGAGCACGACGGATTCGTAGCCGAGCGGGAGGCTGGACTCGCGGAGCAGCGTTTGGAGGGCGAGGGCCCGGTCGCGGTTGCCGCGCGAGCCGTCGGCGGCGGCGCAGCGGAGCCAGTAGGTGGTCTGGCGCAGCCTCAGGCGCGTGGCAGCGTCGGCGTCCACAAGCCAGTCGGTGGGGTTCCAGCGGTGCAGGGCGTCCGGGTCGCGGGGCCAGCCGAAGGGCGGGGCGAGGATGGAGGCGCCGCCGAAGATGCGGTCGGAGAGCGGGCCCGGCGGGGTCACGCGCGGGTCGTCGTGGCGCGGCCAGGCAAACAGGGCATCGTAGAAGGCGGCGTGGGTGAGCCAGCCTGGACGCCCGAAGGCCAGCAGGCTCACCGTGAAGCCGCCGAGCGAAAAGCCCGCCGCGAGGCGCTGCGTGGCCGCATAGCGGCGCTCGACCGCCGGGATGAGTTCGTCCGTGAGGTACGTCCAGAACCGCCCCGTGCCGAGCCCGCGCTGCGGCGAGAGCGTGGGGGCCACCATGTCGATGCCGAGGCCGTGGACGTGGTTGTTGCTCGACGTCAGGCCCGGCAGCACGAGCACGGTGGGCGGAATGCGGCCCGACGTGATAAAGCGGTCTACGTCCTCCACCGCCGTCGTGCGCAGCCGCGAGGCGTCCTCGGCGACGTTGGCCCATTCGCGTTCGTGCCCCCGAAACAGCCACACGACGGGCGTTTCCATGCCGCGCACGTAGCCCGGCGGCTCGTAGACAAAGAGGGCCTTGCGCAGCCCGAGCGCCTTCGAAGGGTACCGCCAGAGCCGCAGCCGCCCCGCGAGCGATCCGGCGTGCCGGGCCAGGATCTCCCGGTGGATCCGGTTCATGCCGCCGTGCGCGGGGACGAGGCGTCGCGCAGGAGCTGCACGCTGTGGCGCAAAAAGTTGGGCAGCACGGCGGCGTACGTCCGCCCGAGAAAGTCCGGGTGCGAGGTCAGGTGCAGGATCTGCGCGTACTTCTCGGCGCCGTGGCGCGCCACGATCTGCTCGCGCCGGTGCTCCTGCCGGAAGTGGAGCAGCATCCCATCCGGGTCGGCCTCCGGGTGAAACTGCGTGCCCACGAGGGACGGCCCGAACCGGATCGCCATGAGGGCGCGCTCCAGGGGCACGTGCGGCCGCTCCTTCTCGACGGCCAGCACTGTGGCGCCCAGTTCCGCCATCCGCGCCTCGTGCGGGGCAATCGCCTGCCACGAGCGGAAGTCTGCCGCGTAAAACGGATCGTCGAGCCCTGCAAAAAGCGGGTCCTGGCGCCCGGCGGTGTTCGGATGCACGGGAAAGACGCCGAATGATTCGCTCTTGCGCGCCTCGAGTTCGGCCACGCCGAAGTGCCGGATGGCGAGTTCGAACGAGTGGCAGATGAGGAAAGCCGCCTTGGGCGGCACGTCGGTGCGCTGTTGGTACGCCCAGAGCGCGTCGAGCCACCGGAAGTACCCGGCCTCCCACGCCGAGCCCTCGCCGTCGAAGGGCGAGCCGGGGCCGCCGGAGGAGAGGTAGACGTCGTAGTCGAGGCCGGGGGTTTCGCCGCGCGTGCGGACGTCGAACTCGTCCCAGAGCACCGAGAGGCCGCCGAGGCGTCCGTCGTGGGCTTCGAGGATCTCGCGGAGGCAGCGCATCCCCTGGTTCGGCACGCCCGCGTTGAGGTCGAGCACGGCCACGCGCAGCACGCCCCGCCGGGGCCCCGTAGAGTCCGGACGCACGCGTGGGGCGAGACGAGGAGCGGTGGGGGCGGTCGTCGCAGGCATCGTCAAAGCTACGGACAGGCGCGTGGCGCGACCGCGAAGACACGCCGGAAACGCCTCACCGGTCGCGCAAAATGAAGAGGGGCAGCGTTCCGCCCCCCGCCGTGACGTTGGCGAGGTTGGTAGACGACGTGCGCGTGAGGCACCCCCCGACGTGCGGCCCGAACAGGTACGGGTCGAGGTCGATCACGGTCGGCACGGCCTTCCAGCCGTCGTCGCCGTGCATCAGGAACGGCTCGCGGTGGATCTTGACGGCCTCCTGCACCACATAATCGCCGTCCACGAGCGCCGCCGCGATGGCATCGTCCCACGCCGACGCGTCGAGGTCGAAGCCGAGGTAGACGCCCTTGCCGCCGTACTCGTCGTTGGGCTTGAGCACAAAGCGGTGCCGCTCCTGGTAGACGAGCCCGAGCAGGTCGGTCGTACGCCCTTCAAAGACCGTCGCGCCCTCGCGGAAGCGGCGCGTCCACGGGATGTGCTGCCGGACGGCCTCCTGCTCGGCCGCCGTGAGCACGTGCGCGTACGTGGGGTCGGTGAGCAGGGCAAGGCTGGCCTTTTTGTGCGCCAGCTTGGCCCGCAGCGAGTTGACGTAGCACGTCTTGCCGGCCCGGTAGCCTTCGAGAAACGCCGGGGCCTCCTCGCGCATCGCCCAGTACTCGTTGACGAGCAGGCGCTTGTAGAGGATGTGGATGCGGTGGCCGTGGGCATGGACCCAGCCGTCTACCACCTCCAGGTCCTGCGGGCTCGCGAGCACGCAGCCGTAGCCGTGGGCTTCGAGGTACCGCTGGATGATCCGGAATTCGTGGATCGTGGGCACGTCGAGGTGGTCCACGATGGCGAACGTGGGGTGGACCTCCGTGCCGCCATGCTCGCCGTGGTAGGTGCGCAGGAGCATCTGCACGGTCTCTTCGAGCGGCGAGACGAAGCGCACCGGATGCTGCGCGGCAAACGCCTGGAAGAGCGGCAGCTCGGCGTAGAGCTTGGCCAGCTCGTGCAGGTAGCCGAGCCCCGCCGGGCTCTCGCCGTTGACCTCGACAAAGCGGAAGCCGTCTTCCGTCAAGAACGCGTCGAGGCGGGCGAGGGTGGAGGTGTCGGTGAGGCGGGAGGGAATGGCGAGCAGTTCGAGCTCCCACTCGCGCATCCCGAGCGCCTCCACGAGCACGTCCGGGCGGTCCTCGATGGACTGGATGATGCGGGTGAGGCCGCGCCGCAGGTGGTAGCACGCGTCCTGCACCTGCCCGTAGGTGGCCTCGGAGAGCAGCGTCGGGCGCAGCGACCGCGTGGCGATGCGGTCGCCGAACATGACGCCGCGCGTGCGCTGGCCCTCCATGAGCTGGCCGAGCTGCGCCTCCGCCGCGCTCAGGTCGGCCTCGATGAGCCCATGGTAGGCAGCCACAGCGCCGGCGTGCTGCTGCCCGGCCGGGACGGACGCTCTAGTGCCGCTCACGACTTCTTGCCGCCGTTGCCGGCGCGCGGGTTGGGCGTGGCCGTGTCGGTCGCAGCCGATGCGTCTGCGGCCGTGGAACGCTTGCGCCCCTTGGTGGCCGTGTCGGCGTTCGAGGCCGGCGACGGCCTGCGTGGACGCGGCGGGCGACTTCGCGGCGGGGCGCTGCTGGTCCGGCGCGGCGTCCGAAGCGGCTGCGGCTTTGGCGGCGTCGCCTTTTTCAGCGGCGTTGCGCTGGGCTTGGGGGTAGACGACGCCGCCGGTGCGGCCTTCGCGGCGGACGCCTTCTTGGGCGCGGCCGGGGTGGGCAGCGGCGCCTCGGACGCCTTGGGCGCGCGGCGCTGCACGGCGTGCTTGACGGCCTCCACGGCCCCGGCGGCGGCTTCCTTCACCGTCGTCCAGCAGGCCCTTTGCCGGCGTTCGGTTCGAGGGCGCCGTTGCCGGTGAAGGCGGGCGTGGGGCGTTCTTCGAGCGCCTTCTCGACGAGGAAGGCCGCCATGTGGCGGATCACCCACTCGTAGTTCTGCTGCCCGACCGACCAGTAGTCGGCGTCCGGGGCGGGGTTCATGAAGTCGATGGCGTAGGCCACCCCATCGCGCACCGCAAACTCGACCGTGTTCATGTCGTAGCCGAGGGCGCGGCAGAGCGCGAGCACGTCGCGTTCGAGCTTGGCCAGGCGCGCGGGCTCGACGGGCCCGTCGGAGACGGCGCTGTAGCGCTCGTGCATCTCGGCGCCCGGGTTGTACTTCATCACGAGCACGTCGCGCCGCCCGATGCCGTAGCAGCGGTAGTACTCCTCGAACTCGATGCCTTCCTGGAGCATCATGCAGTCGGTGCCGGAGGCGTCGTAGGCCGCAAACAACTCCTCGGGATTGCGCACCTGCGTCACGCCGCGCCAGCCGCCGCCGTCGTGCGGCTTCAGGAAGGCGGGAAAGCCGATGTAGTCAAACACGGCGTCCCACTTGAGCGGGTACTGGAGGTTGCGGAAGCTCGTCGGCTCGGTGCGCTCGGGAAGGTCTTTGTGGGGCAGGATCACCGTGCGCGGCACGGCCACGCCGACGCCTTCGGCGATCACGTTGTCGATGAACTTGTCATCGGCGCTCCACCAGAAGGGGTTGTTGACGACGTAGGTGCCCTTCAGGCTGGCCCACTTGAGGAACGAGCGGTAGAACGGCACCTCGTGCGAGATGCGGTCGAGCAGCACCGCGTATTCGCAGGTGCCGGTGTCCACCACGGCGCCCACTTCGACGTATTCCGCGTGTACGCCCTGGTCGGCGTAGGCTTCGTTGATGTGCGCGATGAGGCCGTCGGGGAACGTGGTCTCCATCCCGCGGAGGATGCCGATCTTTTTCATAGGGGTGGGTTTTTGGAGGGGGGAGTTCGTCGTTCGTGGTCAGAGGCCCTGTGGCATACTGGTTCCTTGGGGACCTGCTGCGTAGGTTCTTCTGACGACGAACAACGAACGACGAACAGAGCGAGCGTCTACGCGATGTGGCGGGCGATCTGGGTGCGCCACCAGGGCCAGTCGTGGGCGAACTCGCCCGCCGCAAAGTCGAGCGTGACGGGGATCCCCTTGGCGCGCAGCGTGTCGGCGAGGTCTTCGTTGGCCTCGCGGCACGGGTCGAACTCGCCGGTCGTCAGCACGACGTGGCCCTGGCGGAGCGCGTGCAGATCGGCGGGGTTGTCGAGGTTGCGCAGAAAGTGCAGCGGGTTCGAAAAGTAGACGTCCTCGTTGTAGAAGCCGTCCAGGAACGAGTCGAGGCTGTAGGCGCCCGAGAGCGAGATCAGCTTGCCGAAGCGCCCGGGATGCTTGAAGTAGAGGTTGGCGGCGTGGTAGCCGCCGAAGCTCGCGCCCCCGGCCATCACAAACGCGTTGCCGGTCTGGTGCTGCGCGTAGGGGTACACCTCGTTCATGATGTACGCCTCGTACTGCTGGTGCCGCTTGATGCGGATGTACGGCGCGACGCTCTTGTTGTAGAGGCTTTCGGCATCCACCGAATCGACGCAGAAGAGCATGTTGTGCCCGGCGTCGAGTTGGGGCGCGAGGGCCTTCACCATGCCGAAGTCCTCCCACTCGTAGTAGCGCCCCATGCTGGACGGAAACACGAGCAGGGGCGTGCCGCCGTGCCCGAAGGTGAGCAGTTCCATGTCGCGCCCGAGGTTGGGGCTGTGCCAGCGGACGTAGTTGCGCTGCATAGGGAGAGCGGCGGGGGGATGTGCTGCGAAAGCAGCAGGGGATGGTCCGTCCAAACTACGCGCTCCGGCTGCGCACGGTGCCGAGCGGTGCGCGACGGATCTGAGAGGTTACGGAAGCGGTTGACTTCCTGCGCGCCCGCCCCCTCTCCCGTGCCCCATCCGCTCGACGCGCCCGGCAGCCTGTTTTTCGACACCGCCCGCCCGTCCGCCGGGGAGGGGCGCACGTTCTGGTTTCAGGCGCCGCACGACCAGTTTCGCGCCGACGCGCCGGAGGAGGTGGCGTCCACGCTCGCGCGGGCGTTCGCCGCGCAGCGCGCCGGCGCCTACGTGGCGGGGCTCGTGACGTACGAGGCGGGGCTCGCCCTCGCTGGCCTGCCGGTGCCGCAGCGGCCGGCAGTGCCGCTCGTGGCCCTGTACGCCTACGCCGCGCCCGAGGCGGCCCCGGCCATGCCCGCGCCCGCGCCGCTGCCCACGGTGCTCGTCCCGGCGTGGGACGAAGCGGCCTACACCGAGCGCCACGAGGCGGTGCGCGCGCTCATCCGCGAGGGCGACGTGTACCAGGTCAACCTCACCTTTCCGCTCACCGGCGCCTGCGCCTCTCCCGGCAGTGCCCTCTATGCGGCGCTCCGGGCGCGGCAGCCCGTCCCCTTCGGGGCGCTGCTCACCCTCGACGACGCCCAGGTGGTGAGCGTCTCGCCCGAACTCTTCTTCCGCCTCGACGGGCGCCGCCTGACCACGCGGCCCATGAAAGGCACGGCCGCGCGGGGCGCCACGCCCGGCGCTGGACGCGCGCCTGCGCGCCGCCCTCGCCGCCGACCCGAAGAACCGCGCCGAGAACCTCATGATCGTGGACCTGCTGCGCAACGACCTCTCGGAAGTGTGCGTGCCGGGCAGCGTGCAGGTGCCCGCGCTCTTCGAAACCGAGCAGCACCCGACGCTCACGCAGATGACCTCGACGGTGCAGGGCACCCTGCGGGCGGACGCGGGCCTGCCCGACCTCTTTCGGGCCCTCTTTCCGTCCGGCTCCATCACGGGCGCGCCGAAGCGGCGGGCGATGCAGCGCATCGGGGAGCTGGAAACGTCCCCACGCGGGGCCTACTGCGGGGCCATCGGCATGGCCGCGCCGGACGGCAGCGCCGTGTTCAGCGTGGCGATCCGGACGGTCACGCTGCAGCATGGGCAGGCCACCCTCGGCGTGGGCAGCGGGGTTACGTATGATTCCGTGGCGGCCGATGAATACCGCGAATGCCTCCTCAAGGCCCAGTTCCTGCACGCGTCCCCATGAGCGGCCTCTTTGAAACCCTCGGCTACGACGGCGAAAGCCTGCGCAACCTGCCCCTCCACCTCGACCGGATGGCGCGGTCCGCGCACGCGCTCGGCCTGCCGTTCTCCCTCGACGGCTTCCGCGCCGCCCTCGACGCCCTCCCGCTCGCCCCCGACCAGGACGCCCTCGTGCGCGTCGAACTGCTCCCCGGCGGCCACGTTCACCGCCTCCGCCCGCCCCTTCGATGCGCTCGATCTGCCCGTGCGGCTCGGCCTGAGCGTACTGCGCGTGTCGTCGCGCGACCCGAACCTCCGCCACAAACGCACCGACCGGCGCCTCTACGAGACCGCCGCGGACGAAGCCGCCCGGCGCGGCCTCGGCGATGTGGTGCTGCGCAACGAACGCGGCCACCTCACCGAGACGAGCCGATTTGCCCTCTTCGTCGATCCCGGCGATGGGCACTGGCGCACGCCTCGGCTCGAGAGCGGCCTATTGCCCGGCGTGCTGCGCGGGCTGCTGGTGGGCTTCGGGGTGGCCCACGAGGCAGACCTGACGGTCGAGGATCTCCGTACGGCCGCGCTGGATTGCGGTGGGCAACAGCGCGCGCGGCCTGTTGCCCGCCACCTTCATCGACCCGCACGCCGCTACAGGTTGAAGCGGGCCGCGATCCAGGCGTAGGCTTCGTTCAACTCCTTCGTTTTCTGCTCGGCGAGCGCCCGCAACTCGGGCCCGAGGGCGGCCACTTTGTCCGGGTGGTACTGGGCGAGGAGGCTGCGGTACCGGCGGCGAATTTCGACGCGCGTCAGGCGTCCCTGGAGGCCGAGCAGGCTGCCGTAGTGGCGGAGGCATTCGGCGTCGGTCGCCTGCTTCGGGTCGAACGGCGCGTCGGCCGCCTCGGGCGGGACGGCTTCGGGCGGGGCCGCTTCCACCGCCGGGTTCAACGCGCGCACGACGGTGTCGCGGAGGGCGGCGTAGGTGGGCTCGGAAAGCCCGAATCCGCT
Organism: Rhodothermales bacterium; assembly: GCA_963740755.1. Taxonomy (GTDB): domain Bacteria; phylum Bacteroidota; class Rhodothermia; order Rhodothermales; family BA12; genus CAVSDF01. The sequence goes on from CAVUFJ010000009.1 coordinate 849,967, forward strand.
CGCGATCAGTGCCACCGTGGCGTCCTCGTCGCGCCGCAGCGTGCCATCGGCCGCCGCCAGCGAGGTGAGGGCGGTGATGGCCTCCGGGTAGAACGCGGCCGGGTCCGGGCGCCCGAGGGCGTCCCATTCCTGCCGCACCAGGTGCGCTGCCTCGTCCAGCGAAAGCTCGTGTCCTCGTTCCAGGATGGCCGTTTCGAGGCGGTTGAGGTCGGCGTCGGAGAGCGGATGCTGGGCGCGCACGCGGGCCGTGCGCAGCAGGTGGCGCCGCGCAAAGGCCAGTTCATCGGGGTCGAGGTGCCCGTCTACCTGCGCCACCTTGATCAGCAGGGTGAAGTAGACGGCCAGAAACGGATAGGCGTCGGCCTCCCCGGCGACCTCGGCGACGGGGGTAGGGAAGTCGAGGGCGCGCGCCTGTGCCCGGCCGCTGAGGTACCACAGGCCCCCCGCGAGGGCCGCGAGTGCGAGCAGGAGCAGCAGCGACATTTGTGGAGTCAGTGTTCTGGCAAGGTCATCATGCGGGGGTGTTCGCCGTTCGTGGTTCGTCGCCAGAGCGGCCGAGGCCTTCGGCAGGGTTCGTCTGACCACGAACGACGAACCACGAACAAACTACCAACCTGGTTCTTTCAGCCGGTCATAGCACTCAGGAGGTACCGATCAGGAGCTGCGCGCGGCGCCAGGCCCCTTCGGCGGGCGTCGCGCGGGGCGCCACGAACGTCGCGGCGGGCAGGCGGGCGGCGATGGCGGCGCGCAGGCGCTCGGCGTAGGCGGCTTCGCGGGCGAGTCCGCCGAGGAAGGCGATTTGCGGCGAGAGCGCCGCGCCGGTGCGCCCATACAGCCGGGCAACCTGATCGGCCAGGTGGCCCGCCTGCCTGTCCAGAAGGGCAGCGGCGATGGGGTCGTCGTCCGCATGCGCGCAGACGACCGGGGCGGCGTGCTGCACCGTCCAGCCTTCGCGGTAGACGTTCCGGATGAGCGTGGGGCCGTCGTCGAAGCCAAATCGGCTGCGGAGGGCGTGGGTGAGCGGCGACCACGGCGCGCCATCGAAGGCGGCGGTGAGCGCGCGCAGGGCCTCGATGCCGATCGCGTGGCCGCTGCCTTCGTCGCCGATCAGGTGCCCCCAGCCGCCGGTGCGTTCGAGCGTGCCGTCCTGCGTCCGGCCCACGACCACCGAGCCCGTCCCGGCAATGACGACCACGCCGCTCTCGCCCAGAAACGCCCCTTCGAGGGCAATGTCGGCGTCGTGCGTGATCCCGACGGTGTAGTTCGCGGGCAGGCGGGCGCGGAGCGCCTCGGTGAGGGCCGCCTGGTCGCTCGCCCGACCGGCGCCCGCGACGCCCGCGAAGGCCGCTACCGGGGCGTCCTCGCCGCCTGCCGCCTCCCGGATGAGGGCCGCGAGCACGTCCGCCGCGTGTTCGATGCCGATGCGCTGCACGTTGGCCGCCGGGCCAAAATGCCGCTCCTCGGCGCCGGTGCGCGGGTCACGGGCGAGCAGTTCCGTCTTGGTGCCGCCGGCGTCGAGGCCGAACACGTGCATGGTCAACGAGGCAAAAGACGGGTGATCCCGCGCGGCACTTCCGGGCGCACCTGGACCACGACAGGATCGGAAGAGATGCGGTAGCGGGCGAGAAACCGGTTGGGGTCGTAGTCGAACCGGGCGAGCCGGGGGACGTCCGGCCCGGCGAGCGGGACGTCGAGCGCGTAGGTGGCCGTGGGGTCGGACGGGCGGATCGGGCCGTAGCCGAGCGTGGCCGGGTGGCCGCCGGCGTTGATCGTCACCGGGGCGTAGCGCCGCTGGGCGGGCAGCGAAAGCCCGGGCACCGAGAAGCCGGCAAAGGTGCGCCGGTGCGGCACGGCCTCGCCCCAGCGCCACGTTCGTAGGTCCGGGCCAAACCGGCGGTGCAGCCCATCGACGGCCGCCACAAAGGCCGCCGTGCGCCGGACAGAGGCAAAAAAGGCGGTGTCGGCGGCGAGGGCCTCGGGCGCCAGGCGGTTGAGGCGGGCCTCGGCGTCGATCCACGCCTCGTAGAGGGTGGCGGCAACGCTCGTGGGCTCGTAGGAGCCCGTCCAGTTCCGGGCGTAGGTGTACGCCTCGCGGTCCACGGGCCGCTTGAGCCGGGCGGTGTCGATCCGCGCAACGAGCGAGCGGTTGAGCTGCTGCGCAAACGTGCTCGTCACGTCCGCCATCGGCTGGGGCGGAAAGGAGTCCAGGGCCGTCAGGCGCGCGAGCAGGGCCCCCCGCCACGTCGAATCCGTCACGAGCACGCCTCGGGGATACGCCGCCGCCGAGGCACTGGCGCCACCGGAGGCCACGTAGGCGCCGGAGAAGAGGCGGAAGGTGGGGGCAGTGCCGTTCCAGAGGGCCATCCACGCCTCGGCATCGGTCCCGGCCTGCAGGCCCGCCCATCCGAGCGTCAGCGCCCGGGGGATGGCCGCCTTCACGGAGTCGGCGAGCCAGAGCGAATCGGCCTGGCGGGCCCGCCGTACCACCGAGAGGCGCTCCAGCATCTCCGCCGCTGTGTAGGTGGTGTCGGGCGCGGCGGGCAGGGCGGTGGAGTCCTCCAGAAAGAGCGACCGCGGCCGGGGCCGCAGGGTGCGCGGCCCTTGCGGCGCGCGGTAGTAGAGCCCGCCCGGCGCCTGCAGCACCAGCTGCACCGACTCCTGCCCGCCTTCGATGAGAAAGCGCTCGGAGCGCCGCACCGGCTTCACGGCCCCGGCGGGCATCCAGCCGGTGGCGGAGACGGGATAGGCGGCCCACGCGCGCGTGGCGGGGCCCTCCGGCGTCGCGCGCTCGGCCCCGGCGATGGCGAAGGGCGTGCCGGTCAGAAACACGCCGAGGCGGTGGTGGGTGCCGACCTGCAGTTCGGCGTCGTAGAAGAGTGGGGCGCACCGACGAGCCCGTCACGTAGGTGGCGACGAGGTGGGCGGCGGACGAGTCGGCGTAGGTCCACAGGCGGCTGTGTTCGAAGCCGTTCACCTTCAGGAACGTCCGCAGCCGGGTGTTGCCGGTGCGCAGCGAGGCGAGGTCGGGCCAGCGGTCCGTTCCCGGCGGCGGCGCGGCCTGCGTGCCGAGCCAGGCCACGAGGCGTTCGATGGCGAGCACGTCGGCCACGTCGATGGGCTCGGGGCGGATGCCGAGCAGCGTCACCTGCGGGTCGTGCTGGACGCGGTCGGTGCGGATCCCGACGTTGACACCGTTGACGAAGGCTTCCAGGCGGGCGCGCGTTTCGGCGGTGAGTGTGCCGGTCGAGGCGACGGCGCCCCGGCGCAGGCCCAGCTGCCGGGCGAGGCGGTCGGCCGGGAGGGCGGTGGGACCGTACCACTCGGCCAAGCGTCCAGCGGCGGCCTGCCGCCACAGCAGCAGCGTCCACGCGGCCGACTGCGTTTGCGCGAAGCCGAGGGCCTCGAAGGCGTCGGCGTCGGTGCGCGCCGTGATGCGCGGCGGACGTCCGCCCACCTCGTACCAGGCGATCTCCGCCTCGCCGGAGAGGCCCGGCAGCACCGCCCGCCCGGCCGGATCCGACGTCCTCGTTCCCAACACGACCAGAAATCCGAGCAGGAGAAGGACGCCGAGGCCGGTTACGGCAAGGATCTTGAGTGCGTGGGTCACGGAGGGGCAGGAAGCCGAAACCGCGAATATAGGCGCCTGTTCGGGCAGGCCGGGCGCGCGCGCCCGGCAGCGGTGGGGCGATCCGGCGAAACCTTAATCCATTTCGAGACTCCTCACCACCTCGTCACGCCGCGCCGCAGATCGGGCCGGAGCTCCGGCGTTGGTCCCAACACCAGTTGGGTTGGTTCGTACGTTTCTCCTGCAGCTTCCCGCGCTCATGCACCTTCGGCTTCGCACCTTGCAATTGCTTATCGCCCTCGGCCTGGTCGTCTTTGGCCTGGCCGCGTGGCGCGCCGTCAGCCCCGAGACGGCGCTGACCAAGCTACGGTCGGCCTTTTTCGTGATGCGCGAGCAGTACGTCGAACCCATCGACGAGCCGGCGGTCGTGGAGGGCGCCATCCGGGGGATGATCGCGCACCTCGACCCGCACTCGGCCTACCTGACGCCGGCGCAGATGGAGCGCGTGCGCGACGAGTTCAACGCCGGGTTCGAGGGCATCGGGGTGTCGTTCGAGCGCATTCCGGCCACCGGCGGCCTGCCCGACACCATCGCCGTGCAATCGGTGCTCGAAGGCGGGCCGAGCGAGGGGGCCGGCGTGCAGCCGTCCGACCGCATCCTGTTCGTGAACGCCGAGTCGGTGGCCGGGCTCGCCGATAGCGCTCTCGTGCGCCGCCTGCGGGGGCCGAGCGGCTCCGAGGTGCGTCTGACGCTCTTCCGCCCCTCCCAGGCCGACACGGTCGTCGTCGCGGTGACGCGGGGGCGGGTGCCGCTGCCGTCGCTGGAGGGGATGTATATGATCGATAGCCATACGGGCTACGTGCGCCTGACGCGCTTTGCCCGCACGACGTCCGGCGAGCTCGTGAACGCCATCACCACGCTCCGCGCCCGGGGCATGGACCGGCTCGTGCTCGATTTGCGCGGCAACGGCGGCGGGTACATGGACCAGGCCGTCAAGGTCGCCGATGAGTTTCTCGATGCCGACAAGGTGGTGGTGACGCAGCGCGGGCGCACGCTCCAGAACACCGCCGCGATGGGCTCGACGGCAGGCGGGCGCTTCGAGCGCGGCCCGGTGATCGTGCTCGTCGATGGGGCGACGGCCTCGGCCTCCGAGATCGTCGCGGGCGCGCTGCAGGACCACGACCGCGCGCTCATCGTGGGGCAGCGGACCTTCGGCAAGGGCCTCGTGCAGACCCAGCGCGAACTGCCCGACGGATCGGCGGTGCGCGTGACGATTGCCCGCTACTACACGCCCTCCGGGCGGCTGCTCCAGACGCCGTATGTGCTCGGGGAGCGTCCGGAAACGTACCAGGCAAGCAAGCGCAGCCTCCGCGAGCACGACCGGGGCCTGCTCCTGCGCGACCTCCTCGACGAGGTCCCCGACAGCCTCAAGTTCCGCACCGACAAGGGCCGCACCGTGATCGGCGGCGGGGGCATCCTGCCGGATGTGCTCGTGGCCGATTCGCTCGCCCCCACCGTCCTTGCGGTGCTCCGGCGGGGGCTCGAAACCCGCTTTGTGCGCGGCGTGGTGAGCCGCGACGTGGTGGCCCTGCGCGCGCGCTATCGCACCGCCGAGGCATTCGGGCAGGGCTTCCGCTTCACCCCTGCGCAGGTTGCGGTCTTCGAGCAGAACAGCGCCGCCGCGCTCGCAGATACGTCGAAGTCGGCAGCGGCGTGGCAGGGCGATCTGGTGGCCGCCCGCGCCGAACTCACGGCCATCCTGCGCGCGCGGGTGGCCGAGCGGATCTACGGGCGCGGCGCGTCCCGGGTGGTCCTCGGCGACACGGACCGCACGCTTCAGGCGGCGCTCCAGCGGTGGAATGAGGCCATCGCGCTGTAACGCGGAGGCGGCCCTCCAAAGTGGCGTGAAGGCACCGGACGGGTGGGCGTCGGCCCGTAGCTTTGCGCACCCTGCGCCGGTGCAGGGCCTGCTCCCCCCTCGGTTGCCATGATCCAGCGCCTTCAGTCGCTCTACCTGCTCCTTGCCATCGTGTGCGTGGCCGCACTCCTCGCGCTCGGCTATCCGTTCGCGAGTGAGGCCGCCGCCCAGTATCCGTGGTTTGCCCCGGCCGTGAGCCTGCTCGGCGGGGTGGTGATCCTGCTTGCGGGGCTCGCGCTCTTCCAGTTTCGCGACCGCCCCCGGCAGGTCAAAACCACCCTCTACGCCTTCTTGCTCGCCGATGTGCTCGGCATCGTGCAGGCGGCAGGCTACGGGCTCGGCGGCGACCTCGACGCGCTCCCGACGCTCGGCGTGATCGCACTCGTGCTGCCCTTCGCGGCTTCGGCGCTGCTCTTCCTGGCGCGCCTGTTCATCGGCAAGGACATCGCGCTCGTCCGCTCGATGGACCGCCTGCGTTGACGGGCGCGCCTGCTCCGGCCGTGGAAGCGCGCCCCGCCTCGGTCGTGCCGGTGCTGCTGTTCGGGCTGGCGGCCTTTGCGTCGAGCCCGATCCTCGTGCGCCTGGCCGGCGACGTGCCGCCCGCCTCCGTGATCGCGCTGCGCACGGCCCTCGCGGCGGTGCTGCTCGTGCCGCTCTGGCCGAAGGCGTACCGCGAACTCGCCACCACGCTCGACCGGCGCGACCGGGGGCAGATCCTGCTCGGGGGCGTGTTTCTGGCGGCCCACTTTGCCACCTGGATCGAGTCGCTCGCGCTCACGTCGGTGGCGAGCGCGTCGGTGCTCGTGTCCACGTCGCCCCTGTTTCTGGCGTTTGTGAGCCAGTTTGTGCTGCGCCGCTCGGTGCCCGCGCTGACGTGGGGCGCCGTCCTGATCGGCGTCATCGGGGCGGCGCTCATCGGGGTGGGCGGGGCGGGAAGCGTGGCGCCCGGACGCGCCCCCGGCCTCGGCAACGGGCTCGCCCTGCTGGCGGCGGCGCTCTTCGGGGGCTACCTCGTCGTGGGCGGTCAGGTGCGGCAGCGCCTCTCGTGGGCGGGGTTCATGGTGCCCGTCTACACCCTCGTGGCCGCGCTGCTCGTGGCCTACGCCGCCGCGCGCGGCGTGCTCGGGGCGGGGTGGACGCTCCGCGTGGTGCTGCTGTGCGCGGCGATGGCGCTCGGGCCACAGCTGCTCGGGCACGGCGCCTTCGGCTTCGCGATGCGCTACGTGTCGCCGGTGCTGCTCGGGCTGCTCACGCTTGTCGAGCCGCTCGGCGCCTCCGGCATCGCCTACGCGCTCTTCGGCGAGCGTCCGGGGCCGGTCGCGCTCGGGGGGATGCTCGTCACGCTCGCGGCGGTGGCCACCGCGCTCATCGCCCCGGCGCGAAAGGCCGGCGCCCATTTCTCCGCGTCCAGGTCCGAGAAGCGCCGCACCCCGCCGACGAAGTAGTCGCGCACGATGTGGCCCGCGTAGGGCGGAAACGGCCCGGCGGTGGTGGCGCGCTCCGGGGCAAACGTGCGCTTGAGCCGGTGCGCGTCGCGGTAGGCGCGGACGATGGCGCGGGCTTCGGCCCCGTAGCCGCGCGCGAGCGCGCGGGCGGCCGCGACAAGGTCGAGCGCGGCGCGCTGCGGAAACACGCGCCGCCACTGGGCCGGCGGCAGGTGCCGGTAGAGCAGGAGGAGGTTGTTGCGGAAGTTGTAGTACGCCTTGCGCGGGTGCCCCTGCGGCAGGCTCGCCCCGCCGATGTGGTAGACCACGCTCTGCGGCACGCACCAGACGCTGTGCCCGGCCTTCTGCAAGCGCCAGCACAGGTCGATTTCCTCCATGTGCATAAAGAACGCCTCGTCGAACGGCGGCGCGCTCGCCGAGGGCGCTCCGGCGGACAGCGAGCGCGGCGCCGGTGGCCCAGAAGATGCGCTGCGGCGCGTCGTACTGCCCGTGGTCGTCCTCCAGGGTGTCGAAGAGGCGCCCGCGCGCGAACGGGTAGCCGAGCGCGTCGAGAAAGCCCCCGGCTGCGCCCGCGTACTCGAACTGCGTGCGGACGTCGTGGCGGAGCAGCTTGGGCTGCACGGCGGCGCAGTCCGGGTGGGCGTCGAAGTGGGCGAGGAGCGGACCCAGCCAGCCGGGCGTCACCTCCACGTCGTTGTTGAGGAACAGCAGCACGTCGCCCGTGGCCGCCTCGGCGCCCGCGTTGTTGCCCCCGCAGAAGCCCCGGTTCTCGGCGAGCGCCACCACGCGCACGGCCGGGCAGTGCTGCCGCAGCCACGCGACGCGAGTCGTCCTCCGAGCCGTTGTCCACCACGACGATTTCGGCGTCCCCGCAATGCTGGACCACACTCGGCAGGCACTGGGCGAGAAGCGCCCGCCCGTTCCAGGTGACGATGATGATCGAGACGCGGGCGTGGTCAGGCATGGTGTAGAAACGCAAAGGGGCGGCCTGGTATCCAGACCGCCCCTGAAGCGATGATAACGAGGCTCAGAAGTCGAGCTTGGCGGTCATCTGGAGCGTGATCTTGCCGTTCCGGCCGATGCTCGCCGGCAGTGATGATGCTGACCTCGATGTTTTCAGTAGTCCGCAGGTAGGTCCTCGCCAGGTCTGTCGATCTGGTTGGCGGTTTTGCCATCAAATGGCCTTAGGGAAGGCAGGGCTACCGGTGAGGACGCGAGCATTTGGCCTCACGGATGCTCTGCGTAGGCATACAACGCCGGGCTTACCGCCGTCACAGACATTGTTCGTGATGGTGACGGTGCCCTTGAGGAACGGCATCCAAGCCTCCGACGTGTTGAGGAAGACCGACACCTCGATGGTGCCCGATGCCATCGCGTCCGCATTCTCTGCTCACAGACGAAGGTGAATCCACATCAGACGTCGAATTTCAGCCGACCCGATGTCGAACAGGTTCGGGCAGCTTGCCCCCTGAGCGCGCCGAGGTAGCCCGTCTGGACGTTGGCGTCGTGGCCGTTACGTCGAGCTGGCCTGCCGTTCAAGCGGTACATCTACCTTGTCCACGCCCAGGGCGCTGGCAAGGGAGTCGCAGCCGGCCATGAGCACGCCCGCGAGCAAAATGGTGGAGAGGTAGGAGAGACGTTTCATCCAAATCGGGGTTTAGAGAGCGCGAACGGCCCGCTGCGCGGGGCTTCATCGCCGTAAAGTACGAAGTGAAAACGACGACTCCGCATCCTTTCTCAGCGCCAAACGCCCTTCCAGCGGAGGCTGAGAGGGAGGCGCAGGCCACCTCGGTGCTTCAGCGCGTGTGGGGCTATCCGGCCTTTCGAGAGGCGCAAGTAGCGCCGCTCGCCGCCATCCTCGCGGGGCGCGACGTGCTCGCGGTGCTGCCTACGGGGGGCGGCAAGTCGCTGCTCTACCAGGTGCCGGCGCTCGTGGAGGGCGGCCTCACCCTCGTCGTCACGCCGCTCGTGGCGCTCATGCACGACCAGGTGGCGCACCTGAAGCGGCGCGGCGTCCCGGCGGCGCTCCTCGACTACACCCTCGCCCGCCGCCGGGCCGAGCAGGTGCTCATCAACGCGCAGCACGGGGCCTACCGGCTGCTCTACGTGTCGCCGGAGCGCTTGGAGACGGAGCTGTTTCTCGGCCTACGCGCGGCAAGCTTACCGTGACCCGACTGGCGGTGGACGAGGCGCACTGCGTGAGCGCGTGGGGCCGCCACTTCCGCCCGGCGTACCGGCGGATCTCGGAGGCGCGGGCCTTGCTGGGGCATCCGCCGCTCGTGGCCGTCACCGCCAGCGCGACGCCCGAGGTGCGGCGGGACATGGTAGACCTGCTCGGCGCTGCGCGAGCCCGCGGTGTTCGTGCAGGGCTTCGACCGGCCCAACCTCACCTTCCGCGTGCAGCGCAGCGAGCGGCGCCTGCCCCTGGCGCTGGAGGCCCTCGCGGGCGGCGTACAGGGCCGTCCATCGTCTACACCGCCACCCGCCGCAGTGCCGAAAGCTTGGGGGGCCGACCTCAAGCGCGCCGGTCATGCCACGGTCGTCTACCACGGCGGCATGACCGGCGCCGCGCGCACGGCCGCGCAGGAGGCGTGGATGTCGGCGGCGGTGCCCACCATGGTGGCGACGAACGCCTTCGGGATGGGCGTGGACACGCCCGGACGTCCGGCTCGTGGTCCACGCCGAACTGCCGGGCTCGCTCGAAGCCTACTACCAGGAGGCCGGACGCGCGGGCCGCGACGGCGCCCCCGCCACCGCCCTGCTGCTCTGGAGCCCCCGCGATGCCGAGACGCAGCGCGCGCTCCATGCCGCCTCGCACCCGACGGCGGCCCAGGCGGGGGCCGTCCTCGATGCCGTGCTCAACCTCGGGCAGGTGGCCGTGGGCGAACTCCGCCCCGAGCCGCTCCCCTACGACGCCGAGCGCGTGGCGGCGCTCGCGCAGGTGCCGCTGCCGCTCGTGGCGTCCGGACTGCAGATGCTCGAGCGCGCCGATGTGGTGCGCTTGCACGCCGGGCTGCCGGGGCGGGGGTGGCTGCGCGTGCTCGTGCCGCCGGAACGCCTCCGCGCATACGCGGCCGCGCAGGGCGCCCGCTTCGGCGCCTTCGTGGCGGCACTGGCACGGGCGCTGCCCGGCGAGGCCTACGAGGAGGCCACGCCGGTGACGCTCCGCCACCTGGCGCGGCCCACCGGACTGCCCCCGGAGCGCGTGGCGAAGGGACTCGCCTTTCTGGCGAACCACGGACTGGTGGAGTGGCGCGACGGGTCGCAGCCGCGCGTCGAGCCGCTCGTGCCCCGCTCGCCGCGCCTCCGCATCGACGACCGGCTCGTGCGCGAGGCCCGGCAGGGCGCCGAGGCCGGGCTGCGGGCGATGGAAGCCTACGTCCGCCGCCCGCTGTGCCGCCGCCAGGCGCTGCTCGCCTACTTCGGCGAGGCCGCGCCCCCGTGCGGCCGCTGCGATGTCTGCCAGGCCCCGCCGCCCGTGCTCATCCCCGCCGATGCCCCGGCGCTCCGCGCGCTCCTGCTGCGCCTCCAGGCCGGCCAGGCGCCCGATGAAACCGCCCGCACGCCGGATCTGCTGCGCTACCTCCTCGCCGAAGGCTACCTCACCGCCCACCCCGCCGATCCGCTCGGCTACCGCGTCACCGAGGCGGGCGCGGCGCGGGCCGGGGCGGCGCCATAACCGCGGCGGTGGACTCGGGCAGCACGAGTAGACGCGTGCTCAGGCTCTCGCTGACGGCGGAGAGCGTGGCTGCGTAGCTGTCCGGGTGCCGGGCGAGGTCGGCGAGGGCCACGTCTAGGGCCGGGGCGGTGAGGCCGTGGCGCAGCAGCACGGCCGCGCGGGCCGGGGCGCCGCTGTCGGACGCGCCGAGGTCCCGCACGGCGGCCTGCCGGGCGTCGAGCAGGTGGACGTCCACGAGCGCGGCCACGAGGCGCGCGTCGGGCTCGGCCGGCGCGTGCACGCAGGCGCCCAGCAGGGCTGCGCCACAGGCGCCTAAGGCGAAATGACGCCACCGCAGGCTCATGGGAGGATCTTGATCGGGAATACTCGAAGATGCCCTCGGCGCCGGCGTCCTTGAGCAGCCGGGATCAGGCGGCGCACCTCGCGCTCCTCGATCACCGTCTCGATGGCCACCCACTCTCGTCATGGGCAGCGGGGCGACGGTGGGCTCTCGAGCGCGGGCAGCAGGGCAAGGATCGGCATCGAGGGCGTCGCGGCGGGCGTTCATCTTGAGCGCCACCTTGCCCTCGGCGCGGATCGCGCCGTCCATGAGCATGCGCGAGCGTTTCGATCTTGCGGCGCTTCCACGGGTCTTCCCAGGCCTTCCGGTTGGCGATGAGCTGCGTGTTGCTCTCCATCAGCATCTCGACGATGCGGAGGCTTGTTGGCGCGCAGGCTCGACCCGGTCTCGGTCACTTCCACGATGGCGTCCACGAGGTCCGGGCACTTGGCCTCGGTCGCCCCCCAGGAGAACTCCACGTCGGCCTCGACGCCGTGGCGCGCCAGCCACGCCCGCGTGATGCCGACCACCTCGGTGGCGATGCGCTTGCCCTGCAGGTCCTGCACCGAGTGGATGCTCGACGCCTCGGGCACCGCGAGCACCCAGCGCACGGGCCGCATGGAAGCCTTCGAGTAGATCAGGTCGGCGACGACGACCACGTCGTCCGTCGTAGCCGGTCTCTTCGATCCAGTCGCGCCCGGTCATGCCGGCGTCGAACACGCCGTCGCGCACGTAGGGGGCCATTTCCTGCGCCCGGACAGCATCGCCGCATCTCCTCGTCGTCGGAGGCGGGGAAGTAGTAGCGGTCGCGGACCGTGAAGGCGTAGCCGGCGCGCTTGAGCAGGTCGAGCGTGGCGTCTTGCAGGCTGCCTTTGGGCAGGCCGAGGCGAAGCATGGACATCGGTTCAGAGTCAGAGAAGCGGGTGAAGGGGCGATCCGCCGTAGAGACGCATCCCGATGCGTCTCCGCCACGTGGAGCGGAGAATGGCAGGTCAGGGACGAGGCCGCGCACGAAGGATTCAACGTGCGCGAGGCGCTCGGCGTCGGTCAGGGCCGGGAGTCGTCCCAGAGGCGTTCGCAGATCTCGATCAGGGCGGTGCCGACGATGAAGCCGTCGGTGTGGGCGGCGAGGCGCGCGGCGTCGTCGCGGGTGCGGATGCCGAAGCCGACGAGCAGCGGGTCCTCGCCGACGAGCGCCCGCGTACGGTCGAGGTAGGCGCCGATGGCGTCGTGTCCAGCGAGCGTTTGCCCCGTGAGGCCGGGCGTGGAGACGGCGTAGACGAAGCCGGTGGAGCGCTCCGCCACCGCCAGAACGCGCGCCTCGGGGGTGTTGGGCGCCACCAGAAACGTGAGCGCCAGACCGTGGGCGCGGGCGGCGCTTCGAGCGGCGCGGCACTCCTCGGGCGGCAGGTCCGGCAGGATCAGCCCGGCGGCACCCGCCTTGGCGGCGGCCCCGCAGAACGCGGTCGAGGCCGATCTGCAACACCGGGTTGATAGTAGCCCATCAGCACGAGCGGCACGGACGGGGTGGCGGGCGGTGAAGGCCCGAGCGGTGCGAAGGCGTCGCCATGGCGACGCCGTGGCGCGAGCGCCCGCGCCGACGACGCGCTGGATCGGCAGCCCTTCGGCGAGCGGGTCGGAGAACGGCATCCCTAGCTCGATGAAGTCGGCGCCGCCCGCCACGAGGCGTCGAGGATCGGGCCGGTGGCGGCGGGGTCCGGGAAGCCGTTCGTCAGGAACAGGCCCATCGCCTTGCGGCCGCGCGTGCGCAGGTCGAGCAGGTGGCGGCGAAGGTCGGCATCGGGGCAGGGCGGCGCGAGAGGGCGGATTCGCCGTGGAGAGGGCGGCGGCCGTGGCGTCATTCCGAAACTCCGGGAAACTGATCCCTGCGGCGGACGGCATTCCATCCATACTTGCGGATGTTCGAGCGGGGGGAAGCCGAGGCGGCGTAGACGCCGTGGGCGTCCCGCGTCATGAGCATCCAGCGGCGGAGCGTGGCGAGGTCGGGGTGCTGCGCAGCGCAGTCGGTGAGCCAGTGGCCGAGGCCGCGCCCCTGGTCGGCCTCCGGAGCACGAACACGTCGGCGAGGTAGCCGAAGGAGGACCGGTCCGTCACCGCCCGCGCAAAGCCCACCTGCGCGCCGTCTGGCGCGTGCAGGCTGAAGGGCAGGGAATGCGCGAGGGCGCGTTCGACCGCCGCGCGCGGTCGATGCCGGGCGACCAGTACGAGCGTCGTCAGGAAGCCGTGGACGACGCTAAGGTCCACGGCGTCGCGGTCGAAGGACAGGCGGTAGGTCGGGCCGGGAGCGTGTCATCGGCGGGTAGAGGAATGGGCGTCGTGGGGCGCGTGCCGGTCACAGCGCGTCAATGCGCTCGGCGATGGTGCGCATGTCCTTGTCGCCGCGGCCCGAGACGTTGACGACGGACACGCCTGCGCGGCGCGAGCTCGGGCGCCATGCGCAGCGAGCAGGGCCACCGCGTGGGCCGTTTCGAGGGCCGGGATGATGCCTTCCGGTTCGGCGAGCAGCTCCACGCCCGCCAGCGCTTCGTCGTCGGTGACGGCCTCGTAGCGGACGCGCCCGAGGTCGTTCAGGTACGCGTGCTCCGGCCCGACGCCCGGGTAGTCGAGCCCGGCGGAGATCGAGTGGGGCAGCGTCACCTGCCCGGCGTCGTCCTGCAGCAGGTACGAGATCGAGCCGTGGAGCACGCCCGGCGTGCCCTTGCTGAGCGTGGCGGCGTGGCGTCCGTCGAGGCCCTCGCCCGCCGCCTCGGCGCCGTAGAGCACCGTGCTCTGCGTCGTTCACGAACGGGTGGAAGAGGCCCATCGCGTTCGAGCCGCCGCCGACGCACGCGAACACGGCGTCGGGCGTCTCGCGGCCCTCCGCTCGCGCGCAGCTGCGCGCGCACCTCGTCGCCGATGATGCGCTGCAACGTCGCGCACCATCTCCGGGTACGGGTGCGGCCCCACGACCGAGCCGATCACGTAGAACGTGTCGTCGGGGTTGGCCACCCAGTCGCGGAAGGCCTCGTTGGTGGCGTCCTTGAGGGTTGCGAGCCGCTCGACAGGGCCGGGCGCACCTCGGCGCCGAGCAGCCGCATCCGGAGCACGTTGAGGTGCTGCCGTCCATGTCCTCCTCGCCCATGTAGACGACGCACGGCAGCCCGTATTGCGCGCAAACCGTGGCCGTGGCCACGCCGTGCTGCCCGGCGCCGGTCTCGGCGATGATGCGGGTGCGGCCCATGCGGCGCGCGAGCAGGATCTGCCCGACGGTGTTGTTGACCTTGTGCGCGCCCGTGTGGCAGAGGTCCTCGCGCTTGAGGTAGACCTTCAGGCCCGTCTGCGCGGACAACCGTTCGGCGAGGGTGAGCGGCGTCGGGCGGCCGACGTATTCGCCCAGCAGCCTCGCGCCATTCGGCCCAGAACGCGGGGTCGTGCTGTGCCTCGTCCCACGCCGCGCGAAGGGCGTCGAACGTCGGCACGAGGATCTCGGGGATGAACGCGCCGCCGTAGGGGCCGAAGTGGCCGTCGGCGTCGGGGGCGGCGTAGCGGAGCGTGATCGGCTGGACAGGTTTCATCGGCGGGGCAGGGCAGGCATCGGGGCGGGTCTTAGACTCGCCGGTACAGAGGAGACGGGGGCGTTGGGTCGTCGTCAGACGTCGGCGAGGGCGTCGAAGAAGGCGCTGCAGGCGGGCGAAGTCCTTGACGCCGGCGTTCGGATTCTAGCCGCTCGACACGTCCACGCCCCACGGGCGCATCGTCTCCACGGCCTCCGCGACGTTGTCCGGGGTGAGAGCCCGCCGGCGAGCAACAGCGGGAAGTCGGCCGGAGAGGTCGCGCGCGAGCCGCCAGTTGAAGCTCTCGCCCGAGCCGCCCCAGAGGCTCGTGTGCGCGCGTGTCGAGCAGGAAAAGCTCCACGACGTCGCGGTACGGCTCCATCGCGGCGCGGAGCTGCTCGGCGCTGGCATCGTGCATCACGCGGAAGGCCTTGATGACGGGCCGGTCGATCCGCCGGCACTCGTCCACGGTCTCCGTCCCGTGCAGCTGCGCGTAGGCGAAGCCCGCCGCCTCGCACGCGGCGTTGACCGCGTCCGGGGACTTGTTGACGAACACGCCGACGGGCTGCGCGCCGTACACCCAGCCGATGATCTCGGCGGCCCTAGCGGGCGAGACGTAGCGTGGGCTGTCCTCGTGCTGGATGAAATCCGAGGAAATCCGCTCCCAGTCCGGCGGCAGAACCGCGCGTCTTCGAGGGTCGTCAGGCCGCAAATTTTGATCTTCGGGCGCACAGGAATCGGGGTCGGTTGGAAGGAAGAATCACCTTAGTGATGTGGTGCTGCGCACGATCTACGGTTGTTTACAGCGTCTCGGGTCTGCGCATCGGTGAGGCGTGTACCCTGACGGGCGGGTTTGGTCAGGCAGGCGGGCGGAGCAGCGCGTGCACGTCGTCGCGCAGCGAACGTAGCGCCTCTCCCGGCGACGACTCGCGCATGAACGTCTCGCCGATGAGCACGGCGTCGGTGCCGCGCGCGGCGAGGTCGGCGATGGTGGCGGCGTCCTTGAGCCCGCTCTCGGCCACGCGGACGATCGCGGCGGGAGCACGCGGAACACCTCCGGCGACTTCCCGAGATCGACCTCGAAGGTGCGCAGGTCGCGGTGGTTGACGCCGATGATGGGCGTGCGGTCTACCTCGAAGCGGTCGAGCTCGCGCAGGGCGTGCACCTCCACGAGCACCGTCAGGCCGAGCGCCTTCGCGGCGTCGAGCAGGTCGTGCAGCGGCGCGCGGTCCAGCGCGGCCACGATGAGCAGCACGCAGGTCGGCGCCCCACGCGCGGGCCTCGTGCGAGCTGGTAGGGGTCGACGACGAAGTCCTTGCGCAGCAGCGGGAGTCGGGTGCGGCTTCGCGCGCCGCTGAAGATGCGCGGGCGCGCCGGAGAAGAAGTCCGGCTCGGTCAGGACGCTTGCCGCCGCGGCGCCGGCGTCGGCGTACTCTCGCACGATCGCCGGCCGGGTCGTACGGATCGCGCAGCAGGCCCTTCGAGGGGACCGCGCCGCTTGCGTCTCGGCGATGAATGCCACCCGCACGCCCTCCGCCCGCAGCGACAGCGCGGCCACGCCGTCGTGGGGCGCGCGGGCGAGCCGGGCGCTCTTCGAGCACGCGCGGGGCGTCGCGCGCCGTCGGCGCACGAGCGTGTCGCGGGTCGCGGCAGAATGTCGTCGAGAATCGTCAAGGCATCGGAGGGCTATGGTCATGCGGTCGGTCTCGTGTAGAGCGCTGGGCAGCGCGTCTCCGCCTCGCCAGCGCCCGCGAAAACATACGTGGCAATCGGTCGGCGCGTCGTCGAGGCCGCCACGAGGGCGTCTAGTTTCTGCCGCGCCCGCCCCGTGTCGAGCGCCTCGGTGGCGAGGGCGAAGGCCCGGTCGGCTCGTCGAAGCGCCCCGACACGTACAGGCCGAGAGCGGCGTTCACAGCACCGCGTCGCGCGGTGCGCCCGTCTGCCCGGCAAGCACCGCGCGGAGCATCGCCGCGTCGTCCTCGGCGGCATGCCGCCGCGGATGTCGTCGAGCGAGTGCCGGGGCAGCCCGAACATCTCCGGCGCAATCAGGCTGGGCGTGCATCCATGCCGCGGTCCACGGGTAGAGGTGCGTCACGTCGGCCGGCGAGCGTCGCTTCGTCCAGACCGTCCACGGCCCAGACGGCGAGGGCCCGCTCGGCGCCGAGGGCGGCGAGAATCCCGGACACCTTGCGCGCCGCCGAGTCGCGGAAGCGCCCGACGAGTTGCCGCCGCACGCCCGCCGGGTTGCACAGCGGCCCGAGCAGGTTGAAGGCCGTCCGCACGCCGAGCGTTCGCCGCACGGGCATGACGTGGCGCAGGGCGGGGTGGAAGTTGGGCGGCGAAGAGGAAGCCGAGGCCCGCTCGTGCAGGCAGAACTCCACGCCCGCCTTGCCCAGCCCGACCGTCACGCCGAGCGCTTCGAGCACGTCCGCGCTGCCGGTGAGCGACGACACGCTGCGGTTGCCGTGCTTGGCGACCGTCACGCCCGCGCCCGCCACGACGAAGGCCGCGGCGGTGGAGACGTTGAAGGTGCCGGAGAGGTCGCCGCCCGTGCCGCAGAGGTCGATGGCGTCGGGGTCGTCGCACGACGACGGGCACGGCGAAGGCGCGCATCGCCTCGGCAAAGCCGGTGAGTTCGTCCACCGTCTCGCCCCGCGCGGCCAGGCCGGCGAGCAGGCCCGCGGTCTCCTCCGGGAGGGCCTCGCCGCGCAGAGCACGCAAAGGTCGCCTCCGCGGCCTCGCGCGGGTGAGCGTCGCCGCCGCCCGACGATGCGCGTGAGAAACGGGCGCAGCGGCGGTCGTCGGCAGGGCGGCGCCTCGCGCGCGGCGAAGGCGCGCACGCGAAGCGGAGCCAGTTGGCGACGAGCGTGGGCCCCTCCGTGGTGAGCACGGACTCCGGGTGGAACTGCACGCCCTCGATGGGATGCGTGCGGTGCCGCAGGCCCATCACCACGCCGTCGGCGGTCTCGCACGTCACCTCGAGTTCGTCCGGGAGCGTGGCGCGGGCCACGACGAGGCTGTGGTAGCGCGTGGCCGTGAAGGGGTTGGAGACGCCGTCGTAGAGCGGCGTGCCGTGGTGGAACACCTCGCTCGTCTTGCCGTGCATGAGCGTGGGCGCGTAGGTCACGGACGCGCCGAAGACCTGCCCGATGGCCTGGTGGCCGAGGCATACGCCGAGGATCGGCACGTCTCGCCAAAGGTGCGCAGGACGGCCTCCGACAGCCCCGCGTCCTCCGGACGCCCCGGCCCCGGCGAGATCAGGATGCCGTCGGGGGCCAGGTCGGCCACGTCGAGCAGGCTGAGCGCGTCGTTGCGCACCACCGCTTCGCCTGCGCCTCGCGGGCGAGAGGTGGACGAGGTTGTACGTGAACGAGTCGTAGTTGTCGAGGACGAGGATCATGGAGGAGGGAAAGGTCGGCGGGCCAACGTCCAGGGGGAAATGACCAAGGGTGAAGGACGGAGGGCCAACGGTTTCGCTTTACTCTCCTTGGCCCATGGGCTTTCTTCAGACGAGCCCCGTGCGGTGGCGGACGGTGGCCATGACGGCGTCGGCGCGGCGGCGGGCCTTCCGGGCGCCGTCGGCGAGCACGTCGCGCACGAAGTCTGGGCGCGCTTCGAGGTCGCGGCGGCGCTCGCGTGCCTCGGCGAAGCGCTCGTCGATGAGCTCGCGCAGGCGCGCCTTGGCGTGGCCGTAGCCGTAGCCGCCCGCGCGGTACTTCGCCGCGATCTCCGCCGTCTCCTCGGGCGTGGCGAAGAGCCGCAGGAGCGCGAACACGTGGTCGGCGGCCGGGTCCTTCGGCGCTTCGAGGGGCGTCGAATCGGTGACGATAGCGGCCACGCGCTTCTTGAGGGCCGCGCCCTCGTCGAAGAGGCCGATGGTGTTGCCGTAGGACTTCGACATCTTCCGCCCGTCCACGCCCGGCACCACGGCCACGTCGGGGAGGATGAGCGCCTCCGGGAGCACGAACGTCGGCGCGCCGTCCGGGCCGGGAAAGGCCGCGTTGAAGCGACCGGCCACGTCGCGCGCGATCTCCAGGTTCTGCCGCTGGTCGGCCCCCACGGGCACGACCGTCGGCACGTCGCCGCCGTAGATCAGGATGTCGGCGGCCTGGAGGAACGGGGTACGTGAACAGGCCGGCGTTGGCGACGAGGCCGTTCTGCACCTTGTCCTTGTAGGCGAGGCCGTTTTCGAGGTCGGCGACGGGCGTGAGGCAGTTGAAGATCCACGCGAGCTCGGCGACGGCGGGCACGTCGGACTGCACGAAGAGCGCCGCGTTCGTCGGGTCGAAGCCGAGGGCGAGGTAGTCGAGGGCCACGTCGAACGTGTAGCGGCGCAGCGCCTCGGCGTCGCGCAGGCTGGTGAGCGCGTGGTAGTTGACGATGAAGAAGAACGCCGCGTCGCCGTTCATGCCACCGTCCTCGTCGACCTGCTGCGAGCGCTCCACGTGCTGGCGCAGCGCGCCGAAGTAGTTGCCGAGGTGGAGCGTGCCGGAGGGCTGGATGCCGGAGACGACGACAGGGGCGGGCATACGAAGGCCATGGCCTCAATGGTGAACGATCAATGGCAGACGGGGAAGGGCCGCCCGGCAGCGCGAGGCCGAAAGGCCGAGGCGCCGACCATTAGCAAGTGACCATTGGCTGTTGACCATGACCATTCCTCCGAGCTCAATCGCGCGCGCGCGCGGGCGGCTTCGCGCAGGATGGCGAGGCGGCCTCGGCGTGGTTGACGAGAGGTTGCCAGGGTGGAGAGCGTGCGGATGTGCTGGTCGGTCTGTTCAGGTGCCCTTGATCGGCCGTAGAGCACGCGCTCGCCTGCGTCGATGCGATCGATGCACTCGGCCGGGCGGCACGGTGGTGGGCCCGTGGCGCCGGGGTCGATGTCGGTGCCGTTGTACGGGACGCCGCCGAAGGAGAGGACGTCTCGGCGATCTTGCCGATGTCGATGCGCAGCCGTGCGAAGCGGCTCGCCGTGCGGTCGGGGAAGGCGTCGGCGGGGGGGTCTGCTGGGCGTAACTCGTAGGCGTGGAGCGGCGCGTGTGGGCGTGGAGCAGCGGGTGGAGCGGGTGACGGAGTCGGTGCGGGAGAGCGTGATGCCGCAGCCGCCTTTGTTGAGCAGCGCGTCGAAGATCGCTTGCATGGAGCGGTGGGGTGAAGGCGTGAAGCCGTCCGTCAACGACGGAGGCGGCGCGTGGGGTTCAGCTTAGAGCAGTTCGGAGGAGGCGACGCGGAGCGCCTCGCGGAGCGCCTGCGCCTTGCTCACCGTCTCCTCGAATTCGAGGGCCGGGTCGGAGTCGGCCACGATGCCCGCGCCGGCCTGGATGTGGACCTGCCCGCCAGAGACGACGAGCGTCCGGATGGCGATGCAGGTGTCGATGTCGCCGCGGTGGGTCGAGGTAGCCCACGGCGCCGCCGTAGAGGCCCCGGCGCTGGGTTCGAGCGCGTCGATGAGCTGCATGGCGCGCACCTTGGGCGCGCCGCGAGACGTCCCCGCCGGAAAGCGGCGGCGAGCGTGCGAGCGGCGAGGCGCCCGCGGGCAGCCGGCCGGAGACGGTGGAGACGAGGTGCATCACGTGCAGTAGCGCTCCACGTGCGCGTAGCGGACCACGACACTTCCCGGTGTCGCACACGCGCCCGAGGTCGTTGCGGCCCAGGTCGACCAGCATCAGGTGCTCGGCGCGCTCCTTGGCGTCGGCGAGGAGGTCGGCCTCGATGGGCGGCGTCCTCGTCCGGCGTGGCCCCGCGGCGGCGCGTGCCGGCGATCGGCAGGACCTCGGCGCGCCCCTGCTTCCACGCGCACGAGCACCTCGGGGGAGGCGCCGCAGAGCTGACGTCGTCGAAGGCGAGGAAGAACAGGTAGGGCGAGGGGTTCACCTGCCGGAGCGCGCGGTAGAGCTGAACGCGTCGCCGTCGAAGGGAACGCCGGAGGGCGCTGCGAGAGCACGATCTGGAAGATGTCGCCCTCGTAGATGTGCTGCTTGGCCGCGACCACGCCGCCTCGTACGCCTCGCGGCCGAAGCGTCGGGCAGGGCCTCGCCCAACTCCAGGCGGCGTCTGGGCGGCTCGGGCGTGCGGCGCAGGGCGTCGGCGAGCGCGTCGAGGGCGGCGTGGGCGTCGTCGAGGGCGCGGGCGTCGTCTTCGGGCGCGTCGCAGAACGCCTGCGCGATGAGCACGACCTGATGGCGCACGTGGTCGAAGGCGACGAGCTCCTTGTAGAGGCCCCATACGGCATCGGGCAGGCCGAGCACGTCCTCCGGCGCGTCGGGCAGGTGCTCGATCAGGCGGACGGTGTCGTAGCCGAGGTAGCCCACGACGCCGCCGGTGAAGCGCGGCAGGCCGGGCACCGGCACCTCCGGGCGCTCCGGCGAGAGGCGTTCCAGCACGTCGAGCACGTTTCCGTCGACCGCCGAACGGCCCGTCGCCCTCCTGCACCTCCGTGTCGGCCCTGAAGGCGCGAACCGTCCGGTACGGGTTGCGGCCGAGGAACGAGTAGCGCGCCATGCGCTCGCCGCCCTCGACGGATTCCAGCAGGAACGGCGCGCGGGCCCCTCGCTGCGCAGCGCGAGGAACGCCGAGACGGGCGTGAGCAGGTCGGCGCTGCGAGCCGGCGCACGACGGGCACGGCGAAGCGCGTCAGGCCCGGCGCGCGGGCGTCGGCGACGAGGCGGCAGGAGCAGGGGATCGGAAGGCATCGGCAGAAACGAAAAAACCCGTGTCGGAGCAGGGCGACACGGGTTCGAACAGGCGGAAGCTGCACGCGGCGCGCTCAGGCGCACCTAACCCGGGTCGTGGCGCCATGCCACCACCACAGGTGCGTCGAATGCGTGTGCGATCCGGTCATGGGCGCAACTTACGGCGGGGGCCTTTTGCGGTGCAAGGGCCGGGCGGCTCCGCCGCTATTTCATCGCGAGGGTGATGCCCCCGTGCGCGGCGAAGGCGTCGAGCATCGCCACGGTGAGCGCGTGGGCGGTGGCGCGGCGGCGCCGCACCTCGCACAGGTAGCGCAGCGTGAGCTGCACGCCATGCGCGCCGAGGGCCACGTACACGAACGGCGTGAGCACGGTGTAGTGGATCAGGTAGTGGGGCGCGAGCTTGCGCAGGTTGGCATGGGCGCGGGCCTCCATCTCTGGCGACATCTCCTGCGCGAGCCCTTCGAGGAGCACCTGCGCGGCCTTCCAGTCGCTCTCCCGCGTCAGCTCGACCGTGAACTCGTTCCACACGAAGCCGAAGCCGTGGGTCTCGTTCGTGATGGCGTGCTGGAAAACCCAGTGGTTCGGAAAGTGGATGAGCCGCCCGGTGGACTGCGTGCCCTCGACCCACGCGCCCACTTCGAGGAGCGTCGTGTGGAGCAGGCGGACGTCCACCACGTCGCCGTGGATGCCGTTGACCTGGATGCGGTCGCCCTGCCGGTAGGGGGCGCGGATGGCGAGGTTGAGCCAGCCGGCCACGCTCAGCAGCGCCTCGCGCAGCGAGATGGCGAGCGCGGTGCCGACGACCGTGTAGAGCGTGAGCATGTCGCGCCCGACAGGCGCCCACGTGAAGAGGAGCGTGGCGACGAGCGCGACGCCGACGAGGCGGCCCACGATCTTGTAGCCCCGGTACCGGCGCCCGGTATCGTCCACCACGCGGGCGACGAGGTGGCGCCCCATCCGCGCGAGCACGAGGGCCACCACCACGATGGCCACCGTGACCAGCAGGCGGGGCAGGTAGGGCTGGAGGTTGGGGGGCAGCAGGGCGTCCATGCCAGATCAAACGCGTGGGGCGCGCCGAGGTGCAGGCTGCGCTGTATTTTCGAGGCGTCCTGCTGCTCACCCCTCGCCTCGCACCCCATGGCCGACCCGCGCACCCGTACCGCCGCCCGTTCCGCTGCCCGAAGGGCGGCTCTGTCGTCGCGGGGCCCTGCGCCCGTGCCGGAGGGGCGCCTGATGGTCTACCGCCCGGTGCTCGACCGGCTCACGTTTGCCGGCACGCTCGCCGGCCTCGGCCTCGTCTCGCACCTGTACGTGCAGGCCAAGCGCGGCTTTGCCGGCGGCTGCACCGGCTTCGATCCCAACAGCATCGCCGAGCCGACGAGCGGCTGCGCCGCCGCGCTCTCGTCGTCATACTCGATGTTTCTCGGCGTCTCGAACACCACGTGGGGCTTTCTCTTCTACGGCATTCTGTTCGTGCTGAGCCTGCTGCTCGTCCTCCAGCCGGAACGGCTGCCCCTGCTCAAGCGCCTGCGCGGGGCCGTGCTGTCGGTCGGCGTGCTGTATGCGCTCTACCTGATGTTCGTGCTGCTCACCGGACGCGCGGATGGATTTTGTGTCTTGTGCTTTAGCTCACATGTACTTACGCTGATGCTGTTCACGTTCTTTGTCGTGGACGCCACGCGCCCGCACCGCAATCCCACCCCCTGATGGCTCACCCCACCGCTGACTCTACGTCCCCCCGGCGCGACCTGCGCCTGTACCTCGGCCTCACCGTGGCCGCGCTCGTGCTCATCGGCGCGGACGTGACGCTGCTCTCGCGCGCCGAGGCCCAGCCCGCCGCGACGACCGTTACAGAAGCCCCGGCCGCCCTGCCCGAAGCGACCCCGCCCCCGGAGGCCGCTACGCCCGAGGCGCCGATCTCCGCCGAGGCGACGCCAGGCACCTGGGATCCGGAAGTCGGCGCCGGCCAGGCGTGCACCTTCGCCACCGACATGCAGCCCGTGGCCCAGTGGCAGTCGCTCGTCGATCTGCGCGAGCCGATCTTCGGCAAGCGCGACGCGAACGTGACGGTGATCGAGTTCTTCGAGCCCAACTGCCCGCACTGCGCCCACCTCCTGCCCGCGATGCAGGCCGCCGAGCGGCAGTTCGGGCAGCAGGCCCGCTTTGTCTACAAGCCGGTCGTGTTCTGGCCGCGCTCGATCCTCCAGACGCAGGCGCTCTACGCGGCGGGCGTCGAGAACCCCGCCAAGTTCCACCGCCTCATGAGCCTCCAGATGGAGCGGCAGAAGCCGGAGGGCTTCAGCGAGGCAGAGGTGCGCTCGCTTGCCCGCGAGGCCGGCATGAACGCCGACGCGCTCATCACGCGGATCAACGCGGGCACGTACCGCGGCCACATCATGGCCTACCGCGATGCCTTCAACCGGACCGGCGCCACGAGCGTGCCTTTCGTGATCATCAACGGCCGCCCGGTGGGCGCCAACCGCACGCCGGAGTGCATCGGCCAGCTCATCCAGGAGGTTGCGCGCGGCTGATCGGTTGAGAGCCGGTTAGGTAATACGAGCGGGCGGGGTGCAGTACACGTGCATCCCGCCCGCTTTCGCTATGCGCCGCCCTGCTCCTGACGCTCCTGTTCGCCCTGCCGGTGGTTGCGAGTGCCCAGCCGGTCTGGGTGCAGAGCCCCGTACAGATCAAGGCGGTGCAGACCGGCCTGCATTCGCCTCTGCGGATTGCCGTGGAGCCCGACGGGCGCACCCTCGTGTGGCTCACCTATGACGGGCGGCTCTTTCGCCTGCCGCCCCCGTATGCGGCGAACACGCCCTCGGTCATCGCCACCGCCGACGACCACGGCCTGCGCGGCCTCGTGCAGGGCATGACGATTGGGCCGGATGGGACGATCTACCTCGTCTCGAACAACGTGACGGGCGCCACGACGGTGGGCATCGTGCGCCGGGGACGGCCCAGCGGCAGCGGCTTCACATGGAGCACGGTGATGCAGACCGAGCCGTATCCACGCAGCAACACGCCCTTCGACCACTCGATGAGCGCCATCGTGGTGAGCCCGGATGCGCGCTTTCTCTACATCAACTCCGGCTCGCGCACGGACCACGGCGAGGAGCAGAGCAACGGCGGCCTCTTTCCCGGCGTGCGCGAGGTGCCGCTCACGTCCGCCATCCTCCGTATCCCCATCGACGCGGACAACCTGCTCCTCCGCAACGACGAGGCCTTCCTGAAAGCGGGCGGCTACCTCTTCGCGGACGGCGTCCGGAATGCCTTTGATCTCGCCTTCGACGCCGAAGGGCACCTCTTTGGAACGGAGAATGCGGGCGACCGCGACGACAACGAAGAACTCAACTGGCTGCAAGAAGGCCGCCATTACGGCTTCCCGTGGCGCATCGGCACGAACGACACGCCGATGCGCTTTCCCGGTTACGACCCGGCGCAGGACAAGCTGCTCAATCCTGCCTCCACCGCGTTTCAGTCCGGCGGCTTCCACAACGACCCGGTGTATCCCGCACCTCCTGCCGGCGTCACGTTCACGGAGCCGATCCGCAACCTCGGCCCCGACGCCAACCTGTACCGCGACCCTATCACCGGGCAGATCCGCGACGCCGACGGTCAACCCTTCGCCACGTTCACCTCCCACCGCTCCCCGCTCGGGCTCGTGTTCAGCCCGCACCGCTCGCTCTACAATGGCGCCACCGGGTGCGTGCTCGGGTGGACGGGCGATGAAAGCGACCTCTTACGCCCCTTTGGGGATGAAGGCGAGGACCTGCTGTGCTTTCGCCTTACCCCGGCGGGCACGTCCTTCGAAGCGTCCGTCCAGCGCCTCGTGAAAGGGTTTGTCAACCCCATCGATCAGGTGATGACGCCTGGCACCAACGAACTCTTTGTGATCGAA
Source organism: Rhodothermales bacterium (assembly GCA_963740755.1). GTDB lineage: Bacteria > Bacteroidota > Rhodothermia > Rhodothermales > BA12 > CAVSDF01. The sequence continues at coordinate 875,034 of CAVUFJ010000009.1, forward strand.
TTCGCTGACCCCGCCACGCTCTGGCAGATCGGCTTCGGGCCGATTCCGGCGACCGAGGCAGAGGTGAAGGGCGCAAAATGGCAACTTGTGGTCTCGCCCGAACCCGTCGTTGCAGGGCAGGGGCGGGTGTCGTTCACGGCGCCGGTTTCGCAGCACGTCCGGGTAGACCTGTACACCCTGCTCGGGCAGCGCGAAAGCACGCTGTTTGACGCGCTGGCTTCCGGAAACGAGCCCCGGACGCTGGCGCTACCGGGTACGCTGGCACCCGGCGTGCATGTGCTCCGGATCGCCGGGGCGCAGGAGGTGGTGACGCGGCCCTTCGTGGTGCGCTGAAGGGCGGGGCGGTTTCACGAAGCGTTCCCGGCTCGTCGCGCGGAAGCGGCAGCAGGGCGGGCCGTAGAGGTTTATCCTTGCAGGGTCACCCACCCTGCGCCATGCCCGCCGCCGCACCGTCTCTCGACGAGCTTTGCATCAACACAATCCGCTCTCTTGCGGTCGATGCCGTGCAGAAGGCCAACTCGGGCCATCCGGGCCTGCCCATGGGCGCCGCCGCGATGGCCTACGTGCTCTGGACGCGCCACCTCAAGCACGACCCGCGCGACCCGCAGTGGTTCGACCGCGACCGCTTCGTGCTCTCGGCGGGCCACGGCTCGATGCTGCTCTACTCGCTGCTGCACCTCACCGGCTACGACCTGCCCCTCGAGGAGCTGAAGGAATTCCGGCAGCTCGGCTCCAAGACGCCGGGCCACCCCGAGGTCCAACACACGCCCGGCGTGGAGATGACCACCGGGCCGCTCGGGCAGGGCTTTGCCAACGGCGTCGGCATGGCGATTGCCGAGGCGCACCTCGCCGCCGACGTTCAACACCGCCGCGCACCGGCTCGTCGACCACTTCACCTACGCCATCGTCTCCGACGGCGACCTGATGGAGGGCATCGCGCACGAGGCCGCGTCGCTCGCGGGCCACCTCAAGCTCGGGCAAGCTCGTCTACCTCTACGACGACAACCACATCACCATCGACGGCTCGACGGACCTCGCCTTCACCGAGGACCGCCTCGCGCGCTTCGCCGCCTACGGCTGGCACACGCAGCAGGTGGAGGACGGCAACGACCTGGAGGCCATCGAAGGGCGATCCACGCGGCCAAGACGAGACGCAGCGGCCCAGCATCATCGCCGTGCGCACGATGATCGGCTACGGCGCCCCGCAAGGGAGGGCACGTCCAAGGCGCACTGCGAACCCCTCGGCGAGGCCGAAACAGGCGGCCCGCGAGAACCTTGGCTGGACGTACGCCGACGTTCACGGTGCCGAAGGAGGTGGCGAAGCACTTCAAGGACAGTACAAAGCCCGGCCGCGACGCGCACAAGGCGTGGGAAGGCATCCGCAAGGACTACGCGAAGGCCGAGCCCGAGCGGTCGCAGCGCTTCGATGACGGGCTGAACTTCCGCCGCAGGACGGCTGGGAGAAGGCGCTGCCCGTCTACAAGCGCGGCGAGGCCACCGCCACGCGCGCGGCGTCCGGCAACGCCCTCGGCGCCATCGCCGACCATGCCCCCTGGCTCGTCGGCGGCTCGGCGGACCTCACGCCCTCCAACAAGACCGACATCAAGGGCCGCCACGACTTCCAGCCGCTCACGCCGGACGGGCGCTATTTCCACTTCGGCGTGCGCGAGCACGCGATGGCGTCCGCCATGAACGGCATCGCCCTCCACGGCGGGCCTGCGCCCCTACGGCGGCACGTTCCTGATCTTCTCCGACTACCTGCGCCCCGCGATACGCCTCTCGGCGCTCATGCGCAGCCGGTCATCTACGTGTTCACGCACGACTCGATCGGTCTGGGCGAGGACGGCCCGACGCACCAGCCCATCGGCCAGATGATGAGCCTGCGCGCCATCCCCGGCCTCACCACGATCCGCCCGGCAGACCCGGCGGAGACCGTCGAGGCCTGGAAGCTCGCCATGGAGCAGCCCGACCGGCCCTACGCGTTCGCGCTCTCCCGGCAGGACCTCGCCACGCTCGGCGGCCCGGGGCGCGGCGCGGCCAAGAACCTTCGCCGGGGCGCCTACGTGCTCATCCCGGAGGAGGGCGCGCTCGACCTTATCCTCATCGGCTCGGGCTCCGAGGTGCAACTGTGCGTAGACGCCGCCGCGCAGCTCAAGCGCACCGGCGTGGGCGTGCGCGTGGTGTCGATGCCTTCCTGGGACCTCTTCGACGCGCAGCCGAAGGCGTACCGCGAGAAGGTGCTCCCCTCTGCCTGCCGGGCGCGCGTGGCGGTCGAGGCCGGCTGGCCGCACGGCTGGGAGCGCTACGTGGGCCTCGACGGCGCCACGGTGGGCATGGAAGGCTACGGCGCCTCGGGCAAGGCAGAGGACCTGTTCGAGCACTTCGGCTTCACCCCTGCCAACGTGGTCAAGGTCGCGCGCCGGGTGCTGCGGGGCTGAGCGCTTGGGGTGAAACGCACACCGGCGTGCCAGGAGCAAGCCTGACACGCCGGTGGGGGAGGGTTGCGGCGCGGCTCAGGCAAACGCCGGGGTGATCAGGCTCACGTCCACGCAGATGTCGCGCTCGGGGCGGTCGAGGCGGTTCTGCACGTCCGCCTTGAACCACTGGTAGCGGCGCCGGCCCGTGCGCAGGCGCAGCAGCCACGACGTGCGCGGCATCCCGACCGTCACCATCTGGGCAATGTCGCGCATCACCTGGAAGAGGTTCTTCTGGTGGACGTGCGAGAAAAAGCACGTTTCCACGGCGGCGTCGCTCGGGTATTCGAGCAGGTGCCGCGCCGAAGGCGTCAGGTTGACGATGGACCCTTCGGCGTTCAGAAGCAGCTGGGGACGGTAGGACATAGCAGACTGGAAGCGCTTCCAGAAATTAGGCAGCCGCTGCCGCAAAGTGCGCGGCATTTCGGCCCTCCAAGCTACACAAACTCCGAGGGTTGGCGCGTACCTTTATGAAGGTCGCGGGAAGGAAAACCAGCTTGTTACACCGCTTACATGACCTGACCCCACCCGTCTGCGTACTCTCAATATTGACGCCGTGCCGGGCCGCTGCCTGCGACCCACGCATGCCTGCCTGCCATGATCGACACCGACCCTCGCCTCCCTGCGCCCGGTGGGATGTACGCGCCGCCCTCGCTCACCGAGCTCATCGACGCGTCGGCCCAACTCCGCCTGATCGAAGGGGTGGAGGAAACGCTGCGCGGGATTCGCCTTCGGCTCGTCGGGCAGGTGTTCGACCTCTCCGCTCGGGAGGCCGAACTGCTGCTCACCGGGCTCATGCTGGGCTATTTCGCGGCGTCCGAGCAGGAGCAGCCGTCCGTGTTTCAGCCCTGGGACCTCTGAGCGCAGGGGTTTGTCCGTCGTTCAGGGTTCCTCGCCAGAGAGGCGGAGGACTTCGGCGTAGATCGTCTGACAACGAACGACACCACGTACCCCACCTTCTGCCAGAACGCTCAGCCGGCGAGGAGCCCTTCGAGCAGCGGCCGGAGTTCAGCCGTCTGAAGACGTCCGGGCAGGCGGCGGACGAGCTTGCCTTCCCGGTTCACCACGAGGGTGGTGGGCATGACGAGGAGCGCGCCGATGCGGTCGGGCAGGCCGGCATCTCCCATCACGACCGGATAGTGCATCGGGTGCTCCTGCAGGAACGTCCGCACCACGTCGGCGCCGCCGAGGTCGAGGGAGACGCCGACGATGCGGAGGCCCTTGGGGCCGAGGTCGGCGGCGAGGCGGTTGAGGTCGGGGATCTCCTCGCGGCAGGGCACGCACCACGTCGCCCAGAAGTTGACGAGCACGACCTGCCCGCGCATCGAGGCGAGGGTGAGCGAGTCGCCGTCGAGCGTGGCGAGGGTGAAGTCGACCGCCTCGCCGGGCCCCGCCACCGCCGTGCTGTCGGCCGGGCGCGCGGGCGCCTCCGGGATGGTCGCGGGCGGCGGCGTGGCTTCCGTGCGGCCCCGGCAGCCTCCCGCGCCGATAAGCAGGAGGCCAGCAGCAGGCCGTAGCGCCCGTTCATACGGCGGCCTCGGTGCGAATCCGGTCGAGCTGGACGCCGAAGTGCGACGCGTGGAAGCGCGCCTCGCCGTCCTTGACGACGATCACCTGCGGCGACTCGTGGCGCACGCCGAGCAGGCGTTCGGCCTCGTACGACACCGCGCGGGCCGTTTGCACGACGATCCGGTAGACCGGCGGGTCGCCCTCGGCGCCGAGCCCGGCCACCTGCGAGGCGGCGGAGGCTGAGATCGGGCAGGTCATGCTGTGCTTGAAGAGCACGATGGGCGTTTCGTGCGAGTGTTCGAGCGCGGCCTTGAGGGCAGCGGCAGACGTGAGGTCGGTCATACAGCGGGGCGCCGCGCGCCGGCGGAAGAAGCTGAGCGGCATGGCGCCTGCAACCTGCCCCGGGGCCTCCGGTTCACGGGCGCGCCCGCAATCTCCCCCTTTCGCCTGCCGCGCATGACCCCCACTGGCGCCGAAACCGTCCGCTGGAACCTCGCCGACCTCTACCCGGACGCCGGTACCCTCCGCGCCGCCTTGCACGAGACGCTCGGAGCGGCCGAGCGCCTCGCCGACACGTACCGGGGCCGGATCGCCGGGCTTTCGGCAGACGAGACGCGGGCGCTCATGGAAACGCTCGAAGGGCTCCACGACGCGATGGGGCGCGCGTTCACCTACGCCTACCTCGGCTGGTCTACCGACACCGCCGATCCGGCGAGCGGGGCCTTGCTCCAGGAAGTGCGCGAGGCGTACGCCCGGTTTCAGCAGGCGCTCGTGTTCGTGGAGGTGGAGTGGGCCGCGCTGCCCGCCGACGAAGCCCAGGCCCGCGCGCAGGCGCCGGCGCTCGCGCGGTTCCGCCACGCGCTCGAACTGCAAACGCTCCGCGCGGCGCACGTACGCTCGGAGGCGGAGGAGCGCCTGCTCGCCGAAACCGACGTGACGGGCGTGGATGCGTGGACGCGCTTTTTCGACCAGACGCTCGCGGCCGCCACGTTCGAACTCAACGGCGAAACGCTCTCCGAGCAGGAGGTGCTCGCCAAGCTGCACGACCCGGACCGCGACGTGCGCCGCGCCGCCGCGCATAGCTTCTCGCAGGGCCTCACCGCGCTCACGCCCACGCTCGGCTTCGTCTACAACACCGTCGTGGCCGACAAAGCGGCCAAAGACCGCCTGCGCGGCTACGCCACGTGGCTCTCGGCGCGCAACCAGGGCAACGAGGTGGACGACGCCGTTGTGGAGGGGCTCGTGAATGCGGTGGCGGGGCGCTTCGGGATCGCGCAGCGCTACTACCGGCTCAAAGCCCGCCTGCTCGGCCTCGACGTGCTGGAGGACTACGACCGCTACGCGCCGCTGCCCGAGGCCGACAGCTTCCACCCGTGGGAGGAGGCGCGCAGCATCGTGCAGGCGGCCTACGACGGCTTCCACCCGGAGGCCGGGGCCGTCGTGCGGCGCTTTTTCGAGGAGGGCTGGATCGACGCGCCGACGGCGGCGGGCAAGCGGGGCGGGGCGTTTTCGCACGGGGCGGTGCCGAGCGCGCACCCGTATGTGCTGATGAACTACACGGGCCGCGCGCGCGACGTGCAGACGCTCGCGCACGAACTCGGCCACGGCCTCCACCAGTTTCTCGCGCGCGACCAGGGCGTCTTCCACGCCGACACCCCGCTTACGACCGCCGAAACGGCGTCTGTCTTCGGCGAGATGATCACGCACCGCCGCGTGCTCGCCGGCCTCTCCAGCGACCGCGACCGCCTCGCGCTGCTCGTGTCCCGCCTCGACGACACGATGGCGACCGTCTTCCGGCAGGTCTCGATGAACCGCTTCGAGGCGGCCCTCCACACGGCCCGCCGCACCGAGGGCGAACTCTCGACCGAGCGCCTCGACGCCCTCTGGATGGACACGCAGCGCGCCCTCTACGGCGATGCGGTGCGGCTGGGCGATCACTATGCGCGCTGGTGGAGCTACATCCCGCACTTTATCCACACGCCCGGCTACGTCTACGCCTATGCGTTCGGCGAACTGCTCGTGCTCGCGCTCTACGCACGCTATGAAGCGGAAGGCCCCAGCTTCGCCCCCAAGTACCTCGACCTGCTCCGCGCCGGCGGCTCCGACTGGCCGCACGTGCTCGTGGGCAGGCTCGGCGTAGACCTGCAGGACCCCACGTTCTGGCAGGGCGGCCTCGACACCATCGAGGGGCTCGTGGCGGAAGCAGAAACGCTGGCCGAGCGCGTCGGTGGGGGGCCCGCCTTCGGCTAGCGCCTCTTTATGGGGGGGACTGGCGAGGGGCGAGGGCCTCCATGAGTTCGGCGCGCGTGAACGGCTTGGCGAGATACCCGTCGAAGCCGACGGCCAGAAAGTGCTCACGGTCGCCGGGGAGGGCGTAGGCGGTGACGGCCAGGAATTCCGCCCCGGCGCACGCGGTTGTTGCCTGCAACACCGGGAGCAACTCCTCCCCGCTACGGGCCGCCCCCAGGTTGATGTCGAGCAGCACGGCGTCGAACGGGACCTCAGCGGCGGCCACGAGGGCGATGGCCGCATCGGCCGACTCCGCTGGGATCACCGTGTAGCCGCGCAGCGCGTGCGAGACGAACAGGCGGATGTGAGATTCGTCCTCGACGAGCAGCACCCGGCCGGTGCGTTCGGTCTCGGCGTACACCGGGAGCGCGCGCGGCGCCACCGGCGGGAGCCCATTGGGCAGCCGAACGGTGAACGTGGTGCCGACGCGCCGCTGGCTCGTCACCTCGATGGTGCCGCCCATGAGCTCTACGAGGCGTTTGGTGATGGTCAGGCCGAGCCCGTTGCCTTCGTGCGTGCGCGAGAGCCCGAGCGACTCTTGCCGGAAGTCCTCGAACAGGTGCGGCAGAAACCCGTCCGAGATGCCGATGCCCGTGTCCGTGATCGTCAGCGTCACCAGGTCCTCGTGGAGCGCCGGGGTGACCGTCACCGTGCCGCCCTTGGGGGTGAACTTGATGCCGTTGCCGATGAGGTTGGACAGGATGCGCTCGAAGGCGGTGCGGTCGAGGTTGGCGCGGATGGGCGTGGCCACCGGGGCGATGTGGAGGGTCACGCCCTGTTCGGCGGCCAGGCCCTGGAGCAGGTAAATGGTCTCCTGGACCACGGCCCCGACGTCGAGCGGGGTCGGCCTCAGGTCGGTGTGGCCTGCTTGGAGCTGCGAGAGTTCGAGCACCGAGGTGAGGGTCTCCTTGAGCCGCCGGCCGCCCATCTCGATCATGTGGACATATTCCCTCCCTTCCTCGTCCACAACGTCCTGGAGCAGCTCGGTGAAGCCGAGGATGGCCGTGAGCGGCGTGCGGATCTCGTGGCTCATGTTGGCCAGGAAGGCATCTTTGAGGCGCGCCATCTCCTCGGCCCGGCTCCGCGCCTGCTCGGCCTGCTCCCGGGCGAGCACGAGCGCTTCTTCGGCTTCCTTGTACACGGTCACGTCCTTGCCGGCCCCATGCAGCCGCACAACGCGCCCGGTCTCGGCGTCCACCTCGGGCTGCACGTTGAGCCGGATCCAGCGGGCCTTGCCATCCAAGCCGGGCATCTGGACCTCATACACCTGCTCGACGCCGCCGCGCAGTTCGGTCAGCAGCGCCTCGGCGCCGTCTCGGTCGTACACCCCGAACAGGTCTTGCCACGTGCGCCCTTCGAGCGCCTCCGCCGTGCCGCCCATCACGGTTTCGACGGACCCGGTGATCCATTCGAGCGTCGGCGCGGTGCCGTCGGCGGGTAGCTCGAAGCTGAAGGCGAACGACTTGACGAGTTTCGAGAGGGCCCGGTAGCGGCGTTCGCTCGTGCGCACGAGGTCGGCGTTCCAGATCCGCTCGGTCACGTCGGCCATGGTGCCGGCCAGCCTCGGGCCCTGGCCCGCCGACGCGGGAAGCATCACCCCCAGGGCCTCGATGTGCCGGTACGTCCCGTCGGCGTGGCGAAAGCGGTAGCGTGCCATGCTGGAGCCCCTCGCGCGCACCGTCTCGTTGAACACCGCCTCGGTGCGGGCGGCGTCGTCCGGATGGACGCGCGCGGCCCATCCCACCATGTCAACGCCGGCGATCTCCACGGGCGTGAGCCCGGTCACGCCTTTGATGTTGCCTGACCACTGGATGGTGCCGGTTTCGAGTTCGACCTCATAGAGCAACTGCCCGGTATGGTCCGCGAGCAGGCGGTAGCGCTGCTCCGATTCCTCAATCGCCTGCCGCGCCAGGACGCGGTCGGTCACGTCCCGGGTGTTGAGCACGACCGCGCCCACATTGGGGTCGGCGAGCATGTTGGTTGCCAGCGACTCGAACCATCGCCACTGGCCCGAGGCGTGGCGAAACCGGTACTCGACGGAGAGGCCGCTCTGGCCTTCGAGGACCGCACGAAAGGCGTCGTTGATGCGCGCCACGTCGTCTGGATGCACGCCTGAAGCGGCCAAGCGGCCGACCCGCTGCTCGGGCGTGTAGCCGGTCACCTGCCGCGTCGAGGTACTCACGTAGAGGACGGTGCCGTTTGCGTCGAGCAGCGTGATGGCCTCGGAGGCGTTCTGGAAGAGGCTCCGGAAGCGGGCCTCACTGGTCAGCACCTTCGCCTCGGCCTCTTTGCGCGCCGAGATGTCGTCGCTGGCCGCGATCCATTCGGAGACGTTTCCGGCCGCGTCGCGCACGGGGATGCTGCGGACGTGGCGCCAGGGATAGCTGCCGTCGGCCTGCCGCGACCTGAACTCGACGTCGAGCATGGTCTGGGCGCGCTGGGCCTCCGCCCAGGCCCGGGCCACCTCCGGGCGGTCTTCGGGGTGGACGAGGTCCAGCCATCCATCGCCCGTTAGCCCACGCGTGTGCATTTCCGTGTCTTCCGCCTTCCGCAGGTCCATCTGGGTGACCCCGTGGGGGCGCAGGCGCCAGACGGTGCTTGCGGTGGCGGCGAGCAGCCCGCGGTAGAGCTGGTCCCGCTCGGCCAGTTCCAGGCGCAACTGCCGCCCCTCCGTGATGTCGTCGTAGTAGATGCTCAGGCCGTCCTCAAACGGAAACGTGCGCACCTCGAACCACCGGTCGAGGGGTTCGGCGTACCCTTCGATCCGCCCCGGGGTGCCCTCGCGCAGCGCGCGCGCGAACTCCGAGTGGAACAGGGCAAGGTCGGCGCCGGGATATAAGTCCTCCCAAAACCGGCCCACGAGGTCCGCGCGGGAGCGGTTCAGCAGGGCTTCCGTCGTCGCGTTGACGTGGGTGATGCGCCCGGCGGCGTCGATGGCGCCGAAGCCGGTGCTCACCGCGTCGAGCACGTCCTGGGTTTTGGTCTGCGCCCGTGCCGCCACCGCCATCTGCCGGGAAAGCTCCATCTCGTCGGTGGCGATGGCGGCCAGCGCCGTGAGCTGGGCCAGTTCGCCCGGCGTGATCCGGCGGGGCGTGGGCGCGATGACGCAGAGCGTGCCGAGCCGGTGGCCGGAGGCGACGGTGAGCGGCACACCGGCGTAAAAGCGGATGAACGGATCGCCGGTGACGAGCGGGTTGTGGGCAAAGCGCGGGTCCAGCGTGGCGTCCTCTACCAGCAGGGGGCCGTCCTCGGCGATCGCGTGGGCGCAGAAGGAGATTTCGCGCGGCGTCTCGGCGTTCTCGACCCCCACGCGGGCCTTAAACACTTGCCGGGTCTCATCGATCAGCGTGATGGTCGAGATCGGGGTGCCGAGCAGTTCGGCCGCCAGCCGGGTGATCCGGTCGAAGCGTTCTTCGGGGGCGTGTCGAGCACGCCGTAGGAACGAAGCACGGCGATCCGCTCCACTTCACGCGCCCCCGCGAGGGGGTCTTCTGCTGCATCTTCGAGCATGAAATCAACCGTATGGTGCCTCCTCCGTGTCCAGGCAACGCCGTCGCCCGGCTCTCTCGCTACCCCCGTGCCCTCATCCCCTGAAGGCCAACCCTCACCGGCTTAAGGTGGTGCATCTGACCGCTCGTACCTCCCTGCGCCGAAAATTGCGGCAGGCCCCAGCTACGTGCGTCTAACAAAATGGGCGTCATTGCAAGTCCAGCGAAGCAATTTTCCCCCACGTTCGAAGCATGAGGAGACTGCTTCGCTGCGCTCACAATGACAGATTTGGAACTTTGCTCGTCGCACATTGATCGGCAGAAGCGCCGTAGCCAAGGTAACCATTCGGGCTTTGCCGCCGGTTCCCACGCAGGGCGCGCGGGGGGCGCTCAGGCGAGGCGTATCCAGTCCTGCGCCGCGTCATATTCGGTGAACTGGGCGCGTTCGCGCTTTCCCTGGGGCGCCCGGGCCGAGAGGAGCTGGGTGAGCAGCAGTGGATTGATCTGCCCGAGGTTCATCACCGTGGCCGAGCGTCCCTCCCCCATCGAGGCCTCCAGTTCCTTCATCATCTCGTCCAGCGCCGGCAGCACGTCCGCGCCCACATCCAGCCCCGTCACGAGGCGGGCGTCCCAGACGCTGTGGTGGGGGGGAGCGGCTTGCGCCCGGACGAGGCGCGTGGCCTCCCGCAGGCTTCCGAGCAGGTCGACGGCAGAAACATGCCCCTTCAACGAGATCAGCAGGCACGCGTGTTCATCCAACTTGATCTCATACCCCATAACCTCAGGCATCTGGTGCGTGTAGTTCAGGGCGCCGGATTATCGGGAGGACAGCGACGCGCAATCGTTTACAAGGTAATGTATCCGATGTGTATTTAGCAAGATTTGCGGCGCGCGGTCGCACGGGTGGCGCGGGGACGCTGTTTGCGCTCCTCCCCCTCGGCGCCGCCGGGGCTGCGGTCGGCCGTCTTCATGGGCGCTAAATACCGGGCGCAGCCGTCGGCGGTCCCTCCGGACGAGGCGCCGCCGAGGCCGGAGCAGCGGCCCAAGAGGGACCGCACGGGCGAGCTTCTGCCGTGGCGCCGGGCACCGGCGGGATCGCCTCACAAGCCGCCTCGCCCCCCCGAGCGACTCATGGCGGAAGCAGGCGTCCTTGCGGAGCGGGCAGCCGGGGGGACTGTGGGCCGTACGTCGCCGCAGACCGAATGGGGCTGGCAACGGGCAATAGGCGGGGGATCCTGGAGGATGGATCAGGGCCCGAGGACTGCGCTGGGCGTCTCTGATACCAGATCCGGCCGATGAGTACGGGAAGGTCCCCTCGATCATTGATGATGGATCATGGCCAGAGAGCACATCTGGGCGTCTCTGACCATGATCAATGATCCGTGATCAACCCGGTGATCCCTGACCAAGCTACCGGAGTTGGTACGATACCAAATCCGGAGGCAACGTGTAGGTTGTCCTTGCGAGGCGCCGAAGGCGACGTGGCCATCCGGTCGGATCGAGCACCCCCGACGAGATTGCCCTGTCACTCGCGCCGCTCGTTCCTCGCAAGGACACCCCTTTCAACCGGATTGGGTATGACCCTGATCGATGGTCCGTGATCAACCCGGCGCTCCCTCCCCATGGGACCGGCGCTGGAATTACATCCGGGCGAGCCAGCCGAGCACGGAGGCGCAGAAAAAGCTGAGGTAGATGCCGAGCACGTTGCTGGCGATGGCGAGCAGCAGCCCGACCGGCGCGAGGGCGCGGTGGTAGGTGCCCGCCACGATGGGCGTGCTGGCCGGGCCGCCCACGGTGGCCATGCTCCCCGTGGCCACGAGCGCGAGCGGCGCCCGCAGCAGCCAGGCCGCCGCAAAGAGCACCACCACGTGCACGCCCATCCACACGGCCCCGGCGAGCATGTAGGCCGGAAAGCTCGTCACCGCGCGCACGTCCGCCTGGGCGCCAATGGTGGCCAGGAGCACGTAGAGCGCATAGTAGCCGAGCGGGGAGGCCCCGGCGTCGTCGAGGCGGCGCACGCGCGTGAAGGAGAGCCCGAGCGCGGCGGTCACCGTGAGCAGGATCGCCCAGGTGCTCCGGGAGATGATGACGACCGGATCTCCGATGGGCGGCAGGCCGGTGCTGGCCCACCGCGCGAGCGCCGCCGCCGCCACGCCCGCCCCGAGCACGAGCGCCATGTTGGCCGTCGTGAAGGCCGGGTCCGGGCGCTGCTCCGCATCGGCGGCCTGCGCGGCGTCCGTGAAGGCGTCGAGCGTGCGGCGGTCGGCGCGGAGCCAGCGGTCCACGCGCGCCTGCTGGGTGGATAAAAAGAGCAGGATGCCCATCCACCCGTAGGCGAAGATCGTGTCCACGACGATGATCGGGGCGATCACGCCATCGGGCGCGCCCAGGCCCTCCTTGACCGCCACCATGTTGGCCGTCCCCCCGATCCACGAGCCCGAGAGCGCGGCCAGGCCCATCCACGCATCCGGCGGCAGCGCATGCCGGAAGAGCAGGAACACCACCGGTCCGCCGATCACGATGCCCAGGCTGCCCGCGAGCAGCATCGCGAGCGCGCGCGGCCCCACGCGCAGGATCGCCCGCACGTCCACTGTCACCGTGAGCAGGAACAGCGCCACGAGAAGCCCGACGCTCGACATCGCGTCGTAGAGGCCCGAGGCGCGCGGGAGCAGGCCGGTCGTGGAGAGCAGCATCGGCACGAAGTAGCACCAGAGCACGGGCGGGGCATACTCGAAAAAGCCGGACAGGCGGGGCTGCCGCGGCGAGCCAGAAGACGCCGCCGACGAGGGCGAGCAGGAAGGCGGCGAGGGCGAGCGGATCGGTGAGCACGGCAGGGGAGGGCAGAACCGGGAGCGGCGGGCGTCTGTTGGGGCGGCAAACCAGACCGAACGCATGAGGCCGCTCGCTGTCATCATCGCCGCGCTCACGATAGGGACCGGGTGCAGCCGGGCACAAGAGGCGCCCAAGCAAACCGTTATTGCAATCCAACAATCGTCCACCACGGTTACGGTCGTGGAGCACCGATACGCCGGGCCCGGGCAGGGCAGTGCCTCGGGCGTGGTGCTGCTCAACGTCCACGACGACGAGAACACGTCGGTCGAGGCCGGGCTCGACGTGCTGGCGGCGCGCGGCGGGCGCCTGCTCGAACTCCAGCACGGCGGCACGCGCAACCTGACGTTCGTGATGGACACGGCGCGCTTTGTGGCCGACCCCAACCGCATGTTCACCGACCTCGGCGCCCGGCGGTCGCTCGAACGCCTGAGCCGCTACAGCCTCTGCGCGCACGCGGCGCTCCGCGCCTTCGCCGACACGCTCCTCGCCCGCACCGGCCTCGACACCGCCCGCACCATCGTGACCCTCCACAACAACACCGAGGCCAACTACAACGTGCGTTCCTACCTGCCCGGCGCCGAATACGCCTCCGATGCTGCCGCCGTCTACGTCAACCCCCGCGCCGACCCGGACGACTTCTTCTTCGTCACCGAGCGCGCGCTCTACGACGCGCTCCGGCGGCGCGGCTTCAACGTCGCCCTCCAAAACAACGCCGCCGTGACCGACGACGGCTCGCTCTCGGTCCTCGCCGCCCGGCAGCACCAGCGCTACGTGAACGTCGAGGCGCAGCATGGCCACCGCGCCGAGCAGGCCCGGATGCTCACGGCGCTCCTCGACGTGCTCGCCCGGCTGCGGTAATACAGGCTCGACGTAAGGGTGGCGTATGTGTCGTCGGCAGTAGGGGCGTGACGTGTCGCGCCCTCATCATGATTGCCGCAATGCGACGGAGGGCGCGATGAATCGCGCCCCTACGAGGATGCACCCACTCCCGGCGAACGCCAATCAATCTCTTGGATGCTCCTCGCTCGCGCGGAGTTGGTCGAGGCCCGCAAAACCCTGGAGAGCCGAGTTTGCGCCGCAAAGCCCCTCCCTACAGCCGACAAAGGGTGGTAGCGCCGGCACCTTGCCCGCTTCCGCCCCCGTATTCTGCCGCCACAGCCGCCGTCGTGGTTCAGCTGCTGCGCATCGGTTGTTATCGCGCCGCGCTGGGTACCGTCAGGCGCTCGATGGACCACGTCGCGGGCAGGGCGCCGTCGTCGCCGCGCGTGGTCTCGCCGAGGCGGAAGAGGAGCCGGGCGAGCGGCGTCAGGCCGGCCGGTGCGCGGCGCGTGCGGACGCCGTCGAAGTTCAGGATCGTGGGGTCGGGCAGCGGCTCCTCGGTGGTGAGCAGGAAGAAGGTGTCGGCGCCGAAGGGCGGGGCGACTTCGAAGAGGTACGCGCGGGCCGCCGTGGGCAGGCGCACCTCGGGGGCGATCTCGCCGGTGAGCTTGAGGCGGTTCTCCACGGAGCCTGACGTGAGGGCCGGATAGAGGAGCGTCCCGCGTCCGGCGCCGTCGAGCGCGAAGAGGTAGACGAAGCGGCTCTGCAACTCGCCGGACTGGGCGGCGCGCTGCGTGGCCTCCCGCGTGCCCGCCGGCAGCGCCAGCACCGCCCGGTAGCGCTCGCCCGCCCGCAGCGTGTCGCCGGGGGCGCGGCGTTCGCCCGTGCGGGCGTTTTCGAAGCCCGCGAAGCGGTACGGAAAGGCCGCTTGCGCATCGGGGGGGCTGCTGAGCGTGAGCCAGCCCGACACGCGGGCCAGCTGGGCCGCCTGCCGGGCCAGCGCATCGGAGAGTCGGGCGCCCGCCGCGGCGTCGGTGCGGAGGGGCAGGGTGGCGCCCGCGCCGGGCGCGCCGGTGCGCAGCCAGAAGGCGCCCTGCGTCTGCACGACGAGCACGTACTGCGCCTCCTCGGGGGTCTCGACGAGCGCCACGGGCAGCACCCGGAGCGCGCGGCGCAGCAGGGCATCGGCGCTGTCCGGCAGGCTGGGGAGTAGGAGCACGGACGCCCCGGCAGGCAGCACGGGGAGCGCCGGGCCCGGCAGGGATTGCGTCCTTCCGTCCGGCCCCGCGAGGCGCCATCCGCGTGCGGTGAAGGCGAGCGTGTGCGTGGGCGGCGTGGCGACCGGGTCCTGCACGAACGTGACGCCGGGGGGCGCGGACAGCCGTTCGCGCGCGGCGGCAAAGGCCTGCTGCTGGGCCGCCGTGGCGCGGGCGGGGATCCAGAGGCGGAGGGCGTTGTCCGGCATCGCGTCCCAGCCTTCCACGGTGAACACCGTGCCGGCGGGCAGGCGGACGCGCTCGGGCAGGTCGGCAACGCTGCGGCCGATGCCGTCCGAGGCCCGCACGGTGACGCGGAGGGTGTCGCCCGGGGCTAGCACCGCCGCGAGCCGGGCGCCGGGGCGCACGCCCACGGCCTCGCCGCCCTGCACCACGAGCCGTCCCCGCCGCGCCTCCAGCACGGGCAGGCGCACCGGCTGCTGCGCCGCTGCGCCGCCAAAGAGCGGGGCGCTCCGCCGGTCGAGGCTGCCTGCGAGCACCGGCTCCTGCGAGAGGCCCCGCTCCTTGACGCGCGCCCGCACCCGCTGAAACACCTCGGCGGCGGTGGCCTGCCCGGCGTCGGCGAGCGTCTGCACGAGCGCCCACGAAAACGCCCCCCGCGCCCGTCCCTCATCGTCGCGCACCTCCCGCGCGGGCTCGTCGTCCTGCGCGGCGCTGAGCACGAGCACGCCGGGCAGCGTTTCCGGCGCCGGCGCCACGGACGCATCGGCCACCGCCGTGGGCGCGGCTTCCACGCGCCGGAGCCGCCCCACGCCCACCCCGCGCAGCGCCGAGCCGCTGTGGCAGGCGTCGAGGATCACGGTGAGGCGGGCGCCCGTCCGGGCGATGGCGGCGAAAGCATCGCGGAGTTCCTTGTCGCGCAGGTCGGGGGCGCCGCTGGGCGCGTCGGCGGGGACGAGCGTTTCGTCGAGGCCGTCGGCTTCGGCGGAGGCGGTGTTGCGCACCTGCGAGCCGTGCCCGGCGTAGAAGAACACCACCTCGTCGCCGGCCTGCGCCTCGCGGGCGAGCGTGGCGAGGCCGCCCAGGATGGCCGCGCGCGTCGCCTCGGCGTCGCGGAGCAGGCGCACGCGTGCCGGGGGGAAGCCGAAACGGGCCACGAGGAGCCCCTGCATCGCCTCGGCATCGCGCACGGCCCCGTCGAGGTTCTGCCACGTCCGGCCCGCCGGGGCGCGTCCGGGCGGGGGCGCGTAGAGGTTGATGCCCACGAGCAAGGCCCGGGGGGACTGCGCCGCAGCCCCGGCGGCGAGCAGCGCCGTCAGGCAGAAGGCGGTCAGGGCGCGCACGGACGGCGAAATCATCGCTAGAAGGGATGCCGGTAGGCGGGCCGGGCGCCTAATTTCGCCGCATCCGGTCGCATTTGGTGTGGTGGCGGCCAAAAGGTCTGCCCGGCGCGCCTACGTGCTGGGCCGGCGAGAACCCTGCTCGTGCCCGTGCCCGCTTCGCTCCACGCCCTCGTCGAGGCCGAATGGCCGCGCCTCGCCCCGCGGCTGCTCCTCTATGCGGGCAAGCTCCACCGCCACGTGCTCGCGCGCTTTCCCCACGCCCCCGACCCCGCCGACCTCGTCCACGAGGCCGTGGCCGACCTGCTCTCGGGCCACCGCGCCCGCCCGGAAGACGTGACGCTCTTCGTCTTTCTCTGCGGCGTGATCCGCAGCAAGGCGAGCAACTTCCTCATGCGCCAGCAGCGCCTCGACGGCACCGACCGCCTCGGCCGCTACGTCGACGCCGACAGTCCGGGCGCGCACCGCATTCCCACGCCGGGGCCGGAGGGCGAGGGCGTGCTCCGGGCGCAGGTGCAGGCCCTCATCGCCGACGATCCGTTCCTCGTCCGCATGACGCAGCTGCTCTTCGACGATCCCGAACTCAAGCCCGGCGACCTCGCCGAGATGCTCGGATGTACCGCCACCGAGGTGTACGCCGCCCGCAAGCGCCTGGAGCGGCGCGTGGCCGCGCTCCGCCCCCAGCCCACCGAAGGATGAACGCGACGCCGCCCCCCGACCCGGACGCGCTCGCCTGGCTCGACGCGCACCTCGCCCAGGACGAGGCCGCGCTCCTCGAAGCGCTGCCGGACCCGCTTGTCCATGCCGAACTGCGGGAACTGGGCCTAGACCCGGCCCGGCTCACCCTGCCGCCGTCTCGCCCGATGCCCGCGCGGCCTGGCCAGAGGCTCGACCGGGCCGCGCAGCCCCGCGTCCGCACCGCCCGGCCCCCATGGCTCTACGCCGCCGCGTCGCTCCTGCTCGTCGTCGTGGCGAGCCTGGTCGTGCTCCGCGATGTGCCCGACGCCGCGCGCCCGCAAACCAGCGCCGAGGCGGTAGACGTGCCCAAGTCGGTCCCTGCGCCTCTCCCGTCCGGGAAAGCGCCGCTCGGGCCCGCCCCGCAGGTCGATGTGCAGGTCGATGCGCTGGCCGATGCCCGGGAGGAAGGCTCGGCGGGCACGTCGGCGCCACCGAACCGGGCCCCGCGCGCTGTGGTGAAGGCGGCGCCGGTCGCGGTCGTCCCCCGCGCGGAAATGGACGCCTTCGGATCGGTCGCCGCTGAGGCCGCAAGCGATGCCCCGATGGCGAGCCCACCTCTGCCTTCCGTCATGGCCGGCGTGCCCCCGTCGGCCGCCAAGCAGGCCGCGCGGCTGCGCGCGGCGCCCCCGGCTCCGGACACTGTGGACGAGGCGCTGCGGAAGGCAGAGGGGTCGGACGGAGAGGCCCCCGTCGATTCGTCGTCCGTCCTCGCTGCCTCGCTGCGGACGGCCATTTCGGTGCTCACCCGCGCCTACGAGGCGGATCCTGCGCCAGCGGAAGCGATCGCACCCCGCCGCAAACGCATCGCTGCCGCCCTTGCGCAGGCCTACACTGCCCTCGGCGACGCTGAATCGGCCCGCCACTGGGCCCAACTTGCCCAACTTCCCTGACCATGTACCGCTCGCTTCTGCTCCTGCTCGTCTGCGCCCTCGCGGCGTGCCACCCCCTCCACGAGGCGCCCGGCGGCGTTACGCGCGCCCCCAACAAGGGCTCGAAGGAACTCCGCTTCCGTGAGATCCTGACGGTGAACACCGACGCGAAGTACCCGCCTATCGCCCCCGGGCAGTCGGTGTCGGGACGCCTTGCCACCGGCGACGCGCAGTTCAGCGACCATTCGTACTTCGACCTCTACGCGTTCACCGCGCAGGAAGGGCAGGCCTACACCTTCACCCTCACCTCGTCCGACTTCGATGCGCTCGTGCTGATCGTGGACCCCAAGACGGGCCAGCCGATTGCCATGAACGACGACATGAGCAGCGGCACCACGAACGCCGAACTCGCCTGGATGGCCCCGCGCAGCGGCACCTTCCAGGTGGCCGCCAACACGTACCAGCCGGACAACGCCACCTCGGCCGGTCCGACGGGCGCCTACCGCCTCTCCATGCGCGCGGGCGGCGAGCAGATGCCGGACGGGGCGATGACGCAGGTGCAGCTGGAAGCGCAGTACCCCACGAACGGCGATCCGAAGGGCCGCTACGCCGTGCTCGTCGGCATCTCCGACTACCCCGGCAGCGAGAACGACCTGCCGCAGTCGGCGCGGGACGTGGCGCTGTTCAAGCAGATGCTCGTGGAGCGTTTCAACTTCCGCGCGCGCGACATCGTGACGCTCGAAGACCGCTCGGCCACGCGCGAACGCATCGCCGCCGCGGTGCGCCGCCACCTCGGGCAGGCCGGGCCGGACGGCGTGGCCGTGTTCTACTACTCCGGCCACGGGCAGCAGATGGACGCCAACCTCGCCGCGCAGGACGACGAGCCCGATGGCAAGGACGAGGCGATCTCGGTGTGGTCGCAG
The DNA here is from genome assembly GCA_963740755.1 of Rhodothermales bacterium. Taxonomy (GTDB): domain Bacteria; phylum Bacteroidota; class Rhodothermia; order Rhodothermales; family BA12; genus CAVSDF01. Next base: position 893,532 of record CAVUFJ010000009.1, read on the forward strand.
CAGGGCGTCGGCGCGCCGCTGCTCGACGACGAGCTCAGCGGTCTCGTCGAAAACCTCCGTGCCGAGCGCACGCTCTTCGTGCTCGACGCCTGCCACAGCGGCACCGGCACCCGCGGCGAGCGGGGCCCAGGCGCCAAGCTGCTCTCCGCGACCGGACAGGCCGAGCAGATGATGCCCGCTACGTGGATGCCCGAAGGCATGAACACGGCCGAAGGCGCCTCCTCGGACCTCCGGGCGGCAGCGGCGATGAAGCACGTCCTGCTCGCCGCCGCGAGCGCCGACGAGGTGGCCTGGGGCGGCGACAACTGGCCCGACACCGGCGCCGCGAGCGTGTTCACGTACTTCCTCTACAAAAACGTCCTCACCGCCGGCCCCGGCACCACGCTGAACGCCCTGCTCGACCGCGTCCGCGCCCAGGCCACGCGCTTCACCCGGGACCAGCGCTCGTCCGTCCAGACGCCGCAGGCGGAGGGCCGCAGCGGCAGCCTCACGCTCACGTCCTTCTTCGCGCCGCGCTGAGGCATCAGTGGGGTGTTCGTGGTTGGTCGTTCGTGGTTCGTTGTCAGAGGTATAGCAAGCAGCTGGCATCTTCTGACAACGAACCACGAACCCGAACGAAGCCCACCTTTTCCATGCGCCTCCCCACTCCCATTGCTTTCCTTCGAACGCTTCATCGTCCGCCGTTACCTGCGCGGCCCCCGGCAGGAGAGCGGCGGGGGCCGGTTTCTGCGCTTCGTGCTCGTGGTGGCCATTGGCGGCGTCGCCGTCGGCGTGGCGACGCTTGTACTCGCGCTCGCCATCGTGCGGGGGTTCTCGCGGGAGATCGAGGCCAAAATCGTAGGCTTTGGCGCCCATGTGCAGGTCGAGAGTCTGCGCGACGCCCCGCTGCCGGCCTCTGCCGTCACGGCGGCGCAGTTGGGGCGCGATCCGGACGTGCGGAGCGTGGCCCCGTCGGTGCTCGCCTTTGTGCTCGCCCGCCGCAGCGCGGCGAAGGTGGAAGGGGTGTCGCTCTGGGGCGTCGAACACCTGCCGTCGTACGTGGCAGGACGGGTGGAGCCGCGCGCCTATTCGCTCGCGCCGGACACGTCGGGGCGGCCGGGGCTCGTGGTGGGCGCGGCGCTCGCCCGGCTGCTCGGCCTCCACGCGGGCGATCCGCTGACGCTCATCACGCCCCCTGAGGCCGGTGGCGCGTCGGCCTTCGGGCTCGGCGGCTCGCGCATCCGCACCTACCGCGTGGCCGGGATCTACGAAACGTCCCTCGCCAACTTCGACGAGGTGTACCTCTTCGCCGGCCTCGCCGAAACGCGCGCTTTCCTCGGCCTCCCCGCCGACGCCGTCACCCGCTACGACCTCACCCTCGTCAACCCCGACTCGTCCACCGTCGTCGCCCGGCGCATCGAGGCCACCTACGGCCCGCCGGTGATGGCCCGCTCGATCTTCGAGGCCTTCGCCAACCTGTTTGCCTGGGTGGGCCTGCAGCAGAGCATCGTGCCGCTCGTGCTCACGATCATCGTGGTGGTGGCCGCCTTCAACCTCATCGGCATCCTGCTCATGCTGATGCTGGAAAAGACGGGCGACCTGGCGATCCTGCGCTCGATGGGCGCCTCGGCCCGGCAGATCCGGCGCCTGTTTGTGGCCCTCGGCGCGGCCGTGGGCGGGGTAGGGGCCCTCATCGGGGGCGCGCTCGCGGTCACGCTGGCGCTCGTGCAGCAGCGCACGGGCCTGCTGCGCCTGCCCGCCGAGGCCTACTTTCTCGACCGCGCGCCCATCCGGCTGCTGGCCTCCGATGTGCTCCTCGTGGCGGGCGTGGCGGTACTGCTGTGCGTTGTCGCCGCCTACCTGCCCGCGCGCGTGGCCGCCCGGCTAGACCCCATCCGCGTGCTGCGCTTCCGGTGACGCGCGGCGCAGGGCCCGGTCCGGTAGCCCAGTGTGTGATCGCTCATGGCGTTAAGGCGAGTGGCGCCCTGGAAGCCTGCGTCGGGGGCAGTGGCCTGGACCGCATCCCCCGAAATCCTCGCCTGAAGGGCTCGATTTCTGCCCCCTTCGCACGGGCGAAGGGGGCAGACGCGCCCGCGTCGGGGGATGCCCCGCAGGACAACGAGGAGTTCATTCCTCCTGGATAGGATACTAGGCCGTTATTGCAATGGTCAAATCTCGGTCATCGGGGATGAACGCGGCACCGGTGAGGGTCTCGAAGAGATCGAGATAGCGCCGGGCGACGGCCACGCGGAGCGTGTCGGAGAGGGCAGGGGGCGGGCCGTCGCCCTGAAAGCCCTCGGCGAGCAGCCACTCGCGCAGAAACTCTTTCGAGAGGTGGCGCGGCGCCGCTCCACGGGCGCACTGGGTCTCGTAATCGTCGGCATGGACGTAGCGCGACGAGTCGGGGGTCAGGATCTCGTCGATGACGCGGAATTCGCCCCCGGCGATGCGGCCAAACTCGAACTTGGTGTCGAGCAGCAGCAGGCCCCGCTGCCGCGCGAGTTCGGCGCCGCGCCGGTACAGGGCGAGCGCCATGGCGGTGAGCGTGTCCAGATCGTCGCGCGTGAGCACGCCCTGGGCCACGATCTCCTCCGGCGACACGTCCACGTCGTGCCCCTCGGCGGCCTTGGTGGCCGGCGTGAGCATCGGCGCCGGGAACGCCTCGTAGGGGCGCAGGCCCTCCGGCAGGGGCTGCCCGCAGAGCGTGCGCCCGCCGGCCTGGTACGTGCGGAGCGCGTGTCCGGCAAGGTAGCCGCGCACGACGAACTCGACCGGCACGGCCTCGCAGCGCTGCGCCACGGTGACCGCGCCGTGCGGCACCGCGAGCACATGGTTGGGCACCACGTCGGCCGTGCGCGCGAAAAAGTGGGCGGCGAGGCGGTTGAGCACCTGCCCCTTGTACGGAATCGCTTCGGCAAACACGTGGTCGAACGCCGAAATCCGGTCCGTCGTCACGATCACGAGGCGGTCGTCCTGCGCGTACACGTCGCGCACCTTGCCCCGGTACGGCGGGCCGAATCCGGGCAGGTGGGTGCGGCTGAGCGCGCGGGGCAGGGCCGCGTGGAGGTCGGCATCCGTCAGGGGCATGGGCTCAGCGTGCAAGGGCTGCCGGTGGGGCGGCGCTCGTCATGCGCGCCCGCAGTTCCGGGCGCACGGTGATCGTCTCGGGGGCCGTCTGGCGCTGCTGCTGGACGCGTTCGAGCAGCACGCCGGCCGCCTGCTCGCCCACTTCGAGCATCTTCTGGTCCACGCTCGTGAGCCCGATGTAGCGGCTCAGCTTGATGTCGTCGTAGCCGACAATCGAAAGGTCGCCCGGCACCGAGCGGCCCGCCTCGCGCGCGGCGAGCAGGGCGCCGAGCGCCTGGACGTCGGAGCTGCAGAACACTGCGGTGACGTCGGGGCTGGCCTGGAGGAGCAGCTGCATGGCCTCGTATCCGGCCTCCTCGGAGAACCCCGCGTGCTTTTCGGTGGCGCCGTGCTGGACGAGCGCGGCGTCGAAGGGCAGGCCCGCCGCTTCGAGGCCTTCGCGGTAGCCCTGCATCCGTCCGTTCTGGAGGCGGCTTTCCGAGTGGGCTTTGATGAGCCCGATCCGCTTGTGCCCGAGACCCGCGAGGTAGGACGTCGCCGCGAGCGCGCCGGCCACATCGTCCCACAGGAACGCGTCGAAGTCAGCCGATTCGTGGCCGATGAGCACGACGGGCGCCTGGAGGGCGCGCAGTTCCGCCGCGAGGTCCTCGGTGACGGGCATCCCGGAGAGCAAGAGTCCATCGACGGCGCCGCGCAGCAGAAAGTGCAGGAGCGTCTCGCGCGGGCGCGCCGAGCCGAGATCGCACAGGAGCAGGTCGTAGTCGAGGTCTTTCAGGCGCGCGCGCACGCCCTTGAGCAGTTCGGTGTGGAACGGGGTCGTGAACGAGGGGAGCGCCACGCAGAGCGAGCGCAGGCCCTTGTGCGCGAGCGACTTGGCGGTCCGGTCGGGGCGGAAGTTGAGCGCGCGCACGGCGTCGAGGACGCGGGCGCGGGTGCTTTCGGAAACGTCGTGGGAGCCGTTGAGCACGCGCGAGACGGTCGAGATGGCCACACCGGCCCGCGCGGCTACGTCGTAGATCGTCGTCTTTCCTTTATCGTGCAACATGGGGCGTCTGGGGAAGCGCTGAGGTGAGAGGGTAGTCGGGCGCCACGGCGCCGGGCGCGCTCGCGCGGAGCACTTCGGAGACGTACTGCGTGGCAAACTGGGCCGCACTTTCGAAGGGCTCCCCGGCCACGCGGGCGCGGAGCAGCGCGAGGGCGAAGGCGCTCCGGGCCCCGTGGAGCTGCGGGCGGTCGAGCAGCGGCGCCTCGAAGAGGGCGAACGCCTCGCCGTCGAAGAGCAAGTTGGCGGTGAAGGGCGCTGCCTCGTCGCCCTCGTGGGCGGGGAGGGCGCCGCAGCGCAGCAGCACCGCCCGCGCGCCGCGCTGCGCGAACCGCTGCACGGCCACCTGGGCGTCGTCGAGCGTGTGGATCTCCATGCCGACCACGAGCTCGGCGTCGGCGAGGCCCACGACGACCACATCGGCGAGCGGGAAGCTGCGCACGAGCAGGTCGCGCACGCGGGCATCGGCCACGTCTTCGCCCGAAGGGCCGGAGAGCGTCAGGTTGAGCACGAGCGGGCCCTGGAGGTGCTGCCCGAGCGCCTGCACGAGCGCGTGGGCGGCGGCGGCGTTGCCGGCGAGGCCCACGCACGCGCCGGTCGGGCGCTCGGTGGCAAAGAGGTGCGCGGCCTGCGCGCCGACGGTATCGGCGGGCACGTCGAGCACGTCCGTCACGCGTCCCCCGCCGGCCACGACGAGGCTCGTGCAGACGACGAGCGCCCGCCCGCCGAGGGCCCGCGTGGCAATCACATCGGCCGAAAGGCCGCGCTCAATACCGGGGTAGAGCGCTCCGGCAACGAGGGGCTCGAAGCGGAATCCGTCCGTGGTGTGCGTTGGGCGTTGGTCCAGCCTGGCAGGCGTCATAACTTGACCGTGAATCCCCGTTGAAACCCTACCCCCGCTCATGGCGCGCGTCCAGCTCGAAGGCATTCGAAAGATATACGACAACGGTTTTGTCGCCGTCCATGACGCAAATTTCGAAGTGGAGGACGGCGAGTTCGTTGTCCTCGTCGGCCCGTCCGGCTGCGGCAAGAGCACGACGCTCCGCATGATCGCTGGTCTGGAGACCATCTCGGACGGCGAGCTCCGCATCGGCGAGCGCGTGGTGAACGACGTGGAGCCCAAAGACCGCGACATCGCGATGGTCTTCCAGAACTACGCGCTCTACCCGCATATGTCGATCTACGACAACATGGCGTTCGGGCTCAAGCTGCGCAAATTCCCGAAGGCCGAGATCGACCAGCGCGTCCGGCAGGCCGCCGACATCCTCGGGCTCTCCACGATGCTCGACCGCAAACCCAAGCAGCTCTCGGGCGGGCAACGGCAGCGCGTGGCGCTCGGACGCGCGATTGTGCGCAAGCCGCAGGTGTTCCTGTTCGACGAGCCGCTCTCGAACCTCGACGCCAAGATGCGCGTCCAGACGCGCACGGAGATCTCGAAGCTCCACCGCAGCCTCGGCGCCACGATGATCTACGTCACGCACGACCAGGTGGAGGCGATGACGATGGGCGACCGCATCGTGGTGATGAAGGACGGCTTTGTGCAGCAGATCGACAAGCCGCTGCGCCTCTACGACCACCCGCTCAACAAATTCGTGGCCGGCTTCATCGGCTCCCCGGCGATGAACTTCGTGGCGGGCAACCTCACGAACACCGGCGGCGCGCTGGCCTTCACCGCCGATGACGGCGCCTTCACGCTGCCGCTGCTCTCCAACTTTGCCGCGCGCGTAGAGGCGCACGCCGGGCGCCGCGTGGACCTTGGCCTCCGCCCCGAGCACTTCAGCCTGCACGCCCGCGAAGGCCTCACGGCCCCCGTCGAGGTCGAACTCGACGTGATCGAGCCGATGGGCAACGAGATCATCCTCTACGGCCACGCAGGCCCGCACAACCTCGTCGCCCGCATCCCCCCGGAGCAGGTGCCGGAGGCCGGGCAGCGCGTCACGCTCCACGCGGACCTCGGGCGCCTGCACCTGTTCGACACCGAATCCGAAGCCTCGCTCACCGAAGCGGCGGCCCTCGCTGCGGCGGCCTGAGCGCGGTGGCGAGGGGTGGTTGGTCGTTCGTGGTTCGTCGTCAGAAAGCCGAAAAGGTGGGGGAACGCCACTCGATGATGGATCATGGCTCCCCGCCCGAGGACCCATCGGGGCGGCTCTGACCATGATCAACCATCCGTGATCCCTCACGATGCGACCGGATTTGATATGGCACAGCTGTGCGTTCTTCTGAGCCTTCGCGGCCCGGCGCGTCCTCCTTCTTTTCCGGACTGACTGTGCCGCCTCCGCTCCTGCTGGGCTACGACATTGGCGGCACCAAGTGCGCCGTCGTGCTCGGGCGCGCCGAGGAGGGCGGCGTCACCATCGTCGCCCGGCACGCCGTCCCCACCGACCATGCCGGGGGGCCGGACGCGGTCCTGGCAGGAATGGCCGCCGCCGCCCGCGCGCTAACGGCGCAGCACGGCGCCGAGGTCGCGGCGGTGGCCGCGCTCGGGATCAGCTGCGGCGGCCCGCTCGACAGCCGCGCCGGGGTGGTGCTCGGGCCGCCCAACCTGCCCGGCTGGGACCATGTGCCCGTCGTGGCGGTGGCGCAGGAGGCCCTCGGCGTGCCCGCGTATCTGCAGAACGACGCCAACGCGGGCGCCCTCGCCGAATGGCAGTGGGGCGCAGGGCAGGGCGCCGCAGAGCCTCGTCTTCCTGACCTTCGGCACTGGCATGGGCGCCGGACTCGTGCTCGGCGGACGCCTCTACGCGGGCCGCAATGACCTTGCGGGCGAAGTGGGGCACGTCCGTATGGCCGAGACCGGGCCGGTGGGCTTCAACAAGGCGGGATCGTTCGAGGGCTTCTGCAGCGGCGGCGGGCTCGTCCGTCTCGCCGCGCTGCGCATCCGTGAGGCCTGGGCGGCCGGCGCCCATACCGCCCTCGCCGCGCGCGAATCCGACCTCGCGCACCTCGATGTGCCGGTGCTCGCGCAAGCCGCCCGGGCAGGGGATGCCCTCGCCCTCGGCGTATTTGAAACCTCCGGGACCTATCTCGGGCGCGGGCTGGCGCTCCTCATGGACGTGCTCAACCCCGATCTCGTCGTCATCGGGAGCGTTTTCGTGCGCTGCCAGGACCTGCTCGTGCCACCGATGGAGGCCGCGCTGGCGCGCGAAGTGCTCCCGGGGGCACGCTGCCCGGTCTTGCCCGCCGCGCTCTCCGAAGCCATCGGCGATTATGCCGCGCTCGCCGTGGCCCGCAACGCCCTCCTGCTCTGATGCCCGACCCGCAGCGCACGCCGTCGGCCTTCCTGATGGAGCGGCACCCCCACCTCGCCGAGGCCTGCGGGGCGTCCGTCGATGCCGCGTTCGAACGGATCGCCGCCGCGTTCGCGGACGGCCACAAGCTGCTGCTGTGCGGCAACGGAGGCAGCGCCGCCGACTGCGACCACATCGTCGGGGAGCTGATGAAGGGGTTTCGACTGCCCCGGCCCTTCCCGACGCGACGTGCGCGGCCCTCATCGACCAGGACGCGACGCGTGGGGCACGCCTGGCGGCGCTGTTGCAGGGTGCGCTCCCCGCCATCAGCCTGACCGGCCCGGCGGCCTTGCTCTCGGCCATCGGAAACGACCTCCACGGCGACGTCGGTTTTGCGCAGCAGGTGCTCGGTCTGGGCGCTCCGGGCGACGTGCTCCTGGCCATCAGTACGTCCGGCAACGCCGAGAACGTGCTGAATGCCGGCCCTCGTGGCCCGGGCGTGGGGCCTGACTGTGGCGGCGCTCACCGGCCGCTCCGGGGGCCAACTCGCGCGCGCTGCCGACGTCGCCATCCAGGTGCCCGCCGATGCCACCGCAGACGTGCAGGAGCTCCACCTGCCCGTCTACCACGCGCTGTGCCTGGCGCTGGAGGAACGGTTCTTTGGAGACGCCCGCGCGGAACTGCCTCAGAGCCCCACCTGACCGGCGGCGTTGTCTCTGAACAGGTTCGCGTCGCGGATGTAGCGCCGCGCCATGCGTTCGCTCGCCCAGCCGCCTTGCTGGATGATCGCGCGCTCAGAGGCCCCGGCAATGGCAGCGGCCGTGGCAAAGCCCGAGCGCAGGCTGTGTCCGGCGTAGAGGCGCGGGTTGAGCCCTGCCATCAGGGCGTAGTGCTGCACGATCAGCGCCACGCTCCGGTCAGAGAGCGCCTTCGTCGCGATGCGTCCGGTTTTGTGGATCTTGCGAAACACGGGCCCGCTGCCCACGCCGAGCACCTCCAGCCACGCGTGCAGGGCGCGGACAGGGCAGGTGGCCTCGCCGGTGCCGTAGGGGATGCCTTTCTTGAGCCCTTCGCCTAGCTGGTCCGTTTTGGAGCGGTGGAGGAACACCACGACGCCTTCTTCCACGAACGCCAGGTCCTCGACGCGCAGCGCCGCCAGTTCCGAACGGCGGAAGCAGCCCGCAAAGCCGAGCAGGAGCAGCGCCCGGTCGCGCATCCCCGTTATTGCATCATCTATCACCTCCACCATCGCCTGAACATCGCCGAGCAGGAGCGGCGTTTTGCCTTTCTGCAGCACGCCGAGTTCTCGCTTGATGCCGTCGAGCACGTCGCGCACCAGGGGCTGCTTGGACGGGCTCGGGTAGCCAGCGCGCTCGTGCGCCTGCGAGATCGTCGTGAGCCGCCGCCGGATGGTGGACACCTTGGAGGTGGCCGCGAGGTCGGACACGTAGAGCGCGACCGTCTCGGGGCTTGCCGGGAGCGCCGGGCGCTGCGCGGTCTCGCACCACGCGGTGAAGTGCGCCCAGTCCGCCTGATACGCGCGGAGCGTGTTGGCCGACTTCGAGGCGCCGAGGTAGCGTTCGGCGCGCTCGGTTGCCCGTGCGACGACGAGCTGGGGTGACGCTGGAGCGACGGGCAGTTGCGAGGGTTTGGGGTCCATGGGGGCGTGTATCTTCCGATAATGATAAATTATCGGAAGTAGGGAATCAATGTCAAGAGCCGCCCGATAAAAGCCTCTCAGCGCCAGCCAAGCTGACTCGCTCACGCGGGCGAAAGCCTCGCCTCCAGCAGCACGGCGCGCACGGGTGCCGCCTCCATGTCGGGCAGCGCGAGTGGAAGCGCGAGGAGCGTGTACCGGCCCGGCGGCACGTCGTCGAGCACGAGGTTCTCGAGGTTGGCGATCCCGGCGGCGGCCAGCGCGTGATGCGCGTCGAGCGACGTCGAGGTCGGCGGATCGTACGTCGGCGAGTCGATGCCCACGAGCACGCAGCCGAGGCTGGCCAGGTACCCGACCGCATCGGGCGTCAGGTAGGCATAGTCGTCCGTCCAGGCGGCGCCGCGAGATGTGCGCGTATGCAGGAGCACCCGCTTGGCAGCCGTGGCCTCAAGGCCCGAAGCCTCCCACGCCTCCCTCAGCGATTCCGTGTCAATGGTAGGAGTTTGGGGAGTGATTGCAATAACGGCACAATCACCGATAAAGGGCGTGAGGCCATAGGCGCCCATGCGGTGTCCGGCTGGGTCGTAGTGGTATGGCGCATCGACGTGGGTGCCGCTATGGAGCCCCATCGCGATCTCCCCGATGGTCACCATGTCGCCCCGGGATTGCTCGTTCCGAAAGCCCACGTGCACCGGCGGGTCCCCCGGCCAAACGACGGTCTGGTTCGAGAGCGGCTGGGTGATGTCGTAGATTCTCATGGCCTCGGTCCGGGCCGGTGGATGCTGCCGGGCGGGCCTTCAAATTACGCCTGCCCCCTCGCGCGTGCTGGATTTCGATGTCACCGTCATTGGGGCGGGCCACAACGCGCTCATCACGGCGGCGTACCTGGCGCAGTCCGGCTACCGCGTCGGCGTGTTCGAGCGGCGCCACATCGCGGGCGGCGCCGTGGCCACCGAAGAGATCGTGCCCGGCTACCGGTTCGACATCGGCGGCAGCGCGCACATCCTGATCCGGCTCACGCCGGTGGTACAGGAGTTGGACCTGGAACGCTACGGCCTCGAATACCTCGAACTCGACCCGCTCTTTTTCTGCCCGTTTCCCGACGGCGACGCGCTCTACATCTACCGGGACGTCGAGCGGACGTGCGAGGAACTCGAACGCAAGTATCCGGGCGAAGGGGACGCCTACCGGCGCTTTATCCACGACTGGTTGCCGTTTGCGCGCACCGTGCGGGATGCGTTTTTGAAGGCCCCCACCCCGTTCTCGCTCGGCAAGACCTTCATGCGGGGGCGGTCTACCCCCCTGCCCTGGCGGGAGGCACTGCAGATGATCCTGCGGCCCTACGGCGAGGTGGCGGCGCACTACTTCAAGGAGCCCAAGGTGCGCGCGGCGCTCTCGTGGATGGCCGCGCAGAGCGGTCCGCCCCCCACCGATCCCCTCTCCGGACCTTTTCTGCTCTGGCACCCGCTCTACCACGAAGGCGGGATCGCCCGCCCGCGCGGCGGGTCCGGGATGCTCACGCAGGCGCTCGTCCGCCACATCGAGGCGCACGGGGGCACGGTGGAACTCAACGCCCCGGTCGAGCGCATCGTTGCGGCGCGCGGCGAGGCGACGGGCGTGGTGGTGAACGGGCGCGAGGTGTCGTCGCGCGTGGTGGTGGCGGGCTGCCATGCCGTCGACACGCTCACGCGCCTGCTGCCCGAGGAACTGCGTCCGCCGGAGGCGCGCAACCTGCGCGTGGGCAACGGCTTCGGCGCCATCCTGCGCCTGGCACTCGATGCACCGGTGCGCTACGCCGCCGACGATTCCCTCGCCGCGCGCACGGGCCTGGGGCTGCTGTGCCACTCGGAGGCCCAGATCCACGCGGCCTACGCCGATTACCTGCAAGGGCGCCCTGCTGCCGATCCGCCGATGGTGGCGATGACGTTCTCGGCGGTGGATGATTCGCTGGCGCCTCCGGGGGGCGAAGTGCTCTGGCTCTGGGGGCAGTATTACCCGTACGACCTCGCGAGCGGAGCCTCGTGGGACGATCTCGGTCCGGTCATCGCCGATCAGCTGCTAGACCGCTTCGAGGCGTATGCGCCGGGCACGAAGGCGCACGTCGTGGGAAGCCTGATGCAGCATCCGCTGTGGCTGGAGCGCGAACTCGGCCTGCACCGGGGCAACGTGATGCACCTGGAGATGACGCTCGACCAGATGTTCTGCGCACGTCCGCTAATCGGGATGGCGGGCTACAAAACGCATGTCAAGGGCTTGTTTTTGACCGGCGCGAGCACACATCCGGGCGGAGGCATCATGGGCGCGTCGGGGCGCAATGCGGCGCAAGTCGTACAAAAAGCGCTCGGGCGGCGGCGGCGCTAACATCCAAAAACGATGCGCTACGCCACCTTTCTCCTGCTCTTTGTGGTGCTGCCCACAGTGGGCGCGCTGGTCGCCTTCCGGCGTTCCCGCGCCTTCGGCGGGCACGGACGCGCCGTGGCGCTGACCGCGCTCATCGCCTTTGCGTGGACAGTGCCGTGGGACAACTACCTTGTCTACCGGGGCGTGTGGAACTACGGCGGGGACCGGGTATGGGGCGTCATCGGCTTCGTGCCGGTGGAAGAATATGCGTTCTTCCTGCTGCAACCGCTCATGCTCGGCGCCTTCCTCGGTCCCGCGCTCGGCGACGGCGCCGGCGGCGCCCGACCGCCCACCCGGAGCGCGTGCGCTGGGGGGTGCTGCAGTGCTGGCGCGGGCGCGATGGCGGGCGCGCTCCTGTGGGCCGGGGGCGGGCACGGGCTCTACCTGGGCCTCATTCTCGCGTGGGCGCTCCCCGTGCTGGCGGGCCTGTGGGCCTATGCCGGGCCCCACCTCTGGGCGCTGCGCCGCCCGCTCGGCGTGCTCATCGCCGGGGCCACGCTCTGGCTCTGGGGCGCCGACGCGTTCGCCATTCGCGACGGGATCTGGTCCATTGCCGACTGGGCGTCGCTGGGGTGGGGGGTAGCGGGGCTTCCGGTGGAGGAGATGACGTTTTTCTTCCTCACCAACGTGCTGTGCGTGTGCAGCATCGTGCTGTTTGCCCACGGGCCCGAGATCCAGCCGCCCTTCCGCCGTGGCTGAGGCGCCCGTCATCCCCATGATCGTGGGCCCGACGGCCTCGGGCAAGACGGCCCGGGCGGTCGCGCTCGCCCTTGAATGCGGCGGCGAGGTCATCTCGGCGGACAGCCGGCAGGTGTACCGCGAACTCCGCATCGGCACCGCGCGCCCGACGGACGAGGAGATGCAGGGCGTCCCGCATCACTTTGTGGGCGACCGCTCGCTCGCCGATCCGATCTCGGCGGGCGCGTTTGCGCGGGAGGCCGAGGCCCGGATCGCCGACATCCTTGCGCGGGGCCGCACCCCGATTGTCGCCGGCGGCTCGACGCTCTACCTGAAAGCGCTCCGGGACGGCCTTGCCGACCTGCCGCCGCCCGATCCCGCCTTCCGGGCCGCGCTCGATGCCCGCCTGCGCACGGAGGGCCTGCCTATGCTCGTCCAGGAACTGATCGCCCGAGACCCCGAGGCGGCGGGCGCGCTCGACCTCCACAACCCTGCCCGCGTCCTGCGGGCGCTCGAAATCCTCGGCACCACCGGAGGGTCGCTCCGGGAGGCGCAGCACAGGCGGCCACGACCCCGGCGTTCAGGTACCGGATCACCCTGCTCGACCCGACCCGCGAGGAACTCCACGCCCGCATCGAGGCGCGGGTGGAGGCCATGGACCGTGCCGGCTTGCGCGCCGAGGTGGAGGCGGTGCTCGGCGCCGGGTTTACCCCTACCCTGCCCGTGCTCCGCACAATCGGGTATGCGGAAGTGATCGAGCATCTGCAGGGCGGCCCGGATTGGCAGGCTACCGTGCAGGCCATCCAGCTTCACACCCGTCAGTACGCGCGGCGCCAGCGGACCTATTTCCGAAGGTATTTTGGATTACAATAACGGCCCAATCACAAAAGCGGCCTGCCGGTGGGGGGCGCGACCGAAGGCGCGACAGGACGTAACGCGCCCGAGGGACCCGAGCAATTGCTCCCACTCGGGCACCGTCCGAAATGCCAGCGGCGGCTGATCCTGCATCCACCCGCCCCGCACCCGGTTGGCCAGGTGATCGAGCAGCGTCAGCACGCGCCGTTCGTGCGCGCCCCGGTACACCGATTCCAGAATGACGACGCGCGCGCCCACGCGAAGCGCCTCGCGCACCACCGCCTCTGCACTCGTGGCGTGGTGCAGCACATAGCTCAGCACCACCACATCGAAGGCGCCCGGTCCGAAGGGCAACACGCCCGGGGCGGTGAGGGCGGGCAACGCGGCGCGGGCCGCCGGCTCGACGTCGGCGAGTGTGACGTGCGCCCCTTCGAGAGAAAGCCGCTCGCCCACATACCCCTCCCCTGCCCCAAGGTCCAGCACCCTCAAGCCCCCCCCGGAGGGCAGTTCGGGGCGCAGTCGGTCGCACTTGCTCCGGGCGCGCCCCCGCATGAGAGCTGCCAGCGTGCCGGAGAGTCCGGCGTGCGCGCCGAGCATCGCCCACATCCCCCAGCCGAGCCAGACAAACGGCCAGTAGGCCCCGCCGGTGTACACCCCATACGTGCCGATGGAGGCCAGTGCGAGCGCGTGCCAGTGCCAGGGCGTGCGGCCAGCAACGAGCCCGAGCGCCAGCAGCGGCAGGAAATACCACGGATGTACCGTCGTGGCGGCGGCGAGATAGAGTCCGTACACGGCAACACCGACGCGGGCGAGCGGCCAGGCGTGGCGTGTAGCGCGGCTCCAGATGAGGGGCAGCGCGGCCAGAAAACCTAGACGCAGCGCCGGACCTAGGTGCTTGCTCAGGTCGAGGCCGGTGAGCCACAGCCCGGTTGCCTTGAGCGCGTAATACGGGCCCGCGTTGAACTCGAAGAGGCGCACGTACAGGTCCAGCGAGGACCGCACATGGGGCACGACGTACGGCGCCGCGTACGGCAGCGCGAACACAATCAGCCCGGCCCCGAACCCTACGCCGATCCATCCAAAGCGCCGCCGGATCAGGTGCGGAACGACCATTAGGCCGGGCACGAGCTTGATCCATGCGGCCGCAGCCATGAGCAGGCCACTTCGTCCGGGGTGCGTGCGCTCCCACCGGCAGGCCGCCACGAGGGCGAGGGCGCACCAGACTTCGGTATGCACCTGTCCGGTGGCCTCCATCACGACATACGGGGCGACCGCCCACAGCAACGCGCGGCGCGGAGGCCGGGCGCGCAGGAGCAGCACGAGCACGCCGAGATCGGCCCCCAGGCCGGCGGCTTTGAGCGCCCCGTAGGCCGCTGCCTGCCCCCAGGCCTGTCCGATGCGCGCCGCCATCCAGAAAAGGGCTTGCGAGACCGGGGGGTAGACCGTGTAGTAGTCGGGCGAATTCAGCTGCCCCAACAGCCCTGGCGCGCCCACTTGCGCGGCGACCGTGGCGGGTTGGAAGGCGTAAGGGTTGAGCCCCCGAACCTGGACGAGGCCATCCCAGAGGTAGCGGTATACGTCGTCTGAGAGCGCGGGCGGGAGCCAGAAGACGCACGCCCGAACGGCCAGCCCAAGCCCCAGCACCTGCCACGCCGAAAGACGGTCGCGCCGGTAGAGGGCTGCGCCAAAGGCGGCGGTGGCCCCTGCCGCGCAGAAATACACCGGACGCAGCGCGCCGTTCGACACCACGACGCTCGCCAGCCCCCACGCCAGCAGCAGCGCCCCCACGAGCACCGCATCGGCGGCAGCCGGCCTCGTGTGGCGATCTAATGCAGGTATCTCGGGGGGCGCGGCAACGCCCTTGCCCCCCAAGTTTGCGGCGGGCGGCGATGGCGCGATCAATGTCGCAGACGCCCTCGGAGCGGCGCGGCGATGAGCGGGAGGAGCCCTGCACAGCGGCGGCCATATGGGCGCGTCGCCTGTAGCAGGGAGAGGCGTCGCACTGCGCGCAGGGGCATCCCGGAAGGAAGCGCCTTAGCGGGGCTGAAGGACAAGCACCACGCGTCGGCCTTCCTGCTCGAACCGCACCTGATCGGCCAGTTGCTGCATGAGGAATAGGCCGCGCCCGCCTTCGGCCATGAGCGCCCCGTCGCGGGTGGGGTCAGGCACGAACGCCGGGTTGAAACCTTCGCCCTCGTCCTCGACCTCGACCTGCACACCGCCGGGCTGCACGTCGATGCGGAGGTGGACGCTCCGGGAGGCCACCAGGGCGTTGCCGTGCTCGATGGCATTCGTGACGGCCTCGGACGTGACGAGCGCCACGCGAAAGCCCAGGTCTTCGTCCGGGACGTGTTCGTCGAGGAAGGCCTGCACGGCCGCAGCTGCGCCATCGGTTTCTGACATGGCACTCGGAAAGTGCAGTTCGAGGCGGGGAGCAGCGTTCACGCAGCGGCAGGTTAACGAACGACGGCGACTTTGACGAGGGCGCTGTGGCCCTCGCTCACCACGCGGATGAGGTAAACGCCCGAAGGTACGTCGCGCCCCCCGCCATCTTGAAGGTCCCACCGAACGCCGCCGTCGGCGTCGCGCTCTTCGAGGCGGCGCAGCAGCACGCCAGAAGGGCCGAGCACCACCACATCGGCCACCGCCGGAAGGCCGGCGATCATCACCCCGGCGGCAGCCGTACCGGCGCGCACCGGGTTCGGGAACGCGTACACGCCGCGCAGATCGGCCGCCGCCGCCGAGAGCGACACGCTGCGGCCGTCGGGGTCGAGCGCCTCGCCGGCCGCGCCCAGCAAGCCCGACACCACGAGGCCGGTCGAAAGGCCGGTGGCCCCGGCAGCGGCGCCGGTGAACGTGACCACCACCTCGGACGGGCGGGCCGCGTCGAAGACCACCGCCTGGACAGCCCCGGCCGGGGTGACCCGGTAGTGCGCGAGGTCCCGCGCCGTGACGGGGTCGAGGGGATGGTTGAAGTGCAGGCGCACCTGCTGCGGGCCGAGCACGTCGCGCCCGGTCAGCACGAGCGCGCCCCCTGAGGCGCGGGT
Source organism: Rhodothermales bacterium (assembly GCA_963740755.1). Taxonomy (GTDB): domain Bacteria; phylum Bacteroidota; class Rhodothermia; order Rhodothermales; family BA12; genus CAVSDF01. Next base: position 909,504 of record CAVUFJ010000009.1, read on the forward strand.
GAGGGTGCGGGAGCCGTCCGGAAGGCGGTCGCCGAGGACGGTGACGAGGTTGCGCCACGTCACGGTCACCGTTTCCGGCAGCGCCTGGCTGCTCGTGGCGCTCAGGCAGCGCCCGTCGAGCGTGCGCACGGACGGGAGGGGCCCGGTGGCGTCGAGTTCCAGCAGCATCCCCGGTGAGGGGCCGAGCAGCGGGTCGAAGCAGAGCGTGACGGTGCGCACGCCGAGCGTCGCCATCACCACCACGCCCGTCATGCGCCGGTCCACCTCCACCGGCTGCAGCGCCGACGAAGCGCCGCCGAGCCATGCCGCCACGCTCACGAACCGCGGCGCCATCCCGGAGCGCAGCGGCCCGGCGAGCAGTTCCTCCCCGACACCCCCGCCGATGCGCTCGAACGCCCCATCGCGGGCGCCATAGACCGTCACGGAATCCCGGAGCGAGGGCGAGAGCACGATCCGTGTGCGCGGCGTCTCCCGCCCGCTGGCCTCGAACGCGGGGGCGGCCACGACGCGCCCGCCCGTGCCGAGCAGTCGGCGCGTATGGCCATCGGCAAAGGGGACGAGGAGTTCGCGGGCGCCGTCGCGGTCGAAGTCGGCGGCCACGAGGGCCGGCGCCCGCGTGCCCGTGGGCGCGCCGGTGTGCAGATCGCCCCGGTGGTAGACGAGGCGCCACTGCCGGTTGACGAGCGAAAACGCGTAGAGGTCCGGCGCCGCCGCCACGATGAGGTCGTCCGTGCCGTCGCCCGTCACGTCGAGCGCGGCGAGGGAGATGAAGCGCGACGGCGGCACCCCGAGCGCGAGCGAATCGGCGCGGCGAACCTGGTGGTCGGGGGAGGCGGTGAGGCGCGTGAGAAAGCTGAGCGGCGGCTCCTGCTCCCGGTCGAGGCGCACGCCGCCCAGCGTTTGCGTGAGCACGATGAGGTCGGGGCGCCCGTCGCCGTCGAAATCGCCGGTGGCGTAGCGGGGGCGCGGGGCGTACCGCGCCGTGACGATCTGCCACGTTGCCCGCAGGCGCCCCGTGGCATCGGCCTCGATGGCATAGGTGTCGCCATCGGCATCGGTGGTCACAAACTCCGGGCGCCCGTTGCCATCCAGGTCAAGCACCGCTGCGACGGGCTCGGACTGCTGGTTGCGCAGGCTGGCGGTAGGACCGGCCGGGATTTCGCCACGCGCATCGCCGGGCGTCGGGTTGACGACCGAATCGGCGAGCGTGTACGACTGGCCGTCCCATTCGAGAAAGCGCCACGTGTGCGTGTTGTGGCCCGCAATCTCGCCGCGCCCATCACCGTCGAGGTCCGTCAGGCGCCCGGCGGTGAACGAGCGGGCGGTGCCGCCGCCGTCGAGGCCCTTCGTGTCTTCGAAGGCCACGCGGTCCGGGTAGCCCAGCGGCGCGCTGGCTTCGAAGAGTACCGTCGCAAAGGCTACCCCGGCGAGCAGGTCGCCGCGCCCGTCGCCATCGGGGTCGCCGGCATCGCGCGGCAGGGCGTTCGTTTCGATGCGATGGGCGGCCCGGAAGGCGCTCCCGTCCCATTCATACCAGAGCAGCGTGTCGCCGATGGCGCCCGCGTTGGAGCGCCCCACGACGGCTTCGAGCAGGCCATCGCCGTCGTAGTCGGTGGCGAAGGGCAGGAGCGTGCCGTCAGGGATGCGGGTCTCGAATTCGCGCAGGAGACCGGGGCGGCGTGCATCGGCCATGCCCGGGATCGTCAGCGTGGTGTCGCGGCGCAGCCCGGCGCCGTTCGTGGCGCGGACGGTGAGCGTGACCGCCCCGCCCGCCGTCTCGCGCAGGGGCAGAACGATCCCGTGCGCGCGGGCGTGCCGGTCGGAGGTGGCCGTGCGCGTGGCCTGCGGGCTGTCGGCGATCACGTCGCTCAGGTCGTCCGTTTCGATCTCTACGAGGGCGGCGAGCTGGCCTTCAGGGGCGAGCCCCACCTGCGCCGCAAACCGCCGAAGGCGCGGGGCCGTCCGGTCTACCGTCACGCGGCGGCGGTCTTCTACGGTGCGCCCATCCCGCCGAAGCACCTGGAGGCGCAGCGTATACACGCCCTCGGGCAGCGCGTCTGTGCGCCACATGGCCAGCACGCCGTCTGCCACCGGCACGGCCACGGGCCCGGCGATCCTAGTGAACACCGCCCCGGTGTCGCCCCGGGCGACCTCCACGGAGTACGAGGCAAAGTCCGGGTCGAGGGCGCTCCCCCGGATCTCGACCGTCGGCGCCCTGCACGGCGCCGTCCGCCGCCGGGGCGGTCAGGGCCACGCGGCCGGGGAGGAGACGGGCGAGGGCGCGGTCCACCCGCACGAGTCCGGCGCCAAAGGTGGCATCCCATCCAGGCGCGCCGAGGTCGTCGGCGGTGCCGGTGAGGATGGCGCGCACGGCGGCGGGCGTGAGCGCGGGTCCAGGCTGCGCAGCAGGGCCGCCGCGCCCGCTACGAGCGGAGCTGCGAGGGAGGAGCCACTGGCCCGGCCGAAGTAGCGGCCCTTGAAGCGCGTCCCATCGAAATCCGGCAAGCGGGCGGTGTAGCTGCCCGTGGCCGGCGCCCCGAGGTCGATGCCCACGCCCCGGGTGGCAAAGGCGCCCCGGCTCTGGCCGTCGGCGGAGAGCCATTGCACGGAGAGCACGTCCTCGAAATCGGACGGATAGTGCGGCCGGTCGGTGCCGTCGTTGCCGGCAGAGGCGACGACGGTGACGCCTTTCGAGACGGCGTAGCCAATGGCATCGCGAAGGAGGAGCGAGGCGTAGGTGTCCCCGAAGGAGAGGTTGAGCACGTCGAGCCCCCGGTCGGCGGCGTAGACGATGGCCGCCGCCACGTCGTCGTCCTCGCAGGAGCCATCGCCGCTGCACGCGCGCAGCGGCACGAGGCGCACGCCGGGGGCGACGCTCGCAAAGCCCGAGTCGGGCAGCACGCGGCCCGCCACCACGGCGGCGACGCTCGTGCCATGCCCGCGCCCGGCGCCCTGCAGGTCCTCGGAGGCGTCCGGGTCCGGCGTGCGCACATCGCCGGCGGTGAGCACGTAGGTGGGGCGGTCCACGAAATCGTAGCCCGAGACGTCGTCCACAAATCCGTTGTGGTCGTCGTCCACACCGTTGAGGTCGCCCGCGTCGAAGCGCCCGTTGTGGTTCACGTCCTCGGCCTCGTTGACCCAGAACTGGCCCACGAGCGCCGGGTGGCTGAAGAGCACGCCCGTGTCCACGACGCCCACGCGCACGGCGGCGTGCCCGAGCGTGAGCCGGTGCGCGGCTGGCACGCCCGCGCTCACGAGGTGCGCGAGGCTGTCGTAGCGAATCGGCGCGTCGTCCAACCAGCGGTCGAGCGTGTAGCGGTGGTTGAGCTGGGCGTAGCGCACACCCGGCTGCGCGCGGAGCGTGGCGACGAGTTGCGCGGCGGCCTCGGGCGTCTCCGCGTGGAGGATATACGTCTCTGGGAGCGCGCCGGGCAGTAGCGCGCGCACGGCGGCTGCCTCCGCGAGATACGCTCCAGCGGCGGCGCGGACAGCAGCAGGCCCCTGCCCTTGCTTGCCCAGGCCCGGCGCCAGTCTGCACGATCACGTCCACCGGCCCCACCGCTACCGGCGCCTGCGCATGGAGCGCCGACGCCATCAGCAGCAAGGCCACCCATGTGCTATATTTTATGTTGCAATAACAGCTCATGCAGTGCTTCGTTCGAGCGCGTCGAGCCACCGCGCCACGGCTCCGGCGATCGCCCGCCGGTCGTGCGCCGCCACGACGTCCGCGCGCGGGACCGGCAGCGCGTCGGTGCGCCACGCCTGCCAGGCGGAATTGATGGCCGCTGCAATGGCCGGTTCGTCGTCGGGCTCGGCGATCCAAGCGGCGCCGTAGGCGCGCAGCGTCGCGCGCGCGGTGCCCTCCGGCACGAGGCCCAGGATCGGACGGCGCGTGCCGAGGTACTCGTACAGCTTCCCCGTCGAGATCCCCTCGGCGCCCGCCCGGCGCCCCACGGTCATCCAGAGCACGTCCGCCCGCTGCTGGAGCTGCGCGACCTCGTGGTGCGGCCGGTAGCCTACAAATCGGACGCTGTGCTGCAAGCCGAGTTCAGACACGAGCACCGCGAAGTGATCGGGGACGTGCCCGGCAAACGTGGCTTCGACGCGCGCCGTGGGAGTGTGGTCGAGAAACCGCCGCAGGCCGCGCAGGAAGGGGTCGGGGCGCTGCGCGTCGTAGAACATCCCGGTGTAGAGCAGCCGGAACGTCCCGTCCGGCACGGGCTGGATCGCGGGGTCGAAATCGGCCAGGTCGAAGCCCTGCGGAATTACTCGGACGCGGGCGGCGAGGTCGGGGTGCCGCGCGCGTACGGCCTCGGCCATCGCCTCCGAGATGACGCTGATCCCGGCGGCCTGCGTGAACGCCCACCGTTCGAGGCGCGCGTGCGCGGCGCGGTGCGCGGGCGTCGGGTAGTGGTGGCGGGGGTTGCCGAGCCAGTCGTCGCGCAGGTCGAGCATGAGGGGGCGATGGAAGCGGCGGGCGAGCCAGCGCCGCCACGAGCAAACCCGTATACGGCGGCGCCGAGGCATAGACCGCGTCGAACGGGGCGGCGCGGTGGGCGCGCCGGGCGGCCTGCAGGGCGAACGGCGCCCAGCCGAGCTTGTTGTCCGGCACGAAGAGCCAGTCCGTAAGGCGGGCGAGGCGGCTGCGCCCGCCCCCGCTGCCGGGGGTCGCCTGCCGGGCCAGCCGCGTCGGGTCAAGCGAGGCGGTGCGCACGACCTCCACGCCGGCCGCGTCCACCTCGGCGGCGAGCGCGTCGTCGTAGGCCACGTACCCGGCGGGCCGCGCCGCCAGCACGGTGGGCTGCCAGCCGAAGGCGGGCAGGTATTTCGCGAGCTTGGCGACCCGCTGCACGCCGCTGCCGCCGAGCGGAGGGAAGTAGTAGGCCACCACGAGCAGCCGGCGGATAGGCATCATTCAAGCGCCGGAAGCAGGGTGAGGACCGGGTTGATCACGGATCATCGATCATGGTCAGAGACGCCCTGAGGTGCCCTCTGGCGTTGATCCATGTTCGGTGATCCCTCATGATGCAACCGGATCTGGTAGTCAGGCGACGTGAGGCGCGCCGCTATGCTACGGCGCACAGGGGCCGGCTACCCACCGCGTTAGCACACGAGGAGCGCCTTGGGCGCCCGCGTGAGGTTGCGGCAGCCGTCGGCCTCCAGCAGCACGAGGTCTTCGATGCGCACGCCAAAGCGCCCCTCCAGGTACGCCCCCGGCTCGATGGAGACGACGCAGCCCGCCGGCAGCACGTCCTGCCGCTGGTGCGACACGCGCGGCCACTCGTGCGTCTGCAAGCCGATGCCGTGGCCCAGTCCATGAGAAAAGGCGTCCCCGAGGCCATGGGCGCGGAGCACGTCGCGGGCGGCGGCATCGAGCGCGTCTGACGCGCATCCCGGCGCGGGCGGCGTGCAGGGCGGCACGTCTGCGCCTCCAGCACCGCCGCGTATACCCGCCGCGCGTCCTCGCCGGGCTCGCCGAGCGCCACCGTGCGCGTCATGTCGGAGGCGTAGCCGTCGAGCACGCCGCCCATGTCGAGCACGATGAGGTCGCCGCGCTGGAGCGGACGCGCCGACGGGCGGGCGTGCGGGAGCGCGCCGTTGGGGCCGGCGGCCACGATGGGGTCGAACGACATCCGCTCGGCCCCGCGCTTGAGGTGCCCGTACACAATCTCGGCGGCCACCTCCTGCTCGGTCAGCCCCGGACGAAGGAGGCCGAGCACGTCATCGAGCACGGCTTCCGTCACGCGCTGCGCGGCCTCGATGCGGGCCACCTCCTGCGGCGTTTTCACGGCCACGAGGGGCGGCAGCACGTGCTCCGTCTCGACCCACCGGACGCCCGGCAGCCGTTCGCCCAGGCTGCGGCGCTGCGCCAGGCTCATGGCCTCGGCCTGCACGCCCACCCGCATCCCCGCCCTGAGCATTGGCACATCGGCGAGCAGCGTGAGCAGGTCGGGGCCGACGTGCAGCGCGGCATTGCTGGACCTCGCGGGTGGCCTGGGCCGTGTAGCGCCCATCGGTCAGGAACGCGGCCCCCTCGGCGGTGAGCAGGAGCCAGCCGTTGGAGCCGGTGAAGCCGCACGCCCAGCGAACGTCCGGGAGGAACGTGACGAGCAGCGCCTCGGCGCCTTGCGCGGCCACGGCGGCGAGCAGCGCCGCGTGGCGCGCGGCGTAGAGGGCAGCGGCCATCGTCAGCGCGTCGAGTAGTTGGGCGACTCGCGCGTGATCGACACGCTGTGCGGGTGGCTCTCGCGGATGCCCGCCGCGGTCACGCGCACAAAGCGCGCCTGCTGGCCCAGTTCGGCCACCGTCGCGCAGCCGCAGTAGCCCATCGCCGCGCGCAAGCCCCCGACGAGCTGGTAGACGACCTCCGAGAGCGTCCCGCCGTACGGCACGCGGCCTTCGATGCCCTCGGGCACCAGCTTTTTCAGGTCGTCCTCGGCATCCTGGAAGTAGCGGTCTTTCGAGCCGGCCTGCATCGCGCCGACCGAGCCCATGCCCCGGTAGCTTTTGTATTTGCGCCCTTCGAAGAGGATCGTCTCGCCCGGACTCTCCTCGACGCGCGCGAGCATTCCGCCCATCATCACCGAAGCGGCGCCCGCGGCAATCGCCTTCGGCACGTCGCCCGTCTGCTTGATGCCGCCGTCGGCGATCACGCCCACGCCGAAGCGCGCCGCTGCGGCGGCGCACTGCATGACCGCCGTGAGCTGCGGCACGCCGACGCCCGCCACGATGCGCGTGGTGCAGATCGAACCCGGTCCGATGCCGACCTTCACCGCGTCGGCGCCCGCGCGGATGAGGTCTTCGGTCGCCTCGGCGGTCGCCACGTTGCCCGCCACGACGTCGAGGTCCGGGTAGGCGTCTTTCACGGCCGTGACGGTGCGGAGCACGCCCTCCGAGTGGCCGTGCGCGGTGTCCACGGTCACAAAGTCCACGCCCGCCTCGACGAGGCCCGCCACGCGGTCCAGCACATCGGCCGTCACGCCGACGGCGGCGCCCACGCGCAGGCGCCCGTAGCCGTCCTTGCAGGCGTTGGGGTAGCGGCGGCGCTTCTGGATGTCCTTGAACGTCATAAGCCCCCGCAGGCCTCCGTCGGCGTCGACGATGGGCAGCTTCTCGAACTTGTGGCGCAGCAGCAGCGCCTCAGCATCTTCGAGCGTCGTGCCCTCCGCCGCCGTCACGAGCGGCATCGCCGTCATGACCGTGGCGAGGGCCGCGCCGGGATCGGGTTGAAAGCGCAGGTCCCGGTTGGTGACGATGCCGAGCAGCCGCCCGTCCGATTCGACGATGGGGATGCCGCCGATGCCGTGACGTCCCATGAGCGCCCGCGCCTCGCCCACGGTGGCCGTAGGGGCGAGCGTGAACGGGTCCTGGATGATGCCGCTCTCGGAGCGCTTGACAAGCCGGACCTGCTCGGCCTGCTGCGCGGCGGTCATGTTTTTGTGTAGCACGCCCACGCCGCCTTCCCGCGCGAGCGCGATGGCGAGCCCCGCCTCCGTCACCGTGTCCATCGCGGCCGAGAGCACGGGGATGTGGAGGCGGATGCGGGCGGTGAGCTGCGTGCTCGTGTCCACATCGCGCGGCATCACCGACGAGTCGCGCCGGCACGAGCAGCACGTCGTCGTAGGTGAGGCCTTCGTAGAGGATTTTGGACATTAGACGTTGGTCATTAAACGGCGGACGCTTGAGAGAAGCCCTTCGTGTTCTGGCAAGGTCATCAGGCAGAATGGTTGTTGTTCGTGGTCAGACGAACCCGGCAGAACTCAGCCCCTATGACGACGAACAACGAACAAATCATCAACTCTGTCTTTTCAGTTTGTCACAGCACTTAGGGCGTCTGACACAACTGACACAACCCCAGACTTGACATTGCGAGGAGCGAAGGGACAGAGCAATCTCCTCATGCTGCGCTCGCAATGACACTCGTTTTGTTAGTCGCCTTAAGGGCCAATGACGAACCACTAATAACCAGTGTCCAACGTCTACTTCAGCCCGACGAGACGCTTGAGCTTTTTGACTTCGCCGGGCGAGAGGCGCCGCCACTTGCCACGCCGCACGCCGGCGGTGGTGAGGTCGGCGTAGCGGACGCGCTCCAGCAGTACGATCTCGTGGCCGAGTGCTTCCATCATGCGCCGCACGATCCGGTTGCGGCCCTCGTGGATGCTCATGCCGATCTCGTGGTGGTCGTCCGACACGTAGGCCGCCTGATCGGCCCGCGCGGGGCCATCGTCGAGCGTGATGCCCCGGCGAAGTTCGTCGAGTTCGTGGGGCTTGATTGAGCGCTCGGTGCGCACGATGTACAGCTTTTCGACCTCGAACGACGGGTGCGTGAGCCGGTGGGCCAGCTCGCCGTCGGAGGTGAGCAGGAGCACGCCCACCGTGTGCCGGTCGAGGCGTCCGACCGGGAAGATGGCGGCCTTCTGCTCGTCGGGCAGGTCCACGAGGTCGAGCACCGTGTAGCGCCCGCGCTCGTCGCTCTTGGTCGTGATCGTGTCCTCGGGCTTGTTGAGCAGCAGGTAGATGTGCTGGGCCGGCGAGACGGCCCGCCCGTGGACCTCCACGCGGTCGCCGGGCTGCACCTGCGCGCCCATCTCCAGCACCGGCTGCCCGTTCACGGTCACCGCGCCGGCCGCGATCAACTCGTCGGCCTTGCGGCGCGAGGCCACGCCGGACTGCGCGAGAAAGCGGTTGAGCCGGGTGGCCTCGGTGATGGGACGCGGCGCGGGCTCCTTCCGGTCGGGAGCGCGGCGGCTTGCGGTCCCGGAACGAGCGCACCGGACGTGCAGGACGCGTTCGGGTCGTCGCCCAGGCGCGGGGGTCCCGGTGGCCCCTGCCGGGGAGGACCCTGGCGGGCAGGACCTTGCCGGGGAGGACCCGGCGTCCTCGACGGAGGCGAGGTCCCTGACCGTCGGCCCCGGCGGGCCCTGGCGGGGCGGACCTGATGCGCCCCTAAACGGCGTCCGGGTGGTCCCTCGCGGGGCGGGCCCTGGCGCGGGGCCTGACCGCCCTGGAACGGGGGCCCGGGGGGCCCTGAGGCGGGGCCCTGGCGGGGTGGGGGCGGGCCGCCCGAGGTGGGGCGGCGAGGGGGGCGGCGGTCAGGCGGCGGCATGGGCGTCGCCCGAGGGCGGATCGGAGGCGGAGGGGGCGAGCGCGAGCAGGCGTGCGCGCTCTTCAGAGAACGATGGATCGGCCAGCAGTTCCTGCACCTCGCGGAGCGTGGGCAGGTCGGCGAGAGCCGCGAGGCCGAAGCGGTCGAGGAAGGTGGCGGTGGTGCCGTAGAGCATCGGGCGCCCCACCCCGTCGCCCCGCCCGACGACCGTCACGAGGTCGAGTTCGGCCAGGCGGGCGAGGGCGTAATCGGAATCCACGCCGCGCACAAAGTCCACCTCCGGCTTCGACACCGGCTGTCGGTAGGCCACGACGGCGAGGGTTTCGATGATGGTGGGGGAGAGCTTGCGCAGGCGCGGCTCGGGCGTGCGGGCGGCGTCGAGGTACGGGGCCCATTCGGCGCGCGTGGCGAGGCGGTAGCCGCCGCCCCAAGCGAACACGTCCACGGCGCTTCCCTGCGCCTGCAGCCGGGCGCGCAGCGCCTCCACGGCCTCAGCAGCGTCCTCCGGGCCCACGGGTTCGGCGAGGCCCCGGCTCAGGAGCTCGGCCAGTTCAGGGGCATCGAGCGGGCCCGCCGCCTCGAACAGCAGCGCCTCGGTAAGGGCGCGCAGGCGCAGGCGGCGGTCGTGTGGAGCGGCTTCCATCAGGGGGCGTCATCGTCTGCAAGTTCGGGCGCCGGGGAGGGCTCTTCGCCCGGCTCCACGAAAAAGTCCTCGCCCGCGCCGGCGCGCAGGCGGAGGCGGCCCCGCCGCACGCTCTCGAGCACGCCCAGAAACGCCGCCACCACGAACGCGCGCGGGCGCCCGTCCACAAAGCCGAGAAACGGCAGGCGCGTGGTGCGGCCGAGGGCGGCCATCAGTTCGCGGAGCGCCTGCGCCACCGTCACGCGCACCGGGCGCACCTCGTGCTCCACGAGAGCCGGCGGCGCCACGACGAGGCGGCGCAGGCCACGCACGAGGTCGGTCACCGAGAGCGGCGCCGGGGCCTCGGGCGCCTCGATGGGCGTGGCCGACACCGGGCGGGTGTGATGGAGCGCGCGGGCCGCCGCAAGCGTCTCGAACGTGCGGGCGGCTTCCTTGAAGCGCACGTATTCAAGCAGGCGCTCGACGAGTTCGCGGCGCGGGTCCTCTACCTCGGCCGCGTCTTCGTGCGCGGGTGCCGGCAGCAATGCCTTCGCCTTGATCGCGATCAGCAGCGCGGCGAAGTAGATGAACTCGGCCGCGCCGTCGAGGTCCACCTCCGAGAGGGCGCGCACGTACACCAGAAACTCGTCCGTGACGCGCGCAATCGGGATGTCGAAGATGTCGATCTCGTCGCGCTGCACAAAGAAGAGCAGCAGGTCGAGCGGCCCCTCGAAGCGCGGAAGCGTGACGGCGTACATGGGGGCTTGTTCGTCGTTCGTTGTTCGTGGTCAGAAGTACCGGAATGCTTCCGCGCTTCTGACCACGAACAACGAACGACCTACTACGAACGTCCTTTGAACCATGCCACCGTCTCGGCCAGGCCGTCGGCGAGGGGCACCTGCGGCTCCCAGCCCAGCGCGGCGCGCGTGTGGGCGTAGGAGAGCACGCTGCGGCGCTGCTCGCCCGGCTTGCCCGGCCCGTGGAGTTCCTCGGCATGGCCTCCGGTGAGGCGGTTGAGGTGGCCGAAGAGCGTGTTCACATCCGTCTCCACGCCCGTGCCCACATTGAAGGCCCCGGAGCCCTCGTGGGTGAGGGCGCCCAGGTTGGCAGCGGCCACATCGCGCACGAACACGTAATCGCGCGTCTGCCGGCCGTCGCCGTTGATGGTCGAGGGCGTGCCTTCGAGCAGACGCTTGATGAAGATGGCGACCACCCCCGCCTCCCCGTGCGGGTTCTGGCGCGGGCCATACACGTTGGCGTAGCGGAGGGCCAGGTAATGGATACCGTAGGTTTCGCGGTAGAAGTAGAGGTACTTCTCGGTCACGAGCTTCGTGATGCCGTAGGGCGAGAGCGGCTGGAGCGTGTGGTCCTCGTCCTGCGGCCCGTCGTTCTCGGGCTCGCCGTAGATGGCCCCGCCGGTGGAGGCAAAGAGCACCTTCTGCACGCCACTCGCGCGCGCCGCTTCCATCAGGTTGAGGAAGCCGAGCACGTTCACGCTCGCGTCGAACTGCGGGTCGGCCACGCTGCGGCGCACGTCCATCTGCGCGGCCTCGTGGACGAGCACGTCGGGCCGCTCGCGGCGGATCAGGTCGGCGGCGTCCTGGCTGCGCACGTCGAAGACGTGCAGCGGCACGCCGTCCGGCAGGTTTTCGCGCTTGCCGGACGAGAGGTCGTCGAGCACATGTACGTCGTGGCCGTTGGCCAGAAACGTATCGACGAGGTGGGAGCCGATGAACCCGGCGCCGCCGGTGACGAGGAGCTTCACAGAGAGCGAGTGTTGGTCGTGGGTCGAATATCCGGCAGGCGGGCCGCGCCGCTGCCGGGCCCGGTGCGATCAGGCCTCTTTTTCAGGCAGCAGGAGGGCGTGCGAGAACGCGCTGCGCACGAACAGGCGCGCAGCGAGCGCGCGGATGCTCTCAGCCGTCACGGCGTCCACTTCCTCGGCCATCTCGCCGAGCGTGAGCACGCGGTTGAAGTAGAGCGTGTGCCGCCCGAGCCGCTGCATCCGCGCGGACAGGCTCTCCAGGCCCAGCATCATGCCGCCCTTGACCTGCGCCTTCGCCTGCGTGAGCACGCGCGGCGTGACGGCGGTCGTGGCGAGCGCGTCGAGTTCGCGCCAGATCAGCTTTTCGGCGTGGTCCACCTTGCCCGGATCGGTCGCGATGTACACGCCCACGTCGCCCGCGTCGGTGTAGTGGTTTGTGAACGAGTAGACGTTGTAGCAGTAGCCGTAGCGCTCGCGGATGTGCTGCGCAAGCAGGCTCGACATCCCCCCGCCGAGGATCGTGTTGAGCACGGCGAGCGTCGTCCGCTCCGGGTCGGTGATCGCAAAGCCCCGGTTGGCCAGGGCGAGGTGCGCCTGCTGGATGGGCCGCGTGCCCTCGAAGCGGCCGGGCGCATAGCCCCCCGCCGGGGGACGCGGCAGCACGGGGCGCCGCGCGAGCCCGCCCAGGTGCCGCTCGGCCAGGCGCATGACGCGCTCCGGCGCCATCGGCCCCGTCACCGTGAGGATGACCTTCTCGGGCACGTACTGCCGGTGGACAAAGCCCGTGAGCGCTGCCCGGTCGAAGCCCCGCACCGACTCCGGCGTCCCGATGATGGGCCGCCCGAGGGCGCTCTCCGGATAGGTGAGTTCTTCGAGGTGGTCGAAGATGAGGTCTTCGGGCTGGTCCTCGTACGACTTCATCTCCTCGATCACCACCTCCTGCTCCTTCGGGATCTCGGCCTCGGGAAACGATGCCCCCGCCACGAGGTCCGTGATGACGTCGAGGGCGCGATCGAGGTGTTCGTCGAGGCCGCGCGCGTAGTAGCAGGTGTGCTCCTTCGCCGTGAAGGCGTTCAGGTAGCCGCCCACGCTCTCCATGTGGCGCGCGATGTGGTGCGCGCGGCGCCGCCCGGTGCCCTTGAACACCATGTGCTCGATAAAGTGCGTGATGCCGCTCTCCTCGGGCGCCTCGTCGCGGCTGCCCACGTCTACCCACACGCCCGCCGAGAGCGAGCGCACGCCCGGCACGCGCTCGGCCACCACGCGCACGCCGTTGCCGAGCGTGTGCAGGAGCAGGTCCGATTCGACGAGCCCCTGCCCCGACACGTCGGGACGCTGGGATTTTTGCATTGCAATAACGGTTTGATACAAACACGTCGGGGCGGGTGTATTACCCGCCCCGACGCTATCCTATCGGCAGAGCTTACCCTTCGCCGCCTTCGGCGCGGGGCTCGCTCGATCCGCCTTCGTCGCGGCGCGGACGGTCGCCGCCCTCGCGGCGCTCGCCACGGGGACGGTCGCCCCCACGGCCACCGCCACCGCCGTAGCCGCCCCGGTCGCCGCCACGGCCCCGGTCGCCACCACGACCACCGCCGCCGCCGTAGCCGCCCCGGTCGCCGCCCTCGCGGCGCTCCCCTTCGGGACGCGGCGGGCGCGGGCGCTCGGTGCCCGGCTCCGGCCTGGGCATGAACGGCTTGCGCGTGAGGCGCAGCTTGCCGTCGTCGCGGATCTCAAGGACCTGCACCTTCACCTTCGAGCCCACCTGGACGTAGTCCTCCGGCTTCTCGACGTAGTTCCAGTCCATTTCGGAGACGTGGAGCATGGCTTCCTTGCCCGGCAGGATCTCGATGATCGCGCCGAAGGGCAGCAGGCTCTTGACCGTGCCCTCGTACTCCTCGCCCGGCTCGGGCTTGGCGACGATGCCCTTGATGATGGCGAGCGCCCGCGCGGCAGCCGAGGCGTCGGTCGAGGCAATCGTCACGAAGCCGAAGCCGTCGCGCTCCTCGATGTCCACCTTGGTGCCGGTCTCGCGCTGGATGCCCTGGATGATCTTGCCACCGGGCCCGATGACGGCGCCGATAAAGTCGGAGTCGATCTGGATCTGGGTGAGGCGCGGGGCGAAGGCCAGAGGTCTTCGCGGGCCTCGGCGAGCGTGGCCTCCATGAGCCCGAGGATGTGGTCCCGCCCGGCCTTGGCCTGGTCGAGCGCCTGCATCATGATGTCGCGCGTGAGGCCGGTCACCTTGATGTCCATCTGGCAGGCCGTGATGCCGTCGCGGGTGCCGGTGAGCTTGAAGTCCATGTCGCCGAGGTGGTCCTCGGTGCCCAGGATGTCGCTCAGGATCGCCACGCGGTCGCCTTCCTTGATCAGGCCCATCGCGATGCCCGCGACCGGCTTCTCGATCGGCACGCCGGCGTCCATGAGCGCGAGCGCGCCGGAGCAGACGGAGGCCATCGAGGAGGAGCCGTTGGATTCGAGCACGTCGGCGTTGATGCGGACGACGTACGGGAATTCCTCGGCGCTCGGCATCATGCCGCGCGAGGGCGCGCTCGGCGAGGTAGCCGTGGCCCACTTCGCGGCGCGAGAGGCCGCGCATCATCTTGACCTCGCCGGTCGAGAACGGCGGGAAGCTGTAGTGCAGCATGAACCGCTTGTCGCCCGTCTCGAAGATCTGGTCGATGGCCTGGGCGTCCTTCTTGGTGCCCAGCGTGACGCTCGCGAGCACCTGCGTTTCGCCGCGCGTGAACAGGCTCGAGCCGTGCGTGCGCGGAAGCACGCCCACTTCGCACTGGATCTGGCGGATCTCGGTCGTCGCGCGTCCGTCGATGCGGCGCTTGTCTTCGAGGATCATCTCGCGCATCGCCTGGCTCTCCATCTCGGCGACGGCGGCCTTGATCTGCACCTTGTTCCAGCCCTGCTCTGTCGTCGTCTTCTGCGTCACGCCCACCGCCGGGTCGTTCTCGCCGAGAAACTGCACGACCACCTCGTCGGTGAGCGCGTCGACGTTGCCGTAGAACGTGGCCTTGTGGTAGGGCGCGCGCACAATCGAGGCGAGCTTCTGCTCCACCACCGGACGCACGGCGTCGAGGAGGCCCTGGGGCAGCACGACGGGCGTGAACGTCATCGGGGCGCCGACGCCCGCCGCGGCGGCGAGGTCGCGCTGGAGCACGCAGAGTTCCTTGATGGCCGTGTGGGCCACGTCGAAGGCGGCGAGCATGTCGGCCTCGGAGACCTCCTTCATCTCGCCCTCGATCATCACGAGCGCGTCGGACGAGCCGGCGACGACGAGGTCGAAGTCGGAATCGTCGAGCTCGGCAATCGTCGGGTTGACGACGAACTGGCCGCCGATGCGCCCGATGCGCACTTCGGCAATCGGCCCGTGGAACGGCGCGCCGGCCAGCATGAGCGCGGCGCTGGCGCCGACGCCTGCGAGCACGTCCGCGTCGATCTGCGGATCGGCCGAGAGGACGTTGACGAGGATCTGGACTTCGTGGAGGAAGCCCTCGTGGAAGAGCGGCCGCACGGCGCGGTCGACGAGGCGGGCGGAGAGGATCTCCTTGTCCGTGGGTCGGCCTTCACGCTTGATGAAGCCGCCCGGGAATTTGCCGCCCGCCGAGTACTTCTCGCGCACGTCGACCGAGAGGGGAAACCAGCTCTGCCCTTCCTTGACGCCGGGCGAGATGGTGGCGGTCACGAGCACGTGCGTGTCGCCCTGCTTGACGAGCACGGCGCCGCCGGCCTGCCGGGCGAGGTGGCCCGTTTCGAGCGTGATGGATTTGCCGGGCGCAAACTCGGCCGTCTTTTCGACGATGTTGAACATGGGTTTGGGGACTATCAGGTTACGCGTTCGCACGCAATGGAAAAAGCCACTGGGCAATAGACATTAGGCATGGGAGCAGCACCAGCGGATGCATGGCCTCGCCCCATAGCTAATGTCCAATGTCCAATGGCTTTTCAGGAGGGGGGCACGCAGCCGCCCTGGGTTTACTTACGGATGCCGAGCTGCTTGATCACCGTGCGGTAGCGCTCGATGTCGCGGTCCGTGAGGTAGTTGAGCAGGCGGCGGCGCTTGCCGACGAGCAGGAGCAGGCCCCGGCGCGTCGAGTGATCCTTCTTGTGGATCTTGAGGTGCTCCGTGAGGTCGTTGATGCGGGCCGTCATGACGGCGATCTGCACCTCGGCCGTACCGGTGTCCTTGTCGGACTTCCCGTAGGTAGAGACGAGCTCGGCTTTTTGGTCGCGGGTAATCATCGCGGTTCCACTTTAGATTATGCCATCGTAAAGTAGAAGTTCACGCAGAACTTCCAACCTCATCTGAGGCGGTGGTAAACGCGGCCACAGCGGCCGCGCGTCAAGGTACGGTGGCGAGCAGGCGCCGCGCGTTCGCAGCATCTTCCCGGATCTGCGCCTGGAGGGCGCTGAAGTCTGGAAAACGCTGTTCGGCGCGCAGCCGCTCCACGAATTCGACGCGAACGGGCTGCCCGTAGAGGTCGCCTGCGAACCCGAACAGGTGCGCTTCGAGCCGCACCGGCCCGCCGCCCACGGTCGGCCGCTCGCCCACGTTGGCCACCCCGTCGAAGGCCCCCTGCGGCGTCTGCACCCGCACCGCGTACACGCCATGGGCGGGCAGCAGCTTGCGCGCGTGCTCGGGCGCCACGTTGGCGGTCGGAAACCCGATCGTCCGCCCCCGCTGCTCGCCCGGCTCGACCGGGCCCGCAACGGCGTAGGGCCGCCCTAGCAGCCGCGCCGCCTGCGCCACATCGCCCACCGCGAGCGCCGCCCGGATGGCGGAGGAGGACACGACGGTGCCGTCGCCGAGCGCCACAGCGGGCGCCTCGACGACCTCGAAGCCGTGCTCGGCGCCGAGCGCGCGCAGGAGAGCGGCATCCCCGGCGCGCCCCCGCCCGAAGCCGTGGTCGTGCCCAGCCACGAACACCCCGCAGCCAATGGCCTCGCAGACGATGCGGCGCACGAACGTCTCGCCGTCGGTGGCGGCAAGCGCAGGCGTGAAGGGCAGCACGACGAGCCGGTCGATGCCGAGGGCCTCCAGGCGCTCGGCGCGCTCGCGCACGGTGCTCAGCAGCGGCACCGCCTGCCCCGTCACGACCTCGCGCGGGTGCGGGTCGAACGTCACGGCGACCGCAGGCGCTGACGCCGCGCGGGCCCGGCCCACCACCTCGGCCACGAGCGCTTCGTGCCCCCGATGTACGCCGTCGAACGTGCCTACGGTGACCACGCTCTGCGCGTGGCGCGGAAAGCCGTCCAGCCCGTCGAAGCGCTGCATACCGGTCGGGGAAGGGGGGCGCCATGAGGCGTCCCCTACGCGAGGATCGGGCGGCCCGGCGGCCTGGCGCGGCTGCGAAGGGCTTGCCGAGCGCGTCCGCGAGGGCCTCCAGCGTCCAGGCGTCGTCCACGCTCACGTCGCCGATGCCGGTGCGGCGCAGGCGGACGAGGTGGCCGCCAACGCCAAGGGCGGCGCCGAGGTCGTAGGCGAGCGTGCGCACGTAGGTGCCCTTCGAGCAGGCCACGAACACGTCCACGTCGGGCAGGCGGATGGCGTCCACGTCAAAGCGGTAGATGATGGCCTGCCGGGCGGCGCGGTCCACCTCTTCGCCCTTGCGGGCGAGCTTGTAGAGGCGCTGCCCGCCCACCTTGACGGCGGAGTACATGGGTGGCACCTGCTCGATCACGCCCGTGAGCGCGGCCACGCCCGCGCGGATGGCGTCGTCGGTGAGCCCGTCGAGGCTATGGCGCTCGGTCACCTCGGTTTCGGCGTCCTGCGAGGGCGTCACTTCGCCGAGGCGGATCGTGCCTTCGTAGGCCTTCGGCAGGCCGAGCAGGCCGTCCTGCGCCTTCGTAGCGCTGCCGATGAGGCACAGTAGCAGGCCCGTCGCCATCGGGTCGAGCGTGCCGGCGTGGCCGATCTTCTGGATGCCGAGCAGGCCCCGCAGCTTCGCCACCACGTCGAACGACGTCCAGCCGTGCGGCTTGTCTACGGGCACGACGCAGCCGTCGGCGGGCAGGTCGGGGCGGCGGCAGAGGCGCACGCCGCCGGGCAGTTCAGGCCTGGTCGCCATCGTCCGGGGCCGGGTCGGGGGCGTCTCCCCGTTCGCGCGCGATGCGAACAGCGAGATACAGCTGAAGCGGCCTGCCTTTTTTACCAGCATCCCGCATTCAATTCGCTGATCCCCTATGGCGATCCAGCGGGCGTCGCCGCCATCATGGCCGACGCCGCGACGGCAGGGATACTGCCCGCCGAAACGTACATCCTCGCGCAAGAGCCACAGATCGCGGCGCTGGCCGAACAGTATCTGTTCCCGCAAGGTCGCCGACCGATGCTACGGATGGCGGTCGAGGAGGCGAGTTTCACGCCGCCGGCCAGGGAGCAGCGCCGCAATCCGCCTACGCGACGCCGATCTTGCGTCGTTGCTTGCTTTCTACGCCACGTACCCCGACAGCACCTTCACCGCCGATCAACTGACACACGGCGTCTTCTACGGCGTGCGCGAGGGGGGGCAGCTTGTCGCGGCGGGTGGCACCCATGTGGTCGCCGCCGAATACGGACTCGCCGCCGTCGGCAATATCTTCGTCGTCCCCGAGGCGCGCGGTCGCGGCCTGGGCGGTGTGGTCACCGCAGCGATCGTCGCGGAGTTATTCGCCAGTTCCTGCCGCGAGGTGATCCTCAACGTCGTCGCGGCGAACGTAGCCGGCCACGCGCCTCTATCAGCGCCTCGGCTTCACCGCGCACTGCGCCTACAGCGAGGCCCGCGCGATCCGACGACAGCCCGATCTGACCACAGAGAAGGAGTAACCGATGCCCCGCGCGATCACCGCAACCGAACGTGCGTTCATCGCGCGGATGCCGAAGGCGGAGCTACACGTCCATCTGGAAGGGAGCGTCCACCCCGAGACGCTGCTCGATCTCGGTCGCCAGCACGGGATCGATTACCCATTCACCGATCTGGCTGGAGCGCGCGAGTGGTTCCAGTTCCGCGATTTTCCGCACTTCATCGAGATTTACATCGCGATCAAGCGCGCCCTCCGCACCGCCGATGACTACGCGCGGATCACCCGCGAACTCGCCGCCGATGCCGCGCGTCAGAACACGCAATACCTGGAAGTCACCTTCTCGCCGGGAGCGCCCAGCGCCCCCGCCCCGGCGGTGCCGGGCGACGTCATCCTCGCCGGGATGCGCGAGGGGGCGCGCGACGCGCTGCGCGAGCACGGCGTCCAACTCCAATTCATCTGTGATCCGGTACGGAGCCGCACCCCGGAAGATGTGCTGACGATCGCGCGCTGGTGCGTCGATAATCTCGGCGATGGGCTCGTTGGCTTTGGGCTCGGTGGCCAGGAGGTCGATTACCCGCCCAGCCTCTACACCGACGCCTTCGACCTCGCGCGGCGCGGCGGCGCACGGCTGACCCTCCACGCCGGGGAGACGGTCGGGCCAGAGAGTGTCCGGGCGGCGCTGGCGGCGGGGAGCGAACGGATCGGTCACGGCGTGCGGAGTATCGAAGACCCCGCGCTCGTGGCGGAACTCGCTGAGCGCCAGATCGTGCTGGAAATCTCGCCGACGAGCAATCTCTGCCTCGGGGTCTACCCGAGCTACGCGGCGCACCCGTTCCGCGCGCTCCACGAAGCCGGGGTGCCGGTCACGGTCAACAGCGACGATCCGCCGATGTTCAACACGACCCTCACCGACGAATATCTGGCCCTCGCGGAGCACTTCGACTTCACGCTCGATGAACTCGCCGCGTTCAGCCTCCGCGCAGTCGACGCCGCGTTCCTGCCCGGACGATGAGCGCGCAGACGATGACAACGCGCTTTCAGCGAGAACTGGCGGAGTTGCAAGGTGAATCAGTCGCGCAAGGATAAGCCCCAACATCGAAAGGGCAAAGAAGCTTGGTCGGGGCAAACACTAGGGCGTATCTTCAGTTGTGGTCGGGTAGCGGGGCGGTGGTCGGCTGACGGCGGAGGGGGAGAGGATGACGCGGCGGTACGGGTTGCGGGACGACCAGTGGGCACGGATGGAGCACCTGCTGCCCGGGCGGGTGGGCTACGTGGGGCGGGACGGCGCGGGACAACCGGCTGTTCGTGGAGGCGGTGCTCTCTCGGTACCGGGCGGGGATCCCCTGGCCGGACCTGCCGGCGCGGTTCGGGAAGTGGAAGCACGTGCATCAGCGCTTCGGGCGCTGGGCGAAGCGCGGGGTGTGGGCGCGGGTCTTCGCGGCCTTCAGTGCCGATGCGGATAACGCATACGCGATGATCGACGCCACGATCGTCCGCGCCCACCAGCACAGCGCCGGGGCGCGAAAAAAGGCTAGGCTGGCAAACTCGCCCTGTCGGTGAGTAGGCTGTGCGCCTGACGCGTCGTCTCGGTCAGCTCAGGAGGCGCGCATGGCCCGCCGTACCGCCCGCCCCACCGCCCCGCGCAGCTATCGCCTGGAACCGGAGCAGCCCCGCTGCCCGCACTGCGGGGGTGGCGCGCGGGTGGCCTACCACGACCGCCGCACCGTCGCCACCCTCGATGGGCTCTACGACCTGACCGTGGTGGTGCGGCTGTGCCGCGAGCCGGCCTGTCCGTGGTATCGACGGCCCTATCGCCCGGAGGAGGAGGGCGGCTGGGCGCTGCCGCACGGCGAGTTCGGGCTGGACGTCATCGCGCTGGTCGGCGCGCTGCGCTACGGCGAGCACCGCAGCGTGCCGGAGATCCACCGCGCCCTGGTGGCGCGCGGGCTCGCCATCGCCGAGCGCAGCGTCACCAACCTGCTCTACCGCTACGAGGAGTTGGTGGCGCTGCGGCTGGCCGACCAGACCCGGCTGCAGGCGCGCCTGGCCCAGCAGGAAGAGGTCATCCTCGCGCTCGATGGCCTGCAGCCGGATGTCGGGCACGAGGTGCTGTGGGTGCTGCGCGACTGCCTGTCGGGCGAGGTGCTCCTGGCGCGCAGCCTGCTCGGCAGCACCGAGGCCGAGTTGGTGCCGCTGTTGCGCGAGGTCGCCACCGCGCTGCCGGTGCCGATTCGCGGCGTCATCTCCGACGGGCAGGAGTCGATTCGCAACGCCGTGCGCACGGCGCTGCCGGACGTGCCCCACCAATTGTGCCAATTCCACTACCTGCGGGAGGCGGCCAAGCCGATCTTCGAGGCGGACCGCCACGCCAAGGTGCTGCTCAAGAAGGAGGTGCGCGGCGTCCGGCCCATCGAGCGCGCGCTGGAGGGGCGCGACGATGCCGAGGCGACCGCGATGCGCGGCTACTGCCTGGCGGTCCGCAGCGCGCTGACGGACGACGGGCGTCCGCCGCTGTGCGCCTCCGGCCTCCGCTTGCACGACCGCCTGACCGCCATCCACGCCTCGCTCGGGCGGGTGGCGGAAAGGGGGGGCTCCCGCCGGAACTCGGCCGGCTCCAGCGCCTCCTCGACCGGGGGCTCGCGGCGACCGCCGACCAGTGGCCGACCATCCGCACCGCCTACGGCTGGGTCCACCAGGCCGCGCACCTGCTCGCGAACCACGACGGGCAGCCGGGCGCGGCCGTCCGGGCCGACTACCAGACACTGCTCGACACGATGACCGCCCAGCAGGCCACGCTCGGCGCGCTCGCCCCGGCCGTGGACCGGTTCCGCACGGGTCACCGCCAGCTACGCGCCCGGGCTCTTCCACTGCTACGACGTCCCGCACCTGCCGCCCACGAACAACGCCTTGGAGCAGTTCTTCGGCGCAGTTCGCTATCACGAGCGCCGCGCGACCGGGCGCAAGGGGGCCTCGCCGGGGCTGGTCGTGCGTGGGGCGGTGCGCGTCGTCGCGGCCGTGGCCGCGCGCGGCCACATCCTTCGACGACGTGGCACTCCGCCCGCCCGATCTGCCGGCCTGGCAAGCGCTCCGCCAGCAACTCCAGCACCCGCCAGGACGGCCCGCTGCGCCCAACGCCGCTTCCGCAAGGCCCCCGACGCCTACCTCACCGCCCTCGAAGACGCCCTTTGCAGGGCGAG